>NZ_JNIG01000001.1:0-17861 GCF_000701305.1 Bacillus sp. UNC125MFCrub1.1
TGACTGACTACCTATGATGTATCATAGGATTTTTTTATAAAAACTCGAATTAACAGGTACGTTTTGTCTTGTTTAGTTTTCAAAGATCATCTTCGCCGTTCTTAGCGGCTTTAATAATATAACATTTCGCTTCATCTTATGTCAACAACTTTTTTTAAGTTTATTTCCCGAAGCGTTTGTGTTTGTCACTGTGTGTCAGCGACGATTAATAATATATCACGAAAACATTCTGTTGGTCAACGCCTTTTCAGAACTTTTTTTAAAATAGTTTTATTGTGCATGTTAAACCCTTGTCCTGCATACAATCAAGTAACAATCTTGGACAAGGCAGGAGTGTTTGAATTGAGTCGATTATATGTGTTGCCTATTAAACGGCTGAAGCAAGTAGTCATTATTCTTGTAGCAGCGCTTGCAGCTGCAACCTTTTTTTATGTACAAAAGGCACCGCCGCTGTCGGTATTTAAAACAGAACAAGGACCCCGAGCAATTTATAAAGGAGAGACCTCATCAAAACACGCATCCCTTACGTTTAATATTGGCTGGGGAGACGAGAAGGCTGTTCCTATTTTAAATGTCCTTCGAGAGTACGATATAAAGAACGCCACTTTCTTCCTGTCTGCTTCTTGGGCTGAGCGTCACCCGGATATTGTGAAAAGGATTAAAGAGGACGGTCATCAAATTGGCAGCCTTGGCTATGCATATAAAAATTATAGCCAGCTTGAAGAAAACGAAATTAAGCGTGATCTTGTCCGTGCACAAAATACATTTCAAAAGCTTGGACTGGAAGACATTCAATTATTAAGACCGCCAACTGGGCAATTTAATGAAACGGTATTGAAAATTGCAACACAGTATGGCTATACCGTTGTCCATTACAGCATCAATTCTCAAGATTGGCTGAACCCGGGCGTCGACCAGATTGTTCATAATGTAAATGATCGAATGAAAAGCGGAGACATCATTCTCCTTCACGCCTCAGATTCAGCCACCCAAACCGCTCAAGCCTTACCAGCTATTTTAAAACACTTAAAAGATAAGAATTTAAGAAACATCACGGTTGGCGAACTTATCTCTAATACAAAAACAAAGTCAACTGAGGTTAAGTAGCTTTTGCTTTTGAAAACCGCGGCATAGCTAACAACTGAAACGCATTACAACCTAATAGCGGGAATAGCATTAAATACAGCCAGTCCTCTTCATTGACTCTAAGCGCCGGAAACCATTCTAACGACGTGATGACGACCATGAGAAACATTGCAGAAATAAATGTTTTCTTAGAGGACTGCTGCTGTTTAAAATAAGACACGATCAATGCAAACACACCGATAAAAACAGGCAGCCATAAGTATGGAAGAAATGATTCATTCTCCCCGAAAAACAAAAACCGCAAATAAGCTAAATCAAACAGCACGAAAATCACAAGGAATAACTGAATGGTATTCCATAAAGAATGCGACCTGAAAATCTCCAGTGCAAACCGGTGCACCGTCAAAAAGACAACAAACCCCATCTGACTGATTACACTAAAGATCATCCCCACACCAATAAACCAAAATAACACAGACGCAATCTCTAAAATCTCAAACGATACAAACAGCTTCTGATATTTCCCCCACTCCAGCGCAAAACCTACCACGCTTGTAATGACCGCTCCAACAGCCAGCACAGAGAAGAAAAAACGAACTAAATCCCGACTTTTCATTGAATTGACCCAACCCCTATTTTTGTTATGTATAAATTCACGTGAAACATTCATATTAAAAGTAAGACATGTAACGAAAGGAGCCACAGTATGTCAAAAGGCATCTTGCGTATAATGAGCTGTTTTCTTCTTTTATCTCTAACAGCTTGTGCTCCCAAAACCCAATCCTCATCTAATATGGACTATGACGAAACGAAAAAAATGGTCGTCGATATTTTGAAAACAGATGACGGTAAAAAGGCCATTCAACAGTTATTAAATGACGAGGCAATGAATGAAGCTTTGGTAATGGATGAACAAACTGTGAAAAAAACAATAGAGAAAACACTAACTTCTGATAAAGGCAAAGAGTTCTGGAAGAAGGTCTTTGAGGATTCTAAATTTGCCGAGACTTTCGCAAAATCCATGCAGCAACAGCATGAAAAGATGTTAAAACAATTGATGAAGGACCCTGACTATCAACAAATGATGATGGATATTCTCAAGGATCCTGAAATGGAAAAGAAATACGGTGAACTGGTCAAAAGCAAAGAGTTCAGAAAGCACTTAGAGAAAGTCATCACCGAAACATTGAGCAGCCCTCTTTATAAGAAGAAATTCGAAGATGAGCTAAAAAAAGCAGTCTCTGAAAGCAGCAATGATTCCGGTTCACAAGGAAACGGCAGTTAAACATCACCCGAGTGGCACAAGGTCCACTCGGGCTTTCATTATGCTTTCACTGTTAATTGTTCAATGACTTTATTGGCAATGTGTTGATACACTTCCCCTGTCGGATGACTCGCATCATAGACGGAAGGTGCAAAATCGTCCTCATTCCAATCAGGCTGTCTTAAAGGGATTTGACCAAGGACTGATACTCGCAGCTCCTCCGCCAGCTTGTCCCCGCCGCCCTTTCCAAAGACATATTCCTTCTCACCTGTTTTTTTGCTTTCATAGTAACTCATATTCTCAACGACCCCTAGCACCTCGTGATCTGTTTGCAGTGCCATTGCGCCTGCTCTAGCAGCAACGAAAGCCGCTGTTGGATGCGGTGTTGTCACAATGATTTCTTTACAGCTCGGAAGCATCGTATGAATATCAAGTGCCACATCACCTGTTCCAGGCGGAAGGTCTAATAGTAAGTAATCTAATTCTCCCCACTCTACTTCGTGGAAGAAATTATTTAGCATTTTACCAAGCATCGGTCCTCTCCAAATGACCGGTGCGTTTTCTTCAACAAAAAAGCCCATTGAAATCACTTTGACGCCAAAGCGTTCCACAGGAATAATCTTTTCCCCTTTAACTGTCGGTCTGACGGTGATTCCCATCATATCCGGTACGCTAAAGCCGTAAATATCAGCATCGATCAGTCCCACTTTTTTCCCTAGACGAGCCAGTGCCACAGCCAGGTTAACGGAAACAGTTGATTTCCCAACTCCGCCTTTTCCACTCGCAATCGCTAAGAACACAGGCGGATTTTTAGAGTTGAGCAAATTTTCTTCCTCATCCTGTGACGGCATAAATTTTTCAAGCGTTTCTTGAGGCAGTTCTTCAAAACGAAGTCCTACAGTGTTCGCGCCCGCTGCTTTTAAAGCTTGTACGATGTCTTGCTGCAGCTTCATCTGCTCAGCAGTGCCTGTCTTGGCAATCGCCACTTTTAAGCTCACATGTTCTTTTTCAGGCTTTAGGCTGATTTCCTTGATGGCATCCAGCTCACCAAGCGGTATATGAAGGAAAGGTTCGTCCATCTTCCCAACTAGTTTTCTCACATCATCTTGTCCGATCATAGCAGAACCTCACCCTTTATTGAATTCGTTTACAATTCAAGTATATCATACATATCCTTACAATGTCTGTCCTCTTTGCCTGCGATAAACAGGAAAAAGCCCCTTATTCAGGCGGCTCTTTTTGCTCTGTTAAATATCTGAGAATGCCTTTATAAATCGAAGCAGCAATTTGATCCTGATATTTAGGAGTCGCCAGCTGACCAGCCTCTTTTGGATTCGATAGAAATCCGATTTCGACAAGCGCTCCTGGCTTCGTGACATTTTGCATTAAATAAATCCCGTTGATTCGCTTCGCCTTGCGATCTGTGTTTTCAAGGTTGTTGCGCAATTCATCTTGAATGAACTTCGCTGCTTTTTCATTCTCTTCATACTTTCCGTAAAAGAACGTCTGTGCCCCGCTCCATTTGTTCGATGGGATCGCATTTAAATGAATGCTTAAATAGAGATCCGCTTCAGATTCGTTGATGGCTTTCACACGGTTTCTCAAGTCCTCCGCTTTCTTTCTGGCATAACCCTTTGTATTCTTTGATGATAAATCAGAGTCATCTTCCCGGGTCATGAGAACAAGTGCTCCCTGCTCCTGCAAATAGTCTCTTATCTTCATGGACACATCCAGTGCAATCTCTTTTTCGAGCAACTCGCCGCCAACAGCACCGCCATCTGGACCGCCGTGACCCGGATCTAAATAGATGATCTTGCCGCTCAAAGGCAAGTTCCACGATTTCCACGAATCATCATTTAGAAACTGAAATCTGAATAAGAATAAGAGGACAATAAACCCGATTAAAAACCCTGTCCATTTCAGCTTTCTTTTCATCCCTGTCCCTCCCATACACCATTATTTTATAGATATGGGACAAGGGCTGGAAATATGCTTAGTGCAGGCGAAGCTTATGCCTTTTTTCTGATTCCCGAAAGCCTTCCTGCCACCACTTACTTAAAAATTCCTTCGCAAATGGATACAGACACGACATCTTACGCTCCATTCGAAACATATTCCCCCACGATTGCAAACACCCTGCTAGCTCCTCAACCAGCTCATCTTCTTCATGAACTGACCGCTTTTTTATATCATCGAATGATTCACCATACTTACTCGACTCACCGTATCTCCCACCTGCTAAAAAAGCCTCAATAGCGAAATCAATACAGCCATCACTCATAATCCCAGCTGGATCATCTGCAAATGGGAACAGCTTCCTCGTGAATTTCTCGGAAGCGACCGTCACCTGTTGAAGAGACAATGTACGCAACAGCTTCTTTTCAAGCGTGACATCTCGTTTTGTTTTCAATTGATAAAATGAAAGAACTTCTGCCATGGACTGAACTCCTTTTTTCTTTGTATTGTTCGTTGGTTTGAACAAAACATGCAGTTCAGTAATTGGAAATCAATGAGCTAACGGATTGGAAAATTGTGATAAAATGAACATATATTATAGAAAGAATAGAAAAGGGGCAAAATTCATGAAGAAGTGGATGTATATCCTATTGCTACTAACAGTCGTCTTATCTGGTTGCAACAGTCAAGCAACCGAGCAAAAGAGCGACATAAAAGGAATAGAAGACATATCATTAAAACAGCTCTCCAAACATAAAAATTCTTATATTGGAGACAATGGAGCAGTCGGCGCTATTTTATCAGATCTTCCAGGTAACGTGATTCGCGAGTATGAAATCGTAGATGAAAAAGCGCTAAAAGTGACATACGGCGTGAAAGAAAATACCAATGATACAGAAGAACAATTTGATTCATTTTGGTTTGATAAGAAGGATACGATTGAAAAAAACTACTTATATAATGCATTGGCACTTTTTATTCTTATCGATAACGTGGAGCAAGTGACACTCCAGATGAACGCTAAAGACGAGCCATCCGTCACGTTTAAAAGAAAACAGCTAGAAAAAAAGCTGCCTCACTCTTTTAAAGTGTACAAAGACGATACAGCGCTTTGGCAAAAGGAACTGGTTGATGGAGTTGTGAAGTCAAAAGATAAACGTCAAGATGTATACAAAGCGTTTCCCATCAAGAAATAATAAAAACAGAGGGCGTCACCCTCTGTTTTTTGATAATTATGTAGTAAAAGCTTGAATCAATCGTTGTCGAAAGTTTTGATCTGCTACTATGGTAAGTATAAATTCATCGAACACTTCCCCCATCCAGTGAGAATTCTCCGCTTTCAGGTCATTGATGAATAGAGAAATCGATATAGTTGATGTATCCGTTTTTCGATATAAAGCAGCAGTGACAACAAACAACGTCGATCCACCTTTATACCAAATATATTGATCTGTTTCCGTCTTCAATATTTCTCCCAGCACAATTTGGCTAAAAAGACGCTTTTCTTCTGTTGTTAACAGCTCATCCTGTAGACGTTTCATAAAATGTGCATATTGATTCGTTGTAGACCTTGTCATCTTTTGCGTCAGTAAAGATTGAATACGCAAGCTTAACAAGTTCTTTTTCATCAATTTTTCTTCTAACGCCTTTTTATGCTCCGTGTCATTCTTCATGATATGAAAAATCTCAAACATCAGAGATTTGTATTGTTCATCAGTTACATCGCTTATTTGCTTTAATGCATCCTGCTCATGATCAGATACATAGGCTGGCCACAACACCTTGGGTGTCAGCGGCATGAGTTCATCATGTTCTGTAAGACCTGCTTGTTTCATCTGATCATTGATCTTTTTTAAGTCGAGCAAGTCAATCAAATAATCAGTACAAGCATTCGAACTAAATTGCATCATCCCTTTGGAAACATCTAATAAAGTTGCATGCTCAGAAAAATCGTTGACCTCCAGCCAGTATGTGTGAGCACCGCCATCGGTTCCATCAATATAAAACCGCTCTATATCAGACAATGCCACTTTTTCATTTAGCTTGATGTCACCGCTGGATACAGCTTTAACAAAATGAAACAAAACCATTAATTTCATCGTACTTGCAAGTGGTGTTTTTTGATTACCATTCCATTCTAATATCACATCTTCATTTTCAATAATTGTTACTGATACGTTCTTTTTGTTTTTCCTGACAAATGTCAAAAGATCCTCTTTTGTTTTCTTCAAATGCTTCTCCTTTCCCAACCACTTTAGATTCTCATCTTCAATATAACAAATATTTGAAATAAAGACACAAAAAAGCAAAGGGTTGTGAATACCTTTGCTTCTTGGTGTGTTTATTTACGAAGAAGATGCAGTTTCATCCCATCATGCGTAGCTTCAAATCCCAACTTTTCGTAAAGACGGCGTGCTTCTGGCCTCTGTTTGTCAGTTGTCAGCTGAATCATATGACACCCGCGGTCACTTGCGCGTTGAATAGCCCGTTTGATCAACAATGTGCCAATTCCTCTTCCTCTGTGAGTCGAGGCTGTACGAACTCCTTCTATTGAAGCTCTCCATCCTCCTTGATACGTTAGAAATGGAGTCATTGTTAATTGGAGAACACCGACTACCTCTTCCCGATCACAAGCGACGATTAGTTCAATATTGGGATCCGCTTCGATCGAATGAAAGGCATTGAGGTAGCTTTCTCTTAATGGACGAGAGTAGCGTTCTCTCTTTTGGCCTAATTTGTCATCTGAAAGCATCAAAACGATGTTGTCGAGGTCTCCTTGGACGGCTTCTCTAAATGTCAATTGATTCATATTCAATGAACACACCTCCTATCACGGAATGGAAGCCTTTATTCATTTGCCAAAATACCAATTGATCGCGTTCTCATATAAAATTTTATCCGCCGCTTCCTCATCAAACATCTGTTGAATCAATTCAATATCACCGTATTCAAATGGCCGTTTCGCCCTTGTAGAGGGAAGATCTGTACCAAACATCAGTGCATCAGGATTCGTTTGATAAATAGACGTCAATGCCTGTTCGACCTTTAAATCAACACGCCCAAAGCCAGTCGCTTTCACACGAACCCCTTTATCAACCAGCTTGAGCAAATGCGGCAAACCTTCTTCAGATAAGCCTAGATGATCAATGGAAACGGCCGGCAGCTGTTCAAGCGTTGATGAGATGTCAGGGAGATGCTTAGCGTCTATGTAGAGCTCACTATGCCAGCCCACCAGCTCATACACCCTTCTCGCAAAATAATTGAGCTTCGAAATATCCTCTGAACCGCCCCGCTTCACATTAAAACGTAAGGCCTTTACCCCATGTTGATCCAAATGAACAATCTCAACGTCAGTTGCTGTAAAAGGTAATTGTGTCACACCGCAAAAAGCCGGTCCCATTTCATCTAGTGCTTTCAACAAATAGCCTTGATCAAAACCCTGAAATGACCCTGACACAATCGCTCCACCTACAATCCCCAAATCAGCCGTCTCTCTCCTATAATCATTCACCACATAACTCGGCGGCGTATATCCTTGGTTTTCTTGAATGGGAAAATTAAAATCAATGATATGGAAATGTGCATCAAAGATCCTCATGCCCGCGCCCCTCTTCTGCTTATTTGACCTGATTATATCAATAGAGAAAGCCAAGGGATATTTGGAATGACGAATTACTTCATATCATGAAAACTTATCAAGTTTTCCATTCCTCTCGTAAGATGGCATAATAAAACTCATCCCACCACTCATTTCCTTGTGGTATACATTTTTTAAAATAGCCCTCTCTCCTCATCCCCATTTTCTCCATCACTCTCCATGACGGCACATTTTCAGGCTGACAAGTGGCAATGATTCGATGTAAATTCATTGTGTGAAAACCATGATGTAGGACAGCATACGCCGCTTCAGAAGCAAAGCCTTTGTTTTGATATGCAGAATTGAAGACCCAGCCAATTTCATATGTGTGCTCACCAAAGTAAGGATGAAACACGATATGCCCGATGCATGTATGATCTTCTTTTAATAGAACAGCAAAATTCTTGGCCGTCTCAAGACGATTATTTTTGACAAAATCCCGTGCCTCTTCTTTAGAAAAAACACCTTCTGGCATATACTTCATCACCACCGGATCAGATGTATATGCATAGACATTCTGCCAATCATCCTCAGTAAATGGTCGAATGAGACATCTTTCTGTTGTTAGATTCATCGGACAACCTCCATAGACTTCGTTTTTTTAACAGAAACCTTGATATGATCATATTAATATTGCTAGACCAACTCACTGAACAATACCACACGCTTCAAACAAAATTGGTCAATATCATTAATTATTCATTATATTCGCGGCTAAAAATAAAAAGATTGTAGAAAAACGTCGGCTTCTCTACAATCTAAAGCTTTTAATCATAATAGAATACAAGCTTTTGTTTTAAGAAATATCTAATTACTGAGTTAACGGCTTAATAATATACTCTTCACCGAGATCAATTATATTTAGATTATAGTTTTCAGTCATTTCTTTTATCTCTTCAGGTTCTAAAGATGTTCCTACGATTGACTGTCCCTTTGTTTGTGATAATACTCTAAAAAGTTCTTTTTGACTCTTCACCGCCATTTGTTGCTGCCCCGGTTCATCGAAAACCATTAATCCTGGATGATTACCAGAGAAATTTTGGCTTGCTTTATAAATGGTAATTACATAAGACCAAATTAGACGAATATTATCGCTTGCTGATGAATCAAATTTAATATCAAACCCACTAACAATAGGCGTGTATTTATCATATGATAAAGTAATTTCATTAGTATTAATGCTGGAGAAGTTAAAATTATCCAATAGGGATAGAAACTCTTTTTCGAAATAGGTTAATTTCTTTTTGTCGAGTTCTGAAAAGTAATCTTTTGGTAAGGCCTCTTGTCTAGTTAAATAATCTTTCCACTCAGATACAATTACTTTAAAACGTGTTTCTATTTTCTCAAAAGTACTACTTGCATCATATAACTTATTTATGAGAATTTTTAGTCGCACTAATTCATCCAATTCCTTTTTGGTAGGTAGTCGAGGATTAGAATTCAATTCAGATTTATACAACCTTAACTCTCTTCTGGCATTATCAAGATGTTCAATAATCACTGCTAAATTTGACTGCTTATTTTGTATAACTGTATGTGATTGTTTTATACCGAATTTCAACGTATTAATTTGCTCTTTTATATACGTTATATTTTCTGACAAGTCTAGTGGCTGTATACTTGTTTCAGCAGGCAACAGTGAATCTGCAACAGCTTGACTACAAGTAGGACAGATACCTTTCGAAAAGCTTGAATCAATATCTGAACCGAGTTTGTAAAGCTTCTCAGCTTCTTGGTTTCTTTTTAAGTCTAATTCTAATTTTTTTAGATTTTCTCCCATAGAAATTTGGTTATTTCTTTGTAATAGCAGATCCTGTCTAATATAGTTTATTTCATTTTGCAATTGTAGAACTAAAAGTTCTTGCTCTTTTACTTTCTCTTCATATTGTGAAGCTACTTCTGATATTGCTACAACTCCGTAATTTTCTTTTTCTTTTATTGAACCCTCTAATTGAAATATACGATCAAAAATGGATACTAACACTTTATCATCATTATAAACAGTTAGCGATAAATTATCTAAGGTTATAGGGTTAGCAGGTAGATTAGGAATAGCTGCAGAAATAGAAACTGCCAGCTCTTCTACCTCTCGCTTTAAAGCAGACCATTTATTTGAAAGTAAAGCTTTAATAACCTTCAACTCTTCTCGTTCCTTAGCATTCTTGGTGACATCCATATTCAATAAAAATTCAAAAGCGCGTTTAGATAAATCTCTTATCCCAAAACTCCCTGAAATTGGGGAATAAAAACTACTCCACCCCTTAATTTGTTCGATAAAATATAAAGGAGTAATTGTTTGAAGGTATAGAATTCTGTCACCACCCTCAAATGTTGGAACCTCCGGCAATTCCCATTCTAAATAAGATGATAAAAAAGTATGGAAGCCCGCGTTACCTATTGCTGCCCCCTTCATATGGACATAAAAATCCTTAAAACTAAAATTCCCTTCTCTTGATAATTTAGGCCCATAATGTACTCTAATTAATTTCTCATCTTTATTTTGTGACTTTATCCATCTAGTAAGTGTTATAATTTCCCCCCTATGATTGGATATCTCTAGCTGTACTTTCGATCCTATAATTGCAACTTCTCTTCCTTTAAAAGACAATTTATCTTTTAAAACAGGCTTCATCGTTTTCGCATTTCTTCCACCGAGTACCTCTTCTAAACCCAATACGTATAGTATAGAATTTATCGTGGAACTTTTTCCTTTTGTATTTCTTGCTCTTATAATATTAAATCCCTCTTTAAAAGAAATATCGGTGCCAAATAATCCATCTTCCGTATCGATCGTTATTTTTAGGTGATTCAATTTTATTCGATTCATGAGGGATACCTCTCTTTAAATAATTGCAGTATATATTTATCAGATAGACTCTTTTTTATTGTCTTCAAAAAAACTTTTTCTTTTGAAAATACATCACCTTTCAAAATTTTTTGTGCTAAAAGTTCCCCTTTTTCAGTTAAAGAAAATTTACCCGTTTTCACATTAAACGAAAAAACTTGCATTGCCACTCCATAATTTAAAGCTCGATTTAAAAAGGGGTCAAATCTAATAATTGGAAAGTCTTTTGTTTCCTTTAATTTAAATAATCTCTCGTAACGCTCTTCATTTTGCAAACCCCAATTAAACAACTGTAATTTTAATAAAGAAGCTGTCTTCATAGTCGAAGATAACTCCATAACAAGAATTATTTGGGAAATTCTGTATATCGGCCGCAACTCCGGTGATATCGGTATCTTTTTCCTATTAAAGTTAATTTCTTCTATCTCATCTAATGGTAAATCCATCTTCTACCCTCCAAAATCTAATGGGCACTCAATTAGCCAACTTGCTATTGCTTCATGACAGAGATCATTGTAAACTGAATATTCGAAAATATCATGAAAATTTTCTCCCTGCAATGCTTCTTTGTATTTCTCTAGAGTATTATTTAACAATACTTTTGGTGATAAATCTGTTAATAGTACTTCTGCTTCAAGATGAGTTGCAATGGAATTTTTAATCCTCACTTGTTTCTCATATGCTGAACTATAGGTTTGTTGCATATGATTTAATATTTCCTGACCTTTAATATAATTACGAACTTGCAAATCTATATATCTATTTGTTGTTTGCGCTTTAGAGGACTCATCCAAATTTTCACAAATCTTTCCGATTTTTCTATCTAAAATAATGATAGAAGCGGTTTGACACTGCTTCCAGTTAATAATCTCCTGTTGATTAGGAGCTGGTACTTCAATGCTTATCTTTTCTTTTAGAATTTGCCTTGCTTGAAGAATTTCTTTACCGTAGTATTGTTCATCGTGAACAAGAACATCAAATGAATCATCCAATAGGTCCTTCATAGATGAATCATTTCTATATTCAACAGCTTTTTCATGACAATGAGCAATAAGTGCTTTATTTGTTATTGTTGGGGTAAGAAATATCCACCGTTTAATTTTAACTCCTTGGAAAAAATTTAATAGTTGGTTTTTATATTTTTTTAATTTATTCAAGTCTTTAGTAATTTTATCTCTTTGATGACCATATAACTTAGTAGATTCATATTCTCCATCTGGACAGTAACATTGAAAGACATCTCCCTTTCTCGTGAAACCCTCTATTCCTAAATCACCTTGAGTATGTGCTGTCATCTCTTGATAACCATCTGCTTCATATTTTATTTTCAAGAAAGTTTGACAGTGTTCTTCCCAACTGTCCCCATTGTATGTACCATAAGATGTTCTGTACATATTTGCCCTCCGTACCAAAGTAATATTCCTAATACAATATTACACCTTTTTTACAATTTTATCTATAATTATCATAAATGATATTTAAAACAAAAAACCCCTTACTCTTAATGAGCAAGGGGTAGATAAGAATATACAAGCAATTAACGTTTTGAGAACTGAGGTGCGCGACGTGCGCCTTTAAGACCGTATTTCTTACGCTCTTTCATACGAGAGTCACGAGTAAGAAGTCCAGCACGTTTAAGTGGTGTACGGTACTCAGGATCTACTTCTAGAAGAGCACGAGAGATACCGTGACGAATTGCTCCAGCTTGACCAGAGAATCCACCACCGTGAACATTTACAAGAACATCGTAGCTGTTAGCTGTTTCTGTGATGTTCAAAGGTTGTTTCACGTCTTCGATTAAAGCAGCGAATGGAATGTATTCAGTAATTTCACGATTATTAACGACGATACGGCCTTCACCTGGAACTAAGCGAACGCGCGCTACAGAACTTTTACGACGACCTGTACCGTAATATTGAACCTGTGCCAAATTGTTAACCTCCCTTATAATTAACCGCGAAGTTCGTAAACTTCAGGTTGTTGTGCTTGATGTGGATGCTCAGAACCACGGTACACATTTAATTTTTTGAACATTTGACGACCTAGTGGACCCTTTGGAAGCATACCTTTGATAGCAAGCTCCAACATTTTTTCAGGGTAGTTTGTACGCATCTCAAGAGCAGTTCTTTGTTTCAAACCACCTGGGTGCATCGTATGACGGTAGTAAATTTTGTCCGTCAATTTCTTACCAGTTAATTCGATTTTCTCAGCATTGATGATGATCACGTGATCACCTGTGTCAACGTGTGGTGTATAAGTTGGTTTGTGCTTACCGCGCAAAAGTGATGCTACTTCAGTAGAAAGACGACCTAGAGTCTTGCCTGCCGCATCAACCACTAGCCATTTGCGCTCAATTGTGCTTGCGTTCGCCATTGGTGTTGTACGCATGAGTTTCCCTCCTAAATAAATCAATGAATTTTCCTGAATCAAATGCTACGTTCTATTTCAAAACACAGATAAGTCTTCCGGGGCTTATTTGTGGGGTTGAAATACATACCATATGATATCTTATAACTTTCTGCTTCCTATGTCAAGAACATGTTACACCTGGTTTAGTTGTCATAGAAAACTTCCCATAAATACAGTCCGTGACTGGGCGCAGTCTTGCCTGCCGCTTCGCGATTTCGGGCGGCAAGCATGGCTTTTATCTCCTCAGGGTGAAATTTACCAGAACCAATTTCAAGTAACGTGCCGGCTATAATTCGCACCATGTTGTATAAAAAGCCATTCCCTCTCACACGCATTTCAAGCCCGTCTGAGACGTTTTTCCACTCAAGGGCGTAAATCTCCCTCACCTTGTCTTGAACCTCTGTATTGGCCGCACAAAAGCTTGTGAAATCGTGTGTGCCAATGAGGTGCCCAGCAGCTTCTCTCATTTTGTCGACATCCAACGGGTAAGGATAGTGACAGGCATACTGTCTCGTAAACACATTTTGGTGCGTTTCCGTTGAGACCCTATAACGGTACTCCTTCGACACAACACCAAATCTGGCATGAAACGACTCATCCACTTCTTCAGCCTTTAGAACACGAATGTCATCTGGCAGCAAGCTGTTGAGGGCAAACGGCCATCTCTCCATCGGGATGGCAAGCGGGGTGTCAAAATGGATGACCTGCCCCTTTGCGTGAACGCCACTGTCTGTCCGGCCAGAAGCCACAATCGGAATTAGTTCGTCTTGTTTATGCATTCTAGCAAGGGCAGATTCAATCTCCGTCTGAATGGTTCGCTGTCCTGGTTGCACTTGATACCCTTTAAAATGTGTCCCATCGTATGATACGGTACATTTTACTTTCATCTAGGCATCACCTAATTTCTAAGCAGCACAAGGAGTGCTGTTAACAGGATGAATAAAAGCAACGTGAACGTGTCTTTCATGCCCCAGACAAGCTGACGGTATTTCGTACGCCCTTCTCCCCCGCGGTAGCCTCTCGCTTCCATAGCGGTCGCCAATTCCTCCGCACGCTTAAACGCACTGACGAAAAGCGGGACAAGCAATGGAACAATCGCTTTTAAACGATCTTTCACGGGTCCGCTTGTAAAATCAACACCTCTTGCCATTTGTGCTTTCATGATTTTGTCTGTTTCTTCGAGTAAAGTCGGAATAAATCGAAGAGAGATAGACATCATAAGAGCAAGTTCATGAACAGGTAGCTTGATTTTACGGAAAGGATGCAGCAGCTTCTCCATACCGTCTGTCACTTCAATAGGCGTTGTGGTCAACGTCAGAAGTGTTGTCATCATGATGAGATAGACAAAACGGAGTGAAATGAAAATCCCCTGTTTTAGACCTTCTTCATAAATATTCAGAAAACCAAAGTGAAAGAGCAAAGCGCCATCCTTTGTCATGAAGATATGCAGAATAAAGGTAAACAGAACAATCCAAAGGATGGGTTTCATTCCTTTGAGAATAAAGTACAGCGGCACCTGAGACACCATCACCACAAGGATCGTAAAGACCCCTAAAAGCCCGTAAGTGATGTAGTTATTCGCAAAAAAGACAATAAAGACAAAAAAGAAAATTGATAACAGCTTTGTCCTTGGATCAAGACGATGGACAAAGGATGTACCTGGCACATATTTGCCGATAATCATACTATCCATCATGATGTCGTGTCCTCCTGATATAAAGCTGTTAAGGCTTCTGCCATTTCATCCATGGTCAGAAGCGGTCTTGGAAACGTCAGCCCCAGCTTTTCTTCGACAGCCTGCTGGAATTTGATCGTTTCCGGGAGGTCCAGTCCGAAAGAAGACATGTCGGTACGATTGGCAAATAGCTCCCTCGGCGTACCTGTCGCCTTCACTGTTCCTTTGTGCATCACAATCATTTGATCCGCATAATGAGCGGCATCTTCCATACTGTGTGTCACAAGGATCGTCGTCAGGTTGGCTTTTTGATGAAGCTCATAGAACATGTCCATGATTTCTTTACGTCCGCGTGGATCTAATCCCGCAGTCGGCTCATCAAGCACAAGCACTTCTGGCTCCATCGCTAGAACACCTGCAATCGCCACACGTCTCATTTGACCACCACTTAATTCAAAGGGGGATCGAGATAACAAGGATTCAGGAAGGCCTACAAGCTTCAGCATCTCTTTAGCCTTGGCTTCCGCCTTTTCCTTTGGAACACCGAAATTCATCGGACCAAAACAGATATCCTTTAGAATCGTCTCCTCAAAGAGCTGATGTTCAGGAAACTGAAACACGATGCCGACCTTTTTTCGAAGGGGTTTCATATCCTTCTGTTTTTTATTGGCTTGTAAGACCGTATCTCCAAGCGCAATGCTCCCTTTTGTTGGCTTGAGCAGTCCATTTAAGTGCTGCAGCAACGTCGACTTGCCGGAACCCGTATGACCAATGACAGCAACATAGCTGCCTTCTTTGATGGAAGCATTGACATCATACAAAGCGAGACGCTCAAACGGCGTTTTCATTTGATAACGATGCTCTAATTCTTTGATCGTAATGTCCATAGCTCTTTCACCAATCCTTCTTGTGTCAAATGGGCATTTGCAAGCGGCACACCTTGCTGCTTCAATTGCTTACTCAACCGGTAGGAAAATGGCAGATCAAGTCCAATCTGAACCAGCTGTTCATCTAGTTCAAATACTTCCTCTGGTGTTCCCTCGGCAAATTTCTTCCCGCCATTCATCACAATAACGCGGTCTGCCTTCGCAGCCTCGTCTAAATCATGTGTGATGGAAATGACCGTGACCGTTCCTTGTTCCTTCAGCAGTCTGACGGTTTCTAGCACTTCTTCACGGCCAATCGGATCAAGCATTGATGTTGCTTCATCCAAGATCATGATGTCAGGGCTTGCGGCAAGTACACCTGCGATTGCTACTCTCTGCTTTTGCCCGCCTGATAGATGGTGCGGCTCTTGATCAAGAAACTCCTGCATATTGACCTGTTTGACAGCCCAATCTACACGCTCTATCATCAATTCCCGCTCAACCCCGTTATTTTCTAAACCAAAAGCCACATCATCACGAACCGTTGAGCCAACGAATTGGTTGTCTGGGTTTTGAAAGACCATGCCGACCTTTTTGCGAATATCCCAAACACTTTCTTCTTTCAGCTCAATCTCACCAACCTTGACCGTTCCTGCATCCGGTAAAATGAGCCCATTCAGTACTCGGGCAAGTGTGGATTTACCTGAACCGTTGTGGCCAACAATGGCAAGCCATTCATTTTGATTCACATGCAATGACACTTGGTCTAAAGCGGGCTTGTCCGCATCTTTGTGATAACGAAATACAATGTCTTTTACGTCAATTAATGTCTTCTCCATCTCTACCGGACCTCCTCTCAGCTCAACCTCTACTTTGCCTGTTGCTAAAAAGCCGTAGTATCTAAAAAAGGGCATAGATCCAGTTATGAACTGTCCCGCCCTTTCTTAGATACACGATATGTGATTAAACTAATTCAATGACAGCCATTGGTGCGCCATCGCCGCGACGAGGTCCAAGCTTCATGATACGAGTGTATCCACCTTGGCGATCTTCGTAGCGAGTTGCAACGTCAGCGAATAATTTTTGAAGTGCATCTTGGTTTGTTTCAGCGTTAGCTACTTCGTTACGAATGTAAGCTGCAGCTTGACGGCGAGCATGAAGATCTCCGCGTTTGCCAAGAGTGATCATTTTTTCAACTACAGAGCGAAGTTCTTTCGCACGTGTTTCAGTTGTTTCGATGCGTTCGTTGATGATCAAATCAGTCGTTAGGTCACGAAGCATTGCTTTACGTTGTGCACTAGTGCGTCCTAGCTTTCTGTATGCCATGTGATGTCCCCTCCTTAATTAGAGATGCTGTATGAATAAAAAACACACGAAAATCCTAGTTCACAATGAAACTAGTCAATCGTCTTTACGAAGACCCAGTCCAAGTTCTTCTAGTTTCGCTTTCACTTCTTCAAGAGATTTACGTCCAAGGTTACGAACTTTCATCATATCCTCTTCTGTCTTGTTAGCAAGCTCTTGAACAGTGTTAATACCCGCACGCTTCAAACAGTTGTAAGAACGAACAGAAAGATCAAGCTCTTCAATTGTCATTTCAAGCACTTTTTCTTTTTGGTCTTCTTCTTTTTCAACCATGATTTCTGCATGCTGAGCTTCGTCAGTTAACCCAACGAAAATATTTAGGTGTTCAGTTAAAATCTTAGAACCTAGAGCGATCGCTTCTTTCGGTCCTGTGCTTCCATCAGTCCATACATCTAGTGTTAATTTATCATAGTTTGTGATTTGCCCAACACGGGTGTTCTCCACTTGATAAGTTACACGAGATACAGGTGTATAGATTGAGTCGATCGGAATCACGCCGATAGGCTGATCGTCTCTTTTGTTTGCATCAGCAGGATTATACCCGCGACCTCTTTGTGCAGTCAAACGAACACGGAAGCTCGCATTTTTGCCAAGAGTTGCGATGTGAAGATCTGGATTTAAGATTTCAATATCGCTGTCGTGTGTAATATCAGCAGCTGTTACAGTTCCTTCATCTTGTACATCAATTTCAAGCGTCTTCTCTTCTTCAGAGTAGATTTTGAGTGCAAGCTTTTTAATGTTTAAGATAATCGTTGTAA
>NZ_JNIG01000002.1:0-2468 GCF_000701305.1 Bacillus sp. UNC125MFCrub1.1
AAAAAAATGCTTGCGGATACCGCAAACAAAAAATAATTTTCATCTATCATATCGATAAAAAAAGCGAGATGAAAATCTCATGCTCGCTTTGAAAGGATCCATTGAAACAAACGATAATTCCTGTATTACCAAGGATGTGTATGACTATAAGTATAAATTGGCTTAACACCTTTTTTATAAGACTGCTTATTAGTCCACATTTTCACAGTTATTTTCATACCTTTAGTATTATAAGAGGTCTTCGTCCTAATATACTGTCCAGCTGCCGGAGATGGATAACCTCCAACAACATTCAAACTTTTTAATGTATAAGTTCCAGCTATTCCATAGGAAGCTAACTTTAAAACTATACCATAAGGGCTTCGTTTAGATGCTAAATTAAATGCAAAAGCAGCACCAGTAATCATAAAATGCTTAGCAATAGCTTCCTTTTTAGAAATTGTATGTGTTCTTGTTTCAGCAGGAGGATATTTGTAAAATGTCCGTACTCTTTTAACCTGGTTATATTTTCCTCCAAGACTAGCTTTAACTTCTACATATTGTGGACCAATCAACTCAGTTTTAGGCTTCAATCTCAAAATATAAGTACCTTTTGTTTTTTTCAAAGTTGCTGTTACAGAACTCTTCTTGTTATCATTAAGACGCCAATAAGACCTAATAGTATAAGTAGTTATAATTTGAGGTGTTTTCTTGACTGTATAATTAATCTTAAGATTCTTACCCTCCTTTTTAACATAATTGATATTAATATAATCATCAATTAATCCATTCCTAGAAGCACCTTCAGCAACATTTGAAGTACTGAATGGTATTAATAAAACTAAACACATGAAACACAAAAGAATTTTTTTCATCATTTTTCCACCTTTACCAATTGATAGTTTAATGATAAATAAGGATAGTAGAATAAACAATACATTTTTATGAAATAATAAGGAGATAAAACATGCTAAAAACACAAAAAATCCTTTCAATAATCGGATTTCTCTTCATATTCCTACACATAATATATATAGGAGGTTACTCAAGTCATATTTTTTTTAAATATACATTAATAATTGGTTTAATATTGCTAACTATTGATTTATTAATATATATATATCTACACTTAAAAAAGAAAAAAGCAGACTAATGTCTGCTTTTTTAATTAATTATGTAATTTTTAATACCAACATGCCAATGAGCCATAACTTCAAATGTCTCATTCGCAACCTCATCATCATCTTCTTCAATTCTGACAAGATCCCCGTCCTCAGCATCCGTCAAATTGAGTTCCTTGTGGATCTCCTTCAAGATCCCCCCGTAACCGATTAAACGCCTTGCACTTAATGCATCATCCAAGTAATAGACCGTATCCAAATTCTCCTCGGTCACTTCATTCCCACGTATCACATCCGTATCCTTGACTGGATACTTAGAAATTTCAAGAATCGCTTTTTGTTCTTCTATTGCTTCGCGCACTTCTTTTTCAATGGCTTCCGCATCGATCCCCTTTTTTCCTTTGACACGCTGCACATGCACAATCGGTGTGTAATCCAATTTCATTGCCTTCTTCCAAAAGCTTGTCCACTCTGCTTGCTTAATATAACTTTTACCAAAGTAATTTCTCTTTACAGGGATAAGCACATGAAAATGTGGGTGATATGTATTTTCTTTATGATTTTTTGTTATCTCTAAAGCTCTAAAAAAACCAAGTGTCCCAGTTTTCACTTTCTTATATTGAAACAGCTTTCTATAACCTTGCATCATATCTGTAATTGTTTGTCTCAATTGATCCCCTTCAACATTTTTAACTGTTAACGTGAGGAATATCCATGCAGGCTTATATTTCCTGTTTGCTTCTTCCACAATCAACTTATTGTGATAAGCAATTTTTAAAGACCTTCGCCATGCACACATAGGGCACAACCTCACTTTACAAAAATAAGCTTGATATAATTTAAGTCTGCCTGTTTCTTTTTCTCTTTTAAACGTAAGACATTCGGCACAATTAGATATCTTCTCTGCCTTTTTTCCGTAGTAAGGCGCACCGATACGCTTTTCAAGCCCTTCATAATGAAATGACATTAGTGAAGATCGCATCTTTTTTCCTTTCCAATCCCGCTTTTTACCTGTTGCGGTTTTGTCCTGAAGGATGCTATAATTCGATTCAGATGAATATGTCAAAATAAAAACTCCTTCTGAAGCTAGTCCTCTAGCACTCTATTATTTTTGTTGTGGTGACTTAATAATAGCAGATGGAGTTTTTACCTGTCAAAATGCCTTTGAACCATTGATATCACTGTATTTATTCTATTTTTTCGAAATGACAGTGTTTCTATATGTATCAAGATAAGAAAAGACACGATTCTGACTCCGTCAAAATCGCCCAAAAAGCTGGCGGAATCGCCATCTTTTTAAAAACCAAAACCTCAAAACCTAAAAAACCAAAGAATAAACCAAATTTCCCCGCAGGGGGAGATTTTTTT
>NZ_JNIG01000003.1:0-2238 GCF_000701305.1 Bacillus sp. UNC125MFCrub1.1
AGGGTGCAATCCCATCTTTTAAAGGGTATAATGGTTTTCGCGGGAGCATTTGCGTTTCGGTGAATGAAGAACTCGTTCACGGTATTCCTGGTAAACGGGTTTTACGTGATGGAGACATCATTAGTATCGATATCGGCGCAAAGTTAAATGGCTATCATGGTGACTCTGCTTGGACTTATCCAGTTGGGGTAATCAGTGATGAGGACCGCAAACTACTGGAAGTCACAGAGGAATCTCTATATAAGGGCTTACAGGAAGCAAAGCCAGGTGAACGTCTGTCAAACATTTCCCATGCCATACAAACGTATGTTGAAGGTGAGAATTTCTCAGTTGTTAGAGAATATGTTGGACATGGGGTCGGACAGGATCTTCATGAGGACCCTCAAATTCCTCATTATGGTCCGCCGAACAAAGGCCCACGGCTCAAACCTGGAATGGTGTTGGCCATCGAACCGATGGTGAACGCAGGCAGCCGATATGTGAAAACACTGGCTGATAACTGGACGGTTGTAACGGTTGATGGGAAAAAGTGTGCTCACTTTGAGCATACGATTGCGATTACAGATACAGGTTTTGATATACTGACTAAGATTTAGGTCTTCACTGAAGCCTTTCAGGCCCAAATCGGGCAGGTTGTCTGTATAGTCCAAGGAAAGAACAAGATCAGTATACAGCTGTCATCGGCGTGTTCGATGGCTGCCATGTACTAATCGCAGACGGAGAAAAGCGTAAATTCATTCTCCTAAGAAAAAATATCAATCATTTAACCTTTTATGATTGCGTATCTCCGGAAGTTCAGAACAGTATATTCAAAACAGGTCGGGTGATAGATGGACAATTGAGAACATCTCATTTGGACATTTATCAGAGAGCAAGTTACTGATTTGAAGAAGGGAGAACACTTGAATGGCGAAAGACGATGTAATTGAAGTGGAAGGTACTGTAGCAGAAACTTTGCCAAATGCAATGTTCAAAGTTGAACTAGAGAATGGTCATACAGTTTTGGCTCATGTATCAGGAAAAATCCGTATGCACTTCATTCGCATTTTACCTGGAGACAAAGTTACGGTAGAATTATCTCCATATGACTTAACTCGTGGTAGAATTACGTACCGTTACAAATAAAGCAACTCCGGAAGAAGGAGGTTGGAAACACATGAAAGTGAGACCATCTGTTAAACCTATCTGTGAAAAATGTAAAGTGATTCGCAGAAAAGGAAAAGTAATGGTGATCTGTGAAAACCCAAAACATAAACAAAAACAAGGCTAATAACAAGGAGGTGCCCAAATCATGGCTCGTATTGCTGGTGTAGATATTCCACGTGATAAGCGTGTTGTCATTTCTTTAACATATGTTTTTGGAATTGGTCGTACGACGGCTCAACAAGTCCTTAAAGAAGCAGGTGTTTCTGAAGACACTCGCGTTCGCGATCTAACTGAAGACGAACTAGGTAAAATCCGTGATATCATTGACAAACTTAAAGTAGAAGGTGACCTTCGTCGTGAAGTTTCACTTAACATTAAGCGTCTAATTGAAATCGGAAGCTACCGCGGAATCCGTCATCGTAGAGGACTTCCTGTTCGTGGACAAAACACAAAAAACAACGCGCGCACTCGTAAAGGTCCGCGTCGTACTGTAGCTAACAAGAAAAAATAAGTAAAGGAGGTAGTTAAAGAATGGCTGCTGCTCGTAAACAAAATACGCGTAAACGTCGCGTGAAAAAGAATATTGAAGCTGGAATCGCTCATATCCGTTCCACTTTCAACAACACGATTGTAACGATTACTGATGTTCATGGAAACGCAATTTCTTGGTCAAGTGCTGGTGCATTAGGATTCAGAGGTTCTCGTAAATCTACTCCTTTCGCTGCACAAATGGCTGCTGAAACTGCTGCTAAAGGTTCTATCGAACATGGTCTTAAAACACTTGAAGTAACTGTTAAAGGTCCTGGTTCTGGTCGTGAAGCTGCAATTCGTGCGCTTCAAGCTGCAGGTCTTGAAGTTACTGCAATCAGAGACGTAACTCCAGTTCCTCATAACGGATGCCGTCCACCAAAACGTCGCCGCGTGTAATTTGTTTGTATAGATTTTGTGTCCCTGTCAATAATGGGTTATGATACAGTTATTTATGAGACGAATACACGACTCGTTGCCTGAGCACATACGGGACTAAACAATGAGGAATTTCGGATGGAATCTCATATGATTCTATTCGAGGTTTCGACGTTTTGAAGGAGG
>NZ_JNIG01000004.1:0-1405 GCF_000701305.1 Bacillus sp. UNC125MFCrub1.1
TTCACATTAGAATATAGGTTAAGTCCTCGATCTATTAGTATCTGTCAGCTCCACGTGTCACCACGCTTCCACCTCAGACCTATCAACCTGATCATCTTTCAGGGATCTTACTTCCTTGCGGAATGGGAAATCTCATCTTGAGGGGGGCTTCATGCTTAGATGCTTTCAGCACTTATCCCGTCCGCACATAGCTACCCAGCGATGCCCTTGGCAGAACAACTGGTACACCAGCGGTGCGTCCATCCCGGTCCTCTCGTACTAAGGACAGCTCCTCTCAAATTTCCTGCGCCCGCGACGGATAGGGACCGAACTGTCTCACGACGTTCTGAACCCAGCTCGCGTACCGCTTTAATGGGCGAACAGCCCAACCCTTGGGACCGACTACAGCCCCAGGATGCGATGAGCCGACATCGAGGTGCCAAACCTCCCCGTCGATGTGGACTCTTGGGGGAGATAAGCCTGTTATCCCCGGGGTAGCTTTTATCCGTTGAGCGATGGCCCTTCCATGCGGAACCACCGGATCACTAAGCCCGACTTTCGTCCCTGCTCGACTTGTAGGTCTCGCAGTCAAGCTCCCTTGTGCCTTTACACTCTGCGAATGATTTCCAACCATTCTGAGGGAACCTTTGGGCGCCTCCGTTACATTTTAGGAGGCGACCGCCCCAGTCAAACTGCCCACCTGACACTGTCTCCCTGCCCGATAAGGGCAGCGGGTTAGAAGGTCAATACAGCCAGGGTAGTATCCCACCGATGCCTCCACCGAAGCTAGCGCTCCGGTTTCCAAGGCTCCTACCTATCCTGTACAAGCTGTACCAACATTCAATATCAGGCTGCAGTAAAGCTCCACGGGGTCTTTCCGTCCTGTCGCGGGTAACCTGCATCTTCACAGGTACTATAATTTCACCGAGTCTCTCGTTGAGACAGTGCCCAGATCGTTGCGCCTTTCGTGCGGGTCGGAACTTACCCGACAAGGAATTTCGCTACCTTAGGACCGTTATAGTTACGGCCGCCGTTTACTGGGGCTTCAATTCGCACCTTCGCTTACGCTAAGCGCTCCTCTTAACCTTCCAGCACCGGGCAGGCGTCAGCCCCTATACTTCGCCTTACGGCTTCGCAGAGACCTGTGTTTTTGCTAAACAGTCGCCTGGGCCTATTCACTGCGGCTTCTCGGGGCTTTAACACCCTAAGAAGCACCCCTTCTCCCGAAGTTACGGGGTCATTTTGCCGAGTTCCTTAACGAGAGTTCTCTCGATCACCTTAGGATTCTCTCCTCGCCTACCTGTGTCGGTTTGCGGTACGGGCACCTCTCACCTCGCTAGAGGCTTTTCTTGGCAGTGTGGAATCAGGAACTTCGCTACTAAATTTCGCTCGCCATCACAGCTCAGCCTTCACGGGAAACGGATTT
>NZ_JNIG01000005.1:0-1352 GCF_000701305.1 Bacillus sp. UNC125MFCrub1.1
TTCCAAAATTGCCACCACTTTTTTTGTTGAGCAGCAGCAATCATTTTTTTTGCTTCAATGGATTCTTTCAAAGCGAGCATGAGATTTTCATCTCGTTTTTTTTGTTGTTCTTCAAATTGTTCGAGTCGTTTTAGGATGGTACGATTGAATTCCTCTTGTCTCTGAATGAGATCGGCGACATTGACATCTTGTAGCGGTGTAGCGGTATCCGATATGGACAAGTTTGACCGATACAAGGTCGCTACAAGTTTGGCTACTTCTTCTAGTGATTTACCACTCAATTTAGAGTGTGTGTATATATACTCCATAGCGGATAAATCGGACTCATTATACTGACGCCATCCCTTAGTGTCTCTGGCGAAATTATAGCCGTTTTTCTCAAGCATGGCGGCGTATTTGCGTATCGTGACGCTGGAGACATTGAGCTTATTTGCAATGTCTTGTGAAGAAAGGTAGGTTTCGGGTTTCATAGCGGGTTCACCTCTTTATGATTCATTCGCTACGGTATACGCTACGCCCTTCTAGATCAAAAGGCAAAATGTTTTTGTTTTGCGTAGCGGGTTGAAAGAGAAAAATTTTGATAAGTGTCGCTGGAGACATTTCGGAAAAGGTGAAAAGAGCATAAGGGAAAACTGCAACCACTTTATGTTTGAAATCCCAGTGTGATTTGTTTCGTGGCGGTTGCGATTTTTGAAAGGAATGTGCCTAAAAATGAAATTCTGACACACCTTTTTTCAGGAGAAAAATGTGGTGATGTGGCAGAAACGGAAAAACTGCCACACCATAAAAAGGAAAAGTGAGAAGAATTGAGTAACGTTTTGTGTTTGAAAAGGAGCGCACCTGCACACAAAGAAAGGGAGCGTTTTGCAAAAAAATCAGTCGTAACAAGGGGTCAATAATGGTGAATTAAGTTTCGTGTTTGTTTTGTGTTGTTTCGGAAAAGTGTGCACTCAAAAGGAGCGTTACTGTTTAAAAAAATGGAGTGAAAAACATATGGCATGAGTCAACGGTAAGCGGAACGAAGTGAGCATTAAGGAGTTGACTCATTCACGACACCCAAAAGCCTGTTTATCAAACAAACCCCGTTTGTTTGCGCCTGCCGAAGGGGCATCCCCCGAAGATCGGGGGTAGGGGGTTTGAATATTTGCCATCCAACGTGCTAGCGTTGGCGGGTTTGGGCAGAGCCCGAAAAGAGTCACTAGGGAACCAGTGCCCACTTATGCACCTAAAAGTTGCACGTGTATTTTCTCTCCGTTCAAAGCAGAATGCCAGGGCATTGTACCGTTGGGAAATTGATGAAAAACTTTGGTGGAGATGGTAGAATAAGAGAGTGATTTATTCATCTGATTGTT
>NZ_JNIG01000006.1:0-1287 GCF_000701305.1 Bacillus sp. UNC125MFCrub1.1
AAAACGCTTATAAGGGCTTTAAATGCGTTTTTTCGTTTTGTCTGCTGAATTCATTTAAAAAAATGTTTGCGAGATGCCGAAAATTTTCAAAAGTGTGGCGCAAACAGCCTTCTCTTATGAGAAATTATGCTAGGATTTAACAGAAAAATGGTTATTTACAAAGGGGGATTGATGATGGCGAATATACCTTCTTCACAAATTGGTGTTCAAATAAACGAATGGTATATCCATATAAAACGATTCAATGTGACCGATGCTGAAATATTAAAAACGGAAATTGAGAGAAATTTAAATGATATGGAAGAGGATCAAGACGTCCTTTTATACTTTCAATTAATGGAGTTTAGACATCGTTTGATGTTGGACTATTTAAATCCCTCTGAAAACAGAATGAACAAAGCTGACTACTTGAGGGAGGTAGAAGGACAGGGGAAGAGACTTACTGGTCTTCTTGAATACTACTTTCATTTTTTTAAGGGAATGTATGAGTTTTCAAAAGGGGAATATTTGAGAGCTATCACGTTCTATAGACGTGCCGAAAAGAAGCTTTCACAAGTTTCAGATGAAATTGAGAGAGCAGAATTTTATTATAAAATTTCAGAAGTTTTTTATCATATGAAGCAAACTCATATGTCTATGTATTATGTGAAACTTGCTTATGATACATATACGGCCAACTCAACTTATGTTATTCGAGAAATAAACTGTCTTACAGTTGTTGCAGGAAATTATATTGATTTGAAAACTCATGAGAAGGCTTTGGTTCATTTTGAAAATACTCTTAAGATTGCTAGATCACTTGGTAACGACTCGATGGTTACAAAAGCTTTGTTGAATGTTGGATGTTGTCATAATGATATGGGGCAATACGATAAAGCAGTGTATTATTTTGATCGTGCTGTTGAGGTTGGCGAAAAAATTAAAGCTAAGGAATTGATCCAAGCCTATTATGATTTAGCTCTGATTTATCTTAGAAAAGGTAATAGAGAAACTGGAGTTTCTTTTTTTGAGAAGAGTTTAGAATATGTTCAATTTTTTGAGGATGCTTTATTTGGACGAGTTTTAAACGTGCTGAAGGCTTTGTATATAGATCTGGGTGATAGAGAGCATGTTCTTTATGCCATGAATGAATTGAGAAACGCAGCTGGTTTTCCTTATTTGGAGGAATTGGCATTAGAAGCCGCCGAATTCTATAATAGGCTTGAGCGTTTGGATGATTCTGTATTTTTTTATAGACAGATGATCGATGCTCAAAAACAAATTCGGAGGGGCGATGGCTTGTATGAG
>NZ_KL370769.1:0-254555 GCF_000701305.1 Bacillus sp. UNC125MFCrub1.1
AAAAAGCTTTCAGAAAGCATTTATTGAAGAAGAACTAAAAGCTCAGGTGGCATATGCGAGTAAGGCGTTTTCTTCTATTGCTATGTTCCAGCTGGCAAAAGAAGAAGGCTTATCACTTGATGTCGTTTCAGGTGGGGAGCTGCACACAGCCATTTGTGCCGGGTTTCCAGTAGAAAAAATCCATTTCCATGGTAACAACAAAAGCAGAGAAGAATTAAAGATGGCACTAGAGCACGGAATTGGCTGTATTGTCGTTGATAATTTCTATGAAATGACGCTCATTGAACAGCTTGGTCAAGAGCTGTCAAAACAGGTGAAAGTACTACTCCGCATCACGCCGGGTGTCGAAGCACATACGCATGACTACATTACAACAGGTCAAGAAGATTCAAAATTCGGTTTTGATCTTCATAATGGACAAGCAGACGAAGCGGTGAAACAAGTGCTTAAATCAGAAGTGATCGAGCTCTTAGGTGTTCATTGTCATATCGGCTCACAAATTTTTGATACGGCTGGTTTTGTCCTTGCGGCAGATAAGATTTTCTTGAAGCTAGATGAATGGAGAGAATCATTTGGCTTTATTTCCACAGTGCTGAACTTAGGCGGAGGTTTTGGCATCCGTTATACAGAAGAGGACGAACCACTTCCAGCAACTGAATACGTGGAGAAAATTATTCAAGCGGTGAAAGAAAATGTAGCCCGCTATGAATTTGAGATGCCTGAAATTTGGATTGAGCCAGGCCGCTCACTTGTTGGAGATGCGGGAACCACTCTTTATACGATCGGCTCATCCAAACATGTACCTGGAATTCGCGATTATGTAGCCATTGACGGCGGAATGAGTGATAACATTCGACCTGCTTTATATCAAGCAAAATATGAAGCAGCGAGCGCCAATAAAATGAGCCAAACGCATGATCAAACTGTGTCCATTGCAGGGAAATGCTGCGAGAGTGGAGATATGCTCATTTGGGATATTGATCTGCCAGAGTTATCACAGGGAGACTTGTTAGCTGTCTTTTGTACAGGAGCTTATGGCTACAGCATGTCAAACAACTATAACCGCATCCCGCGCCCGGCTGTAGTATTTGTAGAAGATGGTGAAGCGCAGCTTGTCGTTGAGCGTGAGACATATGAGGACATTGTCAAATTGGATTTACCTTATCAATCAAAAGTGAAATCATCGACTTAAAAAAAGCTGCCTGATCATCAGGCAGCTTTTTCTATGACATTTATTTTCCACCAGTAAATACAGAGACGATCGCGTTCCAAATAGAGACAAAGAAATCCCAAATCTTCTGTAGAAGGTTTTTCCCTTCATCTGATTCTATGAATTTTGTAATCTTGTCTTTTGCTTTATCAATTTGAGATCCGACTTGTTTCCAATCGATATTGATATTTTTCATTTTATCGAAGAGAGAGACAAGTTGATCTTTCTGGTCCTGCGTCAGATTTAAGTTCAAATCAGAAGCGGCTTGATCTACTTTTTCTTCCACTTCTTTTGTTGTTTTAGGAACTCCATTTTTGGCAATGTCATCTTTGATTTTTGCAATCAGGGCAGAAGCATTGTCTTTTCCAATAGAGTCACCCAATTTAGATGTTGTTACAAGCTCTTCGTTAGCCACCTGTTTCACATCTTCGGGAATGGCTTTGTCGCTTGACACCTCATAGGCTTTTAATAAACCTGTCAGTGCTGCTGTGCCAGATACTTCAAACGGCGCCGTCACGACAACCTTTGCATCTTTCACGCCTGCGGTCATTAAAGCATTTAAATACATCTCATCTGTAATGGTCTTAATGTTATGTGTATCCACAGTCAGACCCGTACCTGATTTTTCAATAGTGATAGATGAAGATGATAATGCTCGAGTCCCGATTTGAGAGCGAGGGATATACTTTCCTAAATATTCGTGCTCTTCTTTATTGGTTACTTCAATTTTTGTCGCATTTTCAGGTGGATTCAACTCGTCAAGCACCTTCTGGCGATCAGCCGGTGTTAAGTCTTGCCCGAGTGTGACGATGACATCGCCGACAGCTGCATCCGCTAAGCTGACTTTTGGCGCACCAATCAGTAAAAGGAGCGCTGCCATCATACCAAGCATTGTTTTTTTAAACATGTTGACCTCCTTCAAGTCGAAAGCGTTTCTCGATGGTGAGAAACTCATCTTTTGAGTACATGATTTGAATCGTACTCCATCATATAGACGTAACAAATCAGTCTGACGTTTCAATTATCTTTTAAAGATGTTTGAAACCTCCAATATGATGAAGTGTTTTGCTCAGTCTGTGATCATTTCCTTAGGAGAAAAGGATCAAGCTCTTTTATTTTATCAATGTTGGCAAAAGAGGTAAATCATATTAGGTAAGCAGGGGATGTTTAACATGACCGAAAATGTGCTATAATGAGCGTTGTTTAACCTGAAAGGAGAATGTGAAAAATGGCGAAAAAAGGATACATACAATTAACGAATGGAAAGAAAATTGAGTTTGAACTTTACCCAGAGGCTGCTCCAGGTACAGTAGCAAACTTTGAAAAATTAGCGAATGAAGGCTTCTACGATGGATTGAAATTCCACCGCGTGATCCCAGGGTTCGTAAGCCAAGGCGGCGATCCAAACGGTAATGGAACTGGAGGACCTGGTTACACAATTAAATGTGAAACAGAAGGAAACCCTCATCAGCACGAGAGAGGTTCATTATCAATGGCACACGCTGGTAAAGACACTGGCGGCAGCCAATTCTTTATCGTACATGACCCACAGCCGCACTTAAACGGTGTTCACACTGTTTTTGGCAAAGTAACATCTGGTATCGAAGCTGTTCTTGATATGGAACAAGGACAAGGCATGGAAAAAGTCGAAGTTATCGATGCTTAATCCAAAACACCGCTTAATTGCGGTGTTTTTTTATTTTAAATCTGATGTTCCTGTGATCTGTGCCGTGAAGCGGTAGGTGATCATCCAATATAAAAGGGCTAAGGCGCTGATAGAGGCTCCAAATAAACATACCCCATTCCAGCCAGCGTTTGCGTATATGTTAGTTGATACAATAGAACCGAGCGCACTGCCGAGGGAATAAAAAATCATATAAGCAGCAGTCAGTCGGCTTCTCGCCTCAGGCCGGACCATGAAAATCATACTTTGATTGGTCACATGAACGGCCTGCACAGATAGGTCAAGAATGACGATACCAACGATTAATAAAATGAGGGAATATTCAGTGAAAAAAATAAAACAGCATGAAAAGAGTAATAGGACAAGGGCGATGCACGTTGTTAACTGTCCTAAGCCTCGATCAGCAAGGCTTCCAGCTCGAGCGGCACCTAATGCTCCGGCAACTCCAGCAAGGCCAAATGCACCAATCGCCGTATGTGACAGATTGTATGGCGTAGTGCTGAGAGGCAGCACAAGTGAAGTCCACAGCGTGCCAAACACAACAAAGATCAGAAAACCCAGTACGCCACGGATGCGTAGAATTCGTTCTTGTCTGAACAATGTAAACATTGAAGCGAGCAAGTTTACATAGGATATGGCGATTCTCTTGTTGTCAGCACGAGGAAGATACCGGTACAACACCCCAGTTATGATCAGCATCATCACGCCGGAAACGAGATAGACTGATCTCCAGCCGGCGAGATCGGTTAGTACACCAGCAAACGTTCGTGCGAGAAGAATACCAATCACAATTCCACTTTGAACCAAGCCTACTATGCGGCCGCGTTCTTCAGGAGCGGCCCATGTCGCTGCGAATGCTACGAGTACCTGAGTGACTACAGCAAGCAGTCCCACCGCAGCTAGTCCTATGAACAGGACGGTGGCGGTAGGGGCGATACCGACTAGAACGAGAGATAACACGGATACTAGCATTTGAGCTACAATGAGCCGCCGTTGGTTGAACAGATCACCAAGTGGTACGATCAGTAGCAGTCCTAGCGCATAACAAAGCTGAGTAATCGTAATGACCATACCAATGGCTGAATAGCTGATACCAAACTCGGATGCGAGGGAGTCTAATAATGGCTGTGCAAAGTATATGTTTGCAACTGCCATCCCGGAGGCTGTCGCAAACAGTAGAGCCATATTGCGAGTCATCGTTGATCGGGTGGTTATTTGTAAATGAGTCGTTTCCAGATCAGAATGTTCAACGGCATTCATTTTTCTTTTTTCATGCATGTCATCATCTCCTTTTGTACTAAAGAGTATAATATACTGTTCGATATAAAATAATTCCTGTTAAGGATAACCATAGAAACGTTTTAAAGTCAAGGTGATGTAGTGAAGATCTTGAGAGAGGCAGTCAATTTGACAATGATACGTCAATAAAATAAAATGATAATGTACCGATAAGTAAAAAATATCCTTATAAGAAATAGATGATTGATCTAGTGAAGAGATTTTTATGATAGAAATGAGGGTTGATGATGGTTCGACAACGGGAATTTGATGAGGAAAAAGCGTTAGATGAGGCTTTGTTTCTTTTTTGGGAGAAGGGGTTCAGAGCCACTACATTAAGCGACTTAACTGCAAAAATGGGAATACAGCGGCCGAGCTTATACTCAGCGTTCGGTGATAAAGAGGAATTGTTTGAAGCAGCATTACGCAAATATACAACTCAGCATGCAGCACATATTCGATCAAAACTGCAAAACAATCTGTCTGCAAAGGAAGCATTTCGTACATTATTTACTGAATTAGTAGAAGAGGAATATGGAGATGGGCCGAGTAAAGGGTGCTTCTGCATCAATACAATAGTCGAGCTTGCCCCCCACGAAGAGAAATTTGAAATTCTCACAAGAGAGCATCAAATGTATCTTTCGGTCATTTTTGAAGAAAAAATTGTACAAGGTATTCGCTCGGGTGAGCTCGAATGCAGTCTGAATGCCAAAGCCTTAGCACAGGCGCTGGTTGTTTCTTTTATTGGACTTACAGTCCTCATGAAATCTCGCCCAGAGCGTTCATTTGTAGATCATTCTATAGCGACGATACTGTCCATATTGAAATAAATAGTCTATATAAAGAAAGCGTATTTTGATCAATTGATTAAAACACGCTTTTTCTTTTAGGGTGTGATGGACACGTTTTTGTGATATGATAAGAGAACAAACATTCGTATTCGTGAGTGTCACCATATGCAGCTCTAAAAATAAGTGAAAGGGCAAATCTAAAAAGCGTGTGATCATGCTGAAAGAAAGCAGGAGATACTTTGAAACCATTAACAAAAGAAGAAAAAAATCAGATGATGATTGCTATTCAGCGTTACTTTGCCGAAGAACGAGAAGAGGAGATTGGTGAATTAGCAGCCATCAATATATTAGAATTTATCACAAAACATCTTGGAAGCTACTATTATAATCAAGGGGTTCGTGACAGCCGAAATATCGCTGTTCAAAGATCTCAATTGTTAGAGGAAGATCTATTCGCACTAGAGAAAAGAATATAATCAAAAAGCTCGTCTATCTTATTCACCCTGCTAACAGATAAAGAGGAAAAAAGACCCCCTTAATAAAGAACGCATATTCGTATCATATGTAATGATGAAAAGGTGGAACCAAAAGTCCATTTGAATCGTTATATAAGTAACCATTAATGAAAATCAGCTTTTTTGGTTTTATTTCATCAAAAGAAGGAATAGAACATACAAATAGGCGAAGTGCAGATGATGGAGGTTCTAAATATGGGGAAAATCAAATTAAAAATCGCAATCTTATTTGTTTTACTGCTTTGTTTAGGCGCAGGTTATTTATACATGAATGGCATGAAAATTGAAGATGTGCCAACAGCCATTGGCGAAAGCTTAACAAATAATGACAAAGATTACACAATCTATGAATATACCATTACAAAAATTGATGGTGATGAGTATTACGGTCAAGCCAAAAATGGCACGAAAATCATTTTTAATGGAAAGAAATTTGAAGATGATGTGGCCGATCTGAAAAAAGGCGATCGTATTAAAGCATACTTTAGTAATGAAAAAAGAATAGACGGTCTTATAAAAGTAGTAAAAGTCGTCAATTAACAAGTCTCCTTTCCCATAAGGAGGCTTTTTTTATGAACAGGTGAATAAATCTTGATTGTTGCATTTGACAACAAGGATCGCTATAATAGCCCCTAAGGACAGCTAAATATCGATTGTATCCTTCGGGGCAGGGTGAAAATCCCGACCGACGGTAATAAAGCAAATGCTTTACAGCCCGTGACCCGTTAATTTATTAACGGTTGATTCAGTGAGAAGCTGAAGCCGACAGTGAAAGTCTGGATGGGAGAAGGATAACGAAAGCTATGTATGAACAAAAAATATGTGTTGATCATAGTTTTATTTCTAATGCAAAAAAACCACAGCCCCGGAATTTTTCCGGGGCTTTCTGTATGTCAATATAGTCATCGCATGCAGTGTTTATTAGGTGATCCCTCATCTTGTATGGACCATAAAAAGCGACGAAGGTGTTCAATCGATCACATGTCCCAAACATCGCTTTTTCATAAAGTGAGAAATACAAAAGAAAGAGAAAGGGAGGATCACATGTTTACGGGGATTATTGAAGAAGTGGGTACAGTTCAGTCATTGAGCAAAAGATCCGCAGATGCCATGGAAATCATCATCAAGTGCAGTCGTGTACTAGAAGATGTTCACCTAGGCGATAGTATCGCCATCAATGGCGTTTGTCTCACTGTCACAAGCTTCACAAAAGAACAGTTTGCGGCAGATGTGATGCCTGAGACGGTCAAAGCGACATCACTTGATCAGCTTGCGCCAGGTAGCCAAGTGAATTTAGAGCGAGCGATGTCATCAAATGGACGATTCGGCGGTCATTTTGTTTCAGGCCATGTTGATGGAACGGCTGTGATTACCCGTGTAGAAAAGAAGAGTAATGCCATTTACTATGATTTGAAAATGGACAAGACCCTCACAGATATGCTCACAAAAAAGGGATCGATCGCAATAGACGGCGTCAGCTTGACTATTTTCGATTTGCGAGATGCTCATGTGACAGTTTCTATCATTCCACATACGCTTGAAGGAACTATTTTTCCGACTAAATTTATGGGGGATGTAGTAAATATTGAATGTGACATGATCGGTAAATACATTTATCGCTTTTTAACAAAAGAGCAAAACGAAAAGCAGCCATCACGATTAACCCCATCATTTTTAAAAGAGCACGGATTCTAGGAGGCGATTGTATGTATCATTCAGTTGATGAGGCAGTAAATGCCCTGAAACGAGGAGAAATCATTATCGTAGTAGATGATGAAGACAGAGAAAATGAAGGAGACTTTGTGGCACTTGCTGAGCATGCAACGCCGGAAGTCATTAACTTCATGGCTTTACATGGAAGAGGTCTTATTTGCACACCAGTTCATGCCTCGATTGCGAAACACTTGGATCTGCATCCCATGGTCGAGCGAAATACGGATGCACATCATACAGCATTTACAGTAAGCATCGACCATACGTCAACGACAACTGGTATAAGTGCTTTTGAGCGCTCAACGACCATTTTGGCCATGTTAAATAAAGAGTCAAAACCAGAAGATTTTGCCCGCCCAGGTCATGTTTTCCCTCTTATTGCGAAAGAGGGAGGCGTAGTAGAAAGACCAGGTCATACAGAAGCGGCCGTTGATCTTGCTAAACTTGCGGGTTCAGTGCCAGCGGGTGTCATATGTGAAATTATGAATGCAGATGGAACCATGGCCCGCGTACCCGAACTACAAAAAATTCAAAAAGAACACGATTTAAAGATGCTAACGATTGAAGCATTGCAGGCATATATAAACAAGCAAACAACGACAATGAAAACAAAATAAAAATCACAAAAAAGGATGATGAACATATGAATACAATACAAGGGAATGTAGTAGCAGAAGGATTAAAGTTTGGAATCGTCGTCGCTAGATTTAATGATTTTATTACAAGTAAATTGCTAGATGGAGCAGAAGATACATTGCTCAGACACGGAGCAAACGGTGACGATATTGATGTCGTGTGGGTGCCAGGGGCTTTTGAAATTCCGTATATGGCAAAAAAACTAGCAGAAACAAAAAAATATGATGCAGTCATTACACTTGGAACCGTGATTCGCGGGGCAACATCCCATTACGATTATGTTTGTAATGAAGCGGCTAAAGGAATCGCACAAAGTGCCATCTCAACAGGGGTGCCGATTATCTTTGGTGTACTGACAACAGAATCTATTGAACAAGCCATTGAAAGAGCCGGTACAAAGGCTGGAAATAAAGGCAGTGAATCGGCTGCAGCTGCTATTGAAATGGCCAACCTAAATCGAACGTTTCGTTAATTTGATGAAAAAGAGTTTAAAAACAACCTAAAAGTGTTTATAATGTGTGATGAGCAAGTGATTCATAAGACATTTGCTGGAAAATAGGATAATTTTAATATTGAGGGGTATATATGTTAATTCGTTACAAGAGGTCTTTTGAAAAAATTGCCATGGGACTCCTGTCTTTTATGCCGGGTGAGAAAGACGTCAAACAGCTTCAGCAGACGATAAAGTCGTATGAAATGGATGAAGATCGGCAGCTGTTCCTTTGGAAAGATGGCGAGGATATCGTCGGTGCGATTGGTGTGCTGAAAACAGACGACCAAGTACAAATCGAACATATTAGTGTCAATCCGTCCCATCGTGACCAAGGCATCGGCAAGGAAATGGTATTAGCCGTGGAAGAAGTATTCAAAACGAAAACACTCATTCCAAATGAATTAACGCAAGGCTTCTTTCATAAGTGTCACAGTGAAACAAACTAAATATCACACATGTAAAAGCAGAGGTTATATGCCTCTGCTTTAGATTGTTGACAAAGGGCTAAAATGAACTTTATTTTAGCCCTTTGTCTTCTTTTCAGCGTGATAGAAAACCTTTGCAGTCTAGGAAGGACGAGTACTGGAGCGGAGCGAATTCGATATTCGTGAGCACCGGCACGCAGGACTGACACCGAATGCGAGGGTTTGTCTACACGCTGAAGCAGAGGTTATATGCCTCTGCTTTTTTTACGTTCCATCTGCTTTTCACGTTCAAGCAATACGTCCGTTCGATCACGCAGTCTATGCTTTTCAATTAAGAATGTATGGGATAAGTTGCTCTCCTGTCCGAAGGTTAAGCCTTCTTTTTCCGCCATCTCTTGGCATAAAGAAAGAAGCGTTTCATCTCGGATTGGCAGCATCACACTTTCGTAGGGCATATCTTCATCGATTTTCTTTTTCAGTGTTCTCAGCAGCAAAAGAAATGCCTCTTCATCAAGACCTAATTCTGTTAGTACGTTCCGGTCCGAATCTAATATATGAAGGCTGTTTGAAATCAGCCGTTTTGCTCCTTTTCCATTTCCTCGTCTTTGATGATACAAAGCAACAGCAAGTTGAATGAGACCCACCCAGTGCTTTTTGCGCTGATGAGGAGGGTCTTCTTTCCAAAATTCTTCAAGAATTTCATGACACTCAAAATAATCTCTTGTCGTATGAAATTCATGTAAAAAAGCCACGTACGCTTTAGGATACACAGCGGTCATCTCCTTTTCCACTATCAGTCTAACATACCGAAAAGAAAAGAAGAAAGAGCGCCCCTTTATGAAAGGACGCTCTGTTTCTTTAATAAACCCAAGCCGCGCCAACGATGATCAGCAAGATGAACAGCACAACAATAAGCGCAAATCCTCCGCCGAAGTAATAACCATCTCCCATAATGTTACGGCCTCCTTTTTCATCAGTTCTGATTACAATGGTATTCTATGTATAAATGCCCTCATTGGTATGGGCGAATCCACTGTTTTTCTTTTTTTGCCTGCTGCCTCATAGTCGAAATTATATTGGACGAGAGCTTTATGGTGTCTTATACTAAAGGTTAGCCGATGAAAACGGTACTTAGAAGACAGTAGAAATGGTGAGAAAAGAATGCTGGAATATCAGGTGAAAATAGATTCGTTTGAGGGTCCTTTGGACTTGCTTTTACATTTAATTAACCGTTTGGAAATTGATATTTATGATATTCCCGTCGCTAAAATTACGGAGCAGTATTTATTATATGTCCACACGATGAGGGAGCTTGAACTTGATGTTGCAAGTGAGTATTTGGTGATGGCTGCAACCCTCCTGAGCATTAAAAGCAGAATGCTTCTCCCAAAACAAGAGGAAGAGCTGTTTGATGAAGACCTGATGGAAGAAGAAGAGGACCCTCGTGATGAGCTGATTGGCAAATTAATTGAATACCGCAAGTATAAAAATGCAGCGCAAGAACTGAAGGAACGTGAAGAAGAGCGGCAAAACGCCTTCACAAAACCACCAAGTGATTTAAGTGAATTTGCAAAAGAAGCAGAAGCGAAGGACACAAACTTACACGTCACGGTGTATGATATGTTAGGTGCGTTCCAGAAGGTATTGAACCGCAAAAAAATAACAAAACCAGCACCATCAAAGATTACAAGACAAGAAATCCCGATTGAAGACAAAATGAATGAGATTATGAACCATTTAAGAAAAACAAAAAAGCGGACCAATTTCATGACTTTATTTCAACATGATCAAAAGGAACACCTTGTCGTGACGTTTCTTGCTGTTCTCGAATTGATGAAAAGCCATCAAATCATGCTGGAGCAGGAAGGAAACTTTGAAGATATTTATATCATAGGGAGTGAAACGATTCATGACGCTTGATATCGTGAATTGGAAAGCCATCTTAGAAGCGCTGCTATATGCAGCAGGTGACGAAGGCTTAACAAGAAAACAGCTCATGTCTGTTCTTGAAGTTGATGAGGCAGCATTGCTTGATATTATGTCTGCCGTAAAGGAAGAATATCAAAAACAAGAACGAGGGATTGAGCTTATTGAATATGCAGATTCATATATGCTGCTGACGAAAAAAGAATACAGCGTATATTTAAAAAAATTAGTAGAGACACCATCGAAAGGTTTGTCACAGGCAGCGCTAGAAGTGCTCGCCATTGTCTCGTATAAACAACCGATTACACGCAGCGAAGTCGAGGAGATCAGAGGCGTTAAATCAGAACGAGTGCTGCATAGTTTAGTGGCCAAAGCACTGCTCTGTGAAGTAGGACGTGCCGATGGACCGGGACGAGCGATCCTTTATGGGACAACACCTACCTTTTTAGAGCAATTTGGTTTAAAAGCCTTAGATGAATTACCGCCACTTCCAGAGAATGTGGAAGCAGATGGGGTACAAGAAGAGGCTGATCTCTTTTTTGAAAACTTCAATCAAACATTTGAAGAGATAAAATAGTTCAAAATAAGGAAAAATGTATGATAAAATATAACAAAGATTTTAGGTCTAAAACCTTTGTTTGAAAGATAAAATGGTGACAAAGCCATGAGGGGAAGGTAAACACGAAACAAATGGCACATATGAATGTAAAGGCTCAAGTTGATCAAGCAGGCGTTTTTTTATCAAAGGTTGCAGTTGAAATGAATGATTTTCTGAACGAAGCTACCTTATCAAGCTTGAAACGATTAAACCCGGAAGCGGAAGCCTATTATTGTGACATATTAAGTACATTGCGGAAGCTTGCAGTTTATAGCGAGGATGCCGCGGCGGTTTGCAGGAAAATCGGGCAGCAGCAGACATTCCCGCAGCAAGCCGCACAGCAGACGCTTCATCGTATTTATCATCAATGTATTGAAGAATTTTTTACACCAAAAAAGGATACATGGTATGAAGATAGCCGTTCAGCCTACACAGGAAAAAGCTGCATTGTTTTCCATCATGAAGTATCGGCTGAAGTCAAACGTTTGTTTTCTTCATTAGAAAAAGAGTTTTTAACGATGAGAGAAGAGCTGGAATATACAACATCTCATCAGCAAATGAAAATGGTATAAAGAAGAATGAAAAGTGACTCTAATCATCGAGTCGCTTTTTTTTATGGACGAGGCATCATAACTTTTTCAGCCGCGCATACACTTGTACAAAACGGACAAGGACGTGAATGAACATGCCCTATTTAAAAATTGGAACAGCAGTCCTTCTTCTATTAACACTCTTACTGCCTTTTTCCTCACACGCTCAAGCAGACGTCTCATTATCGGTGAGTGCGAGAAGCGCCATTTTAATAGATGGACAGTCAGGCAGAGTCCTATTTGGAAAGGACGAGCACGAAAAAAGAAGAATCGCCAGTATCACAAAAATTATGACGGCTGTATTAGCCATTGAATCAGGAAAAATGAACGACATGGTCAAAGTGTCAAAACGTGCGATTCAAGCGGAAGGTTCTTCGATTTATTTAAAGGAAGGACAGAAGGTAAGTTTAGAAGACTTGACATACGGGCTCATGCTGCGCTCTGGAAATGATGCAGCTGTTGCCATTGCAGAACATGTTGGCGGCAGCTTAGAAGGGTTTATTTTTATGATGAACCAAAAGGCCTCTGAACTAGGCATGGAGAATACGAATTTTCAAAATCCGCATGGACTCGATGATCATAAAAACCATTATTCATCAGCTTATGATATGGCGATCTTAACGAAGTACGCCATGAAGCATCAGCAATATCAAAAAATTGCCGGTACCACCTTTTATAAAGCAAAAACAATCGAGGGTTATTGGAAAAATAAAAACAAGCTGCTCACGGGTTTGTATCAATATTCGACTGGAGGGAAGACAGGATATACAAAACTTGCAAAACGCACACTTGTCTCCACAGCTGCAAAAGGAGATGCTGCGCTCATTGCTGTGACGATTAATGCACCGGATGATTGGAAGGATCATATCTCAATGTTTGAGTATGCATTTGATCACTATAAAACGTATGTGCTTGCTGAAAAAGGCAGGCTCGCTTCGTTAAAAGGGACTTTTTACGAAAAAAAAGCGTTTATTAAGCGGGATGTGGACTATTTACTAAATGAGGATGAGAAAAAACTAGTGGAAATCGAAACGGAAATGCTGACGCCTGAAAAGAAATGGGAGAAAAACAAAGAAGCGATCCCAGATGTAGTAGGGAAAATGACCTTCTTACTGGATGGTCAGGTGATTGAGCAAGTCCCGATTTTTTATGAAAACAAACGCAACCGAATGCCTCAAAAAAGCTTTCAAGAAATGTTTAAGTCTGTCTTTCAGACATCGATAGGCGGATCTTCATGGTCAATCTGATTTGGGTATTCCTTACGGTCATCGGTCTTGTCTATGCAATGTTTAACGGAACGATGCATGAAGTGAATGAAGCGGTCTTTAAAGGATCAAAAGAAGCGGTCACCATTTCAATAGGGCTGATTAGTGTTCTTGTATTCTGGCTAGGATTGATGAAGATCGCAGAAGAAGCGGGGTTGTTACATTTCTTTAGTAAATTATGCCGGCCCTTTATCTCAAAACTATTTCCTGAGATTCCTGCGAATCATCCAGCGATGGGGTATATTCTGTCCAATCTCATGGCAAATTTCTTTGGGCTTGGCAATGCTGCCACTCCACTTGGGATTAAGGCGATGGAGCAGATGAAAGCATTAAATGGCGGAAAAAATGAGGCGAGCCGGTCTATGATCACTTTTTTAGCAGTCAATACATCCTCTATCACACTTGTGCCAACGACTGTCATTGCCATTCGTATGACCTATGGCGCAGATCAGCCAACAGATATTGTAGGCCCAACCATTTTGGCGACACTTATTTCAGGTATCGGTGCGATTATGATTGATCGCTATTTCCACTATCGCAGAAGCAGGCGGGGGTGATCTTGTGGCATTTATTAACTGGCTGTCACTTGCTTTGATTCCACTGATCATCGCAGGAATATTAATTGCAGGGACGATTAAAAAAGTACCGACGTACGAAACATTTGTAGAAGGCGGGAAAGAAGGCATTCAAATTGCCTTTTCAATCATTCCATATTTAGTCGGTATGCTTGTCGCCATTACGATTTTCCGAGCATCAGGTGCCCTTGACTTTGTCATGGAATTATTGAAACCTGTGTTCACAGCGATTGGAGTTCCTACAGAAGTGGTGCCGCTTGCGTTTATTCGTCCTATATCAGGAACAGCGGCGCTTGGTATGACATCAGACTTAATTGCGACTTATGGTCCAGACTCTTTTATCGGCAAGCTTGCCGCCGTTATGCAAGGGTCAACGGATACGACCCTTTATATTTTAACCGTCTATTTTGGAGCAGTTGGTATTAAAAAAATGGGAGATGCATTGAAAGTGGGGCTGCTTGCAGACCTGATTGGGATCATTGCATCAATTATTATCGTCAGTTTGTTATTTAGCGGCGCCTAATCAGGCGCTTTTTTTATTTCGTGGATGGAAAACAGCTTTTTTGTTGAAATTAGACAGATGAAACGCTTATTTTTCCACGAATGCTTGTTTGTTTCAAGCCAAGCAAGTAAGATAGTACATGAGGTGAAAGACAAATGGAACGTTTACAGAAAGTAATTGCCCATGCCGGCGTCGCTTCTAGACGAAAGGCTGAAGAATTAATTAAAGAAGGACGAGTTACCGTTAATGGTGAAACAGTGACAGAGCTCGGAGTAAAGGTGGGCTCTTCAGATAAAATTGAAGTCAATGGCTTAAAGCTTGAAAGAGAAGAACCGGTTTACTTTATGCTTTATAAACCGCGCGGCGTCATTTCAGCTGCCGAGGATGATAAAGGACGCAAAGTCGTGACAGACTTCTTTGATGATGTTCCGCAGCGTCTGTATCCAATCGGCAGGTTGGATTATGATACGAGCGGTTTAATTTTGATTACAAATGATGGCGAATTTGCCCATAAGCTCATGCATCCGAAATATGAAATTGATAAAACGTATGCAGCGAAACTAAAAGGCATCCCTTCAAAAGAATTGCTTAGAAAGCTAGAAAAAGGAATCATGTTAGACCATAAAAAAACAGCACCTGCCCGTGCCAAGATGCTCTCGATTGATAAACGAAAGCAAACATGTATTGTGCAATTAACCATTCATGAAGGCAGAAATAGACAGGTTCGCCGCATGTTTGAAGCAATCGGCCACGACGTTTTAAAACTCAAAAGAGAGCAATATGCTTTCCTTCATATTGAAGGCATGAGACCAGGAGATCGCAGAGAATTGACGCCGCATGAAGTAAAACGCCTAAGAGCGATTGCGGATCATGGGAAAAGCGCTTTTTAATTTTCACATAAACTTCAAAAAATGAAGAAGCATCAAAAGAAGGAGAATGCTATAATTTACCTGAATGTCTATGGGGAAGGGGTACTTCAGATGAAGAAAAGACGATTTTTCATACGGACGGGCATTCTCCTCGTGATGCTTGCTGCACTGTGTTATACGATGTATAACTCAGTATTTGCCAAACAGGATCAAATCAAAGAAGGATCTATTGCGCCGAACTTTGTCCTTCAATCGGTAGATGGGGAACGGATTGAATTAAAGGACTTAAAAGGCAAAGGTGTCTTTCTCAATTTTTGGGGTACATGGTGCGGTCCATGTAAGCAGGAATTCCCTTATATGGCAAATCAGTATGAAGTGTTCAAGGATCGCGGTGTCGAAATTGTTGCCGTAAATGTGGGAGAATCCAATATTGCTGTGAAGAATTTTATGAATGCTTATGGCGTGAATTTTCCTGTTGCCATGGACAAAGATCGTCAAGTGACAGAGGCATATGATATTACGCCGCTGCCAACCACATTTTTAATTAATCCTGAAGGCAAAGTAATCAAAGTCATAAAGGGAACGATGACAGAACGTAATGTCTATGAATATATGAATTTGATTAAACCAAAGGGGTCATAGAATGAAAGAGGTAAAGTGCGAGTGTGGACATATTAATCCAATCGGTACTGTTCTATGTGAATCATGCGGGAATCCCATTGCAGCAAAAGAGAAAAATTCATCAAAGCTGCTTGATATGAGATATGACGGCAGTGCAAGACGCTCGCAAACATACAACAAAACGATTGTTGATAAAGTATGGAACTTTTTTTCTTCCGTAAAAGTGGGTGTGTGGCTCATTGTCATCACACTGTTAGCTTCTTCGCTAGGAACTATTTTTCCGCAGGAGCGGTTTATTCCGCCAGATGCATCAGCTTCCACTTATTATGAAGAGCAATATGGGGCGTTTGGCAAGTTATATTACATCCTTGGATTCCATGATCTTTATAATTCTTGGTGGTTTTTAGCCCTTGTCGCATCTATCGGAATTTCCCTTGTGATTTGCAGCCTTGATCGAGTGATTCCACTTTATCGCGCACTCAAAAATCAAGGGGTTGTCAAAAAAGAAGGCTTTATGAGAAGGCAGCGTCTTTTCAGCGAAACAAACCAAACATTAGATCAACATACATATGAAGGCATCCTTAGTAAGATGAAACAAAAGCGTTACCGCGTACGAGAAGAAGATGGACATATTTTAGCTGAAAAAGGCCGCTTTTCCCGCTGGGGGCCTTACGTCAATCATATTGGATTAATTATATTTCTCATTGGATCCATGCTCCGGTTTGTTCCGGGAATGTACGTGGATGAAACATTATGGGTAAGAGAAGGCGAAACGGCACCAATCCCAGGGACGGGAGGCCAATACTTCTTAAAGAATAACGCGTTTTCAATTGACCGCTATGAATCTGAAAAAGAAAAAGAAGTCTTTGAAAATGCGATTGAAAAGGCTGGCGATGGTCAAGTCGTCAAAAGTTATAAAACCGATGCCGTTTTATACAAACGTGAAGGGGAAGTTGTTTTTGGTGAAAAGCCAAAGCTAAAGCAGGTAACAGAACACGATATTAAAGTGAATGAACCGCTTAAGTTTGACAATTTCTCATTATATCAAGTGGATTTTAAACAAAATGAACTCGATCAAATGGTCTTTCAGCTGATTCGAAAAGATACTGAGAAATCTTTCGGAACAGTGAAGATTAATCTGCTGGAGCCTAAGTCAGAATATGATCTTGGTAGCGGTTACAAAGTCAAGGTGATGAGTTATTTGCCTGATTTTTATTTTGACGAAGATGGCACACCTAGTACGAAAACGAGGAATCCGAATAATCCTGCGTTCGTATTTGAAATGATCTCTCCTGAAAAACCAAAAGGTGAAAAAAGCTTTGTCGCAATTCAAGAGACAGTAGAGGGTTCAGATAACAATCTTTATAAAATGAAATTTGACCGGGTTGAAACAAAAAACGTGACAGGTTTAACGGTTCGAAAAGACTTAACACTCTGGGTACTTATTGTTGGCGGAATCATCTTTATGATTGGTGTCGTACAAGGGATGTACTGGCAGCATAGAAGAATCTGGCTGTCGGTAAAGGATGGAAAAGTGTTTGTGGCAGGACATACAAACAAAAACTGGTTCGGCTTAAAGTCTGATCTCAAGGTGTTACTGCACGGCAGTGGCATCAAACAGCCAGTGGATCAAAAAGAACTGCCTGATACAACAAGTATCAGAAAAAGCAAGGGGGAAGGGTTAGATGGCGGCAGTCAGTGAAAACCTGTTATTTGCAGCTTTTCTATTGTATTTAGCGGCAGTTCCTTTTTTTGGAGGGGCCATTAAAGGAAAAAAGAATGAAGAGGGTCCGCGCAAAAATAAGGCGGCACTTATCGGCATAACGCTCACCATCATTGGTTTTTTGAGTCAATTTGGCTATTTTATTTCAAGGTGGATCGCGTCTGGTCACGCACCAGTCAGTAATCTGTTTGAATTCACCACAGCCTTTGGCATGATGCTGGTGCTCGCATTTATTATTTTATATTTTGTCTATCAAGTGTCTGTGCTAGGTTTATTCACACTTCCAATCGCTTTATTAATCATTGCTTATGCAAGCATGTTTCCATCGGATATTTCACCGCTGATTCCTTCGCTTCAAAGTAATTGGCTATATATTCACGTCACGACAGCAGCGCTTGGTCAAGCCATTTTGGCGATCAGTTTTGTGGCAGGTGTGATTTTTCTTTTGAAGCATGTCGATCAAACAAAACCGGGGAAGAAAACCTTTGGCTTAGAGCTAGTCATGTTTATGATTGTGGTCACCCTTGCATTTATCGCTGTCACGTCCATCTTTAGAATGATAGGGTATGAAGCGGAATTTAATTGGGTAGATAAAAATAAAAAAGAGAGCGTCATGGTCTATGAGCTGCCTGCCTTAGTAGGACCTCATAAAGGAGAGCTTATCACAAAAGATCGTTTAGAGCCTGTAGTTGATCTGCCGCCTGTTTTTTCAGGTAGAAAGGTGAATACAGTGCTGTGGTCATTTGGCGTTGGGCTGATTATTTATGGACTGCTAAGATTGATCATTCGCAAACGACTAAGTGCGCTGCTTCAGCCGCTCGTAAGACAAGTGAATCTCGATTTAGTCGATGAAATTGGGTACAGGGCTGTTTCCATAGGATTCCCAGTATTTGCGTTAGGTGGTCTTATTTTTGCGATGATCTGGGCACAAATTGCATGGACGAGATTCTGGGGATGGGACCCGAAGGAAGTATGGGCTTTAATTACATTTTTATTTTACGCCGCCTATCTCCACCTTCGGTTATCACGAGGCTGGCATGGTGAAAAGTCCGCTTGGCTTGCTGTAATCGGATTTGCGATCATTATGTTTAACCTCATCTTTGTCAACCTAGTGATTGCGGGGCTTCATTCTTACGCGTAATCGCATGAAAAAGGCCAACTTTTATGATTCGATTCGGCTTTTTGTTAAAATGTATGTAACAACGGAGAAAGCAGGAGGATTGTCTAATGGAACACACAACTCAAACGAAAATATTAGTCGTCGATGATGAGGCAAGAATTCGTCGCCTTTTAAAAATGTATTTAGAACGGGAAAATTATGAAATTGATGAAGCGGAAAATGGGGATGAAGCCATTCAAAAAGGACTTCAAACCGATTATGACCTCATTTTGCTTGATTTAATGATGCCTGGGACAGATGGGATTGAAGTGTGTAATCAAATCCGAGATAAAAAAGCCACACCAATTATTATGCTGACAGCAAAAGGTGAGGAAGCTAACCGTGTGCAAGGCTTTGAGGCAGGAACGGATGATTATATCGTCAAACCTTTCAGCCCGCGTGAAGTGGTTCTTCGTGTGAAAGCACTGCTAAGAAGATCGTCTCAAACGTCATACCTTAATACTGGAACAACCACAAAAGATGTTCTTGTGTTTTCTCATCTATCCATTGATCATGACGCACACCGGGTCACAGCAGATGGAAAAGAAGTCAGCCTCACGCCGAAGGAATACGAACTTCTGTACTTCTTGGCAAAAACGCCGGATAAGGTCTATGACAGGGAAAAGCTTCTCAAAGAAGTGTGGCAGTATGAATTCTTTGGGGATCTGAGAACAGTGGATACCCACGTCAAAAGGCTTCGCGAAAAACTAAATAAAGTGTCACCAGAAGCAGCGAAAAAAATCGTGACAGTATGGGGTGTCGGGTACAAATTTGAGGTCGGCGCTGAATGAAGCTGTGGAAAAGTGTCGTAGGAAAGCTATGGTTAACCATTCTTTTCCTCGTGCTCATTGTTTTATCGATTTTAACTGTGCTTCTTTTAGAGTTCATTGAGAATTACCATGTGGAAGAAGCAAAGTCTGATTTAACACAAATGGCCAACAAAGTAGCAGTCATTTTAGAAAGCCATGAGGATCAATCGCTTGCAAGATCGATTACATCAGAACTAGCTGATAAATTGACAAGTATCGCGATTGTTCAAGAGGATGGACTAGAATGGTATTCGTCTGAAAAAGGCGGCAAGCTTCCTGCGATCACAAAAGAACAAATTGAAGCAGACAAAGATTTGAACAAAGCACTGACACAACGAAAAAAAATCAGTAAACGAGCTGAATCTGATACAGGCAATCAGAAGGATGAACGCATTGTAGTAGGTGTTCCTTACGAGGCGAACGGAAAGAAAGGAATGGTCTTTCTTTCTCAATCCCTCCTCGCAGTAGAGCAGACAACAAAACATACGACGCGTTATATCTTCCTCGCAGCCGGAATTGCGATTGTGCTGACGACGATTTTCGCTTTCTTCTTATCCACTCGTGTCACCTATCCTCTCAGAAAGATGAGAGAGGGAGCACAAGATTTGGCGAAAGGGAAATTTGATACAAAGATTCCTATTTTAACGCAAGATGAAATTGGGGAACTGGCGATCGCCTTTAATCAAATGGGTAAGCAGCTTAAATTTCATATAACCGCTTTAAATCAAGAAAAAGAACATCTGTCCAACATTCTCAGCAGTATGGCAGACGGTGTCATCACGATCAATATTGATGGAACGATTCTCATGACAAACCCTCCTGCAGAAAGATTCTTGCAGGCTTGGTATTACGAGCAAAATATGAAGATCAAAGATGGGGATGAACTGCCGCCAGAAGCGCGTGAATTGTTTCATACTGCCGTCAGTACGGAAAAAGAGCAAATGATCGAAGTCACGCTGCAAGGGCGTACTTGGGTTCTTCTCATGTCTCCGCTTTATAACCAGCAAGATGTCAGAGGAGCGGTAGCGGTACTTCGCGATATGACAGAAGAGAGAAGACTGGATAAGCTAAGAAAAGACTTCATTGCAAATGTTAGTCATGAACTCCGCACACCTATTGCTATGCTCCAGGGCTATAGTGAAGCGATTGTCGATGACATTGCCGGATCAGAAGAGGAAAAGAAAGAGATTGCCCAAATTATCTATGATGAATCACTTCGAATGGGGCGTCTTGTGAATGATCTTCTCGATCTCGCACGTATGGAAGCTGGTCATATTACACTGAATCTTGAATCAACTGATACAGAAGAGCTGACTGAAAAAATCTACCGTAAATTCCTTGGAATTGCGAAAGAAAAACAAATCAACCTGACGTATGAAATTCAAGTAGAAGAACCGTATTTTGTATTTGATCCAGATAAAATAGAACAGGTTTTTACAAATCTCATCGATAATGCCATTCGTCATACACCAGAAGGCGGAGAAGTTCACTTCTCAGTTCAATCGGTGGAAAATGGGCTCAAGATGGATGTGAAAGATTCGGGAAGCGGCATTCCTGAAGAGGATCTCCCATTTATTTTTGAACGGTTCTATAAAGCAGATAAAGCAAGAACAAGAGGACGTTCCGGTACGGGGCTGGGCCTTGCGATTGTGAAGAACATCGTAGAAGCGCATCAAGGCTCCATTCATGCACATAGTAAAGCTGGAACAGGTACTCACTTCACTTTCTATATTCCGAAAAAAAAGCAGGAACTCGTCTAATCTTGACGAAGAATCTTGTTACATGAGAAACACTTCTTTTCGAAAGAAAATGAAGTGTTTTTTCTATTTTCATATTTTTAAGGAGAAGTTAAACTAAAAGCCCTTTCCAAATTGTCGATCTTGTAATATATTTGTCATAAAGTTGTAATGTAACGTTTTGTGAGAGTCACTCGACAAAAATAAGTGAACGGAGGGGTTTCCTATGCATGAAACCTTTCAAAAAATATATGATTCGTACCATCAAGATTTGTACCAATTTTTATTTTATATGGTAAAAGATAAAAATCAGGCAGAGGATCTCGTGCAGGAGGTTTACATTCGGGTACTTCACTCATATAAAACTTTTGAAGGAAGAAGCAGCGAGAAAACATGGCTGTTTTCAATTGCAAGGCATGTGGCAATTGACTGGTTTCGCAAACAGCAAACCATCAGACAACGGGTGCTCGGCACGTTTGATTGGGATAAACAGGATGTAAAAGATCCAGACCTGCTCCCAGATGAATTGGCTGTACAGGATGAAAATATCAAAGAAATTTATGCCGCACTTGATCATTGCACCATTGATCAACGAGCCGTCATCATTTTAAGGTTTATCCAAGGCTACTCAATCATGGAGACGGCCAAGGCGCTAAAGTTCTCGGAAAGCAAAGTCAAAACAACGCAGCACCGAGGCCTGAAAGTGCTCCGAAAACATATGGAGCTTTTGAAGGAGGAGCTAGTGAATGAAAACGAACAGGTCCAATTGGAGCGAAGAACGAATTAAAGTATTACTCAGTCAGCTTCCAAAGGTGGAGGACAACCGTTCATCTAAGCAGATTTACCAGCAAATGCTGATGGCAAGCGGGAAGAAAAAGAAAAGTGCCAGATGGATCGGTCCAGCGGTCGCAACCGTTGTGGTCTTATTTATGGCGTTTTTGATTTCTCCTCATTTATTTCAGCCGGCTGCTCAAGATATAAAGAAAGTGAAAATGGACTCGAGTGCTGAAAAAGGACAGGTGAATGCTACATTAGAGGCGGTAAAAAACACAAATGATCCTTCACATGTTGCTTATGCATCTGACAAAGAAAAGTATATGACGATTTCATACATAGATGAATCGACTTCTCAAGTTGTCCCAATCAGTATTCAAAAAGAAAATAAGCATGACGATGTGCAGGCGCTTCTTGATACATATGAAAAACTGGAGCTGCCTGAAATGACAAAACCTCTTCAAGCCTATATGGATATGGTGGATGTGAGTGAAAAAGGGGATACACTGATTTTTCAGCTGAAAAATGATTTGTCTCTTGATACATTAAAAGAAGCCAACCGTTTTAAAGACATGGTAAAAGAAACGTTAAAATGGAGCCAATATAAACAAGTACAGGTCAAGTCTGTCAATGGCTCGCACCTTCAATTAGGGACGAATGGCCGTCTAGGTACCATTTCAATTAATAAACAAACAAAGCACGCTTACTACGTTTTAGAAAATAAGAGCGGAACATTTTTGGTGCCCTCAAAAGATGATTATCCTTCTTATAAAGATGCGGTAGAGGCGATGAAGCGGGCGAATGATGCAGGACTCGATCCACTCATTAAAGAAGAGCCTATTCAAAAGGTGACATCAAAAGGAAAACATGCAACCATCACGTTTGGAGCATCAGCACAATTAACGGACTCAATTGATCATATTTTACTTATTGAAGGACTGCTGCTCACAGCGAAAGATTTCGGTTTTACAGATGTCACAATACAAAATGCAGGAACAGATCAAGTAGGCCCATATGAATTAAAAGAACCGCTAGAGGTACCGGCACTGCCAAACCCAGTTGTTATCAAAGAACGCTAAAGGACGCAACTTATTGCGTTCTCAGCGTGTAGACAAACCCTCGCATTCTTTGTCAGTCCTGCGCTCCGGTGCTCACGAATGCCAAATTCACTCTGCTCCGGTGCTCGTCCTTCCTAGACTGCAAAGGTTTTCTATCACGCTGAAACGAAGACAAAGGGCTAAAATCAAGTTCATTTTAGCCCTTTGTCAACAATCTGAGGACGCAACTTATTGCGTTCTTTTTTCATGTATAGAAAAGGGCTTCCTTGAGGTATACTAAGCTGTCATGAAAAGAACTTCAAAGAAGGGAAGTCACTGATGAAAAGGTATTGCTACATATGTGCTAGCTGTTTCTTGTTCTTGACCTTATCACCGTTTGCCCATGCAGAGAAAACAACCGAGTGGGTGGAACCAATCAAAGGTGAAGTCACTGATTTGTTTGGGACAAGAGGTGGTTCGCATAAGGGGTTAGACATTGCTGCACCAGAAGGAGAATCCATTTTTGCTGCTAGCGAAGGTGTGGTTACTCGTTCCTATGTATCTGCTACATATGGTGAAGTTGTATTTATTCGGCATCCAAATGGATATGAAACCGTCTATGCGCATTTAAATGCGCGTTTTGTAAAGAATGGTGACCATGTACAAACAGGGCAGCCGATCGGCATCATAGGCAACACAGGCGCCTCTAGGGGCACTCATTTGCATTTTGAGGTGCACAGGGGTAATTGGTCAGTTAGTAAAGAAGATGCAGTAGATCCGCTCACAATCATTGCAAGAGATCGTTTCCAAGAGCCAGCCCTCCATGTAGATGGATATGAGAAACATACATATGTCATACAACGAGGGGACACGCTCTGGTCTATTGCTAAAGCACATCAAATGACCGTTGATCAATTGAAGAAAATCAATGCACTGACAACGCATCTCATACGTACAGGTGAACGTTTAATCGTTTCAACAAAATAAACCTCATGCTTTTGCATGAGGTTTACCATTTTTTTATAGGTCAATCAGACGTACAGAAAGAATATCGCTCACTTTAGTTAACGTTTGGACAATTTCATCTTCAAGGTGCTTATCAAAAGAAAGCATCATGATGGCTTCGCCGCCTTTTTCTTTACGGCCTACTTGCATTGTCGCAATGTTCACATCGTGGTCGCCTAAAATTTTTCCAACTTGACCGATGACACCAGGTGCGTCAGTATGCTGAATATAGACAAGGTGCCCATCTGGGTAAAAGTCAATATTGAAACCATTAATAGAAACGACACGCTCACCTAGATGCGGGATATACGTTGCTTTTAATGTAAAGGTGGAAAGGTCACCTTTGACTTCAATGGAAATGCTGTTCTCATAGCCAGATTCGCTTGAAGAAATTTTCTCGCTAAAGCTAATGCCACGTTCTTTTGCCACCATACCAGCATTGACTTCATTTACAGTCGAATCGACACGCTCTTTCAAAAAGCCAGAAAGCAGACTTTTTGTAATAAATGATGTTTCGAGTTTTGCGATAGATCCTTCATATGAAATGCTGACTTCTTTTACAGGTTCTCTCATCGATTGAGAAACAAGACGTCCAAGTTTTCCTGCAAATTGATGATAAGGCTGGATTTTTTTGAACTCGTCTTTTGTCATCGCTGGTAGATTAATAGATGACATGACCGGGAGTCCTTTTGCAAATTGAAGAACTTCTTCAGAGACTTGTGCCGCCACATTTAATTGTGCTTCTTTTGTAGATGCACCAAGATGCGGAGTGGCAATGACGTTTGGATGATCCACAAGTGGATTCTCAGTAGGTGGTTCTACTTCAAATACATCGAGAGCAGCCCCTGCGACATGACCATTTTCAAGTGCTTCAAGAAGGTCTCGTTCGTCAATGATGCCGCCGCGTGCACAGTTTACTAGACGAACACCTTTTTTCGTTTTTGCGATTGTTTCTTTATTGAGAAGTCCTCTAGTTTCTTTTGTTAAAGGTGTATGTACCGTAATAATATCTGATACTTCAAGCACTTCATCAAGTGATTTTGCATTGACACCAATTTTTTCGGCACGTTCTTTTGTGAGGAAAGGGTCAAATACGTTGACCGTCATGCCAAATGCTCTTGCACGCTGGGCGATTTCACTTCCAATTCTGCCTAAGCCAACAATCCCAAGAGATTTTCCGTAAAGCTCAGCACCGACATATGCGCCTCTGTTCCATTCTTTTGATTTAACAGAAATATTCGCTTGAGGAATATGACGCATGAGAGATGAGATCATCGCAAACGTATGCTCTGCCGTTGAAATCGTATTTCCATTTGGTGCATTGATGACAATCACACCGTGTTTTGTTGCTTCATCAATGTCAATGTTGTCGACTCCCACACCGGCACGGCCAACAATTTTTAATGAAGTCATTTTTTCATAAAGTTCTTTTGTTACTTTTGTGGCACTTCTGACAAGTAAGGCATCAAACGTGTGTAATTCATCTTCTGCTTCTGTTACATTTTTTTGAACAATTTCAACAAAATCTGATTCTAATAGTGGTAAAAGACCATCATTGCTCATCTTATCTGAGACTAATACTCGAAACATCGTAAGATTTCCTCCTAAAATAAACGTCATAAATATCTGATAATTTACCATATTCCTTTTCGCTGTGTCAATCAAATTAAAGCAGTAAAGCGAAAAAGAAAACACGAACATTTTTTAGTGTCTTGATCAAGAATGGACACCTTTAAACAAAAGATAACCAATTTTTACGCATTTGTCATTATAAATTTTAGGTTTTTTACGATTTCTTAAAACTGATGAATTTGCTCAGGATTTTTATCTGTACAAATGCTCATATATCATATATAATGATGTCGAATTGAATAATGATCAATCTTCGGGGCAGGGTGTAATTCCCTACCGGCGGTGATGAGACATAGTCTCTAAGCCCGCGAGCCTTTTTTGGCAGGATTCGGTGTGATTCCGAAGCCGACAGTATAGTCTGGATGGGAGAAGATGGAGGTTCGTAAACGTTGAAAACATGTCTGTTTATACGTTTATTTGTGTAGCCTAAATTTCCCGCTCCTGTGTATGTATTCAGAGCGGTTTTTTTGTGGCTAAAATTGAACAATCCTCTTTTCGAAAGATTTGATCGAAAAGGAGAGAGAATATTGAATCAAAGTAAAGTAAAACGTTTAGTTGTCATCAGCATGCTTAGCAGTATCGCATTTGTATTAATGTTATTGAATTTCCCTTTCCCTGGGCTTCCTGGGTATTTAAAAATTGATTTTAGTGATATTCCTGCGATTATTGCGATTTTAATTTATGGGCCAGGTGCTGGGATTGCTGTTGAAGCTTTAAAGAATCTACTGCACTACCTCATTCATGGTAGCATGTCCGGTGTTCCTGTGGATCAAGTAGCGAATTTTACAGCAGGAGTACTATTCATCTTACCGGTGGCTTTTATTTTTAAAAAGATTAAATCAGCAAGAGGGTTAGCGTGGTCCATGATTCTCGGAACATTACTGATGACAGTCATGATGAGCATCTTAAACTATTTCTTGTTCCTTCCTGCTTATACATGGTTTTTGAATGCACCCGTCCTGTCAGATCATGTGCTAAAGGCAACCATTACAGCAGGGATCTTGCCTTTTAACCTGATTAAAGGAATCATCATCACCATCGTCTTTAGTTTCATTTTTGTCAAAATGCGTCCGTGGTTTGAAAATAAACGCCGACTTCAAAATAGTTAATATAAAAAAGCCCCTTTTAAAGGGGCTTTTATCCTATTCATGCTTAAGTGGATCACCATCGAAAGTTTCGTCCGCAACTTTGATTGAGTCAGTTGGGCAACCTTCAAATGCATCAAGCATATCTTCTTCAAGTACTTCTGGAACTTCTACAGTCCCCTGATTGTCATCAAGCGTGACAAATGCAATGCCTTCATCATCATAATCATAAATGTCTGGAGCAGCTGCACCGCATGCGCCGCAAGCAATACATGTGTCTTTGTCTACAATTGTATATTTTGCCATGTTAAAAAAATACCTCCCAGATTGTTCGATGGAACAAATGGTTTAACCTTTTTAGTTTCACCGATAAAAAACCAATTTCCTCAAACCTTATTGTAATGATTTTAAATTCACATTTCAACTGTAAAGTGATTGAGAATGCTTATCACATAAGGGTTTGTTCATAACTTTCCCCCATTAATTGAGTTTAAACATTTCTTCTTCAATGAAATCTGTTAAAATAAAGGGAGAAAATATTCGAATTTTGTCAGGAAGACAGGTGCTTTGGTCAATGACGATTCATTACTTGGATGTCATGTTGATGGACAGCGTACATAAATTGAACGGCGAACGCTCCATTAGTGCTGTCTACCATCTTTTTAAAGGAAAAAAATCATCACAAACGATACAGGATGCAAGTTTGTTTCAGCTTTCTAGCTACTTCGGCTGCTATCCAGCTTTTACGAGGGATCAGTTGGACCGCTCTGTACAAAGGCTAAAAGAGCAGAACTTCATCAGAAAGACAGGGGATGCATTCATTGCCACAGATGCAGGAATAAGTATGCTCAGGCAGTGTTTCACTGAAAAACCAATGCCAGTTTATTTTGATGGTGCCAAGTATCATGATAAAGCAAAGGTGTTATGGATGAGGCTGTCTTTACTTGTGCAGGTCCTTTCACATCATGCAGCGCGGTCACAACACTATGTGCCGATTCAAAGAGATATATCGGTTCAAAACTGGACAAAATCCTTCTTCTCGCAATATCACCAGAAGAAAAAGCTTTCTGAAGATATCCATCATGAGCTTGAAACACTTCTTGCTCATTTAACTGATCAAGAGGCACTGCTTTTTGTTTATTCATTGACTTCCAATGAAAGAATCGGACGGACATACCAGCAAATGGCGGAATGGATGAAAGAAGATGTATGGTATGTTTACTTGCTTTTTTGGAATGTGCTCCATTATTTTATTCAATGTGCGCAAAAAGGTGAGGCACCGATCATCCAGCGAATGATAGATGATCTTCAATTCAAACGTGTGCTGACCACCTCTACCCATAAAACGCTTGAGCTTGTACAAAAAGGGTTCAGTATTGATCAAATTGCTCATATTCGTTCATTAAAAAAAGCGACAATTGAAGATCATATTGTGGAGCTCTCGATACATGAGCCGAGCTTCTCGATCGAACCATATGTCAGCAGTGAAGCTCAACAGGCGATACATGAGGTAGCCGGTCAGCTCCAAACCAACAAGATGAAGCTGATCAAAGAAAGTCTCGAGCATTCATTTACTTATTTTCAAATACGATTGGCATTGACAAGGATGGTGAAAGCAAATGGATAAGCTTCATCAGACGCTGATGCGATATTTTGGTTATGATGCCTTCAAAACAGGTCAGGAGGACATTATTCGAAGTGTACTTCAACAAAAAGATACGGTTGCCATGCTTCCTACTGGTGGCGGGAAGTCACTTTGTTATCAAATTCCGGGCTATTTGACAGACGGGTTAGTGCTGATCATTTCACCTCTTTTATCACTCATGGAAGATCAAGTGGAACGCATGAAAATGCGCGGTGAAAAGCGAGTGGCTGCGCTTAACAGTACACTGTCCTTTCAGGAAAGAAGACATATTATTCGGCATTTGCCATCATATAAATTTTTATTTGTCGCACCTGAGGCGCTTATGTCAGAGGTATTGGTAGAGCAGCTCAAAGCGATGCATGTTGGTCTATTCGTTGTAGATGAAGCTCACTGTATATCGGAATGGGGACATGATTTCCGCCCGGAATATTCCAAGCTTGGGGAATGGAGGGAAGCGCTCGGTAATCCTGTCGCCTTAGCACTAACGGCAACTGCGACGAAACAAACCTTAAAAGATACTGTGCAAACGTTGCGGCTAGAGCATCCAGAGGTTCATATTCATTCAGTTAACCGGCCGAATATTGCACTATTAAAAGAGGCGCATGAAACGAAAGAAGCAAAAGAGAAACGAGCACTTGAGCTTGTGGAAACCCTTCAAGGGCCTGGGCTGATTTATTGTCCGACCCGGCAAATGACAGAAGATATTTCACGTTTGGTGAAACAAAAAACGCATCAACGTGTAGAGTTTTATCATGGCGGAATGGAGTCAGGGGACCGCATGCTGATCCAGCAGCAATTTATCAGCGGTCAAATTGATCTCATTTGCTGTACAAGTGCTTTTGGAATGGGAATTGATAAAGCAAATATACGCTTTGTGATTCATATGAGTCCGCCTCAGTCAATTGAAGCATTTATGCAGGAAATTGGAAGAGCTGGACGGGACGGGAAAAATAGTGTGAGCGTTCTTTTATATACAGAAGAGGATGCGGATATTCAAAGTCATTTGATTCAAGCAGAAGGATTTGATGACCCGGAAATTGATTTTTTCTTAGCCCGATTATCACAAATGCCGATCAATGATGAAAAGAAATTACGTGAACAATTGATGGAAGCAGGGCTTCAGGAGACGCGCGCGCGAATGCTCTCGCATTATTACACGATGTACCAAACTGAACAGCCCCGTTTACTCATGAAGAAGCTGAAAGAAAAGCTGCAGGATAGACAAACAGAAAAGCTAAAAAAAGTGTGGCAGTTTAAAGAGCATATCACTGGCCATCGCTGCTTTAGGCAATCTCTGTTATCATACTTTGATGAGCAGCTTGATCTAACGGAGGACGCTTCCTTTGGGAACTGCTGCTCTTCATGCGGACTTGACCTGTCTGATTACGAAAAAAAAGATCAACCATTGGAGCTGAATGAAATGAAACACTGGAAGACCGAGCTGGATCGTCTATTTCATCTGACAAAAGAGGCGCAGCATTGATTGAACAACATCGCCGTATTATTGAAAAATTAACCGATCGACAAGTAGTAGAACAGTTGTATTTCACACAGCTGCTCATGCTGATTGTCTCTTTTTTACTAGGGATGTTTATGTTTGATCATTGGACTGATTTTACAGCCCTATGGCAGATCCGAGATATGCGTATCCTGACTTACGGAATTGGCGGCGCTTTGCTTGTGATTATTGTCGACGCTATTGTCATGAAGGTGTTTCCAGCTCATATGTATGATGATGGCGGATTAAATGAAAAAATGTTCAAAAACCGCAGCATCCCGCATATTGTTTGGTTAACGCTGCTCATTGCCTTTTCAGAAGAAATTTTATTTCGCGGGATCGTTCAGCAGCAATTTGGACTGGAGATTGCAAGCATTGTGTTTGCACTTCTTCACTTTCGCTACTTGTCAAAAATACTCTTGTTTATCCTTGTGGTTTCTATTAGTATTTTTTTAGGACTTTTATACGAGTGGACAGGGAATTTATTCGTTCCTGTCATGACACACTTTGTCATTGACTTAGTCTTTGCATGTCAAATTCGTTTTAAATATTGGGGGAGGGATGAACATGGAAGAAATGTCGAGAATGAAGAGAAAAAAGCAGCAGCTGACAAACATTCATGATGATGATGTAGAGGAAAATCTTGAAGAAGAAAAAGTGCATCCTTCAGATGACTCTCACTTTCCTACAAGAGAAGACTTTCATGAATATAAAAAGCAGCGAACCAAAAAGGTGCGTAATCCATTGTTTACGACACTGGCTATTATCTTTCCTATTATTGTCGTCACGGTTTTCTTCCTGTTGATTTATTACACATCAAAGGAAATTAACGATAACAACAATCAAGGTGTTTATATTGATAAAACATCGAGTGCTGACACAGATCCAGTCCCGTCAGCACTTGTTGAAACAAAAAATGATTCAAGCGCTGACAAAGCGGATGCGTCTGATGATGAGAAGAAAAAGAAAGATGCTGATAAAGAAAAGCAGCGTTCAAAAGAAAAAGCAGAGCAAAAGAAAAAAGAACAAGCCGCTAAAGAGAAGGCTGAGCGTGAAAAGGCCGAAGCTGCAAAAAAGCGTGAGCAGCAACAGCTCGCTCTTCAAAAACAGCAAGAAGAAAAAAAGCGAAAAGAAGCAGAAGAGAAGAAGAAGCAGGAAGAAAAGCCTGTTCGTGTCGTGCAGCATACTGTTGGACCAGAGGAAAACTTGTATCGAATTTCCATGAAGTACTATCAAAACCGATCAGGGGAAGAGAAAATTCGAGCTTACAATCATTTAAAAGGGAATAGCGTGTACAGCGGACAAGTATTGAATATCCCATTAGAAAATTAATATTTGACATGAATGAATCGAAAAGCACATACATATGTAGAAAAAAGGGACAAGGGTGTATGTGATGACATTGCACGCAATCAGCCGCTATATGGATCAGCCGACACAGAAAATGATTGAAACATTGATCAAAAGGAAGCGCAAATACGAGGGATTTGCAAAACAATGCAAAAGGTGGCAATGGACAGCCCTTTTATCACTTGCGATTCTTCTGTTTTATTTTGTGATAACAGCTAATAGCGGGGGCTCCCTGCAGCCGGAAGCGATGATTGCCACATTGCTTGGCCATGAGGTGTTTCTGTTTTGGATCATGGCTGAAGTGTTTGCTTTTTACGCATCGTATTATTATAAGAAAAAAGAAGAAAAGGCTGAGGATGAATATCATAAGCTCAGATGTGAAATTATACAGAAAAGCACAGATTTATGGCCTCAATCAAATCAATGGAAAGAGCGCGAGGCCGTTTTCCACTTCATGCAGACGCAATATGATATCAATCTCTATTATGAAAGTAAATAAATGAGCAAAAGACGTTTAAACAGTTGAAACGTCTTTTTTCATTCAAGCGTCCTATAAAAGAAAGCTGATACAAGGGAGTCATTCATAATGAAATATGCCATCGGATTTACTGCTGCCATAGCCGCTGTGACAACAGGTGTGTGTGTAACAGCGAAAATGGTGAAAACGGCAAAACAAAACAACATCAAAAAGCATTACTTTACAATAGAAGGACTTCAGTCAGATCGACCTGCTGTTATTTTCTTTATTTCTGATACACATCGCCGTCTAATTAGTGATACTTTATTAGCGGAAGTAAAAGAGCAGCAGCCTGATGTCATTATGATCGGCGGGGACTTAGCTGAAAAGGGAGTCCCTTATGCTAGAGTCGAAGAAAATGTGAAACGTTTAGCAAGGATTGCCCCGGTGTATTTTGTGTGGGGGAATAATGACCATGAGCTGCATCAGCAAAAACTCAAAGACATCCTCCATACCTATCAGGTGACGACATTGCAAAATGAGACGGCTGTGTGGAATTTTGAAGGACAGCCCATTAAAATAGGCGGAATCGATGATATCCGGCTTGAAAAAGCAGATTATGAAGCGATACGGCCGGAGTTTGTCAAAGAAGATGTGAATATCCTTTTATCACACAACCCAGATGTGCATCACTTGATGAGTGAAGAAGAGGGAATTGATCTTGTTTTGAGTGGTCATACCCATGGGGGGCAAATTCGTATTGGGAAATTTGGTCCGTATGAAAAAGGAAGAACAGGCCAAGTCAAAGGTGCTTTCTTTCTGATTAGTAATGGTTACGGAACAACAAAGATTCCGATGCGTCTTGGAGCAGAACCAGAAACCCATCTGATCTATTTAATGCCGCTAAAAACGCGCTAAGTTGATGCCCCATCAATATTTTCCATAAAAGTCACCGTAAGCATAGCTTCATGCTTGTCTTCCGTCTTGACACAGTGTAAACTGAATACAAAATTAAGAACCTATGACTCATCATCTCATATACTACAGTATGATGTGTGTTAGAAGAGGCAGGAGGGAACGTTATGCGGCTAGAGCGTCTGAATTATAATAAAATCAAAATTTTTCTCACACTAGATGATCTGACAGACCGAGGTCTTACGAAAGAAGACCTTTGGAAAGATTCGTTCAAAGTTCATCAGCTGTTTAAAGACATGATGAACGAAGCGAATCAGGAGCTCGGTTTTGAAGCGAATGGACCGATTGCTGTTGAAGTATTTTCTCTTCAGGCGCAGGGGATGGTCGTCATTGTGACAAAGAGTCAGCAGGAAGATGCTGATGATGAGTTTGATGAAGATTACATTGAGATGCAAGTCAAGCTCGACGAGAGCAAGCATGTGCTCTATCAATTTGCCTCGTTTGAAGATGTGATTCAACTGTCCCATAGTTTAAGTCGTATTGGACTTTTAGGGGGTACAGTTTACCATTATGAAGGTCAATATTTTCTCAGCCTAGATGATTTCGAAGAACTGTCTGCAGATACGGTCATTTCTATTTTAGCGGAGTTCGGTTCACCGACGACATTAACCATTCACCGGTTAAAAGAATACGGAAAAGTGATCATGCAGGAAGATGCAGTGAAAACGATTCAACTGTATTTTTAATCACTTTTTTCTATTATATTTAATACTGTTGTGATGAAACAACAGTATTTTTTTATATCCATTTTTATATTTATAAACGCTGATATTTTATTTTGATAAAAAACGCTTTTTACCTTTGCTTTACCAGTACGAAGGTGTATACTATTGCTTGAAAGGGAGCAGTAGATCATGAAAGATTTCTAGGGGGTTTATTTTAATGGCAGCCGATCAAAACGCCGCTCATAACGCAGAAGATAAGCTAGATGTTTTAAAGTCAACTCAAACCGTCATACATAAAGCGCTTGATAAATTGGGCTATCCGCAAGAAGTGTATGAATTGCTGAAGGAGCCAATTCGCCTATTAACGGTCAAAATTCCAGTACGTATGGATGATGGATCGGTGAAAATTTTCACTGGTTATCGTGCGCAGCATAATGATGCTGTCGGTCCAACAAAAGGCGGAATTCGATTCCACCCGAACGTTACTGAAAAAGAAGTAAAAGCGCTTTCAATTTGGATGAGTTTAAAATGTGGTATTGTGGATCTTCCTTATGGCGGAGGAAAAGGCGGTATTATCTGTGATCCAAGAGAAATGTCATTTAGGGAGCTTGAAAAACTAAGCCGCGGCTATGTTCGCGCAATTAGCCAAATCGTTGGACCAACAAAAGATGTTCCAGCACCAGATGTGTTTACAAACTCTCAAATCATGGCATGGATGATGGATGAGTATTCTAGAATTGATGAATTTAACTCGCCAGGATTTATTACAGGAAAACCAATTGTTCTTGGAGGCTCACATGGACGTGATACTGCAACGGCAAAAGGTGTAACGATCTGTATCAAAGAAGCGGCGAAGAAAAAAGGAATTGACATCAATGGGGCTCGTGTTGTCGTTCAGGGATTCGGAAATGCAGGAAGTTACTTGGCTAAATTTATGTATGATGCCGGAGCGAAAATCGTAGGAATTTCAGATGCTTACGGCGGTTTGTATGATGAAGATGGTCTCGATATTGACTACTTGCTTGACCGACGTGACAGCTTTGGAACCGTCACTAAATTATTTAATGATACAATTACAAACCAAGAGCTGCTTGAGCTAGATTGTGATATCTTAGTACCTGCAGCCATTGAAAATCAAATTACAGAAGATAATGCGGCGAACATTAAAGCCAAAATTGTCGTAGAAGCAGCAAATGGACCAACGACATTGGAAGGGACAAAAATTCTTTCAGATCGTGGTGTACTGCTTGTTCCAGACGTACTTGCAAGTGCGGGTGGAGTGACTGTTTCATACTTTGAATGGGTTCAGAATAACCAAGGGTTCTACTGGACAGAAGAAGAAGTGGAAACTCGTTTAGAAGATATGATGGTGAAATCATTTAATAATATTTATGAAATGGCGCAAAACCGCCGTATTGATATGCGACTAGCGGCATATATGGTCGGTGTACGTAAAATGGCTGAAGCTTCTCGATTCAGAGGCTGGATTTAAGCGACTTATTTGCATCGCGCCTTAAAATCTCCTATCCTTAAATAGGAGATTTTTTTATGGAATCATGCAAAGAATCAAACAGCCCAGCAATTGTTATTGCAGTGAAACGACAGGAGTGGAACAAATGAAACAAGAAAAAGCGATCATAATAGGAGGAGGCCCGTGCGGTCTATCAGCTGCCATTGCATTCAAGCAAATTGGGATTGATGCACTTGTGATTGAAAAGGGCAATGTGGTCAACAGTATTTATCATTACCCTACACACCAAACCTTCTTCAGTACAAGTGAAAAGCTTGAGATCGGTGACGTCGCTTTTATCACTGAAAACCGGAAACCCGTTCGTATTCAGGCGCTTTCCTATTACCGAGAGGTGGTCAGACGAAAAAGCCTTCGTGTGAATGCTTTTGAAAAGGTAAACGCTGTGACGAAAAAAGATGGCCGTTTTACGGTAAATACATCAAAAGACGACTATACATGTGACTATGTTGTGATTGCGACTGGCTACTATGATCATCCTAACTATATGAATGTAAAAGGGGAAGACCTTCCTCATGTGTATCATTATTTTAAAGAAGGACACCCCTACTTTGATAAAGATGTGACGGTGATCGGCGGGAAGAACTCTAGTGTTGATGCTGCCCTGGAACTTGTGAAATGCGGAAGCAGGGTGACGGTTTTATATAGAGGAACTGAATATTCATCCAGCATCAAACCTTGGATTTTACCAGAGTTTGAAGCGCTTGTTCGAAATGGCACCATTCGAATGGAGTTCGGTGCAGAGGTGAAGGAAATCACAGAACAGGATATTGTCTTTACAAACCAGCAGGGCCATACGGATCGAGTGAAAAGTGATTATGTGTTTGCGATGACAGGTTATCATCCTGATCATTCATTTTTAGAAAAAATGGGTGTAACAATCGATCCAGAATCAGGCCGCCCAGCATTTGATGAACAAACAATGGAAACAAATGTAGAAGGTATTTTCATTGCAGGGGTCATTGCAGCTGGTAACAACGCCAACGAAATTTTCATTGAAAATGGAAGATTTCATGGCGGGTTAATTGCAGAAGAAATCAACAAAAGAATCAACGGGTAAAAAAAGAACTGGGTCCTTCTAAGGGATTCAGTTCTTTTTTGTGTAAATTGGGATTATATAGAAGATTATTTTTGGGAAAATGGGCTCGAGTCATATAAAAAAGGGGTGATTCGTGGTACGATAATAAAGGATAATGTAGGGAAAGAGGTCTGATTATGATCGCAATCATTTCAGCAGGTTTAGCTCCCGGCATCGCACTTTTAAGTTATTTTTATTTGAAAGATCAATACGACAATGAGCCGGTTCATATGGTCATCAGATCTTTTATGCTAGGTGTCATACTTGTGTTTCCAACCATGTTTATTCAGTATGTCCTCCAAGAGGAAAATATCGCCACGAATCCTATCGTGATTTCATTTGTGACATCGGGTTTTTTAGAAGAATCATTAAAGTGGTTTATTTTAATGGTCAGTGTCTATGCGCACGTACAGTTTGATGAACACTATGACGGGATTGTCTATGGAACAAGTGTCTCGCTTGGATTTGCGACACTTGAAAATATTCTGTACTTAGTTGGTCATGGGGTAGAGTACGCGTTTACACGTGCCTTGCTGCCTGTATCAAGCCACGCTTTATTTGGTGTGGTGATGGGGTTTTATATAGGTAAAGCTCGCTTCTCTGATAAAAAAGAGCAGCGAAAATGGCTGATTCTCTCTTTAATACTTCCTATCCTTTTTCATGGCTTATATGATTTCATTCTTCTTGGCATGAAAAATTGGGGATATATTATGTTACCGTTCATGATTTTTTTATGGTGGTTTGGTCTGCGGAAAGCCAAAAAAGCCCGTGCGGTGAAGATGGTACAAATTTAAATTGGAAAACGTCCTATACGTCTTTAGGGCGTTTTTTGTCTTTTCCATCCAATTCCCTCCTGTGATGAATGTATAAAAATAGGGATCGGAAGAAACATATATTCAAACATCAAAAGTACAGGAGGATCAAATATGGACAAAGCTCGTTTCATGAAACAAATCGTCCTTATCTTCTCAATTGTTCTGCTCGCGTCTTCATTGATGACAGCTGAAAAAAGTGAAGCTTTCACAAATCAAGTGATTCAGCGGGGAGCTACAGGAGAAGATGTCGTCGAGCTCCAGGCAAGGCTCCAATACAATGGTTTTTACAATGGAAAAATAGACGGGGTGTATGGCTGGGGAACTTACTGGGCCGTGCGCAATTTTCAAAGCCAGTTTGGTGTAAAGAAAGTCGATGGACTCGTAGGGGAAAAAACAAAAAGCCTATTAGTTCAAAAGACGAAATACTATAAAGAGTTTGTGCAACAGCAGTTGCAAAAAGGGAATCAGTTTACGCACTATGGCGGGAAACCTCTTGATCAGCAAACAAAGGCTCCTGCGCAAAGAAACACGCAAAAAAAGACAGCACAAGGTGCAAAAGAGAATCAAAAAAGTCAAAGCGGAGGAAACAGCTCGTCTGGAAACCAGTCAGGAAATGGTCAAGCAAATCAAACGCCGAAACAAACAGCAGCCAACATGCCAGGTGGTTTTTCAAGCAATGACATTCAGCTCCTTTCACAAGCTGTTTATAGTGAAGCGAGAGGTGAACCTTATGAAGGACAGGTAGCGATCGCAGCCGTCATCTTAAACCGTTTAAACAACCCGACCTTTCCAAACACGATTGCTGGTGTCATTTTTGAACCGCTTGCGTTTACCGCTGTAGCAGATGGACAATTTTATATGGCGCCAAATGAAACCGCTAAAAAGGCAGTATTTGATGCCATTAATGGCTGGGACCCATCTGAAAGCGCCGTTTATTACTTTAATCCTGATACAGCAACAAGCCCATGGATTTGGGGAAGGCCACAAATTAAACGAATCGGGAAACATATTTTCTGTGAATAAAAAGAGGTGTAAATAAATGATCAGAGGAATATTGATTGCTATTTTAGGAATTGCTGTCATCTCAACAGGATACTGGGGCTATAAGGAGCATCAAGAAAAAGATGCAGTACTGCTTCATGCAGAGAACAACTATCAAAGAGCCTTCCATGATCTAACGTATCAAGTCGATCAGCTGCACGATAAACTTGGCGCTACACTTGCGATGAACAGCCAAACATCTATATCTCCAGCACTTGCAGATGTATGGAGAATGTCATCAGAAGCGCATAACAATGTCAGCCAGCTTCCGCTCACATTGATGCCTTTTAACAAAACAGAAGAGTTTCTAGCGAATGTCGGTGACTTTAGCTACAAATCGTCACTTAAATCTTTATCAGATGAACCATTAAACAAGGATACACACAAAACCATTACCACTTTATATGATCAAGCGGCAGATATTCAAAACGAGCTTAGACAAGTGCAGCATCTCGTACTCAACAAAAATTTAAAATGGATGGATGTTGAAATGGCACTGGCTGATGGAGATCGAAAAAACGACAACACCATCATTGACGGATTGAAAACCGTTGAGAGAAATGCTGATGCGTTTGCAGATGTTGATCTCGGCCCTACAAATGTGTCAACTGAATCAGAAACGCAAGGCTACAACCACTTAAAAGGCCAAAAGATTTCAAAAAAAGAAGCGATCCGCATCGCCCAGCAATTTGCGCCTGACCATAACCAAGATTTTAAGGTGAGAAAAAGTGGGAGTAAAACGAACCGTGATGTCTACAGCCTGTCAATGTCTGACCCTGACAACCGGGCAAACTTTTATTTAGACTTGACTGAAAAAGGAGGCCATCCTGTTTATCTTCTTCAGAACCGTGAAGTGAACAAACAAAAAATCAGTTTAAATGATGCCTCAGAAAAAGCACTAAGTTTCTTAAAGAAGCATGGATTCGATACTGAATCATTTCATTTAGATGAGAGTGCACAATTTGATAATATCGGCGTATTTACCTATGTCCCTTTACAGAATAACGTATTGCTTTATCCAGATAGTATTCGAATGAAAGTCGCTTTAGATGATGGAGAGGTTGTGGGATTCTCAGCGAAAGACTATTTAATGAATCACAGAAAACGTGACATGAAAGCACCAAAAATTTCTCGAAAAGAAGCTGAAAAGACCTTAAATAAACATGTGAAGATCGAGGATACACATGTAGCTCTTGTTCAAAATGATATGTCAGAGGAAGTTCTCTGCTATGAGTTTTTAGGAACCATTAAAAACGACACGTACCGAATGTTCATTAATGCAGATACTGGAAAAGAAGAAAGAGTAGATAAACTAAAAAATGCAGAACCTATATATAAAGACCTATAGAAAAGGAAGCGAGGAAAAGGCGAATAAGCCTTTTCCTTTTGTTTTATACATGGTTTAATATAAGAGAGGATACGATTTCACAGATGAAAAGAGTGATGAGGAATGTTACAAATAGGGGATGCAATCACAATTGAGTATGTCAATGAGAACAAAGAAGTGAAAACTGCAAAATCGAAAGTTTTGGAAAATAATAACGATGATATTTGCATTAATTATCCAGCTGATAAAGAAACGGGGCGCACGATCTATTTAAATCAAGAAACAGAAATCACCGTCTTCTTTTTCGATGAAAATCAAATTCCATACAAATGTACAAGCAAAGTCATTGGGAAAAGAAAAGAAGATATTCCGATGATTGTCGTTTCGATTCCGCCAAAAGAAGAAATGATCCGGCTTCAGCGAAGAGAATATCTTCGAGTGGATACGATGGTGAAAGCGTCCATTACGCAAAATGGTGAAGAAACCTTCGACACATTTATTGTCAATATGAGTGCTGGCGGTGTAGCAATTGCTGTTCCAGAAGGTATCTCACTAAAAGAATATGGCGAGGTCGTCACAGAGTTTGAACTTTCACTTAAAGAACCAGTGAAAATTAAAGCGATTGCAGAAATGAATCGTGTTTATCAAGATGAACAGACGGGGAAAACAAGAGCGATCATGGAATTTACTGAAATCACAAACGACCACCAGCAACACATCATGAAGTACTGCTTCCAGCAGCAGCTTCTAACACGTGTGAAAAAAGTATAAGAATAAAGGTTGTCAAAAGCTTCCATACTAGAGAGAAAGAATCTAGCGTTGGAGGCTTTTTGTATGAAAACAATGGAAAGATGGCTATTCAAAGCAGTGCTCATTCAGCTCATTCTGCTTTTGGTGGTTCAGGTCACCCTTCACTTGACGAAAGGAGAACTATTTTTGTCAAAAGTCGTGCAATATGAGGGTGTGAATAACATGAGCATTGAAGATTGGATTGAGACATTTAAGCAAAAGGATTGATAGAAAATTCCCCCGTTTGAGCGGTGATCGTGTTACAATTCATAAGGGAGATTCAATCAAGGAGAGGTATTATGAAAAAGAAATTATCTATCGCAATTGACGGTCCTGCTGCAGCAGGAAAAAGCACTGTGGCAAAAATTGTCGCAGCGAAAAAATCATATATTTATATCGATACAGGTGCGATGTACCGCGCAATTACACTTGCGGCACTCAATCAAGGCGTAGATCTTGAAGACGAACAGGCACTTGATGCGTTATTGAAAAAGACAGTCATTGAACTTGTGTCAACTGACGAAGGTCAAAAAGTACATTTAGACACGATCGATGTCACAGAAGACATCAGAACAGACCGCGTAAGCAATCAAGTCTCTGTTGTTGCAAAGCATCGAGCTGTCCGGGAAGAAATGGTCCGCAGGCAGCAAGAGCTGGGGAACCGAGGCGGTGTCGTCATGGATGGAAGAGACATTGGCACGCATGTTCTTCCAGATGCAGAAGTGAAAATTTTCTTGCTTGCGTCAGTAGAGGAAAGAGCAAAACGTCGTTTTGAAGAAAATCAGAAAAAAGGCTATGATGTCAATTACGATCAGCTGATCGAAGAGATTGCAAGACGTGACAAGCTTGATTCTGAGCGGGAGGTATCACCGCTGAAGAAAGCAGATGATGCCATTGAAATTGACACGACTTCCCTTTCTATTCAAGAGGTTGCAGGTAAAATTTTAGATGCAGCAGAGCGTGTAGAAAAACAGTAAGAAATTTTAGAAAACTTTTATAAGTTAGAGGTTTATCTCTTGACAAACAAGGTCTTTTATTAGAAGTTTATACTAATACTATTTTTATTGATCATTCAAGCAATTCTGTTGATTTGAATGTTTCTATAATACATATTCGGCTGGCAATCATCATGCTAAGGACACATATTCACCCAGTCGTTTTAACTAAGCTGTGTAGGTTTGGACCAAGGAGGTTATCGAAATGACAGAGGAAATGAATCAAATCGATGTTCAGGTACCAGAGGTTGGAGATGTAGTGAAAGGGATTGTTTCTAAAGTTGAGGACAAGCATGTCAATGTAGATATCGTCAATGTGAAACAACCTGGGATCATCCCAATCAGTGAATTATCAAGTCTTCACGTTGAAAAAGCATCAGATGTCGTGAAAGATGGCGACGAGTTAGAGCTTAAAGTAACAAAGGTCGAAGACGATGCTTTGATTTTATCGAAACGTGCTGTTGATGCAGACCGCGCTTGGGAAGACCTAGAGAAAAAGTTTGAAACAAAAGAAGTATTTGAAGCAGAAGTAAAAGACGTTGTCAAAGGTGGTCTAGTGGTCGACATTGGTGTTCGCGGATTTATTCCTGCGTCTCTTGTTGAGGCACACTATGTAGAAGACTTCACTGACTACAAAGGAAAAACACTCTCGCTTGTTGTGGTAGAGCTTGACCGCGAAAAAAACCGCGTGATTCTATCGCATCGTGCAGTCGTTGAGCAAGAACAATTAGACAAGAAGCAAGACTTCCTGCAAAAGCTTGCAGTAGGCAGTGTGATTGATGGAAAAGTGCAGCGCCTGACTGACTTTGGTGCATTTGTTGACATTGGCGGCATTGATGGATTAGTTCACATTTCTCAACTATCCCATGCGCATGTCGAAAAGCCATCTGACGTTGTTGAAGAAGGACAGGAAGTAAAAGTCAAAGTTCTTGCTGTTGACCGTGATAACGAACGTATCTCACTATCTATTAAAGAAACATTACCAGGACCTTGGAGCCAAATTGGTGAAAAGGTAAAACAAGGTGATGTTCTTGAAGGAACCGTTCAACGTCTTGTGAGCTTTGGAGCATTTGTTGAAATTCTGCCAGGTGTAGAAGGACTTGTGCATATTTCCCAAATTTCACACAAACATATCGGTACTCCTCAAGAAGTCCTTGAAGAAGGGCAGACTGTGAAAGTGAAAGTGCTTGATGTCAATGAAGATGAAGAGCGCATTTCACTTAGCATTCGTGAATTAGAAGAGAATCCTGAAAAACAAATCGAAGAGGATTACCGTCAATATCAGGCGAAAGAAGAAAATACAAGCGGATTCCAGCTTGGTGACCTGATTGGTGATAAACTCAATAAACTAAAATAATTTGGTGATCAAAATTGACGCGAGCAGAAAGAAAGAAACAGCATATTGAGCATGCTTTGTCGACTGGCCAGCATGCTGCAACAGGTTTACAAGATGTTTCCTTCGTTCACGCCAGTTTACCAGATCTTGCGACATCACAAATTGATACACATACGACAATTGGCGGACTGACTTTCGGTTCGCCAATTTTTATCAATGCAATGACTGGTGGAGGCGGAGAATCGACCTATGAGATTAATCGCTCTTTATCTATCGCAGCGAAGGAAACCAATATTCCAGTAGCAGTCGGATCACAAATGGCTGCATTGAAAGATGCAGACGAACGTCGTACGTATGAAGTGGTTCGAATGGTGAATCCAGATGGACTCGTTTTTGCCAATTTGGGCAGTGAGGCGACAATTCAGCAAGCACGGGATGCCGTTGACATGCTGGAGGCAAACATGCTCCAAATTCACTTAAACGTGATTCAAGAGATCGTCATGCCTGAAGGAGATCGTGATTTCAGAGGTGCTGTTGAGCGGATCGCAGCCATCACTGAATCAATTGAGGTACCTGTTGTCGTCAAAGAAGTTGGATTTGGGATGAGTAAGGAAACAGCAAAGAAATTATTTGATGCTGGAGTTGCTGCTGTTGATGTAGGTGGATTTGGGGGAACGAATTTTTCTAAAATCGAGAACCTGCGCCGTCAAAAAGCACTTCGCTATTTTGACCAGTGGGGAATTCCAACTGCAGCGAGTCTGGCTGAAGTACATACAGCCTTTCCAGATCAAACCGTCCTAGCTTCTGGAGGCATTCAAGATGCACTTGATGTGACAAAATCAATTGCTCTTGGTGCGTCTGCCGCTGGATTAGCCGGCTTTTTCTTAAAATCCCTGACGAGTGGAGGAGAAAAGGGCCTCATTTCTGATATCATTGATCTACAAGATGATGTGAAGATGTTGATGACAGTACTTGGCATGAAAACAATTGAGGAGCTACGGCAAGCTCCAATTGTGCTTACAGGGGAAACAAGTCATTGGCTGAAAGAAAGAGGCGTGGATACTACGTACTATAGTTTAAGAAATAAGAAGACAAAGGACTAAATGAAATTTTAGCCCTTTGTTTTCTTTTCAGTGTGAAAGAAAACTTTTTTGTCTACGAAAGACAGCTGCTTTTTGCGGAGCGAATTTGACATTCATGAGCACCAATGCGCAGGACTGACATTGAATGCGCAGGACTGACATTGAATGCGAGGGTTTGTTTGCACGCTGAGACATGTGGTGATCACATGTCTTTTTTTATTGATTTCTTTTGCGAGCGTCTTCCGGGCCTTCTAAAGTTGTTGCCCCTTTGTGATGAATGGATTGATCGCGGTCAGATTCAACTCTTCTTGACGCCTTTAGGCGTTTTTCCTGTCTATCCTTACCCATTATACATCCCTCCTCAACTATTAGGGTGTCACCTCTTGTTTATTTCATGCAAATCCCGCACCTTCTCATACGTTTAAAAACTGGAGATTTTCCCATAATGTAATTGAGGTGATGAGGGTTGGAGGCATTGTACTATTATTGGTCAATATGGTTCGTTTGGATTATGGTGACATTTATCATGGAGAAAAGCACGTGGCGCAATGTGCTAGGCGTATGTGTTCTCATTCATATTATATGCAGTCATGTCATGGTTTCTATTTTAGACATTAGGATCAATGCAGGATTTTTGATGACCTTTTTATATGCTTGCATGTCATTCGTAATCTTTCGGCCTGCTCATCGAATCATGCGATTCATGCAATTAGGTTCCATGGTCAGTGCGTATGCCTTTTTTATGATTTTTGCATTATATGATCCAGTTTGGTTCACGATAATAAAGGTGGACTGGGTTGTATTTGCCTTGCTGATCTTGATGTGTTTAACATATGGGCATCAGTTAACGGAACGGATCACTTTATGGATGATGGCTATATGTCTGGGGGAAGCCCTTTATGCGCTTACGATTCATCGCCTCACATCTTCCATTGTCATAGGAGATCTCTCGTTTCTTTCCATGGCTGTTCAAGGAGCTGTTTTTCTATTAGGTGTAGGTCAGCTTGAAAAACTCTTGAACACCCGTTCATCTAGAAAACCAGTAAAAGGGGCTGCAAAATCAACATGACGGATTACACGTTTCCTGTGATTATTGGTGTCATCTTTGGGATGGCGGCTAGGCTTTATATGCTAAGAACTGATTATCGGCAATATCCCACATATATTCATGGACAAGTGATTCACATTGCGCTTGGTTTTATCGCATCAGGGCTTGGTGCTATTATTATGCCTGCACTGATCCAGGAAGAATTCACTGCTATTACCTTTCTGACGCTTGCAGCCACGCAATTTCGTGATGTGCGTAATATGGAAAGAAATACATTGACCCAAATGGATTCGTATGAGCTTGTCTCACGAGGCAGTACATATATCGAAGGCATTGCGATTGCCTTTGAAAGTCGAAATTATATTGCCATTCTTACTGCCCTTATTACAACGACCGCCTGTATTTTCTTCTCACTCGTCGTTGGGACAGTGGTCGGTATTCTTTGTTTTTTCATGGCAAAACTATTAATGTCAGGGAGCCAATTAAAGGATATCGTGAATATTCAAAAAGGGGAACTTCGCTTTGACGGCGCAGGACTTTACGTAAATGATATTTACATTATGAATATCGGGCTGCCTGAAAAGCAAAAATTGATTTTAGAGCACGGAATGGGGTTCATCTTGACTCCAAAGAATTTTAACTCGGCCACAACCATCGCAAACCTTGGGCAGCGGCAAGCCATCTTATTTGATTTATCCAACGTGCTTGGTGTATACCGAGATTCTGGTGAACCATCGCTTTGTCCGCTCGCAAAACGTGATCTGAATAATGGCACACTTGGCGTATTCATTTTACCGCAATGGCAGCGTGAAGATTTGGCTGTCCGTGTATTAGAAGAGGTGCCTATTTTAGAAAATGCCATTAGAATGCCGACAGATTTCATTAAAAAGAAAGTGAGGTAATAGGGCATGGCGAACACCATTGAACAATTTATATTGGCTGTGGCGACAACAAATAAAGAGCGGGTCATTGGCGGAACAGCCGTTTTTTTCTGTGAAAATAAAGAAGAGCTCGACATGTATGCCATGAATTTAGAGGCCATTTTAGATGGAATTGCACACGGCATTGGAGAAGATCTTTATTTGATTGTCAAACATTTTTAAGTTATTCATTGTGGTCTGATTAAAAATTGATATAATATATAAGTTGAACCCTTCATGTTTGAAGGGTTTATTTCATAAAACTGAATGAAAATTATAAATCCCGGTTGAAACATGATGATGAACATATTGAATCGCGGCTGGATTGAAAGGAAGGGTACTATGGGTAAACCTGTCGTAGCCATTGTTGGAAGGCCCAACGTTGGAAAATCTACAATTTTTAATCGAATCGCAGGCGAAAGAATATCGATTGTAGAAGACACACCTGGTGTAACAAGAGATCGAATCTATAGCTCTGCTGAATGGTTAAATTATGACTTTAATTTAATAGATACTGGTGGAATTGATATTGGAGATGAGCCGTTTTTGGCGCAAATTCGCCATCAGGCTGAAATCGCAATGGATGAAGCGGATGTTATTATCTTTATGGTCAATGGAAGAGATGGCGTCACATCTGCGGATGAAGAAGTCGCAAAAATTTTATATCGCACGAAAAAACCTGTCGTACTTGCTGTCAATAAATTGGACAACCCTGAAATGAGAAGCGACGTGTATGACTTTTATGCACTTGGATTTGGTGAACCGTATCCGATTTCTGGAACGCACGGACTCGGTCTAGGTGATCTGCTTGATGCTGTCGCAGAGCATTTCAAAAACTTACCAGATACACAGTATGATGAAGAAGTGGTACAGTTCTGCTTAATCGGCCGCCCAAATGTAGGGAAATCCTCTTTGGTGAATGCGATGCTCGGTGAAGAACGTGTCATTGTCAGCAACATCGCTGGTACGACAAGAGATGCTGTAGATACAATGTTTACGTACAACCAACGTGACTTTGTCATTGTCGACACAGCAGGTATGAGAAAAAAAGGGAAAGTTTATGAAACAACAGAGAAATACAGTGTACTCCGTGCGTTGAAAGCCATTGATCGATCGGATGTTGTCGCTGTTGTTCTTGATGGTGAAGAAGGCATTATTGAACAGGATAAACGTATTGCCGGCTACGCACACGAAGCGGGTAAAGCCGTTGTGATCATTGTGAACAAGTGGGATGCTGTTGAAAAAGACGAGCGTACAATGAAGGAATTTGAGCAAAACATTCGTGAGCATTTTCAATTCCTTGATTATGCACCTGTCTTATTCATGTCTGCTCTTACGAAAAAGAGAATTCACACGTTAATGCCAACAATTATTACCGCTAGTGAAAATCATGCGATGCGCGTTCAAACGAACATTCTAAACGATATTATAATGGATGCTGTAGCGATGAACCCAACGCCGACCCATAACGGACAGCGTCTGAAAATTTACTATGCAACACAAGTGGCGATCAAACCGCCGTCCTTTGTTGTGTTTGTAAATGATCCAGAACTTATGCACTTTTCTTATGAGCGTTTCCTAGAAAACCGAATTCGAGATGCATTTGGTTTTGAAGGAACACCAATTAAAATATTTGCGAGAGCGAGAAAATAAAAAGGGTGAGCAGGATGAAGAAAATTTCAGTACTTGGAGCAGGGAGCTGGGGAACAGCTCTTGCGCTTGTATTAGCTGATAATCATCATGATGTACACATGTGGGGACATAGACAAGAATTAATTGATCAAATCAATGAGAAACATGAAAATCATGATTACTTGCCTAATGTTGCATTGCCAGCATCTATTCAAGCGACAACAGATATGAAACAGGCACTAGAAGGGACAGATGCGATTATTGTCGCTGTGCCAACAAAGGCCATTCGAGAAGTATTGAAACAGGCAAATGAGTTCATTACGTCAAAGGTGCCATTTGTTCATGTCAGTAAAGGAATTGAACCAGATACGCTTCTTAGAATTTCTCAAATGATTGAACAAGAAGTCCCAGAAGCAAAAAGAGAAGCAGTTGTTGTCCTGTCAGGACCAAGTCACGCTGAAGAAGTTGGCTTGCGTCATCCGACAACTGTTACAGTTTCATCAGAACATATTGAAGCGGCTCAATTTGTTCAAGATTTGTTTATGAACAACAACTTCAGAGTGTACACAAACCCTGATGTGATTGGGGTGGAAATTGGCGGGGCGCTGAAAAACATCATCGCTCTTGCGGCAGGGATCACAGACGGACTCGGATATGGCGATAATGCGAAAGCAGCGCTCATCACAAGGGGTCTTGCTGAAATCGCCCGCCTCGGCACAAAAATGGGAGGAAACCCTCTTACGTTTGCCGGGTTAACAGGTGTTGGAGATTTGATTGTCACATGTACAAGTGTTCATTCACGTAACTGGCGCTGCGGGAATTTACTCGGTAAAGGATATAAGCTCGAAGAAGTGCTTGAAAAAATGGGGATGGTTGTCGAAGGCGTCCGCACAACAAAAGGCGCTTATCAGCTCTCCAAAGAATACAAGGTCAGCATGCCGATTACAGAGGCTCTTTACGGCGTCCTATTTGAAGGGAAAAAGGTAGACGATGCTGTAGAATCCTTAATGGCACGTGTGAAAACACATGAGATGGAAGACCTTGTGAACATGTTCGAAAACCAAACAAAGTAATTGGAAGACTGAACTTAGGCGTGTAGAGGATGCAAGAAGGGGCAGACTTGCATAACATAACAATGAAGTTTGAATAGAGCTTTGCCTCTACAGAATGAGGAAAAATAGTCGACCTAATGACTGAAGCAGAGTCCCCCTCTTTGCTTCAGTTTTTTTATGCACTTTTTTCTGAATGATTGGAAAAATGATTGATATTTGACTTAATTTTGGTTTAGAATGAAATATAAACGCTTACAATTCGTTTGTATTAAAGGGGGACAGGCACGATGAGTTTTGCTTTAATCAAGATGTGGTTTGCGCTTGGTTCAATGGGGCTCATGTTTTTAGCCGTTGTAACCATTTATCTGAGTAGATTTAAGCTGAAGAGCCGGTTTCTGAAAATAACAGCCTCAACTGTCGCGTACAGCTTAATGCTCATATCAGGTGTCATTGTGTTTTTAGTTGTATTTAGCGGGCCGGTCAATGAATAAAGAAAAAGGAAGAATGTGATGATCAAAGCAAAAATCAGTGTCATGCTGTTAACACTTATTTTACTTACGGGGTGCCTCTATCCAGAGAATCGCAAAGCTGAAAACCGCGTGCCATATAAAGAGCAGCTGCAAAGTGTGCAGACCGCAATTGAAGATTTTCAAAAAGCGACAAATGGCCTTTTACCGATTGAAACAAAAGAAGGCGACACACCTATTTATCAGAAGTATGTCATTGACTTTAAGCGTCTGTCACCAAGATATTTACACGATGTACCGTCGACATCTTTTGAAGGCGGGGGCGAATATATCTATGTCCTCACAGACGTCGAACAAAATCCAACGGTGAAACTGCTTGATGTCAAAATGACACAAACGATCAGTGAATTACGTCTAAGGATTAAAATATATCAAGATGAACATACATATCCGCCATATGGCAAAGTAGTATCCAAAGATTTATATACGTTAAATGAAAAAAAACTAGGGTTAAAAGCACCGCCTACAGTGACGAGCCCTGTCACGGGTGAATCACTTCCATTACTGATTTCCTCAAATGGCGAAATCTATGTTGACTATCGCAGTGATTTTGCCCAGATTTTGAAAAATACGAAACAAAAGCTGAAACCAGGTGAAAATATTCAAGATGTCTATTGGCAGGAAACCCCGTTTGTACCAGCGTTTTCTGTTCCATATACGATCAACAAAAAAGGTGAGCCGGCTTTTTTAGAAAAAAAGACGTCATAAACAAGAATGAACCTTTCTCCTCTGCATATAAATGAGGAGAAAGGTTTTTTTATGGCTAAACATACTCTCAAAACAAAAAAGGTGTCATATTCAAATAGGACAACGTCATACACATATATTGTCCTGACACCTTTCAAGCACCGTTTGATTGAAGTATAGAGTATTTTATTTGAAAACGAGGATAGCAAGTCCGGGAGGGGATCACTTGGAAAAAGTCGATATTTTCAAGGATATCGCTGAACGAACAGGAGGCGATATATATTTAGGAGTCGTTGGAGCTGTTCGTACAGGGAAATCTACGTTTATTAAAAAGTTTATGGAGCTCGTGGTGCTCCCGAATATCAATAATGAGGCAGACCGTGCAAGAGCACAGGATGAATTGCCGCAAAGCGCAGCAGGAAAAACCATTATGACCACAGAACCAAAATTTGTGCCAAATCAAGCGGCATCCATTCACGTGAGCGACGGCCTGGATGTCAACATTAGGCTTGTCGATTGTGTTGGCTACACCGTGCCTGGTGCACGCGGTTATGAAGATGAAAATGGTCCGAGAATGATTAATACGCCGTGGTATGAAGAACCAATCCCGTTTCATGAAGCAGCGGAAATTGGTACACGCAAGGTCATTCAAGAGCATTCAACCATTGGTGTTGTGATTACAACAGATGGATCAATTGGAGAAATCCCAAGACATGACTATATTGAATCAGAAGAACGTGTCATTGACGAACTCAAAGAAGTTGGAAAGCCGTTTATTATGGTAATCAACTCTGTGAGACCTTATCACCCTGAAACAGAAGCACTGCGGCAGGAACTTAGTCAAAAATATGATATTCCTGTACTCGCGATGAGTGTCGAAAGTATGAGAGAACAGGACGTCCTCAGTGTACTTCGTGAAGCATTATATGAATTCCCAGTGCTTGAGGTGAATGTGAACCTGCCAAGCTGGGTCATGGTACTAAAAGAAGATCATTGGCTAAGAGAGAGTTATCAGGATTCAGTGAAAGAAACCGTCAAGGATATTAAGAGATTAAGAGATGTTGACCGAGTGGTAGGTCAGTTCAGTGAATTCGATTTTATCGAAAGAGCGGGCTTAGCAGGCATTGAAATGGGTCAGGGGATCGCAGAAATTGATCTGTATGCGCCGGATGATCTATATGATCATATCCTAAAAGAAGTGGTTGGTGTGGAAATTAGGGGCAAAGATCACCTTCTTGAGCTCATGCAAGATTTTGCACATGCGAAAACGGAGTATGATCAAGTGTCTGACGCTTTAAAAATGGTGAAGCAGACTGGATACGGAATTGCGGCACCAGCTTTGTCGGATATGAGTTTAGATGAGCCGGAAATCATTAGGCAAGGATCAAGATTCGGCGTCAGATTAAAAGCAGTCGCGCCATCTATTCATATGATTAAGGTAGATGTAGAAAGTGAGTTTGCGCCGATTATCGGAACAGAAAAACAAAGTGAAGAGCTCGTCCGATACTTAATGCAAGACTTTGAAGATGATCCGCTTTCTATCTGGAATTCCGATATATTTGGACGCTCACTCAGCTCGCTTGTCAGAGAAGGCATTCAAGCAAAACTCTCGCTGATGCCGGAAAATGCAAGGTATAAACTAAAGGAAACGCTTGAACGAATTATTAACGAAGGATCAGGCGGTCTGATCGCGATTATTCTATAGGATGTGAGACCTCTCATTGATGGGGGTCTTTTTTTGCGTGCGGGTGAAGTCATAAAAAGACAATTGTATAAAGATTAGTCAGATTCAGGCTGAAATTAGGAATATTCGTTCGCAAAAGTGCCCTTAATCCTTGACGAATAAGGATTCTTCCCTTTAAAATGCTTGATATGGTATTTCATATGTGTTAATCTACTTACAGAAAATCTTCACTTTGTTGGACAAACATTCCTTCAAAGAGAAGTTTTCTAATGAAAAGCCATGTATGACGCTTTCTAGACGCTCTTTTTTTCAAAAAAAGTGTATAGAAAGAAGATGAATTGTGAAGAAATGATAACAATCTATTGAATGCATATTTTTGGGAGGAGGTGAAAGGCATGAACAAGACAGAACTTATTAACGCGGTTGCTGAAGCAAGCGAGTTATCTAAAAAAGACGCGACAAAAGCAGTTGATTCTGTTTTTGATACAATTTTAGATGCACTTAAAAATGGTGACAAAATCCAACTTATTGGTTTTGGTAACTTTGAAGTACGTGAGCGTTCAGCTCGTAAAGGACGTAACCCACAAACTGGTGCAGAGATCGAAATCCCTGCAAGCAAAGTACCTGCTTTCAAACCAGGTAAAGCACTTAAAGACGCGGTGGCAGGTAAATAATCGTTATGTGTAATGATCCTATTGAAGGAGTTATACATATACAGTTTCACACTGGTCTAGAAAAGCCCCTTTGATAAGGGGCTTTTCCTTTTGAATCAAATGGTTTGTTTAGAACGCTCTCCTTTGCTTTTAGGATCTGAAGTGTGCTAGAATCTGAATGAAATGTAATCGCCTTTGGAGGATATAATACATGAGTGAAATAAATAAAGAATTAATCGAACACGCAGTACGCGATATATTAAAAGCAATCGGAGAAGATCCAGATCGTGAAGGACTTCTTGATACCCCAAAACGAGTAGCAAAAATGTATGAAGAAGTGTTCTCGGGATTAAATGAAGATCCAAAAGAACATTTTAAAACCATTTTTGGTGAAGATCATGAAGAACTCGTTCTTGTCAAAGATATTGCTTTTCATTCAATGTGTGAACACCATCTTGTGCCATTCTATGGCAAAGCCCATGTCGCTTATATTCCGCGCGGCGGAAAAGTAACGGGACTCAGCAAGCTGGCAAGAGCAGTAGAAGCCGTGGCAAAGCGCCCGCAGCTTCAGGAGCGCATTACATCAACGATTGCAGATAGCATGGTGGAAACTTTAAATCCACATGGTGTGATGATTGTCGTTGAAGCAGAGCATATGTGTATGACGATGCGCGGAGTGAAGAAGCCCGGCGCTAAAACAGTCACTTCAGCCGTACGCGGTACATTTGCAAATGATGCGGCAGCAAGAGCAGAAGTGCTTTCCTTTATTAAAAACGACTAATCCATAGATGGAAGGTGAACAGATTGAGTGAAAATAAAGCATCTGATTTTGTGGTGATTAAAGCCATTGATAATGGTGTCAATGTGATCGGCTTAACTAGAGGTTCCGATACAAGATTTCACCATTCCGAAAAGCTCGATAAAGGTGAAGTCATTATCGCACAATTTACTGAGCACACATCAGCCATCAAAGTGCGGGGCGATGCTGTCATTCAAACAAGCTTCGGTGAAATTCAAAGCGAAGCAAAGAAATAACGCACGACTATGCACTTGATAGCATGAAAGTCAGGCCTGATATGGTATAATAAATCTCTATACAATGTAGAGAGCTACATATGAAACTGTAATTTTTGGGACAAGGGTGATATCTTTGCAAGACATCTACGGAATTTTATCTAATCTGAATATAAAATTAAACAAAAAGCTTTCTCATCCTTATTTGGCGAAGCATTTGCGTGCGCCGCTCATCGATGAAGATAAGCTCCTTCTTTTTCATGCAATGTTTGATGAAGCTCAAATCGATGCTGAGAAAAAAGAAAATTATATTTTAACGGCGATGCTTGTGCAAATTGCCCTTGATACCCATGACGAAGTCACAACTGCTGCAGCCATCAAACAAGACGAATTCAAAAATCGTCAGTTGACCATCCTAGCAGGAGACTATTTCAGCGGTCTCTATTACTCTCTTCTCTCTGACATGAAAGATATTTACATGATCCGCACTCTCGCCACGGCGATCAAAGAGATTAATGAACATAAAATTAGACTATATGATCGATCCATTCAAGATGCAGCCCACTTTTATAAAAGTGTTGCTACAGTGGAATCTGCGCTATTCCAAAGAATTTCTGAGCACTTTCAATTGACGCATTGGAATGAAATTGCAAGTCGCTTCCTTGTTTATAAACGTTTTATGAAACAAGCAGAAGACGACAAACATTTAAAACTTTTTTTGAACGATAGCTATACGGACGCCTATACATGTTTTGACAACTTTGAGAATGAAGGCTATGAAAAGGCCAAACGATCAATCAAGGAGCATCTAGTTTCATCTCCGATCGTTCAAAAAGAGCTATTAAATCGCTTGGATCATATGAAAAATGAACCTGCGTACCATCAGAAAGTGGAAGAAGGGTAAGTCATGCAGCAATCAAAAGAACAGCGAGTACACGGTGTATTTGAAAAAATTTATAAAAACTATGACCAAATGAACTCTGTCATTAGCTTTAAACAGCATAAAAAATGGCGCGATAAAACAATGAAGCTCATGAATGTTCAAAAAGGAGCCAAAGCACTAGATGTATGCTGCGGAACTGCCGATTGGACGATTGCGCTTGCAGACGCTGTTGGAGAAACAGGCGAGGTCAAAGGTCTTGACTTCAGTAAAAATATGCTGAGTGTTGGCGAAACGAAGGTGGAAACAGGCGGCTACAATCAAATTGAGCTGCTCCACGGCAATGCAATGGAGCTTCCTTTTGAGGACAACTCATTTGATTATGTCACAATCGGTTTTGGCCTTCGAAATGTCCCTGATTATTTAACAGTGCTAAAGGAAATGACACGAGTGGTAAAACCCGGTGGAATGGTTGTCTGCCTTGAAACATCACAGCCTGAGATGATTGGGTTTAAACAAGGGTATTATGTCTATTTCAAATACATCATGCCGCTCTTTGGCAAACTGTTTGCCAAAAGCTATCAGGAGTATTCATGGCTTCAAGAATCAGCCAAAACGTTCCCTGGCATGAAAGAACTGGCGTCTCTTTTTGAAGAGGCCGGTCTATCTGATGTCTCGTATCATCCATTTACAGGCGGTGTAGCAGCAACACATATCGGAAAGAAGCTTTGAATAAACGATATTTGGGTGAAAATAATGAAACTAAAAGCAATGATTTCTTTTCTAAATCATGATATCGATATAATTGAAAAAGAGCTTGAACAAACCGTTCGCTCTGATTATGCATTATTAAGTGAAGCCGGTCTTCATTTGCTGCAAGCGGGCGGAAAACGAATCCGCCCCGTTTTTGTTCTCCTTTCAGGCATGTTTGGTGACTATGATATTAATAAAATTAAATATGTAGCCGTAGCGCTTGAATTAATTCATATGGCATCACTTGTCCATGACGATGTCATTGATGATGCAGAACTGAGAAGAGGAAAACCGACGATTAAAGCAAAATGGGACAACAGAATTGCGATGTACACGGGGGATTACTTATTTGCAAGGTCACTCGAGTACATGACGAAAATCAATCACCCAATGGCACATGAAATTTTGTCAAAAATGGTCGTCGAGCTCTGTCTTGGGGAAATAGAACAAGTCAAAGATAAATACAACATGGACCAAAACCTTCGTACATATTTAAGAAGAATTAAGCGAAAAACAGCCTTGCTTATTGCAGGCAGCTGCCAATTAGGTGCGATTGCAGCTGGAACAGATGAAAAAACACATAAAGCCCTTTACTGGTTTGGGTACTATGTTGGTATGTCGTACCAAATTATTGATGATGTCCTTGATTTTACATCAACTGAAGAAGAATTAGGCAAGCCTGTTGGTGGGGACCTTTTACAAGGAAATGTCACTCTTCCTGTTTTATATGCGCTTCAGAACCCGACGTTAGAAGGTCAGTTGAAGCTGATCAATAGTGAAACGACGGAAAAGCAGCTGAAACCTGTGATTGAACATCTCAAACAAACAGATGCGATCGACCGTTCCATTCGAGTGAGTGAAATGTATTTGAAAAAAGCATTTGAACAGCTCGATCAACTTCCGCGTGGGCGGGCTAAATCTTCATTAGCGTCGATTGCAAAATATATTGGTAAACGAAAATTCTGATCAACGTTTCGTTGATTGGTTTTTTTGTGAAATTTTTTGTCAAAAATTGATTATTATAAAAAAAAATGATACGATCACTTTGTAACAATGTAAGCCTATACATACATAACGACGGGGTGGAAAACGTATATGGACAAAACATTTCTTATGGTCAAACCTGATGGTGTGGAAAGACAATTAATCGGTGAAATTGTGTCAAGATTCGAAAAAAAGGGGCTTCAGCTTGTTGGAGCAAAGCTCATGAGCATTCCAAAAGAAGTAGCAGAAACACATTACGGAGAGCATAAAGAAAAACCATTTTTCGGTGAATTGGTTGACTTTATTACGTCAGGACCTGTATTTGCGATGGTATGGCAAGGTGAACAAGTCGTAGACGTAACAAGGCAGATAATTGGAAAGACAAATCCGAAGGAAGCGCTTCCGGGAACAATAAGAGGCGACTATGGATTAACTGTTGGCAAAAACATTATCCATGGCTCAGACTCACCAGAAAGTGCCGAAAGAGAAATCAACCTGTTCTTCAAACAAGAAGAACTGACAAACTGGGATCAAACGATCTCAAGCTGGATTTATTAATGTTCAAGCCAAAGTGTTCATCAAACGATCACTTTGGCTTTTTTATATTGAGATTTCTATACGAATTTTCGCATGAGATGATACAAATTTATGATAAAAACAGCTATACTAGGACAAAGATAGATGAGACAGGAGAGGACATTGATGGATCAGTATCAAGTATTTGTTGGAAAATGGAAAAAACTAACTGGGGTAGATCTGAATTTATATAAAGAAGCACAAATGAAACGAAGATTAACATCTCTTTATGATAAAAAAGGATATAAAGATTTTGAGGCATTTGCGTCTGCTCTTGAAAAGGACAAAGCACTATTAGATGAAACGATGGATCGAATGACGATCAATGTGTCAGAATTTTACCGAAACTATCAGCGCTGGGAAGTACTTGATCAAAAAATCCTGCCGCTGCTTTCAAAAAACAGCGGCACCCTAAAAATATGGAGTGCAGCTTGCTCAACTGGAGAAGAGCCGTATACACTCTCAATGCTGCTATCAAGCCATCAGCTTGTGAAAGACTTCCAAATTATTGCAACGGATATTGATGATAAAGTCCTGCAATCCGCGCAAAAAGGAAGATATCATGAACGATCTTTGCAAGAGGTGCCAGATCAAATCAAGCAAAAATATTTCACCAAAGAAGATTCTTCATTTTACACGGTGAAGGATGAGATTCGAAAGCACATTCAATTTAAGAAACACAACCTTTTAGCGGATCCATATGAAAAACAGCTGGATCTCATCGTGTGCCGAAATGTCCTCATCTACTTTACAGAAGAGGCGAAAGAAGAAATTTACTTAAAAATGAGCAGCAGTTTAAAGCAAAACGGCGTATTATTTGTTGGTTCTACAGAACAAATTTTTCACCCAGAAAAGTTTGGACTAACCTCTGCTGATACTTTCTTTTATCAAAAGAAGGGGTAGTAGCTGACTTTTTAGTAGGAAGTGTGTTATTATAGTTTTACTTAAAAGCGTTAATGCGATGAAGGGAGAATAAGTCATGAGGTACTTAACAGCAGGTGAATCACATGGTCCACAACTGACCACAATTATTGAAGGAGTTCCAGCGGGACTTTACATAGAGCAGGATGACATCAATTATGAACTGGCTAGAAGACAAAAAGGTCATGGCCGCGGAAGAAGAATGCAGATTGAAAAAGACCAAGCGAAAGTGTTAAGTGGAGTCCGCCACGGGAAAACATTAGGTTCTCCTATTGCACTTGTTGTTGAAAATAATGATTGGAAGCACTGGACAAAGGTCATGGGTGCAGAGCCAATTACTGAAGAAGAAGAGAGTGAAATGAAGCGTCAAATCTCTCGTCCAAGACCAGGGCATGCGGATTTAAATGGTGCGATTAAATATGGTCACCGTGATATGAGAAACGTATTAGAGCGCTCATCAGCACGCGAGACAACGGTTCGTGTAGCAGCAGGTGCAGTAGCGAAACAAATTTTGGCTCACCTTGGAATCAAAGTGGCTGGTCACGTCCTTGAAATTGGTGGAGTAAAAGCTTCCCATACCACTTATGAATCTATTGAAGATTTGCAAAAAGTAACAGAAGAATCACCTGTTCGCTGCTATGACAGTGAAGCTGGTCAAAAAATGATGGATGCCATTGACGAAGCGAAGCAAAACGGCGATTCAATTGGTGGTATTGTCGAAGTCATCGTTGAAGGGATGCCAGTTGGAGTCGGCAGCTATGTGCACTATGACCGCAAACTGGATAGCAAGCTTGCAGGTGCAGTACTGAGTATCAACGCTTTTAAAGGTGTTGAATTTGGTATTGGCTTTGAGGCAGCTTCTAAAAGTGGCAGTGAAGTTCATGATGAAATCATCTGGGATGAAGAAAAAGGCTATACGAGAAAAACAAACCGCTTAGGTGGTCTTGAAGGCGGAATGTCAACTGGCATGCCGATTGTCGTAAGAGGGGTTATGAAACCAATCCCAACCTTATACAAACCATTGCAAAGCGTGGATATTGAGACAAAAGAACCTTTCTCTGCAAGTATTGAGCGTTCTGACAGCTGTGCTGTACCAGCCGCAAGTGTTGTGGCAGAAGCAGTCGTTGCATGGGAAATCGCCAATGCAGTGGTTGAGCAGTTTGGTCTTGATCAAATTGACCGCATTAAAGAAAATGTGGACAAAATGCGCCAGCTTCAGAGGGAGTTTTAATGAAAACACTGGAAGTGAAGACGTCTTCAGCTACTTATCCTGTATATATCGGTGATGGGATTAGACAAAATATCGTAGACTTGATTACTTCCACTGGGCGATCCTACACGAAGCTCTTTATCGTGACAGATTCAGCCGTCGATGCCCTTTATGGAGATGAAATGGTTCAATTACTGAAACAGAAATGGTCTGTACAAAAAATAGTGGTGCCAAACGGAGAACAATCAAAATCTTTTGCGCAGTTTGAGCAGATTCATACGAAAGCCATCCAATTTCAACTCGACCGCTCCTCATGCATCATTGCATTAGGAGGCGGGGTGATTGGAGACTTGGCTGGCTTTGCTGCTGCCACTTATATGAGAGGCATTGATTTTATTCAAGTACCGACCACGCTGCTTGCACATGATAGTGCAGTCGGCGGAAAAACCGGAATCAATCATCCGCTCGGCAAAAATTTAATTGGTGCGTTTCATCAACCGGCTGCTGTCATTTATGATACAAGTATGCTAGAGACACTCTCACCAATAGAGCTGAGATCAGGCTTTGCTGAGGTGATAAAACATGCACTGATTTCAAGTGAAGTCTTTTTATCAGAACTGATGTCCATTCGTTCGTTGACAGAATTATCAAAGGATGAACTGGCACATATGCTTTATCAAGGGATTCAAGTGAAAGCATCCATTGTTCAAGAAGATGAAAAAGAACAAGGTGTGCGGGCATACTTGAATTTAGGTCATACACTAGGGCATGCCATTGAAGCGGAGTATGGATACGGTGCGATCACGCATGGAGATGCCATTGCAATTGGCATGCAGTTTGCTTTATATGTCAGTGAAAAAGAGCAAGGACTCAGCCTAGATCGTGAGAAACTTAAAGTGTGGATGAAAGAACTAGGGTTCCCAGTACAAGTCACACAAACGATTTCAACCAAAACATTTGTCGATCGCATGATTGGTGATAAGAAGGCAAGAGGCGGGAGTGTTCAGTTTGTTTTGCTAAAACAAGTTGGAGACGTCACCCTGCAATCTTTCACAAAAGATGAGCTGTATCACTGGCTCGAAGAATGGAAACGGGAGGAGGGCTGTCTATGATGTTTCGCGGGATACGCGGGGCTACAACTGTGACAGAAGATACAGAAACAGAAGTGTTAACCAAAACGAAGCAGCTGCTAGAAGCGATCATTTCAAAAAACCAAGTAGATCCAGAGCGTGTCGTGCAGATCTTGATTTCAGCTACACAAGATATTCACTCTGTTTTTCCAGCAAAAGCACTCAGGCAGTTTGAAGGATGGACCTATGTGCCTGTCACTTGTATGCAAGAGCTTGACATTGATGGAGGTCTAAAGAAGTGTATTCGCGTTTTAATGACCGTTCAGACAGATGTCAAGCAGGAAGACATACAGCACGTATACTTGGAAGAGGCTGTCACGCTTCGGCCTGATTTACAGTTGACAAAAAACAAGGAATTATAATACGATATGAACAGCCGAAGTTTACACACAGGTGTGAACGGCATTGCAAGCTTAGAGAAGATGAGAATGAGACTAGGGTAGTTGAGATGAGTAGAGTTGAGCAGAGATACGATACTTCTATTTAATCATACTGCCTAAAAGAGCGAAGCCTCTTTTAGGCTTATTTCGTATACTCAAACAAATCCTCAAGATGTCCCCTCATTCTCCTTAATTCCATTTAAGGAGTGTGCTTATGAAATCCCAATCAAACCTTACCCAATTTTTAAGAGACAGCCAGTTTTACAAAACCATCCCGATTGTTGAAACCATTACAGTTGATACGCTCTCACCCATTCAAATTGTTGAGAAACTGAAACAGGATATTGTGTATTTGCTAGAAAGCAAAGACGAATCTTCTAGCTGGTCGAGATATTCCTTTATCGGATTACATCCTTTTTTAACATTACATGACGAGCAAGACCATTATATTGCTCGTGACGCTGCAGGAAAGTCAGTGATGCAAAAAGCGGAGCTGAAAGAGTTGCTTGACTGGATGAAAGAGCAATATCAAATCAAGACACCTGAAATTGATATCCCATTTACTGGCGGAGCCGTAGGGTACTTAAGTTACGACCTCATTCCCAACATTGAGCCGTCTGTCAAGCCGCATCCGAATGCATCAACAACAGATAATTGCACATTATTTGTTTGCCAAACAATGATCGCATTTGATCATGAAACAAACCAAGTTCATTTTATTCAGTACACGCAGCTGAACGGTCATGAAACAGACGAAGAAAAAATTCTGGTTTATCGAGAAAATCAAAAGCAGCTTGAACTGATGGTACAGCAGCTTCATACAAAAATTGATATGAAAGAACTGATTATCTCAGGGAATATGAATGAACCCCCTTCGTTTGAACAGGTGACGTCTACCTATGAAAAAGCAAAATTTTTAAAGGATGTCGAAAAAATCAAGGAGTATATTCGAGCGGGTGATATCTTCCAGGGTGTACTTTCTCAACGTTTTGACATTCCAGTGACAGTGAGCTCATTTGAATTATATCGTGTGCTTCGGATCGTCAATCCATCACCGTATATGTATTTTATGAAATTAAAAGATCGAGACTTAGTCGGAAGCTCGCCAGAACGATTAATCCATGCGAAAAACGGTCACTTAGAAATCCATCCAATTGCTGGTACAAGAAAACGAGGAATGACAAAAGAAGAAGATGATGCACTAGCAAGAGAGTTGCTCGATGATGAAAAAGAAAAAGCAGAACATTACATGCTAGTGGATCTGGCTCGAAATGATGTGGGGCGTGTAGCAGAATACGGCAGTGTGTCTGTCCCAACTTTTACAAAAGTCGTGAACTTTTCGCACGTCATGCACATTATTTCTATTGTGACAGGGAAGCTGAAGCAGGATACACATCCAGTAGACGCGCTTATGTCCGCTTTTCCAGCAGGCACATTGACAGGCGCCCCAAAAATTAGGGCGATGCAATTATTAAACGAAATGGAGCCTGAGCCAAGAGAGACGTATGGCGGCTGTATTGCCTATATTGGTTTCGACGGCAATATCGATTCCTGTATTACCATACGCACAATGAGCGTCAAACATCAGACTGCTTCTATACAAGCAGGTGCCGGCATTGTCGCTGATTCCGTTCCAGAAAACGAATGGGAAGAGACATGTAATAAGGCAGGAGCACTTCTAAAAGCCATTCAGCTTGCTGAACATATTTTCTCAGAAAAGGAGAGTGTGCCAAATGAATCAACGACTATCAGCTCTTGTTAATGGAGGAAAACTATCAGAAAAAGAAGCGAATGGCCTGATGCATGATATGATGAGCGGCTCGTTAACAGATGCTGAAGTCGCTGCTAGTCTATCTATTTTAGCGCATCGAGGAGAAACAGCCGAAGAAATGACAGGCTTCGTGAAAGCCATGAGGCAGCATGCAGCACCAGTAGAAAGGTCACTTGATGTCGTTGATACGTGCGGGACAGGAGGCGATGGTTTATCAACATTTAATATATCAACAGCCGCCGCCATCGTTGCTTCGGCTGCTGGGGCGAAAATCGCCAAGCACGGAAATCGTTCCGTTTCCTCTAAAAGCGGGAGTGCTGACGTGCTAGAATGTCTTGGTATTCAAATTCAATCCACACCTGAAGAAACAAGACGACAAATACAGCAGAAAAACATGGGCTTTTTATTTGCACCGCTCTATCATTCTTCTATGAAACAAGTAGCCGCTGTACGCAAGCAGCTCGGATTTCGGACGGTATTTAACTTATTAGGACCGCTTTGCCACCCGATGCAGGCCAAAAAGCAAATCATCGGTGTGTATGCAAAGGAAAAGGCAAAGCTCATGGCGAAAGCTCTTGCTCCTTTAGAGCCAGAACATGTCCTGTTTGTTTGCGGAGATGATGGGCTGGATGAATTAACCATTACAGCAAATTCATACATCATTGAACTCAAAAAAGGTGTCATGACAGAATATACGTTAAACCCAGAAGACTTCGGACTTGAAAAAGGGCATTTATCAGACATTCAGGTCCAATCACCAGAAGAAAGCGCCAAATTGATTCAGAATATATTGAATTATCAAGCAGGTGGAGCGCCGCTTCATATTACAGCGCTTAATGCTGGGGCCGCATTATATGTGGCAGGAAAAGCAGAGAGTCTGATGGCAGGAACAATGAAAGCATTAGAAACGATCAAAAACGGATCAGCTAAAGAACAATTAGCCCGTCTAAAACAAAAAACGAAAGAGGAAGAGATCTATGCTTAATGAAATTATCGCCCGTAAAAAAGAACATGTGCAAACCTTGCAATTACCTGAGGAAGGACATTATGAAAGACAATCATTTAAAGAAGCCCTTATGAATCCTCACCGCTCGATCGGACTGATTGCTGAGGTGAAAAAAGCGTCTCCTTCCAAAGGCATCATTCAGCCTCATTTTGATCCTTTACAGACAGCAAAAGCATACGAAACATCAAATGCAGATTGTTTATCTGTCTTAACGGATGAACCGTTTTTCCAAGGGAAAAACGAATATTTGTCTCTTATTAAAGAACACATCACACGTCCTATTTTAAGAAAAGATTTCATTATTGACTCTATACAAGTAGAAGAATCGAAACGGATAGGGGCAGATGCCATTTTATTAATTGGAGAGGTGCTTGAGCCGCAAAAGCTGTATGAGCTCTATACAGAAGCGAAAGAAAAAGGACTGGATGTCCTCGTTGAAGTACATGCAGCACATACACTAGAAAAGATTTTACACCTATTCACTCCTGAGATTATCGGTGTGAACAACCGGAATCTCAATACGTTTACAACAACTGTTGAACAAACAAAAGAGATCGCGCCACTTGTTCCAAAAGACGTATTACTAGTAAGTGAAAGTGGCATAAAGACATTTGATGATCTGACCTTTGTGAAACAGCACGGAGCAAACGCCGTTCTTGTTGGTGAATCTTTAATGAGGGAACGATCACAGGAGAAAGCCGTTCAGGCATTGTTCGGAGAATGAAGAAAATTAAGCCTTACTTAAAATATTGCGGTGCTGTCTCACAAGAGGATGTCGCATGCATCTCGCAATCTCAAGCGGATGCCATCGGTTTTATTTTTGCGCCGAGTAAAAGACGAGTTGATCCAGATCAAGTGAAACACTGGCTGTCACAAGTAAAATGCAAAAAAGAGATAGTGGGGGTATTTGTGAATGAAAAAACACCAAAAGTGTGCGAGATCACAAACAACCTCCCCTTAGATATTGTGCAGCTTCATGGCGATGAGACGCCAGAAGTTGCAAATGACATTAAACAGCATACGAAGGCGCTCGTTTGGAAAGTGTTCCATCACGAGCCCGATGTAAACGACACACTTGAACATATGACGGCATTCGCTCCAAGTGTCGACGGTTTTCTCATTGATGCGAAAGTAAAAGGAATGAGAGGCGGTTCTGGAACAGCTTTTGCATGGGAGGCGGTGCCTTCATATGTTCAGCATGCAAAACAACTGGGAAAAACTTGCGCCATTGCTGGCGGGATCACGCCAGACACCATAATAGATCTGCTTGCTTTTGGTCCAGACGTCATAGACCTTTCAAGCGGTATAGAAGAAAACGGGAAGAAAAGCAGTACAAAGATGAAAGCGCTCGAAGAAAGGATGTTGAACCATGTACGCATATCCAAATGAGATTGGCAGATATGGAGAATTTGGAGGGAAATTCGTTCCTGAAACGCTCATGCAGCCACTAGAAGAGATCGAACAAGCTTTTCGTGAATTAAAAGAAGACCCTGCTTTTCAAAAGGAATATATATCGCTTTTGAAAAACTATTCAGGCAGACCAACCGCACTCACATATGCTGATCAATTATCGGCATATCTCGGCGGTGCTAAAATCTATTTAAAAAGAGAAGATTTAAACCATACAGGCGCTCATAAAATTAACAATGCGCTTGGGCAGGCACTGCTAGCGAAAAAAATGGGGAAATCAAATATTATCGCCGAAACAGGAGCAGGTCAGCACGGTGTAGCTGCTGCAACAGTGGCGGCAAAATTCGGTTTATCCTGCACTGTATTTATGGGAAAAGAAGATGTGGAAAGACAATCACTCAATGTGTTCCGAATGAAACTACTCGGCGCTGAAGTCATACCTGTTACTAGCGGGAACGGAACATTAAAGGATGCAACCAATGAAGCCATCCGCTATTGGGTCCAGCATTGCAGTGACCACTTTTATATGATTGGCTCAGTCGTTGGACCTCATCCGTATCCTCAAATCGTCAGTGAATTTCAGCGGATGATCGGAGATGAGGCAAAAGCACAGATACTTGAAAAGGAAGGGCAGCTTCCTCATAAAGTCGTTGCCTGTGTTGGCGGCGGAAGCAATGCGATAGGAATGTACCGGGCGTTCTTAGATGAAGAGGTCGATATCATTGGTGTAGAAGCTGCTGGGAAAGGAATCGACACTCCGCTTCATGCAGCAACCATCACGAAAGGGACAAAAGGTGTCATACATGGATCTTTGACATACTTGATCCAAGACGAATTTGGTCAAATTATTGAGCCTTATTCGATTTCAGCTGGATTAGACTATCCGGGGATTGGGCCAGAGCATGCGTATTTGCATGCGAGCGGCCGGGTTCAATATGTGAGTGCGACAGATCAAGAAGCACTAGATGCGTTAAAGCTGCTCACAGAAAAAGAAGGAATCCTGCCAGCGATCGAATCTGCACATGCTTTAGCAAAAGCGTTTGAAATGAGCCAGAACATGAGTGAAGACGACATTGTTCTTGTCTGTTTGTCAGGCAGAGGAGATAAGGACGTGCATACATTAATGAATGTGCTTGAAAGTGAGGGTGAAACAAAATGATCACATTTCAATTAGAGCAAGGTCAGAAATTATTTATTCCATTTATTACAGCGGGTGATCCATCAGAAGAGATCACCATTGATTTAGCCCTCGCGCTTCAAGCAGCAGGGGCACATGCGATTGAACTAGGTGTTCCGTATTCCGATCCGTTAGCGGACGGCCCCGTCATTCAAAGAGCTTCTAAAAGAGCACTTCATCATGGTATGAATATCGTAAAAGCGATAGAATTAGCAGGAAAGATGAAAAAAAACGGCGTAAAAATTCCTGTAATTCTATTTACGTATTATAATCCTGTGTTACAATTAGACACAGAATACTTTTTCGCTTTACTGCGCAAAAATCATATTTCGGGACTCTTAACACCCGACTTGCCTTTTGAAGAGAGCAGCGAGCTACAGAAGAACTGTCAAGCACACGACATTTCATATATATCACTCGTTGCACCAACAAGCAAGGAACGATTAGAAAAAATTGTAGAGCAGGCAGAAGGTTTTGTGTATTGTGTTTCATCTCTCGGCGTCACAGGTGTCAGACAATCTTTCGACGCATCGATTACAGATTTTATTCAACAAGTGAAACAGTTGAGTCAAATACCAGTTGCTGTAGGTTTTGGTATTTCAACAAGAGAACAAGTAGACTCAATGAATAAAATGAGTGATGGTGTCGTTGTCGGCAGTGCGCTTGTCAAAAAAATTGAAGAGCTTCAAGAACAATTAGTAGCAAGTGATACACGCCAAGAGGCTTTAAGAGAATTTGAAACATATGCAAAAACATTTAGTCCCCTCTATTCATTCAAATGAGGTGAAACATTTTGCAAATCAAAGATCAATTAAAACAGCTAAAACCGTATCAACCTGGGAAACCAATTGAAGAGGTCAAAAAAGAATATCAATTAGACAAAATTGTGAAATTGGCTTCAAATGAAAACCCTTTTGGATGTTCCACACATGCAAGAGAGGCTATACAAGCTGAACTTGAACATTTAGCGATTTATCCAGACGGATACAGCGCAAGTTTAAGAACGGAACTGGCTGAGTTTCTTCAAGTAAATGAAAAACAATTAATATTCGGGAATGGCTCAGATGAACTTGTGCAAATTATTGCTAGGGCATTCCTTGATCAACATACAAATACGGTGATCCCATCTCCGTCATTCCCGCAATACCGTCACAATGCAGTAATTGAGCATGCAGAGATTAGAGAAGTACCACTTCTAAATGGTGGAGCTCATGATCTAAAGGGAATGCTGGATGCGATGGATGACAACACAAAAGTCGTTTGGGTGTGTAACCCGAACAATCCGACAGGAAATCATTTGTCAGAATCTGAGCTAGTATCGTTCTTAGATCAAGTGCCTGCTCATGTGCTTGTCGTTCTAGATGAAGCATATTTTGAATATGTCCGCGCAGAAGACTTTCCGAACAGTTTATCTCTATTAAAAGCCTATCAAAATGTCATTGTATTGCGCACATTCTCTAAAGCATATGGACTTGCGGCACTTCGAGTAGGTTATGGGGTTGCTTCAGAGGAATTGATTACCGCCATTGAACCTGCGAGAGAGCCATTTAATACAAGTCGTATCGCTCAGGCAGCTGCACGTGCAGCCATTAAAGATCAAGACTTCATTCAATCGTGCAGACAAAAAAATGAAGCAGGTCTTAAACAATATCAAGAATTTGCAGACCGTTTTGGATTATTTATCTATCCATCTCAAACAAACTTTGTGCTGATTGATTTTAAAAGAGATGCAGATGAGCTGTTCAATGCACTTTTGAAAAAGGGCTATATCGTTCGATCTGGTCAAGCTCTCGGATTCCCAACTTCTTTACGTATTACTGTTGGAACAAAGGAGCAAAATGAAGAAATCCTAACTACACTTGCCGATTTATTACAAGGCATTCGTGCGTAGCATAACAATGAAGTCATATCCTGTTTATGGGATATGGCTTTCGTTGTAACTCATCCAATATACATATAAGCTAGAAACAGCTTGTTTAATTTTCGCGAAAAATCAGGTGATGAACATGAATGAAGCAAACGAAACCATATTAATCGCTGGGCTCGGTTTAATTGGTGGTTCTATTGCACTGTCGATTAAAAAAGAATTTCCACATAAAAAAATTGTAGGCTATGATGTCTCTAAAGAACAAATGATTGCTGCAACAAAACTAGGGATCATCGACGCGACTGCCGAGTCCTTTATGGAAGGCTTAAATGAAGCAGCAACGATTATTTTGGCAACGCCAGTACAACAAACCGTCAAAATGTTAAGTGATATTGCAGCATCTGGAATTGAAAGAGAGCTCACGATTACGGATGTAGGGAGCACAAAGCAAAAGGTCGTTCACTTTGCTGAAAAAACGTTGCCTGATCATTACCAATTTATTGGCGGGCATCCGATGGCAGGGTCTCATAAATCAGGTGTCATTGCAGCGAAAGACTTTTTATTTGAAAATGCATTCTACATTTTAACGCCAGCAAAGGTAACAAGTCGTCAGGCTGTTGACCGTTTGAAGGATCTGCTGAAGGGAACCAATGCTCATTTCATTGAAATGACACCCGAAGAACATGATGCTGTGACAAGTGTGATTAGTCACTTTCCACATATCGTCGCTGCCAGTCTTGTGCATCAAGCGCATCATTTTGAAGAAGAATTTCCTCTTGTAAAACGGTTTGCTGCTGGAGGCTTTCGAGATATTACCCGTATTGCATCAAGTAATCCTGCAATGTGGCGCGATATCCTCTTGCACAATAAAAACAAGATTTTAGACCGGTTCTATGAATGGAAAAAAGAGATTGACCGCATTGAATCCTTTGTGCAACAAGAAGATGCTGAGGGGTTATTCTCTTATTTCCAAGAGGCCAAGGAATATCGCGACGGCCTGCCTCTGAGGAAAAAAGGAGCTATCCCTGCTTTTTATGATCTTTATGTCGATGTGCCGGATCATCCTGGTGTTATTTCGGAAATTACAGGATATCTAGCAAATGAAAACATCAGTATTACAAATATCCGTATTATTGAAACGCGAGAAGACATTAACGGGATTTTACGCATTAGTTTTCAAACAGATGACGATCGAAAGCGGGCAGAACTCTGTATAAAAAATAGAGCAAATTACGATACATTTTATGCTGATTGAGGTGAGGAAGATGAAAATTCATAAAAGTGCTCCTATGAATGGAGAAATTCATATTCCAGGAGATAAATCCATTTCTCATAGATCTGTGATGTTTGGCGCTATTGCTGACGGTACTACAGTAGTAAAAAACTTTCTTCCTGGCGCTGATTGTTTAAGCACGATTGATTGTTTTAGAAAGATGGGTGTAGACATCGAGCAAAAAGGTACAGATGTTGTCATTCATGGTAAGGGACTAAAAGGACTTAAAGAGCCGAGCGATATTCTCGATGTTGGTAACTCTGGCACGACCATTCGTTTAATGATGGGAATCTTGGCTGGCTGTGAGTTCCACAGTACGCTGATCGGAGACGAAAGTATTGCCAAAAGACCGATGAAACGGGTAACAGGTCCGCTAAGACAATTAGGAGCCAAGATAGATGGCAGAGCAAGTGGCGAGTATACACCGCTTTCTATACGTGGGGGCAATTTAAAAGCTATCTCTTATGAGTCTCCGGTTGCAAGTGCGCAAATTAAATCGGCTGTCCTTTTAGCTGGACTGCAGGCAGAAGGAACAACGACGTTAACTGAACCGCATAAATCAAGAGACCATACCGAAAGAATGTTATCAATGTTTGGTGTCTCGCTACATGAAGATGCACAAAGTGTTTCAATTGAAGGTGGACAAACGTTAAAAGCAACAGATGTATTTGTCCCTGGAGATATTTCTTCAGCTGCATTTTTCTTAGTGGCTGGATCTATCGTTCCAAACAGCCGGATTGTATTGAGAAATGTCGGTTTGAACAAAACGAGAACTGGTATTATAGATGTGCTAAAACAAATGGGTGCAGACCTCGACATTCAAGAAGTGGATGCTAAAGGCGGAGAACCGTACGGTGATTTAACGATCTCTACCTCTTCATTAAAAGGGATCGACATTTCAGGTGATATGATCTCTAGACTGATCGACGAAATTCCTATTATTGCGCTCCTAGCTACTCAAGCAGAAGGAACAACGATCATTAAAGATGCCGCTGAATTAAAAGTGAAAGAAACCAATCGTATTGATACAGTCGTTTCAGAACTTAAAAAACTAGGTGCTCATATTGAAGCAACAGATGATGGAATGAAGATTCATGGTAAAACGAGCCTTAAAGGCGGCGCAGTCGTCTCAAGCTACGGAGATCATCGAATTGGTATGATGTTAGGAATTGCGGCATGTATAACAGAGCAAGCAATCGAGATTGAAGATACAGATGCAGTACGTGTATCTTACCCAAATTTCTTTGAACACATTGAATACTTAACGCAAACAGTCTGAGGATTTCCTCAGGCTTTTTCTTTCCTTTTGCATATTTGAAAGAACTATAGCATAGCTTGTCTCAAGGTGAAACCTTGAAAAAGAGCATTTTGCTGATTCAAAAACAATTTTTTAGTGTATTCGGTTTACAAATCGTCAGTTTAGTAAAGTATTGATTGAAAAAGAGTCTTCAAAACACAAAAATGGCTTCATGTTAAAAGAGCAACATATTTGCTGGATATGCAGCTGTCGATTATGATATGAAGTAACAACAGTTTAGGTTTTTGGAAACAGAAAGGAACGGTTTGATTTGAATAGTTCATTACAAGAAGCCATAAAATTAGTTGAGGCGGGTGAGACTGAAAAGGGACTCCAAACACTTGCTCAAGCAGAGAAGCATCTTCATGATGAAGAAAAAGCGCAGGCAGCTCAGTTATATTATGACTGGGGAGATATTGATAAAGCGCGGAATCTCATTAGTGATTTACATGATTTATATCCAGAAGAAACAGGATTAACCTGTTTTTATGCAGAGTTGTTAATAGACTCTGATGAAGAAGAGAAGGCAATAGCAGTTCTTGAAACGATTCCTGAAGATGACGATGCGTTTCCAGAGAGTTTATTGTTAATGGCAGATTTGTATCAAATGCAAGGACTATTTGAAGTCAGTGAACAAAAGCTTTTAAAAGCGAAAGAGTTACTACCTCATGAAGCCGTCATTGATTTTGCTTTAGGGGAATTGTATTTTTCTCAAGGTCTTTCAAAGAAAGCAGCCGACTATTTCTACAAAGTGGCCGATCAACAAAATGAAATTGGCGGTGTCAATGTATATCAGCGGCTCGCTGAATCATTAAGCACAGCTGGAGAATTTGAAGATGCCCTTGAATGGTATGAAAAGGCTGTAAAGGATCAAGTGGATCCAAATACACTTTTTGGCTACGGATTTACAGCGATGAGGGCTGGCAGAACGAAAACGGCTATTCAGCAGCTCTCTGAACTAAAAGATATTGATCCTTCGTATTCGTCACTTTATATGCCTTTAGCCAAAAGCTATGAGGAAGAAGGACTATATCATGAAGCTTTAGAGATAGTAAAAGAAGGAATTAAAGTGGATGAGTATAACAAAGAGTTATATTTATATGGGGCAAAGATTGATTTGAAAAATGGCCATTCGGAAGATGCGAAAAAATTGCTTCAAGAAGCACTTGCTCTTGATCCAGGATATATTGAAGCGGTTCAAACGCTGCTTGCGATCTATTTAAATGAAGAGCTGTTTGATGAAATTCTGGATGTGATTAAAGAGGTTAAAAGCTTTGGGGAAGAAGATCCAAAATGGAATTGGTATGCTGCTTCTGCTTCTGTCGGACGAGAAGAATATGATGAAGCCGCTGAGTATTTCAAACTTGCTCTGCCTGATTTTGATGAGGAACGTGACTTTTTATATGAATATGCTTCGTTCCTTTTAGAAGAAGGCAGACAAAAAGAAGCCTTGCCGTTATTACGAAAAGTTCTTCAGAAAGATGGCACGAATGAAGAAATTGAAGAAACGATTTTAAGAATTGAAGACGAAATTTCCTTATAGTTTGCAGGAATGAAGAACTGGTTTGTTGAATAATTCATGTATAGCAATTTAATTTACGATAGAGGAGGGAATAACATGCAGACCCCTGTTTCTGTCAATGAAAAGAAGGAATTTATCCGGTGGTTCTTAAACCATTATCAGTTAAAGCGAAGAGAGTGTGTTTGGATATTAAATTATTTAATGAGTCACGACTCTTTGATGGAAAAGGTTCATTTTGTAGAGCAAGCAGAATTTTGCCCAAGGGGAATTATTATGTCAACACACTGTGTGGATGAAGTTCCCTTTAGATTTTATAAAGAAAATATCATGACGACAGATGCAGAAAAATCATTTCATGATATTCGTTTGAATAAACAGCAAGATTTGTTTATTCAATTGAATTTCCGATCTGCATATCGTTCGCCGGAATATGCCGCTGTACTTGAAACAAATCCTCATATTCCTAAAGATCTATATGAAAATGAAAAAGATAAAGATCTTGCTGAGAAAGTGCTAGAGCATTCTATCGCTACTTTCCAAAAAGAACGGCTGATGAAAGAAATCGATGAAGCGCTTGACCGTCATGATCAAGAAACATTTAATAAGTTAGCAAAAGAATTAAGCCTATTATCATAAACCAAGCCAATAAGCCTTGCCCTATACAGGCAGGGCTTATGTGATGAAAGAGGGGAACTAGATGAAGTTTCAGGCGGAGGACGCGGATCTCTTTTTACAATCTAAAGATTACATTGATACCGCTATCATTCCATTAGTTGGGATAGATGCAAGCCATATCAAACAAACCGTGTCTTTAGGTGAGTTTACAATGCTTGTGGCAGAGGATCTTGAAAGGCAACTGAAAGGCAGAGTGTTTCTTTTTCCTCCACATACATATTTAGAAGTAAATCATCGTAAGCAAGAAGACATACTTGCAGTAAAACAATCATTGCAAGAACATTTTCAGCATGTTGTGTTTATCACATCTGATAACAAATGGAAAGAACAGCTAGAAGTGAGCGAATCGGCATTTATATTGCAGTCTGTTCCGCTTGAGCATTTAAAGGTCAATTTAAAGCAAAAAGTCATTCAAGACAGTGTAGAACAAATTTTGAACTTTTTGTTACAAAAATGGAACCCGTCATAAAAACCCTTACATTTGCATTGTACATAGCTTTTTAGGCTGTTGACCTTGTGAATAGATTGATATATTATGAGGGTGTCCTAGTTTTATGAAATTTTTTCTAATTCAGTTATAAAGTAGCTGACGACCTGAGGGGGGGAGAAAAAAATGAGCGAGAAGAGACATGGAGTGTCCAGGCGTCAATTTTTGAATTACACGTTGACCGGCGTGGGGGGATTTATGGCCGCTGGAATGCTCATGCCTATGGTTCGCTTTGCGCTTGACCCTGTGCTAAAAGGAACAGAGGATCAGGATATGGTTCAAGTTGTCAGTGTAGATGAACTGACAAGAGAACCGAAGCGCTTTGACTTTAAAATTGATCAAGTAGATGCATGGTATGAGTCAAAGGAATCTAGGTCTGCATGGGTGTACAAAGAAGGGGATGAAATTGTCGCTTTATCGCCAATCTGTAAACATTTGGGATGTACAGTGAACTGGAACAGTGATCCGAAAAATCCAAACAAATTTTTCTGCCCATGCCATTATGGGCTGTACGACAAGGATGGTACAAACGTACCCGGAACTCCACCGCTTGCACCGCTTGATCATTATAAGCAGCAAGTGAAGGACGGATACCTCTATCTTGGAAAAGCTGTGCCGAAAGGGGAAGGGTAACGATGCTTAACAAGATTTACGATTGGGTAGATGAGCGGCTGGACATCACACCGATATGGAGAGACATTGCGGATCATGAAGTGCCTGAGCACGTCAATCCAGCACATCATTTCTCTGCTTTTGTGTATTGTTTTGGCGGTTTAACGTTTTTTGTGACGGTCATTCAAGTCCTTTCGGGCATGTTTTTAACGATGTATTATGTACCGGATATTAAAAATGCATGGGAATCTGTCTATTATTTGCAAAATGAAGTGGCATTTGGACAGATTGTAAGAGGGATGCACCACTGGGGTGCGAGTCTAGTCATTGTTATGATGTTTTTACATACGCTGAGGGTCTTTTTCCAAGGGGCGTATAAAAAGCCTAGAGAGCTAAACTGGATTGTCGGTGTGCTCATTTTCTTTGTGATGCTTGGACTTGGTTTTACAGGATATCTTTTACCGTGGGATATGAAGGCGCTATTTGCGACGAAGGTTGGTCTTCAAATTGCAGAGGCGACACCTTTCATTGGGAAAGAGATTAAAACGTTGCTTGCAGGTCATCCTGACATTGTAGGTGCACAAACGCTGACGAGATTTTTCGCTATCCATGTCTTTTTCTTGCCAGCGGCATTATTTGGGCTGATGGCTGCCCACTTTATTATGATTCGTAAGCAAGGAATTTCTGGACCGCTGTAAAATTTTGCGTTTGATGAATGTTCAATGAGGAGGGGATGACTTTGCATAGGGGAAAAGGGATGAAGTTTGTCGGAGATTCCAGAATACCGGCAGAAAGAAAACCTAACATACCTAAAGACTATTCCGAATATCCGGGAAAAACCGAAGCCTTTTGGCCGAACTTTCTTTTAAAGGAATGGCTTGTAGGTGCTGTTTTTTTAATTGGATTTCTTGTCCTAACTGTTGTTCATGCACCTCCGCTTGAGCGGATGGCTGATCCGACAGATACGGGCTATATTCCGCTGCCAGACTGGTATTTCCTATTTTTGTACCAGTTGTTAAAATATGAGTTTGCTGCAGGGAGCTATACGGTAGTTGGCGCAATGATTATGCCTGGAATTGCGTTTGGTGCTCTTTTACTCGCACCATTTCTTGATTCTGGTCCTGAACGCAGGCCATATCGAAGACCAATTGCAGTTGGGATGATGATTCTTGCAGTTGGTGCAGCAACCTATTTAACATGGGAATCTGTTGCTACTCATGACTGGGAAGCAGCTGCGAAGCAAGGTGAAATCAAGAAAGAAGCAGAGATTGATACCTCAGCTGAAGAGTATAAAATCTATCAAGAGCAGACATGTATCTCCTGTCACGGAGATAATATGCAAGGCGGGGCAGCTGGACCGTCACTTGTTGACAATGGTTTAGCACCAGAGGAAATTGCGAAAATCGCTGTAGAAGGTAAAGGCAACATGCCTAAGGGCATTTTTAAAGGCAGCGATGAAGAACTTGAAAAGCTCTCGAAATATTTATCTGAGGTCAAATCTAAATAATTCAGTTGTTTAAATGCAAGTACAAGGATATACTCAAAAGGAGAAAAAAGCTGGCGCTGTCAGCTTTTTTCTGATTTTAACAGATCGTGAGTGAAGAGAAATATGAGATGGATTCAATATTTGCTAGCCACACGCTACATGCTTGTGCTGGTGCTCATTGTCAACTTTCTTGGTACTGTGTACGGCTACTACTGGTATATCCCGCAGCTCGTTGAGACGCCGGCTATCTTTTTACCTTTTGTTCCAGACAGTCCGACGGCAAGCTTTTTCTTTTTATTTGTATTACTAGCCTTTCTAATGAAACGCCATGCTCCTTATTTTGAAGCACTGGCCCTTGTCACCTTGATCAAATATGGATTATGGGCTGTAGGGATGAATCTTTTCGTGCTCGTTTCTGTTGATGATTTTCCTTGGGAAGGATATATGCTAATTGGTTCGCACTTTGCGATGGCGGTACAGGCTGTGTTATTTGCGCCGTATTATCGTTTTCAAATGCGTCATTTGGTTGTAGCAGGCATATGGATTTTACATAATGATGTGATTGATTATGTATTTGGAATGATGCCGCGTTATTCTATGCTTTCTGCCTATTCAAATGAGATCGGCTACGTGACGTTTTGGTTAAGTATTGCCGTTCTTCTTGTTTCGTATTATCTTGTCATCTCGAAAAAATCGGTCAAGCTTGAACTCCCTTAACAATGTTGGTCTAACCTTGTCCTTTTCTTCATACGCTGTATGGAGAAAGGCTAGGAGGGACTTGCATGAAACGAAAGTCAATCGCGATGATTCTATTATTATTTCTTGTCTTGCATCCAGCTGCTGCAAAAGGTGAGGAAACAACAGCTGCTAAAGCGCTGCAAGAATTAACGGAACTATCAGATTCAATCTTTCAATTAACGAGACAAGCTAAATATGATGAGGCATTACAAGTCGCATTGTATGCTGAAAAGACATTTAAAGCTGAGAATTGGCGCGGAACTTTGACGAATACGCAGGTTCGGCAAATTACACTTGGCTATCAAGATATCATTAAAGGACTCCCGCAGGAAGACTTAAATGAGCGCGAAAAACTTCGGTATGCCTCTCAGTTTAGAATGCTTCTCGATGCGATACAATCAAATTCAGAACCTCTTTGGGGATCTCTCGAGAAGCCGATTATGGGGTCTTTTCCGACATTAAAGAAAGAAGTAAAAGATCCAGAATCGACGACGTTTTATGAAACTTGGAATGAGCTGGTTTCATTGTATGATATGATTTATCCGAGTTTAACCATTGATATCTCGCCTGAAAAGCTGCAAACGATTAAGCAGCACATGGAAGTAATTGAACAAGGTGAATTTTTAAAAGCATCGAGTGGGACAAAGCTTGAGCGTCTCACGAAACTCGAAGAGGATTTATCAAGTGTGTTTGCGAACGTTGATCAAGATGAAGCGGATCCATCGCTTTTATGGGTCATTTTAACAACAGGAAGTATGATTTTACTCACTTTAACGTATGTTGGGTTTAGGAAATACCGTGCTGAAAAAGAAAAAAAGCAAAAGAGACAAGCCGATTATCCAAAGTCATAAAAAAAGAAGCACCGTTATCGGGCTTCTTTTTTAATGGGGATTGAGCGGCTTTTTATGTTCATCTAATGTGAAGCCTTCACCAAGTACGTCATGCACGTCACTCACTGATACAAAGGCATGAGGATCGACGGAAGTTACGACGCTCTTGAGGTGGACAAGCTCATTTTTTGGAACGACGCAGTAAAGGACGTTGCGTTCCTGTTTCGTATAGGAGCCGACACCCTTTAAAATGGTCACTCCACGCTCCATTTCCTCTGTGATTTTCTTTTGAATGATGTCATCCTTTTCAGAAATAATCATCGCTCCTTTGGCAGCGTAAGCGCCTTCTTGCATGAAGTCGATGACTTTTGCAGCAACAAATACGGCAACAAGTGTATACATGGCTTCTTTGTAATTTAAATAGGTGAGAGAGATGGTAATGACGCACGCGTCGAAGATAAACATCGTTCTTCCCATTGCGACTTGATAATGTTTGTTGATCAATCTTGCAATAATGTCAACGCCGCCTGTTGTCCCGCCGAATTTAAAGATGATTCCGAGGCCTGTTCCGATAAACACACCTGCAAAAAGTGCGGCTAAGGCTAAATCGTGCTGAAGAGGCATATGTATTTGAAAGCGCTGGAAGATGGCTAGAAAGACAGAAAGACTGACGGTTCCGACAATTGTATATGTAAACATGGTTCTGCCAAGCATTTTCCAGCCGATAAAAAAGATCGGAATGTTTAACACAAGGTTTGAAATAGATGGGTCAATGTGAAATAGAAAATATAAAAGCAGTGTGATACCTGTAAATCCGCCTTCCGCCAAGTTGTTCTGCATATTAAAATGAACAAGGCCGAAAGAAAAAATCGCAGATCCTATTAAAATAAATACGATATTTTTAAGACGAATTTCTTTTAGCAAAAGATCACTCCTTTTTTTGCTTAGACAGCGATAATATTATATGGTATGGAAGAGAAACAAGCAAACTGAGTTTTAAACATTTGTCAAATATTTATGATTTCGCTAACATGTAAGAGATGGATAGGAGGATGAGCTTCATGACGAATGAAAAAACGCTGCGTCACGTGCAGCAAGAAGTAGATGATTACATAGGACAATTTAAAGAAGGCTATTTCAGCCCGCTTGCCATGATGGCCCGTCTGACAGAAGAATTAGGTGAGCTGGCAAGAGAGGTCAACCATTACTATGGAGAAAAGCCGAAAAAAACAACCGAAACGGAAAAAAGCATGGAAGAAGAAATTGGTGATGTGCTGTTTGTGTTAACATGCCTTGCCAATTCACTCAATATATCACTTGAAGAAGCCCATGATCGTGTGATGCTTAAATTCAATACAAGAGACAAAGACCGCTGGACGAAAAAAGAAGGGAAGTAGAGAAGATGACGAACCAAACCATCAAAGTCGTAATTGCTGGAGCAAGAGGGAGAATGGGGATAGAGGCTGTCAAGCTGGCAGAAGAAACAAGCCATTTTGAACTAGTAGCAGCACTTGATCACACACATGAGGGGAAAAAGCTATCTGATGTGCTTCATACAACATCTGATGCGCCCATTTATACGGATATTGACGTGTGTCTTTCAGAAACAGCACCGGATGTGTTAATTGATTTGACGACCCCAGAAATCGGGAAAGTACATACAAAAAAAGCCCTTGAACATGGCGTACGTCCAGTCGTAGGCACAACAGGTTTTTCAGAAGACGACCTAAAAGAACTTCAGCAATTAACAGAAGAAAAAGGGATAGGCTGTATTATTGCGCCTAACTTTGCTGTTGGTGCTGTTTTAATGATGAAGTTTGCCAAAATGGCAGCAAATTATTTTCCTGATGTTGAAATCATTGAGCTTCATCATGATAAAAAATTGGACGCTCCGAGCGGTACAGGACTAAAAACAGCTGAAATGATTGCTGAAGTAAGAGAAAGCAAAAAGCAGGGGCACCCTGAAGAAAAAGAACTAATCGAAGGTGCACGAGGAGCAGATTATGATGGCATCCGCCTTCACAGCGTAAGGCTTCCAGGCATGATTGCACATCAAGAAGTGCTGTTTGGAATGGACGGGCAGACGCTCACGATCCGTCATGATTCTTATAACCGTGCATCCTTTATGTCAGGTGTGAAGCTTTCTGTTGAACAGGTGATGCATATTGATCAACTCGTTTATGGCTTAGAAAATATTATCGACTAATAAGGAGTGGACCCCTGATGAACATTGCTTTAATCGCTCACGATAAGAAAAAAAGTGACATGATTCAATTCGCCATTGCGTATCGAGATCTTTTGGCAGATCATACACTTTATGCAACAGGAACCACAGGTTTAAGAGTGAAAGAAGCGACTGGGCTTCCCGTTCATCGTTTCCAATCAGGACCACTTGGAGGGGATCAGCAGATTGGTGCCATGATTGCTGATAATGCAATGGATCTTGTGCTCTTTTTTAGAGACCCTCTCACTGCACAGCCGCATGAACCGGATGTATCTGCACTCATCCGGCTTTGCGATGTGTATGCCATCCCATTAGCAACCAATATGGGGACTGCCGAAATTTTAGTCAGGAATTTAAATAAAGGTACGTTTGATTTTCGAGATGTAGCAAAAAACGGAGGAACGCATGAAACCACTTGATATCCTTGCATTCGGTGCCCATAGTGATGATGTAGAGATCGGTATGGGTGGAACGATTGCAAAATACGTAAAAAAAGGGGCACGTGTTGGGATTTGTGACTTGACTCAGGCTGAATTATCTTCAAATGGAACGATTGACAGCCGAAAAGAAGAGGCCAGAGCAGCCGCTGCCATTTTAGGCGTCACGACTCGAATCCAGCTCACGCTGCCAGATAGAGGACTTTATCTGAATGACGAAGCGATAAAAGAAATTGCAGGTGTCATCCGAACATATAAACCAAAACTTATTTTTGCCCCGCACCACCAAGATCGACATCCTGATCATGGTCATGCGGGTTCACTTGTAGAAGAGGCCGCTTTTTCTGCAGGTATACATAAATTTGAAGATTCATACAAGCAGCCAGCGCATAAAATAAGCCAGATGTATTATTACATGATTAATGGCCACCATCGTCCAGATTTTGTGATCGATATCTCAGACGAGATGAACCAAAAAATTGATAGCTTACATGCGTATAAAAGCCAATTTGTCAAAACAGAGAGTTCAGTGGAGACACCGCTTGTAAATGGTTATATCGATTTTGTCAAAATGAGAGAGTCGATGTATGGAAGGGAAGTCAATAAACCTTTTGCAGAAGGGTTTCTGACAAAGAAGCCACTTTTGATGGACGATGACTTACTTGGGGGGTAATTATGAAAAAATTGAAGATCGGAATCACTTGTTATCCAAGTGTTGGCGGATCGGGCATTATTGCCACAGAGCTTGGAAAACGTTTAGCTGAAAAAGGGCACGATGTTCATTTCATTACCTCAAGTATTCCGTTTAGACTCAATAAAGTGTATCCGAATATTTATTTTCATGAGGTGGATGTCAATCAATATGCTGTGTTTCAATATCCGCCTTATGACCTTGCACTGGCAAGTAAACTCGCAGAAGTGGCAAAACGAGAGAAGCTTGATATTATTCATGCGCATTATGCGGTCCCTCACGCCGTCTGTGCGTTCTTAGCTAAGCAAATGACTGGACAGTCTGTCAAAGTCGTCACCACCCTTCACGGGACGGATATTACGGTTTTAGGCTATGACCCATCTTTAAAGGAAGTCATCCGGTTTGCGATCGAATCATCTGACCGCGTAACGGCTGTATCACATTCATTAGCTGCGCAGACATACGATCTGATTAAACCGAATAAAAAAATTGATACGATCCATAATTTCGTCGATGAGCGCGTATATTTGCGTGAAGATCACGAAGTGCTGAAGACGCATTATGGTCTTCTGCAGGATGAGAAGGTCGTCATTCATGTATCAAATTTCCGTAAAGTGAAGCGGGTGCATGACGTGATCCATGTGTTTAAACAGATTTCTGAACAGGTGAATGCAAAACTGCTACTGATTGGGGACGGACCTGAAAAATCGGTTGTTTGCGAGCTTGTGAAAAAGCTTGGATTAACGGACCGCGTGTTATTTTTAGGAAAGCAAGAGAAAGTGGAGGAGCTCTATTCGATTAGTGATTTGAAGCTGCTGCTTTCTGAGAAAGAGAGTTTTGGTCTTGTACTACTTGAAGCAATGGCATGCGGAGTACCTTGTATAGGAACAGACGTTGGAGGAATTCCAGAGGTGATTGCACATGGAGAGACAGGATTCCTTGTTCCGCTTGGTGATGTAGATGGAGCAGCAAAACATGCCATCACTATTCTGAAAGACAATGCGCTCCATCAGCAAATATCGATGGCAGCCAAGTCTAGTGTGGAAGCCAATTTCTCTTCTGACAAAATTGTGAGAGAGTATGAAGAGCTTTACTTAGAATTGATCGAAGGTGATGTTGAAGATGAATGAACCATTCACACATGCGATCCCTATTTTACATACACTGCACGAACATGGGTATCAAGCTTATTTTGTCGGCGGTGCGGTGAGAGATGTCCTTTTAGGCAGGGAAGTTGGGGATATCGATATTGCGACAGATGCCACACCTGATGTGGTGGAGTCTTTATTTGATAAAACAGTAGATGTCGGCAAAGAGCATGGCACTGTTATTGTGTTACTTGACGGGGTCAGCTATGAGGTCACTACGTTTCGGACTGAATCAGAATATGAAGACTTTCGCCGGCCTAAAGAAGTGGCGTTTATTTCATCACTAAAAGAAGATCTTTTAAGAAGAGATTTAACGATCAATGCAGTAGCCATGGATATTCATGGTGACATCATTGACCATGTAGGCGGCAAGCGGGATATTAAGCGGAGACGAATTCAAACGGTTGGAGATCCTGCGTGCCGCTTTCAAGAAGACGCGCTTCGGATGATGAGAGCGGTGCGGTTTTTAAGCCAGCTCGGGTTTGAGCTTTCTAAAGAGACGGAAGAAGCAATGAAAAAAGATAAACATCTGCTTGCCAACATCTCTGTTGAACGCAAAAAAATCGAAATGGAAAAACTTTTAAAAGGCCGCTACTGTGAGCAAGCCATCAAGGTGCTCATCTCCACCAAATTGTATGAAGAATTGCCCGGCCTCAAAAAGGATCAGCTGAATGAAACGTTCCAAGCTTTCCCGTATTATTTATTGGATGGGTTAGATGAGGTGTGGGGAGCCTTTATCCATTTACTTGGTCTAGATGAGGCGGAGGCGGTGTCCTTTTTAAAAGAATGGAAGTTATCAACGAAACTTTTAAAAGAAGCCGTTGCTATTAGCAAATATGTTGATTGTGACTGGGATGCGGAAAAAATGTTTGAAGCTGGTGAACATGTCCTGCTTTCTAGTATGAAAATCACGCAGCTCAAACATGAGCGTCGCATTTTCTTTGATGAGCTGGAGGCGGCGAAACGTTCATATGATGCGCTGCCGATTAAACAGCTTCAAGACCTTGCAGTGTCAGGAAAAGATTTGATGGCCTTTCGGCAAAAGCCAGCTGGTAAATGGATTGCAGAAGAGCTTGCTTTTGTGAAAAAAGCCGTTTTGCAAAACCAGCTTGAAAACCGAAAAGAAGCCATAGAGGAGTGGCTCATAGCGTGCGATCAGCGATTAGAAAACGATTAATTGAACTATTTACAGCATCTGAGCAAGATTTTGTCTCAAGCCAGCAAATATGTGATGAGCTTGGCTGCTCCCGAACGGCAGTATGGAAGCATATAGAGGATTTGCGAAAAGAGGGATATGAGGTCGAAGCGGTCAGAAGAAAAGGATACCGGCTGCTTCGTAAACCGGACAAAATTAGTGAAGACGAAATTCTGTTTGGTTTGGAAACAGAGCTGTTTGGCAGGCATATTTATTTTCAAGAAGAAGTCGCCTCAACTCAGCTCATTGCCCATGACCTCGTCAATAAAGGAGCCCCGCACGGCTCGCTTGTTGTCAGTGATCATCAGACAAACGGAAAAGGACGCCTTCAAAGAACGTGGCACTCACCAAATGGGACAGGCATATGGATGAGTTTGATTCTCCGGCCAGAAATACCGCTGCACAAAGCGCCGCAAATGACGCTTTTAGCATCTGTCGCGATCGCTGAAGCCATAGCGCAGCAAACGGGTCTCAGTCCATCAATCAAATGGCCAAACGATATTTTGCTAAACGGAAAAAAGGTCGTTGGTATTTTGACTGAATTAAAAGCAGAAGCTGACCAAGTTCACGCAGTCATTATTGGTCCAGGCATTAACGTGAATCAGACGGCTAATGATTTTCCTGAAGAATTAAAGGATGTTGCGACGAGTTTGCAAATGGAACTGGGTGAAAAGGTAGACAGAGCGGCATTGATTCAAACCATCATGTCCACCTTTGAAAAAAGGTATGATGAATATATGACTTATGGTTTTGCTCCGATCAAACAATTATGGGAATCGTATGCGATGACCATTGGAAAACGTATCATCGCACGCACCGTCAATGGACAATATGCTGGAACGGCGCTTGGGATTAACGATGAAGGCGTTCTCTTACTCGAAACGGAGGGCGGAATCCAAAACATCTACTCCGCTGACATTGAGATCAAGTCAACTTAAGTGGAACACCCGGCACATTTTTGATATACTTCGTGTGGGCAGTATCTGAAAAAGAACTGTACCTGTTAGGAAGAAAAATTCGATAAATTTCTGCCTTGATCCTAAGGGACTTGGACAGAGGGATGATTCGTCTGCACATGAGAGATAAAAGCGTGTGAGATCAGACAAGCCATCTCCTCTCCAGAATGAGGAGGAACAAATGAAGACAAAGTTAGATTTTTTCAAAATGAAAGAACAAAACGAACCTATTGTGATGCTGACAGCATACGACTATCCAGCTGCAAAGCAAGCGGAAAAAGCGGAAGTCGACATGATCTTAGTTGGTGACTCACTTGGGATGGTTGTCCTTGGACTTGATTCCACAGTGCAAGTGACGATGGATGATATGATTCATCACACAAAAGCAGTCAAAAGAGGCGCAAAAGACACATTTGTTGTGACGGATATGCCATTTATGTCTTATCATTATTCATTAGAAGAAACGATGAAAAATGCAGCACGCATTATGCAAGAAAGCGGTGCTGATGCCTTAAAGCTTGAAGGTGGAGACGGAGTATTTGAATCCATTCAAGCACTTACAAGAGGCGGTATTCCTGTTGTAAGCCATTTAGGGCTCACCCCTCAATCAGTCGGTGTCCTTGGCGGCTATAAAGTGCAAGGAAAAGACAAAGAGAGTGCACAGAAATTGATTGAAGATAGTCTGAAATGTGAGGAAGCAGGTGCCATCGCCCTTGTGTTAGAGTGTGTACCTGGTGAACTGACAAAACGGATTACTGACATGCTAAAGATTCCTGTGATCGGAATTGGGGCAGGGGCTGAAGCAGATGGACAAGTTCTCGTTTACCATGATGTGGTAGGGTACGGCGTGTCTAGAACACCTAAATTTGTGAAACAATACGCGCAAATCGATGCTGTATTAGAAGAAGCGCTCATACAATATACAAAAGAAGTAAAAGCACGCACATTCCCAGAGGATGCTCATACCTTTCATATGAAAGAAGAAGTCCTTGATGGTTTATATGGGGGGATCAAGGAATGAAGGTTGTTTCCCATATTCATGAATTAAAAGAAATGATCAAGCAGCATCAAAAGAAGCAGCATTCCATTGGATTTGTCCCTACAATGGGTTTCCTTCATGAAGGACATCTTACGCTTGCAAAAGAAGCAAGAGATCAAAATGACATTGTGGTGATGAGCATCTTTGTCAATCCATTGCAATTTGGACCGAATGAAGACTTTGAATCCTATCCAAGAGATATGAAAAGAGACCAGCGTCTTGCTGAAGAAGCTGGAGTAGATATATTATTTACACCTGATGTGAAGGAAATGTACAAAGATGAGCCATCGATTACGATGACTGTTCAAAAGCGTACAGACGTCTTATGCGGGAAGAAACGCCCAGGACACTTCGACGGCGTTGTCACGGTGCTCACAAAGCTGTTTCACCTTGTCGCACCAACCAATGTATACTTTGGTCTAAAGGATGCACAGCAAGTCGCTGTTATCGATGCGATGATCAAGGATTTCTTTTTTGATCTTCACCTTGTGTCTGTTCCTACTGTTCGAGAAGAAGACGGTTTAGCGAAAAGTTCAAGAAACGTGTATTTGTCTGAAACAGAAAGGCAAGAAGCACCTGCTTTATACCGGGCATTAAAAAAAGGACAGACAGCTGTAGAAAAGGGTGAACATGATGTAAATCGTATTTATCAATTAGTGGAAGAGGAGATTCTTCAAACAAGTGGAGAAATCGATTATATTGACATTTACTCCTATCCAGAGCTTGAACCCCTTCAGCACTTAACGGGGCAAGTGATCATTGCCATTGCTGTGAAGTTCTCCCGGGCAAGACTGATTGATAATGTGATTTTCCATGTTCCTGAAAGCGGTGAAAAACATGTATAGAACTTTTATGACCTCGAAACTTCATAAAGCGACAGTGACTGAAGCAAACTTACACTATGTAGGCAGTATTACGATCGACGAAGATTTGCTTGATGCGGCAGGCATGATGGCAAATGAGAAAGTGCAAATTGTCAATAATCACAATGGTGCTAGACTTGAAACATATATCATCCCTGGAGAAAGAAAGAGCGGTGTCATTTGTTTAAATGGTGCGGCAGCAAGATTGGTTCAGCCAGGAGATGAAGTCATTATTATCGCTTATGGAATGTTGTCAGAGGAAGAAGCGAAATCGCACACACCTAAAGTGGTCGTGTTAAATAAACAAAATCAAATTGAACAAATGATTGGGCAAGAGCCTGCGAGAACGATTTTATAACGCACGCTCACATGGAAACAGAACAGTTTCATCATAAGGAAGCTGTTCTGTTTCAGCTATATTGCCCAGAGTGTGTTTCACTATGAGTGGAACGAGGAATTGAGGTGTCCATTTTATGACCGATCAAAGGTTTGTTGTCGTTGATATTGAAACCACCGGGAATTCACCAAAAAAAGGTGATAAAATCATTCAAATTGCTGCGGTGGTCATTGAAAATGGACAAATTGTCGAACGGTATTCAAAATATGTGAACCCAGGGAAAACGATTCCTGGATTTATTGAACAGCTGACAGGTATTAAACAGCACATGGTTGATGACGCGGTGTTTTTTGAGGACATTGCCCAAGAGGTGTATGATCTCATACAGGGCGCTTATTTTGTTGCGCACAATGTTCATTTTGATTTGAACTTTTTAAACGATGAACTAAAAGCATGCGGGAAAAATGAGCTGGATGTGCTAGCGATTGATACGGTTGAAATTTCTAGAATTCTTTATCCTGAGCTTGAAGGTTATAAGTTAACTGAATTAAGCGAAGAGCTCATGCTTCCACATGACCACCCGCACAGGGCGGATAGTGATGCGGAAGTTACTGCCATGTTATTTTTAACCTTATTACATCAATTAAGGAATACACCGCCAAATGTGTTAAAACAGCTTCGCAGGTTATCCTCTTATCTTCTAAGTGATATAGGACTTTTAATTAAGCAGCTTGAAACCAATCACACGAGTCAGGATGATTCGCTTGTAGAAGTAGGATCTTTTGCTGTGAAAGATGTGACCAATCCGATCACTGAATCGACATATGCAGTAGGCGCTGACGACGAGCAGCTGTTTGAGGAGATAAAAGAGAAACTCCCTCAAACATTAGAAGGCTATGAAGTAAGAGAAGGCCAGCTCACGATGATGAACAAAGTAAGAGATGCGTTCCATGAAAGAGCTTATGCGTTAATTGAAGCGGCGCCAGGAATCGGGAAAACACTCGCTTATCTTATACCAGCTGCTTTAGAAGCAAAGAAATCAGGAAAACCTGTCATTATCAGTACATATTCTATTTTACTGCAGCAGCAAATGCTTCAGCGCGATGTTCCGCTACTCAAGCAGTTGCTCCCATTTGAGCCAGCCGCCTGTGTGTTTAAAGGGCGAGCACATTATATTTGTTTAGATAAGTTTGAGCATGTGCTGCATGAGGAAGATGATAACTATGATGTTGTCTTAACAAAAGCGCAAATTTTAATGTGGCTTCTGGTCACTGAAACAGGTGATTTGTCTGAACTGAATTTACCGTCAGGAGCTGTAAATATAAAAGACCGTATCTCCTGTGTACACATGCCATTTACATCGAAAAAACGCCGTTTTAAAGAACATTGTTTTTATGAACGGGCTAAACGAAAGGCTCAAACCGCTGACTTAATTTTGACGAATCACCGTCTGCTTTTATCCCAAACGGAAGGAGCCTCTATCTTTCAGCATGCAGACGTCTATGTGATTGATGAGGCCCACCAATTTGAAAAAACAGCCAATGAAACGCTAGGTGACAGTGCGTCTTATATCCAGCTTCATGCGAAATTAACGCAACTTGGCTCTTTGCATGGCGGGCTGCTTAAGAAATTGAAAAAGAGATTTCATGAGGCAGGTTTATCAACTGACACCTTTATTGAAATGGACGAGTATCTTCAGCAGCTTCAGATGGAAAGTGACGCATTTTTTAGTACCGTACATTCTTTTGTCAAAAGGACAAAACCAAAAGCGGACATCAATCGTCTCATTCATAGAGTCCGTCATCATTCAAACCATGCTCAGTGGGTCCGAATTAAAGAATCAGCGAGTAAGCTTTGTTCATTATTGATTGCTTGTGAGAAACTGTATGAGCAGCAAAAAAATGAGCTGCTTCACAAAAGTGATCAGTTCATAGATCAGTTTGCATTTGAAGCAGAAGAATACGATCAAGTGATGTCGTTTATGCAGACATTCTGCAGTACGCTGTACCGGTTTATCTTTGAACCAAACAATGATGAAACCGTTTGGATTGAGATTGATGCAAAGGGTGCCAAGAATGCTGTCTTTATGCACGCGCAGCCGCTAGATACAGGGGAGTTGCTAGCTGATCGGTTCTTCATGAACAAAAAAAGCGTTGTCCTCACATCAGGGACGCTTACCATCAATCAACGCTTTGATTATTGCTTGGAACGTTTTGGCCTGCAAGATTTTTACCCACACCTTGTCCAAATTGATTCACCTTTTGAACTTGAAAAACAGCTTAAGGTCGTTGTACCTGCTGACATGCCGCCGATCACAAACCGTGATGAACGCGAATATGTGAAGCAAGCTGCAACATATATTAAGATCATGGAAAAGCAGGATCAAGCGAAAATATTGGTGTTATTTAATTCACATGAGATGTTAAAAGCAGTGTATGAAGAGCTGAAATCAGAAGGTATGCAATCGGCATTGTTTGCTCAAGGTTTGACAGGCGGGAGCCCTGTAAAATTGACAAAAATGTTCAAATTGGCTAAGCAGGCCATCTTGCTAGGAACAGGGAGTTTCTGGGAAGGTGTGGATTTTCCTGGCTCAGAGCTAACGACCGTCATTATGGCAAGGCTTCCTTTCCGACCACCCGATTCACCGCTCATTGAAGCAAAATGTGAAGCTGCAAAAAAACAGGGGAAGAATCCCTTTAAAGCCGTCGCTCTCCCGGAAGCTGTGTTAACTTTTAAGCAAGGAGCAGGACGCTTGCTGCGCTCGGAAAAAGACATCGGAACATTGCTGATTTTAGACCGCCGAGTGAAAACCGCTTCGTATGGAAAACTATTTTTAGAATCACTTCATCATGCGCCAGTTCACGAGATGTCCAAAGAGTCGCTTGAGGCGTATATAGAAAAGCTTAACAACGAAAAGCCGCTGTCATAAGCGGCCTTTCACTGGTGTGGGTTTGGAGTTAATTTATCGTAACGGCTTTTTATGTTCCGTTGTAAAAATAGTATCGGTTCTCACATTGAAAAGTATGACTAACAATATTTACGTACCGAGGAGGAATTAGAAGTGGAAAGTAAAATAGAGGTACTTTCAACTGTTCAAATTAAGCATTCAGAAGACCTATACAAAATCGTCGATTTGCTGAACAGAACGCTTAAAAGGGAAGATCTTATGTTTGGATTAGCATTAGATCAAGAAGATCAAAATCAAGCGATATTTACCATATATCGCACATAGGGGAAGCTTGACATGAAAAAAATAGTTTGGATTATTTCATCCGTTGCTGCGCTCGTTTTACTCATTGGCATCATTAGCTTTTCGTGGATTTATCAAATTGCCATGGGACAAAAAGAAGAAGGTCATGAGGCAGCGATTGAACGAGCAAAAAAGCAAGCATCAATAGAACAAGTAGAGCAAGTGGATACCTTTGTTGGGAAAGAAAAGCAATTTATTGTGGAAGGTAAAAACAAACAAAACGAAGCGATCTATGTGTGGGTACCTGCCAGCAAAAAAGAAAAAGTCATTGCTAAAAAAGCAAAAGAAGGCATTACTTCAAACCAAGCAGTACAAGCCGTTCAAAAGGAGAACACCATTTCTAAGCTAAAAAATGTTCAATTAGCACGAGAAGGTGACGTCCTCCTTTGGGAAGTAACGTACTTAAATGAGAACAACCAATATAGTTTCAGCTATGTTGATTTTACGACAGGACGAGTGGAAAAAAATTTAACACCGTAGTTTCTTCTGTCTTGCGTTGACCATGCTGATTTAGAACGGTTATAATAAAATGTATGAAAAAAGAATCACACCTATTTAACAAGGTGAGTTTCTTTCTGGCTTTGGAGGGAAATATGTTGAAAACAACTATTAATCAAGTGTTCAAACACGTCGATGAAGAAGTAACAATCGGCGCATGGATTGCCAATAAACGTTCAAGCGGGAAAATTGCATTCTTGCAGCTTCGCGACGGGACAGGCTTTATTCAAGGAGTCGTTGTAAAAGCAGAGGTGGAAGAGGAAGTCTTTAAGCTTGCGAAATCAGTGACACAAGAGACATCGGTCTATGTCACAGGACAAGTAACAAAAGACGAACGTTCACCACTTGGTTTTGAATTACAAGTGAAATCCATTGAAGTGATTCACGAAGCAACAGATTACCCAATTACACCAAAAGAACATGGAACAGAATTCTTAATGGATCACCGTCATTTATGGCTGCGTTCTAAAAAACAGCATGCCATTATGAAAATCCGTAATGAAATTATTCGTGCTACATATGAGTTTTTCCATCAAGAAGGCTTCGTGAAAGTGGATCCGCCAATCTTAACAGGAAGTGCTCCTGAAGGAACAACAGAGCTGTTTGCTACTAAATATTTTGATGAAGATGCGTACCTTTCTCAAAGTGGACAGCTTTACATGGAAGCTGCTGCGATGGCACTCGGAAAAGTATTCTCATTCGGTCCAACATTTAGAGCAGAAAAATCGAAAACAAAACGTCATTTAATCGAGTTCTGGATGATCGAGCCTGAGATGGCATTTGTTGAATTTAATGAAAACCTTGAGTACCAAGAAAATTATGTGTCTCACGTTGTTCAAAGTGTACTTGAAAATTGTAAAGTAGAACTGCACACACTTGGCCGTGATACAGCAAAATTAGAAAACATCAAAGCACCATTCCCGCGCATCACATATGATGAAGCGATTAAATTCTTGCAGGATAAAGGATTTGATGACATTGAATGGGGAGATGACTTCGGTGCGCCGCATGAAACAGCGATCGCCGAAAGCTATGATAAACCAGTCTTTATCACTCATTACCCAACCTCATTAAAACCATTTTATATGCAGCCTGCACCAGACCGTGATGATGTCGTCCTTTGTGCAGATTTAATTGCGCCAGAAGGCTATGGAGAGATTATCGGTGGTTCTGAACGTGTTCATGATTTAGATCTGCTTGAAGCAAGACTAAAAGAACATGGGTTAGATCAAGAAACGTACAAATGGTACACAGAATTAAGACAGTATGGTTCTGTACCACATTCAGGTTTTGGTCTTGGACTTGAACGAACAGTTGCTTGGATTAGCGGAGCGCCGCATGTGCGTGAAACAATTCCATTCCCAAGATTATTAAACCGTTTATATCCTTAAGACGTGAAAGCCTCCAACATATGGAGGCTTTTTCAAACGTCTTAAGGACAGCACGTATGAGAAAACGTGATATACTGAAAGTGAAGAGGTGTATCCGATGAAAAGGCAGCAATTTATAGATATGCAGAAAATGGGTTCGACCAGTTTGCCTAATTTGCTGATTGCCCATTATGAGCAATTAGGACTGAATGAATCACAAATGATGGTCATGTTAAAGATTAAAATGAATGAAGAACAAGGCGTCTTTTTTCAGACATTTGAAGAGCTTTCACATGGTATGACCATTTCGGCCGAAGAATGTGCTTATATGGTGCAGTATTTGATTCAAAAAGGGTTTATTTCGATCCAGCCGTTTGAAGACAGGTCTGGTATTCAGCATGACCGGTACTCGGTAGAACCCTTATGGGGTGTGCTGTATGACTTTTTAGAAGCAAAACAGGCGAAAGACCTGCAAAAGAATCATGTGCAGGCTGAAAAATCTTTATATGCGCTATTTGAAGATGAGTTTGGCAGACCACTTTCTCCTCTTGAAGGGGAAACACTCTCGATCTGGATGGACCAAGACCATCATGATGCTGAGATGATTCGTCTTGCTCTAAGAGAAGCCGTTTTATCAGGAAAATTAAATTTCCGCTATATCGATCGAATTTTATTTGAGTGGAAAAAGAAAGGGCTGAAAACAGCGGAAGAAGCGAAAGAGCATAGCCAGCATTTCCGTTCACAGCAAAAAGCCCCACCTTCAAAAGAAGAAACATCTTCATATAAACGACAAGTTCCTTTTTATAATTGGCTGGAACAATAACCAATAAAGGAGAAGGCATGTTATCAAAAAAACAAATCAATGAATGTTTAGATATTATAGGAGATATGTTTCCAGAGGCTGAGTGTGAGCTTGTTCATTCCAATCCATTTGAACTAGTGATTGCTGTCGCACTCTCAGCGCAATGTACAGATGTTCTAGTGAACAAAGTGACCAAACATCTATTTCAAAAATATAAAACACCAGAAGACTATTTAAGTGTGCCGCTTGAAGAGTTGCAGCAGGATATTCGTTCGATCGGTCTTTATCGTAATAAGGCAAAAAACATTCAAAAATTAAGCCAAATGCTGATTGAAGATTATGGCGGTGAAGTGCCAAGAGATCGAGATGAGCTAATTAAGCTCCCAGGGGTTGGACGGAAAACAGCAAATGTCGTTGTGTCTGTCGCTTTTGGAATTCCCGCCATTGCAGTAGATACACATGTCGAGCGTGTCAGCAAACGACTTGGGATTTGCCGCTGGAAGGATTCTGTTCTTGAGGTAGAGCAAACCTTAATGAAGAAGGTGCCAAAAGAGGATTGGTCCGTGACCCATCATCGTCTCATCTTTTTCGGCAGATATCACTGTAAGGCGCAGCGGCCGCAGTGTGAATCTTGTCCACTTCTTGATATGTGCAGAGAAGGGCAGAAGAGGCTGAAAAAAGGGCTGGTGAAACTGGCATGAGCGGAGCATCTGTTTTCACTTCATATGTCGAAAAGCTTAAAGAGAAAAAGGTAGAGATAAACGGCGAAAAAAAGGATATGTTGAGAATCAATCCACTCGCATTTGATCTATCTTCGGAACCTTTACTAGATGAGCAACCGTGGCAGAAAACGGAAGAATTTGTTCCCTTGATGTTTGATCTGTGGAATGAATTAAAAGACAACATGCTTCCTCGCTTTCAAACGAGAAAATCTCGGTGTGAAGAGGATGATATGCTGCAAGGCATTGTCAGTATGATTGCAATGTTTTACTGGATTAAAGGAGAGAAGCTTCAAACCGTTGATTGGGAGGAAATTAAACAACAGACGTTTCCAGTAGCCCCCATTAACTGGACAGAACGATTAGAGTTTATTTTGCTTAAACCTACTCAATATCATTGCTTTATTCAATTGGACGAGTTATACACAGAACTCAAAAAGCAGTATGGAAAATACGAAGCACTCAGAAAGTTAAAACAAAATCGTTAAAAAAGCACTTGCCACATAGGGCAAGTGCTTTTTTGTTATTCGTCTTCTTTGCGAGAAGTAGAATTTGACTGAGTATTTGAGCTTTGAGAATTGGCTTTCTCGTCGTCTTTCTTTTTATCTTTATTGGTATCACTCTGTGAGTTGCTGTTCCCATTTGTACTGTCTGAGCCATCACTTGAACCGCCATTGCCATTTTCGGTATTTCCGCCTTGATCTTGATCTTTTTTATCATCAGGCTTCTGCTCATCAGTGCCTTGGTTTTGATTATCATCTGTTTGATCTGTCTGTTCATCATCAGGTTGCTGTGGCTCTTCTTCTTCTTTGTTCTCATCATCTGCTTTTTCTTCCTCTTCTTCGTCATCTTTAATGGTGAGGAAGGTAGAAGCAGCTTTACTTGTGACATCGTCTACAGTCGCTGTCACTTGGAATTTATAGGTGGATCCTGGCTTTACATCAGAGATGACGGCTTCTTTAGAAGAGCTGTTTTGAATGTCTTTATAGCCGCCATCATCGACCGCTTGCTTCACATTAAATGTTGCATCTGCATCGTCATCATAACCCCAAGTGAGTGTAATCGATTTTTTCTCTTCATCATACACCGCTTTTAAGTCAGATGGTTTGTCAGCTTCTTTCTTTTCATATGTGTCAGAAACTTTTGTTGGGACAGTTCCTTTGACGAAGTATTCCGTTGTCTTCTTATCACTTGGTGTGTTTGGTCCAGCTAACTTCGCTGGATCTGATCCTTTTTCAACCGTTGCTTCAACGACACTGTCTGGCTTTTCAAATGAGCCGCTTCCATCATCAATTTGAGAAATTAATTTCTGGAAGACCACTTTGGCAACACGTTGTTCATAATCCGTGAGCCACATTTTGCCGTCCGCATCTTTTGAGTTGCCAATTCCGGTCCACACAGCTGCTGTGTATTGCGGCGTGTAACCGACAAACCAAGAATCTTTCGCCCCGCCAGAAGGGATGTTGTATTTATTAATATCATCTTGTGTAAAGTTGGTTGTACCTGTTTTACCAGCTACTTGAACATTCGGTACTTGTGCGAGTGTACCTGTTCCAGATTGTACAGCAGTTTTCAGCATATCTGTGATCATAAATGCAGTGTAATCACTCATGGCTGCTTTAGAGTCTGGAGTTAAGTCAAGCTTCGTCCCGTCATTAAATTCAACAGATGTTACGGCATGCGGTTCATTATAGTATCCGTTGTTACCGAATGCACTAAATGCACCAGCCATTTTAAGTGAAGAGACACCTTCGTCAAATCCGCCGATTGAGTAAGACTCAGGAATGTCAGAAGGTAAATCCAGACCTAAGTTATTGGCGAATTGAACAGCATTATCTGTACCAGCTTCTTGGAAAGCTTTTAAAGCAGGGATGTTTCGTGATTGTGCCAAAGCACTTCTCATCGACATTTTCCCTAAGTGTCTTCTGTCAAAGTTGTTAATTGGTGTACCGTTAGAGTACGTATAAGGCGCATCATCAATTTGCTGATATGTTGACCATTTTTTGTTTTCAATTACAGGGCCGTAATCTAAAATTGGTTTGATTGTAGATCCCGGCTGGCGTTTTGCATCAGTGGCATAGTTAAAGCCGCCGGCTGGTACATCACGTCCACCGCCAATGGCACGAATTTCACCATTTTTTGTATCTAGCAGGGTGACTCCAGCTTGCATACCTTTCGTAAATCCGGCTGAATCCCCATTGATGATGTCATCCAGATGATCCTGTGCTTTTCGATCAAGAGAAGTATAGATTTTTAATCCATCTGTTGATACATCTACTTTGGCTTTTTTCTGTACTTCTTCCATGACTTCTTCAATATAAGCAGAGTACTTACTTGAGTTTTGACTCTTATATTTATCAGCTGAAACAACGGTTTTGCTGACAGGTGTTGCTTTTGCTTCCTCATAATCTTTTTCTGAAATATAGCCTTGTTTTTTCATTAGACCTAAAACGATATTACGGCGTTTTTCCGCTGCCTCTGGATGTTTCACAGGGTTATACGCAGAAGGACTTTGCGGCATACCCGCAAGTGTAGCAGCCTGTGCTACAGTTAGTTTATTTAAATCTGTCACTCCGAAAAATTGTTCAGCCGCTTTCCCAACACCATAAGCATAAGGAGAGAAGAAAATACGGTTTAAATACATTTCTAAAATTTCATCTTTAGAGTATTTTTGCTCAAGCTGAATCGAGAGCCACACTTCCTGTACTTTACGTTTTAACGTCTTTTGATTGTTAAGCAGGGAGTTCTTCACAACCTGCTGTGTAATCGTACTTCCACCTTCTGCTCCAAAACCGTCCTCGACGTTTGCGACAAGAGCACCGCCAATACGGATAGGATCAATCCCGTGGTGTTTATAAAAACGTGCATCTTCAGTTGCAATAAACGCATCTTTTACCACGTCGGGTATATCTTTAATCGAGACATACGTTCTTTTCTCCGCCCCGACTTCTGCAAAGACTTTTTTGTCTTTATCATAAAGTTTTGAAGAATACGGCGTTTTTAGCTTGCTATCATCAATAGAAGGAGCGCTTGATGCAAAAACGGCAAAAGTTGTGATTCCGGCTACTAAACAAAGAAGACCGATCACGAGTAAAGATAAAAATATTTTTTTAAATAGACCTGCTTTCTTTTTGCCTTTTTTGTTCTTTTGCTTCTTATTGTTTTCTTGACTTGCTTTACGTCGCTGTTCACGACTTGTAAATTGATCAGACATCACATCTCAACCTTTCGTGTTAAACCTTTTTCGAACGTAAATGATGCTTGCTTTCATCCGAAAAATGAAGTGTCTCCACTACTTTAATATAATCAATTCTTGGCGAATATCCAAGTGTCATGAGGTGGCCTGCTTCCATTAATTCATCTTTGCTAATGGATTTACGGCCGTTTTGCTGTTGCCGCTCCCAAAAGAAGAAGAGGTCAGAAGCGGACAAATAATAAACGGAACCAAATGCGGATATAATAACAAAACAAATACCGCCTTGCTTTTCAACCTGTTTCATATGCTCAATTTGATGGTCGTGGAAATTTTTGAGCGGAAACGAGGTGGTGCTTTTGGTTTCCTTTGCTTCAAAATCGATATAGCGCCCTTTGTATACCCCGTTGTAGTCTGTTGTGGAGGATTGTTTAAAATAGGCTTCTTTAATGACAGCAGCGCTTCTTTTTGGATAATCCACATTGACAATTTGAACAGGGGTAGGCTTTTTATGAATGACTGCAATCCCGTTGACCAAATAGTACTGGTTCGTTTCATTTAAGTCAGCTTCAAGCGTCATCCCACGGTTACTATAAGATGATTCGCCGCTGATTCTTTTTTTTGTCCCAATTTGTTGAATGGGCTGATACGATTTTCCGTTAGGATACCGAATCATCAAGTTTCAGCCTCCTTTTAATGCATTTTGTATTGGAGAGATCACCATGTTGTCACAACAAGAGCACATGATTACCCAGCATATTTTACATGAAACGAAAGCGAAAAATAAGGACAACCTGACAAGGACAAATGCGTACAAGCGCTTTTATGACCGTCATCCAGAGATGAAATGGTCTCTGCTTGCTTCTTTTGTCTCGAGAAATGCTGGATGGTCGATGACAGATTTAAAAGGCGAGCTCTTCCATCCGGGTTTAACGGATCAGCAAGGGCATCTGTTCTTTACAGCGTATGAAAGAGCGAATTGGCTGATCTTTTCAGATGCTTACCCGCAGCTTCTCTTGTATGAATGGTCAAAAAGGTGCCGCAAGCCTTTATTTCATCTGCTGCCCCATTTCGGTGTGTCTCGTTTTATGAGCGCTGAGTGGGAACGATTTTGGCAAAAGCGTGACAGAGAGCGATTGCTGCATGCACTCATCATAAATGAACAATATACTATACAATCTCCTATTATACAAAATCCTCTACTGAAAAAGAATGTTTTTCACTCGATTCAATATCTTTTCAGCGAGTGGGCACATTTTCAAACTGTCGTTTTTCCGACAGTAGACGGGCATTTGTACGGGTTAACCATACGAAAGTTTTCCCAAGTAAAAGAGCGAATTACGTTAGGGAAAAAATTAGCAAAACTATTGTTTCGAGCCGATTTGTTTTCGGATTTTTATCATTTTTTGCATACCGTGCCGCATACGGGATCTCGATTTGATTTTGAATCGTTTTTAGGGATTGCGCGAAGGTCAAGCCCTTTCCTCAGAACGGTGTATCCAGTCATGACACATTCATTAGACGATCAAAGGGAAGATTGGTTTCAAAAGAAATTGAGTCCATCCTTGTTTGAAGCAGAGCGTTTACCAAAACAAATTGAGCTGACCGACTGGTATTTTCATAAAAAAAGGCAGCTTCGTTTTCTTTTCTCATTAGAACACTATTTTTTGCATAAATAAAAAGCAGGGGGTACCTGCTTTTTTTACGTGGATGGACGGTTAGGGCCGCCGAGCTTTTTATCAAGCTGATCTGTACTGTTTTCTTTCCCTTTTGTTTTTTGCTCTTTTGGTGCTTGCTGCTTTTTCATGACATCTACCTCCTTTGTCCTTAGAATTTACACAATCGGACGCGATCATACAAAGAAGGACAAGCACGTGTCGAAATGGAAGAAATTGCGCTTATGTTCACTTAGATTGGCGATTTAGTTCTAGTTTTGTCATGTATGAAGGAGGGAGCAAAAGAAAAGAGAATGTAACGAGAGATGATAAAGGAGGAATCTGATGATGAGCGAATTTGTATCAAAAGAATCCATTATGCAGTTGTTAGAGGAAATTGAGCGAAAGATTGATGCGGTGGAAGAAGAACTGTCTTTAGCTGTCAAAAAAACAAAAAACGCTGCCGTAGAGGAGCAAGAACAAATCATTGACCGTCTTGAATCTGAAGTGAAGGAATGTGAATTGAAAATTCATGCAGCAGAGTATAAGCTGGCGGCAAGACCCGCATATCACGCCGGATAGCTTTTCTATTTGAGCAATAAGTAAACGTTTGATAGGATGGTTCATAGAGGTGAACACTTTGGATAATCAAACATTACTGAAACATACACAAGAGTTGATCACGTGGATCGAAGAAGCATACGAGCAGTACCTAAAGGGAAAGGCAGAAGAGGAATACCCAGTTTATGATTTTTACAACGATATTCAGCCGGCCGTTGTCAAATTTGATCAGCAAATGGAAAAGTGGCTTACTGCTGCTACCTCATTTATTCATCAGGCCAAACCTAGATACTTACATCAAGAACAGCTTGAAGCCGTCCAAGAAAATGGAAAAGAGGTTGTGCTGCAATCTTATTTTGGCAAACAGCATGCACCTCGTGTGAAAAATTTAGTTGAGTCAGTGATTTATACACTGAACCTTTTAATAGAAGAAATCAACAAACGCAGCTGATGAAACAGTCTGCGTTTTTCTTATGGCTGCTGTAGGCACATCTTCTGCTTCCTGAACATAATATATCATTGACTTCAATATGTTTTCAGAGCGAGAGGAGCGAGATACATGTTCCCTTATTCAAACCAGCCATCTTATGAAATGAATCAATTTCAGCAACGGCCTTTTCCGTATCCAGATATGCAGCAGCCTCCGCAGCCTCCAGAATATTTCATGCCCCCATATCAAGGTGAAATGAACCAGCCGCCGTCTGCAGGCTATCAGCCGCCTTTTGGATATCAGGAAAACTTCCAGCCTTATCAGCCGCAGCCTGAAGCAATGAATCAGCCGCAAATGCAGCCGCCGGGCATGATGCCTATGCAGCAGCCTATGAATCCTTATCCTTTGCCAAGGCCGCAAAAACAGCAATCATCTCAATTTAAAAGTGTGCTGTCACAATTTAAAAAAACGAATGGGCAATACGATTTTAATAAAATGTTTGATACTGCTGGACAAATGATGAGTACAATGAATCAAGTGGGCTCATTGGCGAAAGGATTTACAAGCATTTTTAAAGCATAGCAAAACCCAATAGATATACATCTATTGGGTTGTTTGTTTTGGCGCAGTCACACGAAGTGATTGATCTTTCCAAACGCTCTTCATCTTGGTTTCATCTATTTTTGCAGGCATTAAAATGGTTTTGGTAAAGCTCGAATAGGAGGAAGTCGTGTCTGTTTTGATTTTTTCCTGTACCGATAAGTGTAAATATTGCGCTTTCACTTCTAGTGCGATATCACCTTCGACAAAATGGTCTGGAAATCGAATCTCAATATATACATATTGATCATCTTCTGTCACATCGGTTGTAATGGATGCAAGTGAATGGCTCGTGGTCATCAGCGCCTCTGCACTATTTAAAATGTCGTGAAACGGCGATGATGCAAAAAACTGTTCAATCGCTTCATATAGAATGTCTTCATTTGATAGCAACTCGTGTTTCTTTTCACTTTCATGTTTCATTTGAATCACCTCTCATCTACAGCCTATGCAAAAGGGGCTCAGGCGGTTATCAATTGATGAGAGGAAAAAATTATGATTAAATAGTGTTGAATGAAGCAAGGTGTATGGGCGTGAAGGTTTATACGCTGAATAGATCTAGAAGCAAAGCTTGAAGGGAGCAAATGAACATTGCTGAAAAAATTATTCGGTTTCGGAAAAAACCAAGATGATGTAAAGGAAGAAGTCATTTATTCTCCAGTCGATGGAGAGTTAATGGATATGACCGATGTACCAGATCCCGTTTTTTCTCAAAAGATGATGGGAGACGGCGTAGCTGTAAAACCAAAAAACGGCACCATTGTGTCGCCAGTAGATGGTGAAATTATTCAACTCTTCCATACAAAACATGCAATTGGGATTCGAACACTCTCAGGGCTTGAGCTTCTGATTCATATCGGACTTGAAACGGTTGGATTAAATGGTGAAGGCTTTGAAGCACACATAAAAGAAGGGGATAAAGTGAAAGCAGGTGATCCTCTCATTACGTGTGATTTAGCGCTGATTGAAGAAAAAGCGGCAAGCACAGTGACACCAATTGTCATCATGAATGGTGATTTAGTAGAACATCTTGACAAAGAACCTAAGGGCTCTGTAGAAAAGCAGACGTCCAAGCTTTTTACAGTAAAAATGAAATAATCCAAAAAAAAACTACCCTGAGTTGATAGGGTAGTTTTTTGATTGAGGACATTAATCCTCCATTGGAACCCAGCCTTTACTTGCTTCCATGACAGTCCATAAACCTTCTGGAATCAAGTACTTATCTTTTTGACTGCGTTTAATGACGGTTTCAATCTCGTTTTCTCTGCCTTCTTTAATCTTTACTGCCCAATCGGGATCAACAATGACTTCTCTTGCAACAGCAATGAGTGGAATCCCTTGATTGTATGCATTCAGTGCATCCTCAGCTGTAATGACGCTGCCGACGCCGATGAGTGGAAGCGTGTCACCACAGCGCTCTTTTAATAACTCCATCCGCGTCTTACTTGTATCAGCACCACGTCTTGCTTTAGCGTCAATCTCCATTAAAGAAATATGCAAGTAATCAAGGTTTTTTGTCTTAAGTACGTCCACTAAAGTAAATGTTTCTGTCATGGTTAAACCAGGTGTTTCTGGTTCTTCAGGTGATAATCGGTATCCAAAGATAAATGGTTTTGTTACATGCTCTTTGATTGCTTCTTTCACTGCATCTACTACTGCAATTGGAAATGCGAGACGCTTTTCTTCGCTTCCGCCCCATTGATCTGTACGCTGATTACTATGTGGGGAGTAGAATTGCTGTAATAAATATCCGTTCGCTCCATGGATTTCGATCCCATCAAATCCTGCTTGAATTGCGCGTCTTGCTGCTTCTTTAAATGAGTCGATGATGTGAGGAATTTCTTCTTCTGTCAAAGCTCTCGCAATTTGTTTTCCATCTTTAAATACATCACTTGGCGCAACGACATCACCGTTTGGGACTAAATGAGGGAGAGCCTGAGAGCCGCCATGATGAATTTGCATAATGGCTTTTGTTCCTTTCGCTTGAATCGCAGAAGCAAGCTTTTGTAGGCCAGGTATATCTTCATCTCTTGCAATAGAAGGCTGTCCTTCAAACGCCTTACCATCTGGCGTCACGTTTGCGCATGCGGTGATGACCATGCCCATTTCACTTGATCTAGCGGTAATAAAATCAATTTCTTCCTTTGAGATCGTGCCATCCTCATGAGAACCGAAGTGTGTCATTGGTGCAACGACTAAACGGCCATCAATAGAGGCACCCCCCGGGAATGTAAAAGGTTCAAATAAAGGCTTAAATTCGTTTTTCAATCTCATCATCTTCTTCCTTAATAAAATCATTTCACTATAGAAGTGTAATAGATCCTGTTACAACACATCAAAATATTTGCTCACAAGCGGCGCATCAAAAAATTGCCGCCTAGTCATGCAAACAAATATTCGGTACACTAGAATGAGAGGTGGATACCAGATGAAGAAGAAAACAATGAACGAACTCATAGAAGATTTAAAAAAAGACGAACAGGTCGAGCATTGGCATGAAATTGAAGCGAAGCCTGCACTGACTTCTCCAATTCCTGAAAGAGTAAATGACAGGCTCAAAGTGGCGCTTGAAAAAAGAGGTGTGAGCGAACTATACATTCATCAAAAGGAAGCCTTTGAACGTGTGATGGATGGTGAGAATGTGGTGACTGTGACACCTACAGCTTCAGGTAAAACGCTTTGCTACAATCTGCCAGTTCTTCAGTCGATCGCAGAAGATCAGACAAGCCGCTCCCTCTATTTATTTCCAACAAAAGCACTCGCGCAAGATCAAAAAAGTGAATTAAACGAAATCATTCATGAGATGGATGTTCCAATTCACAGTGAAACCTATGACGGGGACACCTCCCCAGCGATTCGCCAGCGCGTCAGACAGGCAGGACATATTGTCATTACAAATCCAGATATGCTGCACTCAGCGATTTTGCCTCACCATACGAAATGGGTCAGTTTATTTGAGAACTTAAAGTATATTGTCATTGATGAGCTTCATACATATCGAGGCGTGTTTGGCAGTCATGTCGCCAATGTCATTCGTAGACTAAAGCGAATTTGTGCATTTTATGGAAGTGACCCGACCTTTATTTGTACTTCAGCGACCATTGCGAATCCGAAAGAGCTTGCAGAGCAGCTGACCGGAAGCAAGGTGCATCTCATTGAACGAAACGGAGCGCCTAGCGGTAAAAAGAATTTTGTCTTTTACAACCCGCCAGTCGTCAATAAGCCATTAAATATTAGACAAAGTGCGGCCACTGTTGTGAATCAGCTCGCTAAAACATTTTTAAAAGAAAAAATTCAAACGATTGTTTTTGCTAGAAGTAGGGTAAGAGTTGAAGTCATCCTAAGTCATATTCAAGAACTAGTGAAAAAAGAAATTGGTCCTAAATCGATCCGTGGTTATCGCGGGGGCTATTTGCCGAAAGAGCGGCGCATGATTGAAAAAGGTTTAAGGGAAGGAGACATTCTCGGTGTTGTCAGCACAAACGCACTAGAATTAGGAGTAGATATTGGACAGCTAAAAGTCTGTATCATGACCGGATATCCTGGCAGTGTAGCGAGTACGTGGCAGCAGGCAGGACGAGCTGGAAGGCGTCATGAGGAAGCACTCATTATCATGGTCGCAAGCTCATCGCCACTTGACCAATATATTGTCAGACACCCTGAATACTTCTTTAACAGACCACCTGAATCGGCAAGAATCAATCCTGAGAACCTTATCATCCTAGTTGATCATCTAAAATGTGCGTCCTACGAGCTACCGTTTCGAGAAGATGAACAGTTTGGCGGTATGGAAGTAGAAGAAATTTTGCAATACTTACATGAAGAAGGGGTTCTTCATTTCAGCGGGAACCGTTATTATTGGTCAGATCAATCGTTCCCGGCTCATGGCATCAGTCTGAGATCTGCAAGTCAGGAAAATGTCGTCATTGTCGATCAATCCGATGTAGCGAACGTTCGAATTATTGGGGAGATGGATCGATTCAGTGCGATGACCTTACTTCATGATGAAGCGATTTATTTACATGAAGGGGTTCAGTATCAAGTGGAAAAGCTAGATTATGAGCATCTTAAGGCTTATGTGAAACAAGTCGATGTAGAATATTATACAGATGCGAATTTAGCGGTTCAGCTCAAGGTGCTTGAAATTGATCAGACAACAGAGAAGGAAGCGGTATCTGTTCACTACGGTGATGTGACCGTCAATGCAATGCCGACCATTTTCAAAAAAATTCGATTATCAACCGGTGAAAATATTGGTTCCGGCCCGATTCACTTACCTGAAGAAGAGATTCATACGAGTGCTGCTTGGTTTGAATTACATGAAGCAGAGCGGACATTTGAAGAAAAAACACTTGAACAGCTCTTGCTCGGTATTGCCAATGTTCTTCAGCATATTGTTCCGGCGTTTGTCATGTGTGACCGTTCAGACATTCATGTTATTTCTCAAATAAAGGCAGCCCATACGGGGAAACCGACCGTATTTTTATATGATCATTACCCAGGTGGAATCGGTTTAAGTAAAGAGGTCCAGGCTCGCTTTGATGAAATTGCTCGTGCAGCCACTCAGCTGATTGAGCGATGCAGCTGCGAGAACGGCTGTCCATCTTGTATTGGCATGGAAATGAAAGAGATCGATGGAAAAAGCAGTATCATTCAATTGATGGCAGGATTTTAAGGAAAGGGGAAAAAGACCTACTCATGTCATTAAAAGGAAAATTAAACAGAATGAAAAAACACCTGTCGCACAATCAGTCAGATGAAAAGCGTGGGGCAGTAAAAGAGGGACAAACGCACGCTGTGACGGCTGAAACCATTCCATTTCTAAAAGAGTGGGGGGAATTAGGTGCAGCTCCTTACTACTTTGAAGACTCTTTCTGCCTCATTCGGGAAGTGACCTATCCACTTGACCATCAGCATGGGCGATATTCATTTGCAGAACTGCCGGAGATGGTGAGTGCATGGAACAAAAGTGAGATTCAGCATTCTCTTTCTGCAAAAGGCTACAAGCCTCACGAGCTATTTTTCTTCGATACAGAAACAACAGGACTATCTGGCGGAACGGGGAATATGATTTTTCTACTTGGGCATGCGAGAGTTTATTCAGATAAAGTGGTGGTAAAACAACATCTGCTCACGAATCCAGGAAATGAAGCGGCACTTTACAAAAGCTTTCTTAGTGAGGTGGATGTCGAATCACTCGTGACATATAATGGAAAATCATTTGACTGGCCTCAAGTCAAAACGAGGCATACATTATTACGCGATCAAATACCTGCTCTACCTGAATTTGGTCATTTTGACCTTCTGCATGGATCAAGGAGATTGTGGAAACATAAATATGAGCGTATGGCTCTTTCGGTTGTAGAAAAAGAGGAACTGCACGTCAATCGAGAGGGAGATACACCGGGGTTCCTCGCACCAATGATCTATTTTCACTTTTTAAAGGAACAAAACCCGAAACTGATTGAAGGAATTTTGATTCACAATGAACTTGATGTCTTATCGTTAATCAGTCTCTACATTCATTTGTCTAAAAAAATCTTATCCAAAGATGCGGTGAAGGAAGACGATGAGAAATATGCATTAGCTAAGTGGCATCTTGCTCACCGCGATGTGCAGGAAGCAACAAAGCACCTGCAAGAATTAACGGGAGCAGCGTTTGAGCATGCGGATCAAGCAGCTTATGATCTATCATTACAGTACAAGCGATTAAAACAATGGGATGAAGCGGCATGCATATGGAGGCGTCTATTTGAATCAAGTGATGTTCATGTAAGATTAAAAGCGGGTGTAGAGCTAGCAAAGTATGAAGAACACCGTCAAAAAGATCCTAAAGCAGCCCTTTCCATTACCCAAACATTGTTATCACAATCGTCTTTAAGTGAACGAGACATTGTGGAACTTGACAAGCGAGAAAAGCGGCTCTTAAGAAAAGCTGGGCAATGAAATTATTGCCTGGGAAAGCGCAAAAAATGACAACGTTCGGCTCTCGGCCGAAAATAAAAATTGTTTAGCACTTTTATTGTAGAAAAGTCACGAATCCTGTAAAATAACGTTAGATATTGAATGAGGAGCGTAGAGCATGTATAAGGGTCTTTTCTACTTGTTTTTTCTTGTTGTCATATTGGTCGCGTTTGTGTTTTCAAACTATAAAGATGTTTTTCTTGCAAACTTTTAAAATAGGTTAATGCATTAGTACATGTACACCTCTTGATTCATACATTGTTAATGTAAGAAAATCAAGGAGAGGGGAATGCTACATGTACCATCATCATCATTGCAATCCAAATGTTACACAGCCAATTGTACATCCAACGAATCACTGCTGTACGCATAGTGAGTCAACTACAATTGTGCCGCACATCCACCCGCAGCATGTAACAAATGTTCATCACCAAAATTTCCAACATGTTCACTACTTCCCGCATACGTTTTCTCAGGTGGACCCGGCAACACATCAACACTTTAACTGCGGTGGACCTTGCTGTAACAGATAAAGTGAAATGGGACTTTTATAAGTCCCTTTTTTTAAAAGCAGGTGAAAAAATGAAAATTATTGCTGTCACAGGGTACAAGCCATTTGAGCTTGGGATCTTCAAACAAGACGAGCCTGCACTTCAATACATAAAAGCGGAACTTCGGAAAAGGCTGACGGCACTCATTGAAGACGGGCTGGAATGGGTGCTCATTTCAGGTCAGTTAGGGGCAGAAATATGGACAGCTGAAGTGGTCTTTGAGCTTCAAGAGGAGTTTCCAGATTTAAAACTTGCTGTCATTACACCATTTTATGAACAGGAAGAGCGCTGGAATGAACAAAATAAAGAGCTGTATGAAGGCGTTCTTGCACAAGCTGATTTTGTAGAAAGTGTCACGCATAGACCGTATGAAAGTCCGGCACAATTTAAACAAAAGAACCGCTTTTTTATTGAAAAAACGGACGGCCTTCTCGTCTTATATGATCCCGAGCACGAAGGCTCGCCAAAATATATGATCAAAGAAGCTGAAACCTATACCGACTACCCAATAATGTATATCACAATGGATGATTTAAGAGCACAGGTTGAGGCGGAAGATCCGTTTTTTGACTAAAAGCAAGAGAAAATTTGACAACGTCACGTATTTCTGAAAAAATATACTATGAATTCACGATATGAGGTGAAAAAGATGCTTGCTGATAAAGTAAAGCTTTCTGCGAAAGAAATTTTAGAAAAAGAATTTAAAACAGGTGTCCGAGGGTATAAACAAGAAGAAGTCGATAAATTTCTAGATATGGTCATTAAAGACTATGAGACATTCCATCAAGAAATTGAAAAACTCCAACAAGAAAACCTTCACTTGTCAAAACAGCTTGAAGAAGCGGTTGAGCAAGGGAAAAGACAGCCTGCACAGTCCAATACAACAAACTTTGATATTTTAAAAAGACTATCTAATCTTGAGAAACACGTTTTCGGTAGCAAACTTTATGATTGAGTAATACCAAAAAAGCTTGTGTCAGATGACATTGTCGTTTATAATAACGCATGTTGATTAACGTTCGGGTAATCGCTGTAATGCTTTGACATTGCAGAGGAAAGTCCATGCTCGCACGGTGCTGAGATGCCCGTAGTGTTCGTGCCTGGCGAAAAAATAAGCCAGGGCAGCCTGGGAAAGGCTGACGGCGGGAAAAATGCCTACGTCCTTTTAGGATATGGCAAAGTATCCTTGAAAGTGCCACAGTGACGAAGTCTCACTAGAAATGGTGAGAGTGGAACGCGGTAAACCCCTCGAGCGAGAAACCCAAACTTGGTAGGGGAACTTTCTCAAAGGAACCAAACGGAGAGAAGGACAGAGAATTCTGTAGATAGATGATTACCACCTGAGTACGAGGCTTTTGCCGTTTGTAGTACGATGGAACAAAACATGGCTTACAGAACGTTATATCCGTTATCATAAACATGATGAAATCAAAGCTCTCCTATTTCTACATATGGAGAGCTTTTATCTTGATTAAGAAAAGAACGAGAAAACAGGTGATAAACAAATGAAAACCTATACACTCATCGCAACAGCGCCAATGGGAATTGAAGCGATTGTTGCAAAAGAAGTAAGAGACCTCGGGTATGAGTGCACTGTAGATAACGGAAAAGTTATTTTTCAAGGAGATGCGCTTGCCATCTGCCGTGCGAATCTATGGCTGCGTACAGCAGACCGAATCAAGGTCCAAGTTGCTGAATTTTCGGCTAGAACATTTGACGAGCTTTTTGAGCAGACAAAAGCCATTGACTGGGCTGCTTTTTTACCGAAAAATAGCACATTCCCTGTCATTGGTAAATCTGTTAAATCTCAGCTTGCCAGTGTGCCGGATTGTCAGCGCATCGTCAAAAAGGCTATCGCGCAAAAACTTAGATCGTCTTACAACATACAGTCTGAATGGCTAGAAGAGACAGGCCCTGAATACAAAATCGAGGTAGCGCTTTTAAAAGATAAAGTATTGCTGACGCTTGATACGTCTGGTGTGGGTCTTCATAAACGCGGATACCGTGCAGATCAAGGGGGCGCGCCGATTAAAGAAACCCTTGCAGCGGCGCTTGTCTTATTAACGAACTGGACACCTGACCGTCCGTTTGTCGATCCTTTTTGCGGATCAGGAACAATTGCTATTGAAGCAGCGATGATTGGACAAAACATTGCCCCTGGATTTAACCGTGAGTTCGCATCTGAATCATGGGAATGGATCGGTGAGGACGTTTGGAACAAAGCACGCCTTGAAGTAGAAGAAAAGGCGAATTATGATCAGCCGCTTCACATTATCGCGAGCGATATCGATCATCGTATGGTAGAGATTGCGAAACTGAACGCAGAAGAAGCTGGACTTAGTGAACTGATTCAATTTAAGCAAATGCAAGTGAAGGACTTTCAAACAAAAGAAGAGTATGGTGTGATTGTCGGAAATCCGCCTTACGGTGAACGTCTCAGCGATAAGCCAGCTGTGGAAAAAATGTATCAAGGCATGGGCGAAGCATTGAAAAATCTAGATACGTGGTCCATTTACATTTTAACGTCACATGAAAAATTCGAAGAGTGTTTCGGAAGAAAAGCGACGAAAAAGAGAAAACTGTTTAATGGATTTATTAAAACAGACTATTATCAATACTGGGGAAAACGCCGACCTAGAAGAGAAACAACTGAATCGTAACAAATGTCCACACCACGAGAAGGTGTGGATTTTTTATGCTAAAAAGGTATAAGTCGTCACGGGACGGAATAAACTGAACTTGATTTTAAAAAAAGAGGTGTCTTCATGATTCATTATGATCAATTTCAGTTAATTCAAAAAGCACTCGCTTCAACAGCCCGAGAAATAGAAGGGATTGAAACAGGACAATCTGCTAAACTTACGGCAGCCATCGAGAACTTAGCAATGGCTCAAAACTACATAGACCATTCAGAGCACGCATTTTTAATGAAGGAAAGCTACCAACATCGCCTGCGCTCTTAAAAAAAGATTGTCATACCCCAGCATAAATGGTACTATTGAATGTCTGAATGATTCAAAAGTTGGGGGTTGAAGCAGGTGACAGCGTCTCGTTTGCCTTTTTCATTAACAAAAGAACATAATTTTTACGAAGAACTGGGCAACTGGATTGGTGATGTGTTTTATGACATTTTGCCAGAAAAGGGCTTTGATCTTCGAGATGAACAAATATTCATGGCTTTTCAGTTAGAAAGAGCCTTTAAAGAAAAAAGTGTGATGTTTGCCGAAGCTGGGGTAGGCACAGGCAAAACAATCGTTTATCTTTTATTTGCGGTCACATATGCAAGATATACAGGGAAACCTGCGATCATTGCATGTGCAGATGAAACGTTAATTGAACAGCTGGTCAAACAAGAAGGTGATATCTATAAAATTGCCAATCACCTTGATATTCAAATAGATGCGAGATTAAGTAAATCGCATGATCAATATTTGTGCTTAAAGAAACTAGAGAAAACGATGCAACGTGAAGATGATGAGAAGTGGCTCGACATTTATGAATCGCTTCCTTCATTTGTTCATGAATCTCATGGGATGCAGACATTTTATCCGTACGGTGATCGAAAAGAGTATCCAGAATTAACAAATGATGAGTGGTCAAGAATTGGTTATGACTCTTTTCAGGACTGCTTAACGTGCGACATGCGGCACCGCTGTGGCTTGAATTTATCAAGAGACCATTACCGAAAAGCCACAGACCTCATCATTTGCTCTCATGACTTTTACATGGAGCATGTATGGACAAAGGAGTCACGTAAACGTGAAGGACAGCTGCCGCTCCTTCCTGAGCATAGCTCTGTTGTATTTGACGAAGGACATCTTCTTGAATTTGCAGCACAAAAAGCGCTAACATACCGAGTGAAGCAATCAACACTAGAGACGTTTTTGGAACGTCTTTTGCAAAATGATATTCGTGAAGAGTTTGCAGAACTTGTTGAAGATGCACTTGCAACAAACGATCAGTTCTTTTACCTCTTAAAAACGAATGCCAAAGAAATCAAAGGATCACACCGTCTTGAAATTGGTCGTGTAGATGAGGTGAAGCGTTCAGCAAGTGAATTATGTGATTTGCTTGAGAAGATTGGAGAAGCGCTCGTATTTGAATCAGAGATGTACACAATTGATCAATATGAATTGTCTGTTGTGGAAGAGTACATTGAACAGATGGCGTATTCTCTGTCGCTTTATCAGAAAAATGCCATTAGCTGGCTGGAGAAGCAAGAATTAGATACAACCTTTGTCGTCATGCCAAAAACGGTAGCAGAAGTGCTTGGTGAAAAGGTATTTTCGCAAAAAATCCCTTATATTTTCTCATCTGCTACGTTGTCTGAAAACCAATCATTTGATTATTTAGCTGAAAGCCTTGGGATCAAAGATTACTTATCTATGAGTGTGGCTTCGCCGTATGATTATGAGGAGCAAATGCAAATGTATTTCCACGGAATTCAGCAGCCAATGACAGAGTCAGATGTAAAAGGTCAGCACGTGCTGGCTCAGGTAAAAGAAAATGGCGGTCGATCTCTTATTTTATTCCCTTCATTTGATGAACTGCATGTATTTAGAAAGCAGCTCGATGCATCAAATGAATCACTGCCTTTCCATGTGTATTTTGAAGGAGACGAGGAGATCAGTACCATTGTTCAAAAGTTCCAAGCGGATGAAACATCTGTGTTATGTTCCGTTCACTTGTGGGAAGGGCTGGATATTCCAGGACAGTCTCTAACAAATGTGGTTATTTGGGGACTTCCATATCCACCGCATGACCCAGTATTTGAAGCAAAACGGAATGAAGCGAAAGATGCATTTACTGAAGTGGACCTTCCATACATGCTGCTTCGTCTAAGGCAGGGCATTGGGAGACTGATTCGGACAAGCCAAGATGCTGGCAGCATTCATATTTACTTTGGCAGTCAGAAAGATATTGAGCTACAAAGTAAAATTGAATCCGTTCTGCCAGTAAAGCCAGTGATCTCTTAATGATAGAAAACCATTCAATAAGAGGAGGATACGATCAGCGTATCCTCCTTTTTCATTGACAAAAGAACATTTATTGAAGTAGCCTTGAAACGTACATACATATTTTATTGATTGGGGGAACGAACGCATGAGTCTTGAATCAAAAGAGAAAGCGTTTTATCAATTACTAGGAAAAATCGCCCATTATACAGAGGCGCTTCATTTACTTTATTGGGACTCTCGAACACAAGCGCCTAAAAAAAGCGCTGATTTCAGAGCAGAAACCATCGGTCAATTATCCAGCGATATCTTTAATATGAAGACTTCTGATGAAATGAGAGATCTTCTTGATGCATTAAATAAAGAGAAAGAAAAGCTGTCAAAAGACACGCAGAAGGCACTCGAATTATCGCAAAAAGAATATGATGAAAACAGCAAAATTCCAAAAGAAGAATTTAAAGAATACTCCATTCTACAATCAAAAGCAGAACATGTTTGGGTAGAAGCAAGGGAGAAATCAGATTTTTCACTCTTTGCACCCTATTTAAAACAGCTGATTGATTTTAACAAGCGTTTCATTCAATACTGGGGCGTGAAAAAAACACCATATGATGTGCTTCTCAATAATTATGAGCCGGATATGACGGTTGAACAACTCGATCAAAAATTCGGTGCACTTCGAGACGCCATCGTTCCTCTCGTGAAAAAAATTGAAGCTTCGCCAAATAAACCGGATACTTCGTTTTTATCGAAAAGCTTCCCGATCGACAAACAAAAAGAGCTGAGTCTCTTTTTCTTAAAAGAGTTAGGGTATGATTTTGACGCAGGACGACTTGATACAACGGTTCATCCTTTTGCTGTGACATTAAGCAGAGGGGATGTACGTGTGACGACGCGTTATGATGAGCACGATTTTCGCATGGCGATCTTTGGTACCATTCACGAATGCGGCCACGCCATTTATGAACAAAATATTGATGAGGCACTGAGCGGAACGCTCTTATGTGACGGCACATCAATGGGTATTCATGAATCACAGTCTCTTTTCTTCGAGAACTTTATCGGTAGACATGAAGATTTCTGGAAAACGTATTATCAAAAGCTGCAAGAGGCATCTCCTGAACAATTTAAAGATGTCACTTTAGAAGAATTTGTGCATGCGGTGAATGAATCGAAGCCGACTTACATTCGAATTGAAGCAGATGAACTCACGTATCCGCTTCACATTATTATTCGCTATGAAATTGAAAAAGCCATTTTCAATGAAGAAGTAGCCGTTGAAGATCTGCCAGCGTTATGGAATGAAAAATACCAAGCATATCTTGGCATTACGCCGCCTAACGATGCGCTTGGTATTTTGCAGGATGTTCACTGGTCTGATGGTAGTTTTGGTTATTTCCCTTCATATGCACTTGGTTATATGTATGCGGCGCAATTAAAGCAGCAAATGATCAAAGATTTACCGAATTTTGATGAACTGATTCAAAATGGGTCTTTTGCACCGATAAAAGAATGGCTAACTGAACATGTCCATCAGCATGGAAAACGGAAAAAGCCATCTGAAATCATTCAAGACGCAACTGGTGAAGAATTAAATGTTCAATACTTAATTGATTATTTAACAGATAAGTACACGAAACTATATTTATCATAAATGAAAGGCACCCTTTGATCAGAAGGGTGCTTCAGCGTGTAGACAAACCCTCGCATTCGTCGTCAGGGTCTGCGCGCCGGTGCTCATGAATGTTAAATTCGCTCTGCTCCGGTGCTCGCCCTTCCTAGACTGCAAAGGTTTTCTATCACGCTGAAAAGAAGACAAAGGGCTAAAATAAAGTTCATTTTAGCCCTTTGTCAACAATCTGAGGCACCCTTTAATCAAAAGGGTGCTTTTTTGCTGGTTGAATATTCTAAAAACGAACGTTTAAAGCTTAATGATTATTTAAGTTCGGTATTTTTCTAGAAAAGTGCTTTCCAAGCGTCTGAAATCTTGTTATAATTTGAACACTATGAAACACTCATATAATCGCGTGATGAAGGCACGCAAGTTTCTACCGGACACCGATACCGTCCGACTATGAGTGAGCAAAATGAAACAGCTTTTGTATGAGCTGAAGATCCCGTGGGTCGTTTTCGCATTGCTTGCTCCTTAATGGACAGCAATGCTTTTTTTATGCAAAAAAATGAAAGTTGCTAATATGCTGGGAGGAAGAATGATGGAATTGTTACGTCAAAAGATTGAGAACGAAGGAATCGTTCTGTCAAATCAAGTGCTAAAGGTAGATGCTTTTTTAAATCATCAAATTGACCCTGTGTTAATGCATGAGATCGGTCAAGAGTTTGCTAGATTATTTAAGCATGATGGAATTACTAAAATTATCACAATCGAATCTTCTGGTATTGCACCTGCTGTAATGGCTGGACTTGCCCTTCATGTGCCAGTTGTTTTTGCCCGAAAGCGGCAATCACTGACTTTAACGGATAACCTTTTGACAGCAAGTGTGTATTCTTTTACCAAAAAAGTAGAAAGTACGATTGCTGTCTCTAACACGCACCTTAGTGAGGATGATTGTGTGTTAATTATCGACGACTTTTTAGCAAATGGAGAAGCCGCTAAGGGACTAGCTGCAATCGCAAAGCAAGCGAAAGCAAAAGTAGCTGGTTTTGGAATTGTTATCGAGAAATCATTCCAGCCTGGAAGAAAAGAACTTGTGCAAATGGGCTATAGAGTCGAGTCACTTGCACGTATCGAATCGCTCGAGGAAGGAAAAGTCACGTTTGTACGCGAGGTACAATCATGAGTGCCGCTAAAAAAGCCAAAACCCTTTCGCTAGGGATACAGCATGTACTGGCGATGTATGCAGGTGCGGTTCTTGTCCCGCTCATTGTTGGAGATGCCCTTGGGCTCACGCCAGCCCAGCTGACGTACTTAATTTCGGCAGATATTTTCATGTGCGGCGCTGCCACACTGCTTCAAGTATGGAAAAACCGCTTTTTTGGCATCGGTTTGCCTGTTGTACTAGGCTGTACATTTACTGCGGTATCTCCTATGATTGCGATTGGCTCTAAATATGGAATTTCGTCTATATATGGAAGTATTATCGCCGCAGGGTGTATTGTCATTGCTCTTTCATTTTTCTTTGGGAAGCTTGTGAAATTCTTCCCGCCCGTTGTCACAGGTTCCGTCGTCACGATCATTGGAATTACCTTAATTCCGGTAGCCATGAACAATATGGCAGGTGGTGAAGGAAGTGCAGACTATGGTTCTTTTGAGAATCTTGGACTTGCTTTTCTAGTGTTGTTTATTATTGTCCTTCTCTATCGATTTACAAAGGGATTCATGAAAGCCATTGCCATCTTAATCGGCATTCTACTTGGGACAGCAGTTGCTGCTTTCTTAGGGAAGGTGGAGACGGCAGAAGTGGCGAATGCACAAGTTTTCCGCATCATTGAGCCTTTTTACTTTGGGTTGCCTACTTTTGAATTTGCACCAATCATGACAATGACATTAGTTGCCATTGTGTCATTAGTTGAATCAACGGGTGTATACTTTGCGCTCGGAGATTTAACGAATCGTTCATTAAAAGAGAAAGATTTAGCAAAGGGATATCGTGCAGAGGGAATTGCCGTCTTATTAGGCGGTATCTTCAACGCTTTTCCATACACAGCTTACTCTCAAAACGTTGGATTGATCCAATTAACAGGTGTGAAGAAAAATCAGGTCATTGTGGTGACAAGTGTATTATTAATGGTATTTGGCCTTTTTCCTAAAATCGCGGCATTTACAACGATTATTCCTAAATCCGTTCTAGGCGGTGCAATGGTCGCCATGTTTGGCATGGTCATTGCGTACGGGATTAAAATGCTCTCACGCGTCGATTTTGCAAAACAGGAAAACTTACTCATTGTCGCATGCTCAGTTGGCATCGGGCTCGGAGTAACGGTGGTACCGCAAATGTTTGATCATTTGCCAGAATCGATTAAATTGTTAACAAGTAACGGAATCGTCGCCGGAAGCTTTACCGCTATTTTGCTTCATATTATTTATCACATGATTCCTTTTAAAAAAGAAACAGAGCAGGAGCTAATGGAAGAACCTAAGCAATCTGTTATGTAAACACTTCTCTTGGAGAGGTGAAAGCCCGCATCCTTTGGATACGGGCTTGTTGTGATTAGTGCTATTAATGTTGTACCGGCGGCATTGTTTCGTTAATGACTGCAAATGTATAGCCCCTTGCTTTTAGTTGTGTAATCAGGCTATCTAAATAGTTCGTGGTAGAGGGCTGATCATGCATTAAAATAACTTTTGGTTCCCATGGTTTATTTTTCTCAAACATTTGCAGTTGATTCAATACCTCTGGAACAAATTGTGAATTTTTATATCTCCAGTCAAGGCTATCAATCGTCCAATCCCAGTAAATAAAGCCATTTTGGTTTAAACGTACTTTTTGATCATATGTTAAATTTGGAACACTGCCATAAGGTGTTCTCACAAGACGGGTGTAAACGCCTGTAACAGAAGCAAGAATGAGCTGAGCTTCTCTCATTTCATTTGCGGGAGACTCACTGTTCTGATAAAAGCGGTTTATATCATGCGTCATGCCATGAAGCCCTAATTGATGTCCTTCTTGATAAAGTCTTTTCACAGTTGCTTGGTGAGCTTGGATTTGCGGTCCAAGCATGAAGAATGTCGCCTTCACTTGATGTGCTTTTAAGATATTTAACAGCTGATTTGATGTAGCAGAAGGGCCATCATCAAATGTTAAAAAGACCGTTTTATTCGTTGTCTGTTGGTTTGGATTGGTCTTAAATTGTTGATCCAATGTTCTTGCAGAATGATCTTTTGCTTTCAGACTGATACTTGTGTCTCGGAAGTCACTGCTAGCAACAATTTTTGCTTGCTCATTTGTCGCCTGCAAATGGGTTTTAGACATATCCCAGATAAAAAAGAGAAACAGTGTAAGAAGCACTAAACCAATTATCTTCGAGAGAAATATCGTGTTGTAGGGTGTTTGTTTTTTGGACACCTTTTTCATGACAATCACTCCAATCAATTAAATTTTGTGCCGAATCATGTAGTAGATTCTGTCTTTTTTCACTGTTTTTCATGGTGCTCATATTGATTAAGTATACAGGAAAAAACCCCCTTTTCATATAAAATCATCAAATAAATTAGCATTTTATGGTTATTCATTTGTGTTGATCAGAAAAAAAGGTGATCCATTCATGTTTAAATGAAAGGTGGGGTTTGTCTACGGTCAGCACTTCTCATTTGAGAGGTGTTTTTTTGCATAAAGCTATGTTAACTAACTCTATTAATAATCATTTTTGTTCTTTAGATATAAAACTAAGATGAGAGTGAATGGTTAAGAATCGTATTGAATGACATCAACCAAGAAATAGATCTAAACGAATAGGATGATTATTGAAATCTGTCTGCTCTCTCTATATGGGACTTATGATAAAGTTGGTTTATTAACATTCTCCAAATGGGTGTTAAAAGGTGGGATAAGTAAATGTTAGGATTACCAAGAGGGGAAGTTTTTTTAGTGCCTTGGTCTATGGAGTGGAAAAACGAATATGAAAAAGAAAAGCGCCAGATAATAGCTGATATTGGTCCATACACAATCAATGTACATCATATTGGAAGTACGGCAGTAAAAGGTTTAAGCGCTAAGCCAATTATTGATATTGCAATTGAAATAGAACATTTTATTGATGGAGAAAAATGTGTAATAGCGTTGGAAGGACTCGGTTACTCATATAAAGGAACAGACGTATTACCTGAAAGACACTACTTTAATAAGGGAGAACCACGAACACATCAAATCCATATGTACCAAAGACATAATAAGTATTTACTTGAACAGTTAAATTTCAGAGATTACTTGAGAAATAATGAGCAAGCTAGAAGTGAGTACCAACAGCTTAAACTTAAATTATCAAGTTTACATGGAAATGACAAACACAAATACGCACATGAAAAAACTGATTTTATTAAGTCAATCCTTGAAAAGATTTAGGTGAGGGTTTGCTCTTTAGATGTTCTTAAGAGAGGTCATTCACAGAGGAACTCCCAATTAACGGAGTTCTTTTATTTTTCATTAAATCAATATTATTTTTGAACTTAAATTGCATAAAAAAAGCAGGTTCGCTTGGCTTGGAACGAACCTGTGAAGGAGGAAAACTACATCATGTTTTCACCTATATTATCCAATATTTATCAATTGTCGTCAAGACAAAAAGTTAGACGGAGGAAAATATTTTGACTGAATTGTGTCGTTTTGGCATGTATATCCTTTTTTTGATTGGGGATATTAACCGAAAAAAGAGGTGAAGCCGATGGCATACATTCTTTCAGTTGGAACAAGTCTGCCAAAACATCATGTGGATCAGCAAGCAGCTGCTCAATTTGCAAGATCTCAATTTAAACGATCGTTTAAAGACATTGATCGACTATTAAAAGCTTTTAATAATGGCGAAATAGAGAGCAGACAGTTTGTACAGCCTATTGATTGGTATCAAGAACATCACTCTTTTGAAGAGAAAAACAACCTCTATATCGAAAAAGCATTGGCTCATGCGAAAGAAGCCGTTTTTCACTGTCTGCATGAAACAGCATTTCTTACAAAGCCAGTTCCTTTTGATGAGATTGATGCTTTGTTTTTCATCTCCAGTACAGGGTTATCAACGCCAAGTCTTGATGCAAAGCTGATGAATGTTCTTCCATTTTCTCCTTATACGAAACGAGTGCCAATTTGGGGGTTAGGCTGCGGGGGCGGGGCGGCAGGCTTATCCCGAGCTTATGAATACATCAGGGCGTATCCAGAAGCGAAAGTGCTCGTTGTTGCCTGCGAGCTTTGCAGCCTCACTTTTCAGCCGCAAGATCAATCAAAAAGCAATTTAATTGGAACCTCGCTGTTCGGTGACGGGACTGCGGCCGTTCTTTTAACTGGAGAAAAGGCCGCCTCTAAGTATACGCGGTTAAAAACGGTTCCTAAAGTGCTTGGCACGCAGTCAGTGACCATGAAAGATTCTGAGGATGTGATGGGATGGGATTTTACCGCCGACGGATTTCGGGTCATCTTCTCACGTGACATTCCGTCCATCATTTCTGGCTGGTTAAAAGAGCAAGTGGATCACTTTTTACATCAACTAGGGTTTTCAACAGAGGATGTATCCGTATTTCTTGCTCACCCTGGAGGAAAAAAAGTGATTGATGCCTATCTTGAAAGCCTATCTTTACAAGAGCATCAGCTATTTTCTTCAAAAGAGGTTCTGAAACAGCATGGAAACATGTCCTCTGCCACCGTTTTATATGTCATGAAGCATTTTCTTGAACATCAGTCACTAGATGCAGGACAGGTGGGGCTTTGCGGAGCACTTGGTCCAGGCTTTTCGTCAGAATTATTGCTCATGAAATGGGAGGGGCTCTCGTGATGATTTTCTGGATAGTGATTGGCATTTTCATTTGTCAGCGCCTCATTGAAGTGCTTGTGGCGAAAAGAAATGAAAAGAAGGTGAAGGCGATCGGAGCAATTGAATTTGGTGCAAGCCATTATCCTTATATGGTCGCTATGCATGCAGCTTTTTTCCTCTCGCTTATTGGAGAGACATGGCTGCTGCATCGTCAACCGTCTCGTTTTTTCCTATTGCTGCTTGTGTTCCTTCTTGCTACCCAGGTGATTCGGTACTGGGCACTATGTTCACTTGGGACGTATTGGAATACAAAAATCTTAGTCGTTCCAAATGCGATGATTGTGAAAAAGGGGCCGTATCGCTGGTTAAAGCATCCTAACTATGTGGTGGTGGCGATTGAACTGATGTTCATTCCGCTGCTATTTAACGCATTTATTACTGCCATTTTGTTTACGTGTTTAAATGGATGGATGATGATGGTCAGAATACAAACAGAAGAAAAAGCGCTGAATCAATATTTACTAAATTAATATTGAAAATCATTATCAATTGTGCTACACTTTCATTAATGATAAACATTCTCAATCATGAAGGATGGACGGTGATCACATGACAATGATTTTCTTACTCGGTACGGTCTGTGTATACAGCTTATTGATTGGCTTCGTATTAAAAGGTGTTTCAAAAAAATCTGCTTCCTGATTGCAGTCCATTGTGACTGATCGGGCAGCAGATTTTTTTTATTTCCTCAGATCAGAAGAAAAATCTCTTTATTTTGTGTAAAATGGTACACATACATAACTGACTTTTCTAAAAACAAAGGGGTTTATCGTCATGAAAGACTTGTCTATTCGAGATTCGCTCGTTCAAACTACAGGTGCTTTATATCAAAGCCTTCTGAAAAGGGATGATCACGAGCGCGCAGCCAAACTTGCATCTATTATGAAAAAGGAAGCTGAAGAAGAAGTATATATCGCATTTACCGGCCACTATTCTGCTGGTAAGTCATCACTAGTGAATCATCTTCTTCATGATCACATCCTGCCCACAAGCCCAATTCCAACGAGTGCAAACTTGGTTGTTGTCAGGAAAGGGGTCAGTGAAGTTCAGCTCCATACGTCTGATGGACGCTTTGCAAAAATGAGCGGTTCTTATGATAAAGAAGCGGTGCAGCGTTTTTGTAAAGATGGGGAACAAATTGAGATGGTGGAAATTAGCGGTGATTATAGTGGACTTGAAGAAAAAGTGGCACTCATTGATACGCCGGGAATTGATTCAACGGATCATGCGCACTTTTTATCCGCTGCTTCGATTCTTCATCAAGCGGATGCTCTTTTTTATGTCGTTCATTATAACCATGTCCATTCTGAAGAAAACATTCGCTTCATTCGCTCGATTAAAGAGAAAGTGCCTAATCTTTATTTCATCGTCAATCAAGTGGATCGGCATGATGAACAAGAGACAACTTTTGAAAACTACAAAAAACAAGTCGTTGAGATGCTTTTAAAAGAAGGCATTGAAGAAGAACATCTATATTTTACTTCTGTGACGGATGAGGCACACCCAAAAAACGAAATGATCCGTTTAGTGAAGAAGCTACAAGAATTACAAACCATGCCTAAAGCATCACTTCGAGCCTATACAGAGCAGAAAATCGAACATGTTTTAAAAGAACATATAGACTCGTTAAAAGAAGAACTGCATGAAGAGGACCTTGACGCGCAGCTTCAAGAAAAAAGGAATGAAGTGAAAGAACTAGAAGAGAAACGCCGATTTATTGAAAATGGTGCAAAGCAGGTAGAAGATAAAGTGTCTTCTGAAGTAGAGAACATCTTAAAAAATGCAAACCTCACGCCATTTAAGATGCGAGAGCTTGCAAGTGACTATATCGAATCGAAAGCACCTGGCTTTAAAGTGGGTTTACTTTTTGCAAAAAATAAAACCGAGCAGGAAAAGGAAAAGCGGGCAAGTGATTTCTTAGCAGATGTAAAAAAGAGAATGAAAGCGGAAGTTGACTGGCACATTGCCGAGCTCCTTAAAAAAGAAATAAAACAGCATCAGCTTGGGGAAGCGTTATTAGACAAAGCCATGGCATTTGAGACACCTGTTGAAGAATCCTTGCTTGAAAAGGTCATTCACCAAGGGGCAACTTTTTCTAACGAATATGTTCTTCAATATGCGAAAGATGCTGGTGAAGCATTGAAAAGACAGGCAAAACAGCAAGCGCTTCAATTGATTGAACAGATGATTGAGACCTTGAAAGACCAGCTCCGGAATGAACAAGAGAAGCAAGAGGAAAAATGGAAACAAGCGAAACAAGAGCTTCAGAGCCTTGAGGAGTATAACGAAAAAAATGAACAAATAAGACAGGATATTCAGCATTTATGGGATATTTGGCAAAACGGAACGGATGATCATATCCCAGGCGACTGGTTTTATGCGAAAAAGCAATGGATGCAGCACGACCAGCTGGAGAAGAATCGCGCATCAATTCATGTTGAAGAGAGCGATCAAGCAACTGAACGGATAGAGCGCGATCAATACCGCCAATCACAGCATTTAACAACAGCACAATCAATTGCACAATTTAAAGAGCTTTCCCGCATTTTATCGCCTTTAGATATTCTAAAGTCTCAAAGAGATTCCTTTGAAAAACGAACAGAACGGCTGCAGGCAAAAGAATTTACACTCGCTTTATTTGGCGCTTTTAGTTCTGGAAAATCTTCTTTTGCCAATGCGCTTGTTGGACGGAAGGTGTTACCATCATCACCTACGCCAACAACTGCGACAATTAACAAACTGACACGACCTACGGAAGATCATCCTCATGAAAGTGTCAAAGTGGTGTTTAAAACCAAGCAGGACATTCTAGAGGAACTCGATCAGATTCTTGGATTTTCGATCGCAACAGAAAAAGGAGATTCGTTTAAGGCAAAGCTGGAAAGAGTACTGAAAAAACGGCAGCTCGAACAGGATCACCGAATCATTGTAGAACATTTCCTACAAGCCTATGCCAAGTTTCATGATGACATTGACAACCAAACCAATTTACATGTCACACTTCAAGAATTAAAGCCTTATGTAGCGAAAGAATCTGTTTCTTGTGTGGTGAAGGAAGTGACGGTGTATTTAAGCACACCTCTGACAGATAAAGGGCTGACGATTGTCGATACACCAGGTGCAAGCAGTATGAATAAGCGTCATACAGAGATCGCCTTCCAGTATATGAAAGATGCAGACGCCCTTCTTTATTTAACGTATTATCAGCACTCTTTCTCAAAAGCTGATCGCTCATTTTTACGGAAGCTTGGACTCGTAAAAGATTCCTTTAGCATGGATAAAATGTTCTTTATCATCAATGCAGCTGATTTGGCTAAGGATCAAGCAGAGCTTGAAACCGTATTTGACTATGTACGAAGCGAGCTCACAAAAGAAGGCATCCGCAATCCAAACCTGCATCATGTGTCTAGTAAGGAAGAGATCGAAGGGAAAGAGCCGACATCTTATAATCAATATGCAACACTGAGAAAACAGCTCGACTATTTTATTGAGGAAGAATTAACGAAAGATGCCATTGAACTTTTGCATTTTGAAGCTAATACATTATGTACAACGGTCGATAGACTACGTGCGACCTTGCATCAATCAGAAGATGAGAAAGAAGCTGAAAAGAAAAACATCAAGACATCCTATGAAGCCATTCTCGAAAAAATGCAAGATGTGAAACGGTCTAAGCTTGTGACTGAAAGCGTAAAAAAAGACGTGCATGAACAGCTCTATCATATTGTACAGCGGCTTTCATTATTTGCGAATGATCTGTTAAAGTCTGCCTTTTATCCTGGCATATCTCAAGGGAATTTTGGTCAGCAGTTAAAAAAGGCACTTGAGAAAGCGTTAAAGGAGTATGAATTTGAATTTGTGCAGGAGCTCAAGGCGCTTGATATCCGAATGGAATCGTTTATCCACCATTATTTCCAGGAGGAGTGGGAAAAAGGGATGCAGGCTGCATGTGCGGAAGATCCTTACTTTTCTCTCAGCCTGTCAGCCCCTGAGGAGAAAAATGCTGAGCTAAAACAAATTGAAGTCGAAGCAGAGATTGCACCATTTGAGCCACTTTTAAAGAAACAAAAATCAGCGAAAGCCTTTTTTGAACAAAATGAAAAGGCTACGTTTATTGAAGCCATTCGAGATGTTCTACATCAAATGACAACACGTTGGGCAGATAACGAAAAAGAAGAGTTGCTGAGCAGATATGAAAAGCTAGTGAAGACCTATACGGAAAGGTACGAACAAGATGCTCTCCAACAGCTCAATGAGCAAAAACAGACATTTATGACGAGCCTTACAACAGATGCTGAAAAACAGGCGGTCATTGAACAAGTTTATGAACAAACAAATGAATGGAAGAACCAGTTGAAAACGATATGATTCATGATAGACTATATAAAAAAGAAAGCAGTTGATAGACGATGACGAGCGTACACGAAGAAATTTCTGCACATTCACAGAAACAACATGCCCACATCCAATCTTTTCTTGCACTTGAACAAAAAAGAGAGCAGGCGATTGAATCGGCTGTGAAAAAATGTGAACACAATGAACCATTTTCAACAGATGAGATCAACGCCATTACGTCTAAAATGAATGAGCTTGCCCGAGGCGGAATTGTTCCGCTTCGTAAACACGTGACGATTGAGATGGTGGAGGAATACACCCAGCGTAAACAGAAGTAAAGAGTAATTTTCTCATTTTTGGTCATCTTAACAAATGAACCAGAAAGGGGAATGATCATGGCAAAAAAGCAAAACGTAAAGCAGCAGGAGGAGCGCATGCCGAAGGAAAAAGACATGCCATCCTACGCAGAAGCGGAAACGAAAAAAATGCAATATGGTAAAAAGTAATCGGGCTGCCTCTTCTTTATCAAAAGAAGAAGGCGCCTTTTTTATGTTCGTTTCGATGTTCTATGATAGAATAGGAGTATTGTTTATAAAAAGGGAGTTTAGATGAATGAATAAACACGTCTTACTTGTAGATGGAATGGCACTTCTTTTTAGGTCGTTTTATGCGACGGCTGTCCATCGCAATTTTATGATAAATGATCGTGGTGTACCGACAAATGGAGTGAATGGTTATTTGAAGCATTTGTTAACAGCTGTCCAAACATTTGAACCGACTCATATCGTTTGCTGCTGGGATATGGGAAGCCAGACATACCGGAACGAATTATTTCAAGATTATAAAGCCAATCGAGGTGAGGCGCCTGTTGAGCTTATCCCGCAGTTTGATTTAGCAAAAGAGGCGACAGAAGAACTGGGGATCATGAACATTGGTGTGAAAGGTTTTGAAGCAGATGATTGTATTGGAACGCTTGCATCAATCTATCAAAACGAAGCACATGTGACCGTCTTAACAGGAGATAAAGATTTGCTGCAGATCTTGAATGAACAAGTGACCGTGGCTTTAATGCAAAAAGGCATCGGGAATTATAAGCATTATACAAAAGCCCTTTTTGAAGAGGAAATGGGCATATCTCCAAAGGCGCTGATTGATATGAAAGCGCTGATGGGTGATACTAGCGATAATTACCCTGGTGTAAAAGGAATCGGCGAAAAAACAGCATTGAAATTTATTCAAACGTATGAAACGATTGATCGACTGTTAGAAAATGTTCATGCATTAACGGTAGCTCAGCAAAAGAAAATGCAAGCAGGTTTAGAAGATCTGAAGCTTTCTCGTATACTGGCAGAAATTAAATGTGATGTACCACTCAGCTGTCCGATTGACGAAACAAAAATAAAAATGGACCCAGAGCGGGCAGCGGCAATGCTTCGCTTGCATCAAATTAAAGGGATCGAACCAATGGTTAACCGCTTAAGTCAATTAGGAATCAGTTGAGGTTGTTCTTATGCAGAAAAGAAACAAAGGGCTACATGTATTAGCCCTTTGTGTTGCTTTTTTTCGCCTTATTTTCTAATTGCGATATTGGCTGTTTATCTTTTGTTTGCGCATCACCTTGAGGAGTCGTTCCGTTTGTGACACGGCCTCTGTTCTCTTTATCCAATTCGTATCACCTCACCCATTAGCATAACCAAAAGAAAAGCGATTCATCCTTTTGAAAGGTGAATCGCTTTTCTAGCGAGCTGATCAGCCACTTGATTTTCCTTGCTCGGAATCCACTTAATGAAAAATAAATCAAATTCGCTTTGAAGCTGCAGCATTTCTTCGATGAAATGACGAAAAGATGGATTTTTAGCAAATCCTGCATTGGCTGCACGATCCACTACTTGTGAATCAGTGCGGAATGAAACGGTCCGTAATCCTTTTTCTACGCAAATTTTCATGCCTTCAATGAGCGCGGAAAACTCTGCTTCATGATTGCTCATGATGCCAAGAGGAATGGAGAAAGACTCAGCTTTTCCGTCATATTTCAAGAAAATGCCGATGCCAGATGGACCTGGGTTTCCAGCACTAGCACCGTCAATATATATTTCAGCTGGCAATTTATTTCCCCCTTTCATCAATCGGAACCATTTTTTTCGCCGCATAGGCATAAGGTGTGCCAATGGCAGCGACGATAAATTTAATCACATAAGTCGTGATGAAAATTTCGATCCATATATGGAATTGGTAGGTCCCAAGAAAGGCAATGGTTGTGAAAACGAGTGTATCAAGCAGCTGGCTAATCATTGTACTCCCCGCATTTCGCAGCCAGAGCGCACCATCTGAAGGAAATATCCGGCGAATAAACGAATATACATAAACATCTAACATTTGACTGATGATATAAGCAGCAAGACTACCAAGAGCGACCCTTGGCATAAAGCCAAATATCGTTTCTAATGATGATTGGGAAATGTCAGATGGAGCGGGATGGAAAAGCAAAGCCTCCTGCATGACAACAGTTAATGTTAAAAGGGTGGCAAAGCCAATCCAGACAGCTTTTTTCGCTTCGGTTTGTCCATATTTTTCATTTAGGACGTCCGTTGCAAAGAACACACTGCCGTATAAAATGTTGCCAAGTGTTGCCGTTAAGCCAAATAATTCAACGGTTTTGACCACTTGTAAATTGGCAGCAACTGTTGCAAAACCAATCCATACGAAAAGCCCCATCTTGCCAAATCCTTTATAAAATAGAAGAACAATGATAAAATTAATGATCGCAAATAAGATCCAAATACCTTCATTAAACAAGTGACATGAACTTCCTTTCTAAATGTAAAATGTAACTTTTTGATTATAGCATAACGAACGTTTACCTTAAAAGTACGGGAAGGCGATGTGATCAATGAAACTAAGAGCGCACTATACAATGAAAGTGAAATCGATTGGGTCCATTGCTTTTTTCCAAGAAGATTGGATAGAGCTCAAAGAGGCCTTGCTTTTAGCAAAACATATAGACAAAAAAGAACCGCAGTCACTTTTATCTTTTGAAGATGAAAAGGGTGCGATGTGGTCGACGAAAGAACTTGAAAAGCTAAACGAAGAACTTAGGCTTGAACCCGATCAGCTTCAGGTCTATTTTGATGCGAGTTTTCGCAAAGAAACAGGTGATGCTGGGCTTGGAATTGTCGTGTATTATCAGCTCGGACAGGATGCATACCGGTTAAGGAAGAATCAGCCTTTTCAGAGCACCACGAACAATGAGGCAGAGTATGCGGCTTTATTTGAAGCGGTAAAAGCTTTAAAAGAACTGGGAGCCAGCAGAAACTCTGTTACGATTAGAGGAGATTCTCTTGTTGTGATGAATCAGCTCAAAGGGGAATGGCCTTGTTATGATGATATACATAACAAATGGCTCGACCGAATTGAGGCTGCGATTAAAGAGCTGAAGCTCACGCCAACATATGAAGTCATCGATCGTAAACAAAATGCAGAAGCAGATCAGCTTGCCAGACAGATACTTGCAGACGTCCCCATCGAAAGTAAGTTGAAATTAGAAGCAGACGGAGCTGAATAAAGTGGATAAAAAAACAGCAGTAAAAGAATTAACAGATCTTCAAGACACGTATTGTTCAGATTGTTTGATTAAGAAGCACTTTCGTAAAGAATTTGGCAAAAAATATGCGCACTCCTTTTGTATACAGCAATGCACGGTAGGAGAGAAGATCAAACAATACGGGAATGAATTACTCAAAAAATAAGCATACACTCCGGTTTTCCCCTAGATGTATCATACGCTCACGAAAAAAAACGAATAGAATGTGTAAAAAAAGAACATATTCTGAAAAATGAGCCGATATAACTATAGAAAGTTTTGGTTGAGTTACTTTTTGACTAAGTGACGGATAATAGAGGAAAAGGGGAAGGCCGGCATGGATAATAAGGATTTTGAAACGGTATTACATCGGACATTTCAAGAGGTGTACAGTGATCTAGAGCAACTGGTAGATGTAGCAAAGAAGGGAAGACCTTTTCTCGAAAAAGATATCTCTGAAATTGAACAAAGATTAAAGCAAAATATTTTAGCGATTGAAATTCAGCTGAAAATCAAATAAGAGAGGCATACGCCTCTCTTTATTTTGTCGTTTCATCATTGATTGAGTTGATTAGATTTTTGTTACGTTTGCAGCTTGAGGTCCACGATTACCTTCAACGATTTCAAAAGAAACTTCTTGTCCTTCTTCTAGAGATTTGTAACCGTCACCTTCGATAGCTGTGAAGTGAACGAATACGTCGTCTCCGCCTTCAACTTCAATGAAGCCGAAACCTTTTTCATTATTGAACCATTTTACTTTACCGTTTTGCATATTGCTTTTTCCTCCTAGTACTGTAGCACACCTTTCGGCATACTAAAAAAAATTTTTCATCACCTAACGACTTAAGAAGTTGTTAAATGATGGTTCCACTATACACCATCAAAAGTAAAGCGTCAAGCAGGCAAGCCAAATTTTGAGCAGAATGTTTGATTTTTTTGTTTTTTTAGTGAATGACATTTATCTATAAAACGTCCTAATCTCATGAAACCTAACGTATAACTTGTCCGTATATAGTAAAAATACAGAAAGAGGTGCGTCATGAATCGTTACACAATTGAGGAGTTTGTTCAGAATACGCAGCAAGAAGACAAAGGGGAAGGGGTCTTTGAACTTGAAACACCAAGATTGTTAGAAATTAATTTAACGGATACCATTTGGGCAAAAACAGGCTCTATGGTTTCATATCGCGGGAAAATAAAGTTTGAACGTGAAGGTGTGTTTGAACACGGTGTGTCAAAGATGTTCAAAAAAATGTTATCAGGAGAAGGAACTTCTTTGATGAAGGCCACAGGTGATGGGAAATTATATGTAGCAGACCAAGGGAAAAAAATCTCGATTCTTCGATTGGCTCAAGGGGAGTCTATTTTCGTTAATGGAAACGACCTGCTCGCATTTGAACCGTCAGTTCGGTGGGATATTAAATTAATGAAAAAGGTATCTGGCATGCTTGCAGGTGGATTATTTAATGTCAAACTTGAAGGACCAGGTCTTGTGGCAATCACAAGTCATTACGAACCGCTGACGCTGATTGTTCAGCCAGGTGATTCTGTTTATACAGATCCGAATGCGACGGTCGCATGGTCAGGAGATTTGCAGACTGAATTTGTGACAGATGTATCGTTCAAAACGTTTATTGGCAGGGGAAGCGGAGAGTCCATTCAAATGAAGTTTAGCGGAAGTGGCTTTGTTGTCGTGCAGCCGTTTGAAGAAGTGTATACAACGAATGGGAATCAAGGTTAAAAGAAAAAAGGTGTCCGTCATTGACGGACACCTTTTTATGATAATGCTTGAGCATACGATTTGTTGCTCATGATCAGATCTGATTGTTCAACGATATCTTCTAAAATGGTTTGAGAAGACTGTTTTAAGTGTAATTTTTTGATGTTTTGTTTCATGGATTCTAATTTTTCTTCGTCTTGCAGCAAGTTAGTGACAGATTCTAAAATGTCTTCGTGTCTGTTGATGACAATGGCAGCGCCGTAATCTTCAAAGAAAAGAGCATTTTCTTTTTCTTGTCCTGGAACAGGTTTGTAAAGAATAACTGGGACACCAATTGCTGTTGCTTCTGTTAATGTAATTCCACCCGGTTTTGTAATCATACAGTCCGTTACTCTGAACAATTCATCAATTTGTTCCACATATCCAAGCGCCTTCAATTGATTTGGGTGTGCTTGTTCAAGTTCGCTAAGCGATTGCTTCAGCGCTGCATTCTTACCGCACACAACAACAATTTGTACTTCACTGTCAAGAAGTAGTGCTTCACACAGTTCCTTCACATTTTTTAGTACACCATGGGCACCCGCCATAATGAGAAGGACTTTTTTGTCTGATGATAATCCATATTTTTTATAGATGATCGATTTAGGCACGTCTACTTCAAATTGTGGTCTAATCGGAATGCCTGTTACCTTGACATCGCTTGGATGTGTGCCGATTTCTACTAGCTTTTGTTTCACATAATCGGTTGCAACATAGTATCGGTCAATGTTTTCATGTACCCAAATTTTATGAAGACAAAAGTCTGTCATCACATTAAATGTTGGAATGACTTTACCTGTTTTGTTTCGGTATTCAGGTACAACAATCATCGGGAATGTAATGATGATGATATCCGGATTGTGTAATTGAATTAATTCATCAAGACGCTTATTTCCCATCTTTAAATAAATGTTAAATTTGCGTTTGTTGTAAATTTTATCTACACCGTAATAAAACAAGCGATAAAATTGTTTCCCAATGGAGAAGCTCTTTAAATATAAATATTGAGTCACTTCGGACACAATGGGATTTGATTCTTGATACAAATTAGAAACTATCACATGTTCAAACCCTTGGGATTTGCATTCATCATACAGTGTTTTTGCAACCTGCATATGTCCATTTCCATAATTTGCGGTCAAGATTAATATTTTTTTATTGGTATTCAAGAATATTCACCTCAAATGTAATCAACAACAACAAAACTTCGTACGAAAACTATAAATCTCATAGGTCTACATATACATAAAGATAACATATAAACAGCGAGAGCATATCATTCGTTACGAAAGAATTAAACTAATTTTAAAAAACAAACAAACTAAATTGATAATGGAAGACAGAGCCATTTGTATTTTAACACATTTTAAGCATTTATCATCAGACTACAGTCTATTTTATTCCCACACATATGGTGTTTCTTGATAAACATAGTAATTAAGCCAATTCATAAACAGCAAAGTAGCATGGGCTTTCCAGCGGTTCACTGGAACTAATGTGTCTCCATCTTCGATGAAATAGTGGACGGGTTTTTTGACTGTATCATGTTTCAACAAATCTCTTTCATATTCCTGCTTCAATGTATCTGTATCGTATTCAGGATGTCCAGTTAAAAATACTTGTTTATCATCATCTGAAACAATTAAACAAACACCAGCTTCCTCAGACGTGCTCAATACTTTTAGATTCGGCGTGTTTTTTAATTGTTCTGTATTAATATCTGTATGCCTAGAATGTGGGACATAGTATACTTCATCGAAACCTCTTACTAATCTTTCTTTTTTCTCTTTGACAAGATGTTCAAAGACACCGAATTTTTTCTCTGGAAGCTTGATTTTTTCAATGCCATAATGATGATAAAGACCAGCCTGTGCCCCCCAGCATATATGGAGAGTAGACGTCACATTCGTTTTACTCCAGTCCAAAATGTCCTGCAGTTCTTTCCAATAGGAAACTTCTTCGAAAGCTAAATGCTCAATTGGTGCACCTGTAATGATCATGCCATCAAATTTTTTATGGCGAATCGAGTCAAAGGTCGTATAAAATTCATCTAGATGCTCTCTCGATGTATTCTTCGGTGTATGTGTACTTGGAATCAAAAATGTAAAATACACTTGCAAAGGAGAATTTCCGAGCATTCTCAGCAGCTGCGTTTCAGTTTGTATTTTTTTTGGCATTAAGTTTAAGATCACGATATTCAAAGGACGGATATCTTGTTTGAATGCCCTTGTCTCATCCATGACGAAAATGTTTTCGCTCTCTAGTATTTGTTTTGCCGGCAGATGAACTGGTATGTTAATAGGCAACTCGCCACCCCCTGAACCAAAGCTAATTTCACTTCATTATAGGAACTTTCTGGCGATATTTCAATGTTTCAATTATGTTACAATGAAAAATAGAGCAAAAAAGAAAGCTGTTTCTGTCAAAAAAGGAGGCCATTATTCATGATCACAAAGCATTTATCAGATATTGACATTGCCCAAAAGGCAAAGCTGAGACCGATTCAAGACATCGCAGCAAAATTACAAATACATGACGAAGAATTAGAATGCTATGGTTTCACAAAAGCGAAAATATCTTTGACTATTTTTGACCGTTTAAAGGAACAAAAAGAAGGAAATGTGATTCTTGTGACTTCGATCAACCCAACGCCAGCAGGTGAGGGGAAGTCCACTGTAACAGTTGGCCTCGGTCAAGCCTTCGAGAAAATTGGGAAAAAAGCGATTATTGCCATGCGTGAACCTTCACTAGGTCCCACAATGGGTATTAAAGGCGGTGCAGCTGGCGGCGGATATTCACAGGTGTTACCTATGGAAGAAATCAATCTTCATTTCACAGGGGATTTTCATGCGATTACATCTGCACATAACGCTTTATCTGCTTTTATTGATAATCATATCCATCACGGAAATGAGCTTGGGATCGACGCACGCAGAATTGTATGGAAACGAGTGTTAGATTTAAACGATCGTGCTCTAAGACAAGTGGTCGTAGGACTTGGCGGTCAATTAAATGGGTACCCTAGAGAAGATGGATTTGATATTACGGTTGCATCCGAAATGATGGCCATCCTCTGTTTAGCAGACGACTTAAACGATCTAAAAAAACGTCTTTCTTCTATTGTTGTTGCCTACAATCAAGAAGGTGAACCGGTCACAGTTGGAAATCTAGGATATGAAGGCGTATTAACCTTGCTATTAAAAGATGCGCTGAAACCAAACCTTGTTCAAACGATTGAAGGAACTCCAGCCCTTGTTCATGGTGGTCCTTTTGCCAATATTGCACATGGATGCAATAGTTTAATTGCCACAAAAATGGCGGCAAAACTAGCAGATTACGTCGTAACAGAAGCGGGATTTGGTGCAGACCTCGGCGCGGAAAAATTTCTTCACATCAAAACAAGAGCCGGTGATTTTAAACCAGGCGCTGTTGTCATTGTAGCAACTGTCAGGGCGCTAAAAATGCATGGCGGAATGCAGAAAACAGAGCTCAAGGAAGCAAATGCACAGGCTGTATTAGAAGGTATACATAATTTAGAGAAGCATATTGAAACAGTGCAAGCCTTCGGTCTACCATACATCGTTGCAGTGAACCGTTTTATTACCGATACAAAAGAAGAAATTCAAGCAATAGAAAACTGGTGCGAAACGAATGGACATCCAGTCAAAGCCGTCAATGTATGGGAAGAAGGGGGAGCTGGCGGCGCAGCACTTGCCGAAGAGCTCACGACACTCATTGAAAAGAATGAAAACAGCTTTTCTTATTTATATGAGGAGCAAGATTCCATTGAAGAAAAGTTGTCAAAAGTCGCCAAAGTGGTTTATGGTGCAGACGGCGTCAACCTTACATCAAAAGCAAGAAAGCAGCTAGCTGCAATTGAGAAAAATGGCTGGGCCCATTTGCCGGTTTGTATGGCAAAAACGCAATATTCACTATCGGATGATCCGGCTTTAATCGGCAGACCAAAAGGCTTCACCGTTACGATTCGAGAGTTAAAACCATCTGTAGGAGCAGGTTTTATCGTTGCACTAACAGGAAGCATTCTGACCATGCCAGGTCTCCCTAAAAAACCTGCGGCACTTGAGATGGATTTATTAGAAGACGGCAGTGTGACTGGACTCTTTTAGCAGAAAGCATAAAAAGCGATTTTCTAAAAGAAGCATGTTACGATAGGAAAAAGTGAATCCTAGGAGGCTATGAGATGTCAATTTATGATATTCAGGTCAAGACCATTAACGGTCAGGAAAAATCAATGGCAGATTACAAAGGGAAAGTACTGATCATCGTGAACACAGCGAGCAAATGTGGACTGACCCCTCAATTTAAACAATTACAAGAGTTATACGATCAATATCATGAAAAGGGCCTTGAAATTTTAGGATTTCCGTGCAATCAATTTATGAATCAAGAGCCAGAAGGGGAAGAAGCAATTCAAGAATTCTGTTCGTTAAACTATGGTGTGACCTTCCCGATGTTTGCAAAAGTAGATGTCAATGGTGACAATGCGCATCCGCTTTTCAAATACTTAACGAGTCATGCGAAAGGTGTGCTTGGTACAAAAACGGTGAAATGGAATTTTACAAAATTTATCGTTGACCAAAACGGAGAAGTGACTGAACGATTTTCTCCTAAAACACCACCGAAAGAATTAGAAAGCTCCATTATCGCTCTTTTGGAGAAATAAGCATGAATTTGAGTAAGCAGCAAGAACAATTGGAGGCAGCTGCCTCCTTTGTTTCAAAACAGCTAAAGAATGAACCGACTGGACACGATGAAGCTCATATCAATCGTGTGCGCCAGCTTGCCGTCCATATTGCACAACAGGAGGGCGGGTCGCTTTTTGTCATTGAAATGGCAGCGATTATCCATGATGTCATTGATGACAAGCTGTCTAGTGAATGGAAGCTTTCACCGCATGATCTCAAGCAGCAGCTCCATTTGTGGGAAGTGGACACGCGAGATATTCGCTATATCATGGATATCATTACAACGATGTCTTTTCGTCACCGGCATATGAAGCATAAGCCAGTGACATTAGAAGGGGCCATTGTTCAAGATGCAGATCGGCTAGATGCGATAGGTGCAACTGGGATTGCAAGGGTGTTTACATATGCAGGTGCAAAAGGGGAGCCTCACTATACAGAGGGTGCTCACCAAGGCACAGTACTTTTGCATATGCAAGAAAAGCTGCTTCAATTAAAAGACTTGATGAACACACGTGCTGGAAAGCAGCTGGCTCATGAGCGGCATGAGTTTATGTGTCTATTTATCAAGACATGGAAAGAAGAATGCGGCCTTACAGATGAGTAGGGTCTTTATGTGTGTAAGGAGGATGTATAGATGAAAATAACTGCCATAGAACCAACGCCAAGCCCGAATACAATGAAAGTCATTTTGACAGAAGCGCTTGCAGGCGGTAAAAGCAATAACTACAAAAAAGATCAAAAAGACGAAGCGCCAGAGATGATCAAGCGCATTTTAACCATTGAAGGTGTAAAAGGTGTTTACCATGTAGCCGATTTCTTAGCGGTTGAGCGCAATGCGAAATTTGACTGGCAAGGTATTTTACAGCAAGTCAGAGAAGCCTTTGGACAAGAAACAGAAGGTCTTCAGGGAGAATCGCAGTCAGGTGATGACACATTTGGAGAAGTCAAAGTGTTTGTTCAAATGTTTAATGGGATTCCGATGCAGGTGAAGCTGACAGACGGTGAAAGAGAAGAACGATTTGGAATGCCTGAACGTTTCCAGGCAGCGATTTTAAAGCTAAGAAGCAGTTCAGATAATGTTGTATTTGAACGTGTGTGGAAAGAACATGGCGTACGTTTTGGAGAATTTGCTGATATCGGTCAAGAAGTCACAGAAGAGCTGCAAGCTGCATATGACGACGAGCGTTTATCCCGTTTAACAGAGGCAGTGAAGGAAGGTCAAGAGGCTGTAGATAAACAAGTGAACCGAAAAGCATATGATGTGACAGAAGAGATGCTGCGCGATGTAGATTGGAAGAAACGTTTTGCTCATTTAGAGCAAATGCAGCCAGAGAAAAAGGATATACCTGTTTTAATGAAAGCGATGGAGGATCCAAAAACATCGATTCGCAGACAAGCTGTAGTGAATGCTGGCATGATTGAAGATCCAGCCATTTTGCCTATTTTGTATAAAGGGCTTGAAGATAAAACAGTGACAGTTAGAAGAACTGCAGGAGATTGTATTTCGGATCTTGGTGATCCTAGTGCGATTGAAGCGATGATCCAAGCCTTAAAGGACCCAAGTAAGCTTGTCCGCTGGCGTGCGGCCATGTTCCTTTATGAAGAAGGTGACGAAACAGCACTTGAAGCTTTAAAAGAAGCGGAGCAGGACCCTGAATTTGAAGTCAGTCTTCAAGTGAAAATGGCCATCGAACGAATTGAGCACGGAGAAGAAGCAAAAGGCTCTGTGTGGAAGCAAATGACAGAAAGTAGAAAAAATGCATCAGAATCATAAGAAAGACGAGCAGGCTGCCAATAAAAGGCAGCTTTTTTTCTGAAAATGGCTTTTTTATTGGCAGAAAAATTTTTTTAGAAAAATTATTTTGAATATTGTTGAAATATGAGAAAAAACTCTATATAGTAGTACCAATATAGAATATTGGAGGTCAGATTTTATGACACAATCCTTGCTGAGCACTTGCTTCAGCAGAGAAATCAGTCACTATCTATTATAGGTGGCTAAATAAACAGAAAATTTGTAAAATAAAATGAACTCAAAATCATACAGTCAACAAGACTAGTAGTATAGGAGGCTTTTTAAACAGATGGCAGAACTTCGCAGTAATATGATTAAACAAGGAATTGACAGAGCACCTCACCGAAGCTTACTAAGAGCAGCTGGGGTAAAAGATGAGGATTTTGGCAAGCCGTTTATTGCCGTATGTAATTCCTATATTGATATTGTCCCAGGGCATGTCCATCTTCAGGAATTCGGAAAAATTGTGAAAGAAGCCATTCGTGAAGCTGGCGGTGTTCCATTTGAATTCAATACAATTGGGGTAGATGATGGTATTGCGATGGGGCATATTGGGATGAGATATTCATTGCCAAGCCGTGAAATCATAGCTGATTCAGTAGAGACCGTGGTGTCTGCACACTGGTTTGATGGCATGGTTTGTATTCCGAACTGTGATAAAATCACGCCAGGTATGATGATGGCTGCCATGCGTGTGAATATCCCAACTGTATTTGTCAGTGGTGGACCGATGGAAGCTGGGAGAACAAGTGATGGCAGAAAAATTTCGCTTTCTTCTGTCTTTGAAGGCGTAGGCGCATACCAATCAGGGAAAATCAATGAAGAGGAATTAAACGAATTAGAGCAGTTTGGCTGTCCAACATGCGGATCTTGCTCTGGTATGTTTACAGCAAACTCAATGAACTGTTTAGCAGAGGCGCTAGGGATTGCTCTTCCTGGAAATGGAACCATTCTGGCGACTTCACCAGAACGAAGAGAATTTGCGAAGAAGTCAGCAAAACAATTGATGGAGCTAATCAAAAAAGACATTAAACCACGTGATATTGTCACCGAAAAAGCGATTGATAACGCATTTGCTTTAGATATGGCACTTGGTGGTTCAACAAATACAGTTCTTCATACATTGGCGATTGCAAACGAAGCAGGCGTTGAATATTCACTTGAGCGTATCAATGAAGTCGCAGAACGTGTGCCGCATTTATCGAAACTTGCTCCAGCTTCAGATGTATATATTGAAGATTTACATGAAGCTGGCGGAGTGACCGCTGCACTAAATGAATTGTCCAAAAAAGAGGGGGCTCTTCATTTAGATACCATGACCGTCACAGCGAAAACGTTAGGCGAGAACATTGCAGGTCATGAAGTAAAAGATTATAACGTCATTTATCCAATTGACAAGCCATTTACTGAAAAGGGCGGCTTAGCCGTTTTATTTGGAAACCTTGCGCCAGATGGAGCAATCATTAAAACAGGCGGTGTACAAGACGGCATCACACGTCATGAAGGACCTGCGATCGTATTTGAATCCCAAGAGGAAGCACTTGAAGGAATTATTAATCGAAAAGTAGAAGCAGGACATGTTGTCATTATTCGTTATGAGGGACCTAAAGGCGGTCCAGGTATGCCTGAAATGCTAGCACCAACTTCACAAATTGTTGGAATGGGACTTGGTCCAAAGGTTGCTTTAATTACAGACGGACGATTCTCCGGTGCTTCTCGTGGATTGTCTATTGGACACGTCTCTCCAGAGGCAGCAGAAGGCGGCCCGCTTGCCTTTGTTGAAAATGGTGATCATGTCGTTGTTGATATCGAAAAACGCATTTTAAGCGTAGATGTCCCGGAAGAAGAATGGGAAAAAAGAAAAGCAAACTGGAAAGGCTTTGAGCCAAAAGTAAAAACAGGTTACCTTGCCAGATACTCAAAACTTGTGACATCAGCCAATACAGGCGGAATCATGAAAATTTAATGTGAAATTGATCATTTGAAAATTGGCTCTCTCTATAGTATCCTTTATTCACAACATAAGGATTATAGAGGGGGCTTTTTTATGTCAATGGCATATGAAGAATATATGCGTCAGCTCGTCGTACCAATGCGCCAAGAACTAACTAGTGCAGGGTTTCAAGAATTGGCGACTGAAGAAGAAGTAGAAAAAACGATGCAGGAAGCAGAAGGAACAACATTTGTTGTCGTCAATTCCGTATGCGGATGTGCTGCCGGTTTAGCACGCCCTGCTGCTACTCAAGCTGTCATGAAAGCAGAAAAAGCACCAGATCGAATGGTGACGGTTTTTGCTGGTCAGGACCGGGAAGCAACGGCTAAAATGAGAGAATACTTCACAGGTGAGGAGCCATCTTCTCCATCTATGGCACTTTTAAAAGGAAATGAACTCGTTCACTTTATCCCGCGTGACGAAATTGAAGGTCATGAAATGGAAGATATTATGAAGAACGTCTTATCTGCATTTGAAAAACATTGCTAATACAAATGTTGAAATGTCCTGTGATCCATCAGGGCATTTTTTCTTGATTATGATGGAGGAACGTCATGCTCATTACAACAAGCTTTAGAGCAAATGAACAAACAATTGAAACGGCAAAGGCCCTCGCAAAGGACTTGCATGGTGAGTATATCGAGCGGCGCAAACAATCTGTCAAACAGCTTGCGATCAAGCGGGGGGATGTACTGGTTGTTGGGAAAGAACGATTTGAATGGTATCAGTCAAATGGTGAAAAGTTCTTTTTCCATCCAAGCTCAGCGATGTTTAGGGTGAAGCGGGTTCTGCGAGGGGAAAAAGATCCATTAATAGAAGCAGCACAATTAAAGCCGGGCGATTCCTTTTTAGATTGTACGCTTGGCTTAGGATCTGATGCGATTACCGCAAGCTGCGCTACAGGCGCCAATGGAGAAGTGGCAGGCATTGAAAAAAATCCGATGACGGCATTGCTTGTTCGAGAAGGACTCAGCACATGGGAAACGGGTGTGAGAGAGGCAGACGAGGCGATGAAACGGATATCTGTCATCAGCGGGGATAGTATTGAGCAGTTAAAGAAGCTCCCTGATCGATCCTATGATATCGTCTATTTTGATCCAATGTTTGAAGAAACCATACAAGAGTCTGCTAGTATGATGCCGCTTCGTCATGCAGCTGAGCATCATTTTGACCATGAAACCGCTGTGAAAGAAGCAATGAGAGTGGCTAGAAAAAGAGTGGTTTTAAAAGATCATTGGAAAAGCACACGATTTACCACTGATTCCTATCAATTTCAGGTGATGAAACGTAAAACCGCCCAATTCCATTACGGATATATCTCAATAGAAGAAGACAAATCAACAAAACTTTAATCACTCTTAACAATAAAAAAAGCCCTATTTCAGGGCTTTTAATCGGTGATCTCCATATAGACAAAATAAAATAACGTCAGCAAGGAAGCTGTGATGAAAAACCCTTCAAGCATATCCATTCCTCCCAAATTTTAGTCGTCGTTACTGTCATTGTAAACGTTTTATCATGAAAAAGAAAGTCTCAACTCAATGACCAAATTGAATGACTGAAAATTCATTATATGCTAGAATAGCAGTATGATAACTTATGGAAGGAATTAGATATCATGAAAATGTGGATGAGAAAAACGCTTGTTGCACTCTTTACGATTGCGACTTTTGGTTTAATCTCTCCTCCATCGGCTTTGATGACAGACAAGCCATCTGAACTTTCTTCATCTGATAAAGCACCTTATACAGCAGTTTATGATACATCAGATGATACGCGCAGCTGGGAATTATCGCAAGAAGACAACAAAGAGCGGGTAGACCCCTTTGAGCAATATAAGCAAGAGGTTCTATCAAGTGCAGAAAACCAATCCTTTCTCAAATTTGGTCGTAAAATCACACCTGTCATTGAGGACGAGTATAGAGAAGAGATTCAACCAAAAATTGAACAAGTGTTAACCGACTTTTTAACAAATTTCAAAGATGACGAAAAATTTCAAGATGTTGTTTTAACTGATCAACCTTCAAGCGGAAATGGGGAAAAAATCTTCCACATTTATAATAGAAAGACTGGAGAAGATTTGCTTCGTTTTCATGTCAGGAGAGATCAGCCGCCTCACAGCGGATATTGGTTTAATTTTCACTACCATACAGCAGAAGATGGATTCCAGACGCATCATGAACTCGGTAATATTTACTGGGATAAAAACACCCCGCCGAGCTGGATGAGCCACTAGAAGGAGATGTCATGCCAATTGAAAAAGTATACAATGAACGAAATGGTTCGCATTACAAAACAGATGTTAAACGAGCGTGGAGTGAAAATAGAAGATATTGCACACATTGTGCTGAAACTCCAAGAGAAATACAACCCAAATCTTCCACTTAGTGTCTGCATTGAAAATGTTGAAAAAGTGCTGAATAAAAGGGAAATTGTCCACGCAGTTTTGACAGGACTTGCGCTTGATCAGCTGGCAGAAAAAAAGCTTTTGCCAGAACCTTTGCAGCATTTAGTTGAAACAGATGAACCGCTATATGGAATTGATGAGATTATTCCGCTTTCCATTGTCAATGTATATGGATCAATCGGTTTGACCAACTTCGGTTATCTAGACAAAGAGAAATTTGGTATTATTAGAGAATTAGATGAAGGTCGTCCTGGTGAAGTACACACCTTCCTTGATGACCTTGTCGCTGCGCTTGCCGCCGCCGCCGCAAGTCGCATAGCTCACTCTCACCAAGATATTAAGGACGAAGAGCAGGATCGAGTGAATCAAGCATAAAAAAGAAAAACATGTCTGCTCATCTTGCAGACATGTTTTTTTGGTTTCAATTGGTTTCAACAAAAGCAGAAATAAGGTAAACTACAACAAGAACATAAATAAAGGATGAAAAAAATGAAACAATACAAAGAGTTATGCCGTCATGTATTACAGCACGGGGATGAAAAAGGTGACAGAACAGGAACAGGCACTATCAGCACGTTCGGTTACCAAATGAGATTTGATTTACAGGAAGGGTTTCCTTTATTAACAACAAAGAAATTACACCTGAAATCAATCATTCATGAGTTACTGTGGTTTTTAAAAGGTGATACAAATGTCAAATATCTTCAAGAAAATGGTGTCCGTATTTGGAATGAATGGGCAGATGAAAATGGAGAGCTAGGGCGTGTGTATGGTGCGCAGTGGAGATCATGGGCGAGCGGAGACGGAGAGACAGTAGATCAGATCAGCAGACTGATCCATGATATTGAGAATCATCCTAATTCGAGAAGATTGATTGTCAGTGCGTGGAATCCAGGAGAGATTGATCAGATGGCGCTGCCTCCTTGTCATTGCTTGTTTCAATTTTACGTATCAAACGGTAAATTATCGTGCCAGCTCTATCAACGTTCGGCAGATATCTTTTTAGGTGTGCCTTTTAATATTGCTTCGTATGCACTTCTAACGATGATGATTGCCAAAGTGACAAACCTTGAGCCAGGAGAGTTTATTCATACGCTAGGAGATGCTCATATTTATCAAAATCATCTTCCGCAGGTCAAAATGCAGTTAGAGCGTGAGGAGCGCACACTTCCGCAGCTTCGCATCACTAGAGATGTCAAAAGTATTTTTGATTTTACGTTTGATGATTTTGTGCTCGAGAACTATGATCCACATCCGCATATTAAAGGAGAAGTCAGTGTATGATTTCCATGATAGTGGCGACAGGAAAAGACAGAGTCATTGGCAAAGATAATCAAATGCCTTGGCATTTACCCGCTGATTTAGCGTATTTTAAAAAAGTCACAAGTGGTCATGCCATTGTCATGGGTAGAAAAACGTTTGAATCAATTGGACGAGCACTGCCTAACCGCCGGAATATCGTGTTGACCACAAGTTCTTCTTTTCAAGCTGAAGGATGCGAGGTAGTCCATTCAATCGATGATATTTTAACCATTGCGAAGAACGAGGAAGAATTATTGATCATTGGCGGGTCTAAGCTGTATGAGGAAATGATGCCATACGCAGATCGTCTATATATCACGCACATTCATCATTCATTTGAAGGCGACCGTTTCTTCCCTTATTACGATGAAGATCATTGGACGGTTGTATCACGTGAAAAAGGCCATCGTGACGAAAAGAACCCCTACAATTATGAATTTGTCGTCTATGACAGAAAAGAAGGATAAGTGAGTAGGAGGAGTACGGTTGTTTCGTTATTGGTTTTTAACGATTTATGTTGTTGTATCCTTTTTTAAAAGTATAAGGCATTTGTATGATCATGAATTAACGGATCCACGCATTTCCTATACGAAACGAATGCATCTCATCCATGAGCATGCAAAAAGGTTTGCCAGAGGGTGTATTGATCAATCAGGATCGGTCATGACCATTCATCAGCAAAAAAGGCTGCCAGATGGCCCTGTTATTTATGTCACAGAAGCACATCATCCAGTGACGACGACATTGCTGATTGGTCACTTAGAGAAGCCATTTGCTTTTATGGCAAAACCGCATCTGTTTCGCTATCCCATCTTAAAACAATGGTTGAAGAAGATGGCGGTGATCAAGCAGAATCAATCTGATGAGGCGTTATTAGAAGAAGCAAGAGAAAGAGTTCTATCTGGCCAGAGTCTGTTGCTTTCTGAACAGTATCGTGTCATGGCAGAAACGCTTGCTGAAGAATGTAACTGCTCACTTGTTCCGGTTGAAACAAGCGGCACAGACCGTCTTTTAACAGGGAAGATCGTCAAAAGACTTCGTCCAGTTAATGTCGATATCCATATAAAAGCACCGGTCAAGATGAGTGATTACGCACAAAAGCGCGCATAGAAAAAACCAGCATCCGAATGTGGATGCTGGTTTTTTAATCATGCTGGGATGTTGACGCAATAAAATAGAATGCAGAAGAACATGGATGCACTTCCACCGAGAACAAAGCTGTGCCAAATCGCATGATGATAGGGAATTTTCCGCCAAATATAAAAGATCGTTCCGACTGAATACAAAATACCGCCTAATAGTAAGAGGCTGAATCCAGCTCCTGTTAATTGAATGTACAGAGGTTTAATTGCGATGATAATCATCCAGCCCATTAATAAATAAACAAGGGTGGATACAATGATAAACCGTTTGACGAAAAAGATTTTAAAAACGATACCGCCTGCAGCAAGTGCCCATACGATTGCAAGAAGAGTATAGCCAAGTGCGCCTTTTAATGGGCCAAGCAAAAATGGCGTATATGTACCAGCAATCAATACATAAATCGCAGAGTGGTCAAGGATTTCAAATACATCTTTTGTTTTTTTGTGCCGAATGCTATGAAGCAAAGTAGAGCTTAAATAAAGCAGTAGCATCGACGCGCCAAATATCGAAAAGCTAATAATGTCAGTGACAGTGCCGTATTGAACAGCGAATAAAACAAGAAAAACAATGGCGGGAATGGATAAAATGACGCCAATGCCATGTGTAATCGCGTTGGCAATTTCTTCTTTTACAGTAAACAATGGATGTCCTCCTTTATTGAACCGGTATATAACCATCAAGCGACTTCAGAAATGAGAGACCTTCAAGTGTAATCTTCGTTCCAGCTCTGCCTTTCCCTTTTGTCACATAGGCTTTTTTCTCAAGATCATCTAATCGACTCCTGACTTGCTGAGGGGTCAGCGGGATGTCGCCTTGTTTGCTTAACTCAGACAAGATACGTCTGCTGGCTGCTTCTCCTTTTTCATTTAGAGACTTAATGGCTTCGAGTAAGAAAACAAATTCTTGTTTCTCCATAAGCGTGAGCTGGTGTTCTTCTTTTTTTCCTTTACCAGCTGTTTGTTGAGGTAATAATACAAAAGGTGGCAAGTGATGCAAGAAAACTGTTTGCCCTTCGAGAATCGCTGCTGCATAATGAACGATATTTTTGAGCTCCTGGACATTCCCTTCAAACGAATATTGCTGTAAGACTTCCCACACACTTGAGTCGATGTCAGGCGTCATGTTCAGTTCTTGAAAGAAAGCAGCGGTTAAAATAGGAATATCTGTTTTTCGATCTTCTAAGGGCGGGAGAGGGATATGAAGCACATTGAGCCGATAAAACAGCTCAGGTAAAAAACTGGATGAAACGCTCATCGCCTCTAATGATAAAGACGAAGAAGCAATGATTTTTGTTGCAGGAGAATCTTCGAGAAAACGAATGACCTGATGCTGCATAGGAATACTGAATGCGCTGACTTCGTCTAAATAAAGCACATGATTTGCCGCATGAGTAAATGCTTCCTGCAAAGTCACTTCATCTACAATGGGGCAGTAGATATGTTTCATCGAAGCCTGCGCAGCAAATGTATTGGCCATTTCTTTTGCAAAGCGTGATTTGCCTGTTCCAATTTCACCTGTGATCAACACAGGCTCATCGTTTTTCGTGAATTGTTTAGCCAAATGAATGGCGTGTTTTATATCTTGGTGTTCTCCATATATAGAAGCAAACGGATGTGTGGTCATCGAGCGATTCCTTTCTTTTGGTTCTAATTGGTTTTATTATAACACCCAATTAGAACAAATGTATAGAAAAACGAAAAAGTTCATGAAATTTATCTCCGATCCATGATCTATTGGTTTATTTTTTGAATATTCATGTTATAATGACAAATTAAATAAGGTTAAAGAGAAAGGATCTTGTACATGAAACCGTTGCTCAAAGAAAACACGCTAATTCAAGTGAAAGACATCTTAAAAGCCCATCAAAATTTGAAGGATGTAGTGATTCATACACCACTTCAAAAAAATGAGCGACTTTCTGAACGATATGAATGTAATGTCTACTTAAAAAGAGAGGACTTGCAAGTTGTTCGTTCTTTTAAATTAAGAGGCGCTTTTAATAAAATGAGCCAGTTGCCAAAAGAAAAACTAGAAAACGGCATTGTTTGTGCCAGTGCAGGAAATCACGCACAAGGCGTTGCCTATTCTTGCAAATATTTAGGTATCCACGGGAAAATCTTTATGCCTGCTACCACACCAAGGCAAAAAGTATCTCAAGTGGAGCTTTTCGGAAAAGAATATGTTGACATTATCTTAACCGGAGATACCTTTGATGATTCGTATCATGAAGCAGTCAAATGCGGAGATAAGGAAAAGCGGGAATTTATCCATCCATTTGATGATTTAGATGTCATGGCAGGACAAGGAACAACTGCTGTAGAAATATTAAATGATATCGAAGTGGAGCCTCACTTTTTATTTGCAAGTGTTGGGGGCGGAGGTTTGTTATCTGGCGTTGGCACTTATATGAAAAATATCGCACCAGAAACAGAAATTATTGCAGTCGAGCCGCTTGGTGCCGCCTCACTTCATGCTTCCCACGAGAAAGGGGAGGTTGTCACACTTGATTCAATAGATAAGTTTGTAGATGGAGCAGCGGTTCAGCGGATTGGCGAAAAGACGTTTACGTCGCTTCAGTCTGTTGTCGATAAGATTAGTCTTGTACCAGAAGGAAAAGTATGTACAACCATTTTAGAGCTGTATAATCAATGCGCAATTGTAGCTGAGCCAGCGGGTGCGTTACCGATCGCGGCTTTAGATGCACATCGTGAGGAGATTAAAGGGAAAAATGTCGTTTGTATTGTCAGCGGAGGCAATAATGACATTGGCCGAATGCAAGAAATCAAAGAACGCTCCATGATTTATGAAGGACTCCAGCATTATTTCATCGTTAATTTTCCGCAAAGAGCAGGTGCTCTCAGGGAATTTTTAGATGAAGTGTTAGGGCCAAATGATGATATCTCACGCTTTGAATATACGAAAAAGAATAACCGAAGCAAAGGACCTGCGCTTGTTGGGATCGAATTGAAAGAAAGAGATGACTATGCAGCGCTGATTGACCGAATGAATAAAAAAGGCTTCCACTATGTTGAAGTGAATAAAGATCAAGATTTATTCCACCTATTTATTTAGGCTTAACAGATAATTGGAAAAGAGGATTGATCGTTTGTGCTGCTCAAAACAATATGTTTTAGACGGATGGATGGAGCTCAGATCAAGGTAACAGAAGTCCCTGTTTTAAAGGGAGATGAATCCTATGGTTTCATGCTCACCTTTAGACTTGAAGCTTTCTTGAAAAAAGTCTATGTATCTAAGGGAAAGAGGCATGTGTACTCTTTCAGGGAGGATGTGAAACGTAACGTCAAGTGGAGCACATATGAACAGATCTACCAAGAGCCTACACTAAAACACAATGCGTAAATTGGAATCTTTGCCAAAGAGAGTGAGCGGCCATTTTCAAATGGCGGCTACTCATCTTGGCAAGGATTTTTTACATGAAAAGAAGAAAATGTGACAATTTCAAAAACGTTCTGACAGTTGTTTTCAAGAATGCACGAAATAAGGTAATATCATATGTAAAGACTAAGACAGCAAGGATGAGACGATAGTGAAACAAATTAAAATTGTAACAGATTCAACTGTGGACCTTCCGCAAGAAAAAATCAATGATCTTTCCATTCATGTCATTCCGCTCAATATCTCCATTTCTGGGGTTGATTATATTGACCGAGTGAACATACAACCAGATGAATTTATTGAAAAAATGGAGGCCGCTGAAGAACTGCCGAAAACGTCTCAACCTGCGATCGGTCAATTCGTCGAATTATATGAAAAACTGACGGCAGATGGAAGCGAAGTCATTAGTATCCATTTAACTGGTGGGATGAGTGGTACGGTTCAAACTGCTGAAAGCGCTTCTAAAATGGTAGACGGAAATATCACTGTCATCGATTCGAATTTTATTTCCTATGGTTTAGGGTTTCAAGTCACCAAAGCAGCAGAGCTTGCAAAAAAAGGGGCAAGCCGTGATGACATCCTCAAAGAAATGGACAAAATTCGTCTTAAAACAAAGCTATTTGTCACAATCGATACATTAGAAAATCTCGTGAAAGGTGGACGAATTGGAAGAGGAAAGGCGCTGATCGGTTCACTTCTTCATATTAAACCAATTGCCAGCTTAACAGACGGCATATACACACCAGAAGCGAATGTGAGAAGTTACTCCGCTCTTGTCCGCTATTTGACAAAACAGTATGTACAGGCGGTGAAAGGGAAAACCGTTCAGGCAATTGGGATTGCACATGCAGACGCATTAGAACTTGCAGAAAAGCTTAAAGCAGCACTGCTTGATCACACACCTGATGCACTAGTTGACATCGCTTATACAACACCGATTATTTCCTGTCATACTGGTAAGGGCGCTATAGGCTTTACTTTTTATACCGATTGATTGAAAAGGGGATGTAATTGTCATGTATACAAAAAGGGGAGCCTTATTTGGTGCGCTTACGATTATAAGCGTGCTTCTTTTAGTCTCATGTTCAAATGGACAAATCAAGGATGCGTTAAATTATCAAATCCAGCCGTTTGAGTATCAAAACCAGGATGGTCAAAAGGTGTCGCTCGACGATTTAAAGGGGAAAGTCTGGGTGGCAGATTTTATTTTCACAAGCTGTGAAACGATTTGCCCGCCGATGACCGCACATATGACAGAGCTACAAAAACGGTTAAAAGAAGAAAAATTGGATGCGCACATCATTTCATTTAGCGTCGATCCAGAGGTGGATTCACCGAAAAAGCTAAAGGAATTTGCAAAAGCATATCCATTATCCTTTAAAAATTGGGATTTTCTCACTGGTTACTCGCAGTCAGCGATTGAAAAATTTGCAATGAAAAGCTTTAAGACGATTGTAAAAAAACCTGAAGACGAAGACCAAGTGATACACCAATCTCTGTTTTTCCTCGTTGATCAAGAAGGAAAAGTGATGAAAAACTATGATGGTGTTCAAAATACGCCATATGATGAAATCATCAAGGACATCAAAACACTGAGTCGAAGCTAGCATAAGGATGTTCAAATGAGCGAAAACATGATACACTTTTTTAATCAGAAAAAGGAGGGACATCATCGTTTGAAGGCTCGTTTGATTTTGATTGTGATGTCTCTAGCTTTTGTTCTTTCTGCATGTTCCGCACAAGAGGCTGGCATAAAGGATAAACTAGAAGACACACAAAACGTAAAAGAACATATTACGATCGCAGCGGTTGGAGATTCCTTAACAGAAGGAATCGGAGATCAAAATAAAAAAGGGTATGCCGGCATCACCCGTGACAAGATAGAAGCGGTGGACGGTGTACAGTCTGTTACATTAAAAAACTATGCCATTAAAGGCAGTAGAACGGTAGATTTATTAAAAAGATTAAAAGAAAAAAAAGTGCAGGATGGACTGAAAGACGCTGATTATATTTTCTTTACGATCGGCGGAAATGACTTAATGCATGTCGTCCGTCAAAATGTGCTCAACTTGACATTTGCTCCTTTTCAAAAAGAGCAAGGTCCTTTTGAAGAGCGTTTTAAGACCATTCTTGCTCAATTAAGAGAGCATAATGACCATGCAAAGATCATGTATGTCAGTATGTACAATCCTTTTAAATTCAGCTTGTCTGAGCTGAGAGATATTGATGAGGTCGTCAAAGACTGGAATGCTGCTGCCGAAAAAGAACTAAAAAAAGACGGCAATGCTGATATGATCGATGTAGCAGATTTATTTGAAGATGATCAAGATGAAAAATTACTGGCAGATGATGATTTCCACCCAAACCAAAAGGGGTACTCTCTTATGGCAAATCGTTTATTCTCAGAAGTGAAAAAAGAAGGACTGCCGAAGGAATAGGGTGAAAAGATGAAAAAATGGAAGAGTTTATTTTTTATTTTACTGTCAATTAATCTATTGATTGTTCTTGTATGCGGTATTTTTATGCTGCTGCCGAGCGATCAATCCGCTTCGAAAAAAGAAGTGAACAGCGAGTATGCTTTTAACATTTCTAGTTCAAAAGAGTCGCTTACCAGCTTTGTCAATGATTATTTGAAAAACCAAGGATCAAGCGATATGCCCGACTTTCATGTTGCGATTGACCAAGATGTGAAAGTAACAGGTGCAATCAAAGCTTTTTCTTCAACGATTAATGCAAATGTATCATTTACACCATCTGTTGAAGATAATGGGGATGTTCTGCTGAAAGTAGATGACTTTTCAATTGGACAATTAAGCATCCCAATCAGTTTTGTTTTAAGCTACATGGGTCAATTCTATGAACTGCCTGATTTCGTTCATGTGAAACCAGACCAAAAAACGGTGGAAGTGCGCCTTTCAGAAATGCCGCTGACGAATGATATGTATGTCAAAGCGAACAAAATTGATCTTGAGAATGATGAAATTGAATTCTCATATTATCATCCAAAGCAATAGAACGTGTAAGTCAGGAGTGAAACTATGAAGCGAGTCTATCAATATTTTAGTTTACTGTCGCTCTTATTTGCTGCATACTTTGGCATGACAGCTGCCTCTCATTTAAAAGCAGAAAATATCGACCAGTTTTACTTAAATATCGCCTATTGTGCATTATTTTTAGGTACCATGATTCTTGCTTTTGATTTTCAAAAACAAGAAAAAGCTGAAGATGTCTCGTAAATAGCCTTTTCCATTTGGAAAGGCTATTTATCTTATTTTCAGCGTGATTGAAAACCTTTGCATTCTAGGAAGGACGAGTACCGGCGCAGAGTGAATGTGACATTCGTGAGCACCAGCACGCAGGACTGACACCGAATGCGAGGGTTTGTCTACACGCTAAGAGCCTTTTCCATTTGGAAAGGCTCTTTTTACATTTGGTGAGACAAGACGACTTTTGCCATTAGCTCTGGCTCTCCGTTTGCAAATCCATGAAGTAAAATAAGATAGGCCCGCTTTGTTTGCAGGTGAACTTTCGGAATATCTAGCAGTACACTTTGAGTACCGGCAGCTTTTAATTCAAAGTGATACTTATTCGGAGAGAAGTGGTGGGTTTGGGTGCCGTTCACATATCCGAGTTCCTTTGATAACATGCCTTGATCTCGTTCATATATATCAATGAAAGGGAGGTCTGGTGACAGCTGGATAAACGTGAGTGCTGATAGCTCTTCTTGCTTAATCAGCGAGTCTTGCTTTTCTGTGAGCAGCGCAAAGCCGGTACGAGCTCCTGTGATACATAGCGTGTAAGTCTCGTTTCCATTAATCATCATACGAGAAGAAAGAATTCTTTCTTTTGTAGCCAGCTTGAATACTTCTATCTCATAAACACCCTCATCCCATTCCATATAAGCAGACAGCTGACCGTATGGCAGCTTTTTTTGGATTGGCTGCTGATTTACAAATACAGCAAGCTCACTTAAATCCGGTGCAGCGTGAAATAATCGAATAACAGCTTTGGAAATGGTGTTTCTCGGATGGTATGGGGGAAAGGTAGCTAATGGACGATATAGAAATTGATTCATCTCGTAGAGCTGCTGCACGTCTTTATCCCTTCTTTCTCTGCAATGTGTTTTTTGTAGCGTATGCAAGAAAGGGACGATCTGTATAGGCAAAAGAAACATAGAAAAAAGCCTGACACTTTTTGTCAGGCTCTCGTATTAAGAAGGAGATGAATATTGATGATATTCAGCCAACTTAATGAACGTTTTTTCATCCTCAATTAATCCGCAAACGCCGCACTGGACTTTGATTTTCGGTCCTTGATAGTTCATGTGAAAAGGAGAAAGCTGATCTCCTTCATATGTTTCGACAATAGCTCCAGTTGCTGGATCAAGTTTCACAGGTTCTGAATGCTGCTCGATGAGATTAAAACGCGTTCTGTTGGTTTTGCAGTTCGGACAAAGATATGGACTTGTCATGGTTCATTCCACCTTTTTATCCGTAGCATGTCCTCCACGCTAAAATCTATGCTTAATCTTTTTGACTTTTATCCAGCTTTTTAAATAATTTGATCATCGTTTTCAGTTCTTCATCATCAAATGATTCAAATCGTTCCATGAAGTATTCTGTTTTCTTTTTCTCAAAATGCTCAGTAATTTCCTTACCCTTATCGGTTAAGTGGATTTTGATGATGCGTCGATCCTCTTTTGAACGGATACGAGTGATCCAGCCTTTTTCTACAAGTGTGTCGGTTACAGCTGTAATATGGCTTGCTGATACACCGAGAATTGAGGCGAATTCCGTTACTTTTTTTGCGCCTTGTTCACGCAGCAGATTTAAAATGAGAAATTCATTCCGAGATAATTCGTTTTCAAGCAAGCTGTTAATTTCATAACGTATTTGCTTAAATACGGTTCTCAGTAAAGTATCCATTTCATACATCATTTGTTTTCTTTGTTCCAATCATTAAACCCCCATTATATTTTAAGATACGACAGAATGCTTTCTTTTGTTTTTAGGTATACAAGTCGTATCATTTTCATTATTTTTTATCATGTTATAATATGATGATACCATTTTTTAAATGAAGGGGGCACTAATATGTCTGAAAAACAAGAATTAGCCACATTTGCTGGAGGCTGTTTCTGGTGTATGGTTAAACCTTTTGATGAACAGCCAGGCATTATCAAAGTTGAATCAGGGTATACTGGCGGACATACAGTGAATCCAACCTATGAGGAAGTATGTACAAATACGACAGGCCATAGAGAAGCCGTTCAAATTACCTTTGATCCAGACGTTTTTCCGTATGAGAAGCTATTAGAACTATATTGGCAGCAAATAGACCCAACAGATGATGGAGGACAATTTGGTGATAGAGGAGAGTCCTACCGTACAGGGATTTATGTCCACAATGAAAAACAAAGGCAACTTGCAGAAACATCAAAAGAGCAGCTGAGCCAAAGTGGAATTTTCCAAAAGCCAATCGTGACAGAAATTTTAGAGGCTAGCCCTTTTTATCCTGCTGAGGAATATCATCAGCATTATTATAAAAAGAACAAAATGCACTACGAACGATACCATGTCGGTTCGGGCAGAGCAGGTTTTATTCAATCTCATTGGAGTGATAAATAATGGCTAACGAAAAAGAGCAGCGCATCAAAGAATTAAACCGTATGCAGTACGAAGTGACGCAAAATAATGGAACTGAGCCGCCATTTCAAAATGAATTTTGGGACCATAAGGAAGAGGGCATTTATGTAGATATCATTTCAGGCAAACCATTGTTTTCTTCTTTAGATAAATTTGATGCCCATTGCGGCTGGCCAAGTTTTACAAAACCGATTGAAGATCAAGAGGTAGAAGAGAAAGTAGATACGAGCCATGGCATGGTGCGGACTGAAGTTCGCAGTAAGACGGCCGACTCTCACCTTGGTCATGTATTCCCAGACGGCCCAGGGCCAAAAGGTCTTCGGTATTGTATTAATTCTGCCGCTTTAAAGTTTATCCCGAAGGATGATCTTGAAAAAGAAGGCTATGGTCATTTGAAACACATCTTTCAATAATTGATTTAAAAATCGTCACATGGAAGTCAGCTGCTTCCGTGTGACGATTTTTTTATTTTTTATGGTGTGTATGATGTAATTGTTCAATGATGTGAAACAGCTTCTCTTTTGTAATGAGCGGTGCTTCGTTTGATGTGTAATGGGTCAAATGGACTTTTTGAAAATGAGGGTGAAGATGTGGTCTTGGTAAAATGGCATAAAATTGTTCATGTTCAAACAGTGAATCTGCCTCGTGAGGGAATGTGAGTTCCTCGTGAAGTTTTTCTCCAGGTCTTTTGCCGACAACGAGAATATCAGGAGAAGGAACGTTGATCTGACCGGCATATTCATGAAATGCTTTCAATAGATCAGCCAGCTGTAATGACTCCATCTTGAGAATGAATGTTTCGCCGCCTTTCATCATGATAGCTGCTTCAAGCGTGAGGGATACAGCTTCTTCGATAGACATAAAAAAGCGTGTCATCTTAGGATCAGTTACAGTTAGAGGTTGTTCATTTAACAACTGTTGAAGCATGATGGGGATGACGGAACCCCTTGATCCAAGCACATTGCCAAACCGGACAGAGCAAAATCTCGTTTTCTGATTTGAAATACTTTCATTCGCTTGAAAAAACAATTTTTCTGAAATTAATTTTGTAGCTCCCATGGCATTTGTCGGAGAAACCGCTTTGTCGGTTGAAATGTTGACAACATGACTGACTTCATGTTCAAGTGCTGCTTCGATGACATGCTGTCCGCCGATGATGTTGGTTTGGACAGCTTCAAACGGATTATCTTCGCAGGTGGGTACTTGTTTGAGTGCAGCTGCATGGAAGATGATATCTACTCCTTTGACAAGCTGCCTGACGCGGCTTGCATCCCTCACATCTCCAAGTGCAAATACAACCTCTGGATTTGCCGCATATTCATTTTTCATCATGTATTGTTTACTGTCATCTTTACTGAAGACAATGACCTTTTTAGGAGAGCAGGCTGTTAATTTTTTCACAATCTGCCGGCCGATCGAACCCGTACCGCCTGTGACCAAGATGATTTTGTCACGAAAAAAGGTCTTCAAACTCGTTTCTATTTGTTTGGACATATCTAATCCCCCAACTCTCATTTCTCTACTTTGCATCATATGTGAAAGAGTGGAAGACGTTTGAGGAAAAGAACCACTTCATGCATAAATTAGGTGAACCAATTATAACCATCTGCTTGACGACTTAATAGAATATGTAGAGATAGAAGATTAAGTAGAATAGCGAGGCACCTGAAGACTTCAGTACGGCGATCAGCTCAGCTCTCAGAATGTATTCACTGATACTGAGCTGCGCGAGGGGAGAAGATCATACATGTATAGGGGAAATCGTATTTTAGCCATGATACCAGCTTTTAGCAGCAAGCAGGGGCATCATGCTGAACACATTCGCGTATTGGCGGAGCGGCCGCTAATCTATTGGACCATTCAGCCATTATTACAAATGATTGAATTAGATGAAGTCATCGTATCTTCAGAGGATGTGAATACTCAAATCATTTCGTCCCACTATGGAGCAAATGTGATTGAACTGCCAAGCACACATGTGACAGAACAAACACCTTCTTTAGTAGCTGTGAAGCATGCGCTTGCTTATTTAGAACGAGAGGGAAAGACATTTGATATTGTTTTGTATTTGCATCCATCATCACCACTAAGGCAGACGGCAGATATTGAGACCTGCTTGCAGCTTCTAGTAGAGGGGGGATATGATTGTGCGGCTTCTTTTACAGAGGCGTTAGAAAATCCAAATGAAACTTGGACACTTCATGACACCAATGAAGCCAGCCTGTATAAGGACAATCATTATTTTTTTGTACCAACTCAGGAGCACCCTTATACGTATGGGCGTTTAAATGGAGCTGTCTATGCGTTTCATGTTCCATATGCAAAAGAATGCATTCATTCCTTTTTAGAAGGATCTGTTGGTGCATATATGATGGATCATGCGCAATCGCTTGTTGTGAAAAGTGAGGAGGATCGGAAAAAGGCAGAGAAGATTTTATTGGCTCGACAAGATGCAGAAGGAACGGCATAAGATGATGGCAATTAGAAAAAGCGCCCGGTCATAGGGCGCTTTTGACTATTTCATAAAGTCTGTAAGGCAGCGTATCAAATGTGTTCCAGCGAACGACTTGCTCGTAATTGTTCTCTGCAACCGATTGTCTTTGTTGAGGGTTTTTTACATAGTGCTCGACCTGCTTAATCAAATCGTTTTCATGTGTGTAAAAAGCGAAGCTTGAAAATGCCTGTGACGGTTGTAGATCTGTCAACTGAAAGCCTCCGCTTGCAGCGATATCAAATGCTCTGTTGTTGAGACTCATATTTTGAACATTGGCTTTGTTTTGATTATAGGCAAATTGCGCGGGCCTGTGCGGATTCAGAACAATGGCTGATGTTTGATAGATGTCTGCCATCTGCTCGGGACTCAGCCAGTGGGTCATCAGTGAGAGATCACGATATCGTCTGCGTGATTTATTCAACACGCGATGCCACTCTTTTCCTGCTACGAGAATGCGCCATTTGTTTTGATGTAAGAGTGTATCGATAGCTTTGATGCGGTTTGGATAAGGGTAGCCAATGAGTGCAATGTCATAAATGCACGATTCATGTGGTGATTCTTTTTTCTGAAATACGTGTGTATTGGTTGGAATGGGAAAGTAGTGCGTGTGATTAGCGCCTAGTTGTTTGTAAAATGACAAAGCACCTTCGTCAATCGTTAAGATCAGCTGTGCATCATTTACGCATGCAGCTGACACATCTATATAAAAAGGGTCTTCTGTCATCCACAGTACAACGGGGATCTTTTCTTGTTTGAATTGATGAAGCAGTTCTGTTGGAATATGGTCACCGATCATCATGAAAACAAAATCCGGAGAAAATGTCCGGATTTTGTGCATATAAGCGGGTAGAGTTTCCCTTTCCACCTTGATGCATGAAAAGGGGGAATCAATGAAGCTATCTTCTATCCATTGATCGAACATCCGATAGATTCCACCGTAGCCAGAGCTGATATAAAGAAGCTTCATGATGGCCCTCTCACATTAAGATGTGAACGTAACACTTTCTACTTTATCTACATCTAATAGAGTCGTTGCAGAGCCTGTAGGTGTCACAGAGCTTTCTTGTGTGACGAAAACAACACCTGTTGAAGCATCGAATGATACGAATTGAACGGGTCCGATTAAGTCACCTGAGTCCATGACAATGCTAATGACTGTTCCAGGTGCAAGTCTTGCAAAAATCCATCTTGCTGGTTGAGATACGTCGAGTGTTGTAGCAGAATCTGAAGGTGATGCTTCAGCTGCTACCTCACTAAATAAATCGTTCAATTTTTCTTCCACTTGAACTCCTCCTTCTTCGAGATTAACTGTTAACGCATGACTAAGCGGTTTGAAAAACAGCTTTAACAGCTCTTTTTTTAATTCGGCACGCTTTTCGCTCATGTTTTCCCCATCCTTTCTTCATCCATTCAAACACACCACTATGTATATGCCGTTCTCTTTTTTTGGTATAAGCAGAATGCTCATTCCTTGTTCTTTTTTCATTTAATGACTTCACACATTTTTGAAAAATGTTTTCAAATGCTGATGCTAAATGAAGTGATCCTCATACTCTAGTAAAGATCAAACGAGAAGAAAGAGGGAATCTGAATGGAATTTGAACAACTATTAAATGGCTGGAACGAAGAATTACTAGAAACAGAAGGAATACTTGAAGTTGTGTTGATTATACTTCTTCTTCATCTTTTAGAAGAAAGTGAGGAAGGGAGTGCGTCAGAGATTAAAGAATTGCTACGCCCATGGCTTGAGCTCGGCATTCCGCTGCCGCGTGTTCATTTAGTCAATGGAGATGTGCTGCAAAACGTGGTTGTCGTACAATTGTTTGACTCAGTAGCAGTCTTTAAAAATGCGACAAATCAGCTAAGAGTAAGTGTTCCTTATGTGAACATTGTCAGCTGGGGGGCTTTTTAATCTATTTAAAAAAGGATAATGGTCATGAAAGTATCAGTGATATTAACAAGCTACAACAAACCTGATTTCATTGAACGTGTGCTAAAGAGTGTGGTAGAACAAACGTATCAGCATTGGGAGCTTTTGATCATGGATGATGGCTCTGAACAAGAAACGATCCAAAAGATGCAGCCTTATTTAGTGGATAAGCGCATTCAATTGTATTCTCATCAAATTCATCCTGCAAACCGGCTGAAGACTGTACGTTATGCAACGCTAATTAATGAAGCATTAACACATATAACAGGTGAGCTGGTTTGTTATGTAACTGATGATACAGTCTACAGAAAAGATCGTTTAGAGAAAATGGTCGAGGTTTTTCAATCGAAGCCTCACATAGATATCGTCTATTCCTCGCAGCGTGTCGTGCATGTGAATCAGCATTTGGTGGAAACGGCGAGCTTCGTTCGAGAAGCTGATCAAGTGTTGGAGCATGCATCCTTTCAAGTCGACCATTGCTCTGTTATGCATAGAAGCCGGCTGCTTTCGTTTATTCATGAAAAATACGGACAATACTGGGCCGACGAACCAAAACATTGGCATCATGCTGATTCTGTGTTTTGGATGAGACTGAATCATTTTGCTGCGTTCTTTCCATTACAAGAAGTACTTGATACCACATATAAAACGCCACAATCATTCCATCATATGTTTTCGAGTATGCCCTACGATTTAATTGACGGAACTGTGATTGAAAGAGATGGCGATTATTATCAAATCGCTCACGGATGTCTTCATCAAATTGACAGGCGCTGGGTGAATGAAAAGAACAGGCGTGCGATTCGTGTTCCTTCTTTATGTACGATGAAATATGAAATGAACGAGCCGCTGACAGTTCCGAATTATACAGTCGTCACTGCAGATAACGGAAGAACATTTTATTATATTGAACATCAGACAAAAAGAAGGTTTGCTTCAAGACGTGATGTGCAATATTTTCAGTTTCATCAAAAGGAGATATACACGGTCACAAAACAGCAGCTAGAGACGTTTAAGGATGGCAAGATCATTCAAGTATCTCCTATATTCAGCCCGCCAAATAGACGGCTGTTTAAATGGAAACAAGATGTCTATTTATTTGTGCATGATACCTTTTGCCGAATTGTCCCTGAGGTAGTGAAAATATTTGCGTTTTACCATCAGCCAATCAAACTACAACCTTCTCAATTTGCATTTTTTCAAGAAGGAAAGCCAATTGTGCCGCTGTATATGGAGTCACTTCAGGAATTTGACTTGTCTCTTTATCAGATGTCAGGACGAAAGCACTCCTCCTAAGAGGGGTGCTTTTTTTAGAATAGATGAAAAAAGCAGGAGATCGACAGGAAAAAGCGAAACGTGAAAAGGATAGGGGAACACGTTGAACATCATCAAGCCGCTGAAAATTGGGCAATACGTGCCGGATTTTCGGCATAGAAAGTGAGGGGGAAATAGTGGGGAAGGTTGTCGAAAGAGCGGATTGGTTTGAATTAATTTTAGAAGCCATCGATGAAGCGATTCACGTTGTAGACGATCAAGGGGTTACCATCTTTTATAATCATAATGCAGCGAAGTTCGACTGTTTAGCGAAAGAAGAGGTGATTGGCAAGTACATACTGGACGTGTATCCTTCATTAACTGAAAAGACAAGTACACTCATGCATGTACTTAGAACAGGAAAACCCATTTATCATTCGTTGCAAACCTATTTGAACAAAAATGGAGAAAAAATTGAGACCGTCAACACTACACTGCCTATTATAGAAGGCAGCAAGTTAATTGGGGCGGTAGAAGTAGCGAAGGATGTGTCGAAGCTGTCAGCGCTTTCGAATCGTTTAGATCAAAAAAAACGAACGGATGGTGCCGCGGAGACCACTCAAATGCTCGATTTTTCTTCATTTTTAACAAATGATCCACACTTAAAAGAGGTGCTGGAGAAAGCGAAAAAAGCTGCTGCATATCCTTCATCGGTTATGGTCTTCGGGGAAACTGGGACAGGAAAAGAGGTACTCGTACAAGCGATTGTTCATGCTTCTGATCGGAAAGATCAAGTCTTTATCCCGCAAAACTGCGCTGCTCTTCCAGAATCGCTGCTTGAAAGTCTTTTATTCGGGTCTGTCAAAGGAAGTTATACGGGCGCAATAGATCGCAAGGGGCTGTTTGAATTAGCAGATGGCGGTACGCTTTTTCTTGATGAGCTGCAAGCGATGCCTCTTACGCTTCAAACAAAATTACTGCGTGTGTTAGAGGATGGTGTTGTCCGCCGGATAGGTGATGCAAAGGCGGTTCAAGTAAATGTCAGAGTGATTACTGCCCTCAATATCGACCCATTTGAAGCCGTTAAAAAACAAATGTTAAGAGAAGACTTATTTTATAGACTGCATGTGTCATCATTTCATATCCCGCCGCTTCGCACAAGGAAGCATGATATCCAGCTGTTATCCCGCCACTTTATTCAAACGTATCATCAGCAATTTTCAAAAAACGTCAACCGCCTTTCTGAAGAAACTGTCCAAGTATTTATGGCCCATCAGTGGCCAGGGAATGTCAGAGAATTAAAACATACGATCGAGCATGCCGTCTTGATGATGCCAAAGGAAGCAGAAGAAATCACCCCAGCATACCTCCCTGCCCATTTGCGGACGCATCAGATAGAAAGTCATCCGCCAGAGTCCTCATTAAAAAGTCAAGTGACGTCATTTGAACAAACGCTGATTCAAGAAGCTTTAAGACAGCACGCAGGGAATATTAAGCAAACGGCAGCCGCTTTAAAAATTCCTCGACAAACATTGCAGTATAAACTAAAAAAATATACAGATGCCGAAAAGTAGGCACTTCAAACAGGTGAATGTGACGGAAAAGCTCCTTTTGTAAAGAATAGGGGCATTTTCCCATGTTGGCACATAACTTGCATAGTATAAAGTGAATGCTGATAGGGGGAATGGATATGAATCAAAAACTGTATCAACCTGCGCGACATTGGAAGGACATTGAACTTTGGAAGGACGTACCCGAGGAAAAGTGGAACGACTGGATTTGGCAGCTGACGCATACGGTCAAAACGCTTGAAGATTTAGAAAAAGTCGTGAACTTAACAGAAGAGGAAAAAGAAGGGGTGAAGATTTCCACGAAAACCATTCCACTCAACATAACACCCTACTATGCCTCACTGATGAATCCAGACGATCCAAGATGCCCAATCCGTATGCAGTCTGTACCGATTGCAGAAGAGCTTCATAAAACAAAATATGACCTCGAAGATCCGCTCCATGAAGATGAGGATTCACCTGTTCCGGGTTTAACGCACCGCTACCCAGATCGTGTGCTGTTTCTTGTCACAAATCAGTGCTCCATGTACTGCCGCTATTGTACGAGAAGGCGCTTTTCCGGTCAGATCGGGATGGGTGTGCCGAAAAAGCAATTAGATGCCGCCATTGGATATATTAGAGAAACCCCTGAAGTGCGGGATGTGTTAATTTCAGGCGGTGACGGGCTGTTAATTAATGATCAAGTGCTTGAATACATTTTGAAAAACTTACGAGACATTCCTCACGTTGAAATCATTCGAATTGGAACACGTGCACCGGTCGTGTTTCCGCAGCGAATTACAGATGAATTGTGTGAGATTTTAAAAAAATATCATCCTGTTTGGCTGAACACTCACTTTAATACAAGCATTGAAATCACAAAAGAAGCAAAAGAAGCGTGTGAGCGACTTGTCAATGCTGGCGTCCCTGTTGGTAATCAGGCGGTGATCCTAGCAGGAATTAACGACAGTGTTCCAATTATGAAGAAGCTGATGCATGATCTCGTCATGATTCGCGTCAGACCTTATTATATTTATCAATGTGATTTATCTGAGGGGATCGGCCACTTTAGAACACCGGTTTCAAAAGGCCTTGAAATCATTGAAGGCTTAAGAGGACATACGAGTGGTTATGCCGTGCCAAGCTTTGTTGTAGATGCGCCAGGCGGCGGAGGTAAGATCACCTTACAGCCAAATTATTTATTATCTCAAAGCCCTGAGAAAGTGGTCCTGCGTAACTTTGAAGGTGTGATCACCTCTTATCCGGAGCCAGAACATTACGTCGCCGGCCAAGCGGATGCGTATTTTAATGAAATCTATGAAGAAAAGAAAGAACCGGCAATTGGCATAACAGCTCTATTTGAGGATGAAGCAAGATCCTTTACGCCTGAAAATTTAAGCCGAATGAAACGAAGAGAGTCTTATGAGACGAATCCTGAACATGATACGCTCAAAAACAAACGCGAAAAACGAGATGAATTAAAAGAGAAGAAATATCAAGCCCAGCTCAAAAAAGAACAAACCGTAAAGGAGGAGAAATAAAGTTGCTGACATGTGATTGGTGTGAGGAGAAGAAAGCGAACGCAGGACAGACCACAGTCTATTGGGAACTCATCACGGGCACACAATCGATTGAGATTTTGGAAACGCCTTCGATTTCTTGCACGCATTGCGGGATGACGTATCAGAAGGATGAGACAGTAAAAGAGATAGAAGATCAATTAATTTTAGTCGATCAAACAAAACTTCCAGAAAAAATCTTATATGAAGAATTAATGAGCATGGAGCGGTTATTAAAGCGTAATTACTTTGATTTTTCTTCATAAGTTGTACCTCCGCCTATACAAGTCATCAAATTCCTGTATAATATAACAACAAAATAGAGTGTCGCGGAGGGAAAAACAGGTGAAGTCGTTTTACCATTATTTAATGAAGTACAGACATCCAAAACCGAAGGATGACATCAGTCATTTTGCAAATGCTGCTTATGAAGATCACAGCTTTCCTAAAGCATCCACTGATTATCATGAGCTATGTGCCTATTTAGAGTTAAATGGGGACTATTTAAGCTCCATGACGACATTTGATGAGGCTTTTGAGCAATACGAAGTAGAAGTCAAAAAAAAATAACACACACAACCGCTTGTTCCGTATGGAAGAAGCGGTTTTTTCATGAAGAAATAAAATGGCGTTTTGCATGGTGTGGTTGCCCATGCAGAATTCCTTGCGCCGGCATACGATACGTTAAGACCAAAAGTCGGGCAAGGGGGAGACAGAATGAAGGCGAAAGCACCAAAATATAAAGTAGGGGATATTGTCGTCGTTGTCATGTACGGCACAGTTGGAACGATAACAAAAGTCCATCAAATTGACCAACATTATCTATATGAGGTCAATCATAATGAGGTGCTTTATTTTGAAACATCACTCCAGCTTTACGATGAGTACGACGGGGTGATTGTAGATACAGAAAAGCTGGACATTGAATATGAGTTCCTCATTGGCGATGTTGTATATGTAAAGGATTACGGGAAAGAGCTATTTAAAATCATTGGCCATCGGACTGAGATATGGCGCTACCTTGAAGATGGCTGGGAAGATGTCATTTATGAACTGACAAGGTTAAAAGACGGAGAATGGCTGGAAACAGAAGAAGAAGACTTGACGCTTGTCCTAAGAAAATATGAGATGGATCAGTTTGTTCATCAGCTTCTTTTTGTGCATTACGTTGGAGAAACCTCAAAAGAAATAGAGGAAGATATGGTGCAAACCGCTCTATTACAGTTAGAAGAGAAACAAGAAAGCGAAGCATCACTAGAATTTCTCGCTGTATCTATAGTGGATGAGCTTCTTGATATTTACAATGATTATAAAATTCTCTATGAATTTTTCAAAGACCCAGAATATAAGGATATGATGGACTTTATTTTGGAAAGTTTAAACGAGCATTTTGGTTAAAAGAAGACTTGTCCTAACACGAATAAAAAGTAAGGAACACAGAAAAAAGCAATCACATAAAACCATCCCCTCAAGATACGGCCCATCACCTGATCAAAAGTATGTCCATCTAAAATGCTTAACCATTTCATTGCCTCATGCCCCTTTTCTTTTCGTTTACTGCATTTATATGTATGGAATGAGCCATTATGACAAACTGTAATAAAAATAAGGCGACGTTCATACATCATAAAAAAGGAGGCGGAAAGCAATGAAAGAAGCAGATTTGGTGATTGATACAGAGGAAATTGCAGAATTCTTCTACACGGAGCTGGTCAAAAGAGGGTACATACCATCTGAGCTGGAAACGTTTGAGCTTGCCGATATTACATTTGAATATATGCTGAGGAAAGCAATGATAGTTGAAGAAGAGGCACGGTAGGCACTATACTTTGAAGAGATTCTGAGTAGAAAGGGAGGGGAATTGTTTCGCGTGTATGTCATCATTTTTTTCCTTTTGTTTGGCGCCATCGCTGCGCTTATGGTGTCTGGCATGTTCCAGGAGTTGGACAACCAGATCATCTTATCATTTGAGAACATCAGACTTCCTTTTTTAAATGATGTCATGCTGACTTTGACTGACTTTGGTATCAGTGCGCTGCTTGTCCCAATCATGCTCATCTTTAGCGTGGTGCTGTTTATGTATAAACGCTACCACTCTATTATGCTGCTTTTTCTACTATATATAGCAGAAAAAACGGTCAATCATGAACTGAAAGGACTGTTTGCTAGAGAGCGTCCAGCCTTTGATCATCTAGTGAATGAGACCTATTACAGCTTTCCGAGCGGACATTCTATGAATGCAGCAACGATCTATCCATTTATCGCCTATCTATTCATTGAAATGGTTCCGTGGCTGAAAAAGAGACAAAAAGCAGTCTACATGGTGACAGGGTGCTATGTGCTGATGATCGGCATCAGCAGGATGTATATCGGTGTTCATTATGTCACTGATGTAGCAGGGGGCTTTGCGATAGGACTAGCTTTATTTCTCATATGTAAAAAGATTGACGAAAAATTGTCTGTCATTCGACAAAAATAGAAGAAGGAAATTCATAGATCCCAGCCAATTTTATATAAAAGGGGAGGGATTTGAATGCAATTGACGTTGAGATTTTTTCAAAAGAAACCTTCAGCTTATCACTTAACCATTTATCAAACACCTGAATATGGTGCAGAAAGCGGGCATCAGCCTGTGTACCGGACAAAGATTGGCGGCAGGACACACCTTGATGTACTGGAAAAAGCATTCTCGACATTTAATGTACAAGATACAGTCCCTAATGATTACAATGCACGGTTTATCACAACTGGGGATATCGTTGTGATTGATGACCAGAAAAAAGGGAAGTGCTACTACCAGCTCTTTCCGGCAGGATGGAAACGCAGTGAACGCCTAATGACGATGAGTTAAATATAAACGACGATGCCAGCTTTACTTTCAGCTGGTATTTTCTTTTTTGAACGCAATCGTTTATAATAAATGGGACTAAACACATGTTAAACGTAAGTGGAGGCTAAAAAATGAGTGTACATATTGGAGCAGAAAAAGGACAAATTGCAGAAACGGTATTGCTTCCAGGCGATCCGCTTCGTGCGAAATATATTGCAGATACATATTTAGAAGATGTAGTGTGCTATAACGAAGTGCGCGGCATGTATGGTTATACTGGGACATATAAAGGAAAACGCATTTCTGTACAAGGTACTGGAATGGGCGTACCGTCTATTTCGATCTATGTGAATGAGCTGATCCAAAGCTATGATGTTCAAAACTTAATCCGTGTCGGTTCTTGCGGAGCGATCAAAAAGGATGTCAATGTACGTGACGTCATCTTAGCTCAAACATCATCAACAGATTCTCAAATGAACCGTGTGGCATTTGGACCGATTGATTACGCACCATGTGCTGATTTTGGTTTACTGAAAAAAGCCTACGACACAGCAGAAGCGAAAAATGTAGCTGTGCGTGTTGGGAATGTATTTACAGCAGACCAATTTTATAATGAAAAACCACTTGAGCTGATGGACCAATATGGAATTCTAGCGATTGAAATGGAGACAACGGCTCTTTATACGCTTGCTGCAAAATTTGGCAGAAAAGCGTTGTCGATCCTGACAGTGAGTGATCATGTGCTAACAGGAGAAGAAACAACTGCTGAAGAGCGTCAAACGACATTTGACGAAATGATCTTAATTGCACTAGATTCTGTTTTATAATAGTATAAAGGGTGTGCTACGATGTAGCGCATCTTTATTTTTTTAGTAGAGCAAAAGGAAGGTATGTCATGAAGAAAAGCTATAAAATACTCTCAATCGCATCGATTCTTGGTTTGACGGCCGCATTATCAGGCTGCCAGTTGCTGGATCAGAAAAGCGGTACCACTGAATCTAACAAAACAAACGAACAAAAGAACGCAGCAAGTTCATCATCCCAGCAAAACTCAAACGATACGGCAGATTCATCTAATCAAGAGCTGACGTTAAAGAGTGAATATTTCAATGACATCAAGGTAGTGAGCGGACTGAAGACCATTCAAAACCCTGAAAATGTGCTTGCTTTAGTGAACAAAGAATATGCACTGCCAGGAACCTATAAACCTTCTGATCTCGTTGTACCAAAAGTGGAATTCTCTTTTTCAGAGGATATTGAAAAACGATATATTCGAAAAGAAGCAGCGGAGGCACTTGCAAAGTTATTCAAAGGTGCTAAAAAGGAAAACTTTGAGCTTGCTGCAGTATCTGGCTATCGTTCCTATGATCGTCAAAAAGTCATTTTTGATAGTGAAGTGAAACTAAAAGGGAAAGAAAAAGCCCAAGAAGCCGTAGCCTTACCAGGCGAAAGTGAGCATCAAACAGGTCTTGCCATGGATATTTCCTCAAAAAGTGCCGGCTTTGAAATCTCTGAAAAATTTGGTGAAACACCTGATGGTAAATGGGTAGCCAAAAACGCTTATAAATATGGCTTTATCATCCGTTATCCAAAAGGGAAAGAAGACATCACGAAATATGAATATGAGCCGTGGCACTTGCGCTATGTAGGGAAAGAAGCTGCAAAAGCGATGCATGATCATGATTTAACTTTCGAAGAGTATATGAATAAAGTGAAGAAAATATAAACAAATAAAAGGCCTCCCGAAGCTGGGAGGCCTTCTTTTATACGCCGTTTTAAAAAAAGAACAAACCTGCTAAAGCGAAGCCGGTAATAAAACCGAGACCGATGCCATAAGCTGCACCCCAGCCATAATAACCTCCGTAATATCCATAACCAAAGCCCCCGCGGGACCCGCCGACTGGCCGGATATAAACTTTGCGGTTTGACACCCGCTCAATACGTCCAACATGTACTCTGCCATTTCGATCAGTAATTCTAGCTACTTTCCCCATATGCTGCTGACAAAGTTTATAGTAGCGCTCCATGTTTTTCCTCCTTATGACAAACTCTTTTCACTCTTATCCTATGCGAAAGACTTCATAGAGTTTGGACAAAACATATAGGAGATTCGCTCATTTTATACTGTACATTCAAATACAAGGTGACTCAGATGTTCTCGGTGTGTTTGAATCAGGTCATAGTGTGTCTGTAATGTATCATAAAGAGAAGATGGTATTTGATCTGATAATTCCATTTCGGTCGGCTCTTCCTGCACCATGTGTTCATCAAATGAGAGAATCTGAATGTCACGGAATCCTGCGGACGCTAACTGTTTTTTCCATTCAGGAAATGAAAAGAGGGAGTGAAACCCATAAAACTCCCGAATGGTTGCCTGTTCTTTTGAGGGGAGCGGCACTTTTAACACAGCCTCATTTGCGATCAATTGCTTTCCAGGAGCAAGCACCCGTTTGATCTCAGCAAGCGCAGCAGGTAAATGGGTGAAACTTAAAACAGATTCACTGATCAGTAGAGAGAACGAGTCATCTGAAAATGGCAGGTGTTCGATCGATGCTTGCTGTGCACGGAAAGGTAGTTGTTCCCGCTCGAATCGCAGATTGGCTTTTTCAATCATCAAAGGGTGTGTATCAATCGCCTCTACTTCATAACCTAAATGTCCTAGATAGGCGGCTGTTTGTCCTGTGCCGCATCCAACATCCAGTATACGATCGTCAGACGCCAAGTGAAGATGCTCAATCATCGTTTTTGTTAGCTCAATTCCACCAGGATGGGCACCTGATACACCAAAATAGGCAAGCATTTCTACATAGTCACTCATGGAATCCCTTCTTTCTTTATCATGTTTCTCTCTAAAGATTATGCATTGCAAGGCGAAATGGCTTATCTTTTCAAATAGAAGTTTGATCCTTTGGTTGACGGATGAAGAATCGTCCTTGATAATAATGAAAGGAGATAAAGGTGGTGTTTTTTTGAAAAAACAATTCAAGTTCGTGATAGCCATTCTGGTGACAGCAGCGCTTTCCTCAGCGATTACATTTGTGATCACAAAACAAGGTGCTGTCAGCGTTTCAGGAGATGAGAAGTTTAGTAAACTCATGGCTGCATATACGAAGGTAAAAAACGAGTATTACGAAAAAACGGATGATCAAAAACTAGTAGACGGTGCGATTCAAGGAATGATTGCATCACTTGATGATCCATACTCTACATATATGGATCAGGAGGAAGCCGAAGGGTTTAACAACACCATTTCATCTTCATTTGAAGGAATTGGTGCACAAGTAGAAGAGAAGGATGGACAAATTTTAATTGTCGCACCGATTAAAGGCTCTCCTGCTGAAAAAGCTGGTTTGAAACCTCATGATCGTATTTTAAAAGTGGATAGTAAAAGTACAAAAGGCATGTCAGTGAATAAAGCCGTTTCTCTTATCAGAGGGAAAAAAGGAACGGATGTCAAACTGCATTTGAACCGACAAGGTGTTGGAAATGTGGATGTCACGATCACAAGAGATACGATTCCACTTGAAACGGTGTATGCAAAACTAACAAAAGATAAAATAGGCGAAATCCAAATCACGTCTTTTGCTGAAACCACGTCTAAAGAGTTAGATAAAGCGATTGATGACCTCGAGAAAAAAGGGGCAAAAGGTTTTGTCATTGATCTGAGAGATAATCCAGGCGGCATTATGACAGAAGCAATTGAAATGAGCAATGACTTTATCGATAAAGGAAAAGTCATTATGCAGGTTGAGGAAAAAGGAAAGAAACAAGTGTACAAAGCGGAAAAAGAACGCAAAGTTCATCAGCCGACAGTTGTTCTTGTAAACGGCGGTTCAGCGAGTGCTGCTGAAATCATGGCGGCAGCTCTGCACCAATCCTCTAGCATTCAACTTGTTGGAGAAAAGACATTTGGTAAAGGGACTGTTCAAAATGCGCAAAGCTACAATGATGGTTCTAGTGTGAAATTAACCATTGCCAAGTGGTTGACACCAGACGGGTCTTGGATTCACAAAAAAGGAATTGAGCCACAGGTGAAAGCATCTCTGCCGAGTTATGCGAAGCTGCCATACTTAAGTCCGAAAAAGACGTATCAACTGAATGATGATGGAGATGAAGTCAAAGCGGCTCAAAAAATGTTCCAAGCGCTTGGCTACAAAGCAAAAGCCAATGGAGAATATGATCAAGCATTCCAGTCGGTCGTGAAAAGTTTCCAATCAGATCACGATCTGAAGGCTGATGGTATTCTGACAGGGGACACAACGACGGTACTGATGACAAACATACAAGATAAGCTCAAGAAAAATGATACGCAAATGAAAAAAGCCATTGAAGTGTTGAAAAAAGAAATGAAATAGAAAAAGCAGTCCTCATCAGGGGACTGCTTCAAATTGTTGACAAAGGGCTAAAATGAACTTTATTTTAGCCCTTTGTCTTCTTTTCAGCTCAGCGTGATAGAAAACCTTTGAAGTCTAGGAAGGACGAGTACTGGAGCGGAGCGAATTTGACATTCGTGAGCACCAGCACGCAGGACTGACAAAGAATGCGAGGGTTTGTCTACACGCTGAAGCAGTCCTTATCAGGGGACTGCTTTTTTTCTTGTATTACGCTTTGTTAGCCACAGGTTCCGTTGTTTTCCCATTCTTTTCAAACAAATCACTTGTCACAGCATTAGATGTGACATTCTTTTGGAAGAATGGATTCAAAATCAGGATGACCACAACGTTTGCTAGTAAACCAAGAAATCCTTCATAAAGACCAAACGTGACTTGTGAGATATTGGCTGTAAAGGTGACGATGATGCCAACAACTAAACCCGCAATCGTTGCTTCTCTTGATTGTTTTTTCCAGAACAAGCTGATCGCAATGGCAGGGAAGATTTGAACCATTCCTGAAACACCGATCAGCTGAAGCGTGACAAGCGCAGTCGGGAACAGCATACCGAATAAAAGAGCAAGCCCGATCACGATAAATACCATCGAACGTGTAATGATCGTTAACCGTTTAGGTGACACAGTTGGATGGATTAAATCACGGTACAAATTATTGGCAAATAAATTCGACGCCCCAATGGCCATGATCGAACATGGAATGAGAGAAGCAAGTGCAATCGTTGAATACGCAAGCCCCTGCATCACGCCGCCATATGACGTCTGAATTAAATGAAGAAGAGCAAATCTTGGATTTGTATCTTCCGGTAAGACTAAAAAGGCAATGAAGCCAAGGAAGATGACCAAAATCAATACAATGTTGTAAAGAGGTAAAAACATACTGTTTTTACGGATGGCATCTGCGCTTTTGGCTGTGAAAACGCCAGTTGCTGCATGTGCCCACATAAATAATGCGAGTGCAGAAACACCTGATGCGGTAATAAACCACAAAATGCCTTTAGGCCCGCCTTCAGGAATCGTCAGAAGCTGTGGGGCTTCCTTAGCTAACGTATTCATCATTGGGGTCCAGCCGTTAAAATGAATAATCGGGAGGGAAACGACCATAAAGAGCATGATCACCCAAACAAGAATATCTTTAATAATGGCTGTATATGTAGGACCTTTAATACCACTGAAAAATGTATAAAGTGCAACTAAAATAAATGAAATTATAACAACTGCATTCACATTAATATAACTCGTTCCAGCGACAGTTAACGTATCTTGAATCCCGCTTAACTGAAGACAAATGTATGGAATGAGCATGAGTACACCAACAATGGCAATCAAGCTGGATAACAGTTTACTGTCAAATCGCTCACGTGCATAATCAGCAAGTGTTGTCAGCTTGTGATTTTTTGCAACCGTCCAAAGTTTTGGTAAGAAGAAATACGCAATAAAATAAGCAAGAACTGAATAGGGGATAGCGAAAAAAGCAACACTTCCCGCTGTATAAGCTGTACTTGTGAGCCCTAAAAAGGTATAAGCAGTATATAAGTCTGCGCCAACAAGGAACCAGACGAGAAGCCCGCCAAATTTTCTCCCGCCAACAGACCATTCTTCGACTGACTGTCTTGATGATTTATCACGACCAGCGGCAAAACCGATGACCACGACGATGAAAATAATACTTGCAGTAATCAATAAAGCTGTTAAGTTTCCTTGCATTCGTCAGTTCCTCCATTTGAATGTTGCATCCTGTAAATGATAAATGTGCAAACGGGTGTGAGTACAATCCATAGTAAGAGCCAGAAGTGGAAAAAGGGCAGCCCGATGACAAATGGATGAATACGATTCACAAAGGGGAGCAGTGCAAGCTGTCCAATGAATGGAATCGCGATGAGTAGCGCCAGTATCAGTTTTTTGTTCATGTTTTCCTCCTCTAATATTTTGTAATTTCATAATAATAGCAGTTGTCAGATTAGATCACAAGACCATTTTCAGAAAAAACAATCATTTTTATGAATATCATACTAATATAACGCTTTCATTTTTAAAAAGAGGTAAATAGTGAAGAATGAGAAAGGAAGACTTAAAAATAAGTATGGAAAAATAATATTTAGAGCAAATAAAAAAGCCCCAGCATGACGCTGAGACTGTGCCGTTTTTTATAGGAAATCAGATACTTCTTCGATGTCAAAACGATTGCTTTTGTGAGCTTCTTTTGCTGCTTTCCCGACAGAAATCAACATCACTGGTTCGTATCGACCGCTCACATTGAATTCTTTCACGTACGCTTCTTTGCTGAAACCGCCCATTGCGCATGTATCATATCCCATTGCTTTCGCCGCAATCATTAATTGCATAGCAGCTAACGAAGCGTTAGAATACGCAGCTTCACGTGCATATTGCTCGCTTTGATAAGCACCATTAATTTGCGTCATCAATGTTTCTTTAATATCTTCTGTGATGAAGCCTTGTTCTGCTAGCTCACTGTAGATTTTTTCACCCTTTAGATTGGCTTCAAGGTCACCTAGCACAGCAATCACAGCTGATGCTTGAGAGATTTGTTTTTGATTGTAAGCGATTGGAAGAAGTTTTGCTTTTGATTCAGCACTATGGAAAACAGTGAAATGCCAATGCTGAAGGTTCCAAGCAGATGGTGCTTTTGTTGTGATATCAAGAAGCTCTGTTAACTCTTCTTTTGTCATTTCATGAGTTGTATCATACTCTTTTACTGAAGCTCTTTCTTTTAAAATGTCAATCGTTTTTTGATCGCTCGCCATATGGATATTTCCTCCCGTTTTTGCAAATAGTATGGTACAATAAATAAAAAAGTGAGAAACTTACTTATTGTAACTAGAGATATATTTTAAATTGTACACCGTTAGTTTGTCAAACGATTATGAAAAGAAAGGCTGAAATATATGGAATTTCAATTATGTCCAAACATTCAGCAAGCTTTTTTGCTTCTTGGCAAAAGGTGGAATGGTCTCATCATTCATGTATTGCTTGATGGTCCGAAGCGGTTTAAAGACCTGACGGACATTATTCCATCCATCAGTCAAAAAATGCTCGCAGAACGCTTAAAAGAGCTTGAGCAAGAAGGAATCATAAAGCGCACTGTACTTCCTGAAACGCCAGTCAAAGTCATCTATTGTCTAACCGAAAAAGGGAGTGCATTACATGGTGTGTTCGGAGAAGTATCGCGCTGGGCAGGGGAGTATGCTGGATCTCATGAAAAAAAGGAGCAAGCTTAGTTTTAGGTTTGCCCAAACGTTTTGTCTTCTAATGAATATGCTGATGTTAGGCACATGACAAAGGAGGAGAAAAGCATGTACCCTCATACTCCGTATTTTCGAGGCGGTGCCCCTGGCATTCCGCCATATGAATCTAGAGTCCCTTTGTTTTTTGGTTTTGGCGCTCCTTTAGTCGGCGGACTGCTTGGCGGATTTCTAGGAAGTGCGATTTTTAATTATCCTCGTCCATATTACCCGCCTCCACCACCGCCTGTTCCACCACCTTATGGCGGCGGATATCCACCATATTATTAAGAAAAAAGAGTAAGCCTGCTTCCATTTCAAAGCAGGCTTTTTATAATGGAATATCAATTTCAGAAATGCCTGGATCATCATGCTTTAAAAACATAATTTCTAAAATACCATCTTGATACGAAGCCTTCGTTCCTTTTCTTTTCACAGCAGCAGGCAGGACAACCTTCTTTTGTTTATTCTCTTCAGGAAAATGATCAATAAACAGCAGATTGGCTGTATGTTTGATTTTTACTTTTTCCGTGTTCGGACGATCGAGCTCTATTTTGACAAACACGTGATCTGTCGTCTCAAATACTTCAACATTCGGCTCTTTCTTTTTTTTATCGTCTGGCTCTCTTTCTTTCTGCTTCTGAGACAGCGGATCCTGAAAGGGGAATTGAGCAGAATAATTGGAGCCGAAAACACTTTCCATGACTTGATTGACATATTGCTCAACGTCTTTAGGATCTGAATTTTTTAACGCTTCTTTTGAAAATTGCTTTTGAAAAGGGAATAATCGGTTCCAGTCAAACATGCAAATCATCCTTTCTAAATGCCCTGAATTAGTATATGCCCATAATGTGATGTGCGTGCTATAATATACGATAGGTTTAGAAAGGAATGGTTAGATTGAACGAACAACAATCAAAAGGTGTCTTATATACGGTTGCATCTTTTACATTATGGGGATTGTTCCCATTATATTGGAAACTGATGGAGCATATTTCGTCAGGCGAAATTTTAGCGCACAGAATCATATGGTCCTTTGTTTTTATGTGCGGTATTCTTTTATATTTAAAGCAAGTCCGTCCAGCGGTGCAGACTGTGAAAGGTCTGATGATAGATGGAAAAGCACTTTTTTCATTACTTTTATCGGCTATTTTAATTTCGGTCAACTGGTATGTATACATTTGGGCTGTAAATCACGATCTGATGCTGGAAGCGAGTTTAGGGTATTATATTAATCCGCTTGTATCAGTTTTACTAGGCATCATTTTCTTAAAAGAACGACTGAATAAAATGCAAACCACCGCCATTCTCATTGCTGCAGCTGGTGTCATCATCTCAACTGTTCAGTACGGCTCATTTCCTGTCGTGGCTTTCGTATTGGCTTTTAGTTTTGGGTTTTATGGACTGATTAAAAAAAGAATGAGTTTTACGAGTGCCATTGGATTAACCATTGAAACACTGCTTCTTGCACCAGCTGCGCTTGTTTACTTATTCTTCTTCTTAAAAGAACCTGTTGTCACGATGAATCCGAGCAGCTTCGGCTCTCTTGGGCTATTATTTTTTGCAGGTGTCTTTACAGCTGTACCGCTTCTTTTATTTTCTGAAGGGGCCAAAAGAATTCCTTTATACCAAGTTGGTATTTTGCAGTATATTGCACCGACCATTACACTCTTTTTGGGGCTGTTTGTGTATCACGAACACTTATCTGCAGCAAAAATCGTGACATTCCTCTGTATTTGGGTGGCGATTTTACTATTTACAACCTCTCAACTGCGAATGAAAAAAACAGCGAATTCTCATTAAAGAGACGAAGCAGTTTGCTTTTTTTTGCAGGCGGATCATGTCATAATAAGTTGTTACCAAAACTGTAGAGGTGATCACATGTCATCAGCCGATGAGCTTGCACACGCTTATCAATCTTTATGGAAAAATCGGCAGCTTGATGTAGTGGATATGACTTCATTACACGAGGCGATACGAGATGATTTGCTTGATGTACGCACCCATCCTCGCGCAAGAAAGTCATTACATCAAAAGTATGTACTCGCTGTGGAAAGAATTTTAGAAAGTGCTATTGAGCAGGGTCATCAACTACAGCTGATCAGCTTACATACAAAAAAGCTGCGAGAACTAATTCAAAATGAAGGAAGGAACCACTCATGAAACCAATTCAAACGGAAGATGTCACAGCACATCTTGAATCGTTTTTAAATCGGCCAGTCTTCGTTCATCTTGAAACGACAACTGGTTCTTATTCAGCTCATGTGAATGAGCAAAATATGACGGTCGTGGCGTATATCCGCAACGCAAAAGTTGTCTATTCACAGGCAAAAATAAAAGGACAAGGTCCATACCGTGTCGGAATGAAAACAGAAGATGGCTGGATTTACGCAGAAGGTTTAACCGATTACGTGTTTGATGAACAAGGTCGCCTGCTGTTAGCAGGACACCTGCCAGACGGAAAACTAGCGATCTCATTACAAATTAGTGAAACACCATTTCAGGTGTAGGAGAGAGGGGAACAGTGATGAACGAACATGTACTTGTGATGCTGCCTCACCCCGACGATGAATCCTTCGGGGTCGCAGGGCTCATCGCGCAAAGCAGAAAACGTGGAATTCCAGTGACGTATGCATGCGGGACACTTGGAGAAATGGGAAGAAATATGGGAAGTCCAACATATGCTAACCGTGAGACACTTCCTGAATTAAGAAAACAGGAATTAATCAATGCATGTAAAGAAATGGATGTCACAGACTTGCGAATGCTTGGTCTTCGAGATAAAACGTTGGAATTTGAAGATGATGAGTATTTAGCGGATGTGATGGAACGCATAATTGATGAAGTGAAACCAACTCTTATTGTCACGTTTTATCCAGGTCATGGCGTACACCCTGATCATGATGCGACAGGTGAAGCGGTCATTCGTGCTCTATACCGCAAGAAAAAAGAAGACCGTCCCGTCACATACTGCATGGCCATTACGAAAAATCGAGAAGAAGTGCTAGGAAATGCCGATATTGTGATTGATATTACGGATGTAGCCGATATCAAATTAAATGCACTAAGAGCGCATAGAACACAAACAGAAGGCATGCTAAGAGAGCTTGAACAAAAGTTGAAAAACAAAGAACCAGTCGTCCAAAAATGGTTTGATGAAGAAATTTTCTGGACGTATCAATGGAATGACTAAATGAAAGGCAGCTGACTGAAGTCAGCTGCCTCAGATTGTAGAGAAACCCATGTTTTTCTACAATCTTTTTTATTTTCACCATCATTATGATAGATGAGATTGAAGGAAAAACATGAAAAAGGCCTCCCACACACCTAGCCTAGCTTTGCTAGGTGTGTGGCAATCTTCTTCATGTTCTGGCAGGCAGCTGTGAGAAGCACTTGCTCACTTACATTTTGTTTTCCCCTTAACCGGCAGTAGCGAAGCCCATGCAGTTGTTTTGAATCTGCAAAGCTTCGCTCTATTTTTTCTTTTCTTTTTTTATATAGCTCTTTTCCAGCGGCAGACAGACGATTTTGCCTGATCTTTTCTTTATGTTCCTCCCACACATGTCTTGAGATGACCTTTTGATGATTTTTAGATCTTGTGCAGTTTTCAAGGAAAGGACACGATGTGCATTTTTTAGGATCTGATTTGTAGAACCTATAACCTTTTCGATCAGTCGTGGTATATAAAAGCTTTTCACCATTCGGGCATATGTATTGATCGTGTTCAGAATCATACTGGAATTTCCACTTCTCGAATAATCCTCTTGTTGGATGAAAACGTCTATGTGCGATGACACCAAAAATATGGCGATCAGATAAACCTTTACAGATTGGGCTGGTCAAATAACCAGAATCAAGGGCAACTGCGTCTACTTAAAAACCAAATCGTGCGATTTGGTGATCCAATCGTTCAAGATACGGAACGGAATCATGGACATTGCCAGGCGTGACATGGGCATCTGTGATGATATTGTACTTCATATCCGTTGTACGGTGGTCTAGGTAGAAAAAGCCTTCTGGTTTGTTTTCACGATAAAGATAGCCACTTTCAGGATCAGTCGTACTTTGACGAATGTCTTTTTCCGTTTTCACCTCCTCTTTTACCTTTAAGGGCTTTTTTCCGTGTGCCACCCGATCTTCTTGGATCGCTTCTTCTAATTCATTTATATAGTTCTGGGTATCTTGTTCAATCGTTTTTCTTGTATATTTATGTTTATTGGCATTGGCTTTAAGATGAGTGGAGTCAGTAAAAAGAACGCGCCCTCCAACCATATCGTGATTGATGGCTTGAAGAACAATTTCATCGAAAATGTCTTGAAAAATGGTTGTATCTTTAAATCGAGTACGACGATTCCAGCTAATGGTCGAATGATGGGGAACGGGGTCATTGATGTTTAAACCTAAAAACCATCTATACGCCATGTTATAGTAAATTTCTTTTTCAAGTTGTCTTTCAGAACGGATACCGTACAGGTATCCGATAAACATCATTTTAAACAAAATAAGTGGATCAAGTGAGGGACGACCTTTATTCTCACTATAATATGGTTTTACTTTGTCTATGATAAATGAAAAATCAATGTACTGATCAATTTTACTAAGCAGGTGATCCTCTTCGACCAATTGATCTAGCAAAACAAATTCGGCTTCGTGCTGAGAAGAATTTCTAGTGTGGAACATGAGAAAAACACCTTCCTTTAGTATGCTTTTCTCTATTATAAAATGGGATAGTGGAAAATTTAAGGAAAAAAATAAAGCTGTCGAGATTTTCTCGACAGCCTGAGGCAGCTGACTGAAGTCAGCTGCCTTTTCCTGTTGTATCAGAATGCATACGTCTTTCAATCAACCTGAGACGAACAAATAGGACGATGGCACCTGCGGCAAGCCCAGTAATCAGCCCAACCCAATAACCAAACGCTCCAAATGAGGTATACGTGCCAATCAAGTAGCCAGCTGGAAGGCCGATGACCCAGTAAGAGACAAACGCAGCAATCAGTGTGTAATTCACATCTTTATAGCCGCGCAGAGCCCCTTGAATGGGTGCAGCGATCGCATCAGACAGCTGGAAAAAGATCGCATACATCAAAAAGTGCTGTGTCATTTGTAAAACAGCTGATTCAGTTGTATATAAACCAGCGATCTCAGGTCTAAATAACAAGATGAGTGCTGCAGTACATAATGAGAACAAAACAGCTGTTGCAATGCCAATATAGCTGTAGCTTTTTGCGTCTTTATATCGCATGGCACCGGCTTCAAAACCTACAACAATCGTTAAAGCCATTGAGATACTAAGCGGCAGGATATATAAAATAGAAGCAAAGTTCATCGCTGCTTGGTGACTGGCGATTGTCACAGTATCAAAGTGACCCATTAAGAGCGTGACAGCTGCAAAAATACTTGTTTCAAAAAAGATCGCAAACCCAATAGGGATACCGATTTTCAGTATTTGACCCATTCGGGAGACGTTAAAACGAGGTAATGTCTGAAACAACCGAAAGGATGCAAACGGTTCGGCTTTGATGACAATACAAATACTCATGATGAAAATCGCCCAATACGTCAGCGCAGATGCAAGACCTGCCCCTGCACCGCCAAGCTTTGGAAACCCAAAGTTTCCAAAAATAAAGAGATAATTTAAAACAAAATTAATAGGAAGTGCGGTTAACGTAATGAACATCGTTACACGTGTTTTTCCTAATGCATCAATGAACGATCTCATGACTGAATAACCAAAAAGCGGGATGATCCCAATAGCAAGGAAGCTGAGAAAATGACGGGCAATGGTTTCTACGGATGGTTCAAGCCCAAGTCTCCCTAAAATAAAAGGAACACACAACGATCCAATAACAATCACCACGATACTTAAAAGAAAAGATAAATAAATGGCCTGGAAGACTGCACGAGGAACGTCTTCCCTGCGGCCGCCGCCCATCAGCTGAGCCACAATAGGGGTAACAGCCATTAAAATGCCAGCGAGGCCAGTATAAACAGGTGTCCAAATGCTCGAACCGATCGCTACACCTGCTAGGTCTTCTGCACTCACTTTTCCAGACATCACCGTGTCTAAAAATGTGATGAGCGAAAGACCTGCTTGTGTAATTAAAATCGGAATCAATATGGTTAAAAATTGTGCCAACTTTGCTCGAATACTATTCGTTTCTCTCATCATAAGTTCCTCTCTGAACAGAAATAACGAGAGGAATTATATCATGCTATGTAAAAAAATCAATTCTCTGTCGGATTATTTTTCTTTGAGGGCTTCGTTTTTTTGAACATTTGGGCATAAATAAAAGAAAGACTGACAACACCTAAAATGCTGCAAGCATATTGAATCACTTTTTGAATGGTCATATTGAATTCACCTCCATACAAATAGAATGTGCACAATTTGTTATTTTATGACACAAGCGAAAGAAGGAGGGACATGGTGAGATGATCAATCGCACAAATGAAGAAGCGATGTTTAAGTTAGAAATGAAATCTCATTTGACGCAAATTATGATGGATGCAAGGAAAATCGTCGATTCGCTTGACCAGACCGAACAATGCCTTCTTTGTGAACTCGAATCATTGCATGATCAGTTTAATGAAATGCATGCAGAGGCTTCCTCGTTTTATTTACAAGCATATATGGAAGAATTCACACCAGGTTTTGCTCAATTTTCTTTAGCCATTGAGAACTTATCAAAACAAAAGCATGGCGCACTGATTGTGATTCAAAGGAGAGATGAGGTTGAGGATTATATACAAAAAGGGACAAACCTCCATGCGAAAATTAGCGCATCATTAATAGAAAGCATTTTCTATCCTGGAAACCCACTTCATGATGGCGCTCTTTTAGTAAAAGAAAATACGCTTGTTTCCGCTGCAAACGTTCTACCGCTCACCTCAAAAAAAGTCAGCCCTTCTCTTGGCACAAGACACCGGGCAGCCATTGGACTTTCTGGCATGACCGATGCCCTTGTTCTTGTGGTATCAGAAGAAACAGGGAAAATGTCGTTTGCGAAAGAAGGCGTCCTCTATCCGTTAACTGTAAAAGATCAAGAAATCAGAAAGTAAACATGAACACAGCATTCTTCATTGGGAAGGGTGCTTTTTTTATTGAGAAGAAAAAACAGGCAATTAAGTAAAAAGTCATTTGATACAGAAAAATTTGTCATGTAGAATAGAACTATGAAACTAGCAACGTGCTTGTTTTGACAAATTTCTAAACGTCAACTTAAAAATTCCTTAAAAATTGTTTATAAATACAGCAAACAGCCGATAGAAACGATATGGCTTTGTTTTAGCATTTTGAGTTTGCTGCTCTAACCTATTTAGTATTGCCCAACGTCTTCATGTCGAGTAATATAATAGAAATAAAGATAAAATAGTGCAAGAGAAGCAGAACCATTAAATGCTAAACTCAAAACTAGTACATAAGTCTTATGGAACGAAATCATGAAAGGCGGAGATTTATCTATGAAGAAAAAAGTAGTAACCGGCCTCACAGTTTCAGCGATCGCAGGCTCAGCTGTTATTGCTGCACCGGCAGAAGCACAGACGATCAAGGTGAAAAGCGGTGACTCACTTTGGAAGATTGCCGAACAGTACAACACAAGTATTTCGGAACTTCAATCTCTTAATCAATTAAAAACGACGATGATTTTTGCAGGACAAAGCTTAAAGATTCCTGGTGCAAAAAGTTCAAAATCCAGCTCATCAACAAGTTCAAAAGCAACGAAATCAAGTGCTTCAACAACATCTAGCTATACAGTCAAGCTTGGGGATTCATTATGGCTGATTGCGAAGAATCACAAAATGTCAGTTGCAAGTTTGAAAAGTTTGAACAGCTTAAACAGTGACCTCATTCGTCCTGGACAAAAGCTGAAAGTGTCTGGAACGACGAAAACGAGCGGCAGCCAGTCCACAAATTCAAACTCAACATCTAATTCTAGCTCAAGTAACAAATCAACGAATTCTAATAGTTCGTCGTCAGCATCTAGTACATATAAAGTGAAATTAGGCGATTCACTTTGGAAAATTGCCAATTCGTTAAATATGTCGATTGGTGAAATTAAAACATTGAACTCGCTAAAATCTGATATGATTTATCCAAATCAAGTATTGAAGGTAAAAGGAACGGTGACGTCAAAACCAAGTCAGCCGAAAGCACCTGCTCAACCTAGCACGCCTTCAAACAGCAATCAGTCTTCAAGTAGTAAAACAACATCTTATACGGTTAAATCAGGTGATTCATTATGGAAAATTGCGAATCAGTTTAAGGTGCAGGTTCAATCAATCCGCACAGCAAACAGCTTGAAAAGTGATGTGCTGAGAATTGGACAAGTATTAAAAATCAACGGAACAGCTTCCGGTTCAACTGGATCTAATGGTTCTACGTCAAACGGTTCAACAACACCGGTCAACAATAATAAAACTGACGTTCCAATGAATGCAAAAATCACGACAATGATTCAAGAAGGTAAAAAACTCACAGGCATTCCTTACAGATGGGGTGGCAATACACCAGCTGGATTTGATTGTAGCGGCTTTGTTTACTATCTCATTAATAAGGTTTCATCAGTATCTAGATTGAGTACAGCAGGATACTGGAATATGATGACGCCTGTCAGCACACCACAAGTTGGAGATTTTGTTTATTTCACAACGTACAAAGCAGGTCCTTCTCATATGGGACTATACCTAGGTGGAGGAGATTTCCTTCATGCAAGTGACAGCGGAGTAGGAATTTCAAACTTAAGCAATCCTTATTGGAAAAAAGCCTACCTAGGCGCAAAACGTTTCTTCTAAAAAAGCCGATTTTCGGCTTTTTTTGTTTGCCCGTTGCTGTGATTGTCCATACTGATATCAAAAGGGGGCAGTCATAAATGAAAAAGTCAGTGTGGATGATCATGATATGTTTGATCTTTACCGCATCAGCATGTCATGCACCGCCGAAAAAAGAAACGACAGAAGAAACAAGAGAAGTTGCCGCACCTAAACAAGCACCAGTCACAACGTCACTCATAAACGAAAGCGGGCAAAAAATAGGGAGCATTGAAATAAGAGAGTCCTCAGAAAATGGGCTGGATCTGCATGTGAAAGCGAAAGGACTGCCACCAGGTCCTCACGGCTTTCATATTCATGAAACAGGAATATGTGAAACGCCAGATTTTGAAACAGCAGGTGCACATTTTAATCCGACCCATAGAGAGCATGGCTTCGACAACCCAAAAGGGCATCATGCTGGAGATATGCCTAATTTAGAGGTAGGGGCAGATGGACAAATTGATGTTGTCGTGAATGTACCAGATGTGACGTTAAAGGGAGGCCCGAATCAATTGGTTGATCAAAACGGGCGAAGTTTCATCATCCATGCAGAAGCAGATGATTACTTAAGCAACCCTTCTGGCAACTCAGGGAAACGCATTGCTTGCGGAGCCATCACAAAAGAAATGGTAAAATAACAGAAGACGAACCTTTATGTATTGAGTGCATAAAGGTTTTTTTAGTATACTTGGTGAGGAAAATGATCGAAGAGAGGAATTAATCATATATGTTTAACCAACCATCACTCCCAGAAGAAATTCAAGCAATGATCGAAGCAAAAGGAAAAGTTCTCGAAGAAGAATTTCGTCCGCTTATCGGAACAGGCGGCTATGAATCACAAGATACGTCTATTATTCAAGATGCCATGATTGCACTTGCCCTAGGAAAAAATGTTCTGTTAAAAGGACCGACGGGCTCAGGTAAAACCAAACTAGCAGAAACTTTATCCGCTTTCTTTCAACAGCCGATGCACAGTGTAAACTGCTCAGTTGACCTTGATGCAGAAAGTCTTATTGGCTATAAAACCATCCATAATGATGGACAAGTTGCTTCTATAGAATTCATTGAAGGACCCGTTACAAAAGCAATGAAAAAAGGACACCTTTTATATATTGATGAAATCAACATGGCAAAACCAGAAACACTGCCTATTTTAAACGGTGTGCTTGATTACAGAAAAATGATGACAAACCCATTTACAGGTGAAGTCGTTAGAGCAGAAGAAGGTTTTGGCGTGATTGCAGCAATCAATGAGGGATATGTGGGGACAGTGCCGCTCAATGAAGCGCTGAAAAACCGTTTTGTCGTCATTGAAGTTCCTTACATTGGCGGTGGCATTTTAAAAGAAGTACTGCACACTCAGTCCGTATTAAAGGATGAGCGGTTAATCGATCAATTCGTACAGCTCTCATCAGATCTCATCGTCCAAGCACACAATGGACAGGTCAGTGAAGAAGCCGCATCCATTCGCGCACTGTTAGATACATGTGATCTTGCGCAATATATTCCGCCGCTTCGTGCAATTGAACGAGGAATTGTAGAGAAGCTAGAAGATGACCGGGAAAAAGCAGCGGTAAGAAATATCGCTCAAACATTATTCGAGTGAGGTTCTGACTTTTGAAATTCATCAAATTTAATGACAGCAGAATCGATTCATTTCTATTTATGGAATTAACGGATTTAGCCAAAACACTTGCCAAAAGTGATGATGTGGAGCTTGAATACGGTGTTCAATCGTACTATGAACCGTTTGAAAAGAAAATTTTCATCAGCCATTTTTGGGATGATCGTCATCAAGAGGATATGATGGCAGGCCTAAAAAGTGATGTGTTTCTGCGAGCAGTAGGGACAGTGTATAGCGATCTTACAGTGTTTGAAGACATCATTTCCTATGCCCACACATTATCCATTCCTGATGTGTGCAAACAATTGTTTATGCTGTTTGAAGATATCCGCATTGAAGAGCGGATTAAACGTGACCGCCCAGGAACAAAAAAGGTATTTAAACGGAGAAGAGAGCTTTACAGACGTCACTTTAAAACACAATTAACGATTAACCAAGAGCGCAGTATTTTAACAGATGCACTCTTTTGTGCGATATACGTGAAGCTGACAGCCGAATCTCCGCTTGAAGAAATTCCACCCCTTCATGAGCGGATAGATCCAATGATTCCGTTTATTGAGTCAAGTCTTGAACGTGTATATGACGCACGCTCGACATCTGATATCGCCATCATTGTGAAGGAATTGACAGAAGGCTTCGATGAGCTCCTTGAAAAGGATATGCTGAACACATACTTTTTCTTCCCAGAATTGGACTATGAAAAAGCGGCAAAAGAACCGCTTTTCCATGACCTCAAAAGAAAGCCAAAATTAAGTGAGGATATAAAAGTCGATCGGGAAAAAGAGGGGGATGAAGACATCCATAATGAATATATGGAAGTATGGCATAGAGAAACGGAAGCACCATCTAAAAGTTTCCTTCAATTTGATTTAGAACACGGTGGTAAAAGCGATCTCGGTAAAGATGCGGCAAGAGAAGGTGACGATGGAGATCAGGCGCTTGGAACGGTTCAAGGTTCAGCCAAACAAACCCATCGAAAAGACTATTCAAAGCTTGAAGCACTAGAAGAGGCAGAAGGAGAAGAAAGCGGGGCAGATTCGCATGAGAATGGAAAAGAAAACAAATATGCATTTCCAGTCATGATTTCACCAGAATCTCCTTCACCAGAGCAAGTAGATGTGTACAGGCAGCACGCAAAGGCAATCGAGCCTTATCAGAAACGCTTAAAACAAATGATTCAAAAAACACTTGAGCATAAAAAATCATGGCCAAAAACAGATCTTCATGCAGGACGTCTCAGTAAAAAGCTCATTCGTTATTTTACAGAGTCCAATCCTCGACTATTTTATAAAAAACAAGCGCCATCTTCTCAAATTGATGCTGTGTTCACTTTATTAGTTGACTGTTCTGCGAGTATGTTTGACAAAATGGATGAGACAAAAAAAGGGATTGTTCTGTTTCATGAAGCTTTAAAATCAGTGCAGGTACCTCATCAAATTGTAGGGTTCTGGGAAGATACAAATGACGCAACTGAAACAAGTCAGCCGAACTACTTTAACACCGTCGTATCGTTCAAAGATTCCTTATTTGACGCAGGACCATCCATCATGTCACTTGAGCCAGAAGAGGATAACCGGGACGGCTATGCGATTCGCCAAATGACAAAAATGATTTTAAAACGAAGAGAAGAGCAAAAGTTCCTCATTGTTTTCTCAGACGGAGAGCCGGCTGCATTCAGCTACGAACAAAATGGGATCGTGGATACACATGAAGCGGTTCTCGAAGCGAGAAAAAAGGGAATTGAAGTCATCAATGTGTTTTTATCCAATTCTCCGATTGAAGAGGCGCAGATGAAAACGATCCAAGATATGTATGGCAAGTTCAGCATTTTTGTACCGGATGTCGATACATTGCCAGATGTGCTATATCCATTACTCAAGAAATTGCTGCATAAAAGCATTGGGGCATAAGGTTTTGCCCCTTTCTTTAAAATATTTTTCGGAATGATTTAAATTTTTTGTTTTTCTTTGAATTTTTTATCTTTAATTGAACAAAGAATGTAGAAAGTAATCCGAAACAGTGGTAGAATATGATTGGAAGCGTTTTATTACATAAATTTGGTCATTGTGTTCTGGAAGTTATATCGAGATAGTGTTCAATCACTTGATGATCAAAGTTGGGGGTAGTGTTCAAAATGTTTCAAAATGATGTGAAACAACCGTTGAGTTGGGAAGAATTTCATGGTCCGAACCTCGGCTACGTGCTCGAGCTCTACGATCAATATGTCCAGGATCCTACTAGTGTTGATGAAGACATAAGAGGCATATTTGATGAACTTGGTGCACCACCGAGTGAAATGAAGGAGGAAATTGGGAAAAAAGAAAATAGCGTAGTTACTTCTGAACAAATCCAAAAGATAGCATCAGTCGTTAAACTGGCAGAAGACATCAGAACGTATGGCCATTTAAATGCTTCCGTCAATCCTCTTCGCAAAGAAAAGGAATTACAAGAGCTGTTTCCATTAAAGGAATACGGTTTAACTGAAGAAGACGTTAAGAATATTCCAATATCAATTATTAGTCCAGATGCACCTAAACACATTTCAAACGGCATAGAAGCCATTAACCATTTGAGAAATACGTATAAGCGTACCATTTCATTTGAGTTTGATCATGTACATGACTTCGAAGAGCGCAACTGGCTCTCTAAATCTATTGAGTCTGGTGAATTATTTAAGAAAAAACCAGCAGATAAACTAGTTTCTGTACTCAAAAGATTAACAGAAGTCGAGCAATTTGAGCAGTTCCTTCATAAAACATTTGTTGGACAAAAGCGTTTTTCTATAGAAGGATTAGACGCACTTGTTCCAGTACTTGATGAAATTATATCCGAGTCTGTTACACAAGGGACTTCAAATATTAACATTGGAATGGCACATAGAGGCCGTTTAAATGTATTAGCACATGTGTTAGGAAAGCCATATGAGATCATTTTCTCAGAATTCCAGCATGCGCCTAATAAAGAGCTTGTACCATCAGAAGGCTCTATCGGCATCAGCTACGGATGGACAGGGGATGTAAAATATCATCTCGGTGCTGACCGCCAAATCAAAGATGAAGATACAAAGAGTGCAAGAGTCACACTTGCCAATAACCCAAGTCACTTGGAATTTATTGATCCGATTATTGAAGGAAGCACTCGTGCTGCTCAAGAATCGCGTACTCAAAAAGGCTATCCAGTTCAAGACGTTGAAAAAGCGTTAGCCATCTTAATTCATGGGGATGCTGCATTTCCTGGAGAGGGAATTGTCGCAGAAACATTAAATTTAAGTCAATTAGTCGGCTATCAAGTGGGGGGAACGATCCATATCATTGCCAACAATATGATTGGATTTACCACAGAAAGCAATGAATCTCGTTCAACGAAATACGCTAGTGACCTTGCAAAAGGTTTCGAGATTCCAATTGTTCACGTCAATGCAGACGATCCAGAAGCTTGTTTAGCAGCTGTTCAGCTGGCGGTAGAATACCGTAAACGGTTTAAAAAGGATTTCTTAATTGACTTGATTGGCTACCGCAGATATGGCCATAACGAAATGGATGAGCCTTCTACTACTCAGCCAATGCTGTACGATGCGGTCAGAAAGCACAAAACGGTCAAGAATATCTTCGCAGATAAGCTTGTCACTGAGGGCCTTCTGTCAAAAGAACAAAGAGAAGAAATTGAGCAGGCTGTCACGGCAAAAATTGAAGAAGCTTATAAAAAAGTACCTTCAAAGAAAGAACATACGATTCAAGAAATCGAACTGCCAGAGCCTGTATCTAACGGCTTCCCTGCAGTTGATACATCTGTAGAGTTTGATGTATTAAGAAAGCTGAATGAAGAATTAATTAGCTGGCCGAAAGACTTCCAAGTATTCGGTAAGCTAAAGCGGATCCTTGAAAAACGTGCAAAAGTGTTTACAGATGATCGCAAAGTGGAATGGTCACTTGGTGAAGCACTGGCATTTGCATCTATATTAAAAGACGGTACGCCGATTCGAATGACCGGACAGGATTCTGAGCGAGGCACATTTGCTCAAAGAAACCTTGTTCTTCACGACAGTCAAACGGGTGATGAATTCATTGCTCTTCATGAACTGAGTGATGCAAATGCATCATTTACAGTCCATAATAGTCCACTGTCAGAAGGCTCTGTCATCGGGTTTGAATATGGTTATAATGTCTATTCTCCTGAAACATTAGTGATTTGGGAAGCTCAATTTGGAGACTTCGCAAATGCGGCTCAAGTGTATTTTGATCAATTTATTTCAGCAGGCCGCGCCAAGTGGGGACAAAAGTCAGGGCTTGTGATGCTCTTGCCACATGGATATGAAGGACAAGGTCCAGAACATTCTAGTGGAAGAACAGAACGCTTCTTGCAATCAGCTGCTGAGAATAACTGGACAGTTGCGAACCTGACAAGTGCAGCTCAATACTTCCATATTCTTAGAAGACAGGCGAAAATGCTGCTTCGTGAAGAGATTCGTCCTCTTGTCATCATGACACCGAAGAGTCTGCTTCGAAACCCGAACACATTATCCGAAGTCCAAGAACTAACAGATGGACAGTTCCGTCCAGTTCTTGAACAGCCGGGCCTTGTGCATGATCATGAAAAAGTAACACGCCTTGTGCTATCGAGCGGGAAGGTATCGATCGATATTAGTGATCGTTTTACTCAAATGGAAGACTCAAAAGATTGGCTTCATATTGCGAGAGTGGAACAATTATATCCATTCCCAGCCAAAGATATTAAAGCCATTTTATCAAAACTGACGAACTTAGAAGAAATCGTATGGGTGCAAGAAGAACCGCAAAATATGGGCGCTTGGGGATATATTGAGCCATATTTACGTGAAATTGCATCTGAAAAAGTAAAAGTACGTTACATCGGCCGCAGAAGACGTTCAAGTACGGCTGAGGGTGATCCAACTGTTCATAAAAAAGAACAAGAACGAATTGTATCTGATAGCTTGACTCGCAAAAACTAAGGGGGAAATGAAAAATGGCGGAAATTAAAGTACCTGAACTAGCGGAATCAATCTCGGAAGGAACAATTGCTCAGTGGCTAAAACAGCCGGGCGATTATGTTGAGCAGGGGGAATACCTGTTAGAACTTGAAACAGATAAAGTCAATGTCGAATTGACAGCTGAAGAATCTGGTGTTCTAAAAGAAGTACTGAAAGATTCTGGTGACACTGTCCAAGTTGGAGAAGTCATCGGAACGATTGCAGCAGGTGAAGCTGGCGGAAGCGAGTCCGCAGCTCCAGCACCTGAGCAAGATTCTGCACCAGCTTCGAAAGAAGAACCAGCAGCTGAACAAAAAGAAGAGGCAGCAAAAGAAGAGCCGAAATCTGGTAATGGCAGAACGATCGCTTCTCCAGCAGCTAGAAAACTAGCAAGAGAGAAGGGGTTAGACTTATCTGAGATTCCAACCGCAGATCCGCTGGGCAGGGTACGAAAGCAGGATGTAGCTTCTTACCAAAAGAATGAAGCTCCTGCAAGTGCACCGAAAGCCGCGCCAAAAGCAAATGCTGCGGTGCAAAATGATCAAGCAGGGAAACCAGTTGAGCGTGAAAAAATGTCACGCCGCAGACAAACCATTGCAAAACGTTTAGTTGAAGTTCAACAAACGGCAGCGATGCTGACAACATTTAATGAAGTCGATATGACAGCTGTCATGGATCTAAGAAAGCGTCGCAAAGATGCCTTCCTTGAACAAAACGATGTGAAACTGGGCTTCATGTCCTTCTTCACAAAAGCAGTGGTAGCAGCACTTAAAAAATATCCACTTCTCAACGCAGAAATTCAAGGTGATGAGCTTGTCATTAAAAAATTCTATGACATCGGTATTGCTGTAGCCGCCAATGAAGGGCTTGTGGTACCAGTTGTCCGTGATGCAGATAGACTATCATTTGCAGGAATTGAAAAAGAAATCGGTCATCTTGCGAAAAAAGCAAGAGATAACAAATTATCGCTCAATGAATTACAAGGTGGATCATTCACGATCACAAACGGAGGAACATTTGGTTCTCTGCTTTCAACACCAATTTTAAACAGTCCTCAAGTTGGAATTTTAGGTATGCATAAAATTCAGCTTCGTCCTGTTGCAATTGATGAAGAACGCTTTGAAAACCGTCCAATGATGTATTTAGCTCTTTCATACGACCACCGTATTGTCGATGGTAAAGAAGCTGTTGGGTTCCTTGTCACGATTAAAAATCTACTTGAAGATCCTGAACAGCTATTGCTTGAAGGATAATCGAAAGAAAAAGCTAGTACCGATGAGGGTACTAGCTTTTTTGGTCTTTATTTTCTGAGTAGCCTCTTTTTGACCAAAATGTTGCCAGCCAAGAGCCAGATAAATTATGCCATACGCTAAAAATGGCACTGGGAACGGCGGCAAGTGGAGAAAAATGTGCGGTTGCAAGGGCTGCGCCAAGTCCAGAATTTTGCATCCCTACTTCTATTGAAATTGCTCGTTGAGAAGGAATGTCCATTTTACACCATTTTGCAATGAGGTAACCCAATAATAGACCAAGAGCATTATGTAAAACAACAACGGCAAAAATAAGCAGTCCAGATTGCAGAATCTGTTCTTTATTTGCGCTGACAACAGCTGCAATGATGGCGACAATGCCAGTAACAGATACAAGTGGAAGTGCTTGTACAGCATACGTCACTTGTTTTTTAAAAAACAATTTGACGATGACACCTAAAATAATCGGAATTAAGACAACTTGGACAATCGACAAAAACAAAGCACCCGGTGATACAGATAACCAAGATTTTGCAAAAATATAAATAAAAACAGGGGTCAAAATGGGAGCAAGTAGTGTCGAGATCGTTGTCACGGCAAGGGATAAGGCCGTATTTCCTTTCGCCAAAAAGGTCATTACATTGGATGCAGTCCCGCCTGGACAGCAGCCGACGAGAATGACACCAACAGCGATTTCAGAAGGCAAATGTAACCCATAGGCCAATAAAAATGCTATGAGTGGCATCAGTGTATACTGCGCTAAAACCCCGATCAATACATAAAGAGGCTTTCTAAAAAGCTCTTTAAAATCTTCAGAAGACAGCGTCAGCCCCATGCCAAACATAATAATGCCCAGTAAAAAAGGGATATAAGGTCCAATCAAAGAAAATGCCGCAGGAAAAGTAAAACCTAGACAAGCAAAGACAATGACCCATATAGCGAATGTTCTTCCTGCAAAGTGACTAATGTGTAAAAGGGTGTTCATACTATCGTTCAACTCTCTTTCTTTTCATATCTTTTCTATTTTAAATGAATTTTCTGAAAAAACAACCTATGATTTTGCAAGGGGTGTTCATAATATTATTATGTAAACTAATAAAAACCCACATAGTAAATGAACTATGTGGAGTATGCGATCAAAAAGGTGTCCATTTTACTTGTTGAGCCTGTTTTAGTCTTGCTTCTGGCTCACGCCAGTCAACGACATTCCACCACCGGTCTACATATTGCGCCTTTTCATTTCGATATTGGAGGTAATAGGCATGCTCCCACACATCAAGAGCAAGAAGGGGGATGACGTCCCATTGTGAGAGGAACTGATGGCGTTCTGCTTGTAAAATGTCTAAACGCTGAGATCGAGGGGACCATACAAGAATCGCCCATCCGACACCTTCTACTTGTTTGGCAGCAGCTGAAAAATGTGACTTGAACGCCTCATAGCTGCCAAATGATTGATCAATGAGACGAAGCATTTGACCAGTAGGTTTTCTTTTCCCTGAAGGACTCATGGAAAACCAAAAGATACAATGTAAATAATGTCCTGCCCCATGAAAGGCAAGCTCACGTTCCCAATGCTTGATCATCGTAAAGTCGTTGGTTCTTCTTGCTTTTTTTAGCGCAAGTTCAGCTTGATTTAGACCATCAACATAAGTTTGATGATGCTTTTGATGGTGCAAGTACATAATTTCTTTTGAAATATAAGGTTCGAGTGCGTCATACCGATAAGGCAGTGGTGGTAACTGATGATTTCCAGCTGCTACATCGCGCACTTCTTCGTGTGGATGCTGCATGTCTTCTGCAATCCTTTCGGCTAGTTCGTACCATTCTTGTTCACTGGAATCATCATCCTCCATTTTGAGTCGTAAATGTTCCACTTTTCGATGGATATTATCATCTTGCCACACATGTTGAATCGTGCTAAGCCACTCTTTGAGCTGTGAGCGATATTCTTCTTTATTCATGTATACGCCTCATTTCCTCTAAAAATGTAGAACAAGCCATCATCGGAAACACAAATGGGTAGCTATGATAGGTGATGTAAAATTGTTTTGGCAGTCCAATGCCGACCGGATAGTACATGGCTTCTTCAGTATGGTGATGGTTCACTAAAAAGGAGACAGCTTTCAAAATGGCTGCGTTATTTGCTTTCTCATATTGGAGGAGCGCCTCTGTCGCCCATGCGGTTTGAACCACTGTGCCAAAGGAAAGCGGGACATAGGTTTTCAGTTCTGCACTTTTACACGATTCTCCGAAACTGCCATCTTCAAGCTGAATCTGCTTTAGGAAACGGCACGCTTTTTGCACAGCAGGGTGTGAGGAGGGAATGCCGGCCGCTTTCAGTCCTGTTAACGCTGCCCAAGTTCCATAAATATAACAAACACCCCATCTGCCAAACCATGATCCGTTTTTCTCCTGGTGGTCAATGAGCCATTTTACACATCGATCTTTTTGCCTGAGAATCGTGGGTGAAGCAGTCTCTTTTTCTTCTAAACCAATCAAATGGAGCACACGACCAGTAATATCAGGAGTTGACGGATCAATCGCCGCATCCTCCGCAGATTCAAGCGGAAGGTGACGAAGTAGAAAGTGATCTTGATTTTTTTCAAAAGCAGAAAAGCCGCCATCACGGTTTTGCATGGAGAGAAGCCAGTCATATCCTCGTTTCCACTGAAGTGGAGCGTATTCTTTTGGGATCGCTTTTAACACAATTTGCGTGTCATCACAATCAGGATTATTCGTATTGATATGTGAGAAACCAAAGCCCCCGGGAGTAGCAAGACGGTTATGAACTGCCCAATCCGCTTTCTTCATTTGCTGGCGGTCCAGCAAATAGGTGAAGGAATTCATGATCATGGGATCTTCTCGTTTTCTTCCTGCTCTTTGAGAAGCGTAACTGACAAGCGCTGTATCCCACACAGTCGAGGTGGAATTCTCAGCATATATCTTGCCTTGACAGGAGGTGACGAGCTTTTTCATACCCCTGACTGCTTTTTGGATGAGATGATGTCCAGGGGAGTACCCAAGGCTCATGAGGGCATAGACCATAAAGATGGTTGCACTTAAGTAACTGTACAGCGTCCCATCTTTTTCAAGACGGTCAAACATGTATCGCTTTGCCGCTTCATATCCGAAAAAGTCGAGCCGGCTGTCGAGGGCTGTATATGACCGCATATACATGAGGAAGTCATCAGTCGAACGTTCTTCTCTTGCCATAAACCAGTCAAATGGATTTTTAGACATGTTTTCATCAAGATGGGCTAATGATGGAAACGCAGCATGAGAGGTATACCGTTTGTTCAGTGCGATCATCATGGGTACAAAATGAATCCTTGCATAGGCACTAAGGTGGTAGAAGTGTAGCGGAAAAGACGTAGGGATGAGTAAAAAGGAAAGAGGTGCATAGAAGTAGGGCCAAGGGTGCATGCCATTTACGGCAAGCATCCACTTTGTCATAAAATGAACGTTCTTTAGGCCACCTTTTGAGCGAATATATTGTGCTGCTTTTTCCATATGGGGCTCGTCTTTTTGAAATCTGCCAGATGCGAGCATTCCGCAATAACCTTGTACTGTAGCTGTGAGATGTCCTGACTGGTCATGATACAAAGAAAAGGAACCATCTTCATTTTGTTTGGCATGTATTGCTTCGGCCAATTGATGGATCAATTGCTGATCGGGGTCACCAACGGCTTTTAACAGCATAATGAAAAAAGCATTTGTCATCATAGGTCCTTCAAAGCAGAAAATAAATGCGCCATCTTCTCTTTGTCTGCGTTCTACCTGCATGTGCAGTTCATCGATATATTCGTTGACTCTCGTTTTAAAATCTTGCATTCGGCCATGCTCCTTTCCTTTATCACTATATTCAGGAGTCGGCCTGTCACATGACAGCTCAAAAAAAGCCGATGACATCGTCACCGGCTTTCTTAAATGATTAATCTTGCAGATTAATCCACACGCTTTTGACTTCTGTATAGTTGTTTAGGGCATATGATCCCATTTCTCTGCCAAGGCCTGACTGTTTATATCCGCCAAACGGGGAGGCGGCATCAAAGACATTATAGCAGTTGACCCAAATGGTCCCTGCTTCTAGGCGTGCAGCGATATCGTGAGCATGCTTTAAGTTTTCTGTCCAAAGTCCTGCCGCTAACCCATAGTCAGATTGATTGGCCCGTTCGACCACTTCATCAATGGAATCGTAAGGAATTGCAGATAGAACTGGACCGAAGATCTCTTCTTTTGCGATTGTCATTTCATCTTCTACATCTCTAAAGACAGTAGGGGAGACGAAATAGCCTGCTTCATAAGGGCAGTCACCACCGACTACGGCTGTTGCACCTTCTGACTTCCCTTTTTCGATATAACCTAACACACGTTCATGCTGCTCTTTACTCACTAGAGGCCCAATCTGGGTATCATGATGAAGACCAGCTCCTTGTTTTAATGATGTCGCATATTTAGCCATTTGATCGACGACTTCATCATATTGGCTCCGGTGCACAAAGACCCTTGATCCTGCACAGCACACTTGACCTTGGTTAAACATCACGCCGTTTAATGCACCTGGAATGGCTTTCTTTAAATCGGCATCTGGTAAAATAATATTCGGCGATTTTCCGCCAAGCTCTAAAGTAACACGCTTGATGGATTTGGCTGCTTTCTCCATGATCAATTTCCCAACACTTGTTGATCCAGTGAAAGCCAGCTTATTGACATCAGGGTGATCGGTTAATGCTTCACCGGCTGTTTCACCAAATCCAGGAACGATGTTAATCACGCCTTCTGGGAATCCGGCTTTATCCACTAATTCAGCTAAATATAAAGCAGATAGCGGTGTTTGTTCAGCTGGCTTTAAAACGATGGTGCAGCCTGTTGCCAGTGCAGCACCCATTTTCCACATGGCCATGAGGAGCGGGAAGTTCCAAGGAATGATTTGTCCCACAACGCCAACAGGCTCATGGCGAGTATAATTAAAATATCCCTGGCTGACAGGAAGGGTTTGTCCAGTCATTTTCGTGGTCCACCCTGCATAATAGCGCATGTGCTCAATGGCAAGAGGGATATCCGCATTGGTTGTTTCATTAATTGGTTTTCCATTGTCAAGTGTTTCCAGCTGGGCCAGTTCTTCTTGGTGTTCTTCCATTAAATCTGCCAGCTTAAACATCAAGCGGGCACGTTCGGCTGCAGACATAGAACGCCAAGGTCCATGGAACGCCTTTTTAGCAGCTTTTACTGCCTCATCAATGTCGGCTGCACCTGCTTCATATACATCAATAAGGGTTTCTCCTGTGGCAGGGTTAGGTGTAGAGAATGTTTTGTTATCATGACTTGTGACAAACTGACCGTTAATGTAGAGTTTTTTCGTCCCTTGGAGAAAAGATTCGAGTTTTGAACTGATTTGAAGTGTTGTAGAGCTCATAAATAAACAAACCTCCTTAAAGATATGGGTTGTTCTGCGAGTTCTAGGTGGAAAAAGTGGACATGAAGCATTTTGTATACGCACACATATGTAAACGTATACATTTATCATATTACACGACATCTTTGAAAGCAATCGATAACACTCATTGCATTTCACGAAAAATTGGCTACAATAAATGTATAGATGAAAAAAGGAGTTTTTAAATCATGATCCATCAAAACTGGCAAACGGCTGAAACGATAAAACAAGTAAAATGTGTACATACAAATGCGAAAAAATATATGGTTGACCGGGCATTAACGGTTGGGCACACATATGATGTGAAAAATGAAACTGAGGAATTTCTCTTTGTCGTTGATAATACGGGTAAAGTAGGCGGGTACTACAAAGAGTATTTCGAAGACAATTCTGCTGAATGATTTTGATGGTCATCACTCATACTAAGAAAAACAGTAAAGGGTGATGATGATGAAAAAGCAGCAGCAAGAAGAGCAGAAACATCAAAATGCTTGGCATGACAATGAAGATGCTGATATGGCGATTACACTTGAGCAAATTTCTGATGTGTATGCCGAAGGAACGATTGATACCCCGAAAGATGAATAGTCATTTAAAACAGTGGTTTTACATAATCACTGTTCAGATTGTTGACAAAGGGCTAAAATGAACTTTATTTTAGCCCTTTGTCTTCTTTTCAGCGTGATAGAAAACCTTTGCAGTCTAGGAAGGACAGCTACTTTTGCGGAGCGAATTTGCCATTCGTGAGCACCAGAGCGCAGGACTGACAAAGAATGCGAGGGTTTGTCTACACGCTGAACAGTGATTTTACATAATCACTGTTTTTTTATGGTCTCATAACGAATGATTTCTTGAAAAAAAATGAAACTTTTTTCCTGCTTTAACAGTCTAAATAAGTAGAGGAAAGAGCATCGGATCAAAAAGAAAAAGTTAAATGAAATTTAATCTATTCGTAATGGAATAACGACGATTTATAGCGTATTCTATAAGTGAGAATAAAACGTACCCACAGAGCCGTGTGGCCGTTTTGTCATAAAGGAATTTGATGCAGGAAGAGGGGGTTTACGTGGGTATTTTTTCTGTCAGTAAACAAAATGATCATAAAAAATTCGAATCCTTATTAATTGAAGGAGAAAGAATTGAGGCTGTTTACAGACTGCGTCACGACCAAATTTGTTTCACTAATAAACGACTGATCTTTGGCGATAACCGCGTATTTTCTAAAAAGAAAGTCAGGGTCTCCTTGCCGTATCGATCAATTGAAAGTTTTGCCATTCAAGAAGCTGGCGTGTTTGATCAGGACACTGGTATGCTGCTTGTTACAAGCTCAAAAGTATTTGAACTCGATTTTTCTAAAGATACAGATTTGAGTGACGTGCAGGCCATTTTAACAAAACATCTTTGCTGATCAACGATGCGATTACATAGATCACATGCACTTTTCTCATTCTTTGTTCTTATTTTTATCTATCGCATATCCCTTAAGCTTTTCCCATTACAGTGGGAAAGGCTTTTTTCTATTCGTGTGTTTGAATCACATCAAAAAAGGATAAAGATGAAACAGATACAGAAAGGAGAATGAACAATGAAAGTATTGGTTGCTGGAGCAAACGGACATACAGGGAGACTTGTCATTCGATATTTAAAAGAAAAAGGACATGAGCCACTTGCTCTCATTCGAGATGAAAAACAAGCAGATGCGCTAAAAGAACTTGGTGCAGCGCCTGTCATCGGTGATCTTGAAAAGGATGTGACAGATGCTGTGAAGCAAGCAGAAGCTGTCATCTTTGCAGCTGGTTCAGGCTCAAAAACAGGTGCAGATAAAACCATCGCTGTTGATCAAGAGGGGGCAAAACGCCTCGTTGATACAGCCAAAAAAGAAAATATTCAGCATTTTGTGATGCTGAGTTCTTATAATGCCGACGATCCTCATCAAGGAAAAGGACAAGGCAGTATGGAAATTTATTATGAAGCGAAAAGAAAAGCCGATGAACATTTAAAACAGTCTGGTCTTTCTTACACCATTGTGCGGCCAGGAGCACTGCTGCATGAGGAAAAGACAGGGAAAATAGAAGCGGCGGCTCATGTTCCAGACGATCGTGACATTGAGATTTCAAGAGAAGATGTAGCCACTGTCTTAGTGGAAAGCTTAACGGAATCCAATGTGAAAAATAAAGCCTTTGACTTAATCAAAGGTGATACACCAGTAGAAGAAGCACTTCGCAATCTTTAAATGAAGAAAGCTGCTGCCAAAGGCGGCGGCTTTTTTGATGTTTTCATTTCGCATGGAGCGGGAAGGTAAAGAGAAAGGAGTGATTGACCGTGAGCTTAACGAAAGAGCAAAAAACTGATTTATATGAAAGACTTATTCAATTAAAAGAAGATGTGAAAGGATCAAAAAAGAAAGAAGAATCCATGCTGGTCGAATCGAATGAGATTTCAAATGGTGTTGGAAACCATATCGCAGATCACGGAAGCATCTATTTAGATCGCATGACCGAACAGACGCTGGATCAAGTCGACGATCAGCTCGAAGGTGAAATTGATGCGGCGTTTAAGCGGATGGAAGACGGAACATATGGAATTTGTGAAAAAACAGGAAAAGACATTCCATATGAACGTTTGAAAGCAGTACCCTATACTCGTTATTCAATTGATGCAAAGAAAAATGAAGAAACCAATCAAGATCCAAATGAATTTGACCGTTCGTTCTCTGAGCAAATGCGTGATTTAACAAATAGAGAAACAATGGATCAATTACATTCAGATACGTATGAAAGGCTAGAAGAAGAGCAAGATGTTGATGTAGATGAGGAAAAATAACATGATGAGAGGAATTTATGTTTTCTCAACATAATGTTTTTCCCCGTCTACATGGACAAATATCTTGTATACATGAGTATTTTTTTAGAAAAAACATATCTTGAAATTTAATAAACTTTCGTGTAGTATAGTTTAAAGGCTGCGATGCGCGTAATGTTAATTAAGTTTTAACCTTTAAGCTGTAATAGGGAGTTTTATATTGAAGCCGGAATGTCACGCCTCCTTCGAGAGGAAGACAGGAACGTTTCTGCAAACACCCACTTTGAGGAGTGGTGGTTTAAAACTTTCTTACTTAGATTACGGCATCCGCAGCTTTTCCTAGGATGATTCAAGCCATTTTCCATTTTTGGAAAATGGCTTTTTATTTTGGACAAAATACGATTTTGAACAGACCGAATGTGCATGTACAAATGTATGTTAAAATAGACAAAACAAACGACGGAGAGGGAATTGGATGTTACAACAAGCAGAAGCACTTCTTAAACAATATTATGGCTTTGATGCTTTTAGACAAGGACAAAAACAAGCCATTGAATCGATTGTGAATAAACGGAAGGATACGGTCTGCATTATGCCGACAGGCGGAGGGAAATCGGTTTGCTACCAGATTCCTGCTCTTATGATGGAAGGAACGACAATCGTTGTATCTCCGCTTATTTCTTTAATGAAAGATCAGGTTGATGCGTTAAATGAGATGGGAATACGATCGTCCTTTTTAAATAGTACACTTTCAGCAGGTGAAATGAATACAAGGCTGAAAAAATGTGAACAGGGGGAGTATGATTTGCTTTATATCACCCCTGAACGCTTACAAAATGAACGTTTTTTTCAGCTGCTTGATCGATTGACGATTTCTTTAATGGCTATTGATGAAGCGCACTGTATATCTGAGTGGGGACATGATTTTAGACCGAGCTATCGCTTTATACAAGAATGTGTAAACAAGCTTTCAAAAAGGCCTGTTATTGTAGCATTAACAGCCACTGCTACAAAGAAGGTCCAACAGGATATATGTGAGCAACTTGGCATGGACGAAGAAGAAACAATCTTTACTGGTTTTGCTAGAGAAAATTTGTCTTTTCAAGTGGTGAAAGGGCAAAACAGCGACCAATTCATCACACAATATATGAAGAAAAACAGTCTTGAGTCAGGCATTATTTATACAGCCACACGAAAAGAAGCAGATCAAATTTATCATCGTCTAAAAAAGCAAAAAATCAAAGCGGGTGTTTATCACGGAGGATTAGATGATGAAGTCAGAGAAGAACAGCAAAATCTTTTTTTAAATGATGATATTCAAGTAATGGTAGCTACATCTGCATTTGGTATGGGGATTAATAAGTCTAATGTACGTTTTGTCATTCATCATCAAATTCCAAGAGATATTGAAAGTTACTACCAAGAAGCAGGACGTGCCGGGAGAGACGGGCTTGAAAGTGAATGCATTTTGCTGTTTTCACCGCAAGGCGTACGCGTGCAGCGCTTTCTCATTGAACAATCAACAGAAGATGAATTGCGGTATCAGCATGAATTGCTCAAGCTGAGACAAATGGTAGACTACTGTCATACGGAACAGTGCCTTCAGCAATTTGTGATGGATTACTTTGACCAATCATCAAGTGCCCCTTGTCAAAAATGTAGCAACTGTCTAGACGAGAGAGAGCGTGAAGACGTCACGAGAGAAGCACAAATGGTTTTGTCGTGTACCGTTAGAATGAACGAACGATTTGGAAAAATGATGATAGCTCAAGTATTAGCCGGCTCTAAAAACAAAAAAGTGCTTGATTTTGGTTTCGACCGGCTCCCTACTTATGCTTTAATGAAACAGCATTCAGCCCAACATATCAGTGATTTCATTGAATTTTTAATTACAGAAGAGTATTTACACATGTCTGAAGGAGCTTTTCCAACACTAAAAGTGACACAAAAAGGAAAGAAAGTGCTAGTGGGGCAGGAGACCGTCTATAAAAAGCAGGCGATAAAGGCAGAGGCTATTCAAGAAAATGATGCATTATTTGAGCAGTTAAGAATGGTCAGAATGAAGTTGGCAAGAGAGCAGGGCGTTCCGCCATTTGTTGTCTTTTCTGATCAAACATTGAAAGAAATGTCAGCAGTAGAGCCTAAAACAGAAGAAGAACTTTTAAATATTAAGGGTGTCGGTGCACAAAAAAGAGAGAAATATGGAGATGTTTTTTTAGAAGAAATTCGTTTATTTATAGAAAAAGAGAAAAAATAAAGAGTTTGAAGAAGGAAAATAAATTTTTTTCGTTTCACTTGGACGCGTTTTCATCATGATGATTTCCATCCCTACAAAACCTTGATATGGTGCGGAATTGAGCCATTTAGTGGGCTGATTTACCAATGGAGAGAGATGTTTCATGTAAAGGAACTGTAATCTAAAACATATCGTTTTGTTATTGAAATGACATTTACATATGTTACGATAGCACTCGTTAGCCGCCATAAAAAGCTAACAAGGGAGGATTTACTTTATGAAGAAGACTATTATGTCCTTGGTTGCTGTTGCAGCAATCTCAACAACAGCATTAGGAGCACAGCAAGCTTCTGCAAAGGAAATCACTGTACAGAAAGGTGATACACTTTGGGGAATCTCTCAAAAAAATGATGTGTCTCTAAAGGACCTAAAGGGTTGGAACAATTTATCTACAGACATGATCTATGTAGGAGATAAATTGACAATCTCTTCAAAAGAGAAAACTCAGGAGCAGTACAAAGTCCAGAAGGGGGACAGCCTCTGGAAAATCGCTCAAAAATTCAATGTGTCAATTAGCGATATTAAGTCTTGGAATAACTTAAACTCAGATATAATTATGATTGGTTCAACATTAAGTGTTGCTGGTCAAAGCTCAGCTCCGGTAAGCTCAGAACCTGTTCAAAAACAGGCACCTGTCCAAAAAGAGCAAACAACGAAAAAAGCTGCTCCTAAAAAGGAAACAGCTAAAGCAGAATCATCTTCTGCTAGTCAAAGTGTTCAAAAAGAAATGACTGTAACGGCTACGGCTTATACAGCAAATGATGGTGGCATCTCAGGTATCACTGCAACAGGGGTAAACTTAAACAAAAACCCAAATGCAAAAGTAATCGCAGTAGATCCTAATGTCATTCCATTAGGAAGTAAGGTTTATGTTGAAGGCTACGGTGAAGCCATCGCAGCAGATACTGGCGGCGCAATTAAAGGTAACAAAATTGATGTACACGTACCAAGCAAATCCCAAGCTAAAAATTGGGGCGTAAAATCAGTCAAAGTGAAAGTACTTAACTAGTAGTCTATTGTTTTTGGAAGAAAGCATCAGGTGGCGGCCTGATGCTTTTATTATACCTTTTTTTGGCCGGAAATACACATATTTTTCTGAAAAATTCGCATTTTCGACAAAAACCAGCGTATAAGCCCATCTCAACGCTGGTTTTTGTGTCGTTAGCTGTCCACCCAATAAATTTCTCCGCTTTGCTCTTTCCAATTAATTTGGACATCAAAATGGTGTTTTTCATAAAAATGAATCAGGCGGTCCACATGGTTCCAATCTCTTTTGACGAGATCCCCAGTAATGACTGGAATGTTTTGCTCTCTTGCGATTTCTTTTAAATGCTTCATACAGATGGATCCATAGCCATTATCAGGCGGGCCTTTAATATCGGCAATGTGAATCTTTCCTTCTTCAGGATATTCCGCGATCAAGGAAAAATCAGATTGTCCGCGAAAAGCTTTTTCACAATCGCTTAACATGATTTTGCACGTATCTGCATTCTCAATTGCAGAGACGATCATCCATTCATCTTCCTTCGCTTGATCAATGCCAATAATCTTTGCTTTTTTTGAAATATCTTTTATATTTTCTTGCATTCGATACATTTGGAACTGCAACTGCTGTAATTCTTGCTCTAATGTCTTCACATCTTTTGTTGTTTCCTGTAAGATTGACAAGTCTATTGCTCCTTTCATAGAAGAGTTGATAAAAACCACACAAATTCCCATTCTAAAGGAAGTGAGTGGATCTTTCAAGCCGCTAGAAGGCAGGCAATCGGCAAGTTTGTCTAAAATTCGACGAAGACAGCGAATTCATTGACTTTAGAGAGAAAGTTAAATAACATACTCTTAGTCGGAACTAATAAAGAGAGGTTTTCAAACATGAACGAACAGAATCAAAAACCGAAAAATTTCACCGGCATTGTTGTCTTTTTAACAATTGCCATAAACGGCTTAATTGCTTTATTATTTTTCATGCCAAAAACAGATAAATTTAGTCATCTGGATATTACATTTCTGCCGTTACTGAATGCCGTGATGAACAGTTTTACGTTTATCTTTTTACTTTCAGCGCTCATTATGATTAAACAAAAGAACATTAAAGCCCATAGACGATTTATCTTTGCGGCTTTTTCAACAACACTTGTCTTTTTAATTTCGTATGTGACGTATCATTCAATGGCAGCTGATACACACTTCGGGGGAGAAGGAATCATTCGTCCGATTTACTTCTTTATTCTCATCACACATATCGTCTTATCTGCCGTCATTGTACCGCTTGCACTGATCACTCTCTTTAGAGGCGCACAAATGCAAGTCGAACGTCATCGTAAAATTGCCAGATGGACCATGCCTCTTTGGCTCTATGTCAGTCTAACAGGTGTCATCGTATATATTATGATTTCTCCATACTACAGCTAACGTATGTCCATCTGGACATACGTTCTTTTATTTACAAGATGAAGTGCTTTGGATAAAATGGGAATTGGGTATCCGACTTGCACGGTATCTTCCCACCTATAGAATCACATCATGTCTGGCCGTTTGCTCGTTTGGAGAACACAATTGAACGAAACGGGGGTTATATGATGACTGAACAATTGCAGTACAAACCGGGGCTTGAAGACATTGTGGCAAGCGAAACGTCAATTTCGTTCCTAGATGTCCAGCAAGAAGAAATTGTGATTCGCGGTTATGACCTCATCGAGCTGGCACAAAACAAGACGTACTTAGAAACAGCCTATTTGCTCATTTATGGAAGATTACCAGATGCAATGGAATATCACCAATTTCAGCAAGATATTTCCTCACAAACAAGCTTACATCCAACCATTCAAACCATTTTGACAAAACTGCCAAAAACCACTCACCCAATGGATGCCATGAGAACGTGTTTATCTGCTCTTGCAGGGTACGATGAACAACTGAATGATCGATCAGAAGCATGCCAACAAGCGCGTGCTGTTCGATTACTTGGCCAGCTACCAGCGATTGTTGCGGGAAGCTATCATATTCTCACACAAGACACCACACCTACTCCAGACCAGACCAAATCCTACACTGAAAACTTTCTAGCGATGTTAACAGGCCGCACTCCGGCACAAGACGAAATCAAAGCATTTGACCAAACACTCACGCTTTATAGTGAGCATGAGCTGCCGAATTCAACATTTGCAGCAAGAGTCATTGCATCTACTCATTCTGACATGTATGGTGCTTTTACTGGAGCGATTTCTTCATTAAAAGGTGACTTACACGGAGGCGCAAACGAAGCAGTCATGCACATGCTGCTCGAAGGCAAAACAACAGAAGGTTTCCTTTCGCTCATCGAACGTAAATTAGCCGCAAAAGAAAAAATGATGGGCTTTGGACACCGGGTATACATGAGAAAAATGGACCCAAGAGCGGCACTTTTAAAACGATCGTTGAAAACGCTTACCGAATCAAAAGGAGACACGACGCTTTATGACATGTGCGTCGCAGGCGAGGCATACATGAAAGAAAAGAAAAACCTCTATCCAAACCTTGATTATTACGCAGCACCTATTTATTACGTGCTCGGTATTCCTATTTCACTTTATACACCGATTTTTTTTGCTGCGAGAGCAAGCGGATTAGCAGCGCATGTCATCGAGCAGCATTCACACAATCGGATTTTTAGACCGAGAGTAAGGTATTTAGGACCAAGAGGATTAAAAGTCTCAAATGATGATGGAAAAACGGGGGAATGAATATGAATAAAACAGCAGTAGCCAATCAAACAGATCAACTATTAGAAGATATCGCAGCTTATGCCGTGGATGGAGAAATTACGAGCAAAGAGGCCATTGAAACAGCTCGGTATGTACTCATGGATACACTCGGCTGCGGAATGCTGGCGCTCAACTTTCCAGAATGCACGAAGCATCTTGGACCCATCGTACCTGGAACTGTTGTCCCTAACGGAGCAAGAGTGCCCGGCACTTCATTTGTATTAGATCCTGTTCAAGCGGCTTTTGATATTGGCTGTATGATTCGCTGGTTAGATTATAATGACACGTGGCTTGCACAGGAGTGGGGGCATCCCTCAGATAACCTGGGCGGGATATTGGCTGTAAGCGATTATATCAGCAGAACGAGGCTTGCAAACGGAGAAGAACCGCTTTCGATGAATGACGTACTGCATGCGATTGTAAAGGCACATGAAATACAAGGTGTGCTTGCTTTAGAAAATTGTTTGAATCGAAATGGCTTGGATCATGTTCTTTTTGTCAAGGTGGCATCAAGTGCAGTCGTTTGTGCAATGCTTGGCGGAACGAAAGAAGATGTGCAGCATGTATTATCACAAGCATTTGTGGACAATTCACCGCTTAGAACGTACCGCCACGCCCCAAACACAGGATCGAGGAAATCATGGGCAGCAGGGGATGCAACAAGCCGTGCAGTGAGACTAGCGATGATGACATTGAAAGGAGAAATGGGCTATCAAACGCCCCTCAGTGCAGAAAAGTGGGGGTTTGAAGATGTGTTAATGAAAGGAAAACCACTCACACTTGCCCAGCCGCTTGGGTCATATGTGATCGAAAATGTACTCTTTAAAATTGCTTATCCAGCAGAATTTCATGCGCAAACTGCCGCTGAGGCCGCTGTCATTCTACATGACGCGGTAAAAGACCGTTTAGATGAGATTGACAGGATAGAGATTACGACACATGAATCAGCCATTCGAATTATTGATAAAAAAGGACCGCTTTACAACCCGGCAGACCGTGACCATTGCTTGCAGTATATTACAGCCATTGGGTTAATCTATGGTGAGCTGACCGCTGATCATTATGAAGAAGAAACGGCGCAGAATCCGCTCATTGACCGTTTGCGTGATCAAATGATCGTGAAAGAAGATAAAAGGTATACAGAAGACTATTTAGATCCGAAAAAGAGATCAATTGCAAACTGTGTTCAAATCTTCTTTAAAGACGGAACGATGACAGATCGAATCGAAATTGAATATCCGCTTGGTCATCGCAGAAGAAGGCAGGAAGGGATCCCGCTGCTTGAAAAGAAATGGGTATATCATTTGAAAACGAGATTTCCACAAAAACAAGTCGATCAAATTGTTTCACTTTGTCAAAATCCCAATCAATTAAAAACAACGACAGTACCAGCATTTATGGACTTATTTGTCATATAAGGGGGAGCTAGTGTGTGGATCGTGAATGATGAAGTAAGTCAAGCTGACTTAGCCGCAGCTTTTAAAGAGCAAATGCACAAATCCGCTTTATTTCAAATTCCAGGCGTTCACGATGGAATGTCTGCGCTCTATGCGAGGAAAATGGGATTTCAAGGGCTTTATTTATCGGGTGCCGCTTTTTGCGCAAGCAAAGGGCTTCCTGACCTTGGTATGATTCATTCCACTGAAATGGCGGAAAAGGCAAAGGAAATCATTCGAGCTTCTCAGCTGCCTCTTTTGGTTGATATGGATACTGGCTATGGCGGTGTATTAAATGCAGCCAGAGCAGCAAAAGAGATGGTTGAGAGCAAGGTAGCGGCTGTTCAAATTGAAGATCAGCAAATGCCGAAGAAATGCGGACATTTAAACGGAAAATTACTTGTTTCTGTAGAAGAAATGATGGCGAAAATCAAAGCGATCAAACAAGCGGCACCTACACTTCTTGTCATCGCAAGAACGGATGCGAAGTCAGTAAACGGGGTGGAGGATGTGATTCACCGGGCTAATCTCTATCTAGAAGCAGGAGCAGATGCCATTTTCCCCGAGGCGCTGATTACAGCAGAAGATTTCACGTATGCTTCAAACAATATAAAAGGGCCGCTTCTTGCAAACATGACGGAGTTTGGAAAAACACCTTATTATCATGCAGACGAATTTTCTATGTTTGGCTTTCAAATGGTGATTTATCCAGTGTCATCCTTGAGAGTTGCTGCAAAAGCGTATGAGCGTTTATTTACAGAGATTAAGGAAAAAGGGACGCAGCAGGGAATGCTGGAGGACATGCAAACGAGAAAAGAACTATATGAAACGATTCATTATGATGAATATGAAGAAATGGATCAGCATTTAGCCAAAACGATCCTGCCGGAAATCGGGAAAGAGCATTCATAAAATGAAAAGCACTTCCGTTTAGGAAGTGCTTTTTTTTTACGATGATGGTGTGGATGATGAAGCCAATTTCATCTTTTCTTCAACTGTTTTCGTTTTTTCTTTTACTTTTTCAGCATAAGTGAAATCACCGTAGCAATACGGATAGCGGAAGTTATCTTTGTCGCCCCCGCATGTATAGACTTCAGGGTTTCGCTTCACTTGCTTTTTGGAGTATTGCTTTGCCAATTTTTCGGAATGTTTTCCCCCGTTTTTTGCAACAAAATCAATATAGCCGATTCCCATGTTATAGCTTTGAATAATGGTTTCCAAATCAACGCCTTTTTTCTTCCCATGCTTGTACATGGTTGAAAAATGATGGACTCCTTGTTTAATGCTTTTCTGAGGGTCATTGATTTCATTTCGTTTCAAACCAAGAGATTCAGAGGACTGCATTGGATCTCCGCCTCTGCCTTTTGATTCTTGATACATCATACCGAGAATTAACGCGGTATATTGATCTAAATCTTGATCTCTTAACTCTGTTTCTACAAGCGGTTTGTAATCATCCAATCTCGACAAAACAATTGATTCCGTATCAATCGGCAGCTTTTTTAACTCCTTTTGATTAAAGGAAATGACAATGGCCGCTAATACGCAAACAAACAGAAAAATCGTGAAACAGCCTGAAATGGCAAAACATCCTGTTTTTTTCTTTTTCAAGGTCAGTTCACCCCTGTTTTGCCCCGCTTTTAAAAGGGAAGTACAGCCTTTATATTATGCCATATCCTGCACAGGATACCAAGTGAAAACCTTATATTCAATCATAGCCAAACGTAAATTCTGTTCTTGTTTTCAGTCTATAGCAGAAATAAACAAAACCGATCATGAGCCACACCATGCCGATGATTAATGCATTTGTACTGATGCTTGTTAAGAGCCAAATACAAAAAGCCGTTCCGCAAAGAGGGATGATGGCATACCTCAGTGTGTTTAATACACCTCTTTGTTTTTGTTTGATGAAATAGTAAGCGAAAACAGACAAGTTAACAAACGTAAATCCAATTAATGCCCCGAAGCTGATAAACGAGTAAATGACCTCAAGCTCACCAACAACTGCGGTTAACGAGAAAACACCAATTAATAAAATATTAAATACAGGCGTTTTCAATGTTGGGTGAATATAACCGAAGAAACGCTTTGGTAATGATTGATCTCTTCCCATCGCATACAAGAGTCTTGCGGCACTCGCATGTGATGATAGGGAGGAAGAGATGACAGCGACCATGGTGCCGGCTAAAAAGAATGAGTGGAGAAACGCGCCGCCCACAAATTCCGCAATTTCAAGTGATGCCGCATCTGGATGCTTGAACTGTTGAAAATTTGGAAACACCTGCTGTAAAAAATAAGAGGTGAGGGTAAACAGCACACCTCCAATGGCGACCGTTAAAAATATGGCGAGAGGAATCGTTCTTTTTGGCTTAATTGTTTCCTCAGACATAGTCGAAATCGCATCAAATCCTAGAAAAGAAAAACATAAAATCGTCGCGCCGGAAAAAATAAGGGCGGGATCTAAGCTTGCTGAATAAAACGGGCGGGTTGACAGTATCTCTCCCGTGCCTGCATGCTGCGTGAGCCCATAAATAATAAACCCAACAAATGTAACAGCGACAATCACCTGAAAGGTCACAAATAGCGCTGTAATGTTGGCTGTAAGACGTATACCGATTACATTGACAGTCGTTATGGCGATAGCAAGTATGATGATCCAAATGTAATGAGGTACATCAGGAAAGGCTGCGGTTAAATATGCACTTCCGATTGCAAAATTCACCATAGGCAAAAATAAATAGTCCAGCAATAGTGTCCAGCCTACAAGGAAGCCGACGTGAGGATGAATACTTTTTTGCGCGTATGTATATGCAGATCCTGCTTTTGGAAAAGCCTTCACCATATTCCCATAGCTAAGCGCTGTCAATAGTAATGCCAGTAAAGTAAAGATATAAGCTGCAGCAACGTGTCCTTTCGTCAGCTGAGCAACAATGCCGTATGAATCAAATACGACAAGTGGGTCCATATAAGCAAGCCCGATCACAACAAGCGGAAAAACAGTCAGGCTGCGTTTTAGTCTTGGCTCTTCAGTCAATTTGCCTATCAGCTCCTCTAAAAAAATGTATAAATAATGCTCATTTTAAAAAGAATGCTACCACGTGTCAATGCTATTTGAATAAATCTTTTTTCAAAAGGTGTGGAAGCTTTGCATGCTACACGTTTTGGTATATGATGATACATAGAATAAGTCGTGAGTTGACTGACAAGAAAGGTGAAGCGAAATGAAGGAAGAACTGAATACAAATCAAGAACAGGAACGGATGGAGCTGGACGAAGAAAGTCTATTTCTTGTCTCCCAAACATTTAAAGCCTTATCTGATCCGACGCGTATTCGTATTCTGCATTTGCTGTCTCAAGGTGAACATTCAGTAAATGATATAGCAGAAACACTAAACCTTATGCAATCAACCGTATCTCATCAGCTGCGCTTTTTAAAAAATCTTCGTCTCGTGAAATCTAGACGAGCAGGGACCTCGATTTTTTACAGTCCTGAAGATCAGCATGTGATGGAAGTGCTTGAACAAATGATACACCATGCACAGCATGATTGAGAAAAAACCTTCCTACTTTTATATAGGAAGGTTTTTTATGCATGATGTACTTGGGTTGATCGTTTATTTGCTTTCATCATTTGATAAGAAAACACAATATAGTAAGCCGCTAGAAGGAAAAAGCTGAGTATTGTCAACGCATCATCGCTGACAATATGCTGATACAATTCAACGATATCCATTTTGGTGATCGCATGTGTTGTCAGATTGACCGATTTAAATGCAAGCCTAGATAAAAACAAACATAAAATAAAGCTTTCAATCCATTTACTTGTTTTCATATACAGCCGGCCATTTTCTAATTTCATCTGAATCGTCTGATAGGCGTGAACGGCGAGACTGCTCCCGAAGATCATGCCAATGACGGCATAGATAAAAATACTGTGATTTTGCCATCCTTCTGATAAGAGAATAAGGGCAGTGAGACTAAATACATACATTCTCATGAAAAGATTTACCGGGCGCACAAGCTGATAGCGTCTCATTCGATTCATTCGAATGATGATCCAGACGAGCATGACGATCCCGATCATGAACAACTGCCATACGTGATGTGTCATGATGCAACCTCCTCCTGCACAGGCAGGGATGTAAACGAATGCTGGCTGTTACTTATCATTACCATTCTTTCTTTTTTTATCAAATCAAAACCTATATTTATGAAAAAGAGGAAAAGTCATGAAAATCGATCGCATTTTGTCCATTGTGATGATACTAATTAGCAAACGGCAAGTACAGGCGAAAGACCTCGCTGAACTACATGAAGTGAGCGTAAGAACCATATACCGTGACATTGATACGATTAATCAAGCGGGGATTCCAGTTGTCACAAAACAAGGTGCAGGGGGTGGAATTTCACTCGTTGACGACTATCGTCTAGAGAAAAAATTATTCACCGATGATGATATTGAACTGATTTTAACAGCTCTTGAAAGCATTACGAGTGCATACACCTTTAAAGAAAGTGAACATGTTCTAAAGAAAATGAAATCCCTGATTCCGCCTCAAAATGAGAAACAGCAACATGTCTTTATTGATTTAAGCTCTTGGGGGAAAGACAGCTATTTAGAAAAGAAGCTCCAGCTCATTCATACCGCTGCCTCAGCGCATCAATATATCCAGTTCACCTATCGCAATGCAAAAGGCGAAACACTTCCTAGAAAAGTAGAGCCTTATACACTTGTCTTAAAAGGAAGACACTGGTATTTGTATGCGTATTGCTGCGTGAAAAAAGCGTTTCGTCTGTTTAAACTCAAAAGAATGTCAGACCTTATCACGCATTCAGTATCTTTTCTTCCTAAACGAATAAAAAATGAAGACAAGCCTTGGAATGATTCTTGGCACGAAGAACCTTCCGTCAGTACACTAACGCTCAGGTTGACTGAAGATTCTGTTGGTAAAGTGAAGGAATGGATAGATGAAAATGAATTCACCGTATGTGCAGATGGTACGTATCTTGCCACAATCACGTTGCCTCAGGATGATTGGTTATATAGCTTTCTTTTTTATTTAGGGCCAGATGTCGACATTGTCTCTCCGCTATCCGTTCGGGAAGCATTTGATCTCAAGTTGAAACAATTTCAAAAACCAAAAGGAACTTGACACAATGTTGTCAGGTTTCTTTTTATATGATGGAAAAAAAGGAGATGAGAATGTATGTACGATATCGTGATTTTACAGAAACAATGGATCAAGGGATTATCTGTTCGAACAACAAATGAAATGGAGCAAACAAACGAGCGGAAGATTGCTCCGCTTTGGCAGCAATTTTTCACGCAGCAGCTTCGCGGAGGACATGCGCCAGTCATAGGGCTGTATTCAGATTATGAAAAGGATGAAAATGGCGCTTATTTGTTCACAGCGGGGCAATTGGTTGACCAGCAGCTAGCACAAGATGCAAAAGAGATTCCAGGCTCCACCTACGCAAGATTTCAAACGAGAAAGGGCCCGATTGAAGAGGTTGTGTTTGAAACATGGCAGCAGATTTGGAGCTGGGATCAGCGTTACTTGCGAACATATACTGGCGATTTTGAATGGTACGACGAACGATCGATTGATCCAAAAGAAGCGCAAGTTGATATTTATATTGCAGTCGATGAAAAAATAGTTGCTAAAACTAATACTATTAGTTAATATAAAACTAACGACATTAGTTTTAGGGGGAAACAAGATGAGATTGACAACATTTGACCGTTTGCACCAGCTTACACTCATGCCACGTATTTTTCCGGTAAATTGTTATGTATTTGAGGAAGAGAATGAACTCATCTTAATTGATGCAGCTTTGAAAATGGCAGCAAGCTCGATCATTGAATTTGCACATCAATTAAACAAACCCATTAACAAAATTATTCTGACTCATAGTCATATGGATCATATTGGCGCACTAGATGAAGTGAAAAAGGCTTTTCCAGAGGCAGTTGTTTATTTATCGAAACGAGATGCTCGCCTGTTTGCTGGCGATTTCTCTTTACTTCCTGGTGAACCAGAGAAAAAAGTCAAAGGCAGTTTTTCAAAAGACATTCTCACAAAACCAGACGTGCTTGTTGAAGAAGGGGACGAGATTGGGTCACTTAAAGTCATTGCCACACCAGGACATACACCAGGAAGCATCTCTTTATACGATGAAAAGTCAGGGGTTGTCATTGCGGGTGATGCAGTTGTGACAAAAGGCGGTTTATTTGTAACGGGTGAGTTTCGCTTCACCTTCCCATTCCCGGCTTTTGCCACTTGGGATGCAGAAACAGCACTAAAAAGCGCTGAAAAATTACTGGCACTTCGCTTGTCTTGTCTCGCAGCAGGACATGGTGATCTCATCATAGAGCCTGAGGCAAAGCTCAAAGCCGCTATCGAAAAAAGGAAGCATCAGCTACAAAAGGGAGGACAGTAAGCCATGTCTCCAAGAATGGGTATCACACAAGAAAAAATTGTTGAATCTGCCATCGAATTTGTCGATGAGGAGGGCTTTTCCGCTTTGACCATTGCTACATTGTCCAAACGGCTTAACATCAGACCACCATCTCTTTACAACCATATATCCGGTCTTCATGAAATACAGGCAGCTCTTGCTGTCAAGGGGCTGACAATGCTTTGTGAGGCCGGCAAACAAGTAACAGCGGGGCTGGAAAAAGAAGACGCTGTTTTAGCATTTGCAAGACAATATGTTCAATTTGTTCGTCAGCATCCCGGCCTTTATGAGGCTGCTTTTTCACATATGAATGAAAGAGAAGTCAGTGTGGCTGCAGAGAATCTTGCTGATCTTGTCCAATCCATCATGTCTCGTTTTGGTGTAAAAGAAGAGGACATGACGCATGTCGTCAGAGGGCTTAGAAGCTTACTGCACGGCTTTGGAGATATTTCAAACAAAAAAGGATTTCAACGGAAAGAACAGCTTGAAGATAGTGTGAGCTATGCGGTCCGTCTTTATATTGCAGGCATCAAAGAGCAAGAAGATCTGTCTCATTGACAGGTCTTTTTTATGTATCGAACCGATTTGATGAAGGAGATGTAAACAAATCAAAACATTTTTTGGGCAAAAAACCAATAAAGATTTGACAGTTTTGTGAAACATGGTATGCTTATTATGTGAAATAATTCACATAGAGGAGTAGAGGCAGATGAAAAGAAAGCCTGTTTATGTGGAAACAACCATTCAAGCACCTATTGAAAAAGTATGGGAGTATACGCAAAATCCAAAGCTTCATGAACAATGGGATTTGCGATTTTCGACCATTTCATTAAATGGACCTAGTGATGAACAGCCCCAATCCTTTTTGTATGAGAAACACCTTGGATTCGGCATTAGTGTAACTGGGACAGGAGCGTATCGAACGAGCGTGAAGGATGAGCGTCATGAAAGAGCATCCTCACTTCAATTTAAATCATCACACCCTTTGTCTTTCATCAAAGAAGGCGGAGGGTATTGGAAATACATGAAAACGAATGATCACATTGTGTTTCAAACGCAATTTGATTATGAAACAAAGGAAGGAAAAGGGTGGAAATGGGCAGACCGGTTCTTTTTTCGGCCAATGATGGGGTTTATGACTGCCTTTAGCTTTGGCGCATTAAAGACGTGGCTTGAAAAGGGAACGCATCCCCGTTTGCTGCTAGAGAGAACACTTGCCCATTATGGCATTTGTTTGTTGTTTGCCATCGTCTGGTTATGTCAAGCGATCATTCCTTTTTCACCTTCTGCTTTTGATCATAGCACCGGATTTCGATTGTTTTATGCGCTATTAGGTGTATCATGGCTCATGCCTAAACTGCCAAAAAAATATATATTTATCCTTCAAAGCATTTTTCTGCTACTGATGCTTGGTATAGGGATTTTATCGCCAGAAACGACTCTGCACGAGCCGCTGGTGCTGAGTGCATTTTTCATTTTATCCGTTGCAGGAATGATCAATTTAAAAGATTGTGTAGATGTGTTTTCGATCAAACGAAAAAGGGGAGGTAGACATGGTCGTTCATCATCATCAAGTAAAAGACTACGATAAGCTGCATCCAGCATTAAAAGAACGTTATAACCGCGCGTTTACGGCCGAAGGCATCATGGAGGAAATAGGAGGCGGGACAAAGCTCATCCGATTGTTATTCAAAATCGGTCCATTGTTTCGCTGTTTTTTTCCTGAAAGAGGGCGAAATATTCCCTTCCAAATTGTGAACAAGCCTTTTACGACAAGTAAGGGAGAAGAAGGGATGCACTGGTTTCGAACGTTCTATTTTCCTGACAAGGAAAGACATTTTGATGCAGATATGATCATTGATCAGAAGAGCCATCAAGTACTAGACTACTTTGGAAAACCTAGGCTTCTTGTGTCAGAGCTTCATTTTACAGTCACGGAAAAAGGATTCTTGCACATTCAATCAGGTAAGCAAAAGTTTTTGCTGTTTGGGCGGGAGTGGCCACTGCCTTCTTGGCTTTACGGTGAATCTGATGTAACAGAAGGGTACGATGAGCATGCAGGTGAGTATACGATTGATGTTCAAGTGAAAAATCGCCTTTTTGGCACTCTTTTTACGTATAAGGGCCGGTTTACGGAAAGGGTGTCATCTCATGAATAAATGGCATTTGATGTGTAGCATCGTGTTGATGGCTTGCTTTCTCCTTACACGTTTGACGACAGCTCCCATACCAGAATTTTTTGTTTTGATTGCGATGTTATTTTTTCTTCCCGCTTTCTTACACTTTTTTTATCAGGAAGAGAAGAAACGGCAGCAGAAGGGGCTGATCGGCTTCATAATGAAAGCCTTTCCAGTAGCAGCTCTATGTGCAACAGGCGCATTCATCTATCATTCTCTTTGGCTTGCATTGGGATGGCTTTTCTTTACAATGATTCTGGCTTTATTTGGTTTCACTCGTTTGCTGAAAAGAGGGGCCCATCCGCTTCATGAGCTGATGATCGATGGCGCATGTATGTATATCGCTCTAGGTGGGCTTTGGTTCTGGCTGTACATAGCAGATATACAAGTGATGACATTTTCACCGATGATTGTACTTTTGACCGCTATTCATTTTCATTATTCGGCTTTTTTTATCCCTATCTTTTATGGATTATTGGGGAGGCAGCGGAAAAAAGAGACGACGCTATACAAAGTGGGTGGCTGGGTTATTTTACTGTCGCCAGTGATGATTGCTGTGGGAATCAGCTATTCTCGCCTGTTTGATACGTTCAGCGTCGTTCTTTATGTGATCGCACTTTATTTGTATGGAATTTTATGTATGACAACTTCTTTTCGTTCAACTGTCGCAAAAGGGTTCGTTGTGTTTTCTAGCATCATGTTAATGGGAACGATCGTCCTATCATTCCTTTATTCTGCCGGAATGCTTTTACATGTTACCTACATCAGCATGGATCAAATGATTTGGTTTCATGGCAGTATCAATGCAAGTTTGGTTATTTTACCAGGCCTCATAGGATGGTTGATTGAAAAACCAGCTGATCGATTGAAACAGAAGGATTTTCCGGTATCGAGAGTTCACGGTCGTTTTCAGGTCATGTCTTTTCAACATGAGCACATGCAGCATGATGAGAAGATTGGTTTAGTCGATTCTCTTGACCAATTAAATGGAAAGGCATTTTCAGCAGAGAGTGTGTCAACTGTTATTCGCAGATTTTATGAAGACCCGATGTCCTTTACGTTAAAAGCAGCCGTCTGTTTTCATTGGTGGGTAAGGCCGTTTGTCTTTTTGCTTCAACCTGTTTTTAGACAACTAGGACAGCTCTATTTAGGGTCATCACGAATGCCATATGAAATGCCGGGGAGTCTTTCAAGATTTCAACATCCTCTTGAAGAAAGGAAGAATGTACGTGTGTGGGTCAGGCGCAATGAGAAAGGCGAGCAAGTCTTTTATGCGCTCTATGCTCAGCACCATGATGAAGAGACAGTCTATATGAATATTGCTTTGCCGCTTCCTTTTTCACAGCTTACGGCAATTTTAAAACCTTTGAATGAAAAGGAAGATTTTCTATTAAAAAGTAAAAGTCCAAAAGGCAGTACGGGCGATGAAGGATTGTATTTGCATACGTCTTTCATCACCATGAAACTGCCAATGGAAGAAAGCTTTCATATGAAAGCAGAGACGGAAAAAAGTCTCACAGCAATTCATCAAATGAAGTTATTCGGTATTCCTTTTTTAACGATTCAGTATCAAATCGCCAGTGAAAGCCCCTCATCTTAGTCAATGATGTCGCATGGTTCACCGTGACGAATGATGTTCACAATCGCTTGCCCATCACTCGGATGATGATCTGCATACTGTACTGGCAGTAAAGCAAAAAATACATAGTAGACTGAGAAGTAAGCAAATTGATAGAAAAATTGATGTTCTGGCAGGAAATCATTGGCGATCATTGTATTCAATATGAGAACACTGAGCAGGTTGCATAATGATCCGCCTAAGTAGACAAGTATGTGTGAGAAACGGTTATTTCTCCTCATTTCTTCATAGTGGCAAAATGCATCTAGAAAATAGATTCTTCTAATTTCAACGACGCCTATTTTCAATACTTTTTTGCCTCGGCCAAGTGCAAACGAAACCTTTGCTCCAAACAGCCATGCGACTACAATATGGCCCAGCTGATGCAAGATGGCAACGATAGGAAGAATGACGAAAAACGACCAGCAAAACGTCCACATATCTGATAATGTAAACAAGTGTTAACCCTCCCTGATATATTTGGGAGGAAGCAGTAGGATTATTTGCCATTTTACCGAATTCATTTTCATGATGCAAATATTTAATAGACTACTATAAAATGATTATGTAAACTAAAAAGGATTTTCAATGAATAGTCTTTTTAACCCTTTCTTTTAGAAGAGTAGGGTGTGCTACAATTAAGAAATTAGTGGAAGACAAGTGGTCATCTTTTATGAAAGATTGAAAGGGAGAGAGATTCTAATGGCAGATATTGAACAGTTTTTAGCATTAGACATTTGTGTTGGGACGATAGTAGAAGCAGAGTTCTTTGCAGAAGCGAGAGTGCCTGCTTTCAAGCTGAAGATTGACTTTGGGGATGAGATTGGCATAAAACAATCTAGTGCACAGCTGACAAAACGTTATCAGGCTGAGAATCTCACTGGGAAACAAATTATTGCAGTGGTCAATTTCCCGCCAAGAAGAATTGCCGGGTTTAAATCAGAGGTGCTTGTCTTAGGAGGCATGCCGTCAAAAGAAGACGTTGTCCTGCTTGCCACCGATGAGCCGGTTGAAAATGGCACCAAAATAGGGTAAGAAAAAAGACATCTTCATCAGAAGATGTCTTTTGCGTATTGAGGCGGAATAACCACACGCCACATTCGTGTGTGTCTCAAAGAGACGTGTTACCCGACTTACACAATTCAGCTCATCGCTTGATTAATATAGCATGGGATTGGTATGAATGCAACCATTATTTGAGTTCTCTTTGTCTTTGGAAGATAAAAAGAAGGTTCATCTCCTCATATCATAGAAAAAATGACAAGAAATCAATTATTTGGATTATTTTTTCAAAAAATATTGAAAAGTCAGATCATATTTTATAAAATGAATTCATCTTAGTTTGTTTAATCGATAAACTAAGATGGCGATCATCTATTGATCTATTGTTTAAAGCACATGATTTGCTGCTATGTGGGCTAAGCTGAAAGAAAGAGCTGTTCAGCTTCATTTTTACAACGAATTGAAAGCGCTTTATTTTCGACCTATTGATTGCTGCTGCCCTGCACCATCTGTCCGTTAGAAGAGGCTAAGTGAAGAAGGGAGAAAACTCATGGTGAGTGAGAATTTAAAGAAGATTCGTATGTCTGAAAAAGTGGGGTATGCTTCAGGAGATTTCGCATGTAATTTAATTTATGCAACTGTCTCTACGTATCTATTATTTTTTTATACGGATGTGTATGGATTATCAGCAGCAGCAGCAGGGACGATGTTTTTGGTGGTTCGGGCCATCGATGCGCTTGCAGATCCGTTTATTGGGGCGATGGTTGACCGAACGAACAGCCGTTTTGGCCGGTTTAGACCTTATTTGTTATTTGGTGCGTTACCTTTTGCCGTTCTTGCTATTCTTTGTTTTACGACACCGGATTTTTCCGAAATGGGAAAACTCATTTATGCGTACATCACGTATGTTGGTTTATCGCTTACATACACGTTCATCAATGTTCCTTATGGTGCTTTAACTTCCGCAATGACAAGAAATAACCAAGAGGTCGTCAGTATTACGTCTGTTCGTATGCTTTTTGCAAATCTCGGTGGTTTAGTTGTTGCTTTTTTTGTTCCGTTTCTTGCGACGTTTTTGAGTGATACAACAGGAAATACAGCACTTGGCTGGCAGATCACGATGGCATTTCTCGGTGTACTTGGGGGCGGATTACTGATTTTCTGTTTTAAAAGTACGAATGAGCGCGTCACACTTCAAAAGCCAGAGGAAAAGATCAAGTTCAGTGATCTCTTTGTCCAGTTACGAGTGAATCGTCCGCTTGTTGTGTTAAGCATTTTCTTTATCATTATCTTTGGTGTGAACTCGATCAGCAACTCAGTCGGGATCTATTATGTGACGTATAACCTCGGCAGAGAAGATTTAGTGAAGTGGTACGGCCTGATTGGCAGTCTGCCAGCTTTAATGGTGCTGCCGTTTATTCCAAAATTGCACAAACTATTAGGAAAGAAAAAGCTGCTGAATTATTCATTATTGCTGAATATTGTAGGCCTTCTTGCATTACTTGTGATCCCGCCGAGTCAAATCACTTTAATACTTATTTTCAGGCTCGTTGCGGCTGCAGGGAGTATTACAGCAGGTGCTTACATGTGGGCACTCATTCCTGAAACCGTTGAATATGGCGAATATAAAACAGGGAAAAGAATGGGTGGACTGATTTACGCAGTGATTGGCTTCTTCTTTAAATTTGGGATGGCCTTAGGCGGCATCGTTCCAGGGCTTGTCCTTGACCGATTTGGTTATATTGCAAATCAAGTGCAAACACCAGAAGCTTTACTGGGCATTTTAATCACGACAACGGTGATTCCTGTATGCTTACTCATTTTAGCGATGGTTGATATTAATTTTTATAACCTAGATGAAGAAAAACATAAAAAAGTCATACGAGAGCTTGAGAATAGAGACAAGGTGTATATCGATCATATGGACGATTTTAAAATGTAGTTCTCTGAAAGAGGAGGAAGTTCAATTGAAGATTACTAATCCAGTGCTCAAAGGATTTAACCCTGACCCAAGTATTTGCCGTGCGGGAGAGGACTATTACATGGCGGTTTCTACATTTGAATGGTTCCCGGGGGTGCAAATTTATCACTCGAAGGATCTCATCCATTGGCGGCTCGCCGCGCGTCCCTTGCAAAAAACTTCTCAACTCGATATGAAAGGAAATCCTGATTCCGGCGGGGTATGGGCACCGTGTTTAAGTTATGCGGATGGTCAGTTTTGGCTCATCTATTCAGATATTAAAGTAGTAGATGGTCCGTTTAAGGATGGTCATAATTATTTGGTCACAGCTGATGCAGTAGATGGTGAGTGGAGCGATCCGGTTCGGCTCAATAGTTCTGGGTTTGATCCTTCCTTGTTCCATGATCCAAGCGGAAAGAAATACGTGTTGAATATGCTGTGGGACCATCGAGAAAAACATCACTCCTTTGCAGGTATAGCCTTGCAGGAATATAGTGTATCTGAAAAAAAACTGGTCGGTGAACGGAAGGTCATTTTTAAAGGCACGCCAATCAAACTGACAGAAGCCCCGCATCTTTATTACATCAATGATGTCTATTATTTATTAACAGCTGAAGGGGGAACACGTTACGAACATGCAGCCACAATCGCCCGTTCCTCGCGTATTGATGGGCCGTATGAGGTTCATCCTGACAACCCAATTTTAACGGCTTTTCACGCGCCTAGCCATCCACTACAAAAATGCGGGCATGCTTCCATTGTACAAACGCATACAAATGAATGGTATTTGGCTCATCTGACTGGCCGTCCAATTCATTCAAGTAAGGAATCCATTTTTCAGCAAAGAGGCTGGTGCCCTTTAGGAAGAGAGACAGCCATACAAAAGCTTGAATGGAAAGATGGCTGGCCGTATGTGGTAGGCGGAAAAGAGGGGCTCCTAGAGGTTGAAGCGCCTGCGATGAGCGTAAAAGAGTTCTCTCCAACCTATCACATAGTCGATGAATTTAAAGATTCATCGTTAAATAGACATTTCCAAACATTAAGAATCCCATTTACGGATCAGATTGGTTCAGTGACGGAAAATCCTCATCATTTAAGGCTGTATGGGCAGGAATCTTTAACGTCTAAATTTACCCAAGCGTTTGTTGCGAGGCGCTGGCAAAGCTTTTATTTTGAAGCAGAGACAGCGGTTTCCTTCTTTCCGAAAAACTTTCAGCAAGCGGCAGGTCTTGTGAATTATTATAATACGGAAAATTGGACTGCACTTCAGGTGACTTATGACGATGCGCTTGACCGTATCCTTGAGTTATCTGTGTGTGAAAACCTGGCCTTTTCTCAGCCGCTAATTAAAAAAATCATCATCCCAGACGAGATTCCGTATGTGTATTTAAAAGTGACCGTTCAGAGAGAGACGTACACGTATTCTTATTCTTTTGATCAACAAGAGTGGGAAAAAATAGATGTACCGCTTGAATCGACCCATTTGTCAGATGATTTTATTCGAGGAGGGGGGTTCTTTACAGGGGCTTTTGTTGGAATGCAGTGCCAAGACACAAGCGGTGAACGTCTGCCTGCCGATTTTAAGTATTTTCGATACGAAGAAACAACTGAATAAAAAAAGACAACACTCTAAAGGCTGTCTCTCTTTAACATGTATTCCATCATGGTGAAGGCGTGACATCACGCAAAAAAGCTTCAGTGACAAGAGATGTCATCCCTAAGGCTGGTGCGTTTTGTCCTAATGATGAAGGAAGCAGCTCCACCCGTGAGCTGAATTGTGCATCCATTCTAGAGGATACTTCATCTTGAATGACACTTAGAACGGCCTGCTCAGATTCAATGACCTTGTTTCGTAAAATAACGGCTTGTGGGTTGAAGGTATGCAGAACGTTTGTGAGACCTACCCCAATGTAAAAGCCAAAGTTACGCAAGGCATTGAGTGTTTTCATATCATTTAACTTCGCCAGCCGCTCAATATCTTGATAGGTGAATGGCTGATCATCTGTTTGGAGCGATTGGAACAGTGCTTTCTCAGATGCATACAGTTCCCAGCAACCACGATTTCCGCAGCTACATGTCGGTCCATTAAAGTCGATCGTCATATGTCCCATTTCACCAGAAAAACCGTTTGTACCTCTATATAAATGATGATTGATAATGATGCCTATTCCAATACCAGTGCCGATACTTGCATAGATCAGATGGTCATAATGTTTAGCAGCACCAAAGATTTTTTCACCGTATGCACCGGCATTTGCTTCATTCTCGATAAAAACCGGTACTTGGAATGTGTCTTGGAGACTTGTTTTTAGATCGACATTTTTCCATTTTGAATGAGGCGTAAACACAATTTGTTCATCTGCATCGACCAGACCAGGTATACAAATCCCTATACCAATCAGCCCGTATGGAGAAGAAGGAATGTGTGAACGTAACTGCTGAATCAATTCAATTAAAATACGGACGGTCACATCAGGTGTGCTGGATGGGAGCTTGAGCTGCTCATTATGAATCATCGACCCTTCAAGGTCTGTTAAAATGCCGTTGACATAATCAACACCGACATCAATGCCGATAGAGTAACCTGCACGTTTATTAAACATGAGAAGCACGGGTCTTCTTCCGCCGCTAGATTCGCCTTGACCGATTTCATAAACAAGATGTTCTTTCATTAATGTACTCACTTGAGAAGAAACGGTCGATTTATTTAACCCAGTGCGTTCAGATAATTTTGCTCTGGAAATTGGTGCATGGTGCAGAATTTCGTTTAGCAATAGCTTTTGATTTATTTTTTTCACAAAGTTTTGATCCGCAATATCCATTGTATCCACTCCATTTGTTTCGTCTTTAGATTAAGTGAAGAAAAGCCATTTTTTGTCGAGTTCATTCTCTATAAAACATGCTTTTCACTTTATTATAACGAAAATATTTCTAAAAAACTAAAAAATATGGAAAATTCAAAGAGATTAGTTGGTCAACTCGTTCATTTGTTTGTTGAATCAACTTACTAAGTGAATATATAGGGGGAATCACTTATGGTCAAATCAAATATGACTTCGTTAAGTAGTTTACAAGGGATTGGCAACATTCAATATGAAGGAAAACATTCAAAGAACCCATTCGCATTTAAATATTATAATCCGAGCGAAATGATTGGCGGAAAATCAATGAAAGATCACCTGCGATTCTCCGTCGCTTATTGGCATACATTGACTGCTGATGGAACAGACATGTTTGGAACTGGCACGATGAAAAGGGCATGGGATTCTTATAGTGGAATGGATTTGGCGAAGGCTAGATTGGAAGTGGCTTTTCAGCTCTTTGATCTATTGGATGTCCCGTATTTTTCATTCCATGACCGTGATATTGCACCAGAGGGCGACACGCTTCAAGAGACCAATCAACAGTTAGACATCATCATAGAAAGAATGAAAGATTACATGCAGCAAAGCGGGGTTCGTCTTCTATGGAACACGGCTAATATGTTTAAGCATCCAAGATTTGTTCACGGTGCAGCGACATCCTGTCATGCAGATGTATTTGCCTATGCAGCAGCACAAGTGAAAAAGGGCATCGAAACAGCAAAGGAACTCGGCGCAGAAAATTATGTTTTCTGGGGAGGACGAGAAGGTTACGACACACTGCTGAATACAGATATGAAAAGAGAGCTTGACCATTTGGCGACCTTTTTGCATATGGCGGTCGATTATGCAAAAGAAATTGGATTTACAGGTCAATTTTTAATTGAGCCAAAGCCGAAGGAACCGACAACTCATCAATATGATACGGATGCAGCGACATCGATCGCCTTTTTAAAACAATATGGATTGGATATACACTTTAAATTAAATATCGAGGCCAATCATGCGACATTAGCGGGTCATACGTTTGAGCATGAGCTGCGTGTAGCAAGAATTCATGGACTGCTCGGTTCCGTTGATGCCAACCAAGGAAACTCCCTTCTAGGATGGGACACAGATGAATTCCCAACGGATTTATATGCCACAACACTCGCCATGTATGAAATTTTGCAAAATGGCGGACTTGGAACAGGCGGTCTCAATTTTGATGCAAAAGTCAGAAGAGCCTCCTTTGAACTGGAAGATCTTCTGTATGCCCATATTGCGGGGATGGATGCATTCGCAAAAGGGCTGCGGGTGGCTCATAGACTCATAGAAGACCGTGTGTTTGAAGATGTGATCAAGCACCGGTACCGCAGTTTTTCTGAAGGAATTGGACGGGAGATTTCAGAAGGAAAGGCAAACTTTCATACATTAGAAGAATATGCACTGAAACATCCGCTCATCAGAAACGAATCTGGCAGAGAGGAACAGCTGAAAGCCAGATTGAATCAATATTTGTTAGAAGATTAATGGAGCGGGCTGATGTTTTGAAGGAGTGAACACATGAAGTATGTGATGGGAATTGATCTTGGAACGAGCGGAGTTAAAGCGATATTAGTAGATGAGAGCGGGAAGGTATGCTGCGAGACGACTAAATCTTACCGCCTCATTCAAAGCAAACCAGGTTATTGTGAGCAAAATCCTGAAGACTGGGTAGAGCAGACGATGGCCGCGATGACAGAACTTATGGAGAGAAAGCCTGTTCAGTCAAGGCAAGTAGAAGGCATCAGTTTTTCTGGACAAATGCACGGACTTGTTTTATTAGATGAATTCCTTCAAGTGCTCAGGCCTGCCATCTTGTGGAATGACACAAGAACAACACCGCAATGCGTGCGCATGACAGAAAAGCTAGGAGGCAGGCTGCAAGCGATCACAAAAAACCAGGCGTTAGAAGGATTTACACTGCCAAAGTTGTTATGGGTAAAGGAACACGAACCAGAAATTGATCAACGAATCCATTTGTTTTTACTTCCAAAAGATTATGTCAGATATCGATTAACCGGCGCTATTCATATGGACTATTCTGATGCGGCTGGTACGTTACTGTTGGATATTGGAGAACAAACATGGAGTGAGGAGATTTGCAAAACCTTTGATATTCCGCTTCGTATTTGCCCGCCGCTCGTTTCGTCGGAGGCGGAGGTTGGAACACTCTTGCCACAGATCGCAAAGGCAACCGGGATGACAGAAGATGTGAAGGTTTTTGCGGGTGGAGCGGATAATGCTTGCGGTGCCATTGGTGCCGGCATTTTATCATCAGGTCACACACTATGCAGCATTGGCACATCAGGTGTCATTCTTTCCTATGAAGAAAATCATAACAGAGAGCTGAATGGAAACTTGCATTTGTTCCATCATGCAAAAAAAGACGCTTTTTATACAATGGGAGTCACTTTGTCAGCAGGTTATAGCCTCGATTGGATTAAATCTTTACTTGCTCCAAATGATTCGTTTAAAGACCTTTTAGCCGGAGCAAAGGATATAGCGCCTGGCGCAAATGGATTGCTATTTACGCCATATTTAGTTGGGGAAAGAACGCCTCATGCAGATTCAGTCATTCGTGGAAGCTTCATTGGATTAGACAGCCGGCATGAAAAAGCGCATATGGTTAGAGCTGTGCTTGAAGGAATCACTTTTTCATTAAATGAATCGATCGCTTTATTCAGGCACGCGGGAAAAAGCATTGATTCCATCGTGTCTATTGGTGGAGGTGCGAGAAGTCATACATGGCTTCAAATGCAGGCAGACATTTTTCAAGCTGAGGTGATACAGCTTGAAAATGAGCAAGGGCCCGCGTTAGGTGCAGCGATGCTTGCAGCAGTTGGATGCGGCTGGTACGAGTCACTTGAGGCGTGCGCGGATCAGTTTATCCATCAAGCAGCCGTATTTACACCAAATCAACAGCATGTCGATGTATATGATCATCTCTTTCGTTTGTATCAAAGCATTTATACAAACACAAGAGACATTCATGCGGGTCTAGAACAGTATCGATAATCTAGTAGTGAGTAGGGGCATGAAAGGAGGTGATGAATTCATTTCATCTTAGAGATGACAGAATCAAAAGGATGAAAAAGGAGAGGAATGGACGATGAATTTGAGAAAATTAAGACTGTTGTTTGTGATGTGTATTGGACTGACGCTTATACTGACGGCTGTACCAGCCCATGCGAGAACCATTACGAATAATGAAATGGGTAACCATAGCGGGTACGATTATGAATTATGGAAGGATTATGGAAACACCTCGATGACACTCAATAACGGCGGGGCATTTAGTGCAGGCTGGAACAATATCGGAAATGCTTTATTTAGAAAAGGGAAAAAGTTTGATTCCACTAGAACTCACCATCAGCTTGGCAACATCTCCATCAATTACAACGCAAGTTTTAACCCAGGCGGGAATTCCTATCTATGTGTCTATGGCTGGACACAATCTCCATTAGCAGAATACTACATTGTTGATTCATGGGGCACATATCGTCCAACAGGAGCGTATAAAGGATCATTTTATGCTGATGGAGGCACATATGACATTTATGAAACAACCCGTGTCAATCAGCCTTCCATTATCGGGATCGCAACCTTCAAGCAATATTGGAGTGTACGTCAAACGAAACGTACAAGCGGAACGGTCTCCGTCAGTGCGCATTTTAGAAAATGGGAAAGCTTAGGGATGCCAATGGGGAAAATGTATGAAACGGCATTTACTGTAGAAGGCTACCAAAGCAGCGGAAGTGCAAATGTGATGACCAATCAGCTGTTTATTGGCAACTAAAAAAGTCAAAGAAAAGAGCCGGGAGCAAAACTCCTGGCTTTTTCTATCATAATTTTTCAACTTCGACTCTGCCGGAAAAGAACGTCGCACCGCCGCCCATATCTGCCAAGCGATCAGGTGTGAGGCCATTCACCAAATGTTTTTTGCCTTTTTGGTCTGCCCATAATCCCTGGCTGACAACAACACCAGATAACACATTTTGTCCGACTGACACGATCAGCTCGCATTCTCCTCGATCATTCAGCACACGAACCATGTCCCCATCTTCAATCTGTCTTTCTTTTGCATCTTGTTCATTCATATGAAGCTTCGGACATTTCTCTAGCTTTTGATGCTTCTCATGAAGAGAGAAGGTGGAATTAAGAAAATTATGGTTTGGTCCCGGTATAAACGTTAGTGGATAATCACTTTCCTTGAATAAAGGTACATAGGTTGGAAGGGCTGGATATCCATCTTTTTTCATTTGTTCAGAGTAAAGCTCAATTTTCCCGCTTGGGGTAGGGAGCTTTAAATCTTCGAAAGGCCCTCGTTTTGCTTTGATCCACTTTTTCTCTTTTAACGCTTGATATGAAATGTTTTCATAATGCGGATTTTCAGGATGATGAAGAGCTTGTTCCATTAGTTCCGCATCTGTGTCTTTAAAGGCTTCATCTTCAAAGCCCATCGCATGAGCCAAAAGACGAAACACTTCTGTGTTTGATTTGCTTTCTCCATAACGTTCTATAACAGGTTCTTGAATTTGAATGTAATGATGCCAGTAAGAAGTATAAAAATCCTCGTTTTCAAAGGCAGATGTAGCTGGCAGAACAATATCCGCATAAGAGGCTGTCTCTGTCATGAACAAGTCATGGACAACCGTAAATAAGTCTTCCCGCATCAAACCGTCTCTTACTTTATTTGCTTCAGGTGTCACAACAGCCGGGTTGCAAGAGTAGACAAAAAGAGAATCAATAGAAGGTTCTGCGTTCGTTAGCACGCTGCCCAGCTGATTCATATTAAATGTTCTAGGTTCGCGTTCCTTTAATAATTCCGGTCGCTGAAGAGCGATTTCATTATAACTAAGAAAAGAAGAGTTCGATTTCATCGCACCGCCGCCTTTATGCAGCCATTGACCGGTGAGGGCAGGGAGGCAGGAGATGGTTCGAATACTCATACCGCCATTATCGTGATGCTGTAGCCCATTGCCAATACGAATGAGAGACGGCGTTGTCTCTGCGTACATTCTCGCAAGTGTGATGATGTCTTCTTTCGGGACACCCGTGATTTGTTCAACCGTTTCTGGATCATACTGCTTCACATGCTCGCGAAGTTCATTGTGACCGACCGTGTAAGTCTCTAAAAATGACGCATCTGTGCGGTCTTCTTTAAAAAGGACATGCATGATCCCAAGAGCTAGCGCACTGTCAGTGCCAGGGCGAAGCGGAATGAACCAATCTGCCATCCGGCCCGTTTGGTTTTTGTGCACATCAATGACGACAATTTTAGCCCCTTGCTTTCGAGCTTTTTGTGCCAACGTGATTTGATGCATATTGGTTGAAACCGCATTGATGCCCCAAAAGATAAATAGTTTCGTATGAATGGTTTCTTCTGGGTCTGTCCCGATGCTTGCGCCCATTGTATATTTATAGCCTGTTGTTCCGGCTGACTGACAAATGGTTCGGTCTAGCTGACTTGAGCCAAGTCGATAGAAAAAGCGGCGGTCCATTCCTTCTGCATTAAGATTCCCCATATTCCCATAGAAGCTGTAAGGCAAAATGCTTTCTGGTCCTTTTTCTTCGATCAGCTTTGTCCATTTTTGACGAATGGTTTCAATCGCTTCTTCCCACGTAATTGGTGCAAACTGCCGGTCACCTTTTTGACCTACACGTTTTAATGGCGTTGTCAGACGTTTTTCATCATATAAACGAGCTGTGACATTCCGCACTTTATTGCAAATGTTTCCTTGAGTGACTGGATGATCTGGGTCTCCTTGAACTTTAACGATCTTTCCGTTCTCTTTATGGATTAAAAGACCGCACTGGTCAGGGCAATCTAACGAACAAACTGATTTGAATATTCCGTCTTTCATTGCTGTGTAATCGGTCATACGTTTAGCTTCCTTTCCGAATTCCGTGATCACTGTACATATGGACTTTATTTTAGCATGTTCAGACGAGGAAGGTAAGGATAAGCATATGAAAAAAAGCCCCTAATGAAAGGGACTTTTAAAAGCGGGTGACCTGCACAGGGAATTCTTTGACCCCAAACACAAACGTGCTTTGAATTGGTTTCAGCTGATCTGCCGTACAGGTGATTTCTCGAAACGTACGGAGTAAAATCTCAAGTGCTAGATGAGCCTCAAGCCGGGCGAGAGGGGCACCAAGACAAAAATGGATGCCGAAGCCAAAGCTCAAATGTGGATTTGATTTTCTGTCAAGACGAAACGTATCTGGATCGTCAAACTTCCGTTCATCACGATTCGCAGATGCCACCCAGCTGATGAGATAGTCTCCTTTTTCAATGTGAGAACCGGCAATCTGAACATCCTCTGCTGCAACTCGCCCAATCGCTTGAACAGGCGGATAATAGCGTAGCGTTTCTTCTGTCAATTGAGGAATGAGAGACAGGTCTTTCCTCACTGATTCGGCGATATGCGGCTGTTCTGTTAAAAGTCGTACTGCATTTGTGATTAAATTCGTTGTTGTTTCATTACCAGCAACGAGTAAGAGTATACAAAAGCCAAGTAGTTCATTTTCTGATAAACGCTCACCGTCAATTTCCGCTTGGATGAGAAGGGAGATTAAATCATCGGCTGGCGTTTCTTTTCGTTTTTGGATCAAATGAGCAAAGTACGCTGACAGCTCTTTTTCTGCTTGTTTTTGCATGTCGACAACGGCTTGAATAGCTTCTTTTGAATCATCTTTGGCTCCTGCAACTAGAGCATCTGAATGTTTTTTGATCAGCTCTCTGTCTTTCACTTCTGCACCGAGAAGCTCGGCGATGATCATGACAGGTAGGGGAGCGGCAAGATCTTGCACAATATCGAAGGTCCGTTGATCCTTTACTTGATGTAATAGATCATGGGTCAAGTCTTTGATCTTTTCTTCTATTTGTTTGATCGCTTTTGGCGTGAAGGCTTTATTGACGAGTGCTCTCATTTTGGTATGTTTTGGAGGGTCCATTGTTAAAATACTCGTTTTAGATGTGCTTCTTCCTCGCTGTGATGAAAACACTTTTGGCTGCTTCAGAACAGACTGAATATCAGCATATCGAAAGAGATCCCAGCACTTTCTCGTTTCATCGTATCGAATATCACCCTGCGATCGTAATTCATTGTAGATAGGGAATGGGAAAAGAAGGTCATCTGTAGATCGGATTTCTTTCATTGGGATGACATTAACGTAATTTTCTTTTACTTTCATTATGAACGCTCCTTTTTCTCTTGATTCCCTTTCACGGTATCACCACGAAAAACGCATTTCAACGGACATGTTTTCTAAAATATGTCAATAGTCTAATTGAAAGATTCAAACACATTCATCCTATAGGAAAATAGAAAGTCATCAAAAATGATAGCGCTTTCTAAAAACTAGAATTGAAGTCACCGAAACCAAAAATAAAATGGTGAATTCAGTCGAACGAAAGGGTACTATGATTCAAATCTGTATAGTTCTTTTGATCTAAATTGATGATTTGAAAAAACACGGCTAACATACATACCGCAAGCTGTTCAGCGCGCATTCGGGACTTTTGAAAAGCGCTGGCTCTTTCTTGACACGATTTCTCATCATGTTACGATAACTAACGTGCGAAAAACACGAACAAAAAGCGAACAAGGGAGAGGATCAATATCATTGATCAAAAGAAAGTTGCTTTCATTGGAGCAGGTTCTATGGCGGAAGGAATGATTGCAGGTATTGTGCGATCAGGTCAGATGCCGCTCAGCCAAATTTACGCAACAAACAAGCAAAATAAGCAGCGATTAAACGAACTAACGAAACGCTACGGAATCCAAACAGCCACAATGGATTCATTTCCTTTTGAAGAAATGGATATGTTGATCCTGGCAATGAAGCCAAAGGATGCTGAAACAGCACTTGAATCATTAAAACCTCATATTCAGAAAGATCAGCTCATCCTGTCTGTACTTGCAGGTGTGAAATCATCGTATATTGAAGACATGCTGCATGATGGGCAGCCTGTTATGCGAGTAATGCCAAATACGTCAAGTACGATTGGGGCGTCGGCGACCGCTTTATCTGCTGGACGTGATGTGAAAAATGAACATGTAAGCATGAGTCGGGCTCTTTTATCTGAAATGGGAGAAGTGTATACCATTCAGGAAGAGCAAATGGATATTTTCACAGGAATTGCCGGAAGCGGTCCAGCTTATTTTTATTTCTTAATGGAAAGAATCGAAGAAGCTGGAGAAGAAGCTGGCTTATCAAAAGAAATGTCCCGTCAAATCGGTACACAGACACTTCTCGGTGCAGCGAAGATGCTGCAAGAAACAGCTGAAAATCCTTCTGTCCTCAGAGAAAAAATTACGTCACCTAATGGAACAACTGCTGCAGGACTAGATGCATTAGATGATTTTGGCGGAGGAGAAGCCATCAAGCAGGCCGTCAAACATGCCGCCAATCGATCAAAAGAAATAAGTGAACAGCAAAAACAAAAAGTAACGATATAAATAGAGCCTCAATACAGGAGTGATAAGGTGTACGCAGATAAAGAGAGAAAACGAATTGTTGTGAAAATCGGAAGCAGCTCTCTTACTAGCTTTCAAGGTGAGATTAGTTTAAAAAAACTAGAAAACCTCGTCAATCAAATTGTAAAACTCAAAGATGAAGGACACGAAGTCATTTTGGTTTCATCTGGTGCGGTTGCAGCTGGTTACCGAAAATTAGGATTTATTGATAGACCGAAAACACTGCCAGAAAAACAGGCGTCTGCCTCAATAGGGCAAGGGCTTTTAATGGAGTCATATTCTACTTTATTTTTATCGCACGGCTATATTGCTTCACAGCTATTAATTACAAGAAGTGATTTTTCAGATGAAACGCGCTATCAAAATGTGCGAAATACAATGAATGTGTTATTAGATCGAGGGATCATCCCGATTATTAATGAAAATGATACAGTGACGATCAATCGGTTGAAGTTTGGAGATAATGATACATTGTCTGCAAAAGTAGCTGGACTGATTGATGCGGATTTCCTTGCTATTTTATCTGATATTGATGGCTTGTATGAAGATAACCCTCATACAAACCCGAATGCGAAGAGAATTCTAGAAGTCACAGAAATCACAGAAGACATCGAAGCAGCCGCTGGAGATGCGGGAAGCAGCGTTGGCACAGGCGGAATGAAATCAAAACTCGATGCCTTTAAAATTTCAATGGCCGCAGGCATCAATGGCTTTTTGGGAAAAGCCGATACGCCTCACATTTTAGACAAAGCCATCAACGGGACAGAGGACGGCACTTATTTTACAGCTGACGAAAATTTAGCGCCGCTGAATTATAAAAAACAGTGGATTGCTTTTCATTCTGGCCCAAAAGGCGAAATCGTTGTTCAAGAGAAAACACAGGAGCTTCTCATGCATCGTGAGAAAAGTCTGGATTCTGACGGCATAGTCGATGTAAAGGGTTCGTTTAAAAAAGGCGATGTAGTCCGTATTTTAGATCAAGATGAAAGAGAAATAGGGCTTGGCATTGTCAATTATGCGTCCGACGAACTCGCACTCAACGGTGACTTGCTACAGGATGAAGTGGTGCATGTCGTAGATCTTGAAGCGTTTGTTTGTCATTTAGATTTATCAATACCAGTTTGCTAATCATAAGGGAGGAATTTCATGACACTGACAGCTGAAGTTGTCACATCGGTCAAAGAAAAAGCGAAAAAAGCAAAGCACGTATCAAAAAAACTAGGCTTACTTCAAACAGAGGAAAAAAATGAGGCGCTGCTGAAAATAGCAGAAACGCTCGAACAGCAAAGTGATTTTATTTTACAGGAAAATCAAAAGGATTTAGAGGCAGGAAAAGAAAAGGGCTTCTCTGAAGCATTAATGGATCGATTAATGTTAAATGAAGAGAGAATTCATGAGTTTGCAGAAAGTTTGCGGCTTGTGACGAGATTAACAGATCCTGTTGGAGAAATATTGGATGAATGGACTCTTGAGAACGGCTTACATGTGAAAAGCCGAAGAGTACCGCTCGGCGTGATCGGGATGATCTATGAAGCGAGACCGAATGTCACTGTCGATGCAGCAGGGCTTGCCCTCAAGGCAGGCAACTCAGTGATTTTAAAAGGCGGTTCCTCCGCTATTTCTTCCAACAAAGCCATCGTCCGCGTCATTCATGAGGCATTGGATCAAACAAAGATCCCTCGTGATGCGGTACAGTTTATTGAACAAACAGACCGTTCATCGGTTCAAGCGATGTTTCATCTAAAAGAGTGGATTGATGTTTTAATTCCGAGAGGCGGGGCTTCTTTAATCAAAACCGTTGTAGAAGAATCGACCATTCCAGTTCTTGAAACAGGGACAGGGAACTGCCATATCTTTATTGATCAAACAGCGAATGTAGAAAAAGCCATTCAGATTGTCATCAATGCGAAAACAAATCGTCCGGCCGTTTGTAATGCGCTTGAGACTCTGATCGTTCATCGCGATTGGCTGAAAGAAAATGGTGCAGCATTGAATGAAGCATTGCTTCAGCATCATGTCACTGTGCATGGAGATCAAGACGCTCAATCTTTCTTTTCCGAAGCGGTTCCTGCGGAGGAAGTGGATTGGACAGATGAGTATTTAAGTCTTGATCTTGCGGTGAAAGTCGTTGACTCAATTGAGGACGCCATTCACCACATTGATCAGTACGGAACGAAACATTCAGAAGCCATCGTAACAGAGGATGAAAAAAACGCACAAATCTTTCTAAACGAAGTCGATGCGGCCGCTGTTTATCATAACGCATCTACACGTTTTACAGATGGCGGTGCACTAGGATATGGCGCTGAAATTGGCATTTCTACTCAAAAACTGCACGCAAGAGGGCCAATGGGACTTCCTGCACTGACAACAACAAAGCTGCTTCTATCTGGTGATGGTCAGATTAGAAGCTAGAATGAATGTAACGAACACTACCTTTCTTCTTGGGGTAGTGTTTTTTTAGTGTATGAGAAAAGAAGAGAGAAAAAGGGGGAACGACATGGAAACGATGCTGAAGCACTGACAACTCTTGAAAAAGAAGACAAAGGGCTAAAATGAAGTCCATTTTAGCCCTTTGTCAACAATCTGAAATTCCCCATAAGAGGGAGTTTTTTTATGAACTTGAACAATCTTTTTTCATGACTTTCTCAAATTTGAAAAATTCAAATGTCTCAGGTGCTAAAGGGTCATTTTCTTGATTCTTCTCATGAGGGAAGCTCGGATCTGGATGGTGTAAGTGATAAAACTCAACAATCTGAAACCCGCATTTGTTCACATAAAAATGAATGTTGCGCTTTTCAAAATAAGGAGTGACAACTTCCCACACCTTCGTTTCTGGATATTGCGCCTCAATGGCTTTCCATGCTGCCTGACCAATGCCTCGGCTGTGAGATGATGAAGAGATATATAACAGGTCCACCGAATTGCGGTGTGTGTGATGGTTGATTTTTAAAACAACCCCTCCTGCCTTTTGACCATTTAGTAAAATATGATAGACAAGGTTCTCTGTCGAATAAAAAGATTCATCAATCGACTCATCAGGAGGAATTGGTCCACCTTCTGCATTCCCAAATGCATCAATGATGCCAGCTGTGAAAGCATCTTGCAGTTCCTTTTTCATCAAAGGGAAGTCCTCTTGTTTTGCAAGTGATAATGTGACTTGATCTTGTGCGATTTTGTTCATGTGTAAATCCTTTCTCCACATACGTGGTGTTTATGCATGTTATCATAAAGGATGGAGTAACTCCATAGTCAAGAAAGGAGCCCTAAAAATGATGAGCGATGTTCAAAAAACATTTTTAACTGGAGAATTTGCGTCATTATTTGAAGTGAAAAAAGATACACTGCTCTATTATGATAAAATCGATTTGTTTAAGCCGGCAGGTGTTCAGGAAAATGGATACCGTTATTATACATTTGAACAATTTGATCATTTCATGGCCATTCAATCCCTTCGTGCTGTTCAATTTCCGATCAAGCAATTAAAACAATACTTTACTGAGCCTTCTCAAGATAAATTGCAAAGCCTGGCGGTTGATCAAGCAGAAAAGGTCGGAGAGGAGATCCAAAAACTACAGGATATTCAATCTTTTCTTTTTCGTGTGATCGAGACAACGAATGAATTATCATCAGTGAAAACAGGGGAGGTCTTGTTTCAAGAACTGCCAGAGGAACCGATCGTCCTCAGTACATCAAACCCGATTGATTCAAACACACCTGTAGAAGAAATTTCTCGAATTGTAGGAGAATTTCTGAAAGGAATTGGGATTAAAGGTGCTGCGGCAAATGGTTCTGTTTTAAACAAGGAGCAGTTTTTGCAGCGTCATTATCATCAGTCTGATAGGCTGTTTTGCCGAATGGAAGGGCCGGATGCAGTCAAAAAGCCAGCGGGTCTATATGCAGTCATGTATCAACAAGGAACATATGAAGAGATGGAGACTGCCTATTCACGTTTATTAGATCAAATCGAAGCAGAGGATATGATACTGGATGGAGATGTCTTTGAGGAGTATTTACTTCATTCTCTGATGTCTAAAAATGAAGCGGATTACATGACAAAACTCAGTGTGAAAGTCAGAAAACGGGAAGCTTAAGGTATCACAAAAAGGATAGACATGCATTTTTACATGCTGTCTATCCTTTTTGGTGCTGTTTAACCGACTTGGTTCTCGGCAAATTGACTCATATAGAGGTCTGCATAAAAACCTTTTTCTTTCAAAAGCTCACGATGAGTTCCTTTTTCAATAATCGTGCCATCTTTCATGACTAAAATGAGATCGGCATCTTTAATCGTTGAAAGTCGATGTGCAATGACGAAGCTTGTTCTGCCGTTCATTAATTCATTCATCGCTTTTTGAATATGCATCTCTGTCCGTGTATCGACACTGCTTGTTGCTTCATCTAAGATTAATATCTTCGGATCAGATAAGATGGCACGGGCGATGGTTAACAGTTGACGTTGACCTTGTGAGAGGTTGCCGGCATCTTCTGTTAAGAGTGTGTCATATCCATCTGGAAGGGTGCGGATGAAATCGTCTGCATAGGCATGTTTAGCGGCCTTCAACACATCCTCTTTTGAAACATGCGGTCTACCATATGCGATGTTGTCATAAATTGTGCCTTCAAAGAGCCATGTATCCTGAAGAACCATCGCAAATAAGTCACGTACTTGCTCTCGGCTGAGGTCGGTTGTTTTTACGCCGCCAATGCGAATGGAGCCTTGATCTAGCTCGTAAAAGCGCATTAACAGATTAATAATCGTTGTTTTTCCAGCGCCTGTTGGCCCAACAATGGCAACCGTTTGTCCTTCTCGGACTTGTAAATTCAAATCTTTAATAATGGGTTGATCTTTCTCATAACCGAAGTGAACGTGCTCAAAGGCCACATCTCCAGAAAGGGATTTAAGATCAATCGCTGCATCTTCTTCCGCATTTTCTTCTTCCTCATCCAGAATTTCAAACACCCGTTCAGCTGAAGCGATAGCAGATTGAACTAAGTTTGCAACACTGGATGCTTGCACAAGCGGCTGCGACATTTGCTGTGTGTATTGGATAAATGCTTGCACATCCCCAACACGAATATTCCCGTTAATGACAAGAATTCCGCCAGCAACACTTACCGCCACATAGCCAAGATTCCCAATAAAGGTCATCATCGGCATCATTAAGCCGGAGATAAATTGTGCTTTTCTTGAAGATTCATATAGTTGTTCGTTTAATTGATCAAATGTATCAATGGCTTTCTTTTCATAGCCATACGCACGAACCGTCTGATGTCCTGTGAACATTTCATTAATATGTCCATTGATCATCCCTAGTTCTTTTTGCTGTGCTTTAAAATGCTTTTGCGAAAATGATGTAATGCCTCGAATCGCAATCAAACTGAGAGGCAGCGTCAAACAAACAAGCAGTGTCAGCAGCGGACTGATGAAAAGCATCATGACGACAATACCAATGACTGTAATAACAGATGTGATCACTTGCGTGAGTGCCTGCTGTAAAGAAGTATTAATATTATCAATGTCGTTCATCACCCGGCTCAGCGTGTCTCCGTGTGTTGTTTTATCAAAATAACGAAGAGGGAGACGTGTAAGTTTGTCACTCGCTTCTTGTCTTAGTTCAGCAATGGTCTGCTGCGAGACACCCGCCATTACATATTGCTGCACGAATGAGAAGAGAGATGCCACGACATATAATAGAACAAGCAACAATAAAATGCGTGAAATGACATCGAATTGAACACCAGTTCCTTGTGTAAAACTTTCAAATAGGGAAGAGGTGGCATCCCCAAGTAATTTTGGACTGACAACATTAAAAACGGTTGAACCGATCGCTGCAATCAGGACAATGATCAGCTGAAATTTTCTCGGTTTTAAATAGCCCGTTAAACGAAGAAGTGTTTTTTTAAATTCCTTCGGTTTTTGTACTGGACCCCTTGGGTGACCGCCTTTATGTCCCATTCCAGAAGACATTTTTTTACTCATCCTTGCTCCACCTCCTGACCTTCCTGTGATGTGACTATCTCTTGATAGACAAGGTTATCTTTCAGTAACTGTTCATGTGTACCGATACCTGCTATTTTTCCATCATCTAACACAATGATTTTATCGCTATGCTTCACTGTGCTGATTCTTTGAGCCACAATAATCAAAGCAGCATGCTCTTTTTCAGCTTCTAGCGCTGACCGAAGTTTTGCATCCGTTTTGTAATCAAGGGCAGAGAAGCTATCGTCAAACAGGTAGAATGCAGGTTTTCTTACGAGTGCTCTTGCAATCGAAAGACGTTGTTTTTGACCGCCAGAGAGATTCGAACCCCCTTGGTCTATCTCTGCGTGAATTCCGCCATCTTTTTGCAAAACAAATTCTTCGGCCTGTGCTGTCCGCAGTGCCTGCCAAATCTCGTCATCTGTAGCATCTCGTTTGCCAAAGCGCACATTATCAGCAATGGTTCCGCTAAATAAAATGGCTTTTTGAGAAACATAACCCATCTGACTTCTCAGTTTCTCTTGAGGCAATTCTCTAATATCGACACCATCTAATATAATTTTTCCTTCTGTTGCTTCATAAAAACGTGTCATCAGCTGAAGAAGGGTCGTTTTCCCGGAACCTGTACTGCCAATGATCGCCGTCGTTTCACCCTTTTTGGCTTCAAACGTCATGTCTTGAACGGCTGGTTTTTCAGCATTTGAATAATAAAATGACACATTCTCAAAGCGAATGGACTGGGCTGGCTGATCAAGTTTAGTGATAGCCTCTTTTTTGTCTTTAATTCTTGGTTCTAGATTTAACACTTCATTCATCCGTTTAGCTGATGCCTGAGCTCTAGGCACCATAATAAAACTCATAGACAGCATAATGAGTGCCATTAAAATCATCATCGCATATTGAATGAAGGCGATCAGATTCCCGACTTCCATCTGTCCGGCATCAATCCGATTAGCGCCAATCCAGACAATACCGATATTCGTGAAGTTCATGATAATGAGCATAAAAGGGAACAAGTACGCCATTAATCGATTGACCTTAAGGCCAGTATCCTTATACGATGTATTGGCTTTTTGAAAACGTTCCTTTTCGTCATCTACTCGGTTAAACGCACGAATGACCCGAATGCCTGAAAGCGACTCTCTCATAATCAAGTTCAGCCGGTCCGTTTTTTTCTGAAGCTGGCCAAAGAGGGGGATCGCTTTTCTTGACACCAAATAAATGAACCCGCCAAGAAGGGGAAGAGCTGCTAAAAAGATGAGAGATAACACAGCATCTCTAGATACAGCCAAAATAATTCCACCAACAAGCATTAGAGGCGCCCGTGTCATCATTTGTAAGATCATGATCGTGACATCTTGAACTTGTTTCACATCATTTGTGGATCTTGTAATAAAGGAAGATGTCCCGATTTTTTGAAATTCTTCTAATGAGAATTGTTCGACATGCACAAACAGCTGTCTTCTCATATCACGCCCGAAGCCTAGAGCTGTCTTAGATGACAAGTAGGACTTCCAAATCGTGAGCAAGATGGCAAGTAAAGAACAAGCCACCATCCAGCCCCCAACCTTCCATATATAAGCGACATCTCCTTGGACGATCCCGACATCAACGATATCTGCCGTAAGCGTCGGTAAATACAGCTGGAGCATACTGCTTAAAAAGGTGAGAATCACAATGGACACAACGGATAGCCGATAGGGCTTTAAAAACGATAAAATTGATTTCATACGATTACCTTTCTTCCATATAGTCTGTTGTTCTGTAACTCATCATATACAAAGAGGGATTATTTCTACAAATGAAATGTCTTGTTTTAATGAATTATTTATATTGTTCAATTTTTGAAAAGAAGTCCTTTACAAACATATAAAAATCATGGGCAGAAGGAGACATCTCTCTCGATTTAGAAGCAATAATTCCGACCGTTCTTCTCACTTGAGGGAAATCAATGGGAATTTTCACTGTAAATCGCGGTGTTGTTTCATAAAAGGCACTTTCGGGTAATAAGGTAACACCCATTCCTGCCGATACGAGACCTTTTATGGCATCCAAATCTTCTCCTTCAGATGAAATGGTAGGCTCATAGCCTGCCTGCTTGCAAGCATCAACCGCAATTTGTCTCAGCACATACCCTTCAGGAAATAACACGAAATGATCCTTTCTTAAATCACTTAAATGAATGCTCCTTTGTCCGCTAAAGGGGTGGCTAACCGGTAAAAGGGCATAAATGCTTTCGGAAAACAAGATATTTCCTTCTATTTGAGGATCGTTTGTCGGGACGGGTCCTAAAAAGGCAAGATCAATGTCTCGATTTTTGACAGCTTCAATCAGAAACTTATAGGAACCTTGCCGAAGTAAAAAATCGACCTCAGGATATTCCAGCTTAAATGCGGAAATGACAGAAGGGAGCACTTGGCTTGCTAGACTTGTAGGAAATCCAATGTTCACTGTCCCTTTGTGAGGGTCTAAGTATTCATCAATTTGCTCTTTTGCGTAATCAATGGCTTTGAGTGCAGTTCTGACATGATCTAAAAATTGTCTGCCGATTTTCGTTAATTTGATATTTCGTCCTTCTCGTTCGAATAAAGCCACTCCAAGTTCTTCTTCTAAATTGGCAATCTGCCGGCTGATGGCAGATTGGGCAACGTGTAAGTTTTCAGCCGCTTCTGACACGTGTTCACGGTCAGCAACTTCTACAAAATAACGTAATTGACGAAGTTCCATTTTTGCACTTCACACCCATCTATCTCAAAAAGAGATTGTTTTGATCTAAATTATATATTGTTTATATTAATTTGAAAACTTAAAATAAGTTACAGAGTTTGTGAGATTTTATTACTTTGAAAAAACGGATCTTTTAAACGGGGGAGAGAAACGATGACTTATAATCAACTACCACAACCACAAGGTCTCTACCGTCCTGAATTTGAACATGATGCATGTGGAATCGGACTGTACGCCCATTTAAAAGGGGAGGCGACACATAGCATCGTCAAAAAGGGATTGCAAATGCTGTGCCAGCTTGATCACCGCGGCGGGCAAGGCAGTGATCCGTATACAGGTGATGGTGCCGGTTTAATGGTACAACTGCCAGACGCTTTTTTTAGAAAGAACTGTCAAGACCTTGCACTTCCTGAAAAGGGCCGTTACGGGGTAGGAATGGTGTTCTTTTCAAAAGATGATGATGCCAAAACGCGTCAAGCGATCGAACAAAAGATCAACGGCTTCATTAAACAAGAAGGGCAAACATTAATTGGCTGGAGAACGGTTCCTGTTGATGCTGGGAAAATTGGAACGGTTGCAGCGAAGAGCTGTCCGGTTGTCCGGCAAGTGTTCATCGGAGCAAACGACAACATAACAGACCGTTTGTCATTTGAACGAAAATTATACGTCATCCGCAAGCAGGCTGAAAACTGGGGAACAGCAGAGGAAAAACAATTTTACTTTGTCAGCCTGTCGAGTCAAACCATCGTATATAAGGGGCTTTTAACATCAGATCAAGTTGATGCTTTTTATCTTGATCTACAGGATGAAACATTTGTTTCTGCATTTTCACTCGTTCATTCAAGATTTAGTACAAATACATTCCCGACATGGGAACGAGCGCATCCAAACCGTTACTTAATTCATAACGGAGAAATTAACACATTAAGAGGAAACATCAATTGGATGAGAGCAAGAGAACAACAATTCGTGTCTGAAGCCTTCGGAGAAGATCTAGACAAGATTTTGCCAGTGCTGAATGCAGACGGAAGTGATTCATCCATTTTAGACAATGCCTTTGAATTTTTCGTGCTTGCAGGGCGTACTCCTGCTCATACAGCGATGATGCTGATTCCTGAGCCGTGGACGGAGAATACGCACATGTCAAAAGAGAAACGGGCATTTTATGAATACCATAGTTCGTTAATGGAGCCATGGGATGGCCCAACAGCGATTTCGTTTACGGATGGTAAACAAATCGGCGCCATCTTAGATCGTAACGGATTAAGACCCGCGAGATACTACGTGACAAATGACGATCATATCATTTTCTCATCTGAAGTTGGCGTCATCGACACGAATGAAGAAGATGTGAAGTATAAAGACCGTCTTGAACCAGGTAAAATGCTGTTAATCGATTTAGAAGAAGGACGCATTATTTCTGATGAAGAAGTGAAATCTTCGATTGCGAATGAACTTCCTTATCAAAAATGGCTCGATGAAGAAATGGTTCACGTCAATCGCTCGGAAGAAAATTCAGAAAATTCTAGTATAATGAGTGATTTGTTAACGCGTCAGCGTGCTTTCCATTATACGTACGAAGACATTCAAAAGTATTTAATTCCTTTACTAGAAGAAGGCAAGGACCCAATAGGCTCGATGGGAAGTGATACACCGCTTGCTGTGTTATCAGATCGTGCGCAGTCGCTGTTTTCTTATTTCAAACAGCTGTTTGCTCAAGTCACGAATCCGCCGATTGATGCCATTCGTGAACAGCTTGTCACATCGACCATGACTTGGTTAGGTGCTGAGGGAGATATTTTACATCCAAATGAATATTCATGCCGAAGAATTAAACTTTATACACCCGTTTTAACAAGCGGGCAGTTTAACGGCTTGAAAACGATTGTTCATAATGCCTTTAAAAGCAAAACGATTCATACACTTTTCACTGATGACCTAAAACGTGGTCTTGATGCGATGTTTGAAGAGGCAGAAAAAGCCATTCGTGAAGGGGTATCTTTATTAATTCTTTCCGATCGTGATATGACGGAAGAAAAAGTGCCGATTCCACCACTTCTTGCATTGAGTGCACTTCATCAGCATCTTGTGCGTCAAGGCTTACGAACAAAGGTGAGCTTAATCGTCGAATCTGGAGAAGTAAGAGAGGTTCATCATTTTGCCGCACTGATTGGCTACGGCGCAGATGCGATCCATCCGTACCTCGTTTACGAAACATACAAACAGCTTATTGCTGAAGAAGCGATTGCGATTAGCTTTGATGAAGCTGTCACAAAGTTTGGGAAAAGTGTGACTGAGGGCGTAGTTAAAGTAATGTCTAAAGTGGGAATTTCCACTGTCCAAAGCTATCGAGGCGCACAAATTTTTGAAGCAGTCGGTATTAGTGAAGATGTCATCCAGGCGTATTTCACAGGAACAGCTTCGCAGTTAGGCGGTATTGATCTTGACACCATTGCAAGTGAAGCAAAGCTTCGTCATGAGGCTGGGTATCAGGCATCAACTGATCAAACGCTAGAATCAGGCAGTGAATTCCAGTGGAGAAAAAATGGAGAGCATCATGCCTTTAACCCAAAAACCATTCATACCCTTCAGTGGGCATGCCGCAACGAAGATTATGATTTATTTAAGCAATATACGAAGGCAGCGGATGAAGAACGAATTGGTTTCCTTAGAAATCTATTTGCTTTTCGTTCAAAACAAAAGCCAGTTCGTCTGGAAGAAGTTGAATCTGCTGAATCCATTGTACGCCGCTTTAAGACAGGTGCGATGTCATTTGGTTCATTAAGTAAAGAAGCGCATGAAGCACTAGCGATTGCGATGAACCGAATTGGCGGCAAAAGCAACAGCGGAGAAGGCGGGGAAGACCCTGCACGCTTCACAGTAGATGAGCACGGGGATGATCGCAGAAGTGCAATTAAACAGATTGCTTCTGGCCGCTTTGGTGTGAAAAGTCATTATTTAGTCAATGCAGATGAACTGCAAATTAAAATGGCGCAAGGTGCAAAGCCTGGAGAAGGCGGACAACTGCCAGGGAATAAAGTATATCCTTGGGTCGCAGACGTACGTGGTTCTACGCCAGGTGTTGGCCTAATCTCACCACCGCCTCACCATGATATTTATTCAATCGAGGATTTGGCTCAATTGATCCATGATTTGAAAAACGCAAACCGTGACGCACGCATCAGTGTCAAGCTAGTTTCTAAAGCTGGCGTTGGAACGATTGCAGCAGGTGTTGCAAAAGGGACAGCTGATGTCATCGTAATTAGTGGATATGATGGCGGTACTGGAGCTTCTCCGAAAACAAGTATTAAACATACAGGACTTCCTTGGGAGCTTGGATTGGCAGAAGCGCATCAAACCCTTGTCTTAAACGGCCTTCGAGAGCGAGTCGTTCTTGAAACGGATGGCAAATTAATGACAGGACGCGACGTTGTCATGGCTGCGATTTTAGGAGCAGAAGAATACGGCTTTGCGACAGCTCCACTTGTCGTATTAGGATGCGTCATGATGAGAGCATGTCATTTAGATACTTGCCCAGTCGGAGTCGCTACTCAAAACCCAGAACTTCGCAAAAAATTCATGGGTGACCCTGATCACATTGTCAACTTCATGATGTTTATTGCAGAGGAAGTAAGAGAAATTTTAGCTGAACTTGGCTTTACATCAATGGATGAATTGATTGGGCGTACGGATGTCTTATCAGTAAGTGAAAGAGCAAAAGCACACTGGAAAGCAGGACAGCTGAACCTTGAAACCCTGCTATATCAGCCAGAGGGACCACGCACATTCAGAACGCCGCAAAATCATAAAATTGATGAATCACTGGATATGAATGAGATTCTCCCTTATGTACAGGAAGCGCTCGATCATCAAACACCGGTTGATCTGTCACTAAACATTCGCAACATTCACCGTGTAGCTGGAACGATTACGGGCAGTGAAGTGTCTAAGCGCTACGGAGAAGAAGGTCTGCCAGAGGATACGATCACACTTCGGTTCACTGGTTCAGCTGGACAAAGCTTCGGCGCATTTGTTCCAAAGGGGATGTCTTTATATTTAACAGGTGACTCAAATGACTATATCGGCAAAGGACTCTCTGGAGGCAAAATTGCTGTCAAAACATCTGATCACTTTGTACAAAATGGACATGAGAACGTGATTGTCGGTAACGTTGCATTTTACGGCGCGACAAGCGGAAAAGCGTATATTAACGGTCGTGCAGGTGAACGATTTGCCGTTCGTAATTCAGGTGTCAATGTGGTCGTTGAAGGAATCGGTGATCACGGCTGTGAATACATGACTGGCGGACGTGTTGTCATTTTAGGTGACGTTGGGAAGAACTTTGGCGCAGGGATGTCTGGCGGTATCGCTTATGTGCATACATCCGATGCAAAACAGTTCAAAAGAATGTGTAACATGGAAATGATCATGTTTGAAAAACTCACAGATCACGAAGAAGAACAAGAAGTGAAGCAAATGATTCAGGAACACCTTGATTATACAAACAGCTCAAAAGCAGCAGCGCTTCTAGAGAACTGGGCACAAGAAAAGAATCAATTCATTAAGATCATTCCGAGAAATTACAAAATGATGCTTCAAAGCATTGAGGAACAAAAACAAGCAGGCCTCAGCCACGAGGAAGCTGTTATGTTCGCATTTGAAGCAAACACAAAACCGAAAAATAAAGAAACGGCAAACGGGCAAAAAGCAGCCGTCGCTCATTAAGAAAGGGGAGAGGACAATGGGCAAAGCAACAGGTTTTATGGATTATAAAAGAGAAAAGCCAAATGAACGTGACCCTCTCACTCGTCAAAATGACTGGAAAGAATATTCAGCTCCTTATACAGATGAGGTATTGAAACAGCAGGGTGCTAGATGTATGGATTGCGGAACACCGTTTTGTCAAATTGGGATGGAGATCAGGGGCGGCGTTTCTGGCTGCCCGATCTACAATTTAATTCCAGAATGGAATGACCTTGTCTACCGGGGCAGATGGAAAGAAGCGCTTGAAAGACTACAAAAAACGAACAATTTCCCTGAATTTACTGGAAGAGTATGTCCAGCACCTTGTGAAGGCTCATGTACCGTCGCGATCAATGATCCAGCAGTATCGATTAAAAATATCGAACGGACGATCATTGATAAAGGTTTTGAAAATGGCTGGATTACACCAAGAATTCCTTCAAGCCGTACAGGGAAAAAGGTTGCCATTGTCGGATCAGGACCAGCAGGACTGGCAAGTGCAGACCAACTAAACCAAGCAGGGCACGCTGTAACCGTGTTTGAACGATCTGATCGTCTTGGTGGACTGCTCACTTATGGTATTCCGAATATGAAGCTCGACAAAGAAGTCGTTGAGCGCAGAGTTAAACTGCTAAGACAAGAAGGCATTGACTTTGTGACCAATACAGAAATTGGTGTGGATATCACGGCTGATGAACTGAAAGAGCAATTTGATGCGGTCATCCTTTGTACAGGTGCACAAAAGCAGCGTGACCTGTTAATTGAAGGCAGGGAAGCAAAAGGGATTCACCTGGCAATGGATTATTTAACACTCGCAACAAAAAGCATGCTTGATTCAGGATTCAAAGATAAAAACTTTATTGACGCAAAAGGGAAAGACGTCATTGTGATTGGCGGAGGAGATACAGGCGCTGACTGCGTCGCAACTGCACTTCGCCAAAAAGCAAAAAGTGTTGTTCAATTCGGAAAGCATCCAAAGCTTCCAGATACACGTGTAGGGGATAACATGTGGCCAGAACAGCCTTATGTCTTCTCTCTAGATTATGCTTACGAAGAAGCACAAGCAAAATTTGGAGAAGATCCGCGGCAATATTCGATTCAAACCACAAAGATTGTGGCTGATAAAAATGGGAAGTTAAAAGAGCTTCATACCATTCAAATGGAAAAGGTGAAAAACGAGCAAGGGAAGTTTGAATTTCATGAGATTCCAGGAACAGAGAAGGTATGGCCAGCTCAGCTAGTCTTTATTGCGATTGGTTTTGAGGGAACTGAACAGCCGCTAGTGAAACACTTTGGCGTGGACAGCAAAAACAATCGGATTGACGCAAAATATGGGGAATATACGACGAATGTAGAAGGCGTATTTGCAGCGGGAGATGCAAGACGCGGTCAAAGCTTGATTGTCTGGGCAATTAACGAAGGCAGACAAGTGGCGCATGAGGTAGACCGTTATTTAATGGGGAGTTCGGTTCTGCCAAAATAGGTCAAACAAAGGGTGTTTACCATATATAGAGAAAAGCCATGACCAAAGAGTGGTCATGGCTTTTTATGATTCAGACATGGTTGGCTGGATAATGACTTTTTTACGTTTGAACTGGGAGACAACCAAACAGAGGAAGACAGCAAGAACAAAAAGAGAAATGGTCAAAAAACCAAACGTATAGGAGCCCGTCATTTCTTTTAAACTGCCAAGAACGTTTGGTAAAAAGAATCCCCCAATGCCTCCTGCAGCCCCTACAATTCCAGTCACAATCCCAATTTCCTTATGAAACACTTGCGGCACAAGCTGGAACACCGCCCCATTCCCCATACCAAGACACATCATTCCGACAAATAAAAGCGCAATGACCACTGGTAAAGCAGGTAGACTACTCACTGCCCCTAAACAGATACCAATCAAAGCAAATAAACCGAGCAGTACTTTCATCCCGCCAATTTTATCGGCAATCAAACCGCCAACTGGCCGAAAGAAGCTGCCTGCCGCCACACAAAGCGTCACAAAATCACCGGCATGAATTTTTGAAATCGCATATTGGTCCACAAAGAAAATACTCAAGAAACTTGAAAGTCCGACAAAACCACCGAATGTAATTGCATAAAGAAGACAGAAAAACCACGTTGTCTTTACTTTAAAGACTGAAAAATAGGACCGAAGCGGCTGAGGGGCCGGCTGGTTTGGTGCATCTTTTGCTGTGAAAATAAAAAACAAAAAGACGAAACTTAAAGGAATAAGAGCGAGCCCCATCACTGTATGCCAGCCATACATCTCCGCAAGCCTTGGTCCAAAGAGTGTCGAGATCAGTGTTCCGCTGTTTCCGGCGCCGGCAATTCCCATCGCTACCCCTTGTAAATGAGGAGGGTACCAGCGGCTTGCCATCGGTAAAGCGACCGCAAAACTCGCACCTGCAACCCCTAATAAAATCCCGATCAGTACTAGCTCTGAAAGGGTTGTACCACCGAAAAACCCCCATATAAGCGGAATGGTGGTCAAAATCATGCCCATCATCGCTGTTTTTTTAGGTCCCATTCGGTCTGTTAATAGGCCTAGCACAATTCGAAAAAAAGATCCGGATAAAATCGGAATGGCTACAATCATGCCTTTTTCTATTGTCGATAAGGCAAAATCTTGTGCAATAAAAGCACCGAGTGCCCCCAGCAAAACCCAAATCATGAAACTCACGTCAAAATATAAAAATGAACCAAACAATGTCTTAGGATGACCACTAGAAGTCAATTCTGAGAGTTTCACAAAACCACTCCTTTATTTTGAATTTTCTGACTTAAAGATAGCGAGTTGATAGAAGGAATGGAAGTATTGTGTTAGAAAAAATGACATGGATAAACACTTTTTTACAAATGTGTGCCATAATCTAGGCAAACATTGCTTTGGCGCAAAAAGCTAGAAAGGTTGATCTCACATGGCAAAACGTAAACTCGTGTTTATCGGAAACGGCATGGCGAGTATGAAATGTATCGAGCATATCGTAAAGAATCAGCCAGAACGCTATTCCATCACGATCATTGGAAAAGAGAAGCACCCGGCCTACAACCGAATAAAACTTTCATCGGTTTTACAAAAAAGTGAATCATTGTCTCAAATTGAACTAAAGCCAAAAGAATGGTACACCAAACATGACATCACCATCCAAACAGGCGAAGCAGTTGTCCACATCGATACAAAGCGTCAATTGCTCATGACAGAAGCACGCCGGAATATCCCGTATGACAAACTGGTTATCGCCACAGGCTCATCGCCTCATTTTCTACCTATACAAGGCGTATCCAAAAAAGGGGTCTATGCTTTTCGTACGATTGACGATTATGAGGCCATTTACGCTGATTCTTTACGCTATGAGCGTGCAGCAGTCATTGGAGGTGGTGTACTTGGTGTGGAAGTGGCCGCTGGTTTACAGATCGCTGGACTGAAGACAACCTTGATTCATCACACGGATTGGCTTATGCAACGCCAATTAGATGAAACCGCTGCAGGGCTTTTGTCTCAACAATTAAGTCGCAAGGGGATTCAGGTAAAAACAAATGCTCATACGATTGCATGTTTAGGAAACGAGAGAGTAGAAGGCGTTCTGTTAAAAAGTGGAGACATCGTGGATGCTGATCTCGTGGTTTTCACAACAGGGGTCCGTCCGAATATAGAGCTTGCAAAACAGCACGGCATTCATACAAGAAAAGCCATTGTTGTAAATGATGTCATGCAGACAAACGTTGAGAATATTTATGCTATTGGAGAATGTGCAGAGCATAAGGGAATGGTGCACGGTCTTGTGCAGCCTATTTATGAACAAGCAAACGTGCTTGCGAATCATTTATTAGATGAACTGGTCACGAATTTACCTCCTGCCATTTATTCAACAAAATTGAAAGCAAATGACATATCTATTTATTCTGCTGGCAGTATTGTAAACCGATCCCCCTCCGCTTCAGTGGTGACTTACTTAGATGAAGAACAAGAAGTATATAAAAAACTAGTGTTTGAACATGATGTGCTCACAGGCGTTGTATTAGTTGGTCAACTTGAGAGAGCTGAGCAGCTTTTGCAGGATGTAAAAGTGGGGCGTGATAAAAGCGTAGTCATGAAATCACTGAATGAAGAGCAGATATCCCCTTTAGATTCATTAAAAACAGAGGATCTCATCTGCCAATGCCATACGGTGACGAAGGGAGCGATATTCAAAAGCATATCGGTCCATCAGCTGACAAATTTAGAAGAGATAAAAAAACAGACAGGGGCCGCAACGGGCTGCGGAGGCTGTCAAGAGCTTGTTCGTGCCTGCTGCCATGTCTCATCAAATCAGCTAACGGAAGCACTGGACACGTTTTGCTCGTGCACAAATGTAGAGGAAGAGACCATTTTTTCGTATGTAAAAAAGCAGCAGCCGCTGAATGAAGAGCAAGTAAGAAGACAATTTGATTGGATGACAGATAACGGCTGTGACAAGTGCCGAGCAGCCATTCCATACTATCTTGAGCAGTTTCAAGATCTTTTCGTAAAAGACAGCCCATCAGATCATGAGCACATACTAATGCCTCAGTTATATGGTGGCCGTCTTGATCTGACATTTTTACAGATGATAACCGGATTATTAGAGCAAAAGCAAATTCAGCACGTAGAACTAACGGAGAATAAACGAATTCGGCTGATCGGTATTTCACAAGAGGCCGCCCATATTGTAAAAGAACATGGACACATCATGCCACAAGAAAGCAAGAGACTTTCTCATGTTCTATCATGTGATTGTCGTCACGATCCATCTGTCACAACACTTGTCATGGAGATCGAAAGACAACTAGAAAACACGCTTTTACCTGCAGTCACATCGATTCATATCGCTGGTCCTTCCTGCGTATGTCATTTCAGCCCCATCTATGACATCTGCATCAAGAAGCAGCTGGATGAATGGGACATTTATATAGGAGGCAGCATACGTCAACCTAAGGGAGGTCAACTTTTTTATTCTGTGAGCCGAACGGATGAGCTGATTCCTTTTTTAAAAGCACTGCTTGAAGACTATAGAAAACGTGCATATTTTCAAGAATCTATTGGAGACTGGATCCAAAAAAACGGCATCATTTCCATCCGAGAAAAATTGCTCGATGAGGAAATGAGAGAAGAGCTCTGCGAGCAATTTGAGCAAAGTAGACAAAAGGGTGTGAATGTATGAATCAATCTTTTTTACAATATGTGCAGCAAACATCAGAGCAGCAAGAGCGAAAAAGGGTATTCCCATCTCAATGTCCGTTTTGCAGTATGCAGTGCAAAATGCAATTAGTCGAGCAGCACGCAGAAGGGCGAACACGCTACCAGACGATAGGTATTCATAATCCAACCACGTTCGGCAGGATCTGTATGAAAGGGCAGCATGCCCACCAGCACGCACTGCACAAGGAACGATTGAATCACCCCCTCATCAAAAGAAACGGTCAATTTGTCAAAGTGACTTGGCAAGAGGCACTTGACGAAATCAAAGCACGCACTCAAACCCTTCAGACGGAACATGGGAACGATGCTATCAGTGTGTATGGTAGTGCATCGATTACAAATGAAGAAGCTTATTTACTCGGAAAATTTGCAAGGGTCGCCCTTAAAACGAAATACATTGATTACAATGGAAGACTGTGTATGTCTTCAGCAGCAACAGCAGCTAACCAAACATTTGGACTTGATCGGGGTCTAACCTTTCCGCTTCGTGACATCAAGCATGCCCGGGTTTTACTATTGGTTGGAACCAATATAGCGGAATGTCAGCCGACCCTCATACCGTACTTGGAAGAAGCTAAAAAGAACGGGGCATTTCTCATCGTGATCGATCCGCGAAAAACAGCAACAGCCAAACTAGCTGACTTACATGTCAGCTTAAGGCCTGGGTCAGATGCTGCACTCGCAAATGGAATCTTACACGTCATGCTTCATGAACAGTTACTAGACGAAGAATTTATTAAAAAACGAACATCAGGTTTTCAAGAAATGAAACAGCATATTTCACACATGTCCCTGCAAGACATTACGCAGCAAACCGGTGTATCGATGAAAGTCATTCAAAAAATAGCGAGAAAATTCGCCCGCGAAAAAACAGGCATGATTCTGACTGCAAGAGGCATTGAGCAGCAAATAGACGGGACAGCATCCGTTCGTAATTTCCTGAATATTCTGCTTGTTACTGGGAAGATTGGCCGGATTGGGTGTGGCTATGGTGCCATTACTGGGCAAGGAAATGGACAGGGTGCAAGAGAGCATGGACAAAAAGCAGATCAGCTTCCTGGTTACCGTGATATCACAAACCCAGTACATAGAAAAGAAATGGCCGAAATATGGAAGATCGATGAAAAAGAACTGCCTGGAAAAGGTGTATCTGCTTTTGAAATGTTTGAAAAAATGCAGAAAGGAGAGATAAAAGCGCTCTTTTTAATGTGTTCTAATCCTGTTCAATCAGGTCCGCATGCAAGCTTTATCAAAAAAGCCATCGAGCAGCTGTCCTTTTTTGTCGCAATTGATTTATTTATCTCTGAGACGGCTGCACTCGCAGATGTTATTTTACCAGCTTCGTCATATTTAGAGGACGAAGGGACCATGACGAACATAGAAGGACGCGTTACGCTGAGAGAAGCAACCTATCCACTCAAACACCAAAGAAAGCACGATTGGCAAATCATTTGTGAAATAGCAGCAGTATTAGGCAAAGGCGGCTCTTTTTCTTTTTCATCTGCAGAAGACATCTTTGAGGAATTGAGAACAGCAACGAAAGGAGCCAAAGCCGATTATTCCGGTATGACCTATGACAGGTTAAGGAAGACGCAAGGCATATTATGGCCCTGCTCTCATTTGGAAGACCGAGGAACAGAAAGACTATTTGAGCATCAATTCTCACATCCTGATAAATTAGCAAAATTTGCAGTCGTTGCACATGGACAACAGGGTGCAAAAGAACCAGTCAGTCCAGAATATCCACTCTATTTAACGACCGGCAGGGTGATGGCTCATTACCAAACGGGCGTTCAAACAAGAAAAAGCACCTCTCTTGTTGCCCGGCAGTTTGAAGCTTATGTAGGGCTTCATCCTGACACAGCCGAAGCTTATGGACTTCAGCACGGGGAGCTCGTCACCATCCAGTCAAAACGAGGTAGTGTCATCATGAGGTGCCACATAACAGATAGCATCCGAAAAGATACTGTGTTTGTTCCGTTTCACTGGAATAAACATCAATCAATTAACCTATTAATTGGTAAACAGTTAGATCCACACAGTAAAATGCCAGGTTTTAAATATTGTCCTGTACAGCTGTCAGCCTACAAGAATTGAAAACTATGTGAGAAATTTTAACATGTATTTTCCATCTTTGTTTAGATTATGGTACTTTCTAAAAAACGATCACATGAGGGGTGTTTTTCATGAAAGAAAAACTCGTATTAGTAGGGAATGGTATGGCTGGTATCCGAACGCTCGAAAACATTTTAAAAACAGACAATGAACGATTCGACATGACTGTATTTGGAACTGAGCCGTATCCTAACTATAATCGGATTCTTTTATCGAAAGTTCTCCAAGGGGATACAAAGACAGAGGATATTACGTTAAACGATTGGAATTGGTACAAAGAACATCATATTCAGCTGTTTACAAATGAGACCATTGTGAAGATCGATCCAGACAATCAAACCGTTATGAGTGATCAAGGACGGACCGTGCATTATGACCGTTTAATTTTAGCGACAGGGTCCCTCCCGTTCATCCCGCCCATTCCAGGGAGCGATAAAAAAGGGGTAACAGCTTTTCGTACATTACAAGACACAGAGGAAATGGTCAAAGCATCTATGATGTACAAAAAAGCAGCCGTCATTGGAGGCGGGCTCCTTGGACTTGAAGCCGCGCGTGGTCTACTAAACTTAGGAATGGAAGTGACCGTCATTCATCTTGGCTCTCATCTAATGGACCGGCAGCTCGATCCGGTGGCAGGTCAGCTTCTGCAAGCAGCTTTAGAAAAACAAGGCATGAGCTTTCTATTAGGAAAACAGACAAATGAGATTTTAGGAGATACAAGGGTAGAAGGGCTAACATTTTCAGATGGTTCTACATTAGAGACAGATATGGTGGTCATGGCAGCAGGAATTAAACCGAATCACAAGCTTGCCGAAACGAGCGGCATTGAAGTGAACCGGGGGATTATCGTCAATGATTTCATGGAAACAAGTGTCCCGCGGATTTACGCAGTCGGAGAATGTGTTGAACATAGAGGACAAACGTACGGTCTTGTTGCGCCATTATACGATCAAGCAAACGTGCTTGCGAAGCATGTTTGTGATATGGCCCCGACGCCTTATGAAGGATCTGTACTATCGACACAGCTAAAAGTATCAGGGGTTGATGTATTTTCAGCTGGAGATTTTATCGAAAACGATGAGAAAAAAGCGATTAAAATTTTTGATGAACAGCAAGGTATTTATCAAAAACTAGTCTTCCAGCAAAACCGATTAGTCGGCGCCGTCATGTTTGGAGAAACAAGCGATGGACCACGTTTATTCTCGTACATTAGAGAAGGTGTTGATATGTCAGATATGGAAAAAGTATCTGTCTTAACATCAAATGAGCTGGCGCAAGAAAACACGATTGAACAAATGGCAAACGACCATATCGTTTGTGGCTGTAATGGTGTCTCAAAAGGTCAAATAGTGGCAGCTATTCAAAAAGAAGGCCTAACGACTATACAAGAGGTCAAGCAATGTACAAGTGCTTCTCGGTCATGCGGAGGCTGCCAACCTGTTGTGGAAGAGATTTTATGGCACACTTTAGGCGATGATGCAAACCGCACTGCGCAAAAAGAAACCATCTGCGCCTGCACCACCTTATCAAGAGATGAAGTGATTCATGAAATAAAAGAGAAAGGTTTGCAGCATGTCAAAGAAGTGATGAATGTACTTGACTGGGAAACAGAAGAAGGCTGTTCAAAGTGCCGGCCTGCACTGAATTACTATTTAGGGATGATGTATCCGCTTGACTACAAAGATGAAAAAAGCTCGCGATTTGTGAATGAACGAATGCATGCCAACATCCAAAACGATGGTACCTATTCGGTCGTTCCACGTATGTACGGAGGCGTGACAAATGCTAATGACCTGAGAAAAATAGCGGATGTCGTTGACAAATATGAGATACCGCTTGTGAAAATGACTGGAGGGCAGCGAATCGACCTTTTAGGTGTCAAAAAAGAAGATTTACCAAAAGTATGGGCTGATTTAGATATGCCGTCTGGTTATGCTTACGGAAAATCATTAAGAACCGTCAAAACTTGTGTTGGAGAACAATTTTGCAGATTCGGAACGCAGGATTCCATTTCTCTTGGGATCGCACTTGAAAAGAAATTTGAAGGACTTGCCACACCGCACAAAGTCAAAATGGCCGTATCAGCCTGTCCAAGAAACTGTGCTGAATCTGGGATTAAAGATCTTGGCATCGTAGGTATCGATGGGGGATTTGAATTGTATGCTGGCGGGAATGGAGGGACACATTTACGAGCTGGAGACTTATTAATGAAAGTAAGTACAGCAGAAGAAGTAGAACAAATGGCCGCAGCCTACCTTCAATATTACAGAGAAACCGCAAATTATTTAGAGAGAACATCCGCTTGGGTTGAACGGCTTGGATTGAATCATATCCAAACGGTCCTGCTAGATGACAAGAAACGTGCAGCACTCATCGAAAGAATGGACATCGCACTTTCAACTTATGAAGAACCGTGGCAAGAGATTCGAGAGAACGAAACAGAAACAAGACAATTATTTCAAAAGGCAACTGCTTCCGTCTAAATCAATTGAAGGGATGAGATCAGATGACAGTTTCAATTGTAAAAGTTCATATTGGTACAATATCAGATTTCCCGTTGCAGCTAGGGAAAACAGTCGCAGCCGGTCCACTTGAATTAGCTGTTTTTCAAACCTCTAACAAGCAGTTCAAAGCCATTGAAAATCGCTGTCCTCATAAAGGCGGTGTACTAGCTGAAGGAATGGTGAGCGGAGATCATGTCTTCTGTCCAATGCATGATTGGAAAATCAACCTTTCATCAGGAAATGTTCAAGAACCAGATCATGGATGCGTGAAAACATATGAAGCATTGGTTGAGGGAGACGACGTCTTTATTTTACTGCCTTCATAAATGGTTTAGAACCTTCCTTTCCTGTACATGCTGTAAGTACATGCAGTGAGAAAGGAAGGTATATGTGTGCCATTTTTTAATATTTTGATTGAACTCTTTATCGGATTTTTCGCTTTATTTTCCATTACAAAGCTATTAGGGAAAACACAATTTGCACAAATCACGCCGTTTGATTTTATTTCTGCACTGATTTTAGGGGAGATGGTTGGTAACGCCATTTTTGATCCAGAAGTCAGCGTGCTACATATCCTTTTTGCAGTTGCAGTCTGGGGCGTTTTAATCTACACAGTTGAATGGCTTTCACAAAAATTCAAATCCATTCGCGCTTTTTTAGAGGGAAGACCGACTCTTGTGATTGATAAAGGAAAGATTCACTACAATCGATTAAAGAAAAATATGCTTGATTTAAATCAGCTGCAGACGCTGATTCGAGCGAAAGGGCATTTTGCTCTTAATGAAATTGAATATGCCATTTTGGAAACGGACGGGTCTGTGAGTGTACTTCCGAAAATGAAGTATGCACCAGCTACAGCAGAAGATGTGAACGTGAAAGGAAAAGAAGTCACATTACCTAGAACGTTTATTATCGACGGAGAGATTTTAAGAAAAGATTTAAAGGAAGCTGGATTTGATGAAGCGTGGCTGAGAGAGCAATTGAAAAAGCAGCACATTTCCTCCTATAAAGACGTCCTATTTTGTGAATGGATTGAAAATGAAGGAATTTATGCGATGAAATATGAAAAAACATCCACAACCTAACACAGTGGATGTTTTTTTGTGTTTTTTTGTTTTATAACTGAATAGGATCAAAAAGAATACGTCAATGAAAACGTTCACAATATAAGGGGGAGATGCGTGATGAAGTACGGAAAACGACTGCTGATGATGGTATTGGCCTTACTGCTTTTTGACTCAGCTTATGCGCAAGCAGCTGGACACAACCATCAAACAAACCGTGTGCTTATTGTCGATCAAAAAGGAAATGGGACATTTCGAACAGTTCAATCTGCCATTGATGCGATACCAGTGAACAATCAACAGCAAACGACGATATATATTAAAAATGGTGTGTATAAAGAAAAGATTTTTCTTCCGCAAAATAAGCCGTATGTGTCCTTTATTGGAGAAAATCAGTATCAGACGATTCTGACGTATGATGATACAAATGCAAGCAGCGGGAGCACAACCAATAGCTCAAGTACAATGATTCGGGCAAATCATTTTTACGCAGAAAATATCACGTTTCAAAATACAGCTGGCCGAAACGCAGGGCAGGCAGTTGCCCTTTATGTGTCCGGGGACCGGGCTGTGTTTAAACACGTACGTGTTCTCGGTTATCAAGATACACTATATGCCACAGGCACAGGAAGACAATATTATGAAAATTGCTATATCGAGGGCACGGTTGACTTCATATTTGGTTCAGCAACGGCTGTATTTAAAAGAGCTGAAATAAAAAGTCTTGGAAATGGGTATATTACAGCGGCATCCACAACAGAAGCGCAAAAGTATGGCTACGTTTTTATTGATTCCACATTAAATAAAGGAACGGCTGCGTCTCAATCTGTTTACTTAGGCCGTCCGTGGAGACCTCATTCGGCTGTCACGTTCCTCCAAACAAAAATGGATGAACATATTAAAGCTGAGGGATGGCATAACTGGGATAACAAAGACAACGAGAGAACGGCTAGATATCAAGAATATGGATCAACGGGCGCAGGGAGTCATGTGGCAAACCGGGTGAAGTGGTCAACGATATTAACAAAAAACGAAGCAAGTCAAATCACCGTTCAATCCGTGCTTAGCGGAAGCGATGGCTGGAATCCTGAAAAAAGGTAAAAGAGGCTTGTCAGTTTTCGTCAAAGAAAGCTGACTTTTCTGTTTAAAAAACCTTTGAGAACAAACGTTCTTTTGTGTATAATGAACATAATCTGCTAAATTTGGCTGCTTTTCTAAAAAGGAGGGATTGCGTGAAACGTTTCTCACAGGTCATGTTTTTACAACTATGTATTTTGTCGATGTTATTTCTCCCTTTTTCAGTGAAAGATGAACAACTAACAGCTCATGATGATCAATCAAAATGGATCACTTCCTTAGACGAATTCATTCGAACAGCACCTGATCTAGAGGGCGCGATTGCTGGCATCAGCGTACGCGATACTTCTGACACTTCCCTTCTTTATGAACATCAAGCGGACATCCGTCTGACTCCTGCTTCTAATATGAAACTACTCACATCTGCTATCGCACTCGATCTACTGGGTGAAACACACACTTTTCCAACAGACGTTTGGATGGATGGTTCAATCCAAAAGAAAACATTGCACGGCAATCTTTATCTCCGAGGAACTGGAGACCCTACATTGTTAGAAAGCGATTTTGCCACATTAGCCAAACAAGTCAAAAAGGCCGGAATACATACGATTCGTGGACAGCTTGCGGCTGATGATACTTGGTTTGATGACACAAGGTATTCCATCGATCTGCCGTGGAGTGATGAAGATCAATATTACGGCGCTCAAATATCTGCTCTTACTGCTTCACCGAATGAGGATTATGATGCAGGAACGATCATTCTCGAAGTCAAGCCGGGAAAGAAAGCAGGGCAGATGGCCAGCTATGAGATGATCCCGAAGACTGACGTCGCTCAAGTTGTCAATCAAGTGAAAACTGTGCCAGAAGGAGGAAAGAAGAAAGTATCTTTTAAACGCTCTCACGGTACAAACAAAATTACACTGACTGGGACGATTCCGCTAAAAGCATCTTCGTCTAAACAATGGGTCGCATTATGGGAACCGACAACGTATGCTTTAGACTTAATGAAACGAGCATTAAAGGCTGAGGGGATTCAGCTGAAAGGACCACTCAAAACAAAACAAGTTCCTAAAAAAGCGAAAAAAATCGCTTCCCATACATCAATGCCTTTATCCGATCTTCTTGTTCCGATGATGAAATTAAGCAACAATACACATGCAGAAATTCTGTTAAAAGAACTTGGGAAGCGGGTAAAGAACAAAGGGAGTTTTGACAAAGGGCTTGACGTGCTGAATGAACGTCTTCCTGCCTATGGCATAGATGCATCTATGACTGTGTTGAGAGACGGATCAGGCATATCACCGATTAACCTTGTTTCTGCAAATCAATTCACGTTATTTTTGACAAACATTCAAAAGGAAAAATGGTTTAACACCTATGTCCATGCACTTCCGTTAGCTGGGGCAAGTGAGCGTATGGTGGGAGGTACATTAAGAAATAGATTGAAAGAACCAGCTACACTAGAAAAAGTGCGTGCAAAAACAGGTACACTATCAACGGTCAGCACACTATCTGGATATATTGAAACGCAGAGTGGAAAAACGCTTGCTTTTTCCATCTTATTGAATCATCTCGTTGATGACGAAAAAGGAAAAGAGATAGAAGACCGAATTGTCAGCATGTTAGCTGAGGATCTTTAGACAGAGAAGGAGAACCATCATGACGTTAGATAATAATCAATCTTTAGTAAAAACCATGTCGATCTTTCTAATTCCACTTTTATTAAGCAATATTTTGCAATCAATTGGACAGCTTGTTTCCATTGTGCTTGTCGGTAGATGGATTGGAGAGGATGCAGTAGCTGCGATTTCGGCATTCTTTCCACTTTTCTTTTTACTTGTTTCTTTTTCCATTGGGATTGGATCAGGGAGCTCGATCCTGATTGGACAAGCATACGGAGCAAAAAATGAGCAGAGGTTAAAGGAAATTATCGGTACAACGCTTTCGTTCACCTTTTTAATCGGACTTTCTTTAGCTGTCATTGGAGGTTTTTTTGCCACAGATATTTTACATTTGATGGGGACACCTGCAAATATTGTGGAGGAAAGTGCGGCATATGCCAGAATCCTATTCATCTCCATGCCCATCTTATTTCTTTATTTTGTCTATACAACTTTTTTACGAGGAACAGGAGATTCGAAAACTCCATTTTATTTCTTAATGATTAGTACAGGAACAAATATTTTACTGCTACCGATCTTATTATTCGGCTGGCTTGGTTTACCGGCATTTGGTTTATATGGTGCTGCGTATTCTTCTGTGATTTCTACAATCGTTACGTTTATCATTCTTCATATCTATCTTTATAAAACAAAGCACCCGCTGCGCATTGATGCGTCGGTTAGAAAGCATTTATTGATGAAAGGGGATTTATTAAAAACGCTATTAAAGTTAAGTATCCCTTCTAGTATTAATATGATTCTCATTTCTTTATCAGAAATTGCTGTCATTTCTTTTGTCAACGATTATGGATCACAGGCGACCGCAGCTTATGGCGTTGTCAATCAAGTCGTAAGTTATGTACAGATGCCCGCAGTGAGCCTTGGTATTGCGGTTTCTATCTTCGCCGCACAGTTCATTGGCGCAGGAAACATGAATCGTTTGAAAGATGTCATTAAAATTGGGCTGGGGCTAAACTTTGCGTTAGGCGGATTGATTATTATTTTCGTCTATATTTTCGCACCACAAATTTTATCTATCTTTTTAACAGATCCTGCAACGATTGATATTGCATATAGTTTGGTCGTGATTACACTATGGAGCTATCTCATTTTCGGAACAGCACAAATCGTTGCTGCCACGATGAGAGCAAGTGGAACAGTTCTATGGCCGACCATCTTTAGTATTTGTTCCATTTGGCTTGTTGAAGTACCAGTGGCTTATGTGCTATCACACCATACATCGCTTGGGATCAAAGGAATATGGATAGGATATCCTGCAGCCTTTTTTGTAAACTTATTGCTCCAATACGGCTATTATCGACTGGTATGGAAGAAAAAGCAGATCGTTGCACTTGTCCAATCATAATGTTAGCCTATCATCTGGCATATACATACGAAGATCGATTACTTTGTAGGGGGTCTGATCTTCTATGTTTTTAAATCAAAGAAGTGAGCTCAGTTCGTATGATATCGGTGACTTCACTTATGCCGGACCAGATTTTCAAGTCTTGACGTGGGGAGAAGGAACAACGCTGAATGTAGGGAAGTTTTGTTCCATCGCAAACGAAGTAAAAGTTTTTCTTGGTGGTGAACACCGAACAGATTGGGTCACCACATATCCCTTCAATCAAATTTTCACAGATGCTGCCCATATTAAAGGACATCCACGATCAAAAGGGGATGTGTGTATAGGGCACGATGTTTGGATTGGATATGGAGCAACAATCATGTCAGGAGTACAGATAGGAAACGGGGCAGTCATTGGAGCAAATAGTCTGATTACAAAAGATGTGCCTCCATATGCGATTGTCGCAGGGAACCCGCAGCGGCTCATGAAATATCGGTTTTCTTCGGATATCATTGAAAAACTTCAGTTATTAGAATGGTGGAATTTAGAGTTTTCTTTCATACAGTCTATTTTTCACCTTTTGCAATCTCCTGATATTGACCATTGTATAAGCGTAATTGAAGATAGAAAAAAGAAAGGCTGACAGAGCCTTTCTTTTTTTATCTTCGTCTCACTTAGCTGAGTCTAATGATGGTAAGCGATGCACCGGTTGCACCACCACCTATTAGAATGGCTGTTACAACCGCTCCGAAAAATTGTAATGAAATTGTATTTCCTGCTGTTAAATTGACAATAACTGTATTGCTCATAAAAGTTGTGGATACGGCAGAGGACTGAATTGAACCTGGAATAGCAGTTGATCCATTCAACCATAGCCTTGTGCTCACTAAAAGTGCAGTAGTGGTATTTACTTGATATGTGATATAGTATTTACCTGTTTGCTGGACTGTGAATGTATCATTTGAACCATTCGGCGTAAATCCATTAATATTTTGATTACTTGGTAAAGCAATGTTCGTACCACCAGCAATAGTAATGATTGTAGGACCTGTTGTATTTCCAGCATAAAGTGCCGTATCAGTTGGACCGCTAGCTCCAGTGGCACCAGTGATTCCGGTAGCTCCAGTTGGACCGGTGCCTCCAGTGGCACCAGTGATTCCGGTAGCTCCAGTTGGACCGGTGCCTCCAGTGGCACCAGTTGCACCCGTGCTGCCAGTGGTCCCAGTAGGTCCGGTTGAACCTGTAATTCCTGTAGCACCAGTAGCTCCAGTTGAACCTGTGATACCCGTGGCACCAGTTTCTCCAGTTGAACCTGTGATTCCCGTAGCGCCAGTCGGACCAGTTGGTCCAGTGCTGCCCGTTGCCCCAGTAGGTCCGGTTGAACCTGTGATTCCCGTGGCACCAGTAGATCCAGTAGCACCCGTGATACCCGTTGCCCCAGTAGGTCCGGTTGAACCTGTGATACCAGTAGCACCAGTCGGACCGGTTG
>NZ_KL370769.1:256284-1205321 GCF_000701305.1 Bacillus sp. UNC125MFCrub1.1
CCGGTTGAACCTGTGATACCCGTGGCCCCAGTCGGGCCGGTAGCACCTGTGATACCAGTAGCACCAGTCGGACCGGTTGAACCTGCGATACCTGTAGCACCAGTAGATCCAGTTGCACCTGTGATTCCCGTTGCCCCAGTAGGTCCGGTTGAACCAGTAATTCCTGTAGCTCCAGTGCTGCCCGTTACTCCAGTAGAACCTGGAGCACCAGATGCTGCCAAAAGCGTATAATCCGGGGACGTATCTGGCGTACCTAAAGGTGGAGCAGAGTTCACAATATACGTACCACCTTCATAAGTGACCACTTGACCGACTGAATACATTGATGCTCTTTCTGGATCATATGTTTCAATACCACTTAATCCTACCCCTGTAGGGCCAGTTGGGCCAGTTTTCCCAGAAGCCGCCAAAAGGGTATAGTCGGGGGAAAGTCCAGGTATTCCTGAGGGAGCATCTACCTTAGCAATATAAGTACTGCCATTATACGTGACAACTTGACCAGCCTCGTAATCTTGTGATTGTGAGGGGTTAAAAGGGAGGACACCGGTTAATCCGCCAGCAGGTCCGGTTGGTCCGGTAGGCCCAACCGGACCTGCTGGGCCTCTTCGTCCAACCCTTTGAATTATTTTTGATTGTTTTTCTCCTTTTGCACAAGACGGATCCCCTTGAGGTCTGTTTTGTTTTGAATGTTCTTGTTTAATAAAAGGACAGTCTCTTCTTTGAGGACGATCATGACGTGATCTTTTGTAATGAGGCTGCTCATGATATCTACCGCAAAAGGGACATTTGTGATCGAATTGATTGTACAAATTGCCCATCTCCTAAAATTGATATTTCATTCTATGTACGAATTTTTAAATCGGAAGTAAAACCTAGAAAATTCATCATTTCGAAAATCATCGAATCAAATCATTTAAAAGTTAAATCGTTTTATGTTATGGTGTTGAAAGAATGAAACTAGTATGATTTTTGAAAGAAATGGGGCATCATGTATGAGTCAATCAGTTTTACAACGTGCAGCATATTCCGTGTTAAATTTATCCTCTGTAACAGAAGGTGGCACAATCAAAGAGTCATTTGAACATAGTATGGATTTAGCAAAAAAAGCTGAGAAGTGGGGCTACCATAGATATTGGCTTGCGGAGCATCATAATATGGAAGGGGTTGCGAGTTCAGCAACATCCGTCTTAATTGGATATATTGCCGGAGGGACTGAAAAGATCCGGGTTGGTTCTGGGGGGATTATGCTTCCAAACCATTCTTCACTCGTTATTGCAGAACAATTTGGAACACTGGAGACTTTGTATCCAGGGAGAATTGATTTAGGTCTTGGCAGGGCACCAGGAACAGATCAGTTAACGGCAAGGGCACTTAGACGTAATCTTCATAATGGGGAGGATTTCCCTGAGCAGCTTGAAGAACTTCGGCAATATTTCAAACCGACTGGTCAGGTCAAAAAACATGTAAGAGCCGTTCCGGGAGAAGGATTGGATATACCAATTTGGCTTCTTGGTTCAAGTGGTTTTAGTGCAAGGCTTGCAGGAGAACTGGGACTGCCATTTGCCTTTGCGGCACATTTCTCCCCTAAAAATACCATTCCTGCTTTAGAATTATACAGACAGTCATTTCAACCTTCAGATGTGTTAAAAGAACCTTATGCGATGGTTGGTGTGACGGTTTTTGCTGCTGATCAAACAGAGCGGGCTGAATATTTGGCGACGTCTCATTATCAGCGCTTCTTGAGCCTCATTCGCAATACACCAGGAAAACTCAAAGCCCCTGTTGAAAGTATGGATGGGCTATGGAGTCCATATGAGAAGGCGATGGTGGACGAACAATTAAGTTCGACGATGATCGGGGATAAACAAAAGGTGAAAAAAGAGTTAGAAGCCTTTATTGAGGCGACTCAAGCAGATGAAGTCATGATTAATTCTGATATGTTTGACCATCAAGAAAGAATGCGTTCTTATGAAATCATTGCAGAGATATTTCAAGAGGAACAAGAAAAATAAGAATAAAAAAAGAACTGCCAAGAGCAGTTCTTTTTTATTTATGCTTTAGTAAACACGCGAAATGGTTGTCCAACTGGCAGTACTGTACGACCAAAATGTGTATTCAGCACAACAGCTGCAGAACCATAAAATGAAAGAAGAGAAATAATCAATTCTGCAATACCAGCCATCGTATGAGTCACATCGTACATCACACCAAACGAGCTTAGGGACAGGCCAATGAATAAGAAATCAATAAAGACGAAAATCAAAAACAATACTTTATGTGTTTCCATTGCACCGATCGTCATAAATAAGCTGAAAATCAAATAACCAATAAAAGCAAAACCTAGTTGTTTTGGGTCCGCAGCTCCCGCAAGCGTTTTCCCAAAAACGCCCGCTTGAATGAGCCAAGTGGTTCCAACGCCCATCCAAAAAAGACCGAATGCGCCGAAGGCAGTGGCTCCAAAAATATTATGATGCTTTGAATCTTGTATGGACGCAATCAGCTGCGCGATTCCTCCAAGGAAGATAGCCCAAGGTAAAATAAGGGATGTGCCATCTGTGATTCCTAGTTTTTGTGAAGACGCAACAAGCGTCACCATTGCTAAACCAAACAAACCAAGTGGTGTTGGGTCTGCGATTGATAATCGAATTGCTTGAACATTCTGTTTTTCCATAATGACCTCCTACAATTTGCACTTACAAAAGATACTCGAATTCGATAGAAACGTCAAGCTCTTTTTTAGTAGACACTTGCAACGTCTTCCAAATAAATCTATATTTAATACAATACATCATACATGTGATAGAAAAAGAGGGATGAGAATGAGTAAAGGCTTAGCTGGAAAGACCATTGCCATATGCGGAACAAGAAAAACAGAAGAAATGCGTACACTTGTTGAAAAGCAAGGAGGACAAGCTGTTATTCGTTCTCTTCAGGGCACTGTATTTTTAGCCAAAGAGGAATTGAAGCCAGGCATAGAAACCTTTGTAAAGAAGGGAGCTGACTGGGTCATTTTAACAACGGGTATCGGCACAGACACATTAATTGAAAGTGCAGAAGAGCTGCAGCTTGGAGAAGCTTTTATGAACATTTTATCAAGTGCCCATATCGCTTCAAGAGGATACAAAACGTTTGCGGCTCTAAAAAAACACGGCATTCAGCCAGATGTTTCTGATGAAGATGGAACCGTTCGTGACCTCATTTCAAAGTTAGAAGACAAAGAACTTCAAGGTAAACGGGTCATGGTGCAGCTTCACGGCGAAAATGCACCAGCTCTCATTGATTTTTTACATCACAAGGGAGCAGACGTTTTGCAGCTCATGCCATATCAGCACACGCCCCCTGAACCAGAGGCGGCGGACACTTTGCTTCAAGAAATGAAAGAAGGGAAGGTCCATGCCGTTTGTTTTACAACCGCTGTTCAGGTTCATGCCTTTTTCAAACTAGCAGAAGAATGGGACAAAAAAGAAGAACTGCAACATCTATTCGAGCAGAATGTATTAGCTGTAGCTGTTGGAAAAGTCACAGCTGAAGCTTTAAAAGAAGAGGGGATAAGCCGCATTCTAGCCCCTTCACTTGAAAGAATGGGTGCAATGATTATGGAATTATCTCAATATATGAAAAAACAATCGACGCACGCATAGAAAAAACGCCTTTCACATGACGAGTGAAAGGCGTTTTCGTTAGATTGTCCGTTTTCGATTTGTGCGAATTTTTTTCAAAACGAAATACAGTACGATGAGAACGATGGCAATGACCATAATTGGTGTTGTATACGTGTGAGCGACACTTTGAATGTGGTCCCATTTTGTCCCAAGCTGCATTCCAAGATAAATAAATAGGATGGACCAAGGGATGGCGGCTAATCCGGTCAAAAGAACAAATTTGAGAAATGGCATCTTTGCAATACCAGCTGGAATTGAGATCGCGTGGCGCACGACTGGGATAAAACGAGCTGTAAATACGACACCAGTTCCATATCGGTCAAACCAGCGTTCTGCCGTGGCAATATGATGCTCATGGATGAATAAATACTTCCCATACTTTGTTAAAAAAGGTCTGCCGCCGTAAAGGCCGATCCAGTAAATAAAGCACTGGGCAAGTGTTCCTCCAATAACCCCAGCGATGACGGCTCCAACAAATCCTATGCTTCCTGTTGACACCATATATCCGCCGTAGGCAAGTACAATTTCACTCGGGATAATTTCAATCATCAGTCCGAGTGCAACACCTGCGTAACCAAGGCTTGTCAGCCAGGTTAAAATTTCATTAAACAAGGTTCCCATTCATTTCACTCTGCCTTTAAATACGAATTTTCTTCAAGCATTCTTATAAGAGCCTATGCTTGTTTTGCTTCTCTCATGAGTATGCTTTGCATATATGCTAGCATGGCTGGCCGCATATCATGACGCATCAATCCAATTTCAGCCGCTGCCTTAAATGAGCCCAGCTTATCACCAACGTCAAATCTCATCCCATCTAATTGTTTTGCATAAATGGGTGATTCATGTGCAATGATTTTCAGGGCATCTGTCAGCTGGATTTCGTTCCCAGCACCTCTCTCGATTCCTTGTAGAATAGGAAAAATCGATGGTGTTAACAGATACCTGCCCATCACGGCTAAATCGGAAGGAGCTTCATGAATAGCTGGCTTTTCCACTAAGTCTGTGACTTCAAACACTTGACCGTCTACTCTAGCTGGTCTTATCATACCATACTTACTGACATCTAGACGATCCACTTGCTGGACGCCAATGACCTCTCTTTGTTTGTCTTCAAAGACTTCCATGAGCTGAGAGAGTGCAGGTCTTTCTGACACCATGACATCATCACCTAAAAGGACCGCAAAAGGATCATTGCCAGTAAAATGACGTGCACATAATACCGCATGTCCAAGACCTAAGGGCTCCTTTTGACGAATATAATGAATATTGGCCATATCCGCAATATGTTTGATTTCAGCTAACTGTTCATTTTTCCCTTTTTCAAGCAACGTGTGTTCTAGCTCAATCGAACGGTCAAAGTGATCTTCAATCGATTTTTTATTTCTTCCTGTGATAATTAGTATATCTTCAATGCCTGATTGAACAGCCTCCTCAACTATGTATTGAATGGCGGGTTTGTCGATAATCGGCAGCATTTCCTTTGGCTGTGCTTTCGTTGCGGGTAAAAAACGTGTGCCTAATCCGGCTGCTGGTATAACGGCTTTTTTGATATTCATTGAATCATCGCTCCATTTCTGATGGTTTATTTTCTGATGGAAACACCCATAGGCGGCTTCCGGTAAAAGTGATCATCATGCCAAGAAGGGTACCAATCGCTTTACTAATGAATAATGAGAAACCTGCTTGCTGCATGACATATAAGACAACATAGGTGAGGAGGCACGCTGCGCCGTTGACTGTGGCCCACTTGATCCATTCCCACTTGTCAGCTTTCTTTTTCACTTGGAACGTCCATTTTCGATTCCAAACATAACTGTTCAGCATTCCTGCGGTATAGGACAGGCACTGTGCAAGAAAAGAGGGAACAAAGCAAGCAGTGAAAAAAAAGAAGAACAGAAAGTCAATCATTGTATTGCTAGCGCCTACAGTTAGAAATGCGGCATAGGTCCGAATATTTTTCTTTGTCATGCGAAGGATCATCACCTCCTAGTGTTTGAGTGGGTGTATGAATACTGTACAAAAGCGAGTTGACGAATCAGTGAAGAAAAGATGAAAAAAACATGAACAAGCGATATCTGTTTTTTCACCAGCTCGTGATATAATTTGTAAGATGAAACGAACGGTGGTGCACATGCATGTATTTAACAATTGGAGAAACAGCTGAATACTTAGAAGTATCTGAAGCATATGTTGAAAAATTAATTCAGCAAAAAAAGATTCGTTACGTATTTGACGGGGAATCGTATCTCATTTATCAAGGGCAGTTTCAAACCCATATGAAACAGCTAGAACAATATAAAGAGCTCATTCAAGACATCTTAAATGAACCAATCCCTGAGGACCCGGACGTAAAAGATGAAGATTAAAAAAGACTGTACGAGAAGGGAGAACCTTTTCATACAGTCTTTTTTATTGGCTGACACCCGTTTGAACAATGTTCATATGACAATTCACTTGAACATCTGCATCTGGGTAGAGTTTTTGCCATTTCTCCGGTGTCATGGCTTTATCTTTAGAACGATATCTCAAACCAAGTCCAAGCGGATCAATTTTTTGCTTTTTAAAGGATTGAACAAGGTCTTTTCCTTGCTGGGCCACACGCTTCTCCACTTCTTTTTCAACATGCTGCAAGATAGAAGGCGTATCGATTTTTTTTGATTTCATAAATTCTTTCAACTCACCTTTCAGCTTGATATCAATGGTGATATGAGGCTTTTTTGAAAGGTTTTCAGTTGGTTTAATGTGATAAGACACATGTGATTTGATATTTTCAATGACAACATGGGTTTTCTTTGTGTCATTAAATCGAAACTCATAAATCCCATTTTTATGATTTTCAATCATCGCTTTAAACGTAAATGTATCTTCCCCTGGAATATGCCCAACCATTTTTTCTTGATCAAAAAGAGCGACACCCGACACTTTAATAGAGTTGCTTGTATTTTTAATGTAAGGGAGGTAGGCATCCACGCCTTTTGCCATCATCTGATTCATAAAAATATGCTGATTGGTCACAGGTTGATTGCCATTTCGCATGTTTTGGGCCAGCAAATCTGAAAGATATACACCGATATTTAAGTTGGTTTGATTCATCTTTGTATACAACAAATCTTCAACTTCTCCGCCTACTATGGCAAATACTTGACGGGACCCAATGATCGGATCACGATAAATGTAATTCATCAAATCAATCATACCCACTTCTTTCGCCAGCTTTTCACTTATTAAAATCACGAGTACTTGTCCCATGACAACGGGGAAAGGCGATTTTTCCGACACAAGAAACTGAATATTACTAATGGTATTTGACTTAGCACTTACAATTTGGTAACTGCCTTGTTCTTCGCTTTTAAAAACAGGGAAAACAAAGAAGCCCTTCATTTCTCCATCATCCAATAAGTCAAATCCCGCTGCCTGCGAGATACTTAATTCATCTAAGAGACGAGGCTGTGCACAGCTCGTTAAGAAAAGGCTCAATAACATGAGACACACGAGAATATAATGTTTCATGCGCGTTTTTTCACCCACCTTTTTTTCAGCAGCAGCCCAATGATCATACATCCAGTCAATCCATATATGAGGATATATCCGCTATATTCCACCCATTTATTAAACGTCTCAAAAGAGGTGGCCTCGATCAAAAATGAAAACATGACGAGAATGAGAAGGCTGAGAACAATTAACGTCATGCGTTGGCTCGTGTGAAACACTTGTTTTGCCATTCTACTGGCTGCCCATAATGGAATGGCGATATTTGGAACGATAAGCAAAAGCCATAGGGACACTTCAATAAATTCAAAGCGCTGGATAAACGGAAGTTTGACAATGCTGGTTAATGTCAATGTTGGCCATTTCGTTAGTTCGAGCTGAGCACTTGAGTAGTACGCTATAGAGACGAGAAATACAAGCAAATTCAGGCATGTAGTCAGCAACACTCCCATATGTGCAAATTTTTGCGACGTTTGTGCTTTTTTAATAAAGGGATAATAGACAAGCAATGTTCCAAAACCAAACATGGATAAAGAGGCATCTTTGACCCCCATCATGAGTTGTGAAAATGAATGATCAAACATGGGGAACATAAAGCGGATGTGACTATATTTCATGACATAAAAGCAGATAAAGGTCATCCAGTACGTTAGGACAATGCTAAAGAATGCCCAGCCAGCGATTGTTCTAAATCCGCCTGTGTGAATGTAATAGACGAGGATGAGCAGCACTGATGCAAATAGAAGACCGGGAATTTCTTTAAACAGCCAAACATGGATTACATCCATATAATGAACAAGCACAATCAAAGATAATGAAGAAAAATACAAAATGTAGAGAATGTTGATGAATTGTCCAAGCCATTTACCAAACACAGATTGCGTAATGTCACTAAATTCGTCAGTAGGTGCTTTTTTAAACAAAAAGTAAATGAGGAAGATCATCAAATTGACGCTTGCACCAGCAATTAAAATGGCGATCCACCCATCATTATTAATCGTCCGGACCAGATTCGTCTGGAAATTTAAAATACCAACACCAACTTGATTGGCATTGATCAGAAAAAACACAAAAAAAGGGGATACTTGAAATTTTTCTTTCACAGAAGAAGAGCTCATGCCTTCACTTCCTTATTCATAAAAATCATTTTTCCCCTTACGGCCTTGCTTTGGCTTTTGGCGGTGTATCGTTTCATTTTGCGGGCGTAAATTTTCTGGACGTTTTTTCAAAAAGCGGAGTTGGGGCCGAATCAAACTACCTTTTAAATCGGCCAATCGAAGTGGAAAGATTGGCTCTAAGTAAGGCTGGCCTATAGACGTTAATTTCATTAAATGTGTAAGAAGAAAAGCCCCCATTAGTGAAATCCCTAGCGCTCCCCACACTTGTGCAGCCAAAAGGAATGGGAAACGTAAGAGACGAATAGCAGACCCCATTTTATATATAGGGGTGACAAAAGAGGCAAGAGCTGATAATGCGACGATAATGAGCAGGATATTACTTGTTAATCCCGCTGCAACCGCAGCCTGTCCGATCACAATACCTCCAACAATCCCGAGCGTCTGTCCGACTTTTGCAGGAAGGCGAGACCCGGCTTCCCTAAGCAGCTCAATCGATATCTCTAAAAATAATGCTTCAATAATAGGCGGAAAGGGAACGAGATAGCGTGATGCGACAATCGTTTCTAATAAGTCCTTAGGAATCAGTTCATAGTGAAACGTTAAAACAGCTACATACAAAGGAGTTGCAAAAATAGAAAAAATCACAGCAAAAATGCGTAACAGCCGAAAGGAGGATGCTGCGATCCAAGACATGTTATAGTCTTCCATTGTAGAAAAATACTCGAGTAAAATTGTAGGTGCAAGCAGGGTATGAGGCGAACCGTCAACCATAATGGCTATTTTTCCTTCCGTTAAACCTGAGGAAACCCTGTCTGGCCGTTCTGTATTTAAAAACAATGGAAAGATTGTATTGGACACATCATAAAGCATTTGCGCAAGATAATTAGAATCTAGAATTTGGTCATAGTCAACATCTTGAATCCGCTGAAGAACGGTTTCAATGTTCTGCGGGTTGGCGATATCCTCTATGTATACAACGGCTACTTTCGTTTGAGAAAGGGTACCAACTGTGTGTTCAACTACTTTAAGGTCAGGAGTGGGCAGCCTACGTCTCAGCAAGTTTAAGTTTGTATCCAGCCCTTCCACAAAGGCTTCCTGCGCACTGATAATCCCGAATTCAATCTCAGGTTGGCTCACTTGTCTGCCTTTCTTTTCTTCAATCGGCAAAAGGAGGACTTTGCCCCAGTCTGTCTCAATTCGAACAGCAATACTGCCTCGATGAAGAGCTTCTTCCACTTTTTGAAGGTCCCTCGTAATCACAGCTTGTTCGATTGGGATGTGTTCTTTCAGTTCTTCAAGGGTGGGTGTCAGATGCAATTGCTGAATAAAAGGCAAGATTTGTTCATGAAGGAGATTGCCATTAATTAAAGGACGAAAAAAAGAAATTCTATAAAGGAAACCTCCGGAACTTGATAATTCATTGATAAAATCAGAGGAACGCGATAGTGCCTCAAATACTGAATTCGGGTCTTTCTGTTTTGATTTGTTTTTCTTCAGCACTTGAACCATCTCCTTCCGCGATTTGCCTCTATTATCCAACCGATCTTCTGAAGATATGCATAAAAAAAGCGTTCAGCTTCATGAACTGGACGCTTTTTTTCCATATTGAACGGCTTCTAATAAAAAGTCAGCCAGATGAAACGCTCTCATGCTAGGCATATGTCCTGCCTTTTTGACGCCAGCTGCCATTTGTAATTGACAACCTGGATTCGACGTCACAATGGCAGCTGCAGCTGTGTTGCTCGCTTCCGTCATTTTATGATCTAAAATTTGCATCGACATGTCTGGCTGCAAGATATTGTAGATTCCTGCAGATCCGCAGCAGCGGCCGGCATCTTTCATTTCTTTAAACGTTACCCCTTGAATGGCTTTCATGAGCACCCTCGGCGCCTGTTGTACATTCATCCCATTTCGTAAATGACAGGAGTCTTGATAGGTGATTACTTGCGCTGGCAAAGCCAGTGGCACGCGGCGGTGAAACTCCAGCTCCACAAGGATGCTTGATATATCGGTTATTTTCTGTGAGAAGGCTTTACTTCGTTTTTGGAAATCTGGGTCATCCTGAAGCAAATGACTGTAATCACTTAAAAAGGCGCCGCAGCCGCCCGCGTTCATGACAATCGCATCGGCATCTGTTTCCTCGAATGCTTCAATATTCCGCTTGGCTAACTGTTTTGCTTGGTCTTTTTCTCCGCTATGACCATGTAGCGCGCCGCAGCACGTTTGTATAGGAGGAACGATCACATCGCAGCCTGCCAGCTGCAAGAGATGAATGGTCGCTTTGTTTGTGTTTGAGAAAACTGTATCCATTAAACAGCCAGTAAAAAACGCCACCCGTTTTTTTGCCTGACCAATGGCTTTATATTCATTCAAACGTTTTTTCTTTTGAGGCGGCACCTTTGGAAGTGCCTGTTCCATCAACTGTAAATGGGAGGGAAGCACCTTCAGTATGCGAGTCTTCCTGGCGGCTGTTTGCAGACCAGATGTTTGATAAAATCGAAGAAAACTAGCAGCTTGTCGCATACGACTTTGTGACGGAAAGAGACCTTTAAACACAACACGTCTCATCAATTTGACGGGAAACGATTGTTTTTTATGTTGTTGAATAATGTCTCTTGCATCTTCTAGCAGCTGTCCATACTTGACGCCAGAAGGGCAGACTGGTTCACATGCACGGCAGCCGAGACAAAGATTAAGGGAATGTTCAACATCTTCATCTGGCTCAATGACGCCATCTCTTACAGCTTTCATTAACGCAATTCGGCCCCGAGGGGAGTGCGTTTCTTTTTGTCCAGATTCAATATAGGTAGGGCAGGAAGGGAGGCAGAATCCGCAGCGCATGCAATTAAGCAGCTCCTTTTCATCCATTTGCTCCTGAAACTGCTGCTGGATCTCTTTTTGCTTAGAAGAAGAACTCATGAGACCACCACTCGCTTTCTTGAGGCTTTTCCAAACACTTTATCTGGGTTCATGATATGTGCAGGGTCAAGTGCCTGTTTAATCGCCTTCATTGCAGCGATTCCTTCTTTTTTGACCTTCAGCTCCAAATAGGGCGCTTTCATAAGACCCACGCCATGTTCGCCTGTAATCGTGCCGCCAAGGGCAACGGCTTTTTCAAAAATGGCCTGAAAAGCAGCTTCTACCCGTTTCATTTCTTCTTCATTTCTTGCATCTGTCGCACAAGTGGGGTGTAAGTTGCCATCACCGGCATGACCAAACGTACAAATGTTCACCTCGTACTTTCGTGCAATGTCTTCGATTGCACGAACCATATTGGCAATTTCAGACCGGGGAACGGTAGCATCTTCTAAAATCGTTGTAGGACTTAATCGAGCGAGGGCAGATAAAGCAGAGCGTCTCGCTGTTAAGAGCGCACTTGCCTCTTCTTCTGAATGTGCAATCTTGACGCTTGTAGCCCCGTGTTGCTCACAGACTTCTGCGATTTTTTGGATATCACGAGAAACAGCTTCAGGGTTGCCGTCCTGTTCAATTAATAACACAGCTTGAACGTCAGTAGGCAGGCCGATGTTTGCAAAATCTTCAACGACTTCAAGGGTCGGCTGATCCATAAATTCTAATGTAGCAGGAATGATACGCTCAGCAATGATGGCCGATACAGAAGTCGCAGCTTCTTCAAGGCTTTCGTATAAACAAAGCATTGTTTGTTTCGTTTCTGGAAGCGGCAGGAGCTTTAGCACCGCTTCTGTGACAATCCCGAGTGTTCCTTCTGAACCAACGAACAATCGAGTCATATCATATCCAGCGACATCTTTTGCAAGCTTTCCGCCTGTTTTGATGATGTCACCATTTGGCAAAACCACTTCAAGCCCAAGGACATAATCCCTTGTCACTCCATACTTTAACCCCCGCAGCCCCCCTGAATTTTCGTTAATATTGCCGCCTAATGTGGAAATTTTCATAGAGCTTGGGTCTGGCGGGTAGAAGAGACCTTTTTCCTCTACTTGATGAATCAATTCCTGCGTAATTAAGCCAGGCTGCACCGTTGCGGTTAAATTTTCTTCGTCTATTTCTAATAATTGATTCATTCTAGTAAAGAGAATTACCAATCCGCCCTGAGTAGGGCATGTTCCTGCGCACAGATTCGTCCCTGAGCCTCTTGGGACGATCGGCACTTTGTAAGAGGCGCACAGTTTCACAATTTGCTGCACTTCTTCAGCCGTGTGAGGCCGCACGATCGCATCTGGCATCTGTTGAAAATTTGGTGTCGCATCATAAGAGTAGGCAAGACGATCCGCCTTGCTGTCTTGGACATTGGGCGCACCGACAATCTCTTTTAATTGATTTGAAAATTCTGAATCTAGCATATACAATCACTCCCGCTCATTTAACAACTCGTTTCTACCAGTATAAAAAAAGAACCGTCACATGACTATAGACGATTCTACAAAATATCAGGATGTTTTATCGTATTTTTTGTATCATGATCTAAAAGCAGCAAGGCCAAATAAAAAAGCATCGCATCTTGCATACGCTTTGGATCAAGTGTGGTTAAATCCTGGATCCGTTTTAATCGGTAATGAAGTGTATTAATATGGACATGCATAGCTTCTGCTGTATGTTTCAATGAGTAATCCGAAGCGATGAGAACCCGCAATGTTTTCACTAGTTCAGGATAGGGGAAAAGGGACGCAATCGTTCGATCAAGAAACGCATCTTTTGTTTCCTGACTGATTTCCTCCATAAAAAGTTCAAGCGTCAAATCTTCATCAAACACAATGGGTGTTTCAGCATGCGCCAATTTTAAAGCGCGAAAAGCTTGATGAAAGGACTGCTTCATGACATGAGAAGCTGCTGGTTTTCCTGCCCCCATTAAAATCCTCGATGGTGACAGCGCTGTGAGCGCAGCATGAATATGGAACAAGCGCTTGTGCCATGTATCACGACCATCTGGTGTGGCTTGTAGCATGAGCAAAAAACGTGCATGCCCCCAGCGCACAATGATCTCCTGATTGGTGAGTTGCAATTTGTCCTTCATCAGTTTGTATTGATCCTGCTTCATAAACGATTCGTCTTGACAATCAATGAGAATAGCGACACGCTGCTTGTTGACATCAAGGCCAAGCCGCTGCGCTTTCTCGGTCATATCAACCGCTGTCTCTGGCAGATGAAGCCAGTCGAACACAAAGGCTTCAAGCTGCCGTTCATCTGTTTCCGTTTCTTGAAAAAATTCATGCTCTTGAATGAGCAGCTCCGTCATTTTACGTAAAATGTCGCCAAAAGGGGAGACATGCCTAGGATCACCTGTCATTCCAATGACCCCAATGACTTCTTGTTTAAAATAAATAGGCAGATTGATACCGGCTTTGACGCCTTTCATCTGCAGCACATCATCCTTTGTGAGAATTCGTTTCTGCCCTTCTAAGGATGTGACATATGCTCCTTCATGAAATTGACCAATGCGTGCTGGATCTGTTGCAGCAATAATGGTACCGTTTGTTTGTGTGATGATGATTTCTTCCGTCAGTACCTTTTTGACCTCATCTACGATTTTTTCTGCCAGTGTCATTGTGAGCAAAACGGTCCCCTCCGAGATGTTTCTTTTTCCACTATCATACCATCATATGCTCAGGCATATCTTTCTTTTCATGTGTTATGCTAAAATAAAAAACGCATATGAAGTAGATGAAAGGAGATACAGTCATGTCACTGCAAAATCGCTTACAAGATTTATTGAAAGAAGGGCAGGCGCTCACCGAATTTGAATATAACAAAGCCGCAAGTCAAAATTGGCCGTTAGAAGGGGCAAAAATGACAGAAGAAGCACGCTTTGCTGATGTTTATATAGAACGTGTAGACAAGGAATCGGAGGAAATGATTCAAACAGAAAATGCTTCCTTTTTAAATACACCTCTTACATACGTAAAAAAACAACAAAAAGAATTCATTTATATCGAGTCGAAGTGGTTTGATGTGGTGAGAGCCGACGGACTTGCCATAGAATGGGATGAAGTATTTCAGACGTATACCGTGTTATTCGGATTGAAGCGTCCTAAAAAAGATACTGGATTACTAAAAGAGATGCTCTCAACATTAAATGGTGCTCAGCTTCAATTTAATGGACAAGACGGGTTATTTGATATCAACATTCCGCTTCTTGAACTAGAAGACATCAAAGAAGATACGCCTTTAATTGGTGTGATCTCAGCAGTGTACCGCTATTTATTCAACTTGCTCATGCAGCTTGAAAATGAATGAATCAAAAAACGGCTCACATTCCTGAGCCGTTTTTTAGAGCCATCCTCTTATGAATTGAGCCTTCCCCATCCCGAAGCTCCAATCGGCGTCTCCATTTTCCACGATGGAGATCATCACATCCGTCTTGGCAACCCCGCATTCTTTTTCTATACGTTCTGCGATTTGTGCATAAAGCTGTTCCTTTTGCTCTTTCGTCCGCTGTTTACTGACAACACTAATGACAACCGGATCCTTTGTTCTCGGATAACCAAGCCCAGTGTCTTCGATGATCATTTCTTCAGGACGGTGCTGATGAACAATTTGATAGCGATCTCGTTCAGGTACCCCAAAGGCATCAACCATTGCTTCATGGCAGGTGTCCAGCAGTTTTTTTAATTCCTCTTTTGAACGGCCTTCTATCACGTCAAAACGTAACAACGGCATCAGGTCAACCTCCAAACATGTGTTAAATGTACAATCATAATGTAACCAACACTTCGCCGTTTCACTCTTTTGCGCATAAGAAAAAAGCCAAAACATTGGCGCTTGGCTTTTTTGCTCTGGACTAAGGCGTGACAAACTTCACATCATGCTCTTTTCCATATTGAAGGTAATCTTCATTTGGTTGTTCATTCGTCACGACGATGTCTATGTCTTTTAAGTCACAAAACGTGGTCAAGGCATAATGGTCAAACTTACTATCATCGACTAATAAAAAGGTTTTGGCGTTTTTTTCAACGAGCGTTTTTTTAATATCTGTCTCAAGCGGGGAGGAATTCGTGACGCCATGATCAATGGATAAACCCGTTGATGCAATAAATGCTTTATTGACATTGTATGCTTTTAGACGCTCAACACTTTGATAACCAACGAAAGAATTTGTTTTTCGTTCTAGCATACCGCCGGTTGAAAAGATGGTGAGGTGTTCATAAGGCATAGCCTGTGTAATGAAATCCACGTTATTTGTCACAACGGTAATCCGTTTCTCCTTCAAATAGGGAAGCATCTCCAGTGTCGTTGTACCAGAATCAACAAAAATCATATCACCATGTTCAACAAAAGCAGCGGCAGCCTGTCCGATCAATTGTTTTTTACTCAGCTGACGAGTCTTTCGCTCCTGATACACCACCAATGTTGAGTGATTCACAGCGACGCCACCGTACACTTTCTTTAGCACGCCGGATTCTACCAATGCTTGTACATCTCGGCGTATGGTGTTTTTTGAGACGCCAAAATGCGTCACAAGCTCATCAAGAGAGGCAGATTCCCGGTCAAATACATACTCTTTTATTTGCTGAATACGTTTTGTTTTTATCATGCTACAATCTCCAATCAATACGAATATGCTGATTCTATTATAACAATAATTCCACGTAAAAGATGTCACTGATCAACATGGGAGAATCGAATGATCTTTTTCTCTTATCTTTTCTCATTTTTCATAAAAGCGTATGATAGAGAAAAGAGGATAGAAAGGATTTTCACTTCTATGAATCAACACAACATACAATTTTCAAAGCTTGCAAATTTTAGAGAAGTAGGGGGACTCCAAACAACGGATCAGATGGTCATCAAACAAGGAATGATTTATCGCTCTGCCGATTTATCACGTCTCACGAAGCAAGACATATTGACGTTCTCAACACTTGGAATTCAAACGATTTGTGACCTGCGTACAAGCTCAGAACGAAAATCACACCCGCCAAAGATCATGGAACATGACAAAATTGTTCATATCCCTATGCAGCCTGACAGCATGATGCCTAGCAAATGGACCATGTTTCGAATGCTGATAGCAGAAGGAAAATCTCTATCTTTTACACCGATCATGAAAGATGTATATCAAAGCATGCTCTATGAGCGAAAAAAAGAGATTCAGCAATTGTTTACATTACTGTCCGATGAAAAAAATTATCCGCTTATGCTTCACTGTACAAGCGGAAAGGACCGTACAGGCTTTTTATCTGCTCTTATTCAATTAGCAGCGGGTGTACCGGTGCATACCGTTTTAAGTGAATACATGCGTTCCAATGAAGGCGTGAAAATGCTAGTGAAAAGACAAGAACGATTTGTTCGCATGATGAGTTTATATCGGGTGTCAAAAGAACAAATTCAGCCCCTGCTCGGTGTGCAGCAAGATTATCTTGAAGATGTACTGAATGAGATGATGGATACATACGGAAGTGCAGAGCGGTATTTACTAGAAGCCTGCGACGTCCCGCAAGCTCAGCTGCTTAAAATGAAAAACATCTTGCTTACACCATCTGCTGGCATTCCATCACAAAACGCAGAATAAACTTAATATGAGGTGATGCAAACCATGCTGAAAAAGATCAGTATGACGGTTCTGACACTAGTTTTCATGGGTGTCTTCTTATTGATTCCGTCTAGCAGTCTAGCTCGTTCGATGCCAAAAGGGAAGCTTGAGAGCACAAGAGAGATGCGTGCAGTGTGGGTCGCATCGGTTTATAACTTAGATTGGCCTTCAAAGAAAGGACTGCCCAGAGATGAGCAGAAACAAGAGTTCATTCAACTGTTAGACGACATCAAAGCGATGAATATGAACACCGTCATCATGCAAATTAAACCAACAGCAGATGCCTTTTATCCGTCGAAATTCGGGCCATGGTCTGAATATTTGACTGGTATACAAGGGAAAGACCCTGGATATGACCCGCTTGAATTTATGATAGAAGAAGCACATAAACGCGGCCTTGAATTTCATGCTTGGTTTAACCCTTATCGAATCACCATGAATCATACCGATCTCAACCGGTTATCAGCCGATCATCCTGCAAGAGCACACCCTGATTGGACCATCGCCTACGGAAATCAGCTGTACTTTAATCCAGGCATTCCTGATGCTCAGGACTTCATTGTTGACGGGATAGAGGAAGTGGTGAAAAACTACGATATTGATGCGGTGCATATGGATGATTATTTTTACCCGAATAAAATCGCTGGTGTGCCATTTCCAGATCAAGAAACGTATGAAACTTACGGGCAGAAATTCACACATATAGAAGATTGGCGAAGAGATAATGTGAACGAGCTAGTGAAGCAAGTCAATAACACCATTAAGAAAGAAAAGCCGTATGTGAAATTCGGCATTAGCCCATTTGGTGTATGGCGCAACATAAAAGATGACCCAACCGGTTCAAACACAACAGCAGGGATGACCAATTATGATGATTTGTATGCTGATACAAGAGAATGGATACAGCAGCACCATATTGATTATATCACCCCGCAAATTTATTGGAGTATCGGCTTTCAGCCCGCTGCCTATGATGTGCTGACGAAATGGTGGTCAAATGAAGTGAAGGGGCAGCCTGTTCATTTGTACATTGGTCAAGCGACGTATAAAATCAATCAAAACAGTGATCCTGCTTGGTCTGATCCAGAGGAGTATTTTCGCCAGATCGAGCTGAACAGGCAGTCACAGCTCGTACAAGGAAGCATGCATTTTAGTCTGAAAGATATCAATCGGAATCCCTTGAATGTAAAGAAACGATTAATAGAAGAAACCTATAGCAAACCAGCTCTCATACCAGAGATGCCATGGCTTCATCAAAAAGCGCCAAAAAAACCAATCATCCAATCTGTGAAAAAGACAGAGTATGGCGCAGTTTTACAGATACAAAATGATCCGCGCTCTAGTGCATCCTATTATGCAGTCTATCGATTGTCGAATAAAGGGACATACGAATTTGTGCAAACGGTCAGAAAAGAAACAGGTTCCTTCACACAAACGAAAGACATTTTAGCCAATCAAAAGAAGAGCTATACCTATAAAGTGACGGCACTCAATCGCCTTCATCATGAAAGCAAACCTTCTACAAAAACAGTAAAATAACAAAGACAGCATAAATGAGGGTTTTCCTCCATTTATGCTTTTTTGCTTTCTCTATTTTTCTACTATTTTTATTTTAATTTTCTGAATTCAATCAAGCTTGGCATGAAGCAGCTATTTCAATAATAAATATGATAGAAAAGCGCCAAAGGGGGAAGCACAATGGATTTTGAATTAACGAAAGAGCAGCAAATGATCCGTCAGATGGTCAAAGAATTTGCAAAAACAGAAATTGCACCGCACGCTCAAACTGTTGATGAACAGGCAGCATTTCCCGTAAAAACATTTCAAAAAATGGGGGAGCTCGGTTTTATGGGTATACCCTTTCCAGAGAAATATGGAGGATCTGGAGGAGATACGATCTCGTATGCACTGGCAGTCGAGGAAATTGGAAAACAGTGTGCGAGTACAGGTTTAAGTTATGCCGCAGCGGTTTCCTTAGGCGCAAGTCCACTTTATTACTTCGGGACGGAGGAGCAAAAGATGGACCATCTTGTTCCATTAGCCTCTGGAACAGCGCTTGGCTCCTTCGGATTAACAGAACCAAACGCTGGATCAGATGCAAAAGGAACAAAAACAAAAGCCATTCAAGACGGACAAGAATATGTCATCAGTGGGGAAAAGTGCTGGATCACAAATGCCAATTATGCCAGAACGATTATTGTCACCGCTGTAACAGATCATGATGAAAACGGACGTCCAATCATCTCCGCCTTTATTGTGGAGAAAGGACAAAAGGGACTGTCGATTACAAACCCATATGACAAAATGGGGGTTCGTGGTTCAGATACGGCTGAAATCATTTTAGACGAAGTACGTGTACCAGCGCATCATATATTAGGAGACAAATCGAAAGGATTCAAGCAATTTTTATATACATTAGACGGCGGACGAATTTCCATTGCAGCCTTATCCGTCGGAATTGCACAAGCGGCACTTGATGCTTCACTTTCCTATGCAAAAGAAAGAAAGCAATTTGGAAAGACGCTCTCATCCTTCCAGGCCATTCAGTTTAAGCTGGCGGATATGGCGATGCAAATAGAGCTTGCAAGACAAATGGTCTGGAAAGCCGCTTGGCTGAAAGATCAAGGCAAACCATTTACAAAAGAAGCGGCCTATGCCAAACTGTTTGCTTCAGAAATGGCCACAAAAGCAAGTCTTGATGCGGTCCAAATTCATGGCGGAACAGGCTATATGAAAGAATGCGGTGTTGAACGGCTTGTGAGAGATGCCAAGCTGATGGAAATCGGAGAAGGAACCTCTGAAATTCAGCGGCTCGTGATCGCAAGACAGCTGTTAGCGTAATACCTCAATGAAAACGCTTACTACACATAAGGGAGGAAAGCAATGATGTCGATTCACCCGCAAACGATTGGCTCCCTATTAAGAGAAAAAAAAGAACAGCACCCAGCACATGAAGCCATTGTTTACCCAGAACGTTCTTTACGTTATTCGTACGAAGCGTTTTATCGAGAGGTCAAGGAAACAGGTAAAGGTCTCATGGCATTAGGGGTTCAAAAGGGAGATCACATCGCCATTATGGCACCAAATATACCTGAATGGCTCATTCTTCAATTTGCCTGCGCCTACATTGGTGCTGTTCTTGTCACTGTGAATACCAATTTTCAATCACAGGAACTCGCCTATTTACTCAAGCATTCTGACAGCAAAATGTTGTTTATTGTAGACGGCTTTAAAGAAACGTCCTATGTCAACATGCTTGAAGAGCTGATTCCAGAACTTCAAACCGCTCATCAAGAGGAGATCACTTCCACACAATTTCCTTATTTAAAAAGATGTATCTATATCGGTCAGCATGTACCAAACGGCATGCTCAGCTGGGATCGTCTTCAAGTGGCAGCCAAAAGAACCGAAGATCATGAATGGGAGAAGCGAATGAATGAGCTCACGCCTGATGACGTTATTAATATGCAGTACACTTCAGGCACAACCGGCTATCCAAAAGGCGTCATGCTCAGCCACACAAACATCGTCTGTAATGCGAGTCAGATCGCAGATTGTATGAAATTAACAGAGCAGGACCGTATGTGTATCCCAGTACCGTTTTTTCATTGCTTCGGCTCTGTTCTTGGTGTACTTGCTTGTCTCACAAAAGGGGGAACGATCATTCCACTTGAATCATTCCATCCAGAACGAGTCCTTCAAACAGTAGAAAAAGAAAAATGCACGGTTCTTCACGGTGTACCAACCATGTTCATCGCAGAGCTCGATCATCCAAATTTCCACTCTTATGACCTGTCCACATTACGAACGGGGATTATGGCCGGTTCACTCTGCCCATCCCACGTCATGAAAGCAGTCATTGAAAAAATGGGATTAAGAGAGCTCACGATTGCCTATGGTCAAACCGAAAGTTCACCCGTCATTACCCAAACAAGAACCGATGATTCGTTTGAAAGACGTGTTCAAACGGTCGGACGTGCGCTTCCTCAAATTGAAGTCAAAATTGCTTTACCAGGGACATCAGAAGAAGTGCCAAGAGGACAGCAAGGAGAGCTTTGTACAAGAGGTTACCATGTCATGAAGGGCTATTATAAAAACGAAGAAGCAACAAATGAAGTCATTGATGAGGACGGATGGCTTCATACAGGGGATTTAGCTGAGATGGATCATGACGGTTATGTGAAAATCACAGGCCGGCTCAAAGATATGATCATCAGAGGCGGAGAGAATGTGTACCCAAAAGAGATTGAGGATGTCCTATACACTCACCCTGCCATTCTTGACGCACAGGTCGTTGGTATTCCTGACGAGACATACGGCGAGGAAGCAGCCGCATTCATTCGGCTGAAACAAGGGAAGTCGGTCTCAATTGAGACATTAACGAGCTATTGTCAGTCACAAATGGCACGCTACAAAATCCCGAAATACTTTTTCATTACAGATGAGTACCCAATGACCGCCTCAGGCAAAATTCAGAAATTCCGCTTGAAAAAGCAGGCGCTTGATCTAATAAAGGAGTGAAGGCAGCGATGTTTGAACAAGTATTGATCGCCAATCGAGGCGAAATTGCCCGTAGAGTGATTCGGACATGTAAACGGCTCGGAATCAAAACCGTTGCCGTTTATTCAGAGGCTGATCAGCATGCACTCCATGTGCAAGAAGCAGACAGCGCCTATTATATCGGCGGCGCTAAAGTTTCTGAAAGCTATTTAAACATGGAAGCGATCATTAAGGTTGCCAAACAAACAAATGCTGATGCTATCCACCCAGGGTATGGTCTTTTATCAGAAAATGCGGCATTTGCTGAGCGCTGCCGGAGCGAAGGCATTGCCTTTATTGGACCATCTGCACAAGTCATTCAGCAGATGGGAAATAAAATTGAAGCGAGAAAAACGATGGAACAAGCGGGCATCCCAATCGTTCCTGGTGTTTCAGCCCCGCTCCATGATGCAGACGAAGGGGTTCATAAAGCACAGACACTCGGCTATCCCATTATGCTAAAAGCATCGAGTGGTGGCGGTGGGATTGGTATGCAGCTCGTCCGCAATGACGAAGAACTGCATCGAGCGTTTGAAGGAAATCAAAAAAGAGCACAAAGTTTCTTTCAAGACGGTACGTTGTACATGGAAAAGGTGATTGAACACGCACGGCACATCGAAATTCAAGTTCTTTTTGATTCGTTCGGTCACGGCGTTCACTTATTTGAAAGAGATTGTTCACTCCAAAGAAGACATCAGAAAATTGTTGAAGAGGCACCAGCCGTCTGTCTTGAAGAAACGGTGAGACAGCAAATGGGACAGATGGCCGTCAAAGCTGCCAAAGCAATTGGGTATGAAAATGCGGGCACGATTGAATGTTTAGTCGATCAAAACCAGCAATTTTATTTCTTAGAAATGAATACGAGATTGCAAGTAGAACACCCTGTCACTGAAGAAATTACGGGGATTGACCTTGTCGAGGAGCAGCTAAAAATTGCAGCATTAGAGCCCCTGTCCTTCAGCCAAGAGGATATCCATCAAATTGGGCACGCGATTGAAGTTAGAATATACGCTGAAGACCCTGTGACATTTTACCCTTCGCCAGGCACGATCACTCGGCTTTCTACACCTGATGCCCCATACATCCGTCATGAGTCAAGCGTCACGAGTGGAAGTGTCATTACCCCATTTTACGATCCAATGATTGCGAAAATGATTGTGTACGGTGATACTCGAAAACTCGCCATAGAACGATTAAAAGCAGCATTACAAGCATATGAAATAGAAGGGATCAAAACCAATGTACCGCTTTTAAAGGAAATAGCCGAATCAACTGCCTTTTTACATGGCAGCATCACAACCGATTATCTGATGAAAAAAAGGGAGGAAAACCGTTCATGAAAACTGTCACGATACAAATGGCCGGAAACTTATGGAAGCTTCTTGTGAAACAGGGTGATGACGTGCAAAAAGGACAGGAAGTCGCCATCTTAGAATCGATGAAAATGGAGATTCCCATTGTTGCAGAAGAAGCAGGTGTGATCAGTAAAGTGTATAAGGCGGAGGGGGACTTTGTTGACGAGGGAGAGGTACTTTTGGAGCTGACAGAATAGGGGGAAAGCCGCATGGCATTACCAAAAAACGTGCTCATTAGAGAGGTCGGCCCGCGCGATGGCCTGCAAAATGAATCCGTTTGGCTGGACACAATGGAGAAGCGAACATGGATCCATTTACTCGAAGAAGCCCATCTTCCTTATATTGAAGTCACCTCATTTGTTCATCCGAAATGGGTTCCAGCCTTAAAAGACGCCAAAGAATTAGCCCAATCATTAAACAAAAAAGAGGATATTACCTATGCCGCACTCATCCCAAATGAAAAGGGGTTAGCTCATTTTTTTGAAGCAAACCTTGAGGTAGGGGCTATGTTTATCTCAGCGAGTGAGACACATAACAAAAAGAATATGAATCGATCTATACAGGAAACACTGCCTGTGATCAAACAAATGACAGCCGATTTAAAAGCAGAAGGACGGCAAACGCGGGCCTATATTTCAACCGTGTTTGGATGTCCTTATGAAAAACAAGTGCCGATGGACCAAGTGCTGCGATTAACGGAACAACTGCTCTCCTTCGGCATTGATGAAATATCACTCGGGGATACCATTGGGGAAGCCCATCCCCTACAAGTAGAAAGACGGTTAGACCTTTTACTTGAACGCTTTCCTGCTGATAAAATCGCGCTTCATTTTCATGATACGAAAGGAATGGGGCTTGCCAATATTTATACAGCATTAAAAGCCGGCATCACCATATTTGATGCCTCTAGCGGGGGGCTTGGCGGTTGTCCTTATGCACCTGGCTCCAGCGGAAACGTGGCGACAGAAGACGTGGTGCACATGCTTCACAAACTCGGGATCGAAACAAATGTCGACCTCCCTCGCTTGATCAAAGCGGCTGAATGGATTGAAGCAAAAGTGGATCGAACCCTGCCAAGTCACTGTTTACGCGCTTTTCAGTCTCACACTACTTGATAAAGGGTGAATCACATGACATCATTGGTCCATTTTTCAATACAAGATGATTACATTGGCATCATGACCTTAAACAGACCAGCACAAGCCAATGCTCTATCAGCTGCTATGCTAGAGGAAATCAACCAAACAATTCAAGAAATCAAACATGATGCAAACATCCGCTGTTTGCTCATGACAGGAGCTGGCGCTAAAGTTTTTTGCGCAGGAGCAGACTTAAAAGAACGGCGATTGATGACAGAACAAGAAGCCAAAGAAGCCGTTCTGACCATTCAGCAAACCTTTACAGACATTGAATCTTTGCCTGTTCCTGTCATTGCCGTGATAAACGGACACGCACTTGGCGGGGGTCTTGAGCTGGCGCTCGCCTGTGATCTCCGCATCGCAAGAGCGGGTGCAGCGCTAGGCCTGCCGGAAACAGGACTAGCTATCCTGCCGGGAGCAGGGGGCACACAAAGACTTCCGCGCCTGATCGGACCCGGGAAAGCGAAAGAAATGATCTTCACAGGCACTTCTTTACGAGCAGAAGAAGCTGTTCAAATCGGATTGATTGAACGTATCTCTACAGCCGATTCACTGATGAATGATGCCATCACACTCGCAAAACAAATCACCAAGAATGGACCGATTGCTTTAAAAGAAGCAAAACAAGCCATTCAATCCAGCCTTGATCACGATTTACAAACAGGTCTGACGAAAGAATACGAAGCTTATCTGCGGCTTATTCATACAGAAGATCGACTAGAAGGTCTCAAGGCTTTTCAAGAAAAACGAACGCCTTATTACAGAGGGAAATAGCAAGAGAGGGGTATGTTTATGATCGAAGAATATGAATTAAAAAAACAACAAATTGAAAAGGGCGGGGCAGAACGCTACCATCAAAAAAACAAAGAAAAAGGAAAATTATTTGTCCGTGATCGGCTTCATTTGCTATTAGATGAGGATTCTTTCATTGAAGATGCCATGTTTGCAGAGTGCAAAGATGAACATTTACCAGCAGATGGTGTCGTCACAGGAACCGGGCGTATGAATGGGCAGACTGTTTGCGTCATGGCAAACGACTCTACGGTTAAAGCAGGATCGTGGGGCGTCAAAACAGTAGAAAAAATCATTCGAATTCAAGAAACGGCCGAGAAGCTCAATTGTCCAATGCTGTATTTAGTCGATTCTGCGGGTGCAAGAATCACTGATCAAATCGCCATGTTCCCAGGCAGAAGAGGAGCAGGGCGCATTTTTTATAACCAAGTCAAGCTGTCTGGACGTATCCCGCAAATTTGTTTACTCTTCGGTCCATCTGCAGCCGGCGGTGCGTATATCCCTGCTTTTTGTGACATTGTCGTCATGGTCGAAGGAAATGCCTCTATGTATTTAGGCTCGCCGCGAATGGCTGAAATGGTGATCGGTGAAAAAGTATCGCTTGAGGAAATGGGCGGTGCGAAAATGCATTGTAGCATTTCTGGATGCGGAGATATATTAGCCAAAACAGAGGAAGAGGCCATTCAAATTGCACGTGATTATTTAACCTATATGCCTGCCAACTATACAGAAAAACCAAAAACGACAGCAGCAAAAGCACCTAAACCATCTGAAACCACCATCCAAGACTTAATCCCTAAAGGCCAGAATACCCCATTTGATATGTATCAACTCATCGATTTACTGATTGATGAAGGGTCATTTTTTGAAATCAAAAAGCTGTTTGCCGCAGAGTTAATCACCGGCTTTGGCAGAATGAACGGTCAGCCTATCGGTCTCATTGCCAATCAGCCAAGGGTCAAAGGCGGCGTATTATTCCACGACTCAGCTGATAAAGCCGCCAAGTTTATTCAGCTCTGTGATGCCTTTCATATCCCGCTGCTCTTTCTCGCGGACATACCAGGATTTATGATTGGAACAAAAGTGGAACAAGCCGGCATTATTCGTCATGGGGCAAAAATGATCTCCGCTATGTCAGAAGCGACCGTTCCGAAAATATCCGTCATCGTCCGTAAAGCATACGGAGCAGGACTATATGCAATGGCAGGCCCTGCTTTTGAGCCAGACTGCTGTCTCGCTCTTCCATCGGCGCAAATCGCTGTGATGGGTCCAGAAGCCGCTGTAAATGCCGTCTATGCAAATAAAATTGCAGAACTCCCGCCCGAAGAGAGGGCTTTATTTATACAAGAGAAACGGAAGGAATACCAGGAAGATATGAATATCTATGAGCTTGCCTCTGAAATGATTGTCGATGGCGTCATCCCATTTGAACGTCTAAGAACGGAACTTTGTCATAGATTACTAGCCTACTCATCGAAAGACATGACATTTACGAAACGAAAACATCCGGTCTATCCGGTCTAAAGGGGGCAGACCTCATGATCAACCAGAAACCAGAATGGATACCGGAAGAAAAGCAGAGCCAAAAAACACGTTTGCATCAGTGGATGAAATCTCTTGGTTTTTCTACGTATGACTCATTCTATCAAGCCAGTATTGATCGCACAGACTGGTTTTGGAGAGAAGCGGAAAAGGCGGTCGGCATTCAGTGGAAAAAACCATATGAAGCGGCATTAGGTCACCACTCATTGATGTGGCCGAAATGGTATCAGGGCGGCACACTCAACATCACCGAAACGGCTGTGGACAAATGGGCAGAAAAAGAAGAGACGAGGCATCAGCCCGCCATCATTTGGAGCAATGAAGCCGGTGAAGAAAAGAAATGGTCATTTCTCGAACTTCAAGAGAAGGTGAGCCGTCTTGCAGCTGGCTTTTTGAAAGAAGGACTTCAAAAAGGGGATGTAGCCATCATCTATATGCCGATGCTTCCAGAAACGGTCGCCGTCATGCTTGCCTTTGCAAAGATTGGTGTGATTTTCAGCCCAGTCTTCTCAGGCTATGGAAGCGAGCCACTCGCTGTACGCATTCGTGCGTCAGGCGCATCCATTGTCGTCACAGCGAATGAAATGATGCGGCGAGGGAAAACGATCAACATGCGGGAATGTGTGGCAGATGCCATCAACAAAACCACAACTGTGCAAAAAGTGATTGTGCACACTTCCTCTCATACCGGATATCAGGGCGATGTCCTGCTGAATGATTTGTTACAAGAACAGCCGATCACCGGCGCGACCTATGTCACAAATGAAGACCCGCTGATGATCTTATATACGTCAGGCACAACCGGCACACCAAAGGGAGCCGTTCATACACACGCAGGCTTTCCGATAAAGGCAGCTTTTGATGCCGGGCTATGTATGGATGTGGCAAAAGGAGACCGGTTGTTTTGGCTGACTGATATGGGCTGGATGATGGGGCCATTCCTCGTCTTTGGCGGCTTGATCAATGGCGCTGCCATCGTTTTATATGACGGCGCTCCCGATTATCCAGATGAGCAGCAGCTCTGGTCATTCATCCACGAGAAGAAAGTCACTCATTTTGGACTTTCCCCTACATTTGTTCGTTCTGCGATGCAGCAATCGATTGATGGGGTCGAGTTACCGCATGTCAAAGCCATTATTTCTACTGGGGAGCCGTGGAATGAAGCTCCGTGGCAATGGTTATTTCACACCATTGGTCAAAAGAACATTCCCATCTTAAATTATTCAGGAGGAACCGAGGTTTCTGGTGGCATTGTAGGCAGTACGCTGCTTCGACCCATCAAACCGATTCTCTTTAATGCGGCGATCTTAGGAATGGCGGCAGATGTATACAATGAAGCTGGGCAAAGCGTGATGAATGAGGTAGGGGAGCTTGTGGTGAAAAAGCCATGGGTCGGCATGACATGTGGTTTTTGGAACGAACCGGAGCGTTATGAAGATACGTATTTCAAACGATTTGATGGTGTATGGACACATGGAGATTGGGTCATGCAAACAGAGGACGGAGAATTCCACATCACCGGCAGATCGGATGATGTCATTAATACAGCAGGGAAACGTATCGGGCCAGCTGAAATTGAATCCATCCTTACATGGCATCCTGCCGTGCATGAAGCCGCTGTGATTGGGGTAAAGGATGAGGTGAAAGGGGAGGCGCTCGTCTGTTTCATCGTGACCAGTCCGCATGCTTTTGAAGAAGCAGCCCTTATCCAAGAGCTTTCAGCCCATGTTGGTTCACATGCTGGAAAAGCGCTCACACCAAAAGAAGTTCATCTCATTTCAGCTTTACCGAAAACAAGGAATGGAAAAATTGTACGACGTTTACTTAAAGGGGCGTATGAAGAGCAGCCTTCACCCGATCTATCTTCATTAGACAATCCAGATGTATATAAGAGTCTGACCGAATACTTGAATAAGAGACAGAAAAAATAAAAAAGACAGGATAATTCCTGTCTCTTTTTATTGCACATGAAAATTCGTTCCATCTGTTGTCTCTTTCACAATCCCTGCACGAATGACAAAATCGCCGAAATGTTCATGTTCTTCTCGTTCTTTTGCGTAGCGGGGGAGAATAGAGCCAAGTTCTTTTAGAATGTCTTCCTCACCCACATTTTCACGGTATAATTTACTTAATCTGCTGCCATCAAATGCGGCACCAAGATACATATTATACTTACCAGGTGATTTTCCGATAAATCCAATCTCTCCAAGCGCATGACGAGCACAACCATTTGGACAACCAGTCATTCGAATGGTGATTTCTTTATCACTTAATCCGTTTTCTTCAACGATGTCTTCGATTTTATCAATCAATCGTGGAAGGTAGCGCTCTGCTTCAGCCATCGCTAAACCGCAAGTTGGCAAAGATACACAAGCCATTGAGCTGCGGCGCAGGGCGGAATGCTGCTGGCCGTCTGATAAACCAAACTTCTGAATGAGCTGTTCGATTTGTTTCTTTTTATGAGTTGTCACATTCCCAATGATTAAATTCTGATTGGCGGTTAGACGGAAGTCACCTGTATGAACTTTGGCGATTTCGCGGATGCCTGTCATCAGCGGATAATCATTATAATCTGTGATGCGTCCGCCTTCTACAAACATCGTATAATGCCATCTGCCATTAATGCCTTTTACCCAGCCATAACGGTCACCGTTATGATCAAAGTGATAGTCCTTTGCCTCTAAAAGAGTAAACCCAAGACGGCGCTCAAGTTCTTCTTTTACATTCTCAAGACCAAGGCGGTCCACCGTATATTTAAAGCGGGCATTTTTTCGCACGGAACGGTTTCCGTAGTCACGTTGAATGGTGATGACTTGTTTGGCAATTTCTACGACTTGTTCAGGTGTACAAAAACCGATGACCTTTGCAAGCTGCGGATAAGTCGCTGTATCACCATGCGTCATACCCATTCCGCCGCCAATTGCGACATTAAAACCGACCAGTTGATCGTTTTCGATAATGGCAATAAAGCCTAAATCCTGCGAAAAGACATCAATATCGTTAGCAGGAGGGACCGCCACACCAATTTTGAATTTCCTTGGCAAATAAAGCGGACCATACATCGGTTCAACTTCCTTATCTGGCGTTACCGCAACCTTTTCCTCATCAAGCCAAATTTCGTGATAAGCTCTTGTTTGCGGGAGCAGGTCATCACTTAATTTTTTCGCCAGCTCGTATACATCATGGTGCACTTCTGATTGATAGGGGTTTGAAGTACACATGACATTCCGGTTCACGTCGCCGCAAGCAGCAATTGTATCAAGCATAGTAGAATGAATGTCTTGAATGGTCTTTTTCATGTTCCATTTTAAAATACCGTGAAGCTGAAAGGTTTCACGAGTAGTCAGCTTTAACGTACCGTTTCCGTATTTGTGAGCAAGCTCATCCATCACAAGCCACTGCTTAGATGTGGCGATTCCGCCAGGCAGACGGACACGCAGCATAAATTGATAGGCAGGCTCAAGCTTTTGTTTTTGTCGTTCATTTCTCAGATCACGATCGTCTTGTAAGTAGCTGCCGTGATGCTTCATCAGACGGTTGTCATCATCAGGAATTCCCGCTGAAATCGGATCAAGCATCACTTCTTTTAACGTACCCCGTAAATAATCACTTTTTTCTTTGATTTCCTCTACGTCGCTCGGAGGTCCATCCGGCGCTGTTAATGCTGTCTTCACCATGTAAGTAAAAGCTCCTTTCTTTCAAGCATCAAATCAATAAACGTCACGCTGATAGCGTTTTTGTTGCTGTAAGTTGGCAAGATAGCTTTCTGCTTTTTCTTTGCTCATCGCACCTTCTTCTTGAATGATGGATAGAAGGGTATTGTGGACATCATGCGCCATATGCTTTTCATCTCCGCAAATATACACGTAAGCACCTTGCTCAAGCCATTCAAATAATTCTTTGCTTTGTTTCTTCATTTGGTGCTGGACATATACTTTTTCCTCAGTATCTCTTGAAAAAGCCACGTCCATTTTCGTTAAGACGCCGTCCTTTAACCACTTTTGCCATTCCGTTTGGTATAAGAAATCCGTCACAAAATGCTGATCACCGAAGAATAACCATGACTTTCCGTTTGCACCCAGTTCCTCACGCTCCTGCATAAATGAACGGAAAGGGGCGATGCCTGTGCCTGGTCCTACCATAATGATCGGTGCATCTGGATCTTGAGGAAGCTTAAAGTTTTGGTTGTGCTGAATATAAACAGGTAACGTATCACCTGGCTGCAGGCGCTCTGCACATAGAATCGAACAGACACCTTGGCGTTCTCTGCCGTGCGCATCATATCTGACAGCCCCTATCGTCAAATGAACCTCTTCGTCATTTGCTTTGAGACTGCTTGCAATGGAATAAAGGCGTGCAGGGATTTTTCTTAAAATGGACGTGAAATCTGCGGCGGTTCCTTCAAAAGGACCGAAATCACGAGCCGCATCTACTAAGTCCCGGCCTGCGATATATTCTTTCAGTTTTTCTTCGTTTCCTTCTTCTAAAAGGGCATGCAAGGATTCGCTTTTTGTCAGTTCAGCGATCTTTTGAAGAAGTGGTTTTGTTAAAACCGTGATCTCAAAATGCGAGGTGAGTGCGTCTTTTAAAGGAAGAGTGTCTCCATTTTTATGAACGGTGACGGATTCTTCTGCATTCCACCCGCATGTTTGAATCAGTTCGTCGACAAGCGCAGGATCATTTGTCGGATAAATGCCAAGGCTGTCACCTGGCTCATACACGAGGCCTGATCCTTCAAGAGAAAGCTCTAAGTGACGTGTTTCTTTATTAGATCCACGCCCATTTAAGTTGATATTTTCAAGAACTTCAGCATAAAAAGGATTCGTTCTTGAATATTCAGAAACGGCCGTACTGTTGGCTCCCGCTGATTCTTGCGGCAGTGAGACAGCTTCACCTTCACTCAAAGAAGAGGCAACACCTTGAAGCCATTCTGAAAACGGCTCATCATAATCAAGGTCACAGTCCACTCGGTCAAACAGGCGAGTACCGCCAAGCTCTTGGAAGCGTTCATCAAATTCTTTTCCTGTCTGACAGAAGAATTCGTATGAGCTGTCACCTAATGAAAGGACAGAAAAGCTTAAATGATCGAGCTTTGGCGCACGTCTGCCGTGAACATATTCATGGAACGAAAGGGCATTATCCGGCGGATCTCCTTCGCCATGTGTGCTGACAATGACCAGTAAATTGTTTATTTTTTTCAGATTATTCGGTTTAAAATCGGACATAGAAGAGAGCGTCACTTGAAAGCCTTTCTCTTCAAGATGCTGGGCTGTCTTTTTTGCTAACCCTTCGGAATTGCCTGTTTGCGACCCATAAAGCACGGTCACATCTTTGCTCACAGGCTGTACAGGTGCTGCGGCAGAAGGCGCCGGAGTGACAGCTTCTGAGCCGGCAAGCGCTGCCTGCGCTGATAAATAACCAGTAAGCCAAATTTTTTGCTGATCTGTTAAAGTCGGAAGCAGCTGATTGAGTAACTCTGCCTGCTCCTGGCTAAACGGACTGTTCAATACATGAAGTTGCAACAATATCCACCTCACAAGGAATATAAACATAGATTAATTCGATAGGAATTATATATATAGGTTCAATTTGAACTTTACCGAAAGTTTGCCATTAAGTAAAATATATAATATTGATTGTCATGATTAAGATTTCTAATAGCTGTGCAAGGTGAAATGAACATGTTTAGTCAAGGAGGTAATATGAGTATTATTAGAGATTTAGAAGATCCAAAAGTTAAGTTTAAGTTAGCAAAGAATGTGTCAATCCATAGAAAGGAATTAGAAAAATTAAATCTGAGTCAAATTTCTGATTTACGAATTTATGCGAAAGATAAATACGAAAGAGCTGCCAATTTTTCTACAAAAGCTTCAATTATTACAATAACAATTGTGCCAATATTTTTATTTTTGAATTCTTACTTTAATTCATATTTTAACTTTGGATTAAATTTTATTTCTAGAAAATACAATTCTAACGATCCGAAATTACTTGATAGCTCACATGAGCAGCAGAATGATTTTGATAAACTTTCATTCAGTATATTTGATACTTATTTATATTGTGCTTCAAGTATTTTAATAATTGTTTTTATCGTTCTTCTCATTAGAAGATTTGATGTTTCCAAAACAAATAAACTTTTCAATTTAATTGATGAAATATATTTAATGAAATTAAAACGAGAGGAAAAATTCCAAGAGGATTATAGACAATTGCAAAAGATAAGAGCTGTGAATTGGAAAGTAATCTCTTTTGGTTATTATTCTGATCGTTTAGAGATTTTGATGAAATCTCCAAATTTAAAAGAAGCTGAATTTTTTATGTTCTATGAATTAGACCATATTAAAGAAGTTGAAGTAATTTTGGGAATTAGTTAAAAATTAAATTCTCGATTATTCATCAAATAATACTCTTCTTATTGATAAGTATTATCATGATCTAATCATTATGGATAAGAATAAATAGGAGAGTATGAGATGTTCTTAAAATTCGAACTGGGTTCTTATTGTTAAATAAAGAAAGGAGAAAAACCTTAAGGTTTTTCTCCTTTCTTAAATTACGCCGTTGGAAGTCCCATCACAGCTTTCACTTCTAAATATTCCTCGATACCGAAGTCTCCCCATTCTCTTCCGATACCTGATTGCTTAAAGCCTCCAAATGGGGCAAAGTAATCTGTTTCTGCATTGTTAATGGTGATTTGACCGGCACGAATATGTTCAGCGACATATTTTAATGTTTTTTCATCTTGACCAACAACATACCCGGCAAGACCATACACTGTATCGTTGGCGATCTCAAGGGCATGATCGAGGTCTTGATACGTGATCACACTCATGACTGGCCCAAAGATTTCTTCTTGCGCAATGGTCATATCATTTTTCACATTGGTGAAAATGGTATGCTTGGCGAAATATCCTTTATCGATTCCGTCTGGCTTTCCAGTTCCCCCAGCAAGAAGGGTAGCACCTTCTTCGATTCCTTTTTCAATATAAGATTGCACCGTATCCCACTGCTTTTTAGAAACAAGCGGACCAGTAGCGTGATCTTCTCTCGGATCACCAACTGTAAACTTCGGCAGGGCGTTCAGCAGCGCTTTTTCAAACTTGCCTTTCATTGATTCTGGGATCAGCACACGTGTAGCTGCAGAACACACTTGACCTGTATTCATCGCAATATGATGAATGGCTGTTTCTGCTGCTTCGTCCACATCTGCATCGTCTAAGACGATAAGAGGGGATTTTCCGCCAAGCTCAAGTGCTACTTTCTTCACATTGTCCGCTGCGTTTTCCATAATTTTAGAGCCGACGGCACCTGATCCTGTAAATGAAACGAAGTCAATATCAGGGTGTGAGCTAATGCCGTCACCAATCACGTCACCCGTTCCGTTTACTAAGTTGAAGACTCCTTTCGGTACACCTGCTTCATCAATAATTTCTGCAAGAATCATCGCAGCAAAAGGGGTAATTTCCGCTGGCTTTAAGACAACTGGTGAACCTGCCGCAATGGCACCCGCAATTTTAAGAGATGTCTGATTCGTCGGGAAGTTCCACGGTGTAATCAATCCACTGACACCAATCGCCTCTTTTATAATCGTATGTCCACCACGATCTTCGGTAAATGTATAAGATTTCAGTGCTTCCGCTGCTTTAGAAAAATGTTCATAACCCATTTTGTAATGAACTTCTTCGGACACTTTCAGCGGTGCACCAAGCTCTTTTGTCATCACTTCTACAAGTTCATCCTTGCGTTTTTCGTACCCGCGCACAATGTTTTCCAGCATTTCTACTCGTTCATTTCGAGATGTTTTTGAGAAAGAAGGGAAGGCGGCTCGGGCTGCTTTGACTGCCTTATCTAAATCTTCTTTCGTTCCTAAACTAATGGTGCCAATGACTTCCTCTGTCGCAGGGTTAATGACCTCCGTCGTTTCGTTTCCTGTTGATGCGACCCATTCTCCATTAATAAAGTGTTTCTCTTGATTTCTCATTCTGACATGTCTCCTTTTTATGTGTGATTCAATCCATTATTTTGTTTTCAGCTGATATAAAACTGTACCCACTGTGAAAAATCTAAAACAGAGAAACTGCATAAGAAAAAGTTTCTGATATAATACGCAAAGTGGGACATATGTCCTTTTCAACATGAGGGCATCTATCATTTAATGGAACTAGACTGAAAAAAGAAGGAGCTTTTGAACGAATGAAAGGTGTTATTTTCGCATTATTAGGAGGCGCTTGTATTACACTGCAAGGCGTAGCCAACGCCAGAATTAGTCAAGATATCGGGACGTGGCAGGCGGCAACGATCACGCAGCTGACAGGGTTTATCATCTCTCTCGTCATTTTACTCATCGTACGGGATGGCCACTTTAAGGAATACAAAAAAGTGCAGCCTCTTTATTTAATTGGAGGTGCATTTGCAGCCATTATTATCTTTAATGAGGTCACTGCCATTCAAATCATTGGTGTGACACTCACCATCGCTGCTTTACTTATCGCACAGCTTGCGTTTACCTTTGCCATCGATGCAAAAGGATGGTTTGGTGTTCAGAAGAAAAAAATGAAATGGCCCCATTATGCAGGCATCTTTTTAATGATTGCAGGCGTCATCATCTTAAAACTATAAAGGAGGGCATCAGATGGAGGAGCTGCATGATGAATCTCTTTTTTCCTCTTATATGAAGACGCATCAGTTACAGAATGTCTTTCATCAAAAACTCATCTCACATGTGAGCTTGTGGCGCTATCAGCAAGGTGAGCTGATTTGTTCAAAAGGGGATAAAAGGGAGTATATGTACTTGCTGGTGAAAGGAAAATTAAAGATTTTCACCACCACAAAGGAAGGAAAAACGTTTATTCTTTGCTTTAAAAACCCTCTTGAAGCGATTGGAGATATTGAATACGTTCAGCAGACAGATATGGTCAATACAGTTGAAGCCGTTACAGAAGTACATATGCTCAGGATTTCTCATCAAGCCCTCATGCGGCATGCAAAGGACGATCCACGAGTTTTAGCCTTTTTGCTCAAGGGCATCACAAACAAATTTTATACAAAATCAAATGATTTAAGCTTCCACCTTTTATACCCTGTAGAGGTCAGGCTTGCAAGCTATTTATTGTCTGTTTTAACAGGTGATGATGACGCGCGTGCACGCACGCTTCGCCTCACGGATGCAGCGAGCTTAATTGGAACAAGCTACCGCCATATTAATCGGGTCATTCAGCAGTTCCAAGAAAAAGGACTGATTGAAAGGCGAAGAGGAAAGATTACGATTTGTGATCAAAAAGGGCTTTTAGAAATAGCAGAACACAACATTTATGAATAGAAGAAACGAAAGGACTTTTATATGATCATAGGAATAATATTAGCTGTCACTGCTGGGGCACTTGTCAGCTTACAAACCATTTTTAATAGTAAAGTCAATGAGCATACAGGCTCTTGGTCAACAACGACGCTAGTTCTAGGAATGGGCTTTATCGCTTCACTTTTGATGGGTCTTTTGTTAGAAGGAACCGGCATGTTTCAATTAAGGCATATGGAAGCCTGGTACTGGATAAGCGGAGCCATCGGGGTAGGCGTTGTCATCTGTCTTGTTCAGAGCATCAAACGTCTCGGTCCCACTTATGGAATCTCGATTGTTCTCACCTCCCAGCTAGGTTGTGCGCTTCTATTTGATTCGCTTGGCTGGCTTGGGTTAGAAAAAGTAACATTTTCTTTTACAAAATTATTAGGTGTACTTGTCATTGTAGCAGGAATCCTCGTATTTAAGTTAACCAAGCTTGAACCAGTAGAAGAGGAGCAGTCAAGAGAAAAAGGGCTGCCACAAAAGTAGCTGCCCTTTTATTTAAATCAACCGCCGCCATAAAACCGTTATGGTAGATAAACCAGTTAAAAGGAGCCTTTTCATGAAAGGCTTTTTTTTCTGTCCATCGTCGCTTGCTTTATATTCTGTTCGATCTTTCGCTACGAGAACACTATAAGCGATTTTTCGTTCGATTGCTTCCGTCAGAGATAACGCAAATGGTGCACTATCAATTACCAAAATCGATTCAGTATTTAAAAAGCTGGATCTTGCATCTAGATTATATGTTCCAATAATACTTAAGTTATCATCAATGACCATTGATTTGGCGTGAATTGAATACGGACCTTGATATTCATACAAATGAACACCTGTTTTCATGAGTTCCTTTTTCGTGCTTAAATATCCTGCAAATGCTAAAGGGTTTGGTGTCGCTGTAAGAGAATTCGTCACGACCGTCGTTTGAATATCACTTGGTAATGGCGTGAGTCCGTCTTTCATTGGCCGTGTCGGTATGACATAAGGCGTCTGGATCAGAACCGAACGCTTTGACCGCTGTGCGAGATCGTTTAACTTTTTCAAGACGAGCGGACGTTTATTTAAGCGTTCCACTGGATTTGTGAAAAATGCAATCTGCTTTGCACGAATGGCGTCTTTTGCCCAATCATATGTGGACGTCACAAAGGGTTCTTTTGTACGAATGGCTTCCTGATAAGATCGAAGCAGCTGTTTTCTTAGCTTTTTTCCTTTTTTCGCTTTTGCCTTGGAAAATACATCTTTCGTTCTTTTCGTAAAATCATGATTCCACAAATAAACGAAATACTGCTCCATTTCATCTAATACTTTTCCTTTTTTGGCGTTGTAGAGCAGCACATCTCGGTCATATGCAAAGTCTTTCGGCGGCTGATCTGCAAAGTATTTATCACCAATATTTCTGCCGCCCATGACAGCGACCCTGCCATCTGCCAAAAGAAGCTTATCGTGAAGGCGGTTATGCCACGTCCATGGCTTGAACAAACGAAAAGGCTCATAAAAACGAATGGCCATATTCGGGTGATTCGCCACAGCATAACGCAAATGCTTCAGCGGTCCACGCAGGCTATGGCAAATGCCATCTAACAACAGCTGAACTTTTACTCCTCGATCAGCCGCTTCCATTAAAGCACCAAGCACCCATTCGGCGGTTTTTCCTTTTTGAATGGAATAATAACTCAAACGAATGTTCTTTTTAGCCTCTCGAATCATTTGAACTCTCACTTGACCCGATTCAAACCCGTCATCAAGCAGCATGACTTGATTTATGCCTTGGTCGTCTCCTGAGATGGAAGAAGCTTTATAGATGCAATGTTCTTTACAAGTTTTTTGAAACGGTAAATAAAACAAGACAAATGCGGTCAAAAATACATACACCACATATAAAAGGATCAGAAAAAACAAGAATTGCAGCACAGTGATCAACTCCTTTCACACAAACCGTTCTTTTTCTTAGCTTATGTTAAAAACAAAATTTCACTCATCCAGCTTTCTAATAAAAAATACAGGATAAAAGAATCATCTTGTTTTCATAGGGCATTTAATTATAGTATGAAATGAGTAAGGGGGAATCGCATTGAATGAACCATTATTTAATATACCAAGTGATGTGTATCAAACGTTAAGTGAAACAGAACGTTATTTACTGCATTATATTCACCAGCATTTAGAGGATATCTCCACCTTATCCATCGTCACATTAAGTGAAAGAGCCAACGTGTCGACAGCGACCATTGTCAGACTGATGAAGAAAATCGGATACAATGGCTATACATCCTTTAAATATCGATTGAAACAAGAAAAGAAAATGACAGATGATAGTGATCAACTAAAAAATATTGACGAAGACATCAAACTAGCCATTCGAAAAAATGAAGAAGAGGTCTTAAAGACGATTCAACTGCAAAGTATTGGGCAAATTGAGGATGCAGTTCAAAAAATCCACGATGCGGACAAAATTTATATTTTTGGCAGAGGCTTTTCAGAGATGATTGCCAAAGAGATGACCATCAAATTGCAGCTCATCGGAAAAACATGTGAAGTTCATGACGACCCGAATATCATTCGGCTCAAATCGCGTGACATTGATAAAAACGAACTTGCCATCTTTGTTTCATTAAATGGAGAAACGTCTGAACTAGTGGAAGCCTGCCAAAACCTCAGTATGAAGCAGGTCACGACCATTACGGTCACAACGAGAATTGATTCTACATTAAGTAAAATATCAGATATGACACTCGTCGGATATAAAGGGGAACAATCATTCTTCCCAGATTATGAAGTCAGGTCTCGCCTGTCCCTTCATGTCATTGCCCGCATTTTACTAGACGCCTATGTGATTCGGATGAAATAAACACACAAAAAGCCTTCCACACTTTATGATGGGAGGCTTTTTACCGTGAAAACCTTTACACAATCTGAAAACATTTTCACTGAATCGTATGAGATACTTTCTTTAGAGAAAAGAAAGAAGGTGAAACCAATTGATTTATACCTGCACCTTAAATCCTGCTATTGACCTATATATTGCATTAAAAGAAATGCGGGCAGATACAGTCAACCGTACGGAAGATGAGGATTATCAGCCAAATGGAAAAGGTGTTAATGTCTCCATTATGCTAAAGAAATATGGCTTCACCAGCACTGCATTAGGATTTATTGCTGGGTTTTCAGGTTCATATATTGAACAATCGTTAAAAGATCTTTCCATTCAAACCGATTTTATCCCAGTGGATGGGATTACACGCATTAATGTATTTATTAACACAACGGAAGAATACAAGCTTGTGAATCAAGGACCTGCTATTGAGGCAAAAGCGCTTGATGCCTTTCGCGAAAAAATCTCGACCATTCCAAAAGGCAGCATCTTCATTATGTCAGGCAGTCTGCCTAAAGGCGTCCCTGCTAGCATTTTCTCAGAGATAGCCGCTATTTGTCATCAAAACAACGTGAAATTTATTTTAGACACAAGCTCTAAAGCGGTTTTAGAAACACTTCAATACAAACCATATTTACTAAAACCAAATGAAGAAGAGATGGCCGCATTTTTTGGAAAAACCCACCGTTTATCAGAAACAGAACTCGTTGAATCAGGGCGAAAGCTGATCGAGATGGGTGCAGAGCAAGTACTCATTTCCCGAGGAGGGGAAGGAGCACTATTCCTTACAAATGAAGCCGTATTAAAAGGAAATGCACCAATAGGAACGGTCGTAAATACGGCTTGTTCTGGTGATGCCATGCTCGCTGCATTCCTAAGTAAACAGCTGGAAGGACAACCTCATGAAGAATGCTTACGCTACGGCATTGCAACAGGGGCATCTACCGCCTTTTCAAAAGGGTTAAGTGATTTACATGACATTGATTCATTAATTGAGCAAATACACATTCAGAACATATAAGGGGGAGTTCACATGAGCCGCAAGAAAATTGTCGCTGCCACTGGCTGTCCAACAGGCATTGCGCACACATTTATGGCAGCTGAGGCATTAAAAATCGCAGCTGAGCAATTAGGGGTCGACATCAAAGTTGAAACGCATGGTCAAGTAGGAATTGAAAACGCTTTAACGGATCAAGACATTTTGGAGGCCGATGGGGTCATTGTCGCTGCTGACAAAGATGTGAATACAGATCGTTTTCACGGCAAACCACTCATTGAAGTACCTGTAGCAAAGGGTATTCGCACACCAAACGAACTGATTCAAGGCATTATCAATGGAGAAGCCCCCGTTCATCAAGTGAAAGGAAGAGCTTCTGGAACAGAAAAACCATCTGCGCCTTCATCAGCTCAACAAAAGTCAGCGAATAAGTGGATACACACCATCTATAAGCATTTAATGAACGGTGTATCACACATGCTTCCATTTGTTGTTGGGGGCGGTGTCTTAATCGCTTTATCTTTTCTATTCGGTATTTACTCAGCTGATCCTCAGCATGAAACGTATCATCCGTTCGCTGCCTACTTGAAAAACATTGGCGGGCTCGGCTTTAGCTTAATGGTGCCTATTTTAGCAGCATTTATCGCTGATTCAATCGCCAAACGCCCAGGGATGGTTGTCGGATTTATCGGCGGCCTGCTTGCAAACGATGGAGGCGCTGGATTCTTAGGTGGTATTATCGCAGGTTTTGCAGCAGGGTATATCATCGTACTTCTTCAATTCCTGCTTCAAAAATTACCAGCATCACTTGACGGATTAAAATCAATTTTCCTCTATCCTGTTATCGGTATTTTCTTAATTGGGGCTGTCATGACCCCGCTATTAGTTCCAATCACAGGGCTAAATCATTCATTAATGGATTTTCTCTCATCAGTTCAATCCACAAATCCATTGCTTTTAGGTTTAATTGTTGGAGCCATGTGTGGATTTGATATGGGAGGACCTTTTAACAAAGCAGCCTATGTCACAGGAACGGCTTTACTCGCAGAAGGTAACCTTTACTTCATGGCAGGGGTGTCAGCAGCATGTATCACACCACCGCTTATCATTGCGATTGCCACAACGATTTTCCGAAAACATTTTACACCACAAGAACGAAATGCTGGGATGATCAACTATATTCTCGGAGCGACTCATATTACCGAAGGAGCCATTCCATTTGCGGCCAAAAACCCAGTCGTTGTCCTGCCAATTATCATGTTTGGTTCCGCCATCTCTGCTATATTGACGTATCTCTTTGGCGTACAGGTTCCTGCTCCGCATGGTGGATTCCTTGTCCTTCCAGTCGTCACAGGCGCATTTCAGTGGGTGCTTTCCATACTTATCGGCTCACTTGTAGGTGCGATTCTATACGGACTTTACCGCAAGAAAATAGACAAACCCGCAGTTTAATAGGGAGGAAGAGAAATGATGGAACATATTTATATGAATCTACATGAAACGGCTTCTTCACAGGCTGGCGTTTTCGCAGCCATAGCTGACATTGCCTCTGAAGCAGGGATTTGTACATCTCCTGAGGCAGTCAAAAAAGGACTAGCTGAAAGAGAAGCTCTTAGTACAACCGGCTTTCAAGATGGATTTGCCATTCCGCATACACAGTCAGACGCCATTCAAGTACCGGCACTCGTCATCGTCCGTACAGAAACCGGAATCGAATGGGACGCTTTTGATGGGAAGCCTTGCTTTTTCTTCTTATCCTTGCTCATTCCAAAAAGTGAAGCAGGAACCACTCATTTACAAGCACTTTCTGCTCTTTCACGCGGATTAATGGATGAAACGAGACGACAAAAACTGCTCGAAACAAGAACAAATGAAGAAATGCTCACTTTATTAAAAACAGAGATTCTGACGAGAGAGGATGTTTGACCATGCCTTTACTTTCCACAACACCTATGCTTGAAGCAGCAAAAAAAGAAAAATACGGAATTGTCGCATTCAATGTACATTCCTTTGATAGTATTTACTGGGTACTCGAAACGGCAGCTGAATTAAAATCACCTGTCATTTTGCAAACAACGGTTGGCACGGTCCAATCGCTTGGCGCAAAAGCCATTGCAGATACAGTAAAGGCGGCAGCTGATCAATACCAAATCCCAATCGGCCTTCATCTCGATCATTGCACTGATTTTGATGTGATTCTTACTTGTATACGAGCAGGATATACATCCGTGATGATCGATGCTTCCATGCATTCATATGAAGAAAATGTACGCCGCACAAAAGAAGTGGTTGACCTTGCCTTAAAAGTAGGTGTGAATGTAGAAGCCGAGTTAGGCAAGGTAGGCGGGGTAGAAGATGATATTGTCGTGGATGAAAAAGATGCTGAAAAAGCCATTCCATCAGAATGCCGTCAATTTGTAGAAGAAACTGGTGTACCTACTTTAGCACCTGCGATCGGCACGGCCCACGGCATCTATAAAGGGGTGCCGGATATCGACTTTGACCGCATTGAACAAATTGCAGCGCTTGTCGATGTGCCGCTTGTCCTTCATGGTGGTTCAGCTGTACCAGATGAGGATGTCAAAAGATGTGTCGCACTCGGTATGGCAAAGGTCAATGTGTCCACTGAATTGAAAAATGCATACTCTGAAGCGATTCGTGATCATTTCTCAAACGAACCTGAAAGCTTAGATCCGCGTATGTATTTACAAAAAGCAAAACAAGCAGCCAAAGACATGGTCACATCTAAAATAAAGATCGTTGGCAGTGAAGGAAAAGCCCAACTTTTATATCAATAAGATGAAAAAAAGCAGAGCCGCATCGCTCTGCTTTTTTCACATTATTCGCTTTCTTTCATTTCATTTGATGTACGTACTCGTGCATTTCCCATAAATATGACCGTAATCGCCGCAAGTGCAATCGGGAATAAAGCAATCATAAATACATACGTAATACTTTGTGACATCGCATCAATCACTTTATTTAAAATATCAGGCGGAATTTGTGAGCGTGCCCCCTCTTGAAAAATGGCTTGTGGATCACCAACTGGAGAAGAAGCTCCTTTCATTCCGCTAAAAGCATCTGCTAAACGATTTGTCAGGACATTGGTTTGAATCGTTCCAAAAATCGTCACGCCTAAAGTCATCCCAAGTGATCTCATGAACGAATTGGTAGAATTAGCACTGCCGCGGTAGCGCGGAGAGAGATCATTCATTGAAGCAGATGGCAGAAGGGAGAAGCTAAATCCAACGCCAAAACCTGAAATCATCATAAAGAGCGTAAGCCACAATCTTGCTGTATCAGGCGACATATTGGCAAGCAGCAGCATCCCAGCAAAAAATGAAATCACAGAGATGGTCATTAATCGTCTAAAAGGTACTTTCGTCTGCATCGTTCCACCAATCATACTGCCAATCACGGAACCAATCATCATCGGTGTTAAAATGAACCCGGCACTTGTTGCAGATTCACCGTACACCGCCTGGACGAAGATAGGAATAAAGACAGCTAGAATAATAAACGTCCCGCCATATAAAAACGCCAAAATTTGAGATGTCGCAAACAAACGATTTTTAAACATCCAAAATGAAATAATCGGTTCTTCTGCCTTCCGTTCAACAATGAAGAAGATGGTGCCAAAGACAACAAACACAGCAAATAGTGTCAAGATTTGAACAGAATCCCATGCATACGATTTACCGCCAAGCTCAAGGGCGAACATTAAACTGACAACCGCAACGACAAGTGTAATGGCACCTGACCAGTCAATTTTCTGCTTGCGATGCTCAAGCGATTCTTGATAAAATTTGGCGATTAAGAATACACTGACGATACCAATTGGTACGTTAATATAAAACACCCAATGCCAGCCGATCGAATCCGTAATAATTGCTCCTAACAGCGGTCCTAATACACTGGATAGACCAAAAACTGCACCAAACATACCGGACATTTTCCCGCGTTTTTCTGGCGGGAAGATATCAAAGATAATCGTGAAAGCGATCGGAAGAAGAGCACCGCCTCCAAGTCCTTGAATCGCACGGTAAATAATGAGCTGATCCATTGTTTGTGCGATGCCACACAGCGCAGATCCAATTAAAAAGAAAATAAGTCCAAACAGAAAAAAACGCTTTCGACCATACATATCTGAAAGCTTTCCATAAATCGGCATACCGGCCATCACTGCCACCATATAAGAAGCAGTCACCCAAGCAAATTTATCAAAACTGCCCAAATCGGCGACGATGCTTCCCATTGCTGTTGCGACAATGGTGTTGTCCATCGCTGCCATAAAAATCCCTAACAGCAACCCGACGACAACAAAGCGAGTGGATGCCTTGCCTTTATGATCCACGTTATTCATTTCATTTACCTCCTGCTTACGTTCTCTTCTTATTTTTGCTATGATCAACTTAAATATAAAGTAAGAGAACATTTATCTTGATGATCAAGATAAATTGATTTTAAAGGGAGGAGAACAAGTTGTCAATAAAGAACGAGGCAGAAGATCGAGCGGACCAGATCATACATACGATGAGACGCCTTGCTACACGAACAGTCCTATTTCACCAAGCAGCTGCTCAATCGCTCGGCCTTTTCCCAACAGATCTCAAATCAGCAGATTTGTTAAACGAACTTGGACCACTCACAGCAGGTGAATTAAGTGAAAAAACCGGTCTCAGCTCAGGTGCGGTCACCGCTCTCATTGACCGGTTAGAAAAAGCAGGCTACGTCAAAAGGGAGAAGGACCCACAAGACAAGCGAAGAGTCATCATTGTTCCATTAACGGCTGGGAAATCACAAGTGAAGGAACTCTTTCTATCCTTATCGGCATCCACCAAAAAACTCACAAATGAATACAAACGAGAAGAATTAGACTTGATCATTCAATTTATTAACGAAGCAGCAGATATTATGGACCAAGAGCTACAATTGCTTAAGTCTAAGTCTTAAGAGAGCACAATGTTAAGGAGGTGCTTTTCTTTGAAAAATAAAATAGCGAGGATATGCTTCTGATCATTTACATATTAAGTACTGTTTTTGTATCTATATTCCTATTTAATGACAAACTTCGCGTTGGTAAAATTAACCTTGTCAATGAATAGGAAGGAGTGAATTCTTCTGGAGAAGATACTTGATGCAAAAGTACTGATAAATGCCATGGATGCAAGGGCAAAACACTATCAGGAACTCCGTGAACAAATGGTAGATTTAAAAAAGACACTTCAAGCCGTGGTAAACCTCGGTGATGATTTCACAGGAAAAGGTGCCGATAACATTAAAAGCTTCTACAAAGAACTTGCCGGAAATGTAGACATGTTTATCAGCTTCATCGATAAGCAAAAAGCCTTTCATGAAGGTGTTTCTGGAACGCTTGATGATACAAACTTTGGCGGCGATACCTTTGTAGAAGAACACTTTTTAGACAACGCTGTACATATGGGAATCAAAAATGCCAAAAGCATTGTAAAGGATCAAAAAAACGCACTCAAAACCATTTTTCAAGACATAGATGACCTCATTTCACTAGAAGTATTTGATAGCAAAACCTTTGACGAAAAAATAGAAGATGCAGAAGATGAACGAAAAAAAACAGTAAAAGATTTAAGAGAACTCGATCAAAATCTAAAAGATGAATATGCTTTGTCAGAGACTGAGGAGAAGGCTACAATGGCATTGTATGCAGAAATGATCAATGCCACAAATGACGGAAAATCCATTTCGCCTATGAATTTTGACAAGAAAGCGTATCAAAATAGCGAAATCTTCAAGGCAAAAAGCGATATTGAGAAGCAAACTTCTGAATATCTAAAAATCAAAAAAGATCAAGAAGAAGCCCGCAAGATCGCAAAGGAACAAAAAGCGCTCGCCAACCGTCCTTGGTATGAAAAAGCCCTTGATTATGGGGGAAACATTGTCAATGAGCTAACCGGTGTGAATGATGCAAAACGAGCCGCAACAGGCATTGATCCAATAACAGGCGAGGAACTCACGGCAGGCCAACGAGTCGCTGCAGGTGGCATGGCAGCAGCAGGCTATATTCCAATCGTCGGTTGGGCAGGACGCATTTTCAAAGGCGGAAAGGCCGTCTATAAAACAACTCAAGCCACGTCAGCTGCAGTCAGGGCAGTGGACATTTACAAGACGTCACAAAAGTCTTTTAACGCCTTAAAAACATCGCAAAAAGGTTTATATGGCCTCACCACAACAAACGGCTTCAACGAAGCAATTACAGGTAGAGACATGTTTGGAAATAAGATCTCGAAAGAACAGCAGGAAGCGAGTATGAACGCCGCGCTTGGAATGCTTTTGCCGATTGGGGCGAAGGGGTTTCATGGGAAGATGGGGTTAAGTTCTCAAAGTCCAGAAGGATTTAATCGAAAAAGGGCTTTGCGACACGCTAAGGATTTAGGGGGGATACCTAGGTCTCAACAGCCTACTCGTCAATGGCAAGTAGGAGATAATGTTTTTAAGAAAGGGCAAGAACATCGTAATTATGAGTACAGTTCTAACCATACTCACCATGGCCGGTACTATGAATTTGATACCCCAAAAGGAAAAAGAGTTATAGTGCAACATACTAATGATGGAAAATTACACACTCACGCAGGGAAACCAAAAGAGGGTGCTGATCCATTTAATTATGATTTTAAAAAAGAAAGATATTCAAATATATATGGACCAAATGGTGATCACCATATCTATTACAATGAATAACGAGGAATGAAAAATATGGCATATAAAAATGAAAAAATACAGAAAAAAATTGCTTTGATGAATGCTAAAAAGAAAATACAACAATTAGCATATATTGAGGTAATTGATTTTGAAGATGATACTTCTCAATGGCTAAATTTATGTGAAACAGTATTAAAACAATTTCGCCAAATAGATTCAACACCTTCCGAAATATTAACAAATACAGACAAAGACTCGATTATGACTTGGTTAAAAAATTCATTAGATTTTCTCAAAGAGAAAAACGAATGGTTTATTTTAATTGAAAATGACCCTTTTCCTGTTTGGGCAAATGTAAAAGCTTTAGATTTCGATAAGGCAATTGAAGAAATTTGGCTATTTTCAGAGAATCATAGCATCATTGTAGCAGATAAAATAACAGGTAAAATTGCTCAAATATTTTCAGAAGAAAAACACTTTGAACTTCATATTGGAAACTGCGCAATTTAATTGTAAGCAAGATTAATTGATCAAAGAGCAGAACCACAACCTGAAAGCTCTCGTTTGACATTCATTAGGTTAGCAAACACCACTACTTTGTTTTCTATGAGATGAAGGTTTTTAAACTCGCTATTTAAACTGATAATTTTAATGATGATAGGTGATTCAATGAATGAGAGCTCTAGTTATTTAAAAAAGTTAGAAGATTTTTTAGGTGGGACATTTCATCAGGATATTGATTCACCAGAGGAAGCGTTAGATGAGTTTATCCATGAAGCTAGCAAAGAATGTCTGCTGTCCACTATAAAGGATTGTCAGGATTTTTCGAATAGTCCTTTAACAATACAGGAAAAAGAAAGCTTTATCGAAAATAATGCAGAAATCTACTTTCCGGCGATCTCATTAAATCCTCTACAGTGGTTTGATAAAGTAATAGAGGAAATGAAAGAAGCAGTGAAAATGAAGTAACAAAATGAATCTTGATTGTCTTTATGCCTTTTAAGGTTTTTGTGTTTGTTGCGCTTCAAACCGAATAAAACCGAAACAAAGGCTATTGGCCCTGTGATGAATGTCCGTTTTATGCAGTATATATGGGTGAATCAAGAACGTGAAAGGCATTGAGAAATATTAAAATATAGGCATTTAAAAAGATTTACCAGGACATTTATGACCTCATTCCTTTCATAATAAAAGAAGACAAAGAACTCTTTGGATATAAGTTTAAAAGCACACTCATACGGGTGTGCTTTTTTGACGAAAAAACAGCACCCAAAACCTGCACAACATTTACTGAAAACATTTGGACTTCTTTGACGCATGCGAGTTGATTAGACTTATAACCAAAGGGAAGAGGGGAGGGATTCCAACTGCACTTAACCAAAAGGGGCACGACTTTATTATCGATGCTGCTTCACACGACCACTTATCTATCAATTGAAGATTTACAGAATCGACTGAATGTCTCTACTCGAACGGTCTACGCTGAAATCAAACGAATGAATAGCTGGCTGGAAACCCATCAGCTTAGTGGCGTCCAGCGAAAAGATCAACGAGGCTACTATTTACATCCACACGAGAGAGAAGTCATTATCGAAAAAGCTGAGACTGTTCTTGTCGGTCATGACTATGAACCATGTGTGAAAGAAAGACGTGCCATCTTGCTCCTATCCATTGCATGCAGTGAGAAGCATCTAAAAATTGATGATTTTATGGAGATGACGAAGGTAAGCCGCAATACACTGCTTGAAGATATGAAACAACTAAAAGAAGCACTTTCAAAACAGCAGCTTACACTTCATTATCAGGCGGCCAGTGGCTATTTAATTTCAGGAGAAGAAAGAACAATTAGGTTGGCGCTGAAACCTTATATTCATTTCATTCGCACCATGATAAAAAATGAAAAAACGTTTCCATCGGTTTGGTTAAAGGGGCCTATCTCATATAAGAGAATACATGATCTCCTTCAACAATCCGAACAAGATCTGAAGCTTGAGTTTGCAGATGATATGCTGGATCAGCTGTCTATGGATCTCTTTTTCTACTTTAAACGGATGAAGCTAGAACGTGCTGTACACATTTCAACAGAAGAAAAACGGACATTGCAGGAAACAGATGAATGCTTGGCTGCTATTCGTTTCATGGCGCAAATTCAAAAAGAAACCAGTCTTTTGGTTCATGATGATGAAATCTATTTTCTTAGCACCTTATGGCTCAGTGCCAAAAAACAAAAACTTCCAACAAGTCAAAAACCAGAAGAACATCTCATTCGAACCATTGCGAGACAAATGATCATGGACTTTCAGCGTTATGCGTGTATTTCCTTCCAGGAAGTAGAAGTCTTGGAACAAAACTTAACCATGCATTTAATTCCGGCCTATTATAGGCTCATCTATCACATTGAGATCATCAATGAATTAACAGATTCCATGAAACATGCACAGCCAGAGGTGTTTGACATCACGCAAAAGGTTGCTTGCCATTTAGAGAAGGCAGCCTGTTCAAAGATGAGCGATCATGAAATTGCCTATGTGGCGATGCATTTTGGCGGCTGGATGAGAAGAGAAGGGATTTCATCGATTGCGAAACGTTCTGTTTACATTGTCTGCGGAGAAGGAATTGGCACCAGTCACATGCTGAAAACGCAGCTTCTTGAATTAATCGGCTACATCGACATACGCGGACTGTTATCAAAACGTTCATATGAAGAATTAACATCCATTGATGCCGACTTTGTTGTGTCAACGACACCTATATCGTTTAAAGGAAAACCTGTTCATCTCGTGCACCCGATTCTCACTGCTTATGAGAAAAAAACATTGCTTCAATATGGAGAAGGCTCAGAACCTAAGCTTGATGAGCACCATGTGAATGCTTTATTCAATATCATTCAGCAGCATACCATCGTTCAAAATGAAAAAGCATTGCTTCATGACCTGAAGGAGCTGCTTCATCCGACATATGTATCACACCAGAAAGGGTGGAAACCAGTGTTAAACGATTTATTAACAGAAGAAACCATTCAGCTCCAGCAAACAGCAGACACATGGCAGGAGGCCATTACAAAAGCAGCGCAGCCTTTGCTTGATCAACAAGCGATTCAGGAAAGTTATGTGAAAGCGATGATCCAGTCTGTTCATCAAAATGGCCCTTATATTGTGATTGCGCCACAAGTGGCGATTCCGCATGCCAGACCAGAAGATGGCGTGAACAAATTAAGCATGTCACTTATGTCATGTCATCAGCCCGTTTCCTTTTCAAAGGATGGAAAAAAGCAAGTTCGGCTCATCATTGTATTAGCTGCCATTGACAGTATGACCCACCTGAAAGCACTCAAACAGCTGACGATGCTGTTAAGTGAAGAAAAACGGGTGAGACAATTGATTGAAGCAGAGGAATTAGCAGCCATTCAACAATTAATCAATCGATTTTCACAAGTATAAAGGAGGAAAAAGAGAATGAAAAAAATTCTAGTTGTATGCGGAAACGGTTTAGGAAGCAGCTTTATTGTTGAAATGAATGTCAAAAAAGCATTAGAAGAATTAGGACTTTTAGCGGAAGTGGATCACACCGATCTCAGTACAAGCAAAAATGAACAAGCAGATCTTTATATCGGAGCAACAGATATTATCGATCAGCTGGATGACGGCACAAGAAAGGTCGCTGGATTAAATAACTTGTTAGACCAGGAAGCCATTAAAGACGTCCTTCGTAAACACATATAATCGACGGAAAAAGGGGGATTCACATCATGATAGAACTGATCATGAACGATATATTGGGCACACCCGCAATTCTCATCGGTTTGTTTGCACTCGCTGGTTTACTTTTGCAGAAAAAGTCAGCTGCCGATACTGTATCAGGCACCTTAAAAACAACAATGGGTTTTTTAATATTAGGAGCGGGCGCCACAGTCGTATCTGATTCACTTGGGGTTTTCAGAAAGATGTTTGAAGCAGCCTTTCACATTCAAGGGGTTGTCCCAAATACTGATGCCATGGCGGCCATTGCCCAAAAGGAATTCGGTACACAGACAGCGCTTATTATGATTTTTGGTATGGTGGTCAATTTGCTTTTGGCAAAATTCACACCCTTTAAATACGTCTTTTTAACTGGTCATCATACGCTATATATGGCGGCTATGCTTGCAGTCGTTCTGTCAACAGCTGGCATGCAAGGAACGCTGCTGATCACCACTGGTTCAATCGTATTAGGTGCAGCAATGGTCATTGCTCCCGCAATCCTTCAGCCGTTTACAAGGAAAGTCACTGGAAATGATGATCTGGCGCTCGGTCATTTCAGTACGTTCGGCTATTTTACAGCGGGAATGATCGGCAAATGGGTCGGGCGCCCAGAGAAATCAACGGAAACCATTCAAGTGCCTAAATCACTCGGTTTTCTAAGAGATACATCGGTGGCCATCTCCATTACGATGGCTTTGCTTTTCTTTGCGATTGCACCGTTTGCGGGAATTTCATTCATAGAAAACATTAGTGGTGGTACGAACTTTGCTGTCTTCATTCTCATTCAGGCCATTACCTTTGCTGCTGGGGTGTACATTATTTTAGCAGGTGTACGGATGGCAATCGGGGAAATTGTGCCTGCTTTCAAAGGGATTGCCGATCGTTTCGTCAAAGGGGCAAAGCCGGCACTTGATGCACCAACTGTTTTCCCATTTGCTCCAAATGCAGTGATCATCGGTTTTTTATGCAGTTTTGCAGGAGGCATCGTGTCTATTTTCCTTCTTCCTTTGTTTGGTTTAACTGTCATTGTTCCTGGACTTGTGCCACACTTTTTCTGCGGTGCGACAGCGGGCGTATATGGCAATGCAACGGGGGGAGTGAGAGGTGCAGTCGCCGGTTCCTTTGTGAATGGAATACTCCTTTCATTTTTACCAGCTTGTTTACTCCCTGTGTTAGGCACTCTTGGCTTTGAAGGGACAACATTTGGCGATACAGACTTCGGTATCATCGGAATATTGATTGGATTGATCAAATTTTTATTTCATCTTTAAAAAGGAGGCATTTCAGGATGACAGCTATTTTCTCACCTTCATTGATGTGCATGGATTTAACACACTTCCGTGAACAAATTCAGCTTCTGAACACAAGGGCAGACCGTTATCATGTCGACGTCATGGATGGTCATTACGTAAAAAATATGACCTTATCACCCTTTTTCATTGAACAACTTCGGAAACTGACAGACGTTCCGATTGATGTTCATCTAATGGCCGAACAGCCTCAGGAATTTTTAATTGATGCATGTATTGATGCAGGCGCAACGATGATTTGTTTACATCCAGAAGTGGTGCAAAAAGACGTTTTTCGAATCATTCGGCATATTCACGAAAGAAAGTGTGAGGTCGGCTTTGTTCTCAATCCCGCCACACCAGTTGCAGCATTAGATGCTTTTATTCATTTAATAGACCGGGTGACGATCATGACAATTGATCCAGGGTTTGCGGGTCAGCCTTTTATCAAAGAAATGCTTCCGAAAATGAAAGAGGTGAAAGAAATCAAAGAGAAGGGGGGATACTCATTTTCAATTGAGGTAGACGGCTCTTGTAATGAAAGCACGTTCCGGTTGCTTGCTGAGGCAGGAAATGAAATTTACATCATTGGCACTTCAGGTTTATTTGGCCTTCACGAAGAATTAGATAAAGCATGGGAAATAATGAAGCAATTGTTCGCAAAAGAAACAGCCACAATGAAATCACCTTAGTAAAAAGGAGGATGAAGCCCATCCTCTTTTTTACGCAATTTTACTAAACAAACTATCTCCTTATCAAAACATACTCAAAAACTTCATAAAAGCACAAATTTATAATTGAAAGCGCTTTATTTATGTGTTATTCTTCAAATATCTTTAGTAAACATTTAGTCAAAAATGATGAGGAGTTTACCTATGACTACACTCAAAGATATTGCTCATGATGCAAAAGTATCCGTCTCTACTGTATCCCGTGTGTTAAATGGCGACCAAACGCTTGCCGTTTCACACGCAACAAGACAAAACATCCTCGACATAGCCAAGAAATTAAACTATACCCCAGTCAGAGCAAGAAAAGCCGATCAAGCAGAAGTAAAAAGCCCGCCCGCATCCCCAGTCATCGGTGTCGTTGTCGCCCAATCCATTGACGAAGAATTAAATGATCCTTTTTTTTCATCGATTCGAAAAGGAATTGAAAAAGAATATGCCAAACGAGGTCTGTCCACTCTCCATACCTTTCGCCTAAGAAACATGGATAAAGGGGCGATACTAAAGGATATTGACGGTTTGATCGTCATTGGACGAATCAGCCCTGATACGGTTGAAAAGATGACAAACCGAATGGAACATATTGTGTTTATCAATCATTATGCGGATGAAGATTTGTATGATTGTGTACATGTGGATTTTGTCAGAGCGGCAGATCGTGCCATTCGTCATCTGCAATCTCTCGGCTATACACATCTAGGATATATTGGCGGGAAAGAGAGGGAGCATTATTTTGAAGGAAATGCTGTGATTGAGGATGAAAGACAAACAACTTTTATCAAAAGAATGCAAGAAGCGGGAACTCTTCATATGAATGACATCCACATAGGCGAATATTCGATGCAAGAAGGCTACTCACTTATGCAAAAAGCCATTCAGAAAGGAAAGCTTCCAGAAGCCTTTTTTATCGGAAGTGATTCTATGGCAATAGGCGCTATGCGTGCGCTACATGAAGCCGGTCTTCGTGTACCTCAAGATGTCTCAATCGTGGGGTTTAATGATATCGAAGCCGCTTCCTTTTCAAGCCCGCCGCTCACAACGGTTAAAGTATATACAGAACAAATGGGGGAAGTAGGTCTAAAGCTTTTGCTTGAGCGGATAGAAGGAAGAAAGCTTCCCCTAAAAGTCGTCGTGCCAACAAAGCTCATGCAAAGAGGCAGCACATGCCCAATCCATGAAAGGGGGTGAACGAGCATTTCAGCAAACAAAAAAGAGACAAAAAAGCAGGAAGGGAGCTGCTGAGCATGATGGCCAGATCATGCTGAAAACAACGCAGTTCACCCAATTGCTCTCTTATCTCTTTGAAAAGAATAGAATTCCAGTATAATGGACTTCTTTTGTTTCCGCAACTGCATGAATTCTACCGATAATCGTCTGAATTTTCAGTAATCAAAAGGAGGAAACGATGAGTAAAAAAATTCTGATGCTGTGTGTAGCTCTAGTTTTGTCGATGATCTTGTCTGCTTGCGGCAATAACGGTGCGTCTGAAGCAAACGGGAAAGTGACCTTGACTCTATTCTCCACAATGAGTAACAGCGGGGAGAGAAAGGCATTTGAAGAAGTGATCCGTGATTTTGAAAAAGAACATCAAAACATCCGAATTGATGCCAACTTCCCTGGCAACAGCTATGAAGATATGATACGCGTCAAAATGGGGGCAAACGATATGCCAGACCTATTTGATACACACGGCTGGGCCAAGCTGCGATATAGCGAATACGTGGCTGATCTAAAGGAGATGGACTGGGTAAAACAACTCGATCCTTCACTCGATCAAATTTTAAAAGACAAAGACGGCAAAGTCTATGCCTATCCGCTGAATCAAGCAAAAGACGGACTTAGTTTTAATGCCAATCTATTAAAAGAATATGGCATAAAAGTTCCTAAAACACTGAATGAACTGAAAAGTGCTTTACAAACTGTCAAAGAAAAAAGTAAAGGAGACGTTGTGCCGCTCTGGATCCCAGGAGGCGACAATTCTAATATTGCCCAAGTCTTTGATGAGCTGGCAACGCCTTTACTCATTACCGATCAAAAACATCAATACGGAAAAGACCTTGAAAATGGATCATTTGATTGGTCTCACTATACACCGCTTGCACAGTTTATGAAGGAGCTGAAAGATCAAGACCTTTTAAACAAAGACGTACTCACGGCGAAACTATCCCAAGCACCTGAGCTGATGGCACAAAACAAAATCGCTTTCACCTTTGTGGGAGGATCTTTAGGACCTGAGGCGACTGAACTCAATCAATCGATCAAAGTAGGCACCATGCCCGTACCAGCTATTCATGAAGGTGATGAGCAAAGCTGGATTGGCGGGGAACGCTTTACTGTTGCGGCATGGAAAGACTCAAAGCATCTAAAAGAAGCAAAACAATTCATTGACTTTTTAGCAAAGCCTGAAAACGCAAAGAAAATCGCAGAGGGCACTTCCTCTGAAACGGCCTTAAAAGAAGTCAAAGCCAAAAACTATTACTCTACATTTTACGAGCAATATGAAGATATTAAGATTGAACCCTATTTTGATCGGAAATACTTACCGAGCGGCATGTGGGCTGTCATGGCAACGACCGGTCAAGAATTATTAGCAGGCTCCATCACACCGGAACAACTATCGAAGAAAATGGAAGAGGAATATAAGCGTCTGAAAAAACAATAGCAGGCTCATGCTGAAACAGGAGTGAAGCCAATGAGTGACATCACAAAAGAAAAACAGGCGGCGACATTTACCTCTTTTCCAAAACAGAAGATGAAAAATAGCCAAAATTCTTCACTTTGGTGGATGTATCTGCCTGCTGTTCTCGTTGTCAGTGCCTTTATCATTTATCCCTTTTTTAACGGGATTCAGCTTTCTTTTACAAATTGGAACGGTTTCTCACAACAGTATGAGTGGATTGGACTGGATCAATACAAACGATTGCTGCAAGATCCAACCACATGGCTTGTTGTGAAAAATACCCTTCTTTACGGCATCGGGAGCACCATCTTACAAAATATGATTGGTCTTGGATATGCACTCTTATTAAATCAAAGTTTAAAAATGAGAGCCATCACAAGAACGGTGATCTATTTACCCGTCATGATCAGCCCGATTGCTATGGGCTATATTTGGTATTTTGTCTTTGCGTACCAAGGTGGTGCTTTAAACGACGTTGTTACCTTTTTTGGATTTGATCCAATGAACGCACTTGGTAATCCGCAGCTAAACACTTGGATCATTGTGTTTGTGAATACGTATCAATTCGTCGGGATTGCCATGATCATTTATTTAGCAGGACTCCAAAGCATACCTAAAGATTATTATGAAGCAGCACAACTCGATGGCGCTTCAGGTCTTCAGCAATTTTGGCGCATCACATTACCGCTTTTAATGCCATCTATCACCATCAATGTTGTGCTCAATGTGATCGGTGGACTTAAATTATTTGATGTCATTGTCGCGCTCACTGGCGGAGGACCCGGAGATTCCTCGCAATCGATGTCGACTTTTATGTACGATTTGTATTTCAAACGGCAGGATGCAGGCTATGCAGCGACGCAAGGTGTCTTCATGGCTGTCATCATCCTTGTCGTAAGTGTCGCAGCGCTCATTTATTTCAAACGAAAGGAGACCGAGGTGTGATGGATAACGCCTATAAACGAAAGAAAAGATGGTACTCCTTACTCGCCCTTTCGATTACATTGCTTCACCTGATTCCATTTTATATTTTAGTCACGACCTCTCTAAAGGGGATAGGAGATTTTAGCTCAAAATGGTTGTTCCCATCAACGCTTCATTTTGAAAACTTTCTGATGGCATGGACAGATGCTCAGCTTGGCCAGTCCTTTTTGAATACAGTGATCATTACGTTCAGCTCGGCTGCCCTACTCATCATCTTTGGATCACTTGCCGCCTATCCACTCGCAAGAAGAGGAACAAAGCTGAATCAAGCGGTGTATCTCTTATTCATTGCCATTATGGTCATACCGCCGCTCACAGCCCTTGTCCCTTTATACAAAATGGTTGTACAAATTGGCATGATGAATACTTATCAAATCGCTATTTTAAACAATGTTGCTGCTTTTTTGCCACTGACGATTTTTCTATATGCCGGTTTTATCCGGTCGACGATTCCAAAGGAGCTTGAAGAAGCCGCTCGAATTGATGGCGCGGGAACACTAAGAGTCTTTCTCACCGTCGTTTTTCCGCTGCTGAAGCCGATTACCGCTTCTGTTTTAATCATTGCCTGTGTGTATATTTGGAACGACTATCAATTTGCCATCTTCTTCTTGCAAGATAAAGAGATGCATACACTTACAGTCGCCTTATCCAATTTCTTTGGTCAAAATCAACACCAGCTCCAGCTCGTTGGCGCCGCTGCTCTTATTGCGATGCTGCCAATGGTCACGATGTTTTTACTGTTGCAAAAATACTTTATTGCAGGGCTGTCTCAAGGCTCTGTTAAAGGGTAATCCAACCTTGATGTAAAAAGGAGTGTCGTCTATGTCTAAAATTACATTTATCGGTGCAGGAAGTACCGTGTTTGCTAAAAATATATTAGGAGATTGTCTGTTCGTTCCCGCACTTGCCGGCTTTGAATTTGCGTTATATGATATCGACCACAACCGGCTGAAAGAATCAGAAACGATGCTACGTCACTTAAAAGAGAACTACGGTGCACATGTGACCATTCAGTCGTATCACAACCGGAAAGAAGCCTTAAAGAATGCGAAATATGTCATCAATGCCATCCAGGTAGGAGGCTATCAGCCAAGCACTGTTATTGATTTTGAGATTCCAAAAAAATATGGATTAAGACAAACGATTGCGGATACGGTTGGCATCGGCGGTATTTTCCGCTCACTTCGAACCATTCCCGTGATGCTGGACTTCGCAAAGGATATGGAAGAGGTATGTCCACACGCCTTATTATTAAATTACACGAATCCAATGGCCACATTGACTGGCGCTATGCTGCGTTATACTCGGGTTCAAACGGTTGGTCTTTGCCATAGCGTACAGGTGTGTACGAAAGATTTATTTCAATCACTTGAAATGGACCATGAAGGCATTGAAGAAAAAATTGCCGGCATTAATCACATGGCATGGTTATTAGAAGTGAAACGGGACGGTCAAGACTTGTATCCAGAAATCAAAGCACGAGCAAAAGAAAAACAAAAAACGCGGCATCCAGATATGGTTCGTTTTGAACTAATGGATAAATTCGGCTACTATGTCACCGAATCCTCAGAGCACAATGCAGAATATCATCCGTATTTTATCAAATCTCGTTATCCAGAACTGATTGGACAGTTTAACATTCCGCTCGATGAATATCCAAGACGCTGCGAGGAACAAATCAACAATTGGAATACGATGAAACATGACCTTGTGGGGAACACACAAATCACGCATACGCGCTCTAAAGAATATGGTTCACGTATCATTGAAGCGATTGAAACGAACATTCCCTTTAAATTTGGAGGAAATGTACTGAACACAGGAGGACTCATTCACAACCTTCCTGAAAAAGCCTGTGTCGAAGTGCCATGTGTTGCAGACCGGAGCGGTATCATGCCATGTTATATCGGAGAGATACCTGAACAATTGGCTGGACTCAACCGGACCAATATCAGCTCACAGCTCATGACGATTGAAGCTGCAATCAGCGGCAAAAAAGAACACATTTACCAAGCGGCATTATTAGACCCGCATACAAGTGCTGAATTATCAATTGATGACACCATTAAACTATGTAATGAATTAATTGAAGCACACGGGGAGATGCTCCCGGCTTATACAGAGCCGAGTCAATACGCAATTTCTTCTAAATAACTAACATAAACAGTCTTAGCCTGATGCACTTGGCATCAGGTTTTTTTAGATCAACAAACTGATCATTGACTGAAAGCGTTTTTAATATTATGATTTTTCTAAAGTTAACCAACAGTTAACCAAAAATACATCATCAATTAGTTAACATGATCATGCCACATGACACACAGATAAAACGACCTAAAAGGGGGGACAGATCTGCGGAACCAAAAGAGCTGAAAGCGATAGACTTCACATGTTTTATCAGAACGTAAAGCAAAACTGTGGTTTCATTTGACAAAGAGTGTATACAGATGAAGGCCCCTTAGATGAGACAATGACGATAAATCAACACACGATTGCATCACAATCCAAACAAAGAGGAGAGAGGGAACATGACCAAAACAGATGTACAAACGTTGAAAAATTATATTGGCGGACAATGGGTGGACGCCGAAACGAACCAAACGGAAGCTGTTTATAATCCAGCTACTGGCGAAGTCATCGCAGAAGTACCACTTTCAACAAAAACGGATGTAGAACATGCAGTCCAAGCTGCACAAGAAGCGTTCACCACTTGGTCTAAAACAGCTGTTCCCCGGCGCGCACGTATCTTATTTAAATACCAACAGTTACTCGTTGAGAAATGGGATGAGTTAGCTGAACTCGTCACGCTGGAAAACGGAAAAAGTGTAACAGAAGCAAAAGGAGAGGTGCAGCGAGGAATTGAATGTGTGGAATTTGCCGCTGGTGCACCAACCTTAATGATGGGGAAACAACTACCTGATATTGCGACTGGTCTAGAGTCTGGCATGTACCGCTACCCAATTGGCGTCATCGGCGGCATTACCCCGTTTAACTTTCCGATGATGGTCCCATGCTGGATGTTCCCGCTTGCCATCGCTTGCGGAAATACATTTGTTTTAAAGCCTTCAGAACGGACGCCAATCCTTGCTGCACGGTTAGCAGAACTATTTGAAGAAGCGGGACTTCCAAAAGGTGTGCTCAACATTGTCAATGGCGCTCACGATGTAGTAAACGGTCTTCTTGAACATGAAAAGGTAAAAGCCATTTCGTTTGTCGGCTCTCAGCCAGTCGCAGAATACGTCTATAAAAAAGGGACATCACATGGTAAACGTGTACAAGCACTTGCCGGTGCAAAAAATCACTCTATCGTCTTGAAAGATGCTGATTTAGAATCAGCCACAAAACAAATCATTGGCGCTGCTTTTGGATCAGCAGGTGAACGCTGCATGGCAGCAGCCGTTGTCGCAGTGGAAGAAGACGTGGCGGACGACTTGATTCAACAATTGGTCGATGAATCCAACCAGCTTGTCATCGGAAACGGAATAAATAAAGATGTCTTTCTCGGACCAGTCATTCGGAAAGAGCATAAAGAACGAACTCTTCAATATATTCAATCAGGAATTGAAGAAGGCGCAAGCCTGATTCGTGATGGCAGACAAGATAACGAAACAAATGGAGAAGGGTATTTTGTCGGACCAACGATCTTTGATCATGTCACAAATCAAATGAAAATCTGGCAGGACGAGATTTTTGCCCCAGTCTTATCCATTCTCCGTGTCTCATCACTCGCAGAAGCAATCGACCTGTCCAATCAATCAAAATTCGCAAACGGTGCCTGCCTATACACAGACAGCGCTTCAAGCATAAGAGAATTTCGTGAAAACATCGAAGCCGGCATGTTAGGCATTAACATTGGTGTCCCTGCTCCAATGGCTTTCTTCCCATTTTCCGGCTGGAAAGACTCCTTCTACGGAGACTTGCACGCCAATGGGACAGATGGAGTAGAGTTTTACACGAGAAAGAAAATGGTGACCGCTCGTTATATGTAGCCTACATTTATTGAACATTGAGGAAGAATGCAGCTCCGTCATGGAGACTGCATTTTTTTGTTGTCTTCTAGTTAAAAAGTAAGGGTTTTCATCGCACTCTTTACAGGGATTCACAGGGAGAAATCATTCTTTGTATTCATTCTTCATCACGAAACATCAACATAATTTGAAATTGGGCCTAAACCCCAATATCAGGAAGATGAAAACAGGAGGAAATGACACGATGAGGACGAGGATGAAGTGCAGCGTTTGTTTATTGATTTTCACTTTGGTACTGAGTTGTTTGCCGGTATATGAAGCGAATGCGGCAAGCACTCCTATTGCCAAGCAAGTAGGAAATGCAAACCCGCTCATTGACCATCACTTAGGAGCAGATCCGTTTGCGCTTACCTATAACGGAAGAGTGTACCTTTATATGTCGAGTGATGACTATGAATATCAAAGCAACGGAACGATTAAGGACAATTCATTTGCGAATCTGAATAGAGTATTCGTCATCTCTTCGGCGGATATGGTCAACTGGACCGATCACGGAGCGATTCCAGTAGCTGGGGCAAATGGGGCAAATGGCGGCAGAGGCATTGCCAAATGGGCAGGCGCTTCTTGGGCTCCAGCCGCTGCTGTAAAGAAGATCAATGGAAAGGATAAATTTTTCCTTTATTTCGCTAACAGCGGCGGAGGGATAGGTGTCCTTACAGCAGACAGCCCGATTGGCCCATGGACTGATCCAATTGGGAAAGCGCTCGTTACGCCAAGTACACCTGGCATGTCCGGAGTTGTATGGCTTTTTGATCCGGCCGTATTTGTAGATGATGACGGTACTGGCTATCTATATGCCGGCGGAGGCGTTCCAGGCGGTTCCAATCCAACGCAGGGACAATGGGCAAATCCTAAAACAGCAAGAGTCCTGAAGCTAGGTGCTGATATGACAAGTGTGGCCAGTAGCGCATCCACCATTGATGCTCCTTTTATGTTTGAAGATTCAGGGATGCATAAATATAACGGAACCTATTACTATTCCTATTGCATCAATTTTGGCGGCTCACATCCTGCTGATAAACCACCTGGTGAAATCGGCTATATGACGAGCTCAAGTCCGATGGGACCCTTCACGTATAAAGGACACTTTCTAAAAAATCCGGGTGCTTTTTTTGGTGGCGGCGGTAACAACCATCATGCGGTGTTCAATTTTAAAAATGAGTGGTATGTGGTGTATCATACGCAAACCGTTAGCTCTGCTTTATACGGGGCCGGCAAGGGTTACCGCTCTCCACATATTAATAAGCTTGTGCATAATGCAGATGGCTCCCTTCGAGAAGTAGCAGCCAATTATGAAGGAGTGAAACAGCTATCTAATCTGAATCCATATCAACGTGTTGAAGCTGAAACATTCGCTTGGAATGGACGCATTTTGACCGAAGCCTCGTCAGCACCAGGAGGACCAGTGAATAACCAGCATGTCACCAACATTCAAAACGGCGATTGGGTGGCTTTAGGGAATGTAGACTTTGGTTCAAATGGCGCTAGAACATTTAAAGCCAATGTCGCATCGACAGTAGGCGGGAAAATAGAAGTACGCCTTGGCAGCGCAAACGGCAGACTGGTCGGTACACTTGATGTTCCTTCCACCGGTGGAACACAAAACTGGCGGGAAATAGAAACAGCGATTAACGGCGCATCCGGTGTGCACAACGTATTTTTTGTCTTTACCGGAACAGGCGGGGGAAATCTATTCCAATTTGATTCTTGGCAGTTTACTCAAAGGTAGAGAATAAAGGTGCTTAAATGTTTGATAGAGGAGTGGGGAATTTGATGTCATGTATAAAAAAACCAATGCTTGCTTTATTGGTGTGTTTCACCATGCTGTCTGTCATGTTCATTGGACCCGGAGCAGCTGAGGTATCAGCAGCCAGTGACGCAAACATTAACCTTAACGCAGAAAGACAAGTGATTCGTGGTTTTGGCGGAATGAACCACCCAGCTTGGATTGGTGACTTGACAGCGCCACAAAGGGAAACCGCCTTTGGCAATGGACAAAATCAGTTAGGGTTTTCCATTCTTAGAATATATGTAGACGAAAACAGAAACAATTGGAGCAGAGAAGTCGCGACGGCCAAACGAGCGATCGAGCATGGTGCTTTAGTCATCGCTTCCCCTTGGAATCCTCCAAGCAGTATGGTTGAAACATTTAACCGGAATGGATCACCTGCCAAGCGGCTTAAATACAATCAATACGCAGCATATGCTCAGCATCTGAATGATTTTGTCACTTACATGAAAAACAACGGAGTCAATCTTTATGCCATTTCTGTACAAAACGAGCCTGATTATGCGCATGAATGGACATGGTGGACACCTCAGGAAATCCTGCGATTCATGAGAGAAAATGCCGGCTCCATTAATGCACGTGTGATTGCACCAGAATCGTTTCAATACCTTAAGAATATCTCAGATCCTATCTTAAACGATCCGCAGGCGCTAAGGAATATGGACATTCTCGGCGCTCATCTATACGGAACCCAAATTAGCCAGCTTCCGTACCCTCTTTTCAAACAAAAAGGGGCAGGGAAAGAGCTATGGATGACAGAGGTCTACTATCCGAATAGTGATAACAATTCAGCGGACCGCTGGCCTGAGGCATTAGGGGTATCAGAGCATATTCACCAATCAATGGTGGAAGGGGACTTTCAGGCGTATGTGTGGTGGTACATCCGGAGATCATACGGTCCTATGAAAGAAGATGGAATGATTAGCAAGCGCGGATACAACATGGCGCATTTCTCCAAGTTTGTGCGTCCAGGGTACGTCAGAATTGATGCAACGAAAAGCCCTGAATCAAATGTTTTCGTCTCAGCTTATAAAGGAAACAATCAGGTCGTCATTGTGGCGATTAATAAAAACAATGCAGGGGTCAATCAACACTTCGTCGTGCAAAATGGCTCTGTTTCTCAGGCGTCTAGATGGGTGACGAGCGGCAGCAGCAACCTTCAACCTGGAACTGACTTAAACATATCAGGAAATCAATTTTGGGCTCATCTCCCTGCTCAAAGTGTGACAACATTTGTGGTCAAACGCTAGAGAAACACGAAAAGCCAATTTTCTCATTAAAAAAGAAAATTGGCTTTTTTCTGTGTAAATAGAAAGTTGATTTTTCACGACGTCAACACTTTGGGTATAATAATAACAATGACTTCAGGAGAGTGATCATTATGCCAAAGGTTCAAAGCAAAGTATTGATTATAGATGACGAAAAAGAAATTTTAGAATTAATCCATACCGTATTAACAAGAGAAGGCATTGACCAGGTGTTAACAGCTTCAACTGCCCGTGATGGGCTCACGCAATTTCATCAAGAACAACCAGATCTCGTCATACTGGATATTATGTTGCCAGACGGAGAAGGCTACGATATTTGCAAACAAATCAGAGATGTCTCACATGTTCCGATTATCTTTTTATCAGCAAAGGGAGAGGAATCAGACAAAATTGTAGGACTTGCCATTGGCGGCGATGATTACATTACAAAACCGTTCAGTCCAAAAGAAGTCGCCTACCGGGTAAAAGCCCAGCTAAGACGGTCATCCTACTTACAGCCTTCTCAAGCGGAGCCCGTGATCAAAAAAGGACCATTTGAGTTAAACGAGCAGCAAGCCGAACTGACGAAAAACGGAGCGGCAATTGAACTCACACCGAAAGAACTTATGTTGATGACTTATTTCTTGCAGCATCCGAATCGCGTCATCAGTAAAGAAACGCTTTATCAAACGGTTTGGGGAGAGGATTTCTTCGGTTCTGATAATACGGTAATGGTTCATATACGAAGACTGCGGGAAAAAATAGAACATTCCCCATCTACACCAGAATTTCTCGTGACGGTCAAAGGACTTGGCTATAAATTTGTTGTAAAGGATGCGTAAAGATGAAATGGCGATTAACAGGCAGATACATGGTCTCTGTCATTATCGTGACCATTATCACGGTCTTTATTAACTTATTTGGATTCATGATATGGCTTGTACTACAAGCAAGCAGTCAGCAAAACGAAGAAAATACGCCGGAAACCTTCACAAGAACATTTGAACAATACATCACCTTGTCTAATCAAAATATCACTGTGAATAAAGAAGGACAGCAAGCTTTAAAACAACAAAATGCGTGGATTCAAATATTAGACGAAAATGGACAAGACGTCTATCATGCACTAGCACCTAAAGGCTTAAAAAGCAAATACACACCTATAGAAATTGTAAACTTACATAAATATAAAGATAAGCAATTGATGTCGACGATCTATGCTGGCGGGAAAAATGGAAAGGGTAAGGAATACAGCTACTTCATCGGATTTAAGGACCCTTCCATCGGAAAATATTTATTTTCTTTTGATACGAAAGAATTAATATCGCAATTCAATATCGGGACGATGATTTTATTATCGATTGATGCCATCATTGCCTTATTCATTGGATACTTATTCAGCCGGCAACTCATCAAACCGCTCGGCCGTGCCATTTATGGCATCCAGCGGCTCGCAAACGGAGATTATACGACAAAGCTGCCAACGAAGGGGATATATAAAGATGTGTTCTATAATGTCAATCACTTATCCGAGCAGCTCGCTTCAAGCCAAAAAGAAAAAGACAAATTAGAGCAAATGCGGGAAGAGTGGATCAGTCATATTTCTCATGATATTAAAACACCATTATCCTCTATTCAAGGCTATGCAGAAATCATGAAAGATCCAAATTATCCTCTTTCAAATCAAGACATTAGACATTATGCCAGCATCATAGAGAATAAATCACTGTACATCAAAGATGTGATGGAGGATCTCAATTTAACAACAAGGCTGAAAAATAACGACGTGATGCTGCATAAAGAACTGGTGAACATTGTGCCATTGCTGCGTGAAACGTTAATTGATATCCTCAACGATTCGAGATATGCAGATCAGACCATTGAGCTGCAAACGCATGTAGACAAGCTTATGCTGAATATTGATACGATCCTCATAAGAAGAGCGGTCACCAATCTCATTTTAAATGCCCTTGTTCACAATGATGCTGATGTGAAAATCATTGTACAGCTTGAACAAAAAGAACATACCCACATCACCATTCAAGACAACGGCAAAGGAATTGAAGAGGCAGAGCTAGAAAAAGTGTTTGACCGCTACTATAGAGGGACGAATACAGGAGGGACACATGCAGGCTCAGGTCTTGGAATGGCGATTGCAAAAGATATCATCCAAAAACACGGGGGAGATATGACAATACAAAGTATAATAGGAGAAGGAACAACGATTGATATCCAATTACCCGCTTAAACGGACATACAAAAAACGGTTCTGATCAATCACAGAACCGTTTTTTCTAACTCTTATTCTGAAAACACTTTAATGCCTTTCACAATGTTCCAAATGAAGAAGTAGATCGCCACAAGGAATGTCACAGCATACGTTGCAATTAAGAACGGACCAGCATGACTGATATCGTTCATGCCAAGTAAACCTGAACCGGCAATACCAAGACCGAAAATCAAATAAGGAATAATATGTGTCCATAGTGATTTTTTCGCATGGTATTTCACTTCGTCTTTTCCTAAGAAATAAACGATAATCGGAAATAGAAACGGTGCAAAAAAGATACTGAAGTAACATAATGAAGACAAAATTTTATTTTCTCTCAAAGCTTTTCACCTCTATGATTGATTTAGAAGAGGGGACCATTTGACTCATCCCTCAATTCCTTACAAACTCATTGTACAACCTCAACCTTAACTCGTATTAATCCGAACCTTACAGCAACCTTAAATATGTTAAACCATAAAATGATGATCGATATTTCAATTTATTTTTTCAGAAAAAAAGTTGACTTCGCCCCCTCTGAATCTACAATCAGTAAAGTCGAACCATTTGAAGATGTTCTACCCGGATGTTCAAGCTAGAGATCTCTTTGCTACAATCATTTGATAACAAAAGTTGGCCGAAAAATGTTTCACCTTGACCTTGAAGTATAGTTCAACCTTTATAATGTACATATAGTAAAACAAAATAATAAAAAAGGAGTAACGATGGAGTTGATGACTAGAGGAGAACTTGCCAAAAAAACAGGAGTAAGTCCTGCCGCAATTCGTTACTATGAAGAACACAACATATTACCTGCTCCAAGACGACGTTCAAACGGTTACAGATTCTATACAGACGACTATGTTGTGAAAATTCAATTGATCAAAGATGCGAAAACGCTCGGTTATTCATTAAAGGAAATAGCTGAAATTATGGACATGCTAAGTCAAGACATAGACCTTGATACCCTAAGACAAATTGTCCATCTTAAACATGAAGAAATTGAAAAGAAAATTAAAAGCCTTCGTCTCATTCAAGACCTTTTATCTAACTTATTAAAAACCCCTGAAAAAAAAGTACAACTCTACCTGGAATCATTTCGTGTTCCAAAGCAGGATGATCAATAAACCTATTGAGTGAAGGAGAGAAAAAAATGAGTGTAGAAATGTATCATGGTGAACGTTCTAAAGAAAGTATTCAATTTGAAACATTATTCGCTTCGCAAAGTAATAAAGAGAGTTTTTCTAGTATCGAACAGACAAAAAAATTTCTTAAGCAAAAAGGAATTGAAAATACGCAGCCTTATGCCATTGGGGATGATGTGAAGTTAATCAGTGAGGTACAAGAGCAGACATTCGAAGGCATGCAAGTTTTCACATTGAATGAAAAAGTATCACAAAATCAAAAAACCATTCTCTATCTACATGGTGGCGCGTGGACAAATCAGCCTTTGAATGTCCATTGGTGGTTCATGGATAAAATGGCGCAATCACTAGGTGCGAAAGTAGTCGCTCCTATTTACCCAAAAGTACCTCATTATAGCAACCAGGATACGTATCCGAAAATTCTTAACCTATATAAAGACCTTCTGAAAACTGCCGGAAGTGCCAATCAATTGACGATCATGGGAGATTCAGCTGGCGGAAACATCTCACTTGGTCTTGCGCATCTTTTAAAGAAGGAAGATCTGCCGCAGCCAAAGGATATCGTGTTACTATCTGCGTGTGTTGATATGAGTATGAGCAACCCTCTCATTTTTGAATATGCAAAAAAGGACCCGATTCTAGGTCATGAAGGAATGGAAGTCATCACAAAATTGTGGGCAGCTGATCAAAGTCTCACAGATCCATTGATCAGTCCCATATACGGCGACTTCAAAGGACTAGCGAAGATCACTCATTTCATTGGAACACATGATATGTTATATCCAGATGCCATCAAGCTTGATGAAAAATTAACAGCACAAGGAATAGACATCAAAACCTTTGTTTATCCTGAAATGCTGCATGTGTTTGTTGTCATGCCAATTCCAGAAGCGGCAGATGCTCTGAAGAAAATCATTCAAGTGATCAATCGTTAGGCATTCAGTTCACACGTAGAAAGGGGACATGTTCTGATGTAAATAAGGGAAAAGGTTGCTTACTTGAAAGCAGCTTTTTTCAATAGATTAAACGGTCTTTTGGCTGGTTAGTAAAGGAGAGTGAAGTTCAGTTCATCACCTCATGTTTGGTATAATACATACGAGCAGTGAGGCGAAAGGGGAAACGCGATGAAAACGTTTGATCTATCACAAGATGATATCGAATTAATAGACGAAGCAAAAAAGAGGATTATCAGTCTTTATGAAGATGACAAGCATCATGTAGGGGCAGCGATCCGCATGAAAACAGGAGAAATCATATCAGCTGTCCATATAGAAGCCTATATCGGACGGGTAACTGTTTGTGCAGAAGCCATTGCGATTGGCAGCGCTTTATCGAATGGATACAAAGATTTTGATACAATTGTTGCAGTGAGACACCCTTATTCAGATGAAGAAGATAGAAGAATTAGGGTAGTCAGCCCTTGTGGCATCTGCCGAGAGCTCATTTCAGACTTTGGACCAACATGTTTTGTCATCCTTGATATGGATGGGGAGCTGGTCAAGGTGAAAATCGAAGAACTCATTCCGCTCAAATATACTCGAAACTGATGTACCACATAAAGATAAAATAGGAAAAGAGATGTAGCAAACGTTACATGTGATCCTTGCTACATCCAAGATGACTGAAAAAGCGTTCAACAAAAGCGGCCCCATGTATGTTCTCCATATATTTCGTGTTAAAAATATACTGTTCCATTTGTTCAAGCTTCCGCAGACTCCGCACTAGTATTTTCCGATCATGATCAGACAGAGTAGGATCATCATCTATCTTCTCTAAGGCCTTTTTCACACGTGCAGATTCATGTTCAACATATAAATGGTTTTTGGATGCTGGCGGAATACATGCCGCTAGGTCACAGCCTATAAAACGAACACCATCAAGGGTGCAGTTTTCAAAATTGGCGATCAGCTTTTGTTTGCCATTTCCCTCAAACGTTATATCTATTAGCTTACCAGCAAAGGTACAATTGACGATGTTCGCTGCCTGTAAAACACGGTCATTGAATCTACAATTAGAGAAAGTACAATCGATAAACGTAGCATTCTCCAATGTCATTCCCCTCATATCGCAGGAAGAAAATTCGCAATTGGTGAAGACAGCTTCGTTTTTGCCAATGCCCACAGAGCGCAAATCTGAATGACTAAAAGTACAATGATCAATCGTACTACCGGCAAAAAATCTCGCATTCGTCAGATCACACGTATCAAATACAAGATGATCCAAGTGACAGCTCCAAAAAATAGGAGAACAAACATTTGAGTTGATGATCGTTGTTCTGCTGATTGTTTCATTTTCATACCTGGCAACATCAGAAAATGTTTCGTTGTCTACTGATATACCAGACTCAAGTCTTCTCATCGCTATCACCCTTTCATTTCTACAGAATTTTTCACATTCATGATGTCCATTCAGCCAGTTCATTTTCTCTTAGCGCTTGTCTTTGACTCAAGATTATATCACAAAACGATATGCGTTTAATGGACCTTTTGTGATATGAGGAAGGTCAGAATTCATATCAAAGATTTTCGCATTGATATCTATTATGCCAAAGCTAGTGATTCGTTTAGCGTGCATATCGTGATATGTTTCAGCAGTTTCTTTTGTTTTGAATAAGTAGATTCCTTATCAGGGTCAGCTTGTATACATTCTTTGACTGAACACTAAGGTAAATCACAAAAACCTAAACACATTTCCACTGTTCATGACGGTGGATTTTGTTTAGGTTTTTTAGCGATTGAATTGCTTTCGAAGCACTAGGCATGAGACCGCAAATACTGCGAAAGCGCCCGCTGATCCAGCAGCAAACACCAGCTCAAATTGTTCTGGTTTGACTTTGAATAACAAAGGGATAGAAAGAATAAGTGCGGCACCACTAAAGCCTAATCCTAATATCAACATAGCCAATAATTTATTCATAGAAACACCTCTTACACTTAGAGTGAGAACACTGGAGACCTACTGATCTAAGTATCATTGTTATGATTCGACAACCTTTAACCTTCCTAGATGGAGTGTATCATATGAGGGTGGGAGATGGGTTTCTTTTCATGAAAACAAAATCGTACAACAAACGATTTTGAACGAACACTGTTCTTTACGAACGATGTTCGTTATAATATAAATGAAATGGAATTTAAAACGATTTCCACAAAGGGATGAGGAGATGCAGAAGATGACGTCATTATCTAAGAATCAAAAGCAAATCGCTATCATTGGAGGAGGACCTGGGGGACTAACACTCGCCTTAATTTTGCAAAATTACGGTATACAAACAACCATTTATGAACGGGAGATGCATGACAAGAGCCTTGAACGAGGCGGCTCACTGGATATTCACGAAGAAACAGGTCAAAAAGCCTTAAAAGAAGCAGAAGTTTATGAGAAATTTCAAAAGAACGCCCGCTATGAAGGGGAAGATTTCCGATTACTTGATAAATCAGGAAGAATTTATTTAGATGAAGAAACGGAATCAGATCAAACAGGTACTCGCCCGGAAATTGATCGTGGTGTGTTATGTGAACTACTGTTAGAACAAATTGATGCTGAAACCATCAAATATGGGTATAAACTAGAAAGATGCGTTTCATTAGAAAGTGGTATGACAGAGCTTCATTTTGAAAACGGAGTTGTCGAAACAGTTGACCTTTTGATTGGGGCTGATGGTGCTTTTTCTCGTGTGCGTCCTCTGTTAACAGATATTGAGATTGAATACTCTGGGCTCACGATGCTAGAACTGAATGTCTTAAGCGTAGAGGAGAAACACCCTGATTTAGCTGAATTTAATAAACGAGGTAAGATGTTTGCTTTGGCAGACCACAAAGGACTGATTGGGCAGTTAAACGGAGATGGCCGAATCAAAGTGTATGCAAGCCTTATGGTAGAACGCAACTGGATCGAGACTTGTGGTATACCGTTTCATCAAGCGAAAGAAGCAAAAGAACAATTATTAGCGTTATTTAGTGATTGGGATGATCAGCTGAAAAATTATATTCGTTATGCAGAAGATGCCATCATTCCAAGACGGATTTATACGCTTCCTGTCGGTTTCAAATGGAATCGTCATAAAGGAGTAACGCTTATCGGTGATGCAGCTCACGTCATGTCGCCATTCGCAGGCGAGGGTGTGAACATGGCGATGTTTGATGCAAGGGAGCTAGCACTTGCTATTGTCCGACATCCTCATCATATTGAAAAGGCGATTGAAGAATACGAAGACATGATGTATGAATATTCATCGGAAAAAGCGCATGAATCGGAGAATAGTTTAAAACTGTGTTTTTCAAATGACGCTGCGGTCAAGCTTGCAAATATGATGAATTCTTTTCAAAAGGATGATAATTGATGCTCAATTTACTATTTTACTTTGACATGTTATAAAGAGAGTATGAACAATTCAAATCGTCGTATGATCAGTCGCCGGTCTCGGCCGGCTAAACAACCCTTAAGCCGTGAGCTTATTGTGAAAACGGCCTATGAGCTTCTTAAGGAGCATGGGATAGAGGGCATGAGTATGCGTAAGGTGGCTAAAGCACTCGATACGGGACCTGCATCCTTGTATGTCTACGTGAACAATGTTCAAGAACTCAGTGCTTACGTATTGGATTATGGTCTCGGACAAATGGTTTATCCAGATTCAAAGGATAGCACATGGAAAGAACAGTTATTCGACCTATTGCATACTTATTTCCTCCTGCTATTCGAAAAACCTGGTCTCGCTGAAATTTCTCTTTCCACCATTCCACAAGGAACGAACTTTCTTCAGTTGACCGAACGTATTCTCGCTGCATTGCATGAAGGCGGGATCAAATCTACATCTGCAGCATGGGGAGTAGACCTATTGCTGTTATACGTATCTTCTGTAGCATACGAAAAGGTCTCTTGGAAGAAACAAGGCTCTTCACAGATTTCAGACACAAAAAAAGCATTTCTTCAAGCAGACAAAACGCTGTTTCCTTTCATTCATCGTGTAAAAGAAGAAATGTTTGCAGGTGATACCGTATCAATGGAACGGTTCCGATGGGGAATTGACGTCATTTTGTATGGCATCCAGCAGGAAGACAATTAGAAAGGAGCACAAGCAAAAAGCAGTCAATGGCTGCTTTTTTTATATGGTGATTTTCATATTTGTGATCTTGTGAGCATTACAATATATAAATAAATCTATATATTGTTTTTATATATAAAAAATTATATAATCTAGTGGAATAAAAAAATGAGGTGCTTAGGCATGGAACATATTAAAAAGTTATTAGAGAGTTATATTCCTTTAGCAAAATCTACTGCAAAAATGTTTGGACCAAATTGTGAAGTGGTGATTCATGATTTAACGAATCCTCAAGCATCTGTCATGTTTACAGTAAATAACCATGTGACAGGAAGAGAAATCGGCAAATCATTTGATCATCTAGTCAAGACTGTATTACAATCAGAAGATTTTAAAGAAGATTATTTGGCTGGTTATACATTTGTAACAGAAGATAAGCGTACGATTCGTTCTTCGACTTCATTAATACGTGATTCAAAGCAAAAAGTGATCGGTGCTTTCTGTATCAATTTTGATGTTGAAGCACTGAATCAAATGCAGCAATTTATGGATACTTTTCTTTCTACACAAGTGGAAGCTCAAGAAAAAGAAACAACATCAAATGATGATCTTGAAAATGTGGAAGAAATCGTCGATCAATTGATTCAACAAATCATTCAAAACAGTGTTCATCCAGTTATGAAACGTCATGAAAAAATTGAACTAATCAAATTCATGGATGAAAAGGGCATTTTTTTAATGAAAGGATCTGTTGAGAAGGTCGCATCTATGTTAGGCATTTCCAAAGTAACCGTCTATAGCTATTTGGATGAAATCAAAAATAAATCGAGGTAAGGAGTGTCAAAATGGAAAGCGTACTCGAGGTAGGAAATCTAAAATCAAACGGACACTATGCATTCGCAACCATTCATCAAAACACGGTCTATGTGTCGGGACAATTTGCCATCAATCCTGAAACGACAGAAAAAGAGTTCGGCCCCATTGAAAAAGAGACATTACAAGCGCTTAAGAATGTAGAGATGATTGTAGAGGCTGCTGGAAGTCAAAAAGAAAAGATTTTGCGCATGACATTATACATTTCAGATATTGAATTATGGGACAAAGTAGATGCGGTTTATACCGAATTTTTCGGTGAACATAAACCAGCTCGTACGATTGTACCAACGAATGAATTACATTTTGGTTTCAAAATTGAAATGGATGCCATTGCATATATTTAGAATATTTTTTTGACCACCCTATATAAAAAATTATATTTTGTATAAAAAAATATTCAAAGGGGCAGATGAAGAATGAATCAATTAAGTTGTAACCATTGCGGGAAAAAATATGAGATGACACCAACTCTATGGAAATGTGATTGTGGTGGAGTATTCAATCTAGTGAAAGATACCCCGAAAATAGACGTCACAGCTTGGGATCACTATCCAAATTCATTGTGGCGTTATGTTGAAACCATGCCATTTCCAAAAGGTTCTAAGACGTGGGAAACTGTGACAATGGGCGAGGGCCAATCTCCTTTAATCGTTCTAGATCCTAATGAGCCAAACACATATGTAAAAGTTGACTATATGATGCCGACACTATCATTTAAAGACCGTGGAGCAGCTGTGTTAATGACAAAAGCTAAGGAATTAGGGGTAACAAAAGTCATTGCTGATAGCAGCGGGAATGCAGGAACGGCAATTGCTGCGTATGCTGCGCGTTGTGGTATTGCCTGTGACATCTATCTAAGTGATCAAACATCACCTAAAAAAGTCGCTCAAATAAAAGCCCACGGAGCAACGATTAAAGAAATTCATGGTACACGAGAGGACATTGCAGCTGCGGCCCAAAAGGCAGTAGACGAAGAAAACGTTTTTTATGCAAGCCATGTCTATAACCCTTATTTTTTCCAGGGTACAAAAACATACGCCTATGAAATCTATGAGCAACTAAAAGGAGCACCGGATGCTTTAATCATTCCGGTTGGAAACGGCACTCTGCTGCTTGGTGCATATTATGGCTTTAGAGAGTTATTCGAAAATGGTCTCATTCATAAAATACCGAAAATTGTTGCTGTCCAAGCGAAAAACTGCGCACCCCTTGTGAAAGCCTATCAAAATGAAGAAGAATCAGCATCACCTGTCACAAATAAAGGGACCGTAGCAGAAGGGATCGCTATTGCTGCCCCAGCGCGTTCTAAACAAATTTTAGAAGCTGTATACAAGACGAATGGTACGTTTATTGATATTGAAGAAGAAGAAATTATACATGCACGCTCTAAACTGAGTGAGAAAGGATTTTATGTCGAAGTGACATCTGCCATCAATTTTGCTGGCTACATGAAATATCAAAAGGAATCAAAAGAAACCATTATCATCCCTCTTTGTGGGGCAGGGATTAAATCAAAATAACCTTAGGACTCCGTTGCGTGCCTCGTTGTCCTATTATAGGATCAATCAGGAGTAATATTTGCGAATGTTGAATACATTGACCATCACAATTTGAAAACGGAGGAATGATTCGTGGGAATGGATTTTACTCATTTCGAAGCACATTGGTCTTACACCGACTTCCATGATTTTAGATGCAAGTTAGCAGCATGTATCGGTATGAATTTAGATGAAATGGAGGGATTTGGCGGGGACATACCATTTGAAAACTTTACAGATGACATCATTCCTTTGCTTGACCTTTCGGATTCTGATAGTTACTTAATGCCAGAGGTTTGTCAGACCGTTGCAGTTAAATTGCGTAAACTGAGCCAAAATTGACCAGATGATGATATGGATAAAATGAACGATCTCTATCTGGCAGAAGAAATGGAGTTAGCGCATCAACAAAATGAGCCAATCGGATTGATATAAGATGAGAAGAAAGCTACTTTAAAAAGTATGTTTAAACCGTAGTAGCTTTCTTTCCACTCTACCTAATTATTTTTCATTTGTTTCTCTCCCCAATAACATATCTCATCTAATACAGGCATCAGTGATAAGCCCTTTTCAGATAAACTATATTCTACTTTTGGAGGCACTTGGGGATATTCTTTACGATGAATTAAGTGATCCGCCTCAAGCTCTTTTAGTGTATTGGTTAATGTTTTAAAAGAAATCGTTCCGAGCTTACGTTTCAGCTGATTATAGCGAACAGGACCATCGTTTGAATATAAAGCATACAGAACTGGCATTTTATATTTCCCACCAATTAATGACAAAGTATACCCAAAACCAGTATCTTTTAGCTCAGCTTTCGTCTGGAAGGACTCCTCATTCATTTTATACTCTCCTTTGGGTTAGTATCGCACTTTGATTACCGTACTTGTAGTATGTTATAGCATACAATAAAATCAATGTACATCAAAAAATGATGCAAAACTCAGAAAAAGGGTGAATGAATAATGAAAACGATTGTCTATGCACATCCTTGGGATGGAAGCTATAATCATGCCATTTTGACTTCCATAACAGAAAAATTAGAAACAAAGAGAGAACCGTTTCAAGTAATCGATTTATATAAAGATGGATTTAATCCTGTTTTTACAGCTGAAGAATTAAAGCATTTTCATAAAGGAGAAACGCCTTATTCATTAGTGAAGGATTATCAAGAAAAATTAAAACAGTCAACAGAATTGATATTTATATTCCCAGTCTGGTGGTGGGATCTACCTGCTATTTTAAAAGGATTTATTGATAAAGTGATGTTAAGCGGTTTCGCATTCATTGAAGATCAAAATACTGGTACTTTAAAAGGTTTATTAACAAATATAAAAAAAACAACCGTGATCTCAACATCAACTACAGATAAAGAGTATATAGAATCTGAAGCTGGAAATGCCATTCAAAGCGTTTTTATTAACAGAACGCTAGCAGATTTGGGATTGAAAAATGAATCCACGAAATGGATTCATTTTTCTAGAGTGAATTTAACAACAGATGAAAAGAGAAAGCAATTCTTAAAAGAAATATCCCAGAATATTTGATTTACAGTACAACAAATAAGGGCCAACTTCTACGACCGATTTAATTTATTGAGAAGGTCGTAGAAGTTTTGAAAAACAAACAAAAGGATAGGCTTGAACAAGATGGTAAATGCAGATCCATTGTATGACCTGATAAACAATAGCCGTATAAGAATCCCACTATTTAAAGTAAAGCTTTATAACTTTAGTGCTACACGTTTCAGCAGACTCTTTATCACCAGTCATTTAAGCAACAACAAATCGTGCCTGCCTAATTGACCTCTTGCACTCCTCCAAATACACCATTATTTAAATCCATACCATTTCTGTGTTTTTTTAATATTTTTTATAGCACTGCCGGCTCAAGCAGATTGTTAACATCATTTTCATTAAAGATAATACTGACTCATGCCATTTTTAAAGATAGGCAGGGTCTTAGTCACTAGCTCTTCTGATGAAATAAGTCTTCCATCCTTATTCCATGTGTATGCAGCTCCGTATATCCCCCAACTTAGCATAGTAGATAGGGTTGCTACCATTTGTTTATCCTCTAATTCGATGATGTTTTTAGTTCCTTTTAGCATAAGATCAGCTATTAGTTTCTGTAACTCCTCTTTAATTTTACTTTCGATAATAGTTCCTAAAGAATGATAACCTTTGGGACATAGGTCGCTTATCTCTTTATGGTGATCACACATGGCTAGAAAAATATTTGCAATGACTTTTTCATTGAATCCATCGTGATCATTGAGTCTTTTTTTCAATTTGTCTGTAAATGTATTGGTGATTGTAGAATGTAATAAATCAAATTTATCGTCAAAGTGCGCATAAAATGTAGCCCGGTTAATAGTAGCCTTTTCTGTGATATCACGTACCGTTATATGGTTGAAATCTTTTTCACTAGCTAACGAAAGAAAAGAGTCTACAATCAATTGTCTTGTACGAAGTATTCTCGGATCTTTTTTTGGCATAATTATTTTTTCTTCTCCTTTTAGGGTTCATCATCTTGTCTAAAAACGACAATACATTAGAAGTGTTGCGTAAACTACATATTGGCTATTTTGGTTATTGTTTATTATTCTTTTTCATCTTATCATCAATTATACAACGCGCGTTGCTTAAATAACACATGTTATTACGAAAGATTTTTGATCAAGGAAATCATTGTGATCATTCTGAATAACAAAAGGAGATAGACGACCATGAACATCACTATTTTTGGTGCAACTGGTGCAATCGGTCAACTTTTAACACAGTTTGCATTAGAAAACGGAGATATCGTTACGGTATATGTTAGAAACCCTGAGAAAATCAAGCAAAAGCATTCGAATTTACGCATTGTAACGGGTGAACTAACGAACACTTCAGCTATTGAAACGGCAGTTTCAGAAGCTGATGTCGTGATAAGCACCTTAGGTCCCGGCATTGATTTGTCTCGAAAACAAAAAGGTACACCGATCGCCGATGGACATAACCGAATTGTCAAAGCGATGAAGAAGTTCACCAAAAAAAGGTTGATTACACTCGCGACGCCAGCCTTGCAATCTGAAGACGATAAGAAAAGCTTATCGACGATATTGCCAAGAATATTGCCTAAACTTCTCATGCCAAATGGTTATGCCGAAATGAAGAAGATAGGAGAACTGATTAAAGAATCGAACCTGGATTGGACAGTCGTTCGAATCATTAATCCTAATATCAAATACAACGGGCAATCTTACGGTTATTCATTCGGCGATCAGCCAGCTAAAATGTCCGTATCTAGGGAAAATGTCGCTAAACTCATGTATGACGCTGCTAGGCAACACCAATTAATCGGAAAAATGCCCATTGTCTATAATCATTAAATCAGCTTTTTGTATGAGGTTGTTGATTCAGCAGAAATTATAGGAATCATTTAGGGTCATACCAAAATATTGCGTGTGCATTCTTTTTATAAGTATTCAAAATCAAAATCATAAAGGGGACATGATCATGTCAAAAGTATTATTTGTTAAAGGAACACCTCAAAGTGAGGAACAATCAAGAAGTACGCAAGTTGCTAGAGCATTTATCACTGAATATAAGAAAGTAAATCCAACGGATGAAATAATAGAAGTAGATGTCTATTATGCAAATGTGCCATTAATCGATGCTGATTTTTTAACTGGACAAAAGAAGTTAAGAAGTGGGGAAGTGCTAACAGATGTTGAATCACAAAAAATAGAAGCAGTGAATGCATTCACAAAGCAATTTATGGAAGCAGATAAATATATCATTCAGTCTTCAATGTGGAATTTAGGAATCCAACCTTTATTAAAAGCCTATTTTGATACAATCATGAGTGCTGGAAAAACGTTTAAATATACATCAGAAGGTCCAGAAGGATTGATGAAAGGGAAAAAAGCAATCCATATTCATGGTATGGGAGGATTTTATTCGCAGGCAATTGGAATGGAACATTCCGATTCTTACGTAAGAGGTGCGCTGAAGTTTGTTGGAATTGAAGTGGAACCAACGATTTTTGTTGAAGGTATTGACTATGATCCAACTAAAGAAGAAGAAATTGTTACTTCAACAATTGAAAAAGCAAAAACGGTAGCACGAACGTTTTAAAAAAGAGCATTGGTGGGATTAGTTAAAAAGATTTTAATTAACATCATCCCACCTCGCACGTTCAAAAGCGTAATAAAGAAGAATAGACAAAATACATTCATTAAAATCATAAAGGGGGAACATAGGATGAAAGTAGAAATTTGGTCTGATTTTGTTTGCCCGTTTTGTTATATTGGCAAACGTCAATTTGAAATAGGGTTAGAACAGTTTGAACATAAAGAAGAGGTCGAAGTCTTATTTCGACATTTTCAATTAGATCCATATGCGAAAAAAAATACAGGAATGGATATCCATCAAGTATTATCCTCTAAGCATGGTGTCCCATATGAAAAAGCAAAAGTACTGAACAATCAATTGAAACAGAAAGCAAAAGAGGTTGGGTTAGATTATCAATTTGATACAATGATTCCTACGAATTCATATGATGCACTTCGTCTTTCTTATTATGCAAAAGAGAAAGGGAAGATTCGGGAGTTTATGGAACGTATTTTGAAAGCTCATTTCACAGATTCACTAGATATCGGTGATCACGCAACACTTGCTCAACTTTCAAGTGAAATAGGTCTTGATGGCAACGAAGCTTTGGATGTTTTATCAAATGATCAATATAGCGAGAATATCGCAGCTGATAGAGCCGAGGGATCTAAAATTGGGATTCAGGGCGTGCCCTTTTACGTTGTGAATGATAAATATGTCATCTCAGGAGCACAACCTAGCGAAGTGTTTTTAGAAACATTACAACAGGTATGGAAAGAAGAGTACGGGAATCGTAAGGTTGAAGAGCATAAATTAGAGTCGTCGCTCGATGAATATTGTTCAGATGGAACATGTAAATTTTAATGGATATTCAAAAAAGATATAGAAATCACAAAAGATTGATATAGCTACTTTAAATACCACTTTATAATGAAACATTTACTTCCAAAAATCAAAGGGGTTTAGCGATATGAAAAATACAATTTTTCAAGGTACAATCGAGCATTCAGGATTTGTAGTACCCGATATCGAAGTAGCAGTTGAATTCTTCACTCATATTTTGGGTTTTGAAGTCTTGTTCCGGCCAAAACGGATGCAGTTTGAGGACGATAGTTTAAAAAGGTACTTTGGGGTTCACGAACATTCAGTTGTAGAAGGGGCGGCATTTTTGCAATATGGCGGTAGAAAGATCGAACTGGTTCAATGGTCGACGCCAGATCAACAGAATGTTCACCTAAAACCCAGTGATATCGGTGTAGCCCATCTAGCTATTACAGTTACCGATATAGAAGAGGCTTTAAAATATTTTGCAGAACAGTCTGATGTTAAAGTCAGAGAGCTGAGCTCTCTTGGATTTTTCTATATCACAACTTCATGGGGGATGGAGATTCAAATAATGGAATTACCCCAAAAACCTTTATGACCTATCTAATTTGTACCAAGACAAGAACAAGGGTCCTTTAATTAGTTGAAACAATAACTGTATCTTAATTTGTGGACCCTCTTTCACCTTCTGATCATAGGACACCAAGAAGGGTCCTTTCCATCTAATTGACCTCTTGCAGGCAATTGATCATTGTTTTCTCCTCTTAATACCTCACTAATATCCTGCTTTCTTAAAATCCATATCATTTCTGTGCTTTTTGATGTCTCTTTTAGCTTTGGCAGCTCTAGCAAAGTGTTAACAGCAGAATGCCCAATGCAATTCTGATACCGAGTCAGATCGCGATTTAAAATATCAGGAATGCCATTCGATTAGCAACTCTTTTTTCATTTTCTGTCATAATCCCTTCAGCATTTATTGGGTTAGGGTTTTCCACGTACCAGTGGCATGTATAACCGTCTTTGCCTCGTAAGTTTTTTCTTCTTGATTATTTAATTTCACTCGAATGATAAAAGGCACAAGACCTCTGTCTTTTGTTTTTATCAACACCTTTTTTGCCAATATAGAGAACTGGGCTATTTAAATAACTATGTGGTTTCATTTGAAGAAGAGAAGTCGGTATTTAAATCAATCATTTTCACACGAATCAATTTTTGTTTGAATTCATATAATCAATTGATTATATAAGTTTTCAGTTATATACTATTGAAGGAGTTGAAAAGAGGGGGAATCATTGTGAGTACAGATGTTTCAATTGGTGTGACACATATGTCGAATTGTTTAAAAACACTCAGTGATCAAACAAGACTGATCATGATGAAATTGTTTTTGGAGAAAGAATATTGTGTTTGTGAACTGGTAGATATGTTCGAAATGAGTCAACCAGCGATTAGTCAGCATCTACGAAAATTAAAAAAAGCTGGATTTGTTCATGAGAACAGAAAAGGGCAGTGGCGTTATTATTCAATCAATACACTGTCTCCAGAATTTGAGACGATTCGGATCATCTTAAATCAAATTGATAAAGAAGATGACCTTTTAAAAAGTATACAACATAAAGCAACAAACATTTCTTGTTCGTAAGGAGGGATGGGTTTGAGTTTTGCCGTTTTATCATTAATCATATTTTTGTTCACTTTGGTACTGGTTATTTGGCAGCCAAAAAATTTATCCATAGGGTGGTCCGCTTGTGGAGGAGCTATTTTAGCATTAATCGTAGGTGTTGTGAATGTAGACGATGTGATCACCGTGACAGGCATTGTTTGGAATGCGACTTTAGCTTTTGTCGCCATTATCGTCATTTCACTCATCCTTGATCGAATCGGCTTTTTTGAATGGGCAGCATTGCATATGGCAAAGGCTGCAAAAGGCAGTGGGCTACGTATGTTTGTGTATGTGACCATCCTTGGTGCAATCGTCGCTGCTCTATTTGCAAACGATGGTGCAGCACTTATTTTGACACCCATTGTTTTAGCCATGGTCAGAGCATTACACTTCAATGAAAAAATAGTATTCCCTTTTATTATCGCGAGTGGGTTTATTGCAGATACAACATCGCTTCCACTTGTCGTAAGTAATTTGGTGAACATTGTAACAGCCGACTATTTCAACATTACATTTATTGAATATGCATCCAGAATGGTTGTTCCAAACCTTTTTTCGTTGCTTGCGAGTATCACTGTACTGTACCTTTTCTTTAGAAAGAGTATACCTAAACACTATGATATGAATGAGTTAAAACAACCTAGTGAAGCAATAAAAGATCCAAAGATGTTTAGATTATCTTGGTATATATTAGCTTTTTTGTTGATTGGTTATTTTGCAAGCGAATTTTTATCTATACCTGTATCGGTCATAGCTGGAGTGATTGCTATTTTATTCTTGGTCATTGCACAAAAAAGCCCTTCTGTTCAAACAAAAAGCGTTCTAAAAGAAGCTCCCTGGGCGATCGTTTTCTTTTCCATAGGTATGTACGTTGTTGTCTATGGCATGCGAAATGCAGGGCTTACTGATGCTCTTTCTAGCGTGATTCAAGCTGTAGCAAATCAAGGTTTATTGGCAGGTACTCTTGGTATGGGATTTATCGCAGCGATTCTTTCATCTGTCATGAATAATATGCCGACGGTCATGATCGATGCATTAGCCATTTCCGGCACCGATACACAAGGAATGATGAGAGAAGCGTTAATATACGCAAATGTCATTGGTTCTGATTTAGGACCAAAAATTACGCCCATTGGCTCCTTAGCAACACTACTATGGCTCCACGTCCTTTCTCAAAAAGGTGTGAAGATTTCCTGGGGGACATATTTCAAAATAGGGGTCATTTTAACTGTACCAACGCTATTCATCACACTTTTAGCATTGTATTTCTGGCTAATGATTATACATTAAAGGAGACGATCAACATGTCAAAGAAAACAATATACTTTTTATGTACCGGTAATTCTTGCCGCAGTCAAATGGCTGAAGGTTGGGCTAAAAAACATCTTGGAGATGAGTGGAAGGTCTATAGTGCTGGTATCGAAGCTCATGGATTAAATCCGAATGCTGTAAAAGCAATGAAAGAAATAGGGATTGATATTTCTAATCAAACGTCTGACCTGATTGATCAGAAAATATTGCATCACGCTGACTTAGTCGTCACACTATGCGGGGACGCAGCTGATAAATGCCCGATGACTCCACCTCATGTCAAACGTGTCCATTGGGACTTTGATGATCCAGCAAAAGCAGAAGGAACAGAAGAAGAGAAGTGGTCATTTTTCCAAAGGGTAAGAGATGAAATTGGAGATCGATTGAAACAGTTTGCTGAGACTGGAAAGTAGTGCTGCGTTTGAGTCGATTGAATATAAAATCTAATAATAAAGAGGATCAAGTCAAAGATTCTCTTTTTGCATTAATTAATATCTAGTTTACATAATATATATTCTAGGAAGTTAAGAAACAATTGAATTTTCTTTGTCTCATTATTAAGTATACTTATCTTATTGAGATAAAATAAAAAATGAAAATCCAACGGTTGATTCGTCAGATTTTCATTCCTCTAAATGTTTTAAGATTTTTGCAGGATTCCCGCCAACAATCACATTTGCCGGAACATCTTTTGTCACAACGGCTCCTGATGCAATGACAGCATGATCTCCGATTGTCACACCTGGATTGATAATGGCACCGCCGCCAATCCATACATGATGTCCAATTGTGACTGGTTTGCCGAATTCAATACCTGTTTGACGTTCTTCTGGATTTAACGGATGTCCAGCTGTGTATATATGTACATTCGGACCTAACAAACAATGATCTCCAATTGTAATCTTGCAAACATCTAATAACACAGCATCAAAATTTGCAAAAAAATGCTCACCAACCTCGATATTGTATCCATAATCACATTGTATTCTGCCTTCAAACACCACATCTTCTCCGCAAGCGCCTAAAAGCTCCTTTAAAATGGCCTTTCTCTGTGATGGCTCATTTGTTTGCTGATAGGCAAATGTCAATTGTCGCGCTTTTGCTCGATCTTTCATCAATGTGTGGTCATTTGGGTGATAGTATTCTCCTTTGATCATCTTTTCTTTTTCGGTTTTCATGTTCATCTCCCTTTTATTGAAACTTCATTCATCGTTTGAATGAATGCCTCGGTGAATTGTGTTGTCGTCTCATTTCCTCCTAAATCCTTCGTTTTCAAGTTCTTTTTTAAGGCCTCACCAAGAGTATGTTCGATCAGACTCGCTGTCTGTTTTAATCTTTCATCTTGATATTTCACATGTAGCCAGTTACAAAGCATCACTGTAGAAAGAATCATGCCCATTGGATTGGCGATATTTTGACCAGCTATATCAGGTGCTGAACCATGTGCCGCCTGTGCCATCGCTTGATTTTCGTTGCAATTTAATGAAGGTGCCATTCCTAAACTGCCGACTAGTTCTCCTGCAAGATCAGATAAAATGTCGCCAAACATATTTTCTGTCACAATCACATCAAAATCACCTGCACGTCTCACTAAATGAGCAGCCATCGCATCAATATGAATATCCTCAACCTCCACTTGTGGATATGCTTTCGCTACCTCTTGACATGTTCGTAAAAACAAGCCAGATCCTAATTTGATCACGTTCGCTTTATGAACAATGGTGACTTTCCCCCTCCTCTCCACTGCACGTTGAAAGGCCGCGTGGGTAATACGGGTAATTGCTTTTTTTGTAAACACACCTGTAGATATGGCGACATCTGGTGTAATCATCCACTCTCCTGTCCCCTGATACATATTCCGGTCTGGATAAAAGCCTTCTGTATTTTCTCGAAAAATGACAAGGTCGACGCCACTGGCAACGCTTTTCACACCTGGTAGCGATTGCGATGGACGAATATTTGCAAATAAATCAAATGTATGACGCAGTTCTCCACTTGGATTTCTTCTTTCTTTCAATTGATCAGGATATGAAGCTGAATCATGAGGTCCTAATATCCAGCCATGGCATTTTTTCAAGGCGGCTATCGTAGAAGCTGGCACTGGATCTTGATGAGAATGAATGGCTTCAGCACCGATAGGACACTCTACAAATTCCACAAATGGTTCATTGAACTGTGACAGCGCTGTCTTAAAAATACGCATACTAGAATTAACAATTTCCGGTCCAATCCCGTCTCCCTTTAAAACACCTATTCGATATGACATATGTATCGCCCCTTTTGTCTTTATTCTATCAAAGAATGATGAAGTTGGAATATTTTCTTCATGATGATCCTCCCTCATGTTATTTACGAATCAAGAAGTCTCCTTTATAATCGAGTAGATTTGTTCTGTAAGACTACATAGATATGAGGGATTAGATGAAATTAAAGTGGTATAAAGCGATCATTGTTATTTTTACGATGTCTGGGATCTCCATCTCCACTTGGTTTTCAAGGACACCAGAAGTGAGAGATTTGTTGCAAGCAGATACAGGCACAATGGGACTCATTTTACTCGGCCTATCTGTAGGTTCCATTGTCGGGCTGATTCTTTCCAATGTATTCGTTCGCAAAAAAGGCGGCCGAGTGGCGATTGTGGTCAGCGCTTTTTTGATGTTTATTGGATTCTCAACCCTTGCAATCGGCGCCGCCCTCTCTTCTACGCTGATTGTCACTGCTGGTCTTTTTCTTTTTGGTTCAGGCTCAGGCATGTGCAATGTAGCCATGAACTTAGAAGGAACGGAGATTGAGTATCAGATCAAGAGAACGATCCTGCCGATTTTGCATGCTTCTTTCAGTATTGGAACGTTAATTGGTGCAGGTGCCGGAATTCTCTTTATTTATTTAGGTGTGTCTGTCCTCATTCACCTTCTCACCATTGCACTCCTTTTCTTTCTCAGTATCCTGATTTGTACACGGTTTATTCCGCACGGGACAGGAAAAGATCCGGATGAGACGCAGTCAGAATCCGTTGAGGCTTCTCAAACATCATGGCTGAACAAACGGACGATCTCATTAGCGATGATTGCCTTATGTCTCGCATTTGTAGAAGGTTCTGCAAATGATTGGATTCCACTAGCAATGGTTGATGGCTATCAGGTTTCTCATTCAATGAGTACGGTCATCTATGCATTATTTTTGTGCGGAATGATTAGTGGCAGATTACTGAGCGGACGTTTCATTGATCGCTTTGGCAGGGTGCTATTGCTAAGAATCGCGATTTTATCTGCTGCCGCCGGACTATTTTTGGTGATTTTAAAGATTTCACTCGTCGTGTGTATGATATCTATCTTTTTATGGGGACTTGGCGCGTCCTTAGGCTTCCCGCTGACCATTTCAGCAGCTGGTGATGATAGCCGCTATGCTGTCAAACGTGTCAGTATCGTCACTTTATCTGGGTATACAGCCTCTCTATCAGGGCCCCCTGTTTTAGGACTGCTCGCCAATCAAGTCGGACTGCTTCATGCGTTTATTTTTGTTCTATTTGCCATTTGTATTGCGGGAATCTTCACAAAAGCTGTTGCAAAACCGACATCAATACATTCTTTTTGACAAGTGCCAGATCTTTGATCTCGGTACTTTTTTTAAATTTAAAAAATAAAATTGAAACCTTTCATGAAGTGAAACAGTCCTATAGATGTCTTGATGTTTAGCGCTTTTTTAAAGAGGGAAAGTAAAAAAATAAGACTTTTCAAATAACTGAAAACGTGGTAAGATCATGAAAATAAACAGGAAGGGGTGAGAAAAATGAAAAAAAATATGCTGTTAAAATTAGCAGTCTTATTCATAGCACTTGCAAGTTTTCATTTGTTCTCAATGCCTCATTCCGTTCAGGTATACCATCATGCAAAGGTGGTTGCTGATCAAGAATCACATGAAATGAAAATCGTTCAGACAGCAGGCGATGAAAAGAAACAAAAACATGTGAACGCAGTATTTGCGGCATTTACAGCACTGCTAGTCATTGGCAGTATGGCAGCTGGATTTGCACGCATCACTTATACTGATCGATTTGACCGGAAAAAGAAGCATTTACTTGCAGTGTTCTACCAGTCTTCGAATTTCCGAGTAGCTCGTGTTAACCCAACCATTTAAATCAAACAAAAATTGGGAGGTTTTACACGATGTTATTTTTCTTAAGAGTATTCATTCTAGGTCTATTCTCTGTCACTTCACTTTCTCTTTTCGTTTACCAAGGAATTGAAGTAGTGCATGCCATCACAAGCATGTTTGGCAATCACGAGAGTTAAATTGACCTCATCATAAAAAACCCCCTGCCTTACGCAGGGGGTTTTCATTTTGCTTATTTATTGTCATCTTGGTCAGATGCAGCAGGTGATAAAAGAACTTGAGTTACTTCTCCCTGCTCTTCCTCATCTAAAATAAACGATCCATTGCTATAACGATCATTTGCCCTTAGTGTGGAAATATCGAGCGGGATCGTGGCACCCTTTTCCGTATCAATCTCAAGTGTATCGTGTAGTGAAGCAGCAATCACAGCAACAATTCTGTGAGGGTTTTTCTTTAATTCTCTTAGCATGATCACTCCACGTTTTGCTCTTGATGTCTTATCAAATTCAGAGAGGTTCATCCGCTTCACAGCACCTCTTTGTGTCGTGAGAACAAGCACATTGTTCTTCGGATCAATCATTTGTCCAGAGACCACCTCGTCTCCGTCCTTCAAATTGATGCCTTTCACACCAGCCGCTCTCGGACCGACCACACTCACTTCTTCTTCATCAAACCATAATCCATAGCCATTTTTCGTTGCAATAAACAATTCTTGCTGACCTGTTGTGACATGAACATCTACAAGTTCATCATCACCTTTTAAATTCAAGGCGACAAGCGGTTTTGAATAACGCTGCGCTTTATATTGGAGAAGCTCTGTTTTCTTCACCATACCGCCTTTTGTGAAGAACAGGAGATACGATGATTCATCGAATTCTTTAATTGGGATCGCTTTTTGAATGGATTCATCGCGATCAATCGAAATAATATTCGTAATATGCTGCCCCATGTCTTTCCAGCGTATATCTGGCAGCTGATGAACTGGACAGTAAATATAGCTCCCTTTATTCGTAAAGAGCAGAAGAACATCGGTTGTATTCATTTCAAACTGGTGAATCAGTCGGTCTGTATCCTTCATACCGAAGTCCTTACCGTTTGATGCAGCATAGGAACGCTGGCTTGTCCGTTTGATGTATCCATCCTTTGTGACTGTGACGTACACGTCTTCTGATGCGATCATCACTTCAAGGTTAATCTTAATTTCTTCAATTTTTTCCTCAATGACAGATCGTCTTTCATCAGCATACGTCTTTTTCAACTTCTTCAAGTTGTTCGTAATGACTTTAAACAGCTTCTTCTCATTCGCTAAAATGTCTTCAAGCTCTGCAATTCGCACGTCAAGCTCTCTTGCTTCGTCTCTTAGTTGAGTGATATCTGTATTTGTTAAACGATATAACTGGAGAGAAACAATCGCTTCTGATTGAGCTTCTGTAAAATCATATTTCTCCATCAAATTGTTTTTCGCATCACGCTTATCATTAGACGAACGAATCGTCGCAATGACTTCATCTAAAATGGAAAGAGCTTTAATTAATCCATCTACAATATGATGACGTTCTTTTGCTTTTCGAAGCTCGTATGCTGAGCGGTTCGTCATCACTTCTTTTTGATGAGCAATGTAAGCGTCTAGTACAGTTGTAAGCGTCATTAAAGTCGGTCTTCTGTTATGTATCGCGACCATATTAAAGTTATAAGGGATTTGCAGATCAGAATTTTTATATAAGAAATTCAAGACACCATTCGCATCCGCTTCTTTTTTCAGCTCTACAACAATCCGAAGGCCGGTACGGTCCGTCTCATCCCGAACTTCAGAAATCCCTTCTACTTTTCTTTCAATGCGGAACTCGTCCATCTTTTTGACAAGATTGGCCTTATTCACTTCATAAGGAATTTCTGTGATCACGATTTGCTGGCGTCCACCGCGGATGGTTTCAATCTCCGCTTTTCCGCGAATCATAATCTTTCCTTTTCCTGTTTCATATGCCTTCTTAATTCCATCCACACCTTGAATGATCCCGCCTGTTGGGAAATCAGGCCCTTTGATGACTGTCATTAAATCTTCAACCGTACAATGCGGCTGTTCAATTCGCTTAATCACGCCATCAATCACTTCTCCTAGGTGGTGCGGTGGAATATCAGTCGCATAACCGGCTGAAATCCCTGTTGAACCGTTCACAAGAAGGTTGGGAAACATCGCTGGTAAGACAACAGGCTCTTTGCTTGTATCATCAAAGTTCGCGACAAATTCGACTGTCTCCTTGTCGAGGTCCTTTAAAAGCTCTGATGCAATGGCAGAAAGCCTTGCTTCAGTATAACGCATGGCAGCAGGAGGATCTCCGTCGATACTCCCGTTATTTCCATGCATCTCAATCAGCACATTTCGCACTTTCCAATCCTGGCTCATTCTCACCATTGCTTCATAAACAGATGAATCACCATGCGGATGATAGTTACCAATGACGTTACCGACTGTTTTGGCAGCTTTACGGAAGTTTTTATCTTGTGTATTTCCTTCTGCATACATCGCATATAAAATTCTTCGTTGTACAGGCTTTAATCCATCACGTGCATCTGGAAGTGCACGATCTTGGATAATATATTTACTATAGCGACCAAAACGGTCCCCAATCACTTCTTCTAACGGTAAATCATGAAATCGTTCTTGTTGTGCCATGTTTAAACCTCCTCAGCTAGCGACAAGTTTTCATTTTCAAGAATGTTGCTTTCCTCATCAAGTCCAAAGGCGACATTCTTTTCAATCCATTTACGGCGTGGTTCTACTTTGTCACCCATCAGTGTCGTGACGCGGCGTTCCACCCGTGCAGCATCATCGATCTTCACCCTGACAAGCGTTCTCGACTCTGGATTCATTGTCGTTTCCCATAGCTGGTCGGCATTCATTTCACCTAAACCTTTATAGCGCTGAATCGTATATCCTTTTCCAACTTTCTTTAGTACGTCATCCATTTCTTCATCAGACCAAGCATATTCAATGACTTCTTTCTTCCCTGAGCCTTTGCTAACTTTATATAAAGGCGGAAGGGCAATGAATACTTTGCCATGCTCAATCAGCGGCTTCATATAGCGGTAGAAGAATGTAAGCAATAGAACCTGAATATGCGCGCCATCTGTATCAGCATCTGTCATGATGACAATTTTGTCATAATTGATGTCTTCTACATTAAAATCGACACCAACCCCGCCGCCAATGGCATGGATAATGGTGTTGATTTCTTCGTTTTTGAAAATATCCGCAAGCTTTGCTTTCTCTGTATTAATGACCTTCCCTCGAAGCGGCAGCACCGCTTGGAATTTACGATCACGTCCTTGCTTGGCTGATCCACCCGCTGAGTCGCCCTCTACAAGATACAGTTCGTTTCTTGCCGGGTTTCTAGATTGAGCAGGTGTTAATTTTCCGCTGAGTGTTGCTTCAGATTTTTTCCGTTTCTTGCCGCTCCTTGCTTCTTCTCTTGCTTTTCTAGCCGCTTCTCTTGCCTGCTGCGCTTTAATCGCTTTTTTCACAAGCAGTGTTGCCGTTTCGCGGTTTTCTTCAAGGAAATAAGCCAATTTTTCAGAGATCACAGCGTCTACAGCAGACCTAGCCTCACTCGTTCCAAGCTTTCCTTTTGTTTGTCCTTCAAATTGAAGAAGTTCTTCAGGAATTCTGACAGAAATAACAGCTGACAGACCTTCACGAATATCCGTACCTTCTAAATTTTTGTCTTTTTCTTTTAAAAGGGTCACTTTGCGTGCATATTCATTAAAGGCTCTCGTCATGGCCGTTTTTGCACCAGACTCATGTGTACCGCCATCTTTGGTTCTTACGTTATTGACGAACGACAGAATATTTTCTGAATATCCGTCGTTAAATTGAAAGGCAAAATCGACTTCAATGGACTGATGTTCGCCTTCAAACGAAACGACTTCACTAAGTACATCCTTTTCCTCGTTTAAATAAGCAACGAACGCTTCAATACCTGTCTCATAATAAAAGGTTTCCTGCACATCATGGCGCTCATCAATCAGCTCTATTTTTAGCCCTTTTAATAAAAAGGCTGATTCTCTTAAACGCTCTGATAATATATCAAAATTATAGGTGGTGACACTGAACATCGTTGGATCTGGCTTAAAATGAATCAGTGTACCGGTCTTTTTCGTTTTCCCGATTTTTTCAAGTGATGTGACTGGCTTTCCGCCATGTTCAAAGCGCTGGTGATAAATAAATCCATCGCGTTCTATCGTCACGGTGAGCCACTCTGAAAGTGCGTTCACAACGGACGCCCCAACCCCGTGAAGTCCACCACTTGTTTTATAACCACCTTGACCAAATTTTCCGCCTGCGTGCAGGACAGTTAAAATGATCTCAGGTGTCGGTTTTCCAAGCTTATGCATACCAGTAGGCATTCCGCGCCCTTTATCTTGGACGGAAATGCTGTTATCTTTATGTATTTTGACAATGATATGATCTCCATGGCCAGCGAGCACTTCATCGACAGAGTTGTCTACAATCTCATAGACAAGGTGATGAAGACCGCGGGAATCCGTCGATCCAATATACATCCCTGGACGTTTACGGACCGCTTCAAGCCCCTCTAGCACCTGAATAGAATCATCGTTATAATCTACTTGCTGCTTTTTAACCAAATGCTTAATCCCCTTTCACTAACAAACATAACCGGCTAATCATCAATGATCTCTCTAGATTTTAATGATGATCATGCTGCTCATTACTGTCCACTTTAATAAGCTGCATCATCACCATGCATGTGTGATTCAGCGATACATGCTCTTTTGCACGGTTACGAGAATGTTCTACATTCTGCAATCAGAACTAGAAGTCCATTATAAACAAGACTGTTTCATAAGCCAAATGCAATCATATGATGGTTTTAGCAAAACAGAACAAATGTTCTATATTTATCTTATCGCTCTTTTTCTCGATATGCAAGGTCACCGATAGGTCCCTGTCGCCTTATTTTATCGCTTTCTTCTAGAATCGCAAATATATTTCTGCAACAAAAAAGCAAAAATCCTTGAAAAAACAAGGATTTTTGACGATTTAATGAGTTTTTGTCATCGCATGAGCCACTTTGATACATAAGTCCATGATGGCGACCTTGCCATTTTCCTCAATCAGCCTTTTTGCCTCTTCATGATATACGCCTTGCTGCGCCCAAAAAACAGGTGCGTCTATTTCAAGAAATTCTTTCGCCACCTCAGGCAAAAACTCAGAACGTCTAAAGACATTGACGATATCAACAGGCCCTTCTATGTCTTTTAAAGAGGCGACCGCTTTTACCCCAAGTGCTTCATCAATCGTTGGATTGACAGGAATGATGTCATAACCGGCATCCTGCATGGCTTTTGAAACCATATAAGACGTTCGGTGCGGCTGATCTGACAAACCAACAACCGCAATTCGCTTACTGCTTTTTAATATACGCCCAATTTCTTGTTTTGAAGGATGATTCATCCAGACACTCCTTTTCTTCTATTTTAGCGAATTTCTTGTTAAAAACAAAGCTGAATTCATCGGCCATCGTTTTTTTCAAAAAAAGATCGCCATGTTTTTCATAAGATCATGTTAAAATGTAAGACAAGAGGGAGAATATAAAGGAGTTATGCAGATGTTAATTGCTTTGATGTTTATTTTGGCTTATCTTCTCGGCAGTATTCCATCAGGTCTCATTGTCGGGAAAGCTGCAAAGGGAATCGATATCCGTGAACATGGCAGCGGGAACCTAGGTGCGACGAATGCATTCCGTACACTGGGTGTGAAAGCAGGGTCCATCGTTATCACTGCTGATATTTTAAAAGGGACTCTTGCTTCGGCTTTACCGTTTTTCATGCAACTGGACATTCATCCCTTATTAGCAGGAGTGGCTGCTGTTATCGGTCACAGCTTTCCTGTCTTTGCAAAATTTAAAGGGGGAAAAGCGGTCGCTACATCAGGCGGCGTGCTGTTATTTTATGCCCCGTTCTTATTTATCACGATGATCGCTGCTTTTTTCTTATTTTTATACATTAGTAAATATGTTTCATTATCATCTATGCTGACTGGGATCTACACATTCATTTACAGCATATTCACCCAAGATCTATTTTTAATTATTGTTGTTGCTGTTCTTGCTGGCTTTGTGATCTTCAGACACATCGCCAACCTCAAACGAATTCTCAACAAAACTGAACCGAAAATCAAATGGCTTTAGCCGTTTCATCAATTTAAATATGTGGTAAAAGTAAAGAAAAGCTGTTTTTGCATCCTGCATTTAAAAACAGCATGACTTCAAAAAGGGGCGATCACATTGAAATTAACGATAAAAGATGATGCACTCAATTGGTACAAGAATGAACTGGATTTAGAAAAAGGTGATCATGTTCGCTTTTTTGTCAGATATGGCGGGTGCAGTAATGTACAAAAAGGCTTTTCTCTCGGCGTCGCAAAAGATGAACCTCAAAATGCCGGCGCAACCGCTGAAGTAGAAGGCATTACTTTCTTTGTGGAAGAAAGTGATATTTGGTATTTTGACAACCATGATCTGCATATTGATTATAACGAGTCCGTGAAAGAACCAGAATTTCATTATGAATAAACAAAAAAGATACCTCATCCCTCGGGTATCTTTTTTGTTTATCACTCAATATAAAGTCCATACTCCTGAATGTTTCCTAATGACCGCTCTTTTTGCAAAATCCGTTTTTGCGAATCACCAATGAGATCAAAATGAGGAAAACCTTCGCGAACATGGATCCATTCTTTCTTTAATCCATGCTTTTGTCCCCAAGCGATTAATTGCTCCATATCCTGACAGGCTGCCTTTGTGACAGTATTCGCATGCGGAAAACGGTCATCAAGCCAATAGTGTGTCAAAAAGGCCACATTCCCTTCCCGAACAGCTGATTTCCAAGCATGTAGATCCTTTCTTTTAATTCCAAATGCCATGAATCAAACCTGCTTCTTGGACTGTTCGTAAACGCTGTGCCATGCAGGGAAAGCTTTTCTAAATTGAATCGGTCTAAAGGTTTCTTTGTCCACACAAATATGTGAGGTGGTCCCTGTAATAGCCGTTTGTCCATCAGGTTTTTGTATTTCATAGCCATACACTGTTTTCACGCCGTTATATTCTTCTATCCATGTGTGAACTGTAGCCGTTTCACCGTACAGTAGTGGTTTCTTATATTGAACCTGAAGATCGACAACAGGTGCAAGGACACCGTCTGCCTCTAACTGGGCATAGGAAAAGCCTAATTCTTTAATTAACGCTGTTCTGCCGACTTCCATCCAAATTAAATAGTTGGCATGATACACAATGCCCATTTGATCTGTTTCTGCATAACGGACTTCTATTTCTTTTTTAGATACATACACGTTTTCATCGCTCTCCTATCAAAACCTAACGTCTCTGACATTTTACCACATTCCAATTGGTTCTTCTAAAAAGAGGCAATAAAATAAACCAGGAATCCCTGGTTTATTCAGTGTAACCGCTCTTTCTTGCTGCTTCCTCGTCCTTTATTTCAGAACGCATTGCGTCAATACTTGTTCTACGGTTTTCATTTTTTTGCTTGATCATCTGCTTTTCTTCCTCTGTTGAAAGACCCATTGCTGCTTCAGATTCATCAATATTTTCAAGTGTGTTTTCGATCATATCCTGCAGCTTCTCAACATTATCAGAACGATCATCTGGATTGGATTGATATGACTTGTCATTCATCATGCTTCCCTCCTATTATTCGCCCTTCGTCTGTATCACATCAGGCTGTTCATTCGATTTATTATGCATCTTTTTGCCTTTATTTCGTTTGTATGCTACAGGTTTTGTCCCTAAATGGTCTGGTGTAAACTGCGCTTGTTTATCATGCTCTCTACCCATCATTCATCCCTCCCTCTTCTTTAGGATGAACGAAAAAGGTCAAATCATAACTTATTTCTGTCTAAATCGCTCTTCCAACTTTTCTTCAAGCTGGTTTAAAAATTCCTCATTGCTTAATAATTCTTTTTTATTTTCAAGCACAAGTTCTTCAAAAGTACGGCGCTTTCTTCGTCTCATTTCTATCACCACCTCCACTCTGTTCATACCATTTTCGCCAAAACATTTAGAAAATAAGCAAAAAAGAGCTGAATCATTATAGATCCAGCTCTTTTTCAATTTCTTTTTTTGTGAGCATTTGATGCTTTACAGACAGGATACGCCCTTTTTCATCTAGTATGTATGTCGTCGGATATGAAAGTACCTGATATCTCGCTTGAATACCTTTTTGATCTAATAAAACAGGAAAACTGACCTTAAGTTCATCAATAAAAGATGCGACGTGATCCACACTCTTTTCAGTGTTCGTCAAATTCACCGCTAGTACCTCAACTTGGTCATTTTCACTTCTAATTGCATCTAGATCTGGCATTTCTGTTCGGCAAGGCTTACACCATGTCGCCCAAAAATTGAGAAGTACTTTTTTCCCTCGATAATCAGATAAAGATGCCGTTTTGCCATCAAGGGTTTTGAGCTCAAAATCAGGGGCTTTGTCCCCTGTTTCAAGACCGATGGCGGGTTCTTTTGGTCCGAATACATTCCATGCAAGTAAACCAATCAACACAAGTAAAACAGCGCTTGCCATTCCTTTTTTCCACATGATTGATCCTCCACTATGTTAAAAAAGAAGAGAAAGCTGTCTAATCGCCTTCTCTTCTTTGCTTTATTAGTTGCTTGCCAATTTCTCACGCAGTACCATTTGAAGGATACCACCATGACGGTAGTAGTCAATTTCGACTTCACTGTCAAAGCGAACAATTACTTCAAATGTTTTCTCGTTGCCATCTGTATCAATTGCTTTTACAGTGACAAGATCACGCGGACGAACTGTTTCATCAACATCTACTTCGAATGTTTCTGTTCCTGTTAGTCCATAAGTTTCTGCACTTTCACCGTCTTTAAACTGTAAAGGAAGTACGCCCATGAAGACAAGGTTACTTCTGTGGATACGCTCAAAGCTTTCCGCAAGAACGAATTTAATTCCAAGAAGATTTGTTCCTTTTGCAGCCCAGTCACGTGAAGAACCCATTCCGTAGTCTTTGCCTGCTAAGATCGCAAGACCAGTTCCATCTTCTTTATAACGCATGCATGCATCATAAATGGATGTCACTTCACCAGTTGGCCAGTACGTTGTATACCCGCCTTCTGTTCCTGGTGCGATTTGGTTCTTAATGCGGATGTTTGCAAAAGTACCTCTCATCATTACATGGTGGTTACCACGACGTGATCCATATGAGTTAAAGTCTCTTGGCGAAACGCCTCTTTCTTGCAAGTATTTACCTGCAGGCGTGTCTTTACCAATTGCTCCAGCAGGAGAAATATGGTCTGTTGTGACAGAGTCACCGAACTTCGCCACTACGCGCAATCCTTTAAGTGGTTCAACTTTACCAGGTTCAACTGATAAGTTTTCAAAAAATGGCGGGTTATCAATGTATGTGGAATTTTCATCCCATTTATACAATGCATCATCCGTTGTTTTAATTTCATTCCAGCGGTCATTGTTGTCAAAAACAGTTTCATACTCTGAACGGAATAGCTCAGGTGTGACAGTGCTTTTCACAACGCTGTTGATTTCATCCATTGATGGCCAAATGTCATTGAAATAAACGTTCTCTCCATTTTTATCGACACCGATCGGATCTTTTGTTAAATCAATATTCACCGTACCAGCAAGTGCATAAGCCACAACTAATGGTGGAGATGCAAGGTAGTTTCCTTTTACAAGCGGGTGGATACGACCTTCGAAGTTACGGTTACCTGATAAAACAGAAGTGATCAGCAGATCATTTTCAGAGACAGCATCTTCAATTTCTTTTTCCAGCGGTCCTGAGTTTCCGATACATGTTGTACAGCCATACCCAACGATGTTAAATCCGAGGTCTCTTAAATATGGAAGAAGTCCCGAATTCACGAGGTACCCTGTTACAACTTTAGAACCCGGTGCTAGTGACGTTTTCACGTAATTTGGCACCTTCATACCGAGCTCACTGGCTTTTTTCGCAACAAGACCTGCTCCGATTAAGACGTATGGGTTCGATGTATTCGTACAGCTCGTAATCGCTGCAATCGCAATCGCACCTGTCTTCATCACAGCCTTTTCACCATTTGCTAGATCAAATTCGATTTGTTTATCTAGCTCTGATTTTTCTAAGCCAAAACCTTGGTTACCAGCTGGGCTTTCGATGTGTTTATGAAACGTCTCTTTCATTTGAGAAAGTGGAATCAAATCTTGTGGACGTTTCGGACCAGATAAGTTTGACTCAATTTGAGAAAGATCAATTTCCACAACATCAGTAAAAATTGGCTCTTCTGCATCTGGCGTATAGAATAAGCCATTTGCGCGAGAATATTCTTCAACGATATTAATTTGCTCTTCATCACGTCCAGTAAGGCGAAGGTAAGCTAGCGCTTCTTCATCTACTGGGAAGAATCCGCAAGTTGCACCGTATTCTGGCGCCATGTTCGCAATTGTTGCACGATCAGCTAACGGCAATTGTGCAACACCAGGTCCGAAGAACTCGACGAACTTGTTCACTACGCCTTTTTCACGAAGAACTTGTGTCACTTTTAATGCAAGGTCAGTTGCAGTTGTTCCGTTTGGAAGCTCTCCAACTAATTTAGCCCCAATGACTTCTGGCACTGGGAAGTAAGAAGGCTGACCAAGCATACCAGCTTCTGCTTCGATACCGCCAACGCCCCATCCAAGTACACCGATACCGTTAATCATTGTTGTATGTGAGTCAGTACCAACTAATGTATCTGGATATGTGATGATCTCGCCATCTTCTTCGATTGCATGAACAACACTTGCAAGATACTCTAAGTTCACTTGGTGAACGATCCCTGTTGCAGGCGGAACAGCTTGATAATTGTTAAACGCTTTCTTTGCCCAGCTAAGGAAGTTATAACGCTCTGCGTTACGTTCGAATTCTAAATCCATGTTAATGTTTAATGCATCTTCAGTTCCAGCTTTATCGACTTGTACAGAGTGGTCAATGACCAGGTCAACTGGAATTTCAGGGTTGATTTTATCTGGGTCTCCGCCCACATCTGCCATTGCTTTTCTTAAAGAAGCAAGGTCAACGACAGCTGGCACACCCGTGAAGTCTTGTAAAATAACACGAGAAGGTTTAAATGGAACATCAATTTCTTTTACCTCGGCAGTTCCCCATTTTGCCAAGTTTTCAACGTGTTCCTTTTTGATCACTCTACCGTCTACTTGGCGAAGCACTGATTCTAAAAGTACCTTAATGGAATAAGGCAGCTTAGAAACATTTCCGATTCCTTGTTTCTCGAGTGCTTCTAACGAATAATAGTGATACGTTTTCCCATTTGTCGAAAACGTTTTTCTAGATTGAAAAGCGTCTTGTTTAGCGACTTGCTGCTGTTTCGACATGTCCAAAATCCCCCTTTTGATGATCAAGATCAATTTCAATTCTCAGAAAAATCGTCGTATTTCACCACAATTTTCTCACAATTTCATCTTAAAACAAATTCATACATAAGTAAATAACAATGCTTTTATTAAATTCAATAAGTTTAGCTTATCACAAGGAAATGATTACTCTTCATAAACTGAGCAGCACGGGTTCATACTAATGCTGAGGTGATAGAACATGACAAAAAGAAAAGCAAATCATGTCATTGACGGCATGAACGCAGCCAAAAGCCAAGGAAATGGTGCAGGTTATATAGAAAATGATCAGCTCGTTTTAACAGAAGAACAAAAGCAAAACAATAAAAAGCGTAAAAAAAACCAATAAGAAAGGAGTGAGAAATGATGACGAACAAAAACACAGGGAAAGACATACGTCAAAACTCTCCTAAAGAGCATCAAGGCGGGCAACCTGAGCCACTATCAGGCAGTAAAAAAGTGAAAAACCGCAACCATACAAGACAAAAGCACAATTCACATCATGATATGTAAACATTTTCTCTAAAGCCCGTGACCAAACGGGATGTTTTAGGTCTTTCACACATTTCAGCTTTTATCATATGATTTATTATGAGATGTGATGGAGGAGTGTTTATGGAGAATGAAAAGCAAGTGAATTCCTCTGATTTTCTTGAAATAGATGATTGGCTGAATGTATTAATGGACGATCCTTTTGCATGGTATGACGAACAGCTCCCAATAGATCTTTATGAAACGAGCCGTGATTATATTATTGAGATCGACCTCTCCACCCTATCGATCACTGATTTAAAACTGACCTTTTCCGGATGTGAGCTCATCCTCGCTTATTTGATTGATGAAAGAGAACAGCCGATTGAAAAAAGTGTCATACTGCCTTTTTATTTGAATGACAAAGACATTGATACAGATTACGAAAACAGAATCATATCAATCAAAATCAAAAAGGATGCCCATCGTCAAGACGGAGCATTTTCCTTTCAAATGCCGCACTTCAAACATTAAGAGCCCGCCTGTATACAGGCGGGCTCTCTTCCGTTCGTTTCAAGTCAATACCTTGTGCGAACCACCATGGCCAAATAGTAGAGTCGCTATACAATAATGTATTCCTTTTCTACTAAATGGTTTGGGTCATTCTAGTAAATGGGCGTCTCTTGATCAAAAAAGGCGTTTATAGAGAAAAAACACATACATTTTTGTTATTTTCTTCTACCTTCCCTTCATGTAAAATAGAGTAGAGAGAAGGGATATAGGGAGTGAGAACATGTTAAGCGGCTGGTTTTTGTGGTTCATTTTATTTTGGGGTACAGTGATGATTGGATTACTAGCAATCGGTGGCTTTTTTATGTTTCGCAAGTTTTTAAAACGATTGCCGAAAGAAGACGGGAAATCAGAGCTTGATTGGCAGGATGAATATATTCAAAAGAGCCTGCACCTATGGCGCGATGAAGACAAACAGCTATTAAATGAGCTAGTATTACCGGTTCCAGAGCTGTTTAGAGATGTCGCCAAAGAAAAAATCGCCGGTAAAATTGGCGAGCTGGCACTAAAAGAACAAGCGGCCAGCATTAATTTAGACTTAATCATTCGCGGCTATATTATCGCTACACCGAAGCGGGATCATAAATTTCTACTAAAGCGCCTTCAAGAAAAAAAGATCGACCATTCCCCATATGAATCTTTATTAAAATAACCTCCTTTTAAAAAGGAGGTTTAATTCATTTGGACCTGCTGCGGATCTAATTGTTTAGACAGCTTTCTAAACGACAAATACATCGCAACCCGCCAAGGGACAATCATGCCAAAGGCTAGAATCCAAAACATCCCGCTGAGCGCACCATAATCAATGGAAGAGCTTAAAATCGTCTTCATTCCGATACGAAGGACAAGAAGTCCAATGAGAATAAACACAAATGCTTTTGAACGTTTCAAATAGATTTCATTGCCTCTAATTTCAAATTTCGATGTTTTAATTAAAAAGATAGAGAAAAACATCCCTACAGTAATCGCCTCTAAAAATTCAGCTCCAGTTACTCGAAACATTGGCACAAAAAACATCAGTGCTCCAGTGCTCATAAAGATAGGAGGTAATATAATTTTTTTCGCGGTTGCAGGTTTTGCAGATGATTTAATGCGAATAAACATGACGGCTACCGCCATACATACCGCCACTATAGAAGAAATTATGATCATCATATCAAATCATTCCTTTATTCTTTAAGGTCAGCCTATGTATAATATACTCCAATTGACGAAAAAAAACCATTCGCCGCGACTGTAGAAAACGATTTCAAAAACCCGTAAATCCTCCAAATAATGATGAGAACATAATAATGATCCATGTCAGAAGATCAAAGAACAGCAAGATCCCTACTACGATCATAATAATCCCGCCAGTTTTCATGATGAGCTGCTGACGCTTTCTGATCCAAGCCATTTTTGTGATGAAAAAGGAAAGAACAAAAAATGGGATAGCAAAACCTAATACATACGCAATCATATAGGTCACAGCGGACTCTGGCTTGTTGCTGGCAAGTGTGATGACAGCTGATAAAATCGGGCCGGTACATGGTGTCCAACCAGCAGCAAAACCCATTCCGATGAGAATCGATCCAAAAAAACCGGCTGGACGATTTTTAAACTGCAACCTCTTTTCTCCCATTAAAAAAGAAGGCTGAAATACACCAAGAATCATAAAGCCAAAGAGAATAATAAGAATGGCACCAATTTGACGAATCGCATCTTGATATTCAATGAAAAACTTCCCAACAAACGATGTCCCAAATCCAATGGCAATAAAAATGAGAGAGAACCCAATTAAAAAGAATAATGTATGAAGCAGACTTCTTCTTCTCAGCATCACCTTCTCAGATTTCACTTCATCTATACTAACGCCCGTAATATAGGATAAAAAGGCTGGATAAAGTGGCAGACAGCACGGTGAGATAAAAGATAGAAACCCTGCTCCAAACGCTAAAAAGTAATTCAAATCTGACAAAAGAACACCCCCTTCTTACAATATACAATAAGAGATGACAAATTCATTTCATTTTTTTTACATCATCTCAATAAAGATGGTCTAATCTCTTAAAACCTTATATAATTTAATTTGACATCAAGATACCAAACCCTTTAAATTTGAAAATAAACCTTAAAATGGATATAATAGAATCGATTCTTTTTATCAAGATTTGCATGAAAGGAACATGACTTTGGTAAAAACATCATTATTAACTCAAATTGAAGAAAAAAGAGAAGAGCTGATGAAAGTTGTCTTGCATAATGGGATGACATCAACAGTGACCATCGAACATAGCCAGCAGCTAGATCATCTCCTCTTACAATATCAACGACACTTACACTCAAACTCAGCCAACTAATGATATCTCAAGATAGAAACAAATGCCGCACGATTTTAGAAAAGTTGATATGTGTGACAATAAAAGAAACGAAAACCTCTGCTCACAGTGGTTTTTTGTTTTGTCTTTAACGAACGGTTCACGGCAAAATAAAAACCACTTTCCCTGCTTTATTCATGCAAGTACAGTGGTTTTATGCGTCTGATGAAGGTGACTTCAATAAAGAAAGGACATCGCTTGTCCAATCTTTAGGGACCATGTTCCATCTATGATCATAATAACGTACGTATTATTTCGCTTGGTTGTTCATGGCTTTCATCATTTGATTGATTTTCTTTTGGGACGGTTTCATGCCCATTTGCATCATCATCATTCGAAGCATTTGTTCATTAATTGGTGGATTCTTTTTCAAGTAGCTCATCATATACTTACGAGCAATAAAGAATCCGAGTGCAACTCCTGCAAGCAGTGCAACAACGCCTACAAGGATGACAACCCATAAATCCATAATTCTTCCTCCTTCATGTTGTCTCGTATAAAGTGTACTAAACAAAAGGCTATTATACAACATTTCACGTTCAATTTTATTTTTTTAAACAAAATTCCTCACTTTTACCGGATTGAGCCACCCGTGCTTCTTTGATCCAAAGTCCATAGCCAGGAAACAAGGACTAATTTTTCTGAGTACTTCAAAAAACACCGCTTCTGCCTCATAACTGCCTGTGGCAGACATTTGAATGTAACGGTCTTTTATAATGAATGCGGCTGTGCCTTTTCCATCTGGCAGCGATGCACTGTATATTGAGCCTATTTGTGTATAGTGAATATTGGTTAAATTGTTCATTAAACGCTGGTGCATATGAAAAGCAGGGATTCGTTTCGTTACATAATCCACTTGCTTAACAAGCATGACTAATTCGTCATCACTGCGATTCGTCCAGTGTAACGATTCAAACAAATGAAACAAGATAGATTCTCTACCAAAATAATGATGAGCAAACTCATCTTCAATCCAATAAATATAATAATGGCGTTCCATGTCTATCCCTTCCTTTCACATTTCGTCAATCTCGCTTATTGCTTGTATTATACAAAAATGTGAAAGAAAGAATTGTCTATATATGAAGCAAGAAGAAACTAGTTTTGTCAAAAAAACAAGAAAAAAGAAAAAAGTTTGCAGAGCATAGTGAAAAGCTCTGCAAACCGACTGCAAAAAAGCATGATGCTTGGAGACTGATTATTTATTCAGCTTTGCTTTTACGCGGCTCACCACGTTGCTGACAGTGAAACCGTATTTTTCAATAATGGTTTCGCCTGGTGCAGAAGCGCCAAATTTATCAATCGCAATCACATCGCCATCAAGGCCAGTATAACGTTCCCAGCCAAGTGAAGCACCCATTTCGATTGCAACACGTGCTCTCACTGCTTTAGGAAGAACGGACTCTTTGTATTCGTCTGACTGCTCATCAAAGCGATCCCATGCAGGTAAGCTCACGACAGAAACGCGAATGCCTTCTTTTTCAAGTGCCTTTTGCGCTTCAATGGCTAAACCTACTTCAGATCCTGAAGCAAGTAGAAGAGCTTCTGGCTGTGCATCAGCTGCTTCAACGACGACATATCCACCTTTTTCTACGCCTTCATACGCCTTCTCTGGTGATTGATCAATCGTTGGAAGGTTTTGACGAGTAAGAACAAGCGCTGTCGGTTTATTCGTTGAAGATACAGCAATTTTCCATGCTGCAGCTGTTTCGTTTCCATCAGCTGGACGAATAACAGAAAGGTTAGGCATCGCACGTAATGAAGCGAGCTGTTCAACTGGCTCATGCGTTGGTCCATCTTCCCCAACCGCAATGCTGTCATGCGTAAATACATAAGTGACAGGAAGTCCCATTAATGCAGCAAGACGAATGGCAGGTCTTAAGTAGTCTGAGAAAACAAAGAATGTTCCGCCGAATACACGAAGTCCGCCGTGAAGTGCCATACCGTTTAATGCTGCACCCATTGCGAATTCTCTCACACCAAACCAAATGTTTCTGCCAGCGTAATTCTCTCTGCCAAAGTCAGTTGTATTTTTAATGGTTGTTTTATTTGATCCAGCAAGGTCAGCAGACCCGCCAATAAAGAATGGTACTTGTTTTGCAATGCCATTTAATACTTCTCCAGAAGAAGCACGAGAGGCAAGGCTTGAACCTGCTTCATAAACAGGAACCTCTTGATCCCAATTCTCAGGAAGTTTCCCTTCAATCGCAAGCTTCAGCTGAGCTGCCAGTTCTGGATACTCTTTTTCATATTGCTCAAACAGTTCATTCCACGCTGCTTCTTTTTTCTGTCCAGCGTCTTTTACAGCTGTTTTGAAATGATCGTACACTTCAGAAGGTACATGGAAATCTTCTTCAAACGTCCAAGAATAAGCTTCCTTCGTTAGCTTCGCTTCCTCACTGCCAAGCGGTGCACCGTGCACCCCAGACGTTCCAGCGCGGTTTGGAGATCCGAAACCGATTGTCGTCTTCACTTCAATAAGTGTAGGTTTGTCTGTACTTTGTTTGGCTTTTTCAATAGCAGCCGTCACTTCGTCAATGTTATTGCCGTCTTTTACATAAAGAACTTCCCAATTCATCGCTTCAAAACGATTCTTCACATTTTCAGAGAAAGAACGATCGAGGTCGCCATCTAAAGAAATGTCGTTTGAATCATAAAGAACAATTAAACGGCCTAAGCCTAAATGACCAGCAAGTGAAGCAGCTTCAGAGGAAATACCCTCCATTAAGTCTCCATCTCCACAAATGCTGTATGTATAGTGATCCACAACATTAAAGTTATCTTTGTTATACGTTTCTGCAAGATGTCTTTCTGCAAGTGCCATTCCTACCGCCATCGCAATCCCTTGTCCTAAAGGACCTGTTGTCGCATCTACGCCCTCTGTATGTCCAAACTCAGGATGTCCAGGTGTTTTGCTTCCCCATTGGCGGAATTGTTTTAAATCTTCGATGCTCAGATTGTATCCGCTTAAATGAAGCATGCTATATAAAAGCATAGAGCCATGTCCCGCAGATAACACAAAACGGTCTCTGTTAAACCAATTTGGATTTTGCGGACTTACGTTTAAGTGATTCGTCCATAAAGCGTACGCCATTGGTGCAGCGCCCATCGGCATTCCAGGGTGACCGGAATTCGCTTTTTCAATTGCGTCTATGGAGAGAGTACGTATTGTTGCAATAGATTTCAATTCAATCGTTTCCATATAAATCCCCTTCCGTATCTTGTGTACACCATTATCATAAATCTACTGTCCTTTTTTCACAACTATTTCACGCCGAAAAAGAAGGATTTTGTCACATTTAGTTTATCGATCACCTAAAAACTTATACAAATATGAAAAAAGATGAGAATATTCCTCCCATCTTTTCAAAAATCAAGAAATGATGACCTTTAGTGAAGATTCTGGTCTCTTTCTCTTTTTAATTTTTCTGGTGTGACATCGTTTCCTTCTGGATCGACGATTTTCACGGTTTTGAGTGTATTTTTCATAGAAGAACGAAAAGCCTTTAAATATTCCTCTCTTAATTGCTTCTGTTCTGTTTTCTCAGCGTCCGACAAACCGGCCTCTTTCGACTTTTTTGAAAGCTCATTGATTCTTGCAAGCTGTTCTTTAGAAATCATGACAAACTCCTTTAAAACATTTTCTCTACATACTACTAAATATCAGTCATTTTTACAACAAATCACGCTTTAAGTCGCAAGCCCTTTTTCATATTCTTGGTACCTTCTATGGACGGTTGCTTTTGAAATGTCAAAACCAAGTGCCTGCAATGTCACTGCAATTTCAGCGAATGTCATGTTGTTTTTTCTTAATCGAACAATTTCAGAAATCGGTACTTCAATACGTTCGCGGCCAGGCGCTTGCTCTTGATGTTTTAAATTTAGTTCGGGTTGATACCCTCGCTCAACAGCTTTTTTCATCCCACGCTTAATTTTCAAATTATGAATTTTCCGCTGATACTCTTCTACAACGCCTACAATTTCAATGACCATCTCGTCTGCTTCTGAAAGCTCAAGCTCTCCTCTATGAAATACGCTGTACACCTTGACTTTTTCTTTAAACAGACAATGAAGAAGAGCGATTTTCGCCTGCCCTCTTCCAAGGCGTGTCTCATCTTGAATGAGAACAGCATCGATTTCTTCCTCTTTCAGCGCAGCCAGCATGTCAAAAACACCGTCACGATCAAGATCGTATCCACTCGCTTTTTCTTTAATCACTTTGACTACATTCATCTTGTGCGCTGCAGCTAAAGCAAGCAGTTCTTCTTCTTGTCTTTTAAGCGAGGTTTCTTGCTCTTCTTTGGCAGTACTTACTCTCGCATAAATGATTGCATTCATGTCTTCAATCGACCTTTCTACTGTACTGTTGCAAGTTGATATACGACTGGATGCTCATTTTTAACTGGAATGACAAGGATGTCTCCAGGCTGGATGTCAGTTGAAGCGAGATCATTGTGTTCAGTTACCCAGTCAATAAAAGCATTTTTATCGATTGATTTACTGTCGTTTACTTGATCAGCTAATCCCCAAAGAGTATCACCTGATTGAACCTCTATTTTAACATATTGATTTGGATCATTATGGCTAGTGACTGCAATAAGTGAGAGAAATATGCCTACGATGAATGAGAATAGCCCAATAAAAATAATAGATTCCTTTAACCTCATAATGTCATCTCTCCTAATAGAATGTGTGTTCGTTCTTTCTGACACTCATTATAAATACGAACAAACGTTTCTGTCAAACGTTTTTTTTCGAACCTATGTTTGTACTGTTAGGAAAAACATGCTATAATTTCTTTAAAATTGACGTTTTGAGGTGCAAAAGATGACGAAGCTATCAAAAAGACAACTCGATATCCTGAAATTCATAAAAGAAGAAGTAAAAAGCAAGGGTTATCCCCCATCCGTTCGTGAAATTGGCGAAGCTGTCGGTCTAGCATCAAGTTCAACTGTCCATGGACATTTAGCTAGACTAGAAACGAAAGGTTTAATTAGAAGAGACCCAACGAAACCTAGAGCGATCGAAGTACTAGATGAAGAGGAAATGAATATTCCAAAGAGCGCTGTAATGAATGTTCCAGTCATCGGAAAAGTCACAGCAGGCTTGCCTATCACGGCTGTTGAGAATGTAGAAGAATATTTCCCACTTCCAGAAACTTTTGCAGCGCCAGATGAACAAGTATTTATGCTTGAAATTATGGGAGAAAGTATGATCGATGCAGGTATTTTGGACAAAGACTACGTCATTGTGCGTCAGCAAAGCACTGCCAACAATGGAGATATTGTGGTGGCTATGACAGAAGAAGATGAAGCAACAGTGAAACGTTTTTATAAGGAAGATACACACTTTAGATTACAGCCTGAGAATCCATCAATGGAACCGATTATTTTACAGAATGTGAGTATACTAGGTAAAGTGATTGGCGTATTTAGAAATATTCATTAAAAAAAGCCGGTATTTCATCAACTGCTGATGATAGCCGGCTTTTTCTTTTATGAACAAGAATATGCAAGAATACTAGAGCTTGGGAACGAGCCAAATGTAAAGTTCGGCCATATGAAACCCGTTGTACGGCCAAAAGGCTGCGAGGAAAGAACATACATGAGAAATACTTGACCGTTTCTAAGGAACACAATGGTCCACCTTCTATTACATCCAGCTGCAAATTGAACCGTTTGCTGGCTTCCGCCTACACTCTGCCCTGCAATGAGCGGCTGCATACTTTGAGGCTGAGAAACTGCTTGTTGATATTGCGAGATGATATGCTGCGGCGGGGCTGGCGGGACCGATTGTCCTCCTGCTCCTTGCCCTTGCCCAGTCCCTCCGAATGGCAAGCCGGGAAATCCTCCAACTTGAGAAATAGGAAACGCCGGCATGCTTTGTACCTGCCGATCGTACAAGTACCCATTCCACGTACCTTCATATGGATTATACATATTAAACACCACTTTCTTAGACATTCATCACGACAGTATATGTCATACATAAAAAAAGAGTGTTGAAGAGACAAATAGAAATCTTTCCAAAAGACGTTTTATTCTTCTTTAGAACGGTTAAATATTAATGAGGAAGAAAAAAATAAAAAAATGAAAACTTTTTGTCTCCCTCAAACGTTATATATGTAGAAAGAAAAGAAATAAAAAACATTTAGATTTAATACTTGTAATATCTATGTAACTATTGTAACATTTGTAACATAAGAAGTTTTCATTGAGAAAAGGAGGCAATCGCCTTGAAAAAATTATTTGTTTTATTAACCGCTATTATGCTTATGATCTCATTACAAACAACAACACTGGCCGCTTCCAAAAAATCAGCCGCTTTGACAAATAAAGAAGCGTTACATATTGCCCTTGATGCAAGAGAACACTTTTGGAGTGCGATGTCAGGCTACAACATTAAAGAGCATTCAGATTACAAATTAAAATCATTTACTTATAAAGATATGACTTACAACTACCTGTCTAAAACATTTGATACAAAGAAAAAACTAAACAGCTATCTATCTCAAGTTTTCACAAAAGATGCCATTACTCACGGTTTAAAAGACTATCAGTTCATCGTTCATAAAGGTAAAATGGCTGTGCCAGTTGGTGACGGAGACAATATGCTTAATTGGGATAAGGCAACACCTAAACTCGTCTCTAAGAAAAGTACAATCCGCACATACGAATTCACAGTCCCAACACTTGATGGACGCAAAGTAAAACGTACTGTCACTTTCGAGAAAGTACAAAAGGATTGGAAAGTAACAAAAATTGACGCTGTGATCTAAATAAAAACCAGGCCGTTTACTAGGCCTGGTTTTTATATGGATGAAAATTCAGTCATACGATCTAAAGCGTGAGCAAGTGATGAAGCCGTTTGAAATTCATTAAAAGGCAGTCCAAGCTGTACAGCCGTTTGAGCAATTTCTGGTCTAATGCCTGAAATGGTCGTATCAACCCCAATTAACCGAAGTGACGTGACAAGATCAAAGATTTGATGTGCTACCATCGTATCAATGATGACGACACCTGATAAATCAATACATAAATGTTGAACACCTTTTTGCGAACACTGTTTTAATGTATTTTCTAAGATAATCTTTGCTCGCGCAGTGTCAATATCTCCAACTAAAGGCAATAAGGCAACATGACTTTTTAACACAATGACTGGGGAACTCAGCTCATAAATCATGTCTCTTTGTGCAACGAGTTTATTGGTGGTATTTTTCACATATTGCTGAATAAAGACATGAATTGAAATGTTAAATGCCTCAGATATCAAATCATACCAATAAAATATTCGGTCAATGTCAATATCACCTTGATGCTGTTTTATAAACTCTTTTAAGTAATGAAGAACCACTCTTTGATTGGACATATACTCTCTCACGACGTAATCTAATGGCGTGTTCAAGTGCTTCGGATCACTTGCTAAGTCTTCAGACCATTTTTTAAATTTCGTATGTAAATACGTCTTGTCTTCAATAAGTGCGCGTATAAAATGCTGATAATAATCTTGATTTTGCCGTTTTAGCTCTGCTATGATGCTGGAATCTGTTGAACGATAAATGGATTCTGGATCATCATCCTCAATTGATTCATACCATGTTTCAGTCAGTTTCTCTGCATGTTGCATGAAAAAATCGTATAATGCACGGTTCTTTTCCATAAGCATATGTCCCTTCACATTTTCTACTTGTCAGTCTTTGTACCTGATGGATTGATTGTACCACTGAATCTTTTGTACCTGCTAGCTCGAATACGCTCCTGTTGAACAAAAAGAGCCCCTCTCAAGGAGCCTCTTGTCTATGTTTATTTGACAATAAATAAAATTCGTTTCCCGTCAGGATACCCACTGATTTGATGCCCGACCCATGAACCAGCGCCTCTATTATCTGATGGACTGACATATTGAACGCTCGCCCCCTTTCCTCCTTCAAGACACACCGCCATCGGCCATTCATCCCGGTCAAAACCAGGTTTTGTGGGAATTCCTTTTAATGATTCTTGCCTGCGGGCATCTGCCCCATTTCGGTCAATGGTACACACGTCTGAGTGTCCTTTTCGAATAGCTTCTTGAATATGACTGCCTGTTTCAGGATACCGTTCCTTAGGAAATTGAATCACATGATCATAACGATCTGCCCCTTTTGCTGAACGATCCTCTCCAAAACCACCTAATAACGCACCCATCCAAATGACAAAACAAAGAACGACAGCAGCGATCCAGCCTTTTCTCATCTTCAAAAGCTCGTGACCTCCTCATACTTTTGATGAAATGATGTTGACTTGAAGGGAATGAGTCATTTTTAATGTATGAGTGGCTGAGTGATGACATGTGAAAAACATGAGCTGAATCTTCCTAGATACTGATCCATAAGAAAAAACGAATGATCTCTTCATCATTCGCCTTGTTCTACTTAAGATATTTCATCTACTCTATATAATGTTTCGTTTTGTGAAGACATCTCGGACGGCATCCCCTCTTCAGCTGATGAGGATCGTTTATATTCTTCAGATGAGATGACTGTACCATGTGATTTAATCCAACTCACCAATTTGCTGTTAGCTGATGACTGATTGTCTGGTAATAAAAAGTATTTCACCTTTCCTTGTTGAATAAGTGCTTTTAATTTGTTGACAGTCAAAATAGGATCTGTCCCATTAAAACCGCCTAAAGCCATGACATTCTCATCTTCATCAATGATATATGGCGCTGCGGTAACAGTCGTAAGCGTTGCAAATAAATACGTTTCACCTGTTTGATGAGCCTTTAAATAAGTGAGTAAGCCTTGATCGACACTAGATGTAAACATGTTCCCTCCTCGTGAACTAGCCAGCTGTACACCTGCTTCTGGAAGAACAGCATTTCCACCATATATGATTGGGGTGGCGGACCAAAAACCCGGAAACAGTAACAGCGTTGTCAAAGCAGTGATGAGCAGTCGTTTCATGATCAATTGTTTTTCTCTGTACATCAGCAATAGGATAGCGATACTTGTTCCCGCAATCGCAATGGCATACATCCAAATACTACTGATTTGAGTCGTATAGTTACTCAAAATATACCCTTGGAAGATGGCTGTAACAGCGATTGCTGCTGGAAGCAAATACGCAGATACTCCTTTGTTTGCCTTAAATAACTCTCCCATCTTCTTAGCTCCTATGCCGCATAGTGCTGCAATAGGCGGGGCAAGCATAATGAGATAGTAATGGTGAAAGAAACCCGCAATACTAAAGAATCCGGCAGCAGGAATCAGCCATGCTGTCCAAAACATCGTTTGTTTCCATTCATTTAATTGAGCTTTTCTCTCCTTCAACCAACTGATGATCATCCCTAAAAGTCCAAACAAAGCAAACGGCAGCATCCAGCTGATTTGACCTGACAATGCAGATTGAAATAAACGAAATATACCGGGATTCCCAGTGCCATACATATTCATGCTTTGTTGACCTACAGCACTTCCAGGCGGAGAACCACCATCTGGACCATGTTGAGGTGGCGTCATTTGATTTTGGGATGGCGGCGGCTGATTTCTGTTTGACTGATCCTCTGACGAATCGCCTAATCCAGAATTGTCTGGCATCACCATACCTGCTTGCTGGTTCATGTCACCAAAGGATTTCCCTGTCGTCTGACCAAGCAGCCGTTCCGTGCCGTTATACCCAAAGGCAAGTTCTAACACTGAATTTGTTTGACTGCTTCCCACATAAGGGCGCTCACTTTCAGCTGTCATATCTACAGTAACTGCCCACGATAGAGATAAGCAGGCTAATACGACGATCGAGCATAAGAGAGAGAAAATTTTCTTTTTTAACGGTACGCGAGCAGAAATGAAATAGTAGAAAATAAATGCTAGAACGACCATAAACGCTTGCAGCATCTTCATATTAAATCCTACCGCTACCAAAGCGAAGGCCATAAGAAGCCAGCGCATCTTTCCGCTTTTTACAGCACGCATTAAGAAATACGTACCCGCAAGTAATGTGAAGACGAGCATACTGTCTATATTGTTCGTTCTACTCACAGCTGCGGCAATTGGTGTGAGAGCCATAACGGCCGCTGACACCCTTGCAGCACCTTGACCGAAAGCCGGTTTTATCATGAGATAAAGAAGAAGAACAGATCCCACTCCAGCAAGTGCCTGCGGCAATATCACACTCCATGTATGAAAACCAAAAATAAGTGCACTGATGGTTTGAATCCATAAAACGACGGGTGGTTTATCAATTGATACGAATCCAGCTGCATCAAATGAGGCATAAAAAAAGTGATGGAAGCTTTTGGACATACTTTTGACTGCAGCTAAATAATATTGATTGGCACTGTCATTCTGCCAAATTTGATAGGTGTAGAGAAAAGCTGCAATCAATAAAATCAACAACAATATCATATCTATTTTTTTATTTTTCACTCATATCTCTTCTTTCTTTATCATTTATTTCATTCAGCATAGCTTTTAAATATGAAATAGTGATGAACAAAAAAAGAAACTTTTCTGCATTTGACGATAAAAAAAGCCTGTCCCCTGTAAAGGAAACAAGCTGATTGTTCTATTTTTATTGCGCCTTCGCATAGTTGATAAATTCAACAAAGGCAGCAGTCGCTTTTGGTCCGCCGTTGATCGTTCCGTTTGAATAACCCGCATTATGGACCCCGACGATTTGTTGGTTCTGATCTAGCATCGCAGAGCCAGAGTTTCCGCTAAATGTATCGATCGTATAGTATGCGAGATTCGTATCTTCTCTCGTGACTGGACCTGACATTTCCCATTGTGACACTTTGCCAGTCGATCTCATTTTATCACCTGGATATCCAGAAATTTTAATCGTTGTACCTGTTAGATTTGTCACTTGACGAATAGAGCGATAGCCGACCGTATTTCCAATGTTCGTATCTGTTTTAATGACGGCAAAATCATATTGACTCGCCCCCGTGTTGATATATCCACTTGGTACATAGAATTCGGTCATGTTTGCTGAGCCGTTCACAGCCGTGCTGTCATTCATGCCTGGGTAGACAGACCCTTTTGCACTATAGCTTCTTGTGGCTGTATTGTAGACGCAGTGTCCGTTTGTCAATATTTTGTTTGGAGCAATGAGTGTTCCTGTGCAGCTAGATCCACCAAATGTAATATAGGCAATAGAATTATAGGGTGCTACTCTTGTATTCGTCACTTTTGTTCTACCATCGTCTCCAATGACTACTTTTGTTTGAAAGTCTTTTAAATATTTTGTGAGTGGTTTTACTTTTTCGCCAATAGTAGAAGAGAGATCATCCACTTTGTCAAAGGATGAGGGGGTTTTCATATCGTTGTGGAAGTCAGCTGAAGAAATCACCTTTCCGTCAGAAGTCACCATGTCATAATCAGACGTAAGTACTGAATCAGATGCTGCATGGGCAAAACTAGGCACACTTAAAGCACCAAAAACGAGTAGAGAAGGGATTAATTTTTTCACCTTTTTCATCATATTCCTCCTTTATGTCCTATATCAAAAATGATACGATTGTTTCATATTGGAGTAAATGAGAGAATATTCTTATTTTTTACAAAATATTTCATTTGTAAATTAGGTGTTTCGTATCTTCCAAATATTTATTCTAGCGATCTCTCTATGAAAAAAGAAAAACCGCCATTTTGGCGGTTTCAAGATTGTTGACGAAGGGCTAAAAAGTGATTTATTTTAGCCCTTTGTCTTCTTTTCAACATGATCAGCTCCATACATCTTTTACATATCTGTTGTCATTGGCTAGAGATGTCAGCCATTGTTCAGCTGTTTCTTTCGCACACTGTTTCTCAGTCTGATACAGTTCAATAAGTGTTGCCTCGACATCTGGTGCCATGACCTTTCCATCCCCGCAAATATACAGGTAGGCGCCTTTGTCGAGCAATTCAATGAGCTTGGCTCCATCATTTTTAATGAAGTGCTGGACATACACTTTTTGCTCCTCGTAGCGAGAGTAAGCACGGTGGATGGTGACGACTCCTTTTTCTTGTGCAAGCTGCATTTCGTCATAATACAGATCATCTTCATGCGGGTGGCGGCAGCCAAAATAAAGATGGGCTTCACCTAACGACTTCCCTTCATTTTGCCATGCTTCCCTTGCCTGAATGAACCCTCTAAACGGGGCGATACCTGTTCCTGGTCCAATCATGATCATTGGTATTTCAGGAGAAGGCGGCAATTCGAACCCTGCTTGAGCTTCATGGAGGAAGCAGGCCACTTCATCTCCTTCTTGCAGTCCGCATAAATAGTTTGATGCGACGCCTGCGTATTCACCGCGTCCGCTCCATGATTTTCCTTTCACAACAGCTACTGTGATACTAAGCCTCTTTTCATCCACCTTTGGCGAACTGGAGATCGAGTAATAACGAGGCTTCAATCCTGGTAAAAGGGCTAAGAAATGATCAAATGGCAGTTCACATGCTTCGTATTGTTCTAGTAAATCCAGCATGGTCACACGCTTCTTTAATACAGCTTCTTGATAAATGTCTCCCGCCATTTGTTCAAGTTCAATACGATGAGGTGGGCATACCGTATATTTTGCAAGATCTCTTAGCTGAGTACGTGTCACAGGCTCTTGCAACTCTACATGTGACCCCAACAATTCTTCGACTTGAATTGGCTGATTTAATGGTAAATGACTTGCTTCTTTTTCCGAAGAGAGTATCATGTGCTGCTTGGGATCCAGCTTAAAACGATCGGTCACTCGCTGAACGAGTGTTGCACTATTTTTTGGCACGATTCCGATATGATCTCCTTCTTTATAATGCTTGCCTTCAGGTAATTGAAGTTCGATATGCCTTGTTTGGCGGGTACTTTTTTCAGATTGTAATTCTTGATTTTTCAATACAACAGCTGAAAAGGCACCGTATGTTTTAGCTACAGGACGTTCCACTAGCTCATTCGTATATACAATGGATAGGTTTGGCTTTTCTTGGCGTTTCTCCTGCAAGGTTAAATTGAATTCTTTTGCAAGCTCATCGAAGACTGTCTTCTGGAATGTTTCTTTATCTTCATCCATATCACCGCCCGCATCGCCTTCACCAATATCCGTTACACGCTTCGCCCCTTTTCTTTCAAGTGCTTCATCAATCAGACGAGGAATACGCTGATACGTGCTCGCCCAATTTCGATCCCCGCACCCAAAGACTGCAAATGTCACGTTTGATAGATCCTGCTCCTCATCCTGCGTCACCCAATCCACAAACTGTTTCGCATGGTCAGGCGGATGACCATTGTATGAAGCCGTTACAATTAAAACTGCGCCTGACTCTGGTAACTTTCGAGTATAATCATCAAGCGGTGCCGTTGTCACGTCAAACCCTTTTGCTTTTCCGTCTTCAGCAAATTCGTTTGCCATCTGCTTTGCTGTGCCCAGATTTGATCCGTACAAGACCAATAGCGGTGTTCCATGACTCGCTATTTTTGCTTCAGCAGATGCCGTGCTTTTTGTTGGTTCTTCTTTCGGAGGCGCCATAAAGAATTGCTGCTTTCTTGGCCGTACTTTGATTTTAAAATCATTCGGCTTAATCGTCAGGGATTCTTTTAAATCCAGTTCATACGACGTATGGTCAATCAGTTCAAGGTTGTGCAGAACCATCGCCAGAACCATCGTGGCTTCATGAAGGGCAAATTGCATCCCAATACATGCACGCTGGCCATTTCCGAATGGTTTATAGGCATGCTGTGGAATCTTTTCAGGATGCATAAAACGTTCAGGCTTGAATTCTTCTGCATCCTCCCCCCAAACCGCTTGATCCCGATGTATTTTAGGAAGTAGCACACTGACACTTTGGTTTTTTTTGATCGGATATTTCCCTCCAATGACTGTATCCTCTTTCGCATAAAGAGAGAACGTAGGCGCCGTCGGCCAGAGGCGAAGTGCTTCATTTAAGACCATACGCGTATAACTTAGTTTTTGAACCTGCTTAAATGTCGGCAGTCCGCCTTGTAGCACGTCGTCTGCTTCTTGTACGGCTTTTTTTAATTTGTCTGGATTCTTTAGTAAAAAATAAATCGCAAATGACAACAATCCACTTGTTGTTTCATGACCTGCTATTAAGAAGGTAATGATTTGATAACGGATATTTTCATCTGACAGGCGTTCACCTGTTTCAGGATCCTTTGCATGTAGCATGAGAGAAAGTAAATCATTGCCCGTTTTATCTTGTTTTTTCCGTTCTTGAATAATGTCATCTACTAATTGCTTCATAAATTCAACATCTTGTTCAAATTCTTTTCTTCTTTTGATCATTAATTTATCTGCGACCGGCAATCTACTTGCTTGATCCATCGCTTCATTTAAGCCATTCAGCATGCTTTCAATAAATGGATGCTGATTTTCTTTGTAAAAGCTGTTAAATCGAAAATCAAAACCGCATAGCCCGATCGTATCTAAAGTGAGCTTTGTCATATCCTCTGCTACTTCAATTTCTTCATCACGGCCCGTTCTTTGCCATTTTTGTACAAGCTGTGTGGCAATATCGAGCATCATCTCATGATAGCCTTTCATGGCCTGCTGGCTAAACGCCGGCATCAAGATGTGATGAGCCTTTCTCCAATTCGGCTCTTCTGTCCAACTTGTAAATAACCCATCCCCTGAAAATGTTCTCACTTTATTGAGACTGCTTCCAATGAATTTATCAAAACGCCTCTCATCAAATACTTCTTTGGCAAGTTCATGGCTGGAAACAAAAATACTTGTTGCTTTTGAAAATTCAAACTGAAAGATCGGCCCTAATTCATCTGCCAGCCGCCAAAAGGTTTGAGAAAGCTCTCCTTTTTTGATATGAGGAATATTTTTTAAAGGTCCGTATGTTTTTGGTTTTGGAATGATTGATATTTGTTGCATGTGCCCACTCCCTTTATTTCTTTATGATGCAACGCTAATGGCACGCCATAAGCATTGCTCAATATCTTCTAAAAATTCAATCGTTGGTTCAATTTCCTCTGCTAGAATCTGTTTATGAAGCTGAACGAACGCTCCAAATACAATGGATAAAATTGTTCTCCCTGAAAGATTTGGATGAATTCCATCCTTTTTGCCTTCTTCAAAAATATGAAATAGCTCATTTAATAGCTGCTGCATCTTCTCTTTACTTTTCTCATCTAAATAGTGTGAGCGTTTGTCAATTTCTAAGAAGTACAGACCACTTGGATTCTCTTTTGTAAAGAGCACTAAGCAATAAAAGACATGTTTGAAATAAGCCCTAATGCTTGCTTTAGGGTCTGGACTGTTTGTATTCACCTTGTCGATAAATGCAGTCAGGCTTCGCTGGTATAAAATGTTCACAAGAGCCTCTTTACTATCAAAATAACGATAAATGGTTCCTGCTCCAACATTGGCTCTTTTCGAAATCATCGGCATCGTTGTACCGTCAAAACCCCGTTCAATAAATAAGTCCAGAGAAGCCTTCATAATCTGCTCCTGTTTATCAGTAGTTGCTGCGGGCATTTCATCCTCTCCTTTCGTTTTATCAGGAATGAATGTTCATTCCGCTTGATGTATATTATATTAATATTTTAAATTCTTCTATTTATACTTAAACATACTTATTTTTCTCCGTCACTACATTTTCTGAAAATAATAATAATTGAGAAATGATACCTAGATAGATGACATCCAAACGACTTATAAATATTGGCAGTTCTGTGACGCGCGGGTGTCGTCTGAACTATATGTTCATTCTTGGTCAATTGGAGAATGGATGTGATCGTCATATGTATCAATATATAAACTGCCATTACTTGAACGAACCGCATAAACAATGTCTTTTAAAGACAGCTGCCTTTTTTGAATTTCTTCATAGATCCACTGCTCCGTTAATTGGTTTTCATGAAGGTTTTTCAAAATGAGCTTTCCGTCCATAATGACTTCAATGGGCATGTAACGCTCTGCCTGCATCCACAGGTTAAGATCTTTTCGCGTGACATAATCAAATGAAGGGTATTTTTTCACTGACATATGCCCATCTGTTTCAATCATTGCAAATTCAACTTCACTAATGTCAAACACATTCTTTTCTCTGAGCTGTTGATTTAAATAATCAAGTGTATACCTCATTCCTTTCATATTCTCTTCAAGGATTTTGCCATTTTGAATCACAAGCGTTGGTTTACCGGCCATAAAACCTCTCACCTTCCGGCTTCTTAAAGCAAGTAAAGAAATCACATAAATAATGATCACAAGTGTCACAAAAGAAATGGTTGTGTGATGAAGCGGAAGCGTAGTATTAAACGCCAAGTTCGCCGCAATTGAACCTAGACTGATCGCCGCAATGAAATCAAAAATATTCATTTGTGCAATGGTTTGCTTTCCAAGAAGACGGGCACCGCCGAATAAAATAGCAAAAGCAAATATGGTTCGAAGAATGACTTCAATGTGATCTGGCATTTCAGCTTCCACCTTTCGATTTCATGAAAAAAAGCCTTTTCTTTAGAAAAGACTCTTTGTTAGACTATGCATTTATTCCGTCATTATTCAAATGGGCCGCTTCTGTTTGCTCAAATTGTGAACGCAGCTCAATGATTGAGCTGTTTCTCACGTTTACTGGATCTTGCTCGAGTAGCCATGTATAAAATCTTGCTTGCTCTGCTGTTTGCAAAGCCTGCATATATTTTTGGGTGGAGCGCTTATCTGCAACCCGCTGTTTAATGGATCGCATTTGCTTCCAAAATTGATAATAAGGAAGCTTTAACTTGGTCATAAAGCCGCTGTTATCCTCAATGACATAACCTTCTTCTTTGATTGTGTCATCATGTGATACAGATTGATACCATTTGTAGAAAGAGGTCCAATCATGAAACACTGCCACTTGCTGTTTGCACCGCATGCCAAGCTGTTCACTGAGCCTTTTCACTTCAGCAAATGGTTCTTTTTCATAGCTCAGCTGACGCTTCACGATATCAAGTAAAATGAGTTGATCATGATCATATGTGATAATATGCGGGTCTTTCTCTGGCAAAATGACTTCAAATACAAGGGATACATGGTTGTCGCGTACGTATGATTTGATGTAATCGACCTGCACATCGTCAAAGGTCGCATAAAATAGCTCTTCGACCCAAGCAGCATGCTGATTTTGCTTCACATGTGACGTATACGATTTGGACGTAAACACCAGTTCATCTTTTATGTCGTTAAACCCAACCGTGCCTAAGTATCCATTTGCTTTATCATAGACCGTCACAGGAAATTGAAGATGATTCACTAAATGCTGCATTCTTGTTTCAGGACGTTCATCAATATTAAAGAACTTATTATAACTTCTAGACACAATCTGCTTTGAAGTCATATTGATAAACAACCCTCTTGCTTTGACATTTATTTCATCCCATTGTCTTTCACTAAATGCTTTTTTGGTGAAATTAAAAGATGAAATATCGTGTGGCAGCTTTAATTCCTGTACATATTCATGCTGATCTAAATGGGCTAAAAAATCATCCAGCGTCACATTGGGCTGAACAAAGACCGGTTGCTTGTTTTCAGAAGCTCTATAGACAGGATTGTCAATTTCATGTGTCTCAATCCCGCTTGCTGTGATTTTTAACACACGTAGCTGTCCGCCAAATTCAACCTGACCTTCGAGATTATAAGATCTTTCCGCCGCTTGAATAGGCAGTCTATATAAATTGCGATGACCGTGAATTTGAATGATATCTAATCCAGAAGTATTTTGCACAAATAAGTGGTCAATGTCATCTGAATATTCACCTACTCCGTGAATAAGCTGCTGCGTTGAGACATGCAGAAGCTCTTCTGGCAAATGGGCAAGCCCACCATGGGTGACAAGAAATGTCTGACCATGATACGTAAAATAGGTGAGCTGATGAAATGTTCTGACAAACTTCCTTAATTCTTTTAGGTCAAAACCTGCTTCCGCAATTTCAGGCGCAGTATGACGGTTAAACATATTACTTCTCACTTTTTCTTCATGTGCATATTTGTAAAGATGCTGATCATGATTTCCTTCAATGACGATCACATTGCGGCATTCTCTATGTGCCAGCATCCATTCTAAAACTTCCTTGTTTTCTATTCCTCTATCAAGCAAATCACCTGCAAAGATATAAAGCTCGTTTTCTTTCAAGTCTCCTTGCAAATAAGTATTTAGAGCTGTGTAACAGCCGTGAATATCACCGAAGACGTGAATGGCTTCATACTGATCAAAAGACCTGGGCTGATACGTCATAATGACTGGATATTCCTCAGGCGTCAAAACGGTTACCCATGAAGGCACCTTCTCTGTCTTTAACCGTTCATTCATTTGATATAACACAGATTCCTTCACTACTTTGTGCGGCTCTCGACCGCGATTTTGCAGCAGGGCTGTTTCAAGAGGCACTTGCGTAAAATCGACGACATACACTCTATAGCGGTATGAAGTAGCTAATGATTTATACTGCGAAATGGACTTACTTGTGACATGTGTTGCATCAATGACAGTAAAGTCTCCTCGTTCCATTCGGGCTGTGAGGAGTTCAAATAATAAAGACCAGACTTTATGATCATGTTTGCTTGAAATTTCCGGTTTCCCATTGACTGATAACTGCGGAGGCTGGGTTAACAGACGGATCTGATCCGCTGATAATGTATATGGTTCTAAGCCTTGTTCTTTGATCCAAGTTGATTTACCTGCACCTGGGAGACCTCGTAAAAGGACTAAAGTTCTCATAATGGTTCTCCTTTAATGAGTGATATTTTACCTATTATAGATAAATTATGGATAAATCTCAATCTTTTATTGATTATGGTAATATATAGATATAAGGAGGGTTACACATGCCTAATGAAGCGAATACTGCATTCAACATTGGGGATATCGTATTTCAAGTATTTTCTCTTCTATTCATTGCATTGATCGTGACCATCGTTGTCATCGCGATTCGAATGATAAGAAGAAAACAAGTGGAATTGAAGAAAGTCGAGGCTAGATTAAACAAAGTAATTGAAAAAAATCATTTAAAAGAGTAAAAAAATCCGGGAGTTAACCGGATTTTTTTGTTTTCATCACGATCCCTTGTCGCTGCTGCATCAAAAAGAAAAAGACACCTAAAAGGACAAGAAGACCACCGAACATTTGCAGCAGCGTGACTTTCTCTCCAAGCAGTAAAACAGCGAGTATCGTTGCCCCAACAGGTTCTCCTAGAATACTCATTGAAATAGTTGTCGCATTCACATAGGTTAACAGCCAGTTGTTAATGACATGGGACATGGTAGGGATAATGGCGAGCAGTAAAAAAATCCCCCATTCTTTACCCGAATAGCCTACAAAAGGCGTTTGCTGTATAAGGTTAAATAAAATTAAAAAAAGGCCGGCAAAACCAAATACACAAAAACTATAAATCCAATGAGATATCTTTCTCACAGCTTGTTGACCGATTAATAAATAACAAACAACAGCGATTACACTGAAAAAGGATAAAATGTCTCCTATAATGGCGTCTTGGCTATGTCCGATATCCCCCCATCCGATCATGAGCGCACCAACAATCGCCGCACACATTGTGAAAATGGCTGACTTCGTTGTTTGTTCACGAAAAATGAGAAATCCGCCTAATAATGACACCATCGGCTGAAGTGCAATGATGATTGTAGAGCTCGCCACTGTGGTGAGCTTCAATGAGCCGAACCACAAAACAAAATGGAGCCCTAAAAAGAAACCTGACATACATAAGAAAAACCAGTCTCTCCGCTTTAACGAGACAAACTCTTTTTGACGCGGCAGAATAAACGGAAGCATCAAAACCGCCGCAAATATCATTCGATACATACTTAAAATAGCAGCAGGCGCACTTGACCACTTCACAATAATGGCCGAAAACGAAATCGCAATGATGGAGATCACAAGCGGCACCGCAATCGACTTCTTTGGAGCATTTGTCTTCATTTCCATTAGCAGCTTCCTTTACATCAGCAGTAGATGAGCTTCTCATCTTGTATGACGTCATCTTACTATGACCATTCGCCTAGAGGCAAGATGAATTTTAAGAATGTTTACATAAAAAAAGCTTTCTTCACGAAAGCCCCAGATTGTTGACAAAGGGCTAAAATGAACTTGATTTTAGCCCTTTGTCTTCTTTTCAGCGTGATAGAAAACCTTTGCAGTCCTAGGAAGGATGAGCATCGGCGCGGAGCGAATTTAACATTCGTGAGCACCGAAGCGCAGGACTGACACCGAATGCGAGGGTTTGCCTACACGCTGAAGCTTTCTTCACGAAAGCCCTCATTCATCATCTATTAATACATACACAGCCCGCACCGGCCCATGAACACCAACGACTAAATTCATTTCAATATCGGCAGAATTACTTGGACCTGATATAAAATGAATGGCGCCTTTCGTCTGCTCTCCTTCTTCTACTAGGCGATGAAGAGCTGAAACAGCATGAATCATCCGCGGGACAATTGTGCTTTTTTCAATACATACGATATACATCATCGGTAAAAAATGAAGTGCTCTCCCTTGACCTTGATGGGAGGAAAGAACAACGGTTCCGGATTCTGCAAGTGTGTAATCGCTGAATACCACTGCATATTTCGCTTGTTCTGCCCGCCTTATATTTTCTTCTCTTAATGTATCTGCATTCCAGCTAGTGACTGAGATTCCTTCTTTCCGCAAGGCTTGAAACATAGGATGACATTCATATTGTGCAAAACGTCTATCGCTCGAAGTCATCACAGGACCTTCTCCATACTCTTTCATCAATAATCGTAACGTTGAGGGTGCTTCTTTTGGCGTTGTTTCTACCACTTTCGTATGAATTTGCTGACATTGCACCTTCAATTGCTCTACCAATTCTTCTTTCGACAGACCTTCATTTGTTTCCCAATTGACTCGATGCTTCCAAACCGGACGCCGAATAGATGCAGGCTTGGAGGAGCTTTTGCCTAATTGTTGCTGGATATGTGCTAAAAATGGATCCCGATGAGAAATGGTTCCTTTCATTGTCGCTCCTCCTTTTGTTTCTTTTTAAACCAATCCCGAAACCTTTCTTTGCTTGGCGCTGGGAGGTCACGAATTTCTGTCCAATTCTTTAAAGGACCCGCACCTTTTGAAATCTGTCCGTTTGAAGCCATACGTTTCAAGAGCACAGGGGCTGCTTTTGTTCCAAATCGATACATTCTAGGAGTGGATGCGCCCATTCCGAACATTTTCATTGCCATCATTTCCGCTTTAGGCGCTCTCCCCTCTTTTTCAACGATGACTTGTCGATGTTTGATTAATAATTCGTGAAGTGGAATTTTCACTGGACAAGCATCTGTACAGGCTGCGCACAAACTTGAGGCGAAAGGAAGCTCTTGGTAGTCGTCATATCCTCCAAGTAGCGGCGAAAGAACAGCACCAATCGGACCCGGGTAAATTGATCCGTACGAATGACCGCCAACATGCCGATAAACGGGGCACACATTGATACAGGCTGCACACCGAATACATTGCAAAACTGGCTGAAATTCCGTCCCTAATATATTTGACCGTCCGTTATCCACAATGACCAAATGAAACTCTTCTGGTCCATCGACCTCTCCTTCTCCTTTTGGTCCCACGACAGAGATATAGCTTGTTAACTTTTGACCGACTGCGCTTCTGCACAATAGACCGACAAGGACATCGAGCTCCTCCATCGTTGGTACAAGCCGCTCCATCCCCATGACTGCGATATGTGTCTTTGGAATAGACGTGACAAGATCCGCATTCCCTTCATTCGTCACAAGACAAATCGATCCTGTGTCAGCCACAGCAAAGTTACAGCCCGTCACACCAATATCTGCTTCAAGAAATTTTTCTCGTAACAAAGCTCTTACAAATTTGGTCATTTCTTCAGGAGTCTCTGACATATCATATCCAAGCTTTTCGTGAAAAACTTCCCGTATTTGTTCTTTCGTCATATGAAGGGCTGGTGCCACGATATGTGAAGGTGGTTCATGGTCATCAACTTGAAGAATATATTCTCCAAGATCGCTTTCAACTACCTCGCAGCCAATCTCTTCTAGCGCTTGATTCATTTCAATTTCTTCTGTGACCATTGATTTTGATTTCACGATCTTTTTTGCTGCTTTTTTTTGTGCTACATCTTGAATGTACGCTGATGCCTCTTCCTTTGTTTTTGCAAAAAACACATGACCTCCACGTCTACTCACGCTCTCACTTAATTGATATAAATAGTCATCAAGATGGGCCAGTGTATGCTGCCTGATGTCCTCTCCAAGTTCACGCCACCTTTCCCAGTTTCCAAGCTCTTCACTTGCAGTCATCCGCCTTTTATACAGACGCTCCTGTGCCGAAGAAACAGCTCCTCTCATCACAGCGTCTTCTAATCCTTCGCCGATCCGCTCTTTAAAAGCCTTCTCTCCAATTTTCATACTCATGTGCCGTTCCCCCTCTTAGCTTCAGCGGCTATTCAACACTTCTGCGATATGCATCACTTTAACTGGCTTATGAAGACGATTCAGTCTTCCTCCGATATTGAGCAGACATCCACAATCAGCACCAATGATATATTCAGCGCCTGTCTCCTCTATGCTTTGTACTTTTTCATCGACCATCTGCTCAGAAATGGGTGTCATTTTGATTGAAAAAGCTCCTCCAAATCCGCAGCAATTTTCAGCGCGAGGCAATGGTTCCATCACCAAATCTTTGACATTTGACAACAGTGTGAGAGGCGCTTCCTTAATTCTAAGCAGTCTCGTCATATGGCAGGAGGTATGATAGGTGGCTTTTCCTTTCAAACTCGCACCTACATCTGTTACATGTAATATATCAACAATAAATTCCGTTAATTCATATGTTTTCTCAGCAAGTGCCTGAGCACGGGCGAACCACGCTCGGTCTTCTTTAAAAAGGTGCGGATATTCTAAAAACATGGCCTTACAAGAACCTGATGGTGTGACGACATATTCAGCTGATTCAAAGGCTTTCATCATATTTTTGGCCGCTTTGATTGTTTCTTTTGTATAGCCGCTGTTAAAGGCGGGCTGCCCGCAGCACACTTGTGCTTCAGGTAATTCCACTTCAACACCAAGCCGCTCTAACACCTCAACAGTCGCCTTTCCTACATGTGGCTGCATCGTGTCAATGATACAGGTGACAAATAAACTGACTCTCATCGGCGAACTTCCTTTCTTTTGCTGCACCTTGATTTATGTCCGGTCATCTGATGACTGAATAATGGACCTTCATTTCATTTTAATCCCAAATTTCTGAAATTTCAACGAACGGATTTGTCTAAAATTTGGACATCATGCTTGTGTGATACATGAAAAAACGCCCTTTTTACAGGGCGTTTGAGAACATTCATGTTTTTATTTCTTCATACTACCGAAGGAAGTGTCGTCTTTCACACAAACCGCCTTCACTTCATGATTTTCTTTATGTGATGAATTCGTTTTTCAAAAGAAGGATGACTTTCACGCCATTCAGATTTTCTTCCGTCATCTCCATCTTCTTCAATCAAATGACTTAATTTTATCAAAGTATTGAGATATAGAGTTTGATTCTCAAGATGGTGAACAGCAAAGCGATCCGCCTGAATCTCAAATAAGCGACTCATTTTCTTTGGCAACCACTCCGTCATAAATATCATGATCAATAACCCTGCTGGGAACAACAAAATATATTGCCACCAACCATTGGCAAGCATCACCTGTCTGGCATAGTACATACTGATTCCCATAAGTAAGGTGACAATCACAGTGAGGTAAATGGTGAAATGCGCATGTTTTAATTTTACATGTCCCATTTCGTGGAATAAGATCGCACGAATTTCCTCTCTATCAAACTTATCTAATAACCCTTCCGTCACATATAGATTGACTTTTCTTCTAAATGGAAGTTGAAATGAATATATCCAGGCATTCACATCATGTTGTGAGTCTTTTTTCACCCATATATTTACCTTTTGGTTCGTTTTATGCTCAATATCTTTGCAAATATTTATGAATTCGTCCGTCCGTAAGATTTCATACTTATTTATCATTTTTTGAATGAATGAGTAACCCATAATAAATAAGATGACTAGGGCGAAATACCAAGCACAAAATAGAAAAAGATGATCCATAACCTTCGCTTGAAACGCCAAAGGCATGACTAAATAAGAGCCGAAATATATCAAGGATAATGTGATAGCACCAAATAAAACGGCTTGCTCCCTAACGTTCAGGAAGAATGAATTCCCTAAAGTGTCTTCATTTTCTCCTACTACATCAGAAGAATCTTTTGTCACATACTCAAATGAATAAGCTGTCAATAAGACTGACAGGAAACTAGGCACAAGTATAGAGAGAATCATACTCAACACATAAGATCCTGTAACAGATAGCACGTATCCCATTAAGAAATAATAATTTAATCCCAAGGGAAGAAAAATGGCTAGAACAAAGGGAATGAATAATGTGAATAGGTTTTTCATCGATTCGTGAAGGTTAAAAAGGAAAAATAACAAAGCGGGCAAAAGAATTCCCATTAAAGTCATGAATGTAACAAATGTAATGCTATGCTTAAAGTTTGTGTTGATCTTAGTTGTTTCTGTTAGATTCGTTAGATTGTATGTAGAAAAGAAGGGATTTTGCGTTACCTGTTCCATCATGATCGTATCATCATGGATAGGTACAAAACCTTTTCTTAGAAAAACCAATGCCTTATCATTCATTATTTTGTCTGTTTCAATCATACTGATTCCATTCGCAGATGGGATCTGTGTGAGATTTATGTTCTTTCCACTTAATTGAAGGGATGCTTCTGAAGGGCCATTGAAAGAACCGTCTTGATAGGTTAATAAAACGTCACCCTGATATAGCGAATGAGCGACGAATACTTTTGGGTTGCTTTCTTTGTTCGAATCAAGTAAAACAAATGGTGAAACAACGGCTGAACGAAAACCGAGTTCAATCATAATGACGATGATTGTGATCATACTGGCAGTCAAATAAGAGAGAAAGGCTTTGCGTAACATGTCATCACATCCTGCTATTTAATAGGATTAAAACAAAATGAATATCTTGAATAATGTATTTCATAATAAAGTAAGCGTCATTCATTTGTTGGAATCATCTCATAAAATTCTAACATCTACATACAAGAATATGTACGACAAAATGGACATTACACCTATATTTTCAAAATAACGGATCAACAAGGATAGAAAAAACGCCCTTTTACAGGGCGTTTTTAATTGTTTAGTTTGACATCATTTCTCGTATTCTATCTTCAATAGGTGTTAAAGAACGGCCTAATAGTTTTTCGAAATCATGGCTTTCGACTGCTAATGCCCCATCGCGAATTCCGCTTTGCATCGCTTTGACAAATGGAACAGCTTCTTTCGGTACACCATTTGACGCTAAAAATTCTCCAAATGTATCTACATCCATGTGCTCTACTTTGATTTCTTTCCCGCTCACTTTGCTGACCATTTGTGCAAGTTCAGTGTGTGTGCGAAGCGGTCCTGACAATTCATAGATTTCCTGATCATGTGCCGGCAGTGTTAACGCATTTGCTGCTGCTTCTGCATAGTCATTTCTTGTTGCCCAGCCGACTTTACCTTCACCAATTGGGCTGATAAACGGCGCTCCGTTCACTGATGCCAGAATCGTATCTTTTTCATTTTCCACATACCAATTGTTTCTTAGAAAAACATGAGGTATGCCAGAGGCCAAAATCGCTTCTTCTGTTTTTGCATGGTCATGTGCTAGGTTAAGCTGACTTTCTCTTGCATTGACAACACTTGTATAAGCAATAAATGACACATTCGCTGCTTTCGCTGCTTGGATGGCATTGATATGCTGCTTCACGCGGTCTCCATCCCCAGACGAAATGATCAAAAGGCGATCAATCCCTTGAAACGCTGATTGAAGTGTATCCGGCTGTGTGAAGTCTCCCTTGCGCACATCCACCCCAGCTTCCTTTAGATGGACTGCTTTTTGCGGATCTCGAACACTGACCGCCAATTGTTCAGCTGGTACTTTTGCGAGCAAATGTTTGACGACGAGCGATCCAAGTTGTCCTGTTGCACCTGTCACTAATAATGTCATTGATTTGACCTCCTCATTTTTCGTTCAACGGTGATGTTTCATGTATGAAGCAGCTGGTTTCTTGCATCAGATCATTCGTTATAATCAAAATGGTTACAACAAAGGGGTAAAAAAAGCTCTATGTATGAGCTTTTTCTACTCCGCCTCGATTAATAATTGCTTAATTGTCACTTGTTTAAGGTGATGCTCAAGTGCGGACTGTGCTTCTTTAAGTTCTTGCCGCAGTCTCGTATCCATGGCTTGACCAATTGGACATGCAATGACTGGTTGATGAAAGTTAAATAACTCTTCATCTGCGCTTACATCCACAGCCCGGTACACATCTAGTAGAGTAATGTCCTCTGCCGGCCTTTTTAAGGAAGCACCGCCAACTCCTCGGCGAATCTCAATGAGATCCGCCTTTTTGAGCATAGCCATCATTTTTCTGATAATGACTGGATTTGAATTGACACTTTCTGCAATAAAATCCCCTGTGCACTCTTTTGAAACACCCGCAATAAATGACAAGATATGAACAGCAATGGTATACCTGCTGCTAATTTGTTTCACATTCCTTCACCACCGTTGTAATCAATATAGTTACAATGAATGCATTTGTCAATCAATAAACGGATGTTTCTTTCTTTCCCAATCTTCAAATGTCATCATCTCATGATGTTCTCCTGCATCAATTTCAAGCGGTGCTATGCATTCAAGCAAATTGCCATCTGGGTCAAGAAAGTAAATCGCGGCATGAAATTGTGGCGGATTATCAAGAACTAAAGGCTGCTGCTCTTCCGAATAACCAAACATCGGATGAATGCTGATCCCTTTTTCTATCAGCCATTCTTTGATCTGCTCAATGTTGGATGTTTCTATTTGGAAGGCCACATGTCGCGTCGCTGGATGATATGGAACAGTGGACATATCAACCTTCCAAAGGCCGAGCCAGCTCTTTCCTTTCTCAATCCATAAAAAGGCCACTCGTTCATTTTCATGAGCAAGTGTTAATTCCAATTTTTCAAAAAAAGAAATGGATGCCTTCAAATCACTCACAGGTAAATGTGCTTCATACAAGCCTTTCATCATCATTTCAATCACTCCTTTACTATCTTCTATTGTGCAGGAATTGAAAACATTCTTCCTCAGCAAAACGATGTATTTCAACCAAGCCATTGGATTGAGATGGTTAAATGTTTGATCCATTGCATATGGGGGAAGGTGTTCAAATAAAAGAAAGGAGCGTTCAATATGCCTTGGACAATGGAAGATTATCCAGCTTCATTCCAATCACTAGACAAAGTCATTCGAAAAAAAGCACTTGAGATTGCCAACAAAATGGTGCAGGAAGGCTATGAAGAAGGTAGAGCGATTCCAATTGCGATCAATCAAGCGAAAGAGTGGAAAAAGAATGCGACGGAAAAAGAAATGGAGGACTTTCACTCTCATGGTTCTGTGACTCCTTCTAAGAAAAGCAGCTCTGCACGACCTGAGCTCATGGATCATGCGCAGCATGTCGTGAAACATGATGAAGGCTGGGCGGTTCAAACTGAAAAAGCGAAGCGTGCAAGTGAGGTAAAAGAAACGAAACAGGAAGCCATCGACCGCGCGAAAGAGATTTCATCTAAAAAAGGAACAGCAGTTGTCATCCACCGATCAGACGGGACGATTCAGGATGTAGTGAAGCCAAAATAAGACCGCCCTTTGGCGAGCGGTCTTTTCTTTATGCATTCTTTTCTTTTTTAGCGGGTGCTTTTCTTTTCTTAGGTGCTGCTTTTTTCGTTTTTTCTGGTTTTGATCGATCGATAGAAGCCTGCAAAGCGGCCATCAAATCAGTGACATTGGATGAAGCCTCTTTTTTACCTGTCGTTTCTGGTTGAACGGTATGTTCTCCAGAAATTTTGTCTCCAATGACATTCATCAGCTGCTCTCTGTATTCATCGCGATAAGCGGCTGGATCGAATGTGGTGGTCAGCTGCTCAATTAAAAGGAGTGCCGTATCTAATTCTTTCTTCACGATGTTTTCCTCTTGCGGGATATTCGGGACATCTGATACTTGTCTAATTTCGTCAGGGAAATGAATGGTTTCCATTAGTAAAATATGTTCGTAGCACCTAACAATCGCTAATTGCTCCTTTGAGCGAATCATGATCTTGGCTACACCGATTTTCCCTGATTCTTGCAACGCTTTTCTTAATAATGAATAAGCCTTTGCTCCGCCGGTATCTGGAGATAGAAAATAACTTCTTTCATAATAGATGGGGTCGATTTCTTCTATCTTCACAAAATCAATAATTTCGACGGCTTTTTCTTCATTTTCTTTTCTCAGCCTTTCGAGTTCTTCCTCATCCAATTCAATGAATTTATTTTTGGCATACTCGTACGCTTTTACAATTTGCTCTGGCGCTACCTCCTCGCCGCAGTTAGCACAAACCTTTTTGTAGTTAATCGGCGTATGGCATTCTTTATGAAGCTGTCTTAATTTAATATCTTTGTTTTCTGTAGCGGTAAACAGCTTGACTGGAATATTCACCAGTCCGAAGCTAATGCCGCCCTTCCATACTGTATGCATCGTAACGCCTCCGTTCTTTTCTTCTTACTATGTAATGTTTTCATCAGAGTTATGTATGTTTATGAAAATTTCATCCCACCATAAGAACACATGATGTAAGGAAGTGAAAAACACAATGAAACCGATGCGTTTAACGTCTGCACATGATATTCCTGCTGGAGCAGACTGGCTGTATGAATTAAAATATGACGGCTTTAGGGCCATTCTTATATGGGAAAAAGACGCCATCCATTTAGAGAGCAGAGCGGGAAAACGATTAAACAAACAATTTCCTGAAGTCATTGATCAGTGCCAGCAACTAACAAAGCAGCTTGCACCTTTTTTACCGCTGACCCTAGATGGAGAATTGGTCTTTTTACTGAGTGAACAAGAAAGCGACTTTACAAAGGTTCAGCAAAGAAGCCGCCTGAAAAACACAGAAACCATTCAACGCCAGGCTAAGCGGTTTCCATGTCATTTGATTGCATTTGATCTATTGAGATGCAAAGGGAAATCCCTCGTTGATTTACCGCTGATTGAAAGAAAAGCTGAGCTGCATGAGGTGTTCCAAGCTGCAAATCTTCCTCCCTCCGTTCAGCTGAATCACCCCTCTCTTCTTCAAATCATCCAAACCGATACCAGCCCTGATGACATGAAAAAAATCATGCTGACCTATTTAGCGGAAGGATTAGTTGCTAAAAAGAAGATGAGTAAATGGCAGGAACATACCCGCTCGAAAGAATGGCTCAAAATCAAAAATTGGCGGTATGTATCTGTCATCGTGACTCGTTTTGATAAAGACAATGGCTATTTTCAAGGATGTCTTTATCAAGAAACGAATCTCTTAGAGGTTGTCCAATTTAAGCATGGTTTTTCTAAAGAAGAAGAACAAACCCTGCGCACCTTATTTCTAACCAAAGGTCAAATGACTGGAGCATCACATTATGAAATCCCACCATCCATTGTCGCAAAGATCGCCTGTATTTCTTTTGATGGATCAGCCTTACGAGAGCCCCGGTTCTTTTCGTTTTTATTCGATGCAGATCCAGCAACGTGTACCTTTCAACACATGCTCAAACAGCTTTATCCGCTCCCAGCTATGATTGACGTCACCCACCCAGAGAAACCGGTTGTACCTGCCCTTCATATCACAAAGGCAGATTACTTACTTTATTTGAGGCAAGCCGCTCCCTTTTTATTACCCTTTTTACGTGAAAGACGTCTTACGTTAATACGCTTTCCTCATGGCACTGGTGGAGAATCTTTTTATCAAAAGGCAACGCCCGATTATGCGCCTGATTTTGTTGAGACAGATCAAGCGAACGATATTTCTTACACAATCTGTAATGATCCTGACACGTTGCTTTGGCTTGGTAACCAGCTGGCGATGGAATTTCATATTCCTTTTGAAACGAGAGATACAGATCGGCCTGTAGAAATTGTATTTGATTTAGATCCGCCTTCTGTTAAAGAGTTTCACCTAGCAATAGAAGCAGCCAAACGAATCAAGGCCATTTTAGATGGACTCTTTCTCACCGCATTTATTAAAACAAGTGGTGGGAAAGGGCTGCAAGTTTATATCCCATTGAAGAAAAATGCCTTCACATATGAACAAACTAGACAATTCACTGCGTTCATCTGCCAATTTTTATGCGAACAAGCACCCGAGCTGTTTACGCTAGAGCGTCTAAAGAAAAACCGCGGCAACCGTTTATATTTAGACTACCTTCAACATGATGCTGGAAAAACAATCATCGCCCCGTATTCCCCGAGAGGAAACGAGCTCGGACTTGTTGCAACACCGATTGAATGGGAAGAATTAAATAGCGAAGAATGTCACCCTTCTTTATTTACGATGCCGGCTGTTATAAAACGTCTAAAGGAAAAAGGCGATCCATTCCGGAAAATGAGGCACCATGTGAATGATGATTCTTTTCGACAAGTTTTATATCAGCTGCAGGACATATTACCAGCTCATAAAATGGACACACGCGGTCATTAAGCGTTACACTTATTCATTAGAGAGGAAGAAAGGGATGACCATTTTGACCGCACACTCAATACGAAACATTGCACTGATGTTCTTATGTCTTACCGCAGGAATAGTGGATGTTATTGGCTATTTAAGCCTGGGGCATGTGTTTACAGCAAATATGACGGGAAATATTGTACTGCTTGGCATTGCAGCAGGCAGTTCATTGCAGTTAACCGCTCTTCATTCCATCACGGCACTTAGCGGATTTGTTCTAGGTGTTTTACTAGCTGTTGTCATAGGTGGAAAACAAGAAAAAACATTTTGGCCAAAAGCCGTTACACGCATCTTTATCATAGAAGTCATCATCTTGCTTCTATTTGCTCTTATGACCATTTTTCCTTATACGCAAGGTGCTTATTTTATGCTGATTATCCTTTTAAGTATGGCGATGGGCATGCAAACGGCGGCCGCACGCAAATTAAATGTCGCTGGCATTTCTACAACAGTTTTAACGAGTACACTTGCTAACTTATTTGAAGATTTGGCGCAACGCTTATCAAATCGGGAAAAAAGAAAAGCCCCTATTCAGCATGTGAGCTTGCTGCGAATCGGTTCTATTGTCTTTTACTGCCTAGGTGCTGCTTTAGCTGCGTATACAGATGCTTACGATCCGTTTATCATCATTTGGCTGCCTATTTGCATCCTAGGGGTTATTGTGATCACAGCTACATTTAAGCACTTTCACCAATTGAAATAGCCAATCTTAGATGGCTATTTCAATCACTGTGATGAAACATTAATAACTTCTTACATAAAAACCAGGAGGACGCCCCATAATGAATGTGGAGCCATATGGAGAATATCCAGAAAACGTCCCGAACCCTCCATATCCAGGGTAACCTCCTAAGCCCGAGAACACGCCAGGGCTCACATAATACCCGCCAAAGCCAATATGAGGTCCCACTGCACCTCCGCTAAAACCGCCGCCATGAAAGCCTCCATACACCCGTGGATCCATACAATCACCTGCCTTCAACTTACACTTCATCTCATCATATGCGTGACAAATGGAGCGGTGTTCCCTCTTTTGTAACAATTTCTATGTACTATAGACCAATTTGATGAAATTTGAATGAAAAGTCCTGCAAAAAATTAAATTAAGCAAAGAAAGGTGACCTTTTTAACTTGTTGCTCTGCCCTATGTTTATTTAGAATAATGGAGCAGGTAACAAATTTGCACACCCCCTTTGTTGCGAATTCTTCTTATTAAACGTTCTTGCAGCGTTTAATAAGAAGAGCCTATTTTCACCCATATAAAAAACCCTTGCTGATGATCATCAACAAGGGCGAGATATGATTGGGTGATTAACCACCAATGATTTTTTCTGCTACTTCGAAAGAACCCGCTACATTTTCAGTTAAAACAGCCGCAGCGACCGCTAAACCCACAACGAATAATACTTTTAATCCTGTTTTCATCTTATATCAACCCCATTCTTTTCATATGTAAATCCGCTTCTAAACTTTTATTCAAGTAAAAAACAGACTGCTCATAAAGTGCTTGCTTTTCACAATACTTTGCAGCAAAGTGAGAAAGCTCTTTCACTTCATGATATTCATTCTTTTCTTCTAACTTTCTTAATTTCTCATTAATTTGCTGAAATCTTTGTGGCACATTCGTTAAGTAAAGATCATGTACGATGCCTATTTTGAGCTGAAACACTTCATGAGAAGCTTCTTTCATTCGGGCATATGCAGCATCTATATACTGACTTGCACGCTGCTTTTCACCAATCACACAGAGTTCCCGGCTGATCAGATACGTAGAATGGAAAAAGAAATCTGAATCATAATACTCTTGATGAGACAATGCTTTTTCAAGATGTCGTATAGATTCTTTCGGTTTATTCCAAAATGAATATAAAATGGCGACATTATGATGGTGCTGAGCCAGCATAAAATCATCCTGTTCGCTCGTCAACACCTCTTCCGCCAAACGATAATTCTCAAGCGCTTCTTCGTACCTGCCAATCTCTGTAAGGTTGGCTGCAATAAGAGAATATGAAAGTGCAGTTCTTCTTTCATAGTGCTTGTGACGTTTATAGACGTGTAGAGCCCTGCGAATATAACTTAATGAAAGCATGATATGACTCAGGCGATAGTAAAGCCACGCGACCTTAAAATCGAAATCAGCGCGTTCGATTTCACTTGGAATTTTATCTAAGAGCTTTTCCGCACTTTGATACATCTGTAATGCAACCTCATAATTCCCCTGATGCTGTTCATACACACCCTCATAAAAATCAAAATAGTAAGCAAGGCGATTAGACAAATCATCATCTTTTTTCCCATAATGGCCTTCTTTACTTTTCGTTGAAACATTGCCTTTTTGCCCTCTTAAATTGTACATCAGAATATGATGCCTTTTCTCAAGAAGAGAATAATACATGAGGATGTCAGCATCATCAATTTCCTCTACTGCTTGTTTCGCTTTAGCAAATAGCCGTTCTGCCTCATCTGCATGATCTTTTTTGATTTCCATGTTCCAGTCATTTAATAGTGATGCCAATTCCGCCACAGGAACTTTGCTCATTCTACACCCCCAATCACCTTCAGCTACACCACATGATTTCACTAAATATGGAACTTCTATTAGCAATTGCTAATTCGTCCATTTGACATCATTTTAATATGAATCACTTGAATCTTCAATAACCGATTCCTTTGTTATTGCGTTTCTTTCTCCTAGTCAATGATGCATACACTAAAAAATCCGTCTTTTTTCTATTAAAGGACACGGTTGAATTGAAAAAAAGCCCTTATTGGGCTTTTTGGATTTATTCCAATCTGATAATGGTTAATGCCGCTCCAACAGATCCCCCGCCAAGTAATACTACGGTTGCGACTAAACCGAATATTTGAAGAGAAATTTGATTCCCTGCTGCAAGTGTTGTAATGAGAGATACATTGTAGGTAGATGTAGATAAAGCAGGTGTTAAAATAGACCCTGCTATGGGGGTTCCGTTGTTAATTACTCTTGTTCCTGCCAGAAGTGCAGCGTTTGTATTTACTTGATACGTGATGAAATATCGTCCTGAAACAGGTACAGTAAACACCGTATTACCACCACTTACGGTAAATCCATCTAAACTTTGGTTATTAGGCAGCGTCACTGCCGTTCCGCCCAAAACAACCAGCACCGTACTTCCCGACGTATTGGATGCGTACATCGAGTTAGTTGTTAAACTAGTACCGGTTGGACCTGTGTCACCTGTGGCTCCGGTTGGACCAGTTACTCCCGTTGGGCCCGTGGCTCCCGTTGGACCAGTTATTCCCGTTGAACCCGTGGCTCCCGTTGGGCCAGTTACTCCCGTTGAACCCGTGGCTCCAGTCGGGCCGGTTACTCCTGTTGAACCCGTGGCTCCGGTTGGGCCGGTTACTCCTGTTGAACCCGTGGCTCCCGTTGAGCCGGTTATTCCTGTTGGACCCGTGGCTCCCGTTGAGCCGGTTATTCCTGTTGGACCCGTGGCTCCCGTTGGACCAGTTACTCCTGTTGAGCCCGTTGCACCAGTTGGGCCAGTTACTCCTGTTGAACCCGTGACTCCCGTTGGGCCAGTTACTCCCGTTGAACCCGTGGCTCCGGTTGGGCCAGTTACTCCCGTTGAGCCGGTTATTCCTGTTGGACCAGTTATTCCCGTTGAACCCGTGGCTCCAGTCGGGCCGGTTGGACCGGTTACTCCCGTTGAGCCGGTTATTCCTGTTGGACCAGTTATTCCCGTTGAACCCGTGGCTCCCGTTGGGCCAGTTACTCCCGTTGAACCCGTGGCTCCCGTTGGGCCAGTTACTCCCGTTGAACCCGTGGCTCCCGTTGGGCCAGTTACTCCCGTTGAACCCGTGGCTCCAGTCGGGCCAGTTACTCCCGTTGAACCCGTGGCTCCAGTCGGGCCAGTTACTCCCGTTGAACCCGTGGCTCCAGTCGGGCCAGTTACTCCCGTTGAACCCGTGGCTCCCGTTGGACCGGTTATTCCTCCACACATATTAAGTTGGGCGCACATGTCTCACACTACTTTCAAACTGTGGAATCTTCAAGACACACACACTAATACTGATAATTGAGAGAAAACGAAACGACAATACTTCCAGTCGAGGTTCCACCAGTAGCTAAAATCCCAATCGAGTTCAGATCACTGAGCGTAATGGATCGACTCTCTCCTGGCGGTACCGTGAAATCAGGAACAGCTGTACCGTTTACCTCTAAAGCCACGGTAGGTGCTACAGCCACAATCCCATTGTTTTCCACCATGATGGTTCCGTTTATGACATAAGGTGTTCCATCTGTCCAGACGACAACTGCATCAGCTGCTGCTGCTAAATCAAGTGTGAAGCATACTGCATCATTTACAAAGCCCGCTTGTTCATTACTACATCCGCCTAAAATAGCCATTTTAACCCTCCTTCAACCTAGTCTTGATAGACTATGATCCATTGACCTTTGAAGATTGTGCGATTATCACAGCTTCAAAGCTTTATTTTTCTTCTTTGCACCATGTTGATTTGCATGTCTAATCGTGCTTGCACACTTTCAGTTGATGGAGATTTCAAGATAAATTTCACATCTTTCACAGTAATCGCACGACTTTCTCCTTTTTGGACAAGAAGATCATAACAAAATGTACCAGTTTGAATCCTAATTGCGACTGGTACATCCTGATGATCTTGATGATGCAACACAACAGTTGCCGTATTGAGAAATTTTGTTCCATTCCGCCATACTTCCACCGAACTGGGCGTTGTGGAAAAACAAAGAAAGATGTGGTGAGATTCTATATTCTTTAAAATAAGCGCATCATATACAGGAAGCTCTACTTCAATCATTCCACATAAAAAAGAAAGATCTACAAGAATTTTCGAACTGGATCGATACAAAACTTTTTGACAGCATGTTGATCTATTGCAGCACGGTACAAGAAGTTCCAACAGCACACAATTCTGCTTTTCATTGATAGAGCTCAAAGAAAAATAGCAAGTCTTAAACACACTTCTTTCAAAAAACACCCATGAGTAAAAAGGTTCCCCATCTTCCATGGTGAGCAAAAAGGGAGAACTCATCGAACGTTTGTGAGTAAAGCCTTCTAATTTTGTTTGATTGTTTATCTCTTTTAGTTTACTCATCAACAGGTTTGTCACTTTCAATCAGCCCAATTCCATGCTGTATACATAACTATATGGTCTTTTATCATATGTGCCTTTGACTATTTTGTGCGATTGGATTAGATGATGAGCATAGCTTTTCATTTTTCAAGTTTCTCTATATAATATGAACAAGAACTTCCGTGCCTCAGTAGCTCTAGAAGGGAAGAGCGCCGTAAAACAATTGTAGCTAGCGGGTCGCAAGGCAAGGGTTTCAGAAGCACCGAAAAGCAAATGAGCTGAGACAGGTGAAACTCCTGTCGGTGAAATTCCGTAGGGAAGCGTGTTGCCCCCTAGCCTATGCTTACGAAAGGAGTGCGGGTTCGAATCCCGTCTGAGGCTTGATGAATATGGAGGATGAAAACAATGCAGATTTTTGAAGAATATGTAAGCAATATCGGTAATCCAGAGCTGAAACAGCGCACGCAAGACATCTTACAATGGATTTCAGACACATTCCCTCAATTAGAGCCAAAAATTGCTTGGAATCAGCCCATGTTCACAGATCATGGCACATTTATTATCGGATTTAGCGTCGCAAAACATCACATTTCTGTCGCACCAGAAGGTAAAGGAATTGAACACTTTTCACCAGATATTGTACAAGCTGGTTATGACCATGGAAAAAAGATGTTTCGGATGAAGGAAAGCTTACCGATTGACTATCCTCTACTTAAAAAAATCATTGAATTTAACATTGAAGACAAAGCAGATTGTTCCACATTTTGGCGAAAATAATAAACACCCCGATCTGATTTCATAACAGATTGGGGTGTTTTTTCGTGAGACTTACATTTTATTTGGTTCTCTCTCCGGCCCATTTCTGCTCCACCCATTCAAAGCACGACAGAAGTACATTAACGCCCTTTTGGAATAGCGGCAAATAAACAACCGTTACCGCCGTTAAACAGGCGATCACAGCACCTGCCAACACATCAAATGGATAATGAACACCTACCCAAATCCTTGAAAATCCTACAGCGCAGGCAATGAAAAGCCAATAAATATGACGCTTGTGGAAAAGCCAAAAGACCATACAAATGGAAAAAATAAAAATGGTGTGATCACTCGGAAAAGAGTTGTTCACTTCCTTTTCGATTAAAAGGTTGACTTGATTCAATTCTGCAAAGGGCTGCTGATTGGAATAAAAGAGCCCAGCGACTTTCCCTAGCATCTCTGCCAAGATAAAGGTCAACCCAGCAGATATCATCATGCATCTGTTTCTTCTGCTCCGATTTTGAAACCACATGATCAAAAACATGATCGCAATGAACATCACTGAATATTCAGCCAATCCAATAAGAACTGGATTTAAGACATCGTGATTCATACTAAGTTGATTAATCGACCGAAATACCCGTTCATTAAACTCCTGCATCTCATTTCATTCCTTTTGCTTCGTTTAGGAAAAGGATAAATGAAAAAAGAAGACCGTGACATCGATCGAGCGAACAAAATAAAGGGATCATCTCACATTTTTGTCACTTCATTGTCATCCGGATACCAAGAAACAAAGCACTATTTAGAATGAAACTGCTCCCATTCTTTTTTCAGCAAAGCATATTGATAGGTATTTTCATATTTAGGTGTGCCATCCTCATTTGTAGTAAATGAAACAAACTCAAGAAAGAAGCCTTCTTTCCTCATACCTAAACGTTCGCATAATGTTTGAGATCGATCATTGTCATCCTCTACATATGCATATAAGCGCCTTGCTCCTTGATTGACAAATAGATACGACAAGAGAGCTTCTGCACTTTCACGGGCATATCCATTCCCTTCATATGACGCATGAAAATTCCAGCCAATCGAATACGTATCCGGCTCATCTTTTAGATAAAACAGTTCACCGATAATCAACTGACTTTCTTTTAAACAAACCGCCATATAAGAGTGATCTGCTTTTCTTTTTTGCACCTTAGCTACCGCTTCTTCTAATGTAGAGATTTGATCATCCAGAAAACAATTCACTCTTGGTTGAGACAAGTATGCAAGCATTCCGGGTGCATCTTCATCACGAAATGGTCTAAGAATTAACCGATTTGTTTCTATTTTATCCATAAGACTCTCCTTACTACTTTTTCTTTATCTTTCACTATTTTAGATGTCATGGACTGTTTTTGCCAATTTGATCGTATGAACGTATCCATTTTTTTAAACATAATGTCACCAAAACTGATATAATAGAACATAAGTTTGCATTTTATTGAAAAGGGATGACTTGAAATGATCAAAACGATAGAAGGCAATATTTTAGACGCAGATGAAGATATCATCTGTCACCAAGTGAATTGTAAGGGTGTCATGGGAGCAGGATTAGCAAAGCAAATCAAAAGCAAATACCCAAATGTGTATAAAGACTATAAACGTTTATGTGCAGAACAAGGAGATGACTTATTAAGCTCCGTCCAGCTCATCACAACAAACGACGGAAAAACCATTGCCAACTTATTCGCTCAAGTTGGATACGGAAGAAAAACAAAACAAACAGATGACGACGCATTACGCAGCTGCTTTGAACATCTAAAACAGACAGTGACAAATCCAAATGAAGAGAACCTCCTTCATTCTATCGCCATTCCTTATGGGATCGGCTGCGGCTTGGCAGGTGGCGATTGGACGGTTGTTCGAGAGATGATAGAAGAGGTCCTTGGTGAGTGTGAAGTGACGGTTTATCGGTTTAAATAGGTAAAATGGGAAATTCTTATGAAACAAATATTACAAAAACCCTCCTTCATTCATTTGGAGGGTCATTTGCTATTTGCTATTTTCTTCTTTATTTTTCAAATAATTTAGCACAGCTTCTTTATCTTTCTCGTCTTCTGGTAAAAACCCGAACGTTTTATACTCCCATACGGCTCTTCTCTGGATACCATAAAGCCCTATAGATAAAATATCTTCATAGCCATAATCAATCGAGAATTTCCCTGTTTTATCTAATTGTAGGGTAGCTGTTGTCCAAGCACCTAAATCATTTTGTATATATGCTTTTTTCAATTCTTCAAAAGTTTTACTTAGTTCGTATAATAAATGAATGTATGTTGACTTACTTACATTATATTTAAGTGGAATTTCATGTCCATAAACATACTCTTCACTATTAGTCTCGTTGAAACAAAATGTAATTCCAGCCGAATCATCAAGGATTTCTGCATACATCCAAACTTTATCCCAATCATATGGTATTAATTCATTAATTGATTCTGCTATCTTTTTATAATAGTGTTCTATTGATTCCATTATCTTTAACCTCCAGGTTGATTCTTGATAAATTCTTGAACATAACTTTTTCCTACTTTATATTCCACAAAAAAACTATCAGGTCTTAGCAAATCACCTTGATAAATAGGCTCAATACTTACCTCTACATGTTTAGGTGGAATCTCTTTGAGTGCAGCCAACCATTCCTGCTCCATGTTATACCATTTCCCGCCACTACGATTAATCTGGGAATTCATCGGAAGTAGGTTATCAATATCCCCAGACCCTTTAAAAATAGATGCAATTAAATGCCCTCCATCATCATCCAGTAATCGATCCGGCTTTCCTGAATTGGATTGAGCATATTGGTTTCTTTTCATCTCTCCATATTTTAAATCACTTGCTTCGACTTTGACAATGCGGCCATAGTGATCTGTTGTGTAGGTGTAACCTTGCTTTGTTGAATAAACGACATTCGGTTTTAATACCTTTTTGCGTTTCCATCGCACATAGTGCTCTCCGTAACTGACAACGGTCGGTGGTGATTTAGGTGCTGGTAATCTTCTGCCTGTCTGAGAGGTACCGTATCCTGAGTTGTTGTCTAGACGCTTTGCCATGGAGAGGAGTTTATTTTTGAGATTTTCTCCATCAAATACATTGTACGGGAGCTTCGGTCCACCAGCCATTTGAAACTTTGGTGAATATGGCAATAGACCAGGAATAGAGACTCTATCTAATGATTTTGCTCCTTGTTCAAGGCCTTTCTTCACTGTTGTTTTGGCCGCTGTTGTCCCTGTTTTTGTGATGGCTCCTGCCCCTTTAGACCCAAAGACAATTTCTGCTAGAGAACCAGTCGCATAGGCGAACCAGTGTGATCTCGAGTAGGCATCACCTTCAATGACCTCTTTTTGGAATGAATCAGAAATAGATTTTCCAATCGCTTTCGACGTTTCAATTGGATGAGAAACAGCCGTTACGACAGATTCAACGGCACCTCCAGGATCTGTCACAAGATCGTAGATGCCAACTACTGTATCTTTTGCCACATCATATAGACCAACTGCAGCACCTTTGACACTATCAATAAATACCTCCGAGGCCTCTTCCTGAGCTTTGATTTGGAGAAGCTGGCTGTAATACATTTTTTGATCATATGTGAGATTCTCATATCCGATCTCGTCTACAATCTCAAAGTATTTCGCTTCTGATAGACACGAAGGATCATTGAGCTTTTCTTTCAATTCTTTGATTCTTCGTTTTTCTTTTTCTTCGTTTTTCACCTTTAAATAGGCTTTTACTTGAGCATCAATTTGATCATGGTTCTTGTACACGTCTGTCTCATGAAATGCTTTTGCATCATAATACATTGGCTGCGCATTCTTTCCTTTTCCAGTAGCAGCCATCATCTTTGCATAAAAAGTGTTGAGGTGGTTCTCAACCGCTTCTGACTTTGCGTATTCCGTTTTTAAATCATTGTCTATTTGATGTAAAACTTCAATGGTCTCTTTTCTTTTTTTGTTCGCATCGTCTAAATGTTCATTGACCTCTTTACTTGAAAAAGTATGTAATTCAATTAAATCACTAATATCATCAAAAATAGTGGAAAGTGCCTCTTTTTGTTCTTTGACCATATCTTTATTGTTCTGAATCCCTTGTTTCAATTGAGTGTCTAAAAAGTGATCATCAATAAAAGTACTCCCGCCTAATGATTCATCATCAAGCTTTCCTTTCACCCCATCTAAAAAAGCTTTCTGCATATCGATAAAATCAAGATATGTGTCTGTGTACAGCGCAAGATCCTCATAAAAAGATTTGATATTGTCTGCACCTTTTCCAGTAAATTCATCACCTAAGCCCGACACACTTTTTAATGCTTTTTTCACAAGTTTCATTTCTTCTTGAAGCTCATGATAGGCCTTTGATCTCTGTTCTACAGCTGATAGTAAAGATGGAGCATCTAATATTTTCATATAAAAAAGACTCCTTTTATGGCATATTCTTTTACTAGAATACCATAAGGAGCCTGACACTTTAATCCACTTTATCGTTTTTTAACCAATTTTGAAGAATTTGAACATACTCATTGAATGAGATGCTGTTATCAATAGGAATTAATAAGGAATCCTAATAAAGAGAAGGGCTTCCCTCTTCTCTTATCTATCTCCATATACAAAGCTATATTCTGTAACTAAATCATCTCCCCAACTATCACTAAAACTTATTGAAGCTGGGCCAACACTAATGGAAATACCATTTATTGTTGCATAAGTGTGATGATATTTTGTGATAATATTTGCAGGATCTCCTTTTTTAGACTTTGGAACAAGTACATCTCTATCCATTGTTATAAATTGAGTATCTCCATAGCCAGGTGAAAGAATAACTCCATGACCATAATTTTTGTATGAGTCTGTATCAGCTGATAGTTGTTTATCTTCTGTTACATGTGTGAGGCCACCTTTACCATCAGCAACGGCCTTTTGTTGCTGCCAATACCCCTCAAAAGTACCTGATAAAGGGACTGCAGATGTATCCCAAGCTACTGCAAACGCATCTTTTTTATGGTTAACAGGCTTTTTAAACCATTCGGCATAAGAATGATATTGATATTTATAATTAGTTCCAGATGTACCTTTATAAAAAACTTGTTGAGAAATAAGCAGTTTGCTATTTGTTGCCGGATCGGTTGGCGGTAAAGATGATAAGGTATGTATTTTATCAGATTCTCCTAAATCACCATTATCTTTCAACCCTACATCTTCGTATGAAATACTTTTTCCTGTGAGCTTTTTATACTTCTTTATGTCCTCTAATTTTGTTTTTGCAATCCGCTTTTCATTCTCAGAATTATATTCAATTCGTTCTCCATCTAGTGAATTATAATATGTAGTAGACTTGACAACTTCAAGTTTGACTGAATGTTCTTGGCTTGTATTATCTTTAGTTTCCTTACTTTTTGCACTTGAAATACCCCCAAACATTGTCAATGAGAATACGAAAGCTAGTAAAATGAGTATGAACCTGATTTTCATCCCAAACACCTCCGCCCACACACTACCATATAAAGAAAAAATCGTAAATATCTCAAGTATGGTTTTTATTATTATAAGAAAATACAAAGATTAGAATTAACCAAAAAGACAATACTTCAAACAGTCCACTGTTGTATATTTTTGAAAAAGGTAAAATCAAAGTAAAATAAGTTAAAATGATGGCTCCTAACAACATATATAATGTGCGTTTCATTTACATCCCCCCAACAATTTTTTCTCAACGATATCATATTTTTTAAGACCTTTCAAAAATGATTTAGCAAAGTTGCTCTTATAGTCTACACTTCGGTAGGCAGTACTCACATAGATTACTTTCACGTTCAAACTCCATCACAACTTCATCAAATTATGATAGCAATCATTAAGACACTTATTAATTTTTTGCATCTCAAATCACTTGGGGTTGTAATGCCACCCTGTAATATTCTGTTTACCATTTATTTATTTTCACACCTACATAACTTTCTCCATCCCTTACTCCAAGTAAACACAAAGCTAAAAAAGGTGAAACTATACTCCACTAAAAAAAGAAAAACCCTATTATAAGAGTTTTTCTTTTTTGGAATCGTAGTCTTTAATAATATCAATTGGATCAATCGCATCATCATCTTGTGTATATTCCTCTACATAAGGAGTAATTAATTTCTCAAACTGCTTTTCATCATCCACTAGAGCAATACAAGTTTCATACCCTTCAAAATCAGATGGGTATAAATTTGCAACAGCACTACCAGTTTTTAAAGCCTGATCTATCGCATTTTTTAATTCCAATAGACCCTTCCTGTTTCCTAAAATCAATGCTTCTCTGTGATGAGTTTCTTGAGCATATATATTACACATCTCTAAAACATCATCATCGTTCACTTGAATAGACATATAAAAGCACCTCCGAAGTTAAATGTCAACATGCCAAAGAGCCATGACCTCAAACGTCTGATCCCAATAGTGATTGCGGACACCGCAAACAAAAATAGCTCAAACTACTTAACTGTACTTTGCTCCTTTTTATATTTCATTACTTTTATAATTCTATAAACTATTACAGCAACATAGCACACAACTAAGGTAATCAGATATTCAAAAGGAAAATCTCTTTGTACACCTTGATAAAGAAAAATTGCTAAAAGGACTGTAAACAAAATTATTTGAAAAACTTCTTTTTTTATCATCCAAATCCTCCGATATACTTTCACTTACGTTTTATACTTTTAATTACAATCCAGAGAAAGTTATGTTACCGTGAAATTATAAAACAATCAGTTTCAACATTCTACAGTCAGTTCCATATTTAGGATTTAAGTAACAAAATTGAAAGTATGTACTATATTTGTTTTTACCTCAAATTGTTTTCTTCTCTTTCTTCATAAAAACATCTTGAAATTCTTCATACATTTTTTCAGCTTTTCAGAATCCCATACTTTATACAGCTCTCACATAAATATATACAGTGAAATTGGGTAATACCCATATTTTCTCTAACTGACATTAAAAGTTTCCTCTTCAAAAAGCTTAATAAATTCATTTGTTTTTTAGTATCTCTATACGCTGCCATCAAAGTAAATGGAGCATCTAATATAAAAAAGACTCCATTATGGCATATTCTTTTATACCATAAGGAGCCTGACACTTTAATCCACTTTATCATTTTTTAAACAATTATACTTCGCAGTGATGAATTAAAACCCTATCCCTTTTATGATCCTGCACCTCTTGAGGAAAGTAACACTATCTCATCTTTAACATCTGACTGAGTTTGTTGTACAACAGGCATTCCAAGAATTGTACCTAATAGCAAAGCAGTAGTAATCATCATCATTACTTTTTTCATGATCATATGACCTCCTTTCCTATAAGCGTACAAGATTTTAAAGCCAATTCCAAGAAATAGTTACTTTCTTCATAAAGATTTAACTTCTTATAAATGGAGGCAACATCAGGAGCTAAAGCCTCTATATCAACATATGCTTTTCTTTCTTCCAAAAGTCCTAGTTCTTTCTTAATATCCTCAGAGCTTTCCTGTGGTGTTGTATAACATTTCTCAAGGATATTGAATTTCAAAATAAAGTTTGTGTTCTGCTGTTCTTTAGAAAAGGCTTTCCCCTCAGCAACCCAACTTATTGCCTGATCCAACTGATTTGATTTATAGCTTGATCTTGCAAATTCATACGCACATTGTAAGTATGAAACGGGAGCTGACTGTTTTAGATCATCTGCGGAAATTGCTTTGTTGAAATATTCAATTGCTTCTATATGGTGGTCATCCTGAATTTTTAGAAATCCTAGATCATAATAAGCTAACGCTAACAATCTCTTATCATTCTTTTCAATTAGTCTCTCAACACAATCCAAAAGCATTTTTTCAGCTTTGTCTAGTCTACCATCATCAATCAAATTCAGTGCCAACAACATATTACAGTTTATGGTCTGTATGCTGTAGCCTTCATGACCCTTGTAGATGTCCTTTGCTGTTTGTAGATGATGGTGAGAAAGGAGCGTGACCTTATTGAAATAGTAGAGTGTACCAATTTTATAATGGAATTCGGCCTTTTCAATTTCATCATGTACCTTGTCCAGTTGTCTCTCAGCTACTCTGAATAGGACTAGAGCTTCTGAATAGTTATTCTTTGCACTCTCATACATACCTTTAAAAAGATAAAAGTAAAACCTTAGCATGTCATCTGTTTTGACTCTTTCACTTTCTGTTATTGTTGGTTGCCCCACTAAATCTTCCATCAGTACCTTAAACCTGTAATCAAGAATATTGAAATAGAGTAAAACATCTTGATTTTCTTCCATTTCGTCTAACATATCTTGAATCTCATCCCTCAACTCTACTGCTTGTGAAACTTCCCTCTTTTTAATATGTAAATACCATTTGTTGAGAGTGTTTGCTACATCTACAGAAGCAATCAAATTCGACATTCCATTACCCCCTTGCTATCATTTCCTTTGTATAATTTTAACATGACATTTACAACATATGTAAAGACAAGGTGCTTATTTTAAAAGTTTTCGGTATCCCGCAAAATACATGAAATCCAAACCGTTAATCAAACTTTTGTTCTCATTCGCTATTTAGAAGTTTTTCAAAAATAAAATAAAGTAAAGTGTAGATTTTTGATTTACTTAAATAAAAAGAAGGACTTAGATGAACACAGGGTTATTTAAATGTTTTATTGGGAATGCGCCTAAAGAAGAACTTGATAGGATACTTCATATTTCACTATGTAAGGAGGAACCTGAATTGATTGAAGAAGCAAAAGAGCTTTGCTTTAGAGGTGTAGCAAAGTTTCTTCCGTTTAATTCTCGTTCTACTATTGGCTTTGTTAACAACATTTCAATTATTTTGATAGCCTTTTATTTAGTTCCCACAAAGCTGTTTTGTTACTATCCCATTTTAAAAGAGTTACCGCTTCCTCAAAACACACCCATTTATAATCAACGTGTTCTTTAGATAATTTAATATTTTTTGTAGAAACTTTAACGCCAAAAGAAAATTCTTTTATCACATAAACATCTTTTCCCCAAAGAAATTCACCAACTACATCCTCTACGGGTAGTGAAGACACAGAATCGAGTGTTATATATGGACATTCTCTTATAATACCAGCCTCTTCAAACGCTTCCCGTTTTGCTGCTTCAATAGGAGCCTCACCATCTTCCCCACCACCAGCTATTCCTTGCCAATAACCATAATCGCTTCGATGAAAAATAGCATATAGAATGGAATTTTCAGTTTCTATATAAGGAAATATCAATACTTGATACGGTGCTCTCATTGCTTAACCTCTTTTTCTTAAAATTCACCTTAAATAATACTCTCGAACTGACTAAGAATAAGTTCGCCTACATTTACTACAAGTGGATCTTCATTACTTTGTAAGAAATCGGATATTTGTTGCACCAGCTCTTTAATATTATTATTAATTGGCATATTTGGATTCAATAAGAGAATGTTAATAATCGTATCAGCTACTTGATAAAGATCATCTTCATCTTTTGTTTTTTCAATGTGATATTGCATCTTTTTAAAAAACCATTCATTTTCGTTCAAATCAACCATCGGGTAATATTGAATTTTATACAGATTACCTTCATCAAGCACGTCCAATTCAAATATAGCTTCGAGTTCTTCTTTACTTAAATGATCTTCAGAAAGTTCATATTCAGCCGCTGCTGCTTCCTCATCAACAGTATACTCAGCTGTATAAAGCCCCTCAATGAATTCATCAAAGGAATCAGCTAACTTAAAGTCTTCTTCCATCTCAACATCAAAATAATGAATGGCAGGATTCTCTTTCGTTTTTCGATAATCCATCGCTACCCAAGTGTGACCATCCCCGTTAATTAAGACAAGCCCTTCTGGCAGCTCCCACTCTTTTATCAAATAGGCACTATCCATAATTCCTTCATCTTCAGCAATTCCCAGCAGGTGATTAAATTGAATATGATCCTCGGCCCATGAATTAGAGTGAGTGGTTGGAAAAGCATTATGAATGGTATAACCACCATTCTGTTCTAATATGAGCTTTTTATATGTATCTGGCAAAGTGATACCAAGTTTCTTTTCAGCCTTAGCTATTTCTGCTTCGTTGACCTTTTTTAACGTATAGTAACCTTCCTCGTCTATTTCCCAAAATGATTTCAAGATGAATGCCTCCTAGTAAAATATGCACATAAGTATACCATCTTGCTGAGTATATTTAACAATTTAGGCAAAATAAAAGAAGAATATTAGTTACTTAGTCATTCACGTTGTCTATTTTTGTCGAAACGATAGTAAAAAGAAGGTACTTCATGTAAAATTTCCTTTGCACCTAAAAATCAGGAGGATCCAATATGAAGAAATTATCTATATTCATTTTTATTTGTTTAATGATGCTAACAGCCTGCAGTAGCGCAGCATCAAATGAAAAACAGCTCACGACAGCCAATATTATTGAAGCTTTTAAAAGTGCTGGGCTTGAAGCAGAAAAACCATCTGATCTTAAACAAAAAGAGTTTGGAAATATAAGAGAAGAAGGAAAAAGAATTCTTATTCCTTCCTTAGGTGAAAATGCTGGTGGAAGGATTTTTAAATTTGGAAATGAAACTGATTTACAGCAGGCGAAATCCTATTATGATGAGTTAGGCAATGCTGGATCTATGTTCTTCTCTCACACCCATTCAAAAGGGAATTTTCTATTACAAATGAACGGAGAAATGAAAGATTCTGAATTTGAAAAGTATAAGAAAGTAATGGATGAGGAAATAAAATAATTTCATATATTTTTAAAAGAAGGAAGGTCAATAAATGTCATCATTTTGGCTGCTAACAGTTATCCTTACGATCGTTATACTTGTTGTTTCTGTTATCTTTAAAAGAAAGAATGCTCCTTTACAGTATGGAATACCATCGATTCTCATCATCATAAGTATTATCTTATTATTAATAAGTTTTTTCGTAGGAAGTTGGGAAGGTTTAGGATTGGGTGCAATCAGTATATCTTTACTGATTGCATCTGTGATTACTTTAATTATAAATGCCATCTTGAGTTATTCTAGTAGTAAATAACATATAGCCACTTCTGCATAAGAAGTGGCTCTTTCGATTATAAAAATATACTAATTAAAATAAAAAACCCCTGAAGCTAATGGCTCCAAGGGGTTTCTTGATTAATACTGAGACATATACTGATCGCGTTCCCATGGGTGTACTTGGGTGCGGAACATATCCCATTCGATTTCTTTTGATTCGATGAAGTGCTCGAATAAGTGATCGCCTAGTGCGTTGATCATGACTTCGTTTGACTTGAGCAGCTCAAGTGCTTCTGCAAGTGTTGCAGGTAAGTCAGCGATGCCGTTTTCAAGGCGCTCTTCTTTGTCCATGACATAGATGTTTCTGTCGATTGGCGCTGGTGCGTCTAGTTTGTTTTTGATTCCGTCTAGACCTGCTGCAAGTAATACACTTAGTGCAAGGTATGGGTTTGCAGATGGGTCTACACTGCGTACTTCTACACGTGTGCTAATGCCGCGTGATGCTGGAATACGAATCAATGGGCTGCGGTTTTGTGCACTCCATGCTACGTAGCAAGGTGCTTCATAACCAGGTACAAGACGTTTGTAAGAGTTCACCGTTGGGTTTGTGACCGCTGTGAAACTTGTTGCGTGCTTCACAATACCTGCGATAAAGTGTCTAGCCGTCTCGCTTAATTGTAAGTCTGCTTTCTCATCAAAGAATGCGTTTTTACCATTTTTAAATAATGATAGGTTACAGTGCATACCAGATCCGTTTACACCGAACAATGGTTTTGGCATGAATGTCGCATGAAGTCCGTGCTTTCTCGCAATTGTTTTAACAACGAGTTTGAACGTTTGAATGTCATCACAAGAACGGATAGCGCCTGCATATTTGAAGTCAATTTCATGCTGTCCAGGTGCTACTTCGTGGTGAGACGCTTCAATTTCAAAGCCCATTTCTTCAAGCTCAAGCACGATGTCACGGCGGCAGTTTTCACCTAAATCTGTTGGTGCAAGGTCAAAGTATCCACCTTTATCGTTTAGTTCGAGCGTTGGCTCGCCTTTTTCGTCTAATTTAAATAAGAAGAATTCTGGCTCAGGTCCAAGGTTGAAATCACTAAATCCTAGTTCTTCCATTTCCTTTAAGATACGCTTTAAGTTGTTACGAGGGTCTCCATCAAATGGTGTTCCGTCTGGCTTATAAATGTCACAAATAAAGCGTGCCACTTTACCTTTTTCTGCTGTCCAAGGGAAAATAACAAACGTGTTTAGATCTGGATATAGGTACATATCTGATTCTTCGATACGTACAAACCCTTCAATAGATGAACCATCAAACATACATTTGTTATCGAGAGCTTTTTCTAACTGGCTCACAGGAATCTCAACATTTTTAATTGTTCCGAGAATGTCTGTAAATTGCAGACGGATGTACTTTACGTTTTCCTCATTTACTAATTTTACGATATCTTCTCTTGTGTACTTTGCCATTTCGTAAAACTCCTCCCCTACAAAAGGTAAAATGTGTATAGCAATGCTTTTGCTAATTGGTTAACGGAAGAACCTTGACATATCCCCCTGCCTAAAGGTCGTTCCTTGTTGGAAACGTCCAGCCTGAATGAGTTCCTTCTTCAGTAGCTTCCTGAGTTCATCATCTGTCAAGTTGTGCTTCGCTGTGGTTTTCTCTTCTGTCTTTGTTTCAGACGATGGATTTTCTGCCTCAGCTTTGGCAAAAAGTTTTTTGATTCCTGCCATGTTTACACCTTGTTCGATGAGGTTTTTGATTTCTAGTAATTTATCAACATCATGGAAAGAAAATAATCGGCGATTCCCATCACTTCTAGCTGGAAATACTAAACCATTTTCCTCATAATAGCGAATTTGTCTTGCAGATAATTCTGTTAGCTGCATGACAATCCCAATTGGGAATAAAGGCATTGAGCGGCGAATGTTATCACTCATCTCAACTGTCTCCTCCTCTTTGCTTAAATTTATTATATGTCATGTTATATTATGTGTCAACGAAATGTTAGGAATATTAACATGGATTTTTTTATCGAGCAGGCACTTCAATAAAACCTTGCTCTAGTAAGGCATCTACAGCACTGCAAATGGCATTTTTCACATGGGCATACGTGAGACCGCCCTGAACATAGGCTGTGTAAGGCGGTCTAATCGGACCATCAGCTGATAATTCAATGCTGGCTCCTTGGACAAATGTGCCCGCTGCCATAATCACATCGTCCTCGTATCCCGGCATATAGCTTGTATGCGGTGTGACATGACTGTTAATCGGTGATGCATATTGAATCGCCTGACAAAATGCAATCATTTTTTTAGGGTCTCCAAATTCTACAGATTGAATCAAGTCGGTTCTTTTCGCATTCCACGACGGGTTTGTTTGGAACCCGAGTTTTTCAAGAAAACGCGCTGTAAACACGGCACCTTTTAAACTTTGTGCAACAACATGCGGTGCTAAGAAAAATCCTTGATACATTTCCTGAAGCGCATACAGCGATGCACCCGCTTCACTGCCGATGCCTGGAGATGTCATTCGATAAGAGCAAGCTTCTACCCATTTTTCTTTTCCGACGATGTAGCCACCCGTTTTGGCAAGGCCGCCGCCTGGGTTTTTAATAAGCGAACCTGCCATAAGGTCTGCGCCCACATGACACGGCTCTTGTAATTCAGTAAATTCACCATAGCAGTTGTCAACAAACACAATGATGTCCTCATTGATGTCTTTCACAAATGAAATCATTTGTTCAATTTCTTCTATTGTAAAGGATGGTCTTGACGCATAGCCTTTAGAACGCTGAATCCCGATGACTTTTGTTTTTTGGGAAATAGATTCTTTGACTTTGTCGAAATCGACAGATCCATCTTGACGCAAATCAATGGCTTTGTAATCGATCTGAAAATCTTTTAATGAGCCTGTCCCTTCTTTGCCGCGAATCCCGACAATCTCTTCTAGGGTATCGTAGGGTTTCCCCGTCATGTAAATCAATTCATCACCAGGTCTTAGCACACCGAATAAGGCGATGGAAATGGCATGTGTTCCAGAAATGATCTGCGGGCGTACAAGACCGCTTTCCCCTCCAAATACATCCGCATAGATCTTTTCTAACGTGTCTCTTCCCATATCATCGTAGCCATAACCAGTTGTCGGGTTAAAATGAGAGTCGCTGACTTTATGTTTTCGGTAGCTTTCAAGAACCCGCCACTCATTTTGTTCGCTCTTTCGATCAATTTGCTGATGTATTTGTGAAATGTCTTGTTCTGCTTCTGCTGCTATTTTTTCTAAAATGGTGCCATGTTTTAAAGTGTGAAACATCGTGATTTAATTCCTTTCCTACAACATATACTTCTTGATTTGTCCTAATATGGTTTGCTCTTCACCACTAAATCCAGTGATGTCATAAAGCTCTGCTTCCTTTTGGAATTCCAGTGATTCCACCAAGGTTTCTGACTTTAAGGCAGATATGAGTTTTCCTTCATATGCCGGAATTCTTACATGATATGGCTTTAAAAAATCTTTTTTCAGTTCAGCCATGATATCCGCTTTTAACCGCTTCACATCTTCCTCGCGCCTAGCACTGATTAAAATGTGGCGCTGCTTTGAGGAAGGGATAAAATCCGGCCGGATTTGGTCTTTTTTGTTATAGACAGTCAGCATCGGAATACGGTCAGCTTCTAATTCCTCTAAAAGCTTATGAACCGTTCGTTCATGCCCTTCATAATCCTCATTCGAAGAATCGATCACATGAAGCAAATAGTCTGCTTCTTTTACTTCTTCAAGAGTGGAACGAAATGCTGCAATCAGTGTGGTTGGAAGGTCTTGAATAAAACCAACTGTATCGGAAATCAGTACACTGTAGCCAGATTCAAGTGTCATTTTACGCGTCATTGGGTCAAGTGTAGCAAACAGCAAATCTTCTTCATGGCTATCCGCTTCTGTTAACTGGTTAAACAATGTAGATTTCCCGGCATTTGTGTACCCGACAATAGCGATTTGGAATACGCCATTTTTCTTCCGTCGTTCCCGGTATCTCGTGCGATGTTCTTTGACTGCAGACAGTTGTCCGTGAATTTCGTGTATGCGGTTTCGAATATGACGTCTGTCTGTTTCAAGTTTTGTTTCACCTGGACCTCTTGCGCCAATTCCGCCGCCTTGTCTTGAAAGGCTGATCCCTTGTCCACTCAGTCTCGGCAAGGCATACTGAAGCTGGGCAAGCTCTATTTGCAGCTTCCCCTCTCTTGTACGAGCTCTTTTGGCAAAGATGTCTAGAATCAATTGCGTACGGTCAATGATTTTCACATCTAAGGCAGTCGCCAAAGCTTTTAACTGGCTAGGCGAAAGCTCGTCGTTAAAAATAATAACGTCACAGTCTAACTCGTCGCAAAGCACTTCAAGCTCTTCCACTTTCCCTTTCCCGATGTAAGTTACGCTGTCTTGTCTATTTCTTTTTTGCGTCATGATGCTGACAGCTTCACCGCCAGCTGTTTTGGTTAAGGAAGCTAATTCTTCCATAGAATATTGAAAGCGTTCATCCGTTATATGCGGCAGTTGACAGCCGACAAGGATCGCTTTTTCGATCATTTCATGTTCATTCAACGTCAGTTGTTTCCTTTCTGTACTTAAGTTTCAGTAGTACCATCATACCAAACACACCACACGTATACCACCATTCGGAAGGTTTAATTTCTTGTCTCTTTACAAAAAGGATACGCCATTTCAAGAAGGCGTATCCTCTTTCATTTGCAGATCATGGCTTTTAATCGTAAGTAAATCTTTTTTATCATAATGATCCACAAGAAGCAGCCTCATCGCCTGAGTTCGAATCGCTTTTTCAATGGTGTTTCGCACAAAACGGCCGTTGCTGAATTTGGCAGGACTCGTTGTGCTCTTGATGTGCATTAAATAGTCTCGCAGTTTCCATTCTGCCTCTTGGGTAAAGACATATTCCCGATCGGCCATCATTCGTTTTGCAATATCCATCAGCTGATCGACCGTATAATCAGGGAAGTTGATATTGATCGGAAATCTCGATTGCAGACCAGGATTTAGAGAAAGAAAATGATCCATTTCCTTGGAGTATCCAGCTAAGATGAGGATGAATTCATGCTGCTTATCCTCCATATGTTTTACAAGGGTATCAATCGCTTCTTTCCCAAAATCTTTCTCTCCTCCGCGGGCAAGAGAATAGGCTTCATCGATGAACAAAATGCCGCCTAGTGATTTTTTAATCAAATCTCTTGTTTTTTGAGCTGTATGTCCAATGTACTCTCCAACCAGATCTCCTCGTTCTGCTTCAATTAAGTGCCCCTTTGAAAGAACATTCATTTCAAAGAAAAGCTTCCCGACAAGCCGTGCAACCGTTGTTTTCCCTGTGCCGGGATTTCCTTTAAACATCATATGAAGCGCTTGTTTTCCTACCTTTAATCCTTGTTCTTGTCTTTTTTGATTCACAAAAATCCAAGCATAAATTTCTTTTATGTTTCGTTTCATTTCATCCATCCCGACAAGGCTGTTCATTTCTCGTTCTATTTCTCGTAAGATGCTGTGTTTGGCCTCATTTTTTTGCAAGGCCTCTAAGTATTCTGCCTCTGAATCTGCATCAACCAATACTTGCTTCTGTCCATTAAGTATAATGTTGATTTGGCCGTTATTTTTATATGTGACAGCTCGCTCCAACGTATTCACCTCTCGCTCTTCTCTCTTTAATCTATTCGGGTGGAGCTGTAATCGTGACAATCGCCCGCACTAGCATCGGTTTACTGTCAAAATGACCCGAGATACCGGTTATTGTAGGGGATTGTGCGGTTTCCCAGGAAATGATGTGCTATTTCCATTGTATTCATCCATTTCGGGCGGACAAACCAACAATTTGTTTTTTCTTAGAAAAATGGCGCTTTTTCATCACAAATTGTGCAGAAAAGAGTCTCAATGATTTCCGCATTTTGTACAGGCAATTTTTCTATTTCCTCATAAAATAAAGACGAGGTGATGAATAGATGGTGAAAATTTTTATTGATCCTGGCCACGGAGGAACAGATTCTGGAGCTGCTGCTAATGGACTTTTGGAGAAAAATATCACACTGCAAATTGCGCTTTTTCTGAGAGATATGTTGATTAATGAATATGATGGGGTTTCCGTCCGCTTAAGTCGTTCAATTGACCAATCCGTCACGTTATCCCAGCGTACGAATGCGGCAAACAGTTGGGGAGCTGACTATTTCGTGTCTATTCATATTAATGCTGGCGGAGGCACAGGTTTTGAAAGTTATGTGTATCCTGGCGTTTCAGCACCAACCACCACGTATCGCAATGCTCTTCATGATGAGATTGTCCGCTCCGTTGATTTTGCCGACCGTGGCAAGAAAACAGCGAACTTCCACGTTCTTCGGGAAACTTCTATGTCTGCCATTTTAACTGAAAACGGTTTCATCGATACGATAGCTGATGCAAATAAGCTCCGTAACGCTACTTTCCTTCAAGGGATCGCTCGTGCTCATGCCACTGGATTAGAAAAAGCCTTTCAATTGAAAAAAAAAGCAAGTAACCTATATAAAGTGCAAGCAGGGGCTTTCAAGGTCAAAGCCAATGCGGATGAACTAGCAGCTACACTCAGATCCAAAGGATTTGAAGCACTGGTCGTACTAGATAGCGGCATGTACCGAGTCCAAGCTGGCGCTTTCCGTTCAAAGCAAAATGCAGATGACCTCGTCGCTCGATTAAAGCAGGCCGGTCACGACGCATTCGTTTTTCAATAATCTAAAAAACAAACCGGCTCAAGTCATCTCTAGAGCCGGTTTGTTGTCTATCCAATTATGCTAAAATGTTCACGACAAATTGAGACCATGTTTCAAGACGATCGAAGTACTCAGGCTTTTTCAAATCTGTTACTTTCATCCATTTGCCTGAGATTTGATCTGTTTCTTTTACTTCTACATGAGCACCCGGCGATAATTCAAGGGCTGATAACAGTCCGATGTGCACACGGCCGACACTATTGTCATCATCATTAATGAGTCCAAGGGTTTTCATCTCAAGTTTGTCTTCTTCTTGAATCGAAAGTTCCTCGTCCAGTTCACGATCGGTATTTTCTTTTAGAATCTCAGCAAATTTTTTTCCTTCAATGAAATTCATATGACCCCCAAAGCCAAGAGATAACTTATGATGTAAGCGCGTCTCTCCCCCACCTTGAAGTCTTTCATATACATACACTTCGTCCTCACGCTTAATGACAACATATGGAATTGGCTGCTTAAAGTCAGGATTTTCTTCTGCATCGCCTCTTCGCATTTGCTCGAAGTGCTCTTCGATTTCTTTCATAATGGTGCTGATTGTTTTCTCTTCACTATTCACACCATTAAACGCAAGTGTTTCGTTTTGGAACACGCGTGCGCGCGGTGCAACTAAAATCATTTCGTCCATTTTTCCCATGTTCGGTAACCTCCAGTATGTAACACATTGTTAGAAATGGCAAAAAGCCAAAACGAGTGGTGCGTTTTGACTTTTGCGTTTTAATTATGATTCATCTCCAAAGAAGAAGTCGTCATCTTTTAACGGCTCAACTGTTGCCTTTTTGTAGCCGTTCCCTTTCATTGAGAAGAAGTCATGTGACTTTGTTTTTGTATTGAGTCCGTTCAATACAATTGGGTTGATCTCTTCTTCTTCAAAGTAAGGGGCAAATCCAAGGTTCATTAACGCTTTATTGGCATTGTAACGAATGAACTTTTTCACATCATGCGATAAATTGACTTGGTCATAAATATCCTCAGTGTAATGAAGTTCATTTTCATAAAGCTCATTAAGCAGATCGATAGAGAAATCATAAAGCTCTTTTTGCACGTCAGGTGTTTGTTTGTTGTAAATTTCTTGTGCTAACAATCCAACATACACACCGTGAATCGCTTCATCGCGCAAAATCAAGTTAATGATTTCACCACTTTGCATGAGCTTTCCTTGACCGTAGAAATATAGCGGGTAGTAAAAGCCGCTATAGAATAGAAAGCTTTCTAAATACACTGAAGCAACCATTGCTTTAAATAAGGAAATCGGGTCATCCTTTTGAATGGAACGGTACAGACCTACAATCATATCTGCTTTCTTTTGCAAGAATTTATTTTTCTTGACCCATTCAAATACTTCACTAATCGTTTCAGTCGGTGCAAGCGTCATGAAGATATTTGAGTATGATTTTGCATGCACGGCATTTTCCATCATGGCCATAAAGTTTAACACGGCTTTACGCTGATGACCGTCCACATGTTCAGCCACTATCGGCATTCCTGTATTTCCTTGTTCTGTATCAAGTAACGTCAGTCCAGCCAGTACCTTCATGTACGTATCTCGCTCTTTTTCACCTAAATATTTCCATGTTAAGAGATCCCCGTTTAAGGAAATCTCTTCTGGAAGCCAGAATTGCTTGACGTTTTGGTTGTAAAACATTTGTGTAAAATCATCTTCGTGTTTTGACCAGTTGGCTGCATCATAAATTTTTGTCACGTTAAACTCTCCTTTAATCAAACAACACAAGAAAGACAGCCTTCCTGCCCTGTATCCTTCGTTCTTGCATAATAAAGTGTCTTAATGCCTTTATGGTGTGCATAAAGATCGATGCGGTTTAAGTCACGCGTTGTCATCGTATCTTTTAGGAATAATGTAAAGCTAATTCCTTGATCGACGTGCTGCTGAATGGTTGCGATCATATCGACTACTTTAAACATGTCCATATCGTATGCTTCTTTATAGAAGAACCAGTTTTGTGCTGAAAGTCCTGGCATTGGATAATACGTTTTGCTGTTTCCGTATGTTCTTTCTTCGATACGTTCCATAATTGGCATTACAGAAGCTGTTGCCGATTGAACATACGAAATAGAACCTGTTGGCGCAATACATAATCGATAGCTATGGTACATGCCATTTTCCGCTACAAAGTCTTTGAGTGCTGCCCAATCTTCTTTTGTTGGAATGTGCATGCCTTCAAATAGCGCAGCCGCTTTTTCTGTTTTTGGAGTGAAATCATTTTCTACGTATTTATTGAAGTACTCACCTGTTGCATAACCAGAGCCCTCATAACGATGGAATGTTTCCCCTTTTTCTTTTGCAAGCTCACTTGAACGCTTAATGGAGTAATAGTTCACCATCATAAAGAACGTATTAGCGAAATCTCTTGCTTCTTCACTTTCATAAGCGATTTGGTTTTGAGCTAAATACCCGTGAAGGTTCATCGCACCAAGTCCAATTGACTTCATCGCTTTGTTCGCTTTTCTAACAGCTGGTGCATTGCGGATATCTGTTGTTTCAGACACAAGTGTGAGTGAGTCCGTTGCAAGCTTGACTGTTTTTTCAATGGATTTGTTTTTCATCACGTTCATGATATTTAAAGAACCAAGGTTACAAGAAATATCAAGTCCGATCTCATCATCTTGATCATAGTCCGTGTAAGAAGAGACTTCTGAAGCTTGAAGTACTTCTGAGCAAAGGTTTGAGAATTTCACACGTGAAATATGGTTCAGAGCGTGCTCTCTGTTCACATTATCTTGGAACATGATATATGGATAGCCTGATTCTGAGCGCAGAACAGCTAATTTTTCAAGAAGTTTTCTCGGATTGACTTTTTCTTTTTTGACTTTCGGGTTTTCTACAAGCTCGTCATACATTTCTTCCATATCCATCTCATCAAGATGCTGTCCATAAGCTTTATAAACTGTATGAGGATAGAATGTGTAAGCTGTTTTATCTTCTCTAGCAAGCTCGATAAATTTATCTGGGATGACGACACCGATCGAAAGTGTTTTCACACGAACATCTTCATCCGCAGAGATCTTTTTCGTATCTAAGAAATCATTAATATCTCTGTGGAAAATATTCAGGTACGCACTTCCTGAACCTTGTCTTTGTCCCATTTGATCTGCATATCGGAATGCATTATCAAGAAGTTTCATGACGCCTACGACACCTTTGGTCGCATTTTCAACATCTTTGATTGCTTCACCTTTCGCACGAAGCTTTGAAAGGTTCAAGCTGACGCCGCCGCCTAATTTAGACAGCTGCATGGAAATATCAATGGCTCTTGAAATATCATTTAATGAGTCATTCACTTCAAGCAAGAAGCAGCTCACCAGCTCACCACGTCTTTTCCGGCCTGCGTTTAAGAATGTTGGTGTACTTGGCTGATACTCTTGGTTGATCATCAGTTCCACAAACTCAAGTGCTTTCTTTTTGTCTCCACCCGCAAAGAAAAGAGCCACAACTGAAATGCGGTCTTCATAGCGTTCAAGGATTTTCTTTTTGTCATTTGTTTTCAGTGCATAGTCATTGTAAAACTTAAACGCACTCATAAATGATGGGAATCTAAATTTCTTGGCATATGCAGCTTCAAATACTTCTTTAATATCTGACATGCTATATTGTCTTAAAAATTCTTCCTCATAGTAGTCGTTTTCTATTAAGTAATCAATCTTCTCTTCTAGATTATGAAAGAAGACCGTGTTTTGATTAATATAATCTACGAAATAACTATGTACAGCTTCTTTGTCCTTGTCGAACTGAAACTTTCCTTCTTTTTGAATCATAATCTCGTTATTTAATTGTATCCACTTTGGAACCTGATTTTGTGACAATTCTTTCTACCTCCTGTGTAAACAATTCAACATCCCTTTTTGTTCCGCTTAGTTCAAAGGTGTGCAAAATAGGAACTTGATATTGTTTAGAAATCGTATCGGCGCTTTTGGCAAAGTTATCTCCCCACACTTTGTTCCCACTCACCGCTACACCTAGTAAAAGGTGCGCATTTTTCTCTAAAAATGACTGAGTGGTACCAGGGACTTGTCCAAATCCTGTCGTAAAGGTGACGAGAATAAACGGCGTATCCAAAAACTCTTCTCCAGTCAATTTTCGTTTGTCTGTAAAAGGGGTCTTGTCCAAAAAGCGTTGAACATTTCCTGTTTTTGAATCAAATACGATTTGAATCAATTCCATCACGACCTAGTTTTTAGTATTGTTGATCATTCCGCTATTCACTATATATAGTATACTATGTTTTTTCAAAACACAACATATAGATGCTCGAAACGAAAAAAATCAACCAACCCGGCCGAACATTCATAGCCGAACTCGTACGTTCAAATAAATAGAGCAGAGCAGGTTCTAAAAATAGACTGCCCTACTCCCTATTCAACTGAAACCGAAATCTATCATAACACGAAAAAAAATCGCTTAGTAGACTAGACTTTTTGTTTTATTTTTTGTAGGCATCGCACTGTAAATCTTCTGACACTTCTGTTATTTCCACTTCAACACCTAATTCTTTCAGCACCGCTTCAAGCGCAGAGACGATCGAGGCTTCTCTTACTAACTCTTTCCCGTTTACAGAAACGCTTGTTCCATATTCGAAACAGGAGTCATCTTCACAAGTTTGTTCCCAATGATTAATTTTAATTTTGTGTGTCATGAACTCATCCTTTTCTGTCTAGATGTCTGATGCATGTTTATAGTGTAGCGACTTCACATTCATTTGTAAATTTACGTGCTTACTCTTCATCAAAGTCTTCACTATCACCATCATCTTCATCCCATTCATCTATGTACTTTGTCGTAATGAGCGTCAGCTCTCCTTCTTTTTCATCAAACCGGTATACATGTACTTCATCATCTTTCACAACAGCAATGTGATTATTTTTTAGCGCAACAGATGATGGTAAAAGACCATCAACATGGCTCCCATCATGCTCACTAGAATGGTTATGCCAACTTTCTTGTCTCGTTTCGATGTTCGAGATGGCACATGATCCAAATAAGACAACGATTCCAATCAAAAGAAGGATCACTCTAATCCTTCTTAATTCAAGCTCTGCATTTTCCATATAAATCCCCTCACCCTTTTAAATGTCCAATAAGGATTTATACGCAACTTGGACAGAAAAGTTTCATGGCATGCAAAATAGCCCCTCTGCACTGACAAAAAACGTAGCGGGTTTCGGCCGGTTTATTCGCAGCTGCATGGGGCTATTGGTGAAAACGGGTGTTTATTCTAATTCAAGATTTACATTTTTTTGAGGTGCAAATGTTGAAATCGCATGTTTATAAATAAGCTGCTGCTTCCCTTCTGTCTCAAGCAGCACCGTGAAATTGTCAAATCCCTTTACTTGACCGCGAAGCTGAAAGCCATTCAGTAAAAATACTGTGACAAATGTATTGTCTTTGCGGATCTGATTCAAAAATTGGTCCTGAATATTAATCGGTTTCATGTTTCGTCCTCCTTGATTCTGATAACTACAGTTTCGCTTTAAGTCCAAGCTTTCCTGCTATATATGCGAAAATTTCCTCTTTTTTGTCCGAAAAGTGGCAAGGTGGTGTCATATCAAACCAGGTGACATCCATTTTATTACGGAACCACGTAAACTGACGCTTCGCATATCTTCGGGAATTTTGTTTTAATTGCTGGATGGCTTCATCAAGTGAGCAGTTGCCTTGAAAATAGGCATACAACTCTTTATAACCAATCGCTTGAACAGACTGACAATCTTTCAAACCAGATTGATAAAGTGCGCTCACTTCTTCAATTAAGCCTTCATCTAACATCATATCAATTCTTTGATGAATGCGCTCGTACAAAAGCTCTCGGTCCATTTTCAGCCCAATGAAGGCAGTGTCATACAGAGGAACTTCTTGATGCCCGTTTTGCATATCAGACATTTTCTGACCTGTTGTAAGGATGATTTCAAGCGCCCTGATCACGCGGCGGACGTTATTCGGATGAATCGCTTTTGCAGCGTCAGGATCGGCTTCTTTTAGCTTTTCATACAGCTTGATCGGTCCATGCTGCTGCTTAAACAGCGTCATCTCTTCTCTAAAAGCAGGATCACTTTTCTCATCAGTAAACGTGTAATCATATAAAACAGACTGAATATATAGCCCAGTTCCACCAACAATCATGGGCGTTTTCCCTCTCGCAGCAATCTCTTTGATTTTTAAGCGGACAAGCTGCTGAAATTCAGCTGTAGAAAACGATTCATCCGGTTGTTTAATATCGATTAAATGGTGCGGAACGCCATTCATTTCTTCAGGGGTGATTTTCGCTGTGCCAATATCCATCCCTTTATAGATCTGCATGGAATCCCCGCTGATAATTTCTCCATTAAATGCTTTCGCTATATCAATGCTCAGCTTTGTTTTTCCGACAGCCGTCGGACCTACTAATACAATCACTGGTTGTTTTTTCATAACATCACTCTCTTTTACAAACTGCCTACAGTATAGCATAACTTCTCTTTCTCTCCTATATCCTCCCGTCACCAGCCAAGTGGTTCATTCCCGACCACTTCATATGTCTTTCCTTTTAAACGGTGCTTATGCGTTGGCCTTTCTTCATCTGGACTGTAAACGACTCCCCCGTATGGAATCGGGACAGAATCGGTATAGGCAGAAAACGTGACTTCCTCAATTTCATGATAGTGCGTCCCGTCCACTCTTGGGATAGCAGGTCCAGTGACGCCATAATATCTATGGAAATGCCCTCTTTCAAATGACGTGATCCCCCGGTAATAATGAGTATGTCTGTCGGTACTGCTTCCATTCACAGGCTGAGAAATACCTTCTATTAAATGATAATGTTCTTCGGTTACATCCGTTCGCGCTTTATAAGCATGTGCATGAGGTGGACATTTAGCCCAATCAGACGGATACAGGCCCATTTTTTACATTCCTCCTTATTTTAGGCATTCACCCAAACACAAGTGGGCCACTCGAATACACTGATGTCAGTTACAGTGATTTTATGTGAAAGGAGTCTTTTTTTATGAATTATTTTGACGCACCGTTTGTTCAAGATGAGATGAGAAGACCTTTTGGATTTGGACGCCCTGGATTTGGTTTTGGAAGACCTGGGTTTGGTTTTGGGCGCCCTGGTTTTGGCTATGGGAGACCTGGATTTTTTGGACCGCCATTTTTAGGTGGTTTTGCTGGAGGGCTTTTAGCTGGGTCGCTTCTTGCTCCAGGATATGGCTATGGTTATCCTTATCCGCCGCCATACCCGCCATATGGACCATACCCTTATTATTAAATATGACGATTTAGTGAAAACATCCTCTTATAAAATGAATCGATTGACACATTTGTTTTTCATAGGTTAACATTTACTTTACCGACCGTTCAGTAAAGTAGGTGTTTTTTTTATGTCTAAAACGAAAAAAGAACAAATTTTTGAGGCAGCAGCTCACACCATTCTAAAAGAAGGATTGAGTCAGCTCACCCTTCAGCAGGTGGCAGAACATGCAAATATGACCAAAGCTGGGCTACTGTATCATTTTTCAAGCAAAGAAGACCTGATCCAGCAAATGAATGAGCATGCGGTTGCCTCTTTTCGTCAGCAGCTTGACACGTATCAGGAAACATACAAAAACGAAAAGGCGCCCTATGTACGTGCCTATATATTGGCCACATTAAATGATCTTGATAGACAAAACACCACACAGCTATGTACAAGTATGCTGGCAACCATGTCATTTGATGAAGCGTTATTAAATCCTTGGCGTCATTTTTATGCGGAATTTAAAGAAAAAGCAGCCGAGGAAATCAATGACCCTGCACTTAGCCAATTGATCCGTCTTGCCTGTGATGGCATATGGTTTTCAGAAATGTTTCAGCTTGAACCATTGAATCGAGAGGAAAAAACCCTTTTACTTCATCGGATTTTACACATTTTAGAGGAGGGATGATGATGATCCTCGGATATCTTTTTTTGGCTATCGCCATTTTTTCAGAAGCGATTGGGGCAGCGATGCTGAAACTATCAAATGGTTTCACACGCTTTAAACCTAGCGCTGTCGTTGTCGCTGGCTATACACTTGCTTTTTACATGCTGTCATTGACCCTAAATATCATTCCACTTAGCATGTCTTACGCCACATGGTCTGGGGTAGGTACCGTCCTCACGGCTTTTTTTGGCGTGCTCTTTTTCAAAGAAACCTTGAACCGTCAAGCACTTATTGGAATGGCAATGCTTGTTTCAGGGGTCGTACTATTAAATATGTCTTAAAGGATGTGAAGTGATATGAAAGGGATGCTTTATTTAACAGGAGCCATTTTGACAGAGGTTTTTGGCAGTACGATGCTGAAGCTTTCACAAGGTTTTACACAGGTGCTGCCGAGTATGGGGGTCCTGATCGGATTTGGATGCGCCTTTACCTTTCTCAGTTTGGCAATCAAAACAATTGAGCTGTCATCTGCATATGCCACTTGGTCTGGGGTCGGTACAGCACTTACTGCTCTAGTGGGCCTCGTGCTATTTAACGAAACCATTCATATGAAAGGATTCATTGGTCTTGCACTTGTCATATGCGGCGTCATTGTCTTAAATCAATCCAAAAAACAAAAGAAAGAACCATTCGATCAAACCGAATGGACGTCATAAAAAAAGTCATTTTCTCCATTAATCAAGAGAAAATGACTTTTTTATCTTAATAACCAGCTTTGATGGTTTCTTCTAAGGAAATATGGACATTCCCTTGCACAGCTCTAGAGATCATACATGAGCTTTCAGCTTTATGTGCAAGCTTACGAGCTCGTTCTATGTCCTGTGCAGTAGCAGACTCTTTGAGAATGATGACAGGACGGTGAATGATTTTCTCATATGTAAACACACCGTTTGTCACATCGACAACTGCCTCAGAGCTCATCGATAGATCCTCTTTCTCTAATTGACTCCGCTCCATCATGGCTGCAAGTGTAATGATATAACATGTGGCCGCTGCACCTAGGAGCATCTCATCTGGATTTGTTCCAATACCCGGTCCATCCATTTCTTTTGGAATGGAAATCTCCGTCTTTAACTGTGCACATTCGATTGTCCCCACATCGTTACGCAGACCAGGCCAGCTTGCCTGAAGATGAAAATGATGACGCGCCATATCTGTCTCTCCTTTTGTTATCACTTTTTATAGTGTAACAAGAATTCACCTTGCTGTCTTAAGATGTGCACCATCCTTACGTATATTCTTCATCCAGCACCGTGCGAATCGCCCTGACATACCGGTAGAACGTCTCGTTTTTTGTACTCGATCGATACCGAAAATCGAAACTGTCAAATAACGCTTCCCGTTGACTTCTACTAATCTCAAGCTGTACACTTTGCCCTGTTTTTGTAAGATTATTAATATTATGATTGCTCGTTCCGCTTAGGGTTGCGTGTGCAACTGCAAGTTCAGCAGAAAAACCGTTGCGCTCTAATGAGTTCACAATTTTTTCAGCACGGTCATAGTCTGTTCCGCCAACAAGGGTGTGGTCAATTCCCGGCTCCCCTTTATATCCATGAACAGCTAATACATAATCATGTGCTTTTGCCTGTGCGACTCCGATTGGTTCATCGAAGTTTGTACTTGTAATATGAAGTTCTGATGCATTTTCTCTAAAACCTTCAAATAAGTACGTAGAAAAATCGTTATCAAAAAAATGGACAATCTCACTAACGCCGCCTTCGATTCTCCCGCCATGAGGCGACATCACTAGAAGACGGCTGCCGGGCACTGGATTGGATGTGATTTGATAATGATCTGTTGATTCATTCTCTTCCAGTTCTTTAAAATTGCGATACATATCATTTGAACCGCTTTCGTCTTCTCCACCTGATGACACTGGCTCATCATGTTCCTGTGCTTGCATGGTATAATAGACGCCCCATCCGATGACAAGCAGGAGAAGCAAAGCAAAAAACTTCTTCATTCCCGTTCTCCTTTAACAGATTTCTAAGCCGTTTCTATGATTAATATTGAATCATCATTTCTTTTCATTTTTTCCACATTTTCTCTTCAAATTTGATCATAACACTCTAGATCATGAGATTCCTCAAAAATAAGATAATTGCATTTATATACACAGAAACGCCTTTCCTGATTGAAAACAGAGTTAGAATAGTATGACAAACAAATGAAGTTATGTTTAAAATGACCTAGTCCTACCCAGTCTGTTTTCTTTAATTCGTCTTTTTTTTATGCGAATTTGATTTTTTTCATCTGGAATGAATCACATTTGTATGAGCATTGACCCTGTCTAGAACCCCCCTTTTTTCTGCAGAATCCTCTGTTTTACTGGTTCTCTAAGAAGAACTCTCCCACCTATCATCGGCAGTTTTAATATGATTTCCACCTTTTTCTATTATTTTACAAAATGTAAGCGCTTTTCTTTTTAAAGGGAATGAGTCAGCCGCCAATATGAACAAAAGAAGGGACAAGAATCCGAACAAAGATGCTGTCATGTTCATAACGTAAGAGTGTACGAGAATGGATAGCTAGAATGGAGGGCATCACATGTTTGGATTTTCCATGGTACAAATGGTCAGAACACATGCTAGTAAATTGGATCAGCCTTTAAGAGAGACCGTCCTTCACCTCTATAAGCCTTTTAAGTGGACGCCTTGTTTTCTTCATCGTTTTTTTGAAGGAAGGTTAAAGAAGAGCAAGAAGCTTCGGGTCATCATTGAATTTAAAGAAGATGCAGTCGAAGCAGGTATTCAAAGCACAAAGCAGCTAATGAAAAAAAGCAGAAAAACAAACATCAAAAAACATTTTTCACATATTAACTGCTGCGCAGCTGATCTTACCCCTGCTGCTTTAGAGGAACTCTTAGCAAATGGGGAGCATATTCGCAAAATATATTTAGACAGACAGGTACATGCACTGCTGGATGTGGCGACACAATCAAGTCATGCGGATGAAGTCGTTCGAAATGGCACAACCTTAACCGGTGAAGGCATTACGGTAGCGGTCGTTGACACAGGCATATACCCACATGAGGACTTAGATGGAAGAATTCGCGACTTTGTAGATTTAGTCAAACAAAAAACGAAACCTTACGATGATAACGGTCATGGAACGCATTGCGCTGGGGATGTGGCTGGAGACGGAGCTGCCTCAGACGGCTTATACAAAGGACCCGCTCCAAAAGCCAATATCATTGGGGTAAAAGTGTTAAATAAACAAGGCGCTGGATCACTTTCTACTATTATAGAAGGTGTTGAATGGTGCATACAGTTCAACGAAGACCATCCTGATGACCCAATTCACATTATCAGTATGTCGCTAGGCGGCGATGCGCAGCGTTATGATGACGAACAAGACGATCCGATGGTGCGCGCTGTCAATGCAGCTTGGGATCAAGGGATTGTTGTATGCGTTGCTGCTGGGAACTCCGGTCCTAACAGTCAAACAATCGCAAGCCCTGCCGTGAGTCAAAAAGTCATTACGGTCGGAGCCTATGATGATCGAAATACGCCAGAATCAAGTGACGATGTCGTGGCACCATTTTCGAGCAGAGGTCCAACGGTCTATGGTGAAACAAAGCCCGACCTCCTCGCACCAGGAGTCAATATCGTCTCTCTTAGATCACCAAGATCATTCCTAGATAAACTAGATAAATCAAGTAGAGTCGATGATGATTATACGACGTTATCTGGCACTTCGATGGCGACACCCATTTGTGCCGGTATCTGCGCACTATTATTAGAGCATTCACCAGATTTAACACCTGATGAAGTCAAAGCCTTATTAAAAGAAAATACAAGCAAGTGGTCTGGAGAGGACCCAATGATTTACGGAGCAGGTGCCATCGACGCAGAAAAAGCCATCCAAGAATAAATAAAAAAGCCCTTTACGTTTTTCGTAAAGGGTGTTGTTTTGTCTGTTTTTATGTGTGAAGTCTTTCTTCTACTTGAGCAGCTGACATGTTATGCTTCGTTCTCATACATCTCATCTCCTTTTTGAATGTGCGTACGCGCTTCGATCACAATTTCAAAAAAAGTGGAAGATTCCTTGTACATGTCGCGTTCCTTATAATAATTAGCCGCATCAAGTGCCAATTCCTCTAAATCAGCAAACATTTTTTTGTTTCGTAGTCCCAAAAGGGCTGATCTCAATTGTTCAGAGCTGTCTGTTTCTATATAGAGTGCCTGTAAAAATTGGAATTTCAATTGATAAATTTCATCTCCCAATATAGATGCCTGATTCATGCCTTCCTTTATAGCCTCACTCGCTCGCTCCATATCTTCGAGTTTAAAACAAGTAAGAGCCAGTGAAAACAATGATTTGATCATCGTTGCAGCTTGATCTTTTTGATAAAGTGAAATGGCTTGTTCAAAGAAGACCGTCGCTGTATGATAGGTTCCCATACTATAATGACAAGTTCCTAAGTTATTGAGGGCCATCGCCTTAAAATAAGATGTGCATTCTTTTCTTTCCATTGCTTCACACACTTTTAAAGCTTTTTCTAAATACGGGAGCGCTTTTTGATGCTGACTTACATCAATCCAATTACCTGCCATCACAAAATCGCATTGAATGCTTCTTTTTCCATAAAGCTGATGTTTCTTATAGATGTCTCTCGCTTTTTTCGCATAATGCATAGAAAAATAGGTTTGTTTCATATGATAGTATACTTCAGCAATTTTATAATAAAATTCCGCTTTTTCGATCTCATCTGTCACTAAGATCAGCTGATGTTCCGCATGCTTATAATAGGAAATGGCTTCGATATACCGGTGCTGGGTAAATGCATACATTCCATGAAAAAAATGAAAGTAATAACCCAATAAACCCGTCATCTCATCTTCTGCCTCTTCAATATCTTTTGGAAATGCAACCGCTTGAAGCGATTCATTCCCTGCATGGACTGGCGTTAAGTGCTGAAGCATCATTTGATGGCGAAAATCCATGAGAGAATAATAGAGTAATAAATCTTGATCTTCTTCCATCTCATGAATGTCTTCTTCAACAAGGCGCTTCATATCGTTTGCCTGATCAACTTCAAATTTGCAAATATGTGTGTACCATTGATTGATTTTTACACCTACTTCGGAAGATGGTATTTTGTGTGCCATCCACTTCAGCCCCATTCTATCATATCAAACTGATAACTATTATTTTACATAATTTATGATTTTAAGGCAAATTGTCATTTATTTCATATTTTATGTTGATTTTGCACATTTCTATCTTTTTTACCAAGTTTAAAGAGAGTACTTTTGCCCATCAAAACCTTTTTTCTACGAAGAAGGGTCGAATTCTCTAAGCACTTCTTTTAAACCACTGACATAGCGACTAAATGCTTTTTTCTTTCCTTTTCTCGTATCAAAGTTGTCAAAAAAGGCTTTTCTCTGCGCCGTACTAATTTCTAATTGGACACTTTCGCCACTTGCATTTTGATTATTAATGTTGTTTGGATCCGTTCCAGAGAGGCGCTGGCCTTTTTGCACGAGCTCTGCGGAGAAGCCCCGGTCTTTTAGTTCTCGCACAACCGCATCTTGCATTTTTTCGTTTGTCCCGCCCACAAGTGTATGTCTTCTATCACTTTTATAGCCGTGGATAGATATAGAAAAGGGATATGTTTTAATCATTTGAACCAAAATCGGTTCATCGAATTTTGTACTAGTGATATGCAAGTCACGATTGTTGTCTTGTTTTGTCCCTTCAAATAAATACGTAGAGTACTTCTTTTCAAATGCTTCTACAATTTCACTTGTTCCTGGTTCAATTTCGCCGCCGTGAGGAGAAAAGACAAGTAAGTCACTTCCCCCTTTTTCATGAAACTCTATCTCATAGCCGTCTCTTTCATGCCGTATAAGCTGTTTAAAACTTTCATATTGATCCCCTTTTTTTCGCTCTTTCTTATACTTTTCTACTTCTTCATGATGTTGTTTTTGCTCTTTATTTTCTTGGATAGAATGGCTGCATTTCACCATTAAAAGAGCACACAGGATGAGAAAGATGAATCCACTTATGAGTAGTCTTTTCATTTCACCGCTCCTTTTCATTCTCTTCGATGTCATCTTATCGCATTATTTTACTATCAATCGCTAAAAGAATTCAAAGAATGTCCGGCTCCTTTTCATGAATCAGGAGAACTTACCTGTTTTTTTATGTTGCCCTAGGTATTTTCGGCTTCTTTCAAACGGTTCATGTGCAAGTAAAAACTAAATCCTATGACCTCATTTTAGTTTTAGTCAAAAACACCTACAAAATTGGGAATTTTCATCTTTTTTCAAATAAAAAAGCTGTAAACAAAAGGAATATCTCCTTCTGTTTACAGCCAGTCTCTGTATATCCAGCATTAAACTCTTAATTCATTCTCTAATGCTGTCAGCACTTCATCTTGCGACATGCCTTGTGCAAGTGAAATTTCGCTCACTAACATGCCCCGTGCATCTTCAAGCATCTTCTTTTCACTAGAATTTAAGGCTTTTTTCTGATTACGTCTCATCAGATCTTTGACAACGTCTGCGCCATCTTCAATCGAACCTGTTTTTAGCTTTTTCAGATTTTCATCATATCTTTGCTTCCAAGTAAGCGTGTCGTCGTTTGTTTCTTCTGCAAAATTGTTCATCACAACTTTCAGCGTAGCTTGATCAGCTACCGGACGTATACCTAGTTGATTGATTCTGCCTTTTGGGACCATCATCTGCATATTCGGCATTTGAATCAGAAAATATTCCTGCGTCTTACCTAAAATCTCTTTTTCTTCCATTCCTTCAATCACACCGGCTCCATGCATTGGATAAACAATTTTATCACCTATTTGAAACAAATCCGCCACCTCCGAAAGTATTCACAATATCATTATAACACATTTAAGCAGAGGATAAAAATTTATATTTTATCATGTTAATTTAGCACTAGTCAATTCTTTTTATTTGAGTTTTTAAAGAATTAGCCTTTTTTTACAAAAGGAGCGCCACCATCCAGTCCTCGTACACCTTTCTTGCATATACTAGCATTGAGTCACATTTAGGAGGGATGACAATGTGCAAATGCAAGAGCAAACATTCCCACTCAAAATGCTATAAAAAGCATGACGATCATCACCATATGGATCCGTGTGAAAAAAAGAAGTTTTATCATAAAAAAGATGATTGGTTTGAGAGCGATTTTTGGGATACTTCAAGAAGCTACGATCCCCATTATTTTCCTAAAAGTGTCTGCAGCAGATGTAAGAAGCGTCGCAGAAAAAGACATAGCTTCTCATTTTAGTGTTTGACGCTACACCTGCTTTTTGTTTTCCCGGCTGAAAAGCCGGTTTTTTTGTTACATGTCGTTCTTTTCTTTCATATGGATAGGCTCATGAAACAGGTGCAGTTCATAAGATATGGCAACCTGAAAAAAAGGATGAGATACAAAATGAACAATATGAATAACCAAACCAACCATTACCATCAAGGAAATCCCTATCACACGTTTGAAAATGTGTATACAGCCAATCATGAGCATATGATCGCACCAAACATGCATGACCCTATGAATATGCCAAATCATTATCATACCGGTAAAAAAGATGCTTATAGCGGACACCACCCGCATCATCATTCAGCCTATTCTCCTTTTACGAAGCAGTATGATCCCTATTCAAATGTACAGATGAACGATCACCATCACTTCGGTCACTACGGCGGTTATGGTATGGCTCCCCACCAGCCATACGGCTATCATGATATGCAAATGATGATGCCGGCAAATCATCATATGACAGGAAATGCTTACGGAATGAACCAACCAAATGCATTCCTACCCCGTTATTACTAAAAAACAAGCAAAATAAGGGTATAAAATACCATTTAATGACATATAGGAATATGGTAACCTTATAGGTAAATAATGGATGTAATCATCTATTATTTACCTATAATCAACCAAGGGGGAAGGAAGAAATGAAGAAAACATGGACAATCATTATGATGGGGATGCTGACATTGGTCATGGCACTCTCAGTACCGCTAGCCGCATCAGCTGAAGGGGCTAAAACAGAGGAAGGCAAAGCTTCAACGAATGCAAGGCCAGCTGCCCTTTATGCAAAAATCACAGGAGCAAGTAAACAAGAATGGTCTTTTTCTGACATTGACCTGACTTACCGTCCAAATTCTGTTCTTAGTATTGGTGCAGTTGAATTTACTTTACCAGCAGGTTTTCAAGCCACAACAAAGGATATTATCAACGGAAAAGCTTTAAAAGACAGTTACATTTTGAACAATGGAAAAACTGTTCGCATTCCAGCTCGTTTCGATTTATTCGGAAGTTCCCAATATACATTACAACTTTCTCATAAAGTACTTCCTGCTGCAGGTACATATACGTTCCGCGCAGAAAATCGTGCGATCAGCATTGGTTCCACATTTTATGCAGAGGATACGATTGATATTAATAAACGGCCAGTTGTCGTCACACCGCCAAATCCTTGCGGATGCTAAACAAAAAGCGCTCTTAGAGCGCTTTTTCTCATTTATTACATCTCTTGCCACTGTGCTTACTGCATTTTATATAATTGTTACACCATATCTCATTATGGACTGTCATCATTTAGTTGGCAAACCCAAATATGGCGTTTTTTATTGTTATTTTTGCTCTTTTAGTTTTTTAAAAATCACAAATTGATATACTCCAAATAGTAAGGTTAGAATCATCATTGCGGTAAATAGTTGATCGACTGGAAGCAAAAAATATACGACAAAAAAAGATAAAAGCAAAACAAAGTAACCTATATTGAACGCTTTTTTGAATGTCATCATATTCCCTCCTTTTTAAAATCATATCACGCTTCACCTAATCGTATAACCAAATAACAAAAACCCCTATCCATTTGAGGAAAGGGGTTATCCTTACAACATGACAGCGGGTGTTTATCTTCACATCACAAAAACACGAACCAAACTATCGGATTGAAAAATTAATTGGTGGGCAAACCGATTCACCCACCAGCTAAAATCCTGCTACATCACCCGTTTAAACATCTTTTCCATTTCATAAGTGGAATGATGAATCATAATCGGCCGGCCATGCGGACATGTAAATGGGTCTTGTGTTTGGCGGAGTTCATCTAATAAGGCTTTGATTTCATCGTGACGCAAATGACGATTTGCTTTAATCGAGCCTTTACAGCTCATCATGATCGCCGCTTCTTCTCTCAGTTTCTTGATATCCACACGCTTTTCATCAAGTACTTGCTGAATGATTTCTTCGATGAGTTCAGCCTCTTCTCCTTTAGGAAACCACTGCGGATGCGATCGAACGATATAGCTGCCTGATCCGAATGGCTCTAAGAAGACCCCTACTTTTGCTAAAATATCGATATGCTCTTCAATAATCAACATATCGTTTTTTGAGTAGTGAAAGGTTAATGGAACAAGCATTTCTTGCACTTCCTGTTCAATGTCTCCTACCTTTTCACGAAAGTACTCATACTTGATTCGCTCTTGGGCAGCGTGCTGATCGATGATGTAAAGACCGCGTTCATTTTGAGCCAAAATATACGTTCCGTGCATTTGTCCAATCGGATACATCACAGGGACACGTTCACTTTCAGCCTGATGCTGGGCTGCACTGTCTTCCAGTATCACTTCATCATGTTGTTCATGCGAAGCTGCAGATTCCTCTACATATACATGGTCAAACTTTTCTTCAGACGATGCTGGTAAAGTCGCTTCCGTACTTTCCGGTTCACGCATCCCGTATGTGTCGTTCTGACTGGTCTCGTATACAGCCGATTCAAGCGAGTCCAGCTCATAGGAAACAGGTGTTTCCATTCGGCTTTTCATTGTTTGTTTAGAATCAAAAGATAAAGATTGCTGCTCATTTTTCACTGCTGGCATTGGTGCTTTTTTTGGCACTGAAGCACTTGGAATAAGCTGCTGCTTTTGAAAGACGTCCTTAATCCCTTGTTTGATCAATTCATGAAGTTCCTGCTCTTTACTTAGTCTGACTTCAAGTTTAGAAGGATGTACGTTCACATCGACTAAAATGGGGTCCATCTTCATCTCAATAAATGTAATCGGATGGCGTCCGATCGGAAGCAGTGTATGGTATCCTTCATGAATGGCTTTTACCAGCGGGAAATGCTTGACGTATCTGCCATTGACAACAGAAGACATATAATTACGTGATGCCCTTGTCACTTCTGGTAAGGAAATATAGCCTTTTACTTCAAAATCAAGTGATTGTACATGTAGTGGCAGCATTTTTTTGGCCACTGCCGTTCCATAAATGGCCGCAAGCACATGCCGCACATCTCCGTTTCCATTTGTTTGAAGCAGCACTTTTCCTTGATGTCGCAAACGAATCGACACTTCTGGATGAGCAAGTGCAATTCGGTTCACAACATCAGAAATGTTGCCAAGCTCCGTATGAACAGTTTTCATGTATTTTAGACGGGCTGGCGTATTATAAAATAAATTGGTGACCACAATTTCGGTGCCGCGACGGCCAGAGGTTTTTTTCTCCGAAATGATTTTCCCGCCTTGGAGAGCTAAGTGTGTTCCAGCACCTTCACCGGTACTTGTCTTCATTTCTAAGTGAGAGACAGAGGCAATACTTGGCAGCGCCTCCCCCCTGAAACCGAGCGTCCTGACACGAAACAGATCATTTTCATCTTTGATTTTACTCGTCGCATGACGCTGAAAGGCGAGCTTACAATCTTCAGCATCGATTCCCACCCCATTATCAATAATTCTAATAGAAGAAAGTCCTGCTTCTTCTACATCGATTTCAATGACAGTACTACTAGCATCGATCGCATTTTCCACGAGCTCCTTCACAACAGAAGCCGGGCGTTCGACCACTTCACCAGCTGCAATTTTATTTGATAGGTCATCGGATAACTGAATAATCTTTGCCATTTCTTGCTCACCTCACCTTACATTATAATTTCTTTTGCAATTCATATAGCTTTGTCATCGCTTCAAGCGGTGTCATATCCATTAAATTAAATGACTTCAATTCTTCGATCACTGCTTGATCTTTGTTTTTCAGCACAGGTTTTGTTTGCGGTTTTTCTTCCACTTCAAAGAAAGAAAGCTGCTGTTTTTCCTCAGCCATTTCTTTTTTCGGGGCTTTAGAGACGCGCGGAATCACTTCATGTGATCCGCTCTCAAGCTCCGTTAAGATGGTCTGGGCTCGATCAATGATCGCATCAGGCAGTTCAGCAAGCTGCGCTACATGGATGCCGTAGCTTTTATCCGCTGCACCTTCTTTGATTTGATGTAAGAAAACAACTGTTCCTTCATGCTCTTCAGCTCGCACGTGGACATTTTTCAGTTCGCTTAATTGGGATTCCAGTACCGTCAGTTCATGATAATGAGTGGAGAAAAGGGTTTTGGCACCAATATGATCATGCACAAATTCAATGATTGCCTGTGCAAGAGCCATTCCATCATAAGTGCTTGTCCCGCGTCCAATTTCATCAAATAAAATCAAGCTGTTCTTTGTCGCATGTACCATCGCATTTTTTGCTTCGAGCATCTCTACCATAAAAGTACTTTGACCAGAAATCAAATCATCTGCCGCCCCAATACGTGTAAAGATTTGATCAAAAATCGGAAGGGTTGCCTTTGATGCTGGCACAAAACAGCCAATTTGCGCAAGAATCGATATCAATGCCATTTGTCTCATATATGTGCTTTTCCCTGACATATTCGGACCAGTAATGAGCAAGGTTTGTCTCCCTTTGCCCATTTGGCAGTCATTCGGCACATACTCTTGATGATCCATCACTTTTTCAACAACAGGATGACGACCATCAATGACTTCCACTTCATCTGATGAAAATTCAGGGCGAACATAACGCCGTTTTTCACTCACAGTGGCAAAGCATTGCAGCGCATCAAGCTCACTCATTTGTTTTGCGAGCAACTGTAATCTAGGAATATAGGCTTTTACTTGTTCCCGAAGCGCAGAAAATAGTTCATATTCCAATTCACTAATATTTGATTCCGCCTCAAGAATAAGGGCTTCTTTTTCTTTCAATTCAGGTGTAATATACCGCTCTGCATTGGCAAGGGTTTGTTTTCTTTCATAACGGCCTTCTTCTAATAAATGCGTATTTGCACGGGTCACTTCGATATAGTAGCCAAACACTTTATTAAAGCCGACTTTCAACGATCGAATGCCTGTATATTCTCTTTCTTGCTGTTCAAGACGAGCGATCCAGTCTTTCCCGTTTCGGCTCGCATCACGATATTCATCTAATTTTGCATTGTAGCCGTCTTTAATCAAATTGCCTTCTTTTAACGTCATCGGCGGATTCTCATAAAGAGCATCTTCTAATAAATTAAGTAAATCACCGCATGGGTCAATGTCATTTGCTCTAGATTTCGCCATTTCCTCCGGGAGAGAATGGACAAGCTCTTTAATAGCCGGCACTTGCTTGAGAGATTCTTTCAATTGAATAAGATCACGAGCATTCACATTTCCAAATGCCACACGGCCTGCTAGACGTTCAAGATCATACACTTGCTTTAAACGTTCTCGCAGATCCTCTCGCTCAAAGAAATGTTCCATCAGAATTTGCACCATTTCCTGGCGTTCTTTGATTTGTGAAAGGCGGATGAGCGGACGATCGATCCATTGCTTGAGCAGTCTTCCGCCCATTGCCGTTTTTGTTTCATCTAATAGCCATAATAAAGAACCCTTCTTGCTTTTTGAACGGATGGTTTCTGTTAATTCAAGGTTTCGTTTTGAGTAAAGATCAATTTTCATCGTTTGTTCAAGCTGAAACACTTGAACTTGCTGAAGATGATCAAGACTCCTTTTTTGCGTTCTTCTTAAGTATGCATAGAGTGTTAAAAATGCTCTTTTCAGATGTTCGTCAAGATGAGCAACGAGTCGTTCAGCTTCATCTATTAATTCAGCGCTATCTTCGTATGAGATGGTCGCTTGGCAGCGTTCCTTCAGGGTTTTCACCGTTTCTTCATCGAGCTGCTTTGATACCACAATCTCTTTTGCACCGACAGAATAAATTTCAGACACAACTTCATCTAACCGTTCAATGAAAGCCGCCATGTTTTCACCTGTTGATAAATCGGAAAGCGCAAGACCGTAGCCATTTTGAAAGCTGGAAACAGACGCGATAAAGTTATTTTCGTTTTCATTCAGTCCTTTGCCATCCATGACCGTACCTGGTGTAATTAGTTGAACGACCTCTCTTTTGACCACACCTTTTGCCGTTTTAGGGTCTTCCACCTGCTCACAAATGGCGACTTTATAGCCTTTTTCTATCAGTTGTTCTATGTATGCAGACGCAGAATGATATGGAACACCACACATTGGAATCGTGCCGCCATCCCTGCTCGTTAACGTAATTTCTAATTCTTGTGCTGCTTCTTTTGCATCATCAAAAAACATTTCATAAAAATCGCCTAAGCGAAAAAATAAAAAGGCATCTTGGTAATCTGCCTTGATCTTTAAATATTGCTGTATCATGGGCGTATAACTTGCCATATTTCTAATCCCTCACTATATTACTTTCGAATTCATACCATCTTTCATTATAGCATAAAAATTCACCTTTTTTCCTTAGATCAAGGCACAAAAAAACTAGGGGGATATGCGCCCTAGTCACCAATTACTCTTCTGGATCACCCGCGAGGAATTCTGGATGAATATCTTCTAATTCCTCATCCACTTCTTCTTCCCATTCGTGATCATCTTTTTCTTTCCAGCTTGAATTGACTTCTACAACAATTTTGGTTTCCCCTACTACTTCAGCAATGAATTCACGCTCTGCTTGAACGACAATTTTATTGCCATTTGGAGAAATTGTGACTTCTAAGCAATTGGGCTGCTGTAAGACTTTCGCAATCACTTCGTGCTCATCATCAAGGAAGTTTTTATCTTTATATCTCAGTTTGATGATATCTACATATTTTACACGTTCTGTGACCACTTCGGTTTTCGTGTTGTCTGCGTAAGAATACCACACGTTAATATCAAATGTACCTTCAATCTCAACTGTTTTACCGACCTTTTCAGCATCATACTTATGATTAATGATCCAACCGCCTAGGATGCTGGTTGGTTTTTGCGATGGAGAAATGGTGTGTGTGCTTTGGGTAAATTTCCTCCCTTTTGCAACCACCGCTTTTGTAATAATTTCTCTGTATTCAGACATTCCGGCATGCCTCCTTGTTCTTGATCGTTTTATCTTATGCTGGGCATTCGTCTAGTGTGTCACGATTTTGAGTCTCATGTTCAATTAAATTCATTTCTGTTTCAGTGTATGCATGGTCGCCCATAAACTTGCCTTGAAAATTGGAAAAGTTGGAGAGTGAGAGATTGGGGTTGATGGAAGCTGAAGGAGAAAGAAGGTATGCAATTCTTACATCAGAAAACAAAAAACCCCGCATCTGCGGGGTTTTCTCATTTAATGGAGCAACTTGGGGATGAGTTTTTCACTTTTGAACCGGTTTCTCCTAATAAGAGGTCACCGCCGGTTGAAAGAATGATTTCATCCGTTACTTGATTAGAAATCGTGTGCGCTACAAGCTGAAGCAGGGAATTAACCTCTGTTTGTGATTCTTTGAATTCTTGAATCACTGGGATCTCATCCAGTTCTTCTTGCAGGGCATCAATTTTTTCTTCCACTTGTTTTAAGGCTTCATGTTTGCCATAATGCTTTAAATTCACAGCTTGCTTTTGAAGCGCCTTAATTTGATTAATGATCGCTGCAATTTTTGTATTTTCATTGATTTGCGCTTCTGCTTTTTTGAAGAAATCAACTTCTTCTGTTTCAGAAATCATTTTCGCGAGCTCTCTTGCGCGCTCGACAATCTCTTTCTTTGAATAAAGCGTCATTTTAATTCACCTCGATAGCTTCTCCAACCATTTCTCCGTCAAGAGACCAAGTTTTGGCTTGTGTGATTTTCACTTTGACGATGTTGCCAATCGCTTCTTTTGGTGCTTTAAAATTCACAAGCTTGCTTTTACTTGTATATCCGGCTAGGATCTCAGGGTTGTTTTTACTTTCACCCTCTACTAATACTTCGACAGTCTGCCCTTCATATTCCTTCATTTTTTTCGCAGAAATTTCATTTACGAGTGCATTCAGGCGCTGCAGACGTTCTTTTTTGACACGCATTGGCACGTTGTCTTTCATATTGGCTGCTGGTGTTCCTTCTCTTGGAGAGTAAATGAACGTATAAGCCGCATCAAACTCAACCTCACGATAGAGGGAAAGCGTCTCTTCAAACTGCTCATCTGTTTCATTTGGGAACCCAACGATAATGTCCGTTGTTAATGAAGCATTTGGCATTGCCTCTTTGATTTTGCGCACTAGGTCAAGGTAACGTTCACGGTCGTATTTTCTTGCCATGAGTTTCAGCACAGAAGAACTTCCTGATTGAACCGGCAAATGAATATGATCGAGAAGGTTTCCGCCTTTGGCAAGCACTTCAATTAAGTGATCATCAAAGTCACGCGGGTGGCTTGTTGTAAAACGGATACGTGGAATATCGATTTTACGCAGCTCATCCATTAGGTGACCAAGACCATATTCCATGTCTTCAAAATCTTTTCCATACGCATTCACGTTTTGACCAAGAAGGGTAATTTCTTTATATCCTTCTGCTGCTAAGCGTCTGACCTCTTGAATAATTTCATCCGGACGGCGGCTTCTTTCCTTACCGCGCGTGTAAGGGACGATACAGTATGTACAGAATTTATCACAGCCGTACATAATATTCACCCAGCCCTTAATTTTTCCTTGGCGGGCTCTCGGAAGATTTTCAATCACATCGCCTTCTTTAGACCAAACCTCAATGACCATTTCTTTTGAAAGGTAGCATTCAGATAATAGCTCTGGCAGGCGGTGAATGTTGTGGGTACCGAAAATCAAGTCAACAAATGGGTGTTTCTTTAAAATACGGTTAACGACCGATTCTTCTTGCGACATGCATCCGCAGACGCCTAAGATTAAATCTGGCTTTTCACGCTTTAATGCTTTTAAATGACCAAGCTCTCCAAACACTTTGTTTTCTGCATTCTCACGAATGGCACAAGTGTTTAATAAGATGACATTCGCATCTTCAGTCGAATTTGTTGGTTCATAACCAAGCGCCATAAAAATACCAGCCATCACTTCTGTGTCATGCTCATTCATTTGACAGCCATATGTGCGAATATAAAACTTGCGGCCGTTTCCTAACCCTTGAAAACGCTCGTCAATTTGAAATTGATTGTATTCGACTTCTTCTTTACCCCGTTTTTTTGCATCTTTTAAGGAAGGCGGAATGTACACAGCTTCAAAATACTGGCTGTAGTCCTTCTCGGATTTTTTGTCCGATGAACTTACTTGTCCGCTCGCTTTTCTCTGCTCTTCATTCATGAATTTGTACTCCTTTCAAACCAAGCTCCACCCTACAGTATAGACTATTTTGTCGTGAAATGAAAATAAATTCATATGTGTTTTTTCTATGAAAAATGTCTATCATCTGGACAGTCATCAATACTCTTGATCAAAAGAAAAGAGAGCCTCAGCTCTCTCAATCAAGTATATTCAGTTTTTTTGCTTCTTCTTCGATGATTGTCAGTGCACGGTCAAGCTCTTCTTTTGTGTGCTCTGCTGTGATGATGGCTCTAATTCTCGCTTTTCCTTTCGCTACAGTTGGGAAAGCAATGCCTTGAGCGAAAACGCCGCGCTCGATTAATGCTTTTGAAAACCGGAAAGTGAGTGCCTCGTCTCCAATCATCATTGGAATAATAGGCGTTTCTGTTGGTGCCACCTCAAATCCAAGACTGATGACTTTTTCTTTAAAATAGGCTGCGTTCTCCCAAAGTGTTTCAATGCGTTCCGGTTCGTCTAACAGCACTTCAATGGCTTCTTCACAGGCTCTTGTGACAGCCGGCGGATGTGAGGTGCTGAATAAAAACGGTCTTGCTTTATGCTTTAAGTAATCGATTAAAACGGCAGAACCAGCGACGTAACCGCCTAACACACCAACTGCCTTACTAAGTGTGCCAACCTGAATATGCACTCTGCCGTCAAGTTGAAAATGATTCACTGTTCCGCGCCCATTTTCACCAAGTACTCCAGACGCATGGGCATCGTCTACCATCACAAAGGCATCATATGTTTCTGCAAGTCTTACAATCTCAGGAAGCGGTGCAATATCTCCATCCATTGAGAACACACCATCTGTCACGATAAGACGGACGCGGTAATTCATCGATTTCTTTAAAATTTTCTCAAGCTCTTCCATATTAGAATGAGCATATACTTTTTTATCTGCTTTTGTTAAGCGAATCCCATCGATGATTGAGGCATGGTTCAGCTCATCTGAAATGACAATATCATCTTTTGTGAGAATGCTGGATAAGACCCCTTGGTTGGTCGTAAAGCCTGATTGGAATACAAGGGCTGCCTCTGTCTTTTTAAAAGCGGCGAGCTTTTTTTCAAGCCGTTCATGCATTGTCATCGTTCCAGCAATGGTTCGTACAGATCCTGTTCCAGCACCGAATTCATCAATCGCCTCTTTTGCCGCTTTCATCAGCCTTGGATGTGAGGTGAGACCTAAGTAGTTATTTGAAGAGAGTTGTATGACGGATTGTTCATTTAATGTCACCGTGGATGATTGTTTGGAATCGATTTCTTTCAGTGTTTGATGGGTGCCTTGCTGCTTCATTGTGTCCAATTCATCTTGTAAATACGTAAATTCTTTCATCATTTCGTCCCCCTTTGATATGATGGCATGATCAGTACGACCTTCCCGCACGTACCATTTCTCATGAGTTCAAATCCCTTTTCAAAATCTTCAAACGGCAGCGTATGAGTGATAACCGGCTGTACATCAATGGTATTCGTTCTTAAAAGTTCAGATACTTGACGCCACGTCTCAAACATTTTTCTCCCCGTGATCCCTTGCACGGTTAATCCCCTAAAAACAATTTGATTCGTAATGTCAATGGTTACCGGCCGCTCTGGCAAACTTAGTATATTCACTTTCCCTCCATTTGCACAAGCTTCGAGTGCTTGATTAATCGCAACGGGATGTCCTGACATCTCACACATCACGTCTGCCCCTTCCATCCGCGTGAGCTGCTTGATCATGGCAACAGGATCATCTTTTCCGATATCCACGATATGATCTGCACCCATTTTACGGGCAAGATCCAGTCTGTATTCATTTTTATCAACAGCGAACACTTGGACAGCCCCGGAGGCTTTTGCAACCGCAATCGCCATTAAACCAATGGGCCCGCAGCCAAAAACCGCCACTGACTTTCCTGAAACAGGTGTATGCAGAACTGTATGAACAGCATTTCCAAGCGGTTCTTGAATAGATGCAAGTTCCACTGGCATTTGAGCTGGATTATGCCACACATTTTGTTCTGGTACTTTGACATATTCAGCAAAACAGCCATCAATGTCGACCCCTAAAATTTTCGTTTCGCTGCACAAATGCTGCTGACCCGTTAAACACATGTAACACTGATTACAGACAATATGCGTCTCAGCCGATACAAAATCCCCTACTTTTGCTCGAGAGACTTGGTTCCCCGTTTTGACAACTTCCCCTGTGAATTCATGACCAAAAATGTACGGTGCTTTGACTCTCCGCTTCGCCCAATCATCCCAATTATAAATATGCACATCCGTTCCGCATATTGATGTAGCCTTTACCTGGATGAGCACTTCATGATCACTTATTTCTGGAATCGGCATTTGCATCATCGTTGCTCCGTAAGCGCTTTCTTTTTTAACAATCGCTTTCATCGTTCCACACATGACGTACAACCCCTTTGTTAAAAAACTTCTCCCAATCCGATCTTATCATGTCTTATTTTAGACGTAAATACCGATGTCTTTCAGGAGAAGACAAATGAACACTCCACATATTTTTTCAGATATTTTTCTAAAAAAAAAGCAAATCTCCTTTTATTCGGAGATTTGCTTTTAAGTTGTCAGCGTTTTTTTGAAACGGCCACATATAAAGCCGGCACAATCAGTAGTGTCAGAATCGTTGAGAAAAAGACACCTGATACGATGCAGATCGCTAGCGGCTTAAAGAGTGGGTCATTACTTAAAGCAACGGGCATAAGAGCGACAAGTGCTGTAAATGCTGTCAGCAAAATAGGTCTAATCCTTGCTCTCCCCGCTTCAATCACAGCTGCCTGTTGACCGAGACCTTGCTTGCGCCGCTGTTCAATAAATTCAAACAAAACGACCGCATTTCGGACAACAATACCTGCCAATGAGACAATCCCCATTGTGGCCATAAAGCTAAACGGCGTTTGAGTGACAAATAGTCCAATAATGGCTCCGGATATCGCTAAGTAAACCGTTCCAAGAACTAAAAGCGGCAGCATGAGTGAATTGAACTGGAAAGCGATGGTCACATAAATGAGCAGCAGGACTACCCCAAATAAGAGACTAATTTCAATAAAGAATTGGGTTTGATCTTCATTTTCTCCGCCCTGAGAAATGGTCAAATTCTTCGCTGCATCGCTTTTCCCAACTTCATTTATGACTTCTGTCATATCGTCTTTAAACGTATCTGATGTGCCAGGATATGCCTTTAACGTGATCGTCGGCATCCCGTTTTCATGCGGAATGCTTTCATACTGCTCTGTTTCTTTTTCCTTTACGTATCGGCTAAGCGGCTCAAGTTGAGGCATGCCACCCTCATTTGGACTCACAGGCACCTTGATGTCTTTTAGCTTCAGTCCGTTTTGATGTGTGCTCATGTCTTGTTTCACTACGAGGTCGATGTCATCTGTTCCTTGTTTAAAGGTGCCTAATGGAATTCCTTCTGTAACAAGGCCAAGCTGTCTGCTGACAAACTGAGCAGTGAGCCCATCCTCTGCCATTCGGTCACGATTCAATTCAAATGAAATGGTTTTCACCGGTTGATTGACATCGTCTGTGATCAGGCTCGCTCCGCTTTCTTTCATTTCTTTTGTGAGCTTCTCTTTCACATCAACGAGTTTTGAAAATTGTTCTCCTGCAACAGTGACGGTCACAGGCGCTCCAGTTGGCGGACCTTGAACAATGGTTTTCATAAAGATATCAGCATCTTTAAATTTCTTTCGCAATGGCTCTGTCATACGATCGATCAATGCTTTGCTTGTCATCTGATTATTGTCAACTCTGACAACAATCTGACCAGTATGATCACTTGCGTTTGAGATACTTTCATTAAACAAGTTCGGCACACCGCCGCCTGCAAAAATGGCCGTCTCTTCAATGCCTTTTTGCTGTTTGATCTCTTGTTCTATTTTCTCTAATGTGTCATTTGTTTTATCTAAGGTTGTTTCACTCGGAAGTGTCACAGTGACAACAACCTCTTTCTTATTCGCCGCAGGGAAAAACTCAAATGGTGTGGCGAAAATAAGCAAAAAGGCAAGTGTGGCAACGAGCAAACCACTTAATCCAATGAGAAGTGGTCGCTTCACGATGTTTGTCAGTACTCGATCTGCATAAAAATCAGCTAATCTTTTTAATGGTTTGCCTAAAAAACCCGGTTCTTTTTGAATCTTCTTGTTCTTTCTTTTTCGGTTTGCTGTATATTGATACACTGGCACAAGTGTCAATGAAATGACCATTGACGCAAGTACAGTTGTGACTAGAACAGACGGTAACGCTCGAATAAATGAACCGTTCGCACCAGAAAGGAAAACAAGCGGCAAGAAGGCAAAGACAACAGCCAGTGTTGACGTCAAAATGGATCCAGCCACTTCTTTTACACCTGCAATTGTTCCTTTAAGCGGACTTTCGTATTTTTTCATCTGCCTCAAAATATTATCGTTGACGACAATGGCGTCATCTACAAGTATCCCTAGCGCAATGATAAAGCCAATAATTGAAATTTGATTAAGGTCCACTTGTAAAAACGGCAGCGGGATGGTTCCGATCGTTATGGATAGCGGAATCGCAAGTGAAACGATAAACGCACCACCAATGGTTAGACCAAGTGTGGTGACGACAATGACGGCGATGACGGCCACGATCGCTTCTTTGATTAAATCGTTAAAAATAGCATCTACTTCACTTTTTTGTGAATAGTAGTCTATCCAATCCACACCATTTGGCAGCTCTTTCTCTTTTTCAATGACCGCACTGACTTTGTCATACATTTTAGGAATATCCAGTCCCGGCTTGATATTGACTGTAAATGAATAGGCTGGCTTTCCGTTATATGAAACGATATCACTTTTCTCTTTTTCTACTTCTTTTAAACGACCAAGCTGACCGATTGTAACAGGCTTGCGGCTCGTTTTTGAGAAAATCTCAATCTTTTTGATTTGATCTAAACGATCATAGGCATCAATGGACAGCTTGACCTTTTCTCCATCTGCCTGGACGTCACCTAGAGGGGATGTGCCAAATTCTTGATTGATGGCATTTGTGACATCGGTCACGTTTAACCCGTTATCCTCCAGTTTACTTGAATCCAAGTTCAATATTGCTTGTTTGTCATTGAATCCTTTGATGACAACTCCATCAACACCTTTGATGTCCTCCACTTTTTCTTTTAACGCACGCAGCGATTTCTGACTTTTTGCTAAATCAGATGAGTTACTTGCTACAATCATATAAGAACCAACTGGCACATTGCCAAACTCATCCTTTACATCTGACTCCATCACACCATCTGGAAAAGAAGAGGCGGCATTTGTGGTTTCACTCTTGATTTGACTTGCCACCTTTTGAAAATCGGCTTGATCATCAATTTCAAGCACAATATTTGAGAAACCAATAGCAGAAACAGAGCTTGTCTTCTCTACACCATTGATATCAGAAATGGCCGACTCGAGCTTATTGGTGACATCACTTTCTACCTGTTTTGCATCAGCACCAGGGAAAACAGTCGAAATGGTTACAATATTTGCTTGAAACTCTGGCAGTTCTCGTTTAGGAAGCTGTGTAAACAAATAACCTCCAGCAATGAGAACGATAAAAAATAAAATAAAAACAAGCTTTCCTCTTTTTAAAAAAGCTTCGATCATTATTTCACCTACTTAAATATTTATTTTTGATGAAGTATTTTCAACTTAATCTTAATTTATCATCATGGTGAAAAAATGCAAGCTCTAATATGTCATTTTCTATCTATTTTGTGAAAGAAATATGTTATATGAGAAATGTATAGCGGTAAACAAAAACAACCTGCTTACATGATGTAAGCAGGTTGAAAATAATAAAATTAGAATTATCGTGGTTCAACAATCAGTTTGATTGCTGTTCTTTCTTCTCCATCGATAAGAATGTCAGTAAAGGCTGGAATGCATATCAAATCCACTCCGCTAGGCGCAACAAATCCCCTTGCAATGGCGACAGCCTTGACCGCCTGATTCAGTGCTCCAGCGCCGATAGCCTGTATTTCCGCTGCACCGCGTTCACGTAAAACGCCGGCTAATGCTCCTGCTACTGAATTTGGATTTGACTTTGCTGAAACTTTTAAAATTTCCATTTTTGCTCCCCCTTAAATTTACAATGGATAAGTGAGTGTTCATTAGAACAATCTTTGTTAGATGTTGCTATTTTTTTGAAAATCCATCCCCAAAATGTTTTTCAAAAATAGCAGGCTACCTACCATTTTTACTATATTCACGATAGAGGGCGCATATTCCTTCTTTCTGATTAATATTTTTCTGAAATAAATATGTGAATATTTATTCAAAGAAAATATGGTCATCATTTATCAAAATTCGATCAATTTTGACAGCTTTTTTCGACGATTCGTCAATTTCTACGATCACTGCACTTAATGTCGTGCGGCCTTCTGCAATTTCAAAACGGACAGGGAGGCTTGTTTTAAATCGTTTAATAATCGTTTCCCGATCAACACCTAAAATACCGTCATAAGGACCAGTCATGCCAACATCCGAAATATAAGCAGTTCCTTTTGGCAAGACGCGGTTATCTGCTGTTTGAACATGTGTATGCGTTCCAACGACACATGATGCACGACCATCTGTATACCAACCCATTGCTTGCTTTTCACTTGTGGCTTCACCATGAAAGTCAATAAAAATAAACGGTGTACGTTTTGAAGCTTCTGCTATGAGCTCATCTACTTTTTGAAATGGGCAGTCAATCGGAGGTAAAAATGTGCGGCCTTGCAAGTTGATGACAGCTAGTTCTTTACCTTGTTTTTTAATAAAAGTGAGCCCTTTCCCTGGTGTACCTTGCGGGAAGTTTGCCGGACGAACAATATGGGGTGCATCATCGATGAAATCGAAAATGTCTCTTTTATCCCATGTATGGTTCCCCATCGTGAGCACATCAGCCCCAGCTTGAAGCAGCTCATGATAGATTTTTTCAGTAAGACCTTTCCCATGAGCCGCATTTTCTCCATTGACAATCGTAAAGTGTGGCTGATATTTTTTCTTTAGCTTTGGCAAGTATTCTTTCAGTGTATCTCTGCCAGGTGAACCAACGATATCTCCAACAAATAATATTTTCATACGTTTTGAACCCTTTCTCTTATAAAATGATCTTCTTATCAGTGTTGCATATTTACACAAAAAAATAAAGCGGCGCTAAGCGCACCGCTCTATTTTGCATACTCTACTGCGCGAGTTTCTCGAATAACTGTCACTTTAATGTGACCAGGGTAATCGAGCTCGTCCTCAATCCGCTTACGAATATCCCTTGCTAGACGGTGAGCTTCAAGATCATTAATTGAATCTGGCTTCACCATAATACGCACTTCACGTCCAGCTTGTATCGCAAACGATTTTTCAACACCTTCATAAGATTCAGAGATGTCTTCTAATTTCTCAAGTCTCCGAATGTAATTTTCAAGCGTCTCACTTCTTGCACCAGGGCGTGCTGCAGATAATGCATCGGCTGCCGCAACAAGAACAGCGATAATAGATGTCGGTTCTTGGTCACCATGGTGAGATGCAATACTGTTGATGACAACAGGATGCTCTTTATATTTCGTCGCAAGCTCAACGCCAATTTCCACGTGGCTTCCTTCTACTTCATGATCAATGGCTTTTCCAATGTCATGCAGAAGACCTGCTCGTTTTGCAAGCTTTGCATCTTCTCCAAGCTCTGAAGCCATGAGACCTGCAAGATGTGCAACCTCAATTGAATGCTTCAGGACATTTTGTCCATAACTAGTACGGAATTTTAAGCGACCGAGAATTTTGATGAGATCCGGATGCAAACCGTGAACTCCGACTTCAAATGTCGTTTGCTCACCCATCTCGCGGATATAATCATCGACTTCACGGCGTGATTTTTCCACCATTTCTTCAATTCGTGCAGGATGAATACGTCCATCCTGGACTAGCTTGTCCAGAGCTATCCTCGCTGTTTCACGTCTTATCGGATCAAAGCCCGATAAGATGACAGCTTCAGGTGTATCATCAATGATCAGGTCAATACCTGTTAACGTTTCTAACGTACGGATATTTCGTCCCTCACGTCCGATAATACGACCTTTCATCTCATCATTTGGAAGATTGACTACAGATACTGTTGTTTCAGCTACATGATCAGCTGCACAACGCTGTAACGCAAGTGAAAGAATGTTTTTCGCTTTTTTATCAGCCTCTTCTTTCGCCCGGTTTTCAGATTCTTTCGTCATGACTGCAATGTCGTGGGAAAGCTCATTTTCAACTTGATCCAGAATGATTTGTTTCGCTTCATCTCGAGTTAGACTAGAAATACGCTCCAACTCAGCTTTCTGCAAACGAATCATATCATCCACTTTGCTTTCCATCTCTTCAATATGTTGTTGTCGTTCATTCAGAGAATGATCTCTCTTCTCCAACAGGGACTCCCGTTTATCTAAAGATTCGTCCTTGCGATCAAGGTTTTCCTCTTTTTGAAGTAAACGGTTTTCTTGTCTTTGAAGCTCATTACGTCTTTCACGAACTTCTTGCTCCGCCTCTACACGAAACGAATGAATTTCATCTTTCGCTTCTAAGAGTGCTTCTTTCTTCAATGCTTCCGCATCACGCTTTGCATCCTCAACAATTTGTTCGGCCATGTTTCTTGCGCCGGATATTTTTGCTTCTGCAATGGTTTTACGAACAAAGTAGCCAACAACTAAACAGATTAGGCTCAGCAAAATGGAGATGATCGTAAACATCGTAGGCGACATATTTTCACCTCCTCTTGCTATGAACTTGGTTTTACAAATAAAGTGTCGGCATGTACATTGTTTTGTGTCTCAACATACAGGGCCTTCACAGGGAATGAGATCCTCACTGCCCTTGTCAAGTTTAAATTAGTTATCAATCATGTTAAGAAAAACAAGTGATACATTCCCATTGTAATTGTGTCGGAAATACTTGTCAAGCTAGTCAGACTAAGGCGTAAGTCGTTATTTCAAGCAAAGACAGAACTTTTGACCCGCTAGCTGTTATGTAATTGTAAAAAAAAGACGCTTTTCAGCGTCTTTTTAGTCATTCAATTCCAATTCTTCTTGTCCTTCTTCGTCAGTTGATTTCACTCCGTTTGTATCCAAACCGTAGTGCTCCCTGATCTGCTCTTGAATCATAAGAAGAATGTCTTTATTCTCTTTTAGGAATTGCTTCGCATTTTCACGTCCTTGTCCAAGACGTTCCTCTTGATAAGAATACCAAGCCCCGCTCTTTTGTACGATATCTAGTTCGCTTCCAAGGTCGATGATTTCTCCCTCTTTCGAGATCCCTTCACCGTACATAATGTCTACTTCGGCAATACGGAATGGCGGTGCCACTTTGTTTTTCACAACTTTAATTCTCGTTTTGTTCCCCATGATGTCGTTCCCTTGTTTCAACTGTTCAGCACGGCGTACTTCTAAACGAACAGATGAATAGAACTTAAGTGCACGTCCACCAGGCGTTGTTTCAGGATTACCAAACATAACCCCTACTTTTTCACGAATTTGGTTAATAAAGATCGCAATTGTTTTTGATTTGTTGATAGCACCAGATAGTTTACGAAGTGCTTGAGACATCAAACGTGCTTGAAGACCAACGTGTGAATCTCCCATGTCTCCTTCGATCTCTGCTTTTGGTACAAGAGCAGCTACTGAGTCAATGACAACAATATCAACTGCACCACTACGAACAAGTGCTTCTGCAATTTCAAGTGCTTGTTCTCCTGTATCCGGCTGAGAAAGTAACAACTCATCAATGTTGACACCTAATTTTTGAGCGTAAACTGGATCTAGCGCATGCTCCGCATCGATAAATGCAGCTTGTCCTCCCTGCTGCTGAACCTCAGCAATCGCATGAAGTGCTACTGTCGTTTTACCAGAACTCTCTGGACCATATACTTCAATAATACGGCCGCGAGGGTATCCACCTATTCCAAGCGCAGTATCAAGTGCTAACGAACCACTAGGTACTGTTGAAATACGTGTATCTGTTTGCTCTCCTAGTTTCATAATAGAGCCTTTACCAAACTGTTTTTCTATTTGTTTAAGAGCCATATCTAAGGCTGCTTGACGATCACTCATTCTATTGTTTCCTCCTTTATCAATTCCACTATCTATACTATACCTTGTTTTACGTCATTTGCCAAGAAAAAAACGAACACATATTCGATTTTTTCTTGGCAGATTATTTAAGAAAAGAGCTGTTTCTATTAGAAAAAACGCTCTTTTATAAAGGAGTAAACCTCATAAAAAACAAAATTAACTTTCTTTTAATAATTTGAGAAGGTGGTGCAAACCATATTTCACAGCACGCTTGCGAATGCCTGATCGACTGCCAGTAAACATCCATTCAAACACGTCTGTCTGATCTTTTGTCGATAGCCCGATAAATACTTTTCCAACCGGCTGTCCTTCGTGTGGTTCAGGACCTGCCACACCTGTAAAGCTAATACCGATATCGCTTCCCGTCAGTTTTCTAACGCCTTCTGCGAGCTCTAACGCACACTCTTTGCTGACAGCACCATGAGAAGACAATGTTTCTTCACGGCAGCCCAGCACTTGCTGCTTGACTTGATTTGTGTAACAAACCACACTACCGTTTAAAATGGATGATGCCCCTTCGAGATCTGTCAGCCACTCTGAAAACATACCACCAGTCAGGCTTTCAGCTGCTGCTACTGTTTTCCCGTGTTCATGCAAGGCCTTTGAAGCTTCAAAGGCAAGAGATGTATCACCATATCCGTAGAAGTACTCGCCGACCCGTTCTAAAATTTGTGCTTCTGTTTCTTTTAACAGACGCTCTGTTTCTTTTTCATCCTCATGCTTGGCTGTCAGCCTTAGCGTCACTTCCCCGTCAGCTGCAAGCGGTGCAATCGTCGGATTGGTCTGTGCATCAATTAAATCTTCAAGATCTGTTTCCAGCTGAGATTCACCGATGCCAAAGAAACGCAAGACAACAGACACGATTTTTTCCTTTAGGCCGAGTTTTTCAGAAATAAGCGGCTTCGCTTCGTTTTCAAACATCGGATGCAATTCACTTGGCGGTCCAGGGAGCAGAATGTAAAACGTATCTCCCTCTTGTATAAACATACCAGGTGCCATTCCGAAACGGTTTACGAGCACATCAGATCCCTCTAGAACGAGCGCCTGTTTACGGTTGTTCGGTGACATATCACGTCCGGTTTTACGGAAGTATTCTTGAATAGACTCAAATGCTTCTTCATTTAGCACAAGCTCTTTACCGAGCGTACTCGCAATGGTTTCTTTTGTTAAATCATCTTTCGTTGGTCCAAGACCCCCTGAGAAGATAATAAAATTCGATCTTTCCTGTGCCACTTGAATGGCCCTTTTTAAACGCTCTGGATTGTCACCAACTGCTGTGTGGTAATAAACATTCACACCAATTTCAGCTAGTTGTTTGCTGATGAATTGTGCATTCGTATTCGTAATTTGCCCTAGCAAAAGTTCGGAACCGACTGCAATAATTTCTGCTTTTCTCTCTGACTTCAAAGCGTACACGTCCTTTTTAGTTAGAATTCTTTAAGGCTTCCCAGTTTTTCGCAAAGTAATCCCAGCCTGAGACAACAGTGAAGAACACCGCTACCCACATAGCAAGATCACCAAATGGGAATGATACAAGTTCAAACGGCAGGTTATGCAAAAGAAGTGCCGAAATCGCAATGATTTGCGCCCACGTCTTCACTTTTCCAAGCATATTGGCTGCGACCACTTCACCGCCTCCAGCTAAGACAAGCCTTAGGCCTGTTACAGCAAATTCACGGCTAATGATCACAATTGCCATCCATGCCGGTGTGAGATTGTATTGAACAAGTATAATTAAAGCCGCTGAAACAAGCAATTTATCTGCAAGCGGATCTAAAAATTTACCAAAGTTTGTGACTAAATTGAGCTTACGTGCATAGTAACCATCAATCCAGTCGGTTGTCGAAGCGACAATAAACAAGATCGCTCCAACAAGGTGAGTGACTTCGATGCTGACGTCACCAAAGCGCGCAACACCCCAATCTAATGGAGCAAGCATAATCAACATAAACACAGGAATCAAGGCGATCCTAGAAAGAGTAATTTTATTCGGTAAGTTAAACATGAATTCCAATCCTCCAATAAGGCATTTTTTTATGTATATAATAGTAGGAACAAAAGAAAAGTCATCTACTTGCTTAAGATGACTTTTCCTTTCCTTTATTCACAATCACAATGTTTTGTGTCATGGTGTTTTTAGGGTCTAATTCGTACTTCAGCGTTTCGTCATTGACTTTAATATCGATTCCCGATGCATTTCCTAAGCGAATATCGACTTGGGAAAGATCAGTCAAGTCTGTTTTAAACGATTCGCCATCTTTCAATTCACCCATCTTCAGCACTTTTCCAGATTCGTCTCTCACACGAAGCCATGAAGCTTGTGAGGCAGAAATGGTTAGCTCCATCTCTTCTGCACCTGATACTTCATACGTTGTCGTAGAACCCTCTGTATTCGTCGCCTTCAAAGAAACATCTTCATCGTCTTTAGATGAATCCTTTGAGGAATCGTCTTTTTCAGATGATTTTTCTTGATCATCTGACGAAGCTTTTTCCTTTTTCTTTTGATCCTTTGCAAGCGATGAATCCTTAGACACTTCGTATTTTGATTCTGATTGCTGAGGAGCCGCCTGATTATTTTTTTGTCCGCTATCATGATTAACCGCTTGAACGATCACATAAATGATAGCGATCACCACAAGGATCCCTCCAATGATTAAAATCGTCGGAAGCAGCTCCAGTACCTTTGAGGCAGGCTTTGGCAGCTCTCGTTGCGGTTTAATATTTGATAATTTATCAGACACTTCATCGTTATACGTGCTTGGTACATCTTTACGAAACTCTTCGAACAATTGTTCAGGATTCAGTCCAACGGCTTCGGCATATTGTTTAATAAACGCTCTGACGTAAAATTTACCTGGAATGATATCATAGTTTCCTTGTTCTATTGCTAGCAAATAGCGCTTTTGGATTTTGGTAGCCGCCATCAAATCCTCCAGCGACATCCCTTTTTCCTCTCTGGCCTCAACGAGCCGTTTTCCCAATTCAGTCAAAACAAACACCTACCATTACCATATTAAAAATCGAAGCCAGAAAAACCAGAATGATCAAATACTTGTGGTTCTTCTGCGTGCTCGTATGTAATTTCTTCGTCTGCACTATTACGCAATTCAATGATGTAGTCGAAATCATCCATTGTATATTCTGAATTTTGAATAAAGATATCTGGATGCTCTACCACCTTTGTAGCAGGCAGTCTCATAATTTCTCTTAAAAGCTGCAAGTGCTTTTCAGAACCTCTTCTTGTCGACACAATCCCATCAATAATAAAGACGTTATCTGGGCTGTATTCATCTGCAATCAGCTGACTGCGAATGGTCTGTTTCAAAAGAGTCGACGATACAAACAGCCACCTCTTACTTGCACATACACTTGAAGCAACAATTGATTCTGTTTTTCCAACCCGCGGCATTCCGCGAATTCCAATCAATTTATGTCCTTCTTTTTTAAATAATTCAGCCATAAAATCGACAAGTAGACCAAGCTCGTCCCTTTCAAAACGGAACGTCTTTTTGTCATCCGCATCACGCTGAATGTATCTTCCATGACGAACAGCTAAACGGTCACGAAGTTTTGGCTGTCTTAGTTTCGTTACTTTTATCGTTTCCATTGTATTTAAAATTGATTCAAGCCGCTTAATTTGGTCTGTGTGGTCACATCGAAGAAGCATGCCGCGTCTTGATACATCAACACCATTAATTGTCACAATATTAATTGAAAGCATCCCCATTAAAGAAGAAATGTCTCCTAAAAGTCCGGGACGGTTCACCTGTATCTCATATTCAAAATACCATTCGAGCTTTGCCAAATGATATTACCCCCTTCATTGTGGCAAATTTTTACCTTCCTTTATCATAAAGCATTTTCACATTTTTAGAAAGCACAATGTTGCTAAACGGTTAAAATAAAAAGAGAGGCACAAACGACCTCTCTTTTTGTTTAGTGCGAGCTATTATTTTCAACTAGCTTGACCATCATGTTTGCAATGGCACGCTGCTCATCTTCTGATGCAACGCTCCAAAGGTCAGAAAGTACTCTTTCTTGCTCATTCTTTGCTTCAACTTCATTAGCCAGGTATCCGCCAATTTCATACGCAAGGTTATTGATGGTATCATCTGATAAACCTTTATCCTGTGCATGATTTAAACGGTCACCTAAAAAGTTTTTCCAATGGTCCCAGCTCTCAAGTACAGACATGTCGATTCCTCCATTCGAAAAGATGAATTACAGCCATAGCTTTTGTCATGGAGAGACGAATTATACACGTTTTTTAACAGTACCAGCCGCCATTGACAGATAAAATTTGACCTGTGATATAACTTGACTGCTTGGAGGCAAGAAACCAAATGGCATCGGCTATCTCTTCAGGTGCGGCAAGACGGCCTAGTGGAATCTCCTCTTCCATCATCGCAAGGTCTTCTTGTGTGAAGCTTTTCATCATATCAGTCTGAACCGCACCTGGTGAGACTGCATTTGCTCTAATTCCACTTGGGGCAAGCTCTTTGGCAAGCCCCTTAATGAAGGCATTTTGAGCACCCTTGACCATACTGTACAGTACTTCACACGAGGCACCCGTTTCCCCCCATATTGAGCTAACCGCAATAATATGTCCTGACTTTTTTTGAATCATGGCAGGCAAAATGGATTGGGTAAGCTCATATGGACTTGTCACATGAAGCTGCACCATGCTGGCTAGAACTTCTTTTCCAGTATCTGTCACTAAACCAACATGACTCTTTCCGCTATTTAAAACAAGAATATCTGGATCAAGCGGCAGGCGGCTGACAAGCTCTGCTGCTCCGCCTGTTTTCGCTAAATCAGCTTGAACGACGTACGTTTCTACTTGATATGTTTCTTTGAGATCGGCGGAAAGACGATTAGCCGCTTGTTCATTTTGATGATAATGGAGCATCAGATGGCAGCCTTCTTGGGCAAGCTTTTTGGCTGTCGCCTGCCCAATTCCGCCACTGGCACCAGTAATCAGTGCCCAACGACTCATACTTTGTTCCTACTTTCTTTATGGAATCCTTATTCTTTTCGTTTAAATGGGAACCAATTCGCTGATCCGAACAATTTGACCATCACAGGTACGAACAATGGTAGCACAACGAGTGCATACAATAAAAGTCCAGTTAGAACAAGTGTTGCAATTTGTAAGAGTGACAATACACCTGAAGGTAGCATCGCTGCAAATGTTCCTGCCAAAATGACGGCAGCAGACATAATAACAGATCCCATATTTTTCATTGATTCAGTCATGGCAAACTGGATGTCTTTTGTTTTGTATTCATTGAACCGTTCCATTAAGAAAATCGAATAATCGACTCCAAGCGCCATTAAGATGACAAAGCCAAAGAATGGAACAGCCCAGTTGATGCCCGGATATCCGAAGAAATGGGTGAAAATAAATTCTGTTACACCAATGGCGGTAAAGTACGTTAAAATCAGCGATCCAACTAAGTAAAGCGGCATCACGAGAGAACGGAAGAGAATCACTAGTATTAAGAAAATACCGATCATCATGTAAAGAACCGTCTTATTGAAGTCTTGGTCTGACAGCTGTTTTAAATCAGCGTTCATACTTGAAACACCAGATACGCCAAATGAAACATCTTTTAGGTTTGTTTCAGGAAGTGCACGTTTGACCGAAGCTTCTACTTGTTTAATTGTTTTCATGGCGTCGTTTCCATAAGGATTGTCTTCTAAAATGACGTCAATCTTTGTCATTTTGCGGTCATCAGACATATAGGAATCGAACACTTGCTTGAATGCTTTGTTTTTCAGGACATCTTTTGGAATAAACCAACCGGCCATGTCTTGATCTGGCGCGTTTTTCAGTTCATCTAAGTAGTCTCCTGCACCCATTAAGCCGTTTGAAATTTTCTCAAGGCCGTCGACACTTTTGTTTAGACCATCCGTCAGCTTGGTCAGATCGTCACCAAAGCCGCCAATTTTTTCTTTCATTTGTTTTTGACCATTAATGATGTCGCCGGCTCCATTTGCAAGTTTAGGCATACCATCAGCTAACTGCCCTTGGCCTTTAGACGTTTGATCTAGCCCGTTTTCAATGGCTTCTAAGCCAGCAATCAGCTCATCAATTTGATTTGTAAACACTTTTTGCTGCTCTGAAGCTTTTGCGATAAAAGCATCTGCTGCTTCAAGCTGTTTTTTTGCTTCTTTTGCTTGTTTTGCATAGCTGTCAGCCTGTTTGGCTCCTTCTTGCAAGGTAGTAGAAAGTTCCTTATATGAAGCTTTGATGGCTTGATATGATTGATTTTCTTTCACTTGCGGAATTTGCTGCTCAAGTGTACTGAATTGTTTATTCGCTTGACTGATCAAAGCTTTCACATCCGCTGCGGCAGAGGATGACGTATCGACTTGTGCCAATGCGGCTTTTAATTCTTTGGAAATGCTTTTATACAGTGCCACTTGCTGATTCACTTGTGCGACTTGATCTGTTAATTCCTTTTTCGCACCCTTTATTCTTTCTTTAATTTCAGAAACGCCTTTTTTGTTTTGATCAATTCCGTTTTGCAGATCTCTCATCGTTTTTTCGACGTTTTGAATACCTGATTTTACGGATTCGGTTCCAGTAATCAATTTGTTAATGCCTTTTCCAGATGATTTAATTTGTGGTGTTTGATCCTCGATGGATTTACTCATGGTTGTAAGAGCATCTTGGATCTTTTTCAACCCTTCGTTACTTTTATCAAGCCCGCTATTTAGCTCTTTGGCTTGAGATTTCACGTACAGATCATTCAGTCCTTTTCCAACAGGGCGTGTCGCACTTCTTACTTTACTCACGCCATCTGTTTGTTCAATCGCACGACTAAGTTTTTCAATAGCAATCAGACCTTCGTTATTGTCTAAAAGATCGGATGATTTCACGACAACTGTTGCTGGAAGGGCTTCACCTGGTCCAAATTTGTCAGAGATCGTATTAAATGCATTGACGGATTCGTATTTATTGCCGATTTCGTCTAGGTTGTTATATGAAAGTGTTCCTTTATACATGAGAATCGCTGGAAGGGTAATAATTGCAACGATTAGCAAGCTGAGAAGTGGTTTCTTAAATGAAAAACGACCAGCTGTTTCCCACATTTTCGATTGCGGGTGGGCAATATCGCCTTTGATCGGCCAAAATAACACTTTTCCTAAAACCGCCATAAAGAATGGAACGACAGTGAGCAGTGCCACAATTAACACGGCGACACCAACCGCCACGGCTACAGCTGATTTATACAGTTGGAATTCGGCTAAACCGATACACGTAAAACCAATGAGGACAGCAATTCCGCTGAATAAAACGGTTTTACCTGCCGTCTTATATGTTGTAATAATCGCCTCAATCTTATCTTTTCCGTGAGATAGTTCTTCTTTAAACCGGCTTAGCAATAAGATGCAGTAGTCGGTTCCAATCCCAAACATGATGGCGACCATAAAAATTTGGGTAAAGGTCGAGAGCGGAAAATCAACATACTTTACTAGGTAAGCCACAATGGATTGGCTGACCAAATAGGAAAGCGCCACGGCCACTAAAGGAACGAATGGTGCCACTGCGGATCTAAAGACAAGCACAAGAACAATTAAAATAAATCCTATTGTAATGAATTCCGTTTTTTTCAGACCTTCTTGTGAGCTTGTGATGACATCATCGTCGATTAGCGGCTGCCCTGTCATTTCAAATTTCAGGTTCAGGCTCTTAAGCTTTTCATTGACTCTTTCTTTAAAATCGGATGCTTTGATTTTGTTCGAGTCGTATGTAACTGGAACAAGAAGTGTTGTTTGATCTTTAGAGAGCATCTGTTTTTTAATATCTTTGTTTGCATCAAAATAAGAAGTGATGTCTTCAACATGGAGATCTTGATCCTTTTCTAAAATCTCCATCGCTTTCTTTAAAGAGGCTTCTCTTTCTTTGACGATATCCTTTCCTTGAAAGACAATGACGATCGATTTTTCCGTATCCCCATTTTCAGACATGTTCTTTAATAATTGATCGGCATAGGAAGAAGGATAACCATCAGGAACAGAAATCTGCCCTTTTTCTTTTGTTAATTGCGCCATATTAGGAGCGGTGATTAATAATACAGCCGCTAGTACGACCCAAAGGATCGTGATCAGCCATCTACCCTTTATGATTGCTCTCATTACTATGTTGTGCCTCCTCTTCGATGATAATTTGATAAATCTTTTCATATGTTTGAATAAATGATTCGATTTCTTTTTCATCAAATTTTTCTAAATATGACCGAACAAGATCCTGAAGCTGCTTTTCCATTCGGCTGACCACGTCTTTTCCTTCGGGCGTCACATAGAGATGAACGTTTCTTCGGTCAGCTTGATCATGCTCACGATAAATATAATCTTTATTAAAAAGACGATTGGTCATGGATGTCACAGCACTTTTGTTGACATTACATGCGCTGGCAAGGTCTGTTGATGTACATCCTGGGTGTAAATTGATGTATCGAAGCGAGTAATACTGATCAAGTGTCAGTTCTTTATCGAGCTTTTCAGTGATCATACTCGATACTTTTTTCTCCATCATGAGATAGACGTCCGCATATCTCTGAATGAGCTGGGCAATTTTATTTTGTACCATATGCTGCTCCTTTAGTTTAACTGTTTAACTATTAAAGAGTTTAACTAATACCCAAAACAATTGTCAATCAATATCTTCGCATATAAAGCGCTTTCTTTAGCTGGACACAAAAAAGACAAACTCTTATATGTTGAGTTTGTCTTTTTTCGTTTTATTTTGTTTTCGGTACGACTTTAAAAACTGACATTCGTTCTTCATCAATTTCTTCGTCTAAGATTTGCTGAATATCTGTTAATTGGATTTGCTCCAGTACTGGCACGACATCAAATAAGCTCATTTCTAAGAATGCGTATCGAGTGAATTGATTGGCAATGTACTCCGGGGAGTTCATCGCTTTTAAAAAGCTGCCAATTTTTTTCTTACGAGCAAGTTCAATCTTTTCTTCTGTGATCAGGCTTTTTGCTTGAAGAAGCGTTTCTTTTAATTCATCTGCGAGTTGATCAGGGTCATTTGTGTCTCCGCCAACTGAAGTGAAGCCAAAACCGCCTTCTTCCGTATAATCGTAACTGAATGTCTCATCAATCAAGCCTTTTTCATACATACGCTCATATTGCAGAGAACTTTTACCAAACAATGTCTCTAAAATAAGATTCATGCCAAGCTCATGTTTGAGGAGCTGTTTTCCTTTTTTATGCGGGTTTTTCGTTTTCAATCCAAACATACATTTAGAGCCTTGTACATTCATTTTCAGTTCGTATTCTTTTCGGTATACACGATCAGGTTCATTGATCTCTTTCCGCTGAATATCCGGCTGATCGGTAAATGGTTTTTTTGCCTGATTCGCTCTTACTTGGTCTAAAATTTGCGCCGGATCAACAGGACCCACTACAAAAAGAAGCATATTACTTGGGTGATAGAACGTTTCGTAGCATTCATATAAATGGTCTTTCGTAATTGGCGCAATGCTTTCAACGGTTCCAGCAATATCAATTCTCACTGGGTGCTCTTGATAGAGGTTTTCGATCAGACCAAAGAATAAACGCCAATCTGGATTGTCATCATACATGTTGATTTCTTGACCAATGATGCCTTTTTCTTTTTCGACCGTTTTTTCAGTAAAATAAGGCTCTTGCACAAAATCAATGAGTGTTTCAAGATTCTGTTCGACATTGGCCGTGCTTGAAAATAAGTATGCCGTTCTCGTAAACGTCGTAAATGCGTTTGCGGCTGCTCCCTGTTTACTAAATGTATGAAACACATCACCATCTTCTTTTTCAAACAGCTTATGCTCTAAGAAATGGGCAATTCCATCAGGCACTCGGATCATGTCTTCTTTGCCAAGCGGAACAAATTCATTGTCGACAGAGCCATATTTTGTTGTGAAGGTTGCATATGTTTTGTTAAACCCTTGCTTTGGCAGCACATAGACGTCTAGTCCGCTGTCCATTTTTTCGTGATACACCGTCTCTTGCAGCTGATCGAATTGAATTGTTTTCACTGTCATGAAGCACCCTCCGTTCCTTTAAGAAAATAGGTCGTATCCCATTCGATTTTTTGACCCACTTTGATGATGTCCTCTTTTGTCACTCTGTCTAACGCATCTAAAAAGGAATCGAGGCTCTCCCCTGTTGGCACGACGGCATGCTGATATAAGTATTCCGCTGTTCCATAAGACGTATCAATTGTTTCGAGCAACTGGTTTTTGACGACAGCCTTTGTCTGTTCAATTGCTTCATCAGAAAAATCGCCTTTTTGCATGGCATCAAATTGTTCTTTGATGATGTCTACTGCCTGCTGATAGTTGCCGACTTCAATTCCTGACATGACCATCATCAAACCTTTAAAGCTCTCAAGTCTAGAAACAGCATAGTACGCAAGACTTGCTTTTTCCCGCACATTGATAAATAGCTTTGAATGAGAGAAGCCGCCGAATATGCCATTAAACAAATGCAGCGCCGGATAATCTTCATCCGCTATCGTTGTATGTGTGCGAAAGCCAATGTTCAGCTTTCCTTGTTTTACGTCCTCTTCATCAATGACTTCTTTTGTCTCTATTTGTGATCTTGATGATTCGGTATTTTGTTTGACCGGCTCTCTTTCACTTGCTTTAAAGTATTGCGAGACCATTCGATTAATGTCTTGTTCATCAACGTCTCCCACAACATAGAGATCCAGCTGGTTGGACTGAAGTGCATGCTCGTATGCTTTAAAGAGCGCTTCTGACGTAATCGCTTCGACGTCTTCCATTTCACCATTGACGTGCAGTGCATATGGCTCACCTTTACACATTTCCTGCACAAGTCTTAAGTTTGAATAGCGCATTTTGTCATCATAAACGGCTTGAATGCGCTGTTTCAATGTTCGTTTTTCTTGCTCAACGTACAATTCATGAAATACCCCGTTTTCCACGTACGGGTGGAATAATAGTTCAGAAAGTAAGGCAATCCCTTTTTCTAGTAAAGGGGTTTGTTCCTTTAAATATTTTTCATTCGCCATTTCTAGACGGAACGTAATGATGTGATTTTCACCTTTTTTCGCCATGTCTGCGGAAACGGTCGCCCCATAGAGCTCGTCGAAATAAGCACGAAGCTCTCCCGTTTTCGGCATTTTTTCTGTTCCTCTTAAAAGCACATGCGGGAAAAGAGAACGCATGGTGACGTCATCTTTGGATAAAGGCGCAAGCATTTTAAAAAGGATCGTCACGGTTTTAAATTTTTCTGTTTTGACAATATGAGTATGAAGACCAGGTGTATCAAATGTCTTCTCTTGTAAGTACGTCATGAGAAACCTCCTTTGTTCATCCTATTTATTATGTATTAGAACATAGCTGATATATACGTGAAACAGCCATTTAATAGTCATTATATCAATCAGAGGAAAGGATAGGAAATAAAAACGCCTCTGCTAAAAGCAGAGACGCAAGTTGTTATTTCATTCTAAACGGCCACCAATTCCATTTTCCAAAGATGCGAACCATGACCGGGATAAAGAGTGGTAGAACAACAAAAGCATATAATAAAAGTCCAATGAGTACGACCGTTGCAATTTCAACTAATGATAATACACCCGAGGGCAGCATCGCAGCAAAAGTACCCGCTAAAATAGCAACTGCTGAAATAATGACCGACCCCATATTTCTCATCGCTGATATCATGGATGCTTGAACATGCTCTCCCTTCCATTCATTAAAACGATCCATGAGGAAGATCGAATAATCAATGCCGAGGGTCACAAGGATCACAAAGCTGAAAAATGGAACAGCCCAGCTGACACCATCGTAGCCAAAGAATGTTTTGAAAATCCATTCTGTTAAGCCAATGGATGTAAAATACGTTAATATGAGTGACAGTGTTAAGTATATCGGCATGACGATTGACCTTAATAATATAACTAAAATAATAAAGATACCAATTAACATGAAAATAACCGTTCTGATAAAGTCACCGTCTGACGTTTCTTTTAAGTCAACATTTAAACTGGAGATACCAGATACACCGTAGTTGGCGTTTTTCAAACCACTTACAGGTAAATATTGATCAAGGGTTTCTTCAATTTTTGCTACACCTTTCATTGCTTCATTGCTGTATGGATTTACATTTAAAATCACTTCAAAGGTTGTTAATTTACGATCTGGGGACATATACGTATTAAATATTTTCTTAAATTCATGGCGTTTCAGTACTTCTTCTGGTATAAACCAGCCCGTTACTTCTTCATCTGGTGCTTCCTGAAGTTGTTTTAAATAGCTGTCCGCCTCGGTAAAGCCGCTTTTTACTTGCTCAAGTCCGGAAATACTTTCATCTAATCCATCTGTTAATAGTGAGAGTTTAGATGATAGCTGGTTAAACCCTTTTTTCACGGCTTTTTGGCCATCAGTCAGCTGATCTGCGCCATCTTCAATTTTAGGCATTTCTTTGATGAGCTGTTTTTGTCCTTTATTCGTTTCATCAAGACCATCATAAATTTGATCTAGACCTGTCATCAGCGCCTTTACTTGTTGTTTGATTTCTTTTTGCTTGCTTGAGAACGTTTGAATGACTTGATCTGCTTTCTTGATCTTTTGTTTAAAGGCAGACGCTTCCTCTTCATAGACGCTCATTTGCTCTCCAGCTTGATCGAGCATTCCTTTTGTGTCTTTGAATACTTTTTTGATTTCTTTATATTCATTCATATCTTTGATTTCTGGAAGCCGGTTTTCAAGTCCTTCAAATGATACGTTTTCATAGGATTGTTTCACTTTCTTAATCGTTGTCATCAGTTGCTCATTTGATGTTGCGTGACCTTCGAGTGTGCTTACGACTCGTTCAAGATCTTGGATCATGGTTTCACTTCTGCGGTATTCTTGCTCTAATTCTTTTTTCGCTTGTTTGATTTCAGTGCGAATGGTTCCTACGCCCTCTTTACTGCGCCTCACACCATCCTCTAAAGAAATGAGTGATTTCCTCACTTCTCCGATCCCGCCTTTGATGGCTTTTGTCCCATCAATCAATTGATCAATCCCTTTAGCGGATTCTTCAATTTTTGGTTTTTGTTTGAGAAGTGCTAAGTTTGTTTCGGTCAAGCCATCTGTAATTTTCCCGATGCCCTCATGACCTTTCCCAAGCTCTCCTCCCAGCTCTTTCGCTTGAGAGGTAACGTAGAGCTGACTTAACCCGTCTCCAACTGGGCGAGTGACACTGCGAACCGCTTTTACTTCCTCAATGTCACTTAACTTACGGGTCAGTTTTTCAATCATGACAATCTTTTCTTGATTATCGAGCTCATTGTCACTTTCGACAAGCACATTCAGCGGCAGCGCTTCACCAAAGCCAAATTGCTCAGATATCGTATTAAATGCAGACACTGACTCATACTTTGTCCCAATCTCATTTAAACTATTATAAGAAAGAGTGCCGTCATACATCAGAATTGGAGGAACAGTGATGAGTGCAACTACCCCTAAGCTGATGAGCGGTCTTTTAAATGAAAAGCGCCCAGCCCATTCCCAAATCTTACTTTGTGGATGACGAATGTTTTCTCTTTTAGACGGCCAAAAAAGGGATTTTCCGAAAACCGACATAAAAAAGGGAACGATTGTGACAAGTGCAATGAGCAGAATGCCAACGCCTACGGCAACGCTGACGGCTGATTGGTACAATTGGAATTTTGCGAAACCAATACTTGAGAAGCCGACTAACACAGCTAAGCCGCTGAAAAAGACTGTTTTCCCTGCACATTGATACGTGATGATAATCGATTCTTTGACATCACGCCCCTGACCAATCTCCTCTTTAAAACGGCTTAAAAGTAATATACAATAATCCGTTCCTATACCGAACATAATAGCTACCATAAAAATCTGAGTGAAATTAGACAGAGGAAATGGTGTATATTCTACGAGAAAAGCCACAATACACCGGCTGACAGCATAAGAAATGCCAATCGTAATAAGCGGAACAACAGGTGCCAGTATCGATCTGAATACAATTATTAAAATAAAGAAAATAAAAATCATCGTAATAAGTTCAGTTTTCTTCAGACCTTGTTGAGAGCTTTTAATGACATCTGAGTCCACAAATTTTTGACCTGTCATTTCATATGAGACGTTGTAGGGCTTTAAAACTTCCTCAATTCGTTCTTTAACCTTCACAGCTTTTGTTTCGTAGTGGTCGAATTTGAATGGAACAAGAAGTGTACTTTTATCCTTTGATAAAAGTTGTTTTTGAATGTCACGTTCTACATGAAAATACGAAGTAATTCCGTCAATGTGGAGTTCTGGGGCATGTGTCATGAGTGCAGCTAAAGCCTTTTTTAATTCCTGCTCTTTTGCAGGGAACAAATGTTGTTCGGAGAATACAATCACACCAGTATCTTTTTTCCCATTATGATCTGAAAGCTTATCCAATAAGTGAAGTGCCTCAGCTGTTGGTGTCCCCTCTGGAACCTTTAACTGCCCTTTTTCTCTTGTTAATTCCTCTAAATTGGGCGCAGTAATAAACAGAATCACAGCTGTTATCATCCACACCATTAATACAATCCATCTTGCTTTAATTATTTGCAACATAGCTGCTTCAAGCTCCTTCTAGTTCATCAATCAATTTGCTGTTTTTGAGCGTGTCTGAAGTGCTGACTTCGTCTCCTTCAACGTGCTAATGGCAGGATGACCTATTCAATTGTCCTTTCGTGTTGAAGAAACGCATATCCATCATCAGCCACGAGCTCAATTTCTGCCTTAAAACAAAGACAGAAAATGAATGTTTTTGAACACCTCCTATTTGGGATAATTTAAAAGATATTACTATACATTAGTTTAACTATCAAAATTTTACATGTCAATTTATAAAAAAGAAAAAAGATGGCAAAATACCGTCTTTTTTCTATGTTTAAACCGTTTTCAATTGTTCACTTTCATCCTTTTCATCTGGCTGGATAAAAAAGAGGACCAAAAATAATGAAATGAGACTACATATGGTCGATAGAATAAAAACGATGGCGTCTCCTTTATCCATCAGAAATGCGTAAATTGGAGGCCCTAAAGCAACACCGATAAACCGCATGCTGCTATAAAATGACGTAATGGTTCCGCACTGCTCTTTTTCAATCCCTTCTGTTATCAACGCATCCAGTGCTGGAAGCACAATGCCAATCCCTACGCCGCCAATACTTAAGCAGACAAACAACACGTAAAAACTGTGATTCCACCATAAAAATATATACGAAAGTGATAAAAGAGCCATACCAACGATGAGAAATATCCTCATTTTCCCCTTTTCTTTTCCGATTGTTTTCCCCGCAATGTACGAGCTGATTGATAAGAAAAGGAGCGGGATGCTTAGCAGCAAGCCTTTTTTGACACCCGTTATTTGATACGCTGCTTCTAGGTTATCTGATAAATAAAAGAGCACGCCAAAAAGAAGAAACATAATAAAACCGCCAATAGCAAAAATGGCATAAAGCCAGCGTCCTTCATGCTTAAAAATCGTCTTTGTTGATTTTAAAAACTCTTTAAATGTAGGCGGATCTTCCTCTTTCTTTGCGGATTCAACCATAAACAGTACCATCACAAAGCTGATGATTGAAAAGAATGGAATGAACCAAAACGGTACAAACCAAAACCAAGAAGCGAGAAGTGCCCCAATAATAGGACTTAGTACCTTTCCAGCTGTATTAGAAGTTTCAATGGCTCCAAGTCCCGCACTTACCTCTTCATCATCATGAAACAAATCGCCAATAAATGGCATAACGACAGGTGCCGCCCCAGCTGAACCAACACCTTGAAGGACCCTGCCAAATAAAATCCACATGTAGGGTTCTTTCATGATGGTTGAGGCAACAGCTGCCACAGCTCCTCCAAGTCCTGCGATTAAAAGGCACGGCAAAAGCACCTTTTTTCGCCCAATTCGGTCAGATAAATAACCGGCAATCGGAATACACAAAATCGCCACAACGGAGTATACCGTAATAATGAGTGACACTTGAAAGGAAGTGATTGAGAGTTTCTTTTCGATCTCTGGTAATACGGGGATTAGCATCGAGTTCCCAAGTGTCATGATTAGAGGCACTGATGATAATGCAATAATATTCTTTTTACTGACTGTTTTCTCGCCCAACATCATTCACCCAATTCTATATACTGTTACGTATTAGTGTGGCATGTTTCACGGGTTTTATGTATGGGCAAACAAAAAGCAACCGCCTATGGAAGCGACTGCTTTGTTAAAATCGTTTACGTATGACATGGAAGCTGAATTTATCCGCTCGAAAATAATTGAGCGAGTATAAGACCGGCTGATCATCTTGATCATAGTGCATTTGTTTCAGTAATAGTAACGCTGTTTCTGGGTCACATTCTAGTATCGGTGAAGCCTGATCGTGATAACCAATCGGTTCGATGTCTGCCACTGCATATTTAATTCCGGTGTGCGGTTCTCTGCCAAACAGCTCAAAAAGCGATTCTTCCTCATGAGTAAAAGAAGCGGGAAGATGTTTAACCGGAATTTTATCTAAACAATAGACGACTGGCTGTCCATCTGCTGTTCGAACGCGTTCCATTGAAAAAACCTTCTCGGATTCATCACACTGAAAACGAATGACATCATTCTCTGTCGGCTCCCCTTTTTGTGAGGACAAAAAGATCGTACCTGGCGTCATATTGACCTGTTCAATCATTTTTGTGACACTTGTCAGCTGTTCAATGCCAGTAGAAAAAAGCGGTCTTGAGTTGACGAAAGTCCCCACACCATGCCTTCTAATTAAATACTTCTCTTCTTCTAATATACGAAGGGCTTCACGAAGGGTCGCTCTGCTCACGCCTAAAAGCTTTGAGAGCTCAAACTCAGAAGGGAGCTTTTCTTTTTCGGCATATACACCTGTTTGAATATCTTCTTTAATACGGTCAATCACTTTCAAATATAAATGGCGATTGTCTGTTTTGGTCGACATGTTTTCCCTCCGTCTAATCAATGCAAATGATAAGATGAGAAATCTCTATTCCGAGATAAGATGAACATAACTATATCACGTTTTTGCAAATAAATAAATAGTCTGACATCCAGTTAACATAATCAATATATCGTTAACTTCATGTTAGGAAAGCTCTCTTCGAATTATGAAGAGAGCTCGTCATGTTGTTCTTTTGAGAGGAGGACTTCTCTCGGTTTACTGCCTTCATATGGTCCGACAACCCCGCGCTCTTCCATTGCGTCAATAAGACGTGCGGCACGGGTATAACCGATGCGGAACCTCCTTTGCAGCATAGAAACAGAGGCCGTCTGCATGCCAATGATCAGTTCAACTGCTTCATCATATAAGTCGTCGTCCACAGCCCCAAGCTGATCTTGCGTTTCTTCACTCGGGATCATTTCTTCTTGATATTGTGCTTTTTGCTGCGTGATGACATGATCAACGACATGTTCCACTTCTTCATCTGATAAAAAGGCGCCTTGTACACGAACTGGTTTGTTCGCACCGACAGGTAAGAACAACATATCCCCTCTGCCCAGCAATTTTTCTGCGCCTCCCATATCAAGAATGGTCCTTGAATCGGTTTGTGACGATACGCTAAATGCAATGCGGGATGGAATATTGGCTTTAATGACACCTGTAATGACATCAACAGAAGGTCTTTGTGTAGCAATAATTAAATGAATCCCCGCAGCACGTGCCATTTGAGAAAGCCTTGTAATGGAATCTTCTACATCAGAGGAAGCAACCATCATTAAATCAGCAAGCTCGTCTACAATGACGACAATATAAGGGAGTTCTGGCTGCTTCGCCTCTTCTGATTGATTCATTCGTTTAATGTAATCATTGTACCCTTCAATATTTCTTGTGCCCGTATGAGAAAACAATTCGTAACGGCGCTCCATTTCACTAACCACTTTTTTAAGTGCCTGTGAGGCTTTTTTAGGATCGGTCACAACTGGAGCCAACAGATGCGGGATGCCGTTATAAACATTTAATTCAACCATTTTCGGGTCAATCATCATCATTTTTACTTCATGAGGTTTTGCTCTCATGAGAATGCTTGTGATAATACCATTGATACATACACTCTTTCCGCTTCCTGTCGAACCAGCCACAAGTAAATGCGGCATTTTGTTCATTTCAGCCAGCACAGCTTCACCAGAAATATTTCGGCCGAGTCCGATGAGTAGCTTGGCATTTGGGCGGTCATTTTGTTTCGATTCTAAAACCTCTTTTAAAGAAACCATCGCAATTTCTGCGTTGGGAACTTCAATTCCGATGGCGGATTTGCCAGGAATCGGCGCTTCAATTCGAATGTCTTTTGCTGCTAATGCAAGGGCTAGATCATCACTCAAGTTGACGATCTTACTTACCTTCACGCCGACATCAGGGTATACTTCATATTTTGTGACGGCCGGCCCTAAATGAACTTGTGTCACTTTTGCTTTTACACCAAAGCTTTGGAAGGTCTTTTCAAGCTTTCTTGCATTTTCATAAATATTCTTCTTATCTGTTTGCTGACCTGAATGCTGCGGCTCAGCTAAAATATCAAGAGATGGCAGCTCATAATCCTTATTTTCAAGCTCCGTAAACGTCATAGGCGGAGCTTCTTTCGGTTCGTCCCCTGTATCATGAGACGGAGTGCCTTGTACAGTTTCTTGAAGAGGATTTGGCTCATTGACCGGCTGATCTTTTTGAACCGGCGGTGTGAGCATGTCATCTCGATCAGCAAAACTTGAGATAATCGGCTGACGATTGTCAGAAGCCTGCTCTTCTTCCTCGATCAAGATATGATCATGATCTTCTTCGGCCTCTTCTTGCAAGCGTGAACGTTTTTTCTTTTCACTTGTTTTTTGCGCAGGTGCATTCTTTTTCGCCTGCCTTATGCCTTTCATATCTTCAATAAATGCTTTCCACTGCTTCACCAAAAATTGTGATACAGGCAGCGTCACTTTTTTGACCATTTCTTGCAGTGAGCGGTTTGTGATCAGCACAATGCCGATCAGCATTAGCACAATGGCCATGATTTGCGACCCTGCTTGTGCAAACAAGAAATAGGAGGCCGCAAATAATACAGCACCGATCATACCGCCTCCTAAATCGGGCGAGCCTGTCTCACCTTTCATATCCATTAAGAATAACTCAAACGTATTTCTGATTACACTTTGAGAACCTATCACGCCTGCAGCTGAAAGATGCTGAAAAAGCTTCACATGGGACAAAAGCAAGATACTCGCAATGATGCAGTATAAACCTGCTTTTCTTCTTGTCAGTAAATCAGGAATTTGTTTTTTCCAAAAGATCGTCACACCAAAAAGAAATAATCCGATAAGGCAGAGAATAAACCATTCACCTGCAAAGAATCGGAATAGATGTACAAAGGTTTGTCCAACTACACCTAGCTGTAAAATGGCAATGATCGCTATGGCAATACAGACTAACCCATTTAGTTCATATTTCAGTTTTAGCTGTTTATTTTGTTTTTTTCTTGTTTTACGTTTTCTCTTTTTCGCCATACTCATCACCTTACTACAAAAGAAAATATAACCTACGAAAAGATCAGAAAGAAAGCAGCCTGGTTTTGGCTGCATCTTGTTGTAAGTTTTCCCTTTATTATAGCATAGAATCATTCATATGAGTCGGTTTGATTGGTGCCTAAATGTAACTTCAATCGCTTACCTGGTGCAAGCTCCTGATTCAAAAAGTCCATTGGATTCGTACTCATTACTTGAACGATTTCCGCTTCATCTTCTTTCATTTCAACCATCACTGGCACGCCCTGAATGTATACCTGCTGGAGTTTGCGTTCTCCTTGTTCCTCAGCGTAAATGGCTTCATAAGGCATAGGTGTATATAAAATCATTGGATCAGCCCCTCGTTTTGTGCAGCCCGTTCTCCAATAAGCTCGTTCAGCTTTTTAATCGCTTGTCCAACGCCGCCGACTTCATGCATCAGTCCGTATTCAGCCGCCTCATGGCCAACGACATTTGTCCCGATGTCTCTTGTTAGATTGCCTTTAGAGAACATAAGCTCTTTAAATTTCTCTTCTGTAATGTTTGAGTGACTCGTGACAAAATTAATGACTCTTTCCTGCATTTTATCTAAGTATTCAAAGGTTTGCGGAACACCGATGACTAGACCGGTTAAGCGTACAGGGTGAATGGTCATTGTTGCTGTTTCGGCAATGTATGAATAATCACACGATACGGCGATTGGGACCCCAATAGAGTGGCCGCCGCCAAGCACAATGGATACAGTCGGTTTGGATAAAGAAGCGAGCATTTCCGCAATGGCTAGTCCTGCTTCTACATCGCCGCCGACTGTATTTAAAATGATTAGAAGTCCTTCAATTTTTGGGTTTTGTTCAACTGCTACGATTTGTGGAATGACATGTTCGTATTTGGTTGTTTTATTTTGTGGCGGCAGCTGCATGTGCCCTTCAATTTGTCCAATAATGGTGAGGCAATGTATGTTTGTATCTTGTGACAACTGCGGGACGGCTGTTTCACCAAGCTGTTGTATTTTGCTCATAATGCTATCTTTTTCTTCTGGTTTTCGCTCAGGCTGCTGTTCATTCTGTTCGTCCATTTGTCTCCATCCTTTCCTAAAAACTCTCCTCCTATTATGAACAAGATCGTCACATTCCATCCGCATTCATCATGTCACATCAAAAAAGCCCAAAGAGCTTATGCTCTTTGGACTTTTCTCATCACACTTCCATAATAATTGGAATGATCATTGGCTTGCGTTTTGTTTTTTCATATAGGAATTGATTTAGTACATCGCGCATGGATTGTTTCAGTGTTGACCATTCAACAATTGAGTTTTCCGTTTGCTCTTTCACAATCCCTTTGACCATTTCTGTTGCTTTCACAATCAGCTCTTCGGATTCTCTTACATAAACAAATCCTCTTGTGATGATCTCAGGTCCAGAAATTAATTGTTTCTTTTGTTTATCGAGCGTAATGACCACAATTAAGATGCCATCTTGAGACAATAGGCGTCTATCACGTAAGACAATATTCCCAATATCACCAACACCAAGACCATCGATCAAAATGTTCCCTTGATGTACTTTTTCACCGATTTTGACGTTTTGACCTCTAAATTCCACAACATCCCCTTTATCAATTAAGAAAATGTCGCTTCGTTTCATGCCCACTTCTTCAGCAATACGAGAATGTGCTTTTTGCATGCGATATTCGCCGTTTACTGGAATTAAATACTTTGGCTTCAGTAAGTTCAGCATGAGCTTTAACTCTTCTTGACAGCCATGTCCAGATACATGCACTCGTTTTTGAGCAAAAATCACTTGTGCTCCGCTTCTTGTAAGGAAATCCACCGTTTTTGAATAGGTGAGTTCTTGTCCCGGAAGAGGTGTAGACGCAATCACAACCGTGTCATCTTTTTCAATATGAAGCTGTTTGTGATTTTGTTTCGCCATTTTTGTTAAAGCAGCGAGAGGCTCACCGTGGCTTCCTGCTGTGAGAATGACCACACTGTTTTTCGCCATTTTTTTCACTTCTTGGACTGGAACAAATAATTCTTCGTCTGCTGTCACATAACCAAGTTTGATCGCAAGCTGAAGCGTTGTCATCATATTTTTTCCTGCTACTGCAAGCTTACGGCCATTTTGGTTTGTGGCATTAATGATCTGCTGTACACGGTTAATATTTGATGAAGATACAGCCACAATCACACGATTTTCAGCATTGTACATCGCATTTGAGATTTCGTCTTGGACGAGCGCCTCAGAAGGTGTATAGCCTGGTTTTTCAGCATTTGCACTGTCTGAAAGAAGTGCTAAAACGCCATTGTTTCCAATTTTCGCAATCTCTCCGATGTCACAGGCTTGGTTAAGCGCTGGGGTTTGATCAAATTTAAAATCACCTGTGCATACGATTGAACCAAGAGATGTTTTGAAGCTGATTCCGACTGAATCAGGAATACTGTGATTCGTTCTAAAGAATGATACCTTTGTTGTTTCAAATGTAATGACTGACTTTGCATGAACCTCTCGCAAATCAGCTTTTTGATTGAAGCCGTATTGCTTTAACTTTTCTCGAAGTAACGCAAGGGTCAGCTTCGTGCCGTAAACTGGTACAGACAATTTGCTTAAGCAATGGAATACGCCTCCGATTGCTTCATCATGTCCGTGGGTAAGAAAAATTGCTTTCACCCGATCAGCTCGTTCTGTTAAATAAGAGATATCAGGAATGACCACGTCAATGCCTAGCATTTCGTTTTCTGGATGCATGAGTCCTGCATCTACAACATATATGTCGGAATCAATCTCAATGACATATAAGTTTTTCCCGATTTCTCCAACGCCTCCCAGTGCAATAATTCTTACGTTCTCTGTATTTTTCTTTTTCAAAATTCTTATCCTCCTAGTCTCAAGCCCGTCCATCATCGCTTAATGCTATTATAACTGAATCTAATTTTAGAAAACAAGATGAAGTCACATTTTAAGAAAGTGTTTATGTATAAAAAACGGTCATACTCAGGGACATCTGAGAATGACCGCTTACGAATTTTTTTGTTTTGATCAGCTGTTTAATACGCTGCTTAAATTCAGTCTCTCTTCTTCTGATAAAGGTAAAAGCGGGAGTCGAACAGATCCGACATCTAATCCTTTCAGCTGAAGAGCTGTTTTGACAGGCGTTGGATTTGGCGCTGAGAACAGCTGGTTCATGATCGGCACCAGCTTTTGATGAATCAATGCCGCATTCGCTGTTTGTCCTGAAGCGTAGCTTTTTAGCATTTGCTGCATATCAAGACCTACAATATGAGAAGCAACAGAGACGACTCCTCTTGCACCAACCGCAACCGCAGGAAGCGTTAGGCTATCGTCACCAGAGTAAACGTCAAAATCTTCTGGTGTCTCTGCAATGATTTTTGTCATGGCATCTAGATCACCGCTTGCTTCTTTGATTGCGACAATGTTCGGTATTTGCGCAAGCTTAATCGTTGTTTCTGGTGCTAATGAAGCAACCGTTCTTCCTGGTACATTGTAAAGCATGACAGGAAGAGATGTAGACTCGGCAATTGCTTTAAAGTGTGCATACATGCCTTCCTGTGATGGCTTGTTGTAGTAAGGTACGACAAGCATCACTGCATCAACGCCCGCTTCTTCTGCTTTTTTCGTTAGTTTAATAGACGCATTTGTGTTATTACTGCCTGTTCCTGCAATGATTTTACAACGACCATTTGCTAATTTCACCGATTGCTGAAAAAGAGCGACTTTTTCTTCAGTCGATAAAGTTGGCGATTCGCCTGTTGTCCCTGCAACGACTAAAGAGTCACTGCCGTTTTTTAACAAGTAATCAATGAGAATTGATAGCTTTTGGAAATCAATGTTGCCCTTTTTATCAAAAGGTGTAATCATAGCTGTTGCGATATTTCCGAAATTCATTTTTTTCACCTCATCATGATTCAATCACATTTATCTTGAAAGTTCAAACACTTCATGAAGGGCATTGACAGCCGCTCTCATGTTTTCTTCGTTCACTAACACCCAAATCGTCGTATGACTGTCAGCGGACTGTAAGATCGGAATATTTTGCTCAGATAGTGCAGATACAATTTTAGATGTGACACCTGGTACACCCATAATGCCTGCTCCAACAGCTGATACCTTTGCACAGTTTGTCGTGACAATCGGCGTATAGCCCAGATCTTTTAGGATCGCCGTTGCTTTTTCAGTCATTGCACCTGTCACCGTATAGACGATTTCGCTCGGTGTAATGTTGAAGAAATCGACACTGATTTGGGCATTTGCCATTGCTTTAAAGACTTCTGTTTGTACGCTGTACTGTCCCTCTTTAGCTGGGACTTTGATTTGTGTGACATCATTGACATGTGCAATACCCGTAATCAGGCGGTCGTACACATCATGACTCATTTTATCTGAGTAGTGTGATGTCACGAGTGTGCCCTCATCATCAGAGTATGTTGAACGGACCCTCATTGGTACTTTTGCTTGCATGGCAATTTCAACAGCTCTCGGGTGAATGACTTTTGCCCCTTGGTATGCGAGGTTACAAATTTCTGTGTATGTCACGACTCTCAGTGGTTTTGCATTTTCTACGATACGGGGATCTGCTGTCATGACCCCTTCTACATCTGTAAAAATATCGATGAAATCTGCCTGCAATGCAGCGCCTAACGCAGCAGCTGACGTATCACTGCCGCCTCGTCCGATTGTTGTCACGTCTCCATTTTTTGCAGCGCCTTGGAATCCAGCTACGACAACCACATCATGCTCTGAAAGTGCCGCCTCAAGACGTTCACACTTCATGTCAATAATTTTCGCATTTGTATGTTCTTTATCCGTCACAAAGCCTGCCTGTGATCCAGTCATCGCAACAGCCTTTAGCCCGTTTTCATTCAGCATACTTGAAAAAACAACAGCTGAAATATTTTCTCCGCAAGACACGAGTAAATCTTTTTCTCGGTTTGTCATATGCTGCGCACTGCCGTAAAGCAGACCTAGCAGTGTATCTGTCGCATAAGGATCGCCTTTTCGTCCCATCGCAGACACGACAACGACCGATTTATAGCCTTTCTCTTTTGCAGATAAGATATGTGCAAGTGCCCTTTTTCTCCCTTGATCATCTTTGACAGATGTACCGCCAAATTTTTGGACAATTATTTTCACTGTTTTCACTCCAAGTTCATTCTGACGTAACAGAAGAGAGCAGGCGAAAGATGCCTAACTCTCTTCTATTCGTCCTCATCATCCATTGAATGTTAAACTAATTTTAATGCTCGTAAGCTTTCTGCAATTTGAACGGAGTTCCATGCAGCGCCTTTTAGCAGGTTATCAGATACAATCCACATATGGAAGCCATTTGGACGATCCAAATCCTTCCGAATGCGGCCGACAAATACGTCGTTTTTACCAACAGCATCTGCAGGCATTGGATAAATTTGCTGAGACGGATCATCTTGTAATGTGATGCCTGGTGCATCTTTTAGGATAGACTTGATGTCATCAACCGTTGCGTCATTTGATTTAAGTTCAACGTAAACCGATTCTGAATGACCCGTTTCAATTGGCAGTCTCACACATGTTGCCGCTACTTCTAGCTCTGGCAAATGCATGATTTTTTTCGTTTCATTGATCATTTTCATTTCTTCAAATGTATAGCCATTATCTTGGAATTTATCAATTTGCGGAATCGCATTAAAGGCAATTTGATAAGGCATGACTTCTGGTTTCACATCTTCTTTATTTAAAATGGCTTGCGACTGGCTGTACAGTTCGTCTATGGCTTCATGTCCTGCACCTGATACTGCTTGGTAAGTAGACACAATGACTTTTTTCATGCCATACGCTTGACGAAGCGGTTCTAGCGCCGCCACCATTTGAATCGTTGAACAGTTAGGGTTTGCAATGATCCCTTGATGGTCATGCAAATCTTTTTCGTTTACCTCTGGTACGACAAGAGGGGTATTTTCGTCCATACGAAAAGCACTTGTATTATCGACAACAATTGCACCTCGTTTGACTGCTTCAGGAGCTAGCGCTTTGGAAACATTTCCTCCCGCACTGAATAGTGCAATATTGACCCCTTCAAAGCTTTCAGGTGTTGCTTCTTGAACGGTATACTCTTGACCTCTGAATGTCACTTTTGTTCCAGCAGAACGTTTTGAGGATAGTAGGGTAAGTGTATCCATTTCAAAATCTCTGTCAGCTAGTGTTTTTAACATTTGTTGACCGACAGCTCCAGTCGCTCCAACTACAGCTACATGCAATCCTCTTCCCATCAGTAAAACTCCTTCCGACCCATCCATGATTCTTTTCTTTCGGATGGCCATCCTATGACTTTTTACATTTTATTTTACCATAGAAAAGCAAGGCTTGAAGTACCTTTTTTGAATCTTTCATGATTTTCTAGTGAATCTATTATTCGTTTGCTCCAATTAAAATGGGCTGAATTTGTCTATGCTCGAGCGCCTCTTCTACCGTTTTCGTCAGTAGATCCATATGCGCTACCATGGAAGTCGGTTTTTTGAATGGATCATCTTGGCCGAATGGAATAAAGAAAATGTTCTTTGTCGACATGAGTCTCATGAGATTTGTACCATTTAAACCTAATGCATCATTGGTGGAAATGCCTAAAACGACAGGGCGGTGATTACGAATGGTCGCCTTAGCAGCCATTAAGACTGGACTGTCTGTCAGTGCATTTGCAAATTTCGCCATTGAATTGCCTGTTAAAGGCGCAATGACCATACAATCAAGTGGAAGTTTTGGTCCGAGTGGCTCTGCTTTGACGATTGAGTCAATCGCTTGAAATCCTGTCAGCTTCTCAATCCGCTCAATCCAGTCCGCTCCTTCTCCGAATCTCGTATTCGTATTTTGCACCGTATACGACACGACAGGACGCACTTCTGCCCCTTCTTTCACGAGTGATTCGATTTGCGGAAAAACAGCTTCGTACGTGCAGTGAGAACCTGTTAAACCAAAGCCGATTCTTTTCCCTTTTAGTGTTGTCATGATTCCATCCCCCTTTTTTCCTCCGCAAGTTCACATAAGAGCCCAGAAAGCACTTTTGCAATGATCTGTCCGGCTGTCTTTGGTGCCACAATCCCTGGAAGTCCTGGTGCAAGAAGTGCCTTCACTCCATGCTTTTGTGCAAAGTCAAAGTCTGTTCCACCTGGGCGGGAGGCGATATCCAAAATGAGTGTCTTTGGTGTCATGCTAACGATGACAGATGAATCTAATACTAAGCTTGGAATCGTATTGATGATGATGTCGACATCCGTTACTTCATCTTTTAAACGGTCCATTGAAAATGGATCAAGTCCCATCTCAAAGGCTCGCGCTAAATGGGCTGTATCTGCAGCACCAACTTTCACTTCCGCACCTAGCGCCCGAAATGTGCGGGCAATGGTGAGCCCTGTTCGACCAAGCCCGAGAACAGCGACATGTGACCCATGAATCGTATAGTCCGTTTGCTGAATAGCCATCATGATAATCCCTTCAACTGTTGGAATAGAATTATATATGGCAATATCATCTCGCTCAAACAGCTTCACAAGCTTCCGGTTCACCTGCTTTGCCATATTGTCTAAGTACATATTAGAAATACCTGAGTACAAGGTACAATGTGCAGGGGTTCTTTCTAAATATTTAGCTTCTAGCACGACCTTCTCATTTGAAAAAACGGTGGCAACGACCCCTTCGTCTGTAGCACCTGATACCGGAAGGATCATACTGTCTACCTGCTCAAATGGAAGCTCTGACATTTTCAGCTTTTCAGCACCAATAAATCCATGATCCAGCTGATCAAATCCGACCAAAAACACTTTGGCATGCTGCTGTGACAGCTTGCGAATGATTTCAAGCTGCCTAGCATCTCCCCCGATCACCGCAACCGTTAAACCGCTCAACATACTGACCGTTCACCTTCTTTATTTAAAAAAGTCTGTAATATTTTCCGAATCTCCCTTTCAGCATATGAGGAGAGGATTCAGCCTGTGAACAAATCGGGGAGAGAAAAGAAAAAGAGCACCCTTTTATGATGGGTGCTCTTTTTCTCCGTGCGGCTGAAGTTCTTCAGGCACATCGAGAATGATCATATCTGATCCTATTTTTTGAATGTGATTCCACGGAACGCGGATGTCATTTCCTTGTTTTCGAAAGCCAAACCATTTGACGGAAGGTATGATGAGTGCTGTAATTTGACCGTCCTGTTCATTTATTTCAAGGTCGGTTTGTCCAAGCACGCCAAGCCGCTCCGCTCTTTTAATATCGACGATCTCTTTTCCTGACAGCTCACTCAGCCTCAAAATCGCATCACTCCCCTTCCATATCATATATGCAGCACGGAGGGTGAATAGACCGTCCCGTTCTACACGCACGAATCAAGCCAATCTGTATACCAAACTGGCGTCAGTTGAGTAAAACGCTTATGGTCTGTCAGCATTCTCTCCACTCGATTCACCATGTCTTTTACATGCCCCGGGTCATAGGATAACGTCCAAACAATAGAAGAAAAACAGCTCATGGCTGTATAGATGGAAAAAAGAAGCCAAAAATCATGTGTTGTCTGCGTACTTAAATAGGCATCCAATTGCCCGGCTGAAAATGGAATGCTGCTTTCTCGACTGAATAAAGACAGTTTATAAAAGTCATGAATCGGATCACCCCAGTCGGATTGATCAAAGTCGATCACACCCGCATATTGATGACGTTGTATGATGATATTCCCTACATGAAAATCATCGTGCTGGAACTGGTTTGGTCTCTCTTTAACTACATCAGCATGTGACTGAATAAAATCTAATACGAATTGATCATGGGAAAAGGCAACTCCACTTGATTGATAGGCATATACATACCGTTCATGTTTCGCTAATACCTTCTTATCCCAAGGGGCTGCATAAAAAGGGGCATCGCATGTATGCATGATACTCAAGTCTCTGCCTGCCCGCCTTCCGATTTCATACTGCTCTTCTTCTGTGAGCAGATGAATGGATGCTCTAGCAATCTCTCCTTCGATAAATGGAAAAATACGAAAGGTACAGTTTTGTTCAGCACTCACTCCGACCTCCATCACTTCAGAACAAATAACGCCTCGATTTTTTAACTTCTGCTGAATGGACGCTTTCTTTTTCAAACTGGAATATTTCTGAATGTCTGATAGCTTGAGTACTAGCTTTTCACTAGGCGTTATGACCAAAAAGGTGCGGTCTCCCGAAAATCCAGATGTCATCGGCTGGAAAGAGATGGCTTGTTTAAGAAGCGGAGATAGCTGTTTCAGTTTTTCGTGTTTCATGAACGCAGGGCCCCTTTCTTCTTGGTATACAATAAACGGCAGACCTCTTGAGAAGTCTGCCGTGTTGTTTACATTATGATGGCTGATCACCCGTCGGACTAATAAGCGAGAGCGCATAATCTTCTGTAAAGATTCTTTTCGATAAATTGTTCACGCCGTCTAATGAGACGCGATTGATTTCATCAATAATTTCATCAAGCGTACGATGTTTGCCAAGGAGTAATTCATTTTTACCATTTCGGCTCATCTTGCTGTTTGTGCTTTCAAGACTGAGCATGAGGTTGCCTTTCATTTGCTCCTTAGAGTTTTCAAGTTCTTTCTGCGTAATTCCCTCACGTTTTAAGACGTCTAATGTTTGTAAGATGGTTTCAGATAGCAGGTTCAGCTGCTTCGCTCCAGTTCCACCATAGATCGTCAGCATTCCGTTATCTGCAAATGAACTATGATAGCTGAATACAGAATACGCAAGTCCTTTATCTTCTCTTACGTCTTGGAACAACCGGCTGCTCATGCTACCGCCTAGAACATTATTTAAGACGATTAAGTCATAGATGCCCTGATCTCCAGCAGGAAGTCCGTTAAAGCCCATGCAAAGGTGCGCCTGTTCTGTTTCCTTTTTGCGTGTCAGTTTGTCATAGTGGAATTGCGGGGCTTCGACAGGCTGCTTTTTCCCCTTTCCTTCATACGAGCCAAATAATGTTTCTACCTCACGAATGAAAGTGTCATCGACGTTCCCTGCAACAGAGATGACGACGCGATCCGGCGTATAGAATTCATCCATATATTTTCGAAGGGAATCACCGTTAAAAGTAGAGAGTGTTTCCTCTGTCCCTAAAATCGGATAACCTAATGAATGATCACCGTAAATGGCTTTGCTTAACAAATCATGAACGATGTCATCAGGAGTATCTTCATACATTTTAATTTCTTCATAGACCACATTTTTTTCTTTCTTCAGTTCTTCTTCGTCAAAAGCAGAGTTGAAAAACATGTCACTCAATACATCGAGGGCATACCCAGCATGTGAATCAAGTACCTTTGCATAATAGCAAGTATATTCTTTTGACGTAAAGGCATTCACTTGACCACCAATGCGGTCAAAGGATTCTGCGATATCACGTGCAGATCTCGTCCTTGTTCCTTTAAAGAACATATGCTCTAAAAAGTGTGAGATCCCATTTACTTCTGGTGTCTCATGTCTAGAACCTGTTCCAATCCAGACGCCAATTGCGACAGACCTTACAGTGGGATTGTTTTCAAGTACAATTCTTACTCCGTTTTGGCATGTATACGTTTTGACCAAGTTTTGCTCCTCCTATTCAACAAACAGATCGCATCACGGATGTCTTTTTTCACTTAGAAGGTCAGAAACCGTTCCTAATTCATATCCTCTTTCTTTGATTTGAGTGATAAGTGCGTCAAGACTTCTCGCTGTTGCGTCTGTTGGATGCATTAATATCATCGCCCCATTGTGAATTTTCCCAAGCACTCGTTTTTGTAATACAGCTGGTGATGGTTTTTGCCAGTCGATCGTGTCTACTGTCCACATAATGGTTTCCATTCCTTCTTTTTTCGCAAGCTTTACTGTTTCTTCTTTAAAGCTGCCGCTTGGAGGCGCAAACCATATCGGTTTTTTCCCAAGGGATTCTTCAATTTGGCGATTTGTTTTAATCATCTGCTCTAATGCTCGTTCTCTTGTCAGTGTGCGCATATCCGGGTGATTGTATGAATGATTTCCAATTTCATGACCATCTGCCACGATTTTTTTAGCAAGGTCTGGACTGTTTTTCACCCATTTGCCTTCTAAGAAAAAGGTTGCCTTCACTTGATGCTTTTCTAGTGTATTCAACATCTTTGTTAAATGCTCGTCGCCCCAAGCTACATTGATCAGGAATGCATTCATCTTTTTGTCTGGATGTCCCTTATAGATAGGTTCAGCACCAAGTTCATGCAAATGGACAGATGGTTTTGTTTCTTTAAAAACAAGCAGCTTTTCATCGAAAGAGCCCTGTTTTTTCATTTTTTCGTAAGAAGCATCGATATCGACTGTCTGTCCATTTAAACCAGGCATCTTTTTCCACACTTTATCAATCTTAGCATTTTGCGGCTTCTCTTCATAGTCAGAAGACTTCGATTCGATCTCTTGATATAGAATATCTTTTGAAACAGATGCTACCTCGGCGTGCTCTTTCATTGAATTCATATATGTAACAGCAGCCGGCTGCTTCATCGTTTGATATGACACGAGCAGTAAAAATACAAACACAAAGAATGGTATCGTTTTTTTCAATGGTTGTCCCTCCCCTTTACCACAAATTATGATGGGGAGAAACAAGCTAGAACTATTGTTACGCGCAAGAAAAGAAAGAAGCCTGGCACGGATACCTGGCTTCTAACACATTTTATTTGTTCTCATTAAGACTGCTTTTCTTCTTTTTCCTTTTCTTCACGTAAAACAGCTTTACGAGAAAGGTTTACACGGCCTTGTTTATCGATCTCAGTGACTTTGACGAGTAGTTCGTCACCAATCTTCACGACATCTTCTACTTTGCCAACACGTTCAAGTGCAAGCTCAGAAATATGAACAAGTCCATCTTTGCCGCTGAAGATTTCAAGGAAGGCACCGAATTTTTCAATTCGTTTCACTTTACCTAAGTAAAGTTGGCCAACTTCAACTTCTCTGACAAGATCTTCAATGATTTTCTTCGCTTTTTGGTTCATGTCTTCTTCAGTAGAAGAGATAAAGATTGTACCGTCTTGTTCAATATCAATTTTCACACCGGTATCTTCAATGATTTTATTGATTTGTTTACCGCTTGGTCCAATGACATCGCGAATTTTATCTGGATTGATTGTCATCGTTAAGATTTTTGGTGCATAACGTGACAATTCTCCTCTAGAAGCTGGAATCGTTGACAGCATGCTATCTAAAATTTCCATTCTTCCTTTTTTCGCTTGTTGAAGTGCTTCTTCTAAAATGTCTTTTGATAGACCATCGATTTTAATGTCCATTTGAAGCGCTGTTACACCTTTAGATGTACCTGCTACTTTAAAGTCCATATCTCCAAGTGCATCTTCCATTCCTTGAATGTCTGTCAGCACTGTGTAGTATTCACCAGATTTAACAAGTCCCATTGCAATCCCTGCAACTGGTGCTTTAATTGGAACACCTGCATCCATCATCGCAAGTGTGCTCGCACAAATACTTGCTTGTGAAGTAGAACCGTTTGATTCTAACACCTCAGACACAAGGCGAACCGTATAAGGGAAATCTTTTTCAGATGGAATGACTGGCTCTAATGCACGTTCGCCTAGCGCACCATGTCCAATCTCACGACGGCCTGGACCACGCATTGGGCCGGTCTCACCAACACTGAATTGTGGGAAGTTATAATGGTGCATGAATCGCTTAGACTCTTCAACACCAAGACCATCAAGAATCTGTACATCACCAAGTGCACCTAATGTACAAATACTGAGTGCCTGTGTTTGGCCTCTTGTAAACAATCCTGAACCGTGCGTTCTTGGAAGAAGTCCTACTTCTGAAGAAAGTGGACGGATTTGATCAACGCCGCGTCCATCTGGACGTACCTTCTCTTCAGTAATAAGGCGGCGAACTTCGTTTTTCACAAGCTTGTTTAAGACATCCTTCGCTTGTTTAATCGTTGCTTCGTCACGCTCTTCTTCTTCAAATTTTTGAACGACAGCTTTTTTCACAGCACTGATGGCATCTTCACGAGCATGCTTCTCATGTACTTGAATCGCTTTCAGTAGATCCGCTTCAGCAAGTTGTTTTACTTCCTCTGCTAATGCTTGATCGACTTCATATAAAGGAATATCGATTTTTTCTTTACCGACAGCTTTTACAATTTCTTCTTGGAATTCGATTAAGCGTTTGATCTCTTGATGGCCGTACATGATGGCTTCAAGCATTGTTTCTTCTGGTACTTCATCAGCACCAGCTTCTACCATGTTGATTGCATCTTTTGTTCCAGCTACAACAAGGTTGATATCGCTTTGTTCAAGCTGCTCAACATTTGGGTTGATGATGAGCTTTCCATCTACTCGTCCTACTGTCACGCCAGCGATTGGTCCCTCAAATGGAATGTCAGACACACATAAAGCTAAAGATGAGCCAAACATTGCAGCCATTTCAGATGAACAATCTTGATCCACACTCATGACAATACTAATGACTTGTACTTCATTTCTAAATCCGTCTGCAAATAGTGGACGGATCGGTCTGTCAATTAAGCGGCTCGCAAGGATTGCTTTTTCACTTGGGCGGCCTTCTCTTTTAATGAAACCACCAGGAATTTTACCAACTGCATATAATCTTTCTTCGTAGTTTACAGTGAGCGGGAAAAAATCAAGTGGTTTTGGTTCTTTAGAAGCTGTTGCTGAGCTAAGCACAGCCGTATCTCCGTAGCGTACGAGAACCGCTCCGTTTGCTTGCTTTGCAAGCTGGCCAGTTTCAACTGTCAGTTGACGTCCAGCCCAGTCTATGGTGAAGACTTGTTTCTCTTGTCCCATTCTGTGATAAACTCCTCTCTTGTCGTAAAGTTTTTAGGTTATTTCTTATTATGAACAAAATGATTTTCACATATCAATGTGAAAGCTGTATGTAGAAGGGTTTTTGCCATTCTTTCAACATTTTAACCATAAAATATTAGTGATTATACGATAAAAAAGCGGGAATCCTCCCGCTTTTTACGATTATCGACGTAAGCCTAGTTTGTTAATTAACTCACGGTAACGAGTTACGTCTTTATTACGTAGATACGTAAGAAGATTACGACGTCTACCTACCATTTTCAAAAGACCGCGACGTGAGTGGTGATCTTTCTTATGAGTACGTAAATGCTCGTTCAAGTTGTTAATTGATTCTGTTAGGACAGCGATCTGAACTTCTGGAGATCCAGTATCAGATTCGTGTGTTTTGAACTCATTAATTAATTGAGTTTTACGCTCTTGAGTAATAGCCATCCTGTTTCACCTCCAAATCATGTTAGCCCCATCTACCTCGCAACCGTCGGTGAAGTCGGCCTGCCAAGTAAGTGGTTTTAAAGCTACAGGAATTATCATACTAAAAATATGCCGATTTTGCAAATGATAGAGCGGTTTTTCTGCGATTTTTTTGTTTAATGAAGATAATTTTGAAAAAACTGAATCGCTTCTTCTTTATCTTGACTAATTTGAGCCGTTAATTCTTGAATACCGTTAAATTTTTGTTCACTGCGAATCCGTTTGTACCACTGTAATTTAATCGGTTCACCATAAATTTCTTCGTTAAAATCAAAAAGGTTCACTTCAATCGCAGGCTGATCAGGACGTTTTTCATAAAATGTTGGTTTGTAGCCAACGTTACAAACACCGTCATACACCTTGCCTTTCACTTCCGCTCTCACTGCATATACGCCTGTTGGCGGGATGATGTATTCAGCAGATAAACCAACATTGGCGGTTGGGAAGCCAATCGTGCGTCCTCGTTTATCTCCATGAATCACAATGCCTCGCAGCTGATACGGTTTGCCTAAAAGCTCACTCACATATTCAACGTCTCCATTTTTCAATGCGGAACGTATAAGGGTTGAGCTGACTTTCCGGTCTTGGTTGGAAAGCTTAGGTACAATGGTCGCAGCAATCCGCCCTTTCCCGTATTCGTCAAACGTTTCCATTGTGCCTGCGCCAAACCGGCCGAATGTAAAATCGAAACCAGCGACTGCATGCTTCACATTCAGTTCGTCCAAATATTGATCGACAAAGTCTTGAGGAGACAGTGCTGCAAAGCTTTCGCTGAATTGCACAATGTATAAGTAGTCAGCACCTAATTGTTCGATAAAATCAATCTTATCCTCAAGCGGTGTGATTAAGTCTTTTGGTTCACGTGCTTTTTGCAGAACATGTGATGGATGCGGATGAAAAGTCATGACAGCTAGAGCTAAACCCTCTTTTTCCGCAATGTTTTTCGCTGCATCAATCACTTTTTGGTGTCCGAGGTGAACACCGTCAAAATACCCTAAAGCCATCACAGACGGGACTTGATCCTTTTGATTCAATGTATGTGGGTGTGAAATATGTATAGTCTTCACGAGATGGTCACCTTTTCTTTAAGATTGCTTGTCCTGTGATAAAATCTTCGCCGGCTTCATCAGGTTCTGTTTGGTCGGGTGTTTCATATAAATCGCCATACAACGGCCTGAAGGAGCAAAGACAGCGACACGATCTTCCTCTGCAAAATGAGCAAATTCATCAGGCATAGGTAGGACTGCACCGTTTTCCACTTTACTTGCTAATGTATCATTTATCTCCCATTTCGGCAAATGATTGAGCGCACGCTCGATCGGCACAAGATGTTCCTCAACCGTTCCTTTCTCGCTGATCTCCCGCAACTCATCAAGAGTGATACATTCATCTAACGTAAAGTCACCAGATCCTATGCGAATGAGGTGAGACATGTGGGCTGGAAACCCAAGTTTTTTTCCGATATCGACGGCTAACGTTCTCACATATGTGCCTTTTGAACACAGTACGGTGAATCTAAATGATACTTTACCATTTTCAAATGTGACAGGTGTTGTCCGCTCGATGCGATGAATGGTAATTTCACGGCTTGGACGTTCAATTTCAATGCCTTGCCTCGCATATTCATAGAGCTTTTTTCCGCCAATTTTCACAGCAGAAAACATCGGAGGGATCTGTTCAATGGTTCCTTCAAATTGTTTCAACGCAGCATCAATGTCATCTTCTGACATCGGTACCGGCACCTTTTTTTCTTCTACTACTTCACCTGTTTGGTCTTCTGTCGTTGTAGAAAATCCAATGGTGATTTCCGCATCATACGTTTTCGATTTATCTGTTAAGTACTCCACAATTTTTGTCGCTCGTCCAATACAAATAGGCAGAACACCTGAAACCTCTGGATCGAGTGTCCCTGTATGTCCCACTTTTTTTGTGTGTAAAATCTTTCTCACTTTAAACACACAGTCGTGAGAGGTCATGCCTCTTTCTTTATGTAATAAAAGAACACCGTTTTGCACCTGCGTTCTCTCCTTTCATAAACGATGAAAAAGGACAGACGATCATCGCCTATCCTTATTTCAACGTCTTATTCGTGATCTTTTGTGTTTAGTTCAGCAATCAGGCTTTCAATTCGGTTACCGTAGTCTACAGACTCATCGAATTCAAAGTGAAGCTCTGGTGTTTTGCGAAGTCTGATTCGATTGCCAATTTCAGAGCGGATATACCCTTTCGCCTTTGCAAGGCCTTTTAAGGTTTCCTCTCTTTTCTTCTCGTCGCCAAGAACAGAAATATAGACTTTAGCAATTTGCAAATCACCGGATACTTCAACATCCGTTACAGTCAAAAAGCCGATTCTTGGATCTTTTAGCTTTCTGCCAAGGATGTCGCCTAATTCTTTTTTCATTTGCTCACCCACACGGGTTGCTCTCATACTCATGATCTTATCACCTCTAATTAAAACCACTCAGTTTTCGTGATCGTTCGTTCAATTTCCGGAAAAGAATCAATAAAGCTTAACACACGCTGAAGTTCCTTTTCCACTTGAACCCGGGAGGAGGAAATGACGGCGATTCCGATCGAAGTACGCTGCCATGTATCCTGATAGTCCATTTCAGCAATGGTCACATTGAATTTATGGCGCGTTCTTGTCATGATACGCTGCAGAACCGCACGTTTTTCCTTCAGTGAGGATGCATCATAGATCATACACTCACACTCGGTATAACCGATCATTTTCTTTCGATTTCTTGCATAACGAATGATTCCATGACATCACCTTCACGGATATCATTGTATTTCTTAATGGTAATACCACATTCATAGCCTTGTGAAACTTCTTTCACATCGTCTTTGAATCGTTTTAATACGTCGACTTCACCTTCAAAGATGACGACGCCATCACGAATTAAGCGGATACCACTGTCTCTAGTAATGGTACCTTCAGTGACATAGCCACCAGCAATTGTACCGATTTTTGATACTTTAAACGTTTGACGAACTTCAACTTGACCGATGACTTTTTCTTCATATTCAGGGTCAAGCATCCCTTTCATCGCAGCTTCAATTTCATCGATGACTTTGTAGATGATGCGGTGTAAGCGGATATCTACGTTTTCTGTTTCAGCTGTGCTCTTCGCATTGCCATCAGGACGTACGTTAAATCCGATCACAATCGCATTAGAAGCACTTGCTAAAATGATATCAGATTCTGTAATCGCTCCAACACCCGTATGGATGATTTTCACTTTTACGCCTTCTACTTCAATTTTTTGAAGAGCTGCCGTCAGTGCTTCAGCAGAACCTTGTACGTCTGCTTTTACGATTAAGTTGATATCTTTCACATCACCTTGTTTGATTTGCTCAAATAGGTCATCGAGAGATAATTTCGCTTTGTCTGAACGTTGTTCATCAAGTTGTTTAGATGCACGCGCCTCACCGACTTGACGAGCTGTTTTTTCATCTTTGAATACGAGGAACTGATCCCCTGCATGCGGTACATCATTTAAACCAGTGATTTCAACAGGTGTAGATGGTCCTGCTGTTTTCACGCGGCGTCCGATGTCATTGACCATTGCACGTACACGGCCAAATGTATTTCCGACAACGATTGGGTCACCTACTTGAAGTGTACCAGTTTGAACGAGAAGGGTTGCAACAGAACCTCTTCCTTTATCAAGCTCAGCCTCGATCACAGTTCCTTTTGCCGCACGATTTGGGTTGGCTTTTAGTTCTGCTACTTCGCTGACAAGAAGGATCATTTCGATCAATTCGTCAATGCCTTCGCCTGTTTTTGCAGATAAAGGAACGAAAATGGTTTCGCCGCCCCAAGCCTCAGGTACAAGACCATGCTCAGTTAATTCCTGCATCACGCGGTCAGGGTTCGCTGTTGGTTTGTCAATTTTATTGACAGCCACAATGATTGGCACCTCTGCCGCTTTTGCGTGGTTGATCGCTTCAATCGTTTGCGGCATGACACCATCATCTGCTGCAACGACCAAGATCGTCGTATCTGTTACTTCAGCACCGCGTGCTCGCATCGTAGTGAAAGCTGCGTGTCCTGGTGTATCAAGGAACGTGATTTTCTTACCGTTTTCTTCAATTTGGTATGCACCAATATGCTGCGTAATTCCACCCGCTTCGCCTTCAACAACTTTCGTTTTACGAATGCTGTCAAGAAGCGTTGTTTTCCCGTGGTCAACGTGTCCCATGATCGTTACGACTGGAGGGCGTACTTGCATATCTTCTTCTTTATCTTCAACTTCATACTTTTCAAGTTCAGTTTCTTCTAAAATGATGACTTCTTCTACTGGAACACCATATTCAGAAGCAATTAATTCGACTGTATCTTTATCGAGCTCTTGGTTGATCGTAGCCATGACACCAAGCATCATCAGTTTTTTGATGATTTCAGCAGTTTCTTTGCCAAGCTCGTCAGCAAGCTGGCCGACTGTCATTGAATTTGTAAATTCAATTTTTTCAGGAAGCTCTTTTTTCGGCTTCACAGGTCTTGCTTGCTGATGCTGCGCCTTGTTGTTGCCGCCGCGTTTATTTTTGTTTTTGTTTTGGTTGTTGTTTTTTTTGTTTTTATTAAATTGATTATTCTGCACGTCATTCTTCTTTCTATCATTGTTTTTGTTAGATGATTGTTTTTTTTGTTCTGCGGGTTTCTCGTTAGCTGTCTCTTTTGCTTTGGCTTTTTTATAGATAGCGTCTAGCTTTTTCACAGTGTCGTCTTCAAGCGTCGCCATGTGGTTGTTCACTTCCACGTTCATATCCTTAAGCGCTGCTATAATATCTTTACTTGAAACATCTATGGCTTTTGCGTATTCATATACTCTCACTTTAGCCATTCGTTCACCCCCAAATAAATTAATCGAGCAAGCTTATGAGCTTCTTAGCGAAGCCTTGGTCAGTGACAGCGACAACTACGCGAGCTTCCTTCCCTATAGAACGTCCGAGAACGGAACGGTCTTCAACTTTTCTAACCGGAACATTGTAAAATTTGCATTTGTCAGATACCTTTTTCTCTGTGTTGGATGAGGCATCTGCTGCAAGAAGAACCAGCTTAGCACGCGCATGTCTAATTTCTTTGATCACCAGATCTTCTCCTGACACGACTTTACGAGCTCGATTTGCTAGACCAAGCAAAGGATACCATTCAGATTCAGTCATTAGGTTTTTTCACCTTTTCAGCTAGTTCTAGTAATTCTTCAAAAATGTGTTCGTCAATCTGTGTCTGAAATTGCTGCTGTAAACTACGTTTGTTCTTCGCCGCAAGAATGGTTTCTTTATCGAGAGAAAGGTAAGCGCCGCGCCCGTTCATTTTTCCGGTTGCGTCAACAGACACTTCACCTTCTTTTGAACGAACAACGCGAATCAGTTCTTTCTTTGGTTTCATTTCTCCCGTCACGACGCATTTTCTAAGCGGGATTTTTTTTCGGCTTTTCACCTTTTATATCACCTCTTATTCGTCAGATTCCTCAGCTACTGGTTCAGCCTCTAAGAAAAGAGATTCAGAGTCTTCAGTTCTTGGGAAAATACCGAGTTCTCTTGCATCTGTTTCGCTTTTAATGTCAATCTTCCAGCTCGTTAATTTCGCTGCAAGACGCGCATTTTGACCTCTTTTACCAATGGCTAATGACAGCTGATAATCAGGGACAATGACAGTTGTCGCCTTATCTTCTTCATTTACAATGACATCAAGAACTTTTGATGGACTTAACGCATTGGCAACAAATTCAACCGGGTCATTCGACCAATGAACAATGTCAATTTTTTCGCCTTTCAGCTCATTGACAATTGCTTGTACACGCTGACCTTTAGGTCCAACACAAGAACCAACTGGATCAACATCAGGATCATCTGTACGAACAGATATTTTAGAACGGTCCCCTGCTTCTCTAGCGACAGATTTAAGCTCTACAGTACCATCATAAATTTCTGGCACTTCGATTTCAAATAAACGCTTTAAAAGACCTGGGTGTGTTCTTGATACATAAATTTGTGGTCCTTTTGTTGTTTTTTCTACTTTCGTAATGAACACTTTAATGCGGTCATGTGGTTTGTAGTCCTCATTTGGCATTTGTTCGTTGACCGGAAGAAGGGCTTCGATTTTGCCAAGTGACACGTAAATGAATTTACTGTCAATTCGCTGAACGATTCCCGTCATGATGTCTTCCTCACGATCGATAAACTCAGTGTAAATCACACCTCGCTCTGCTTCTCTCACTCGCTGCGTCACGACTTGTTTCGCTGTCTGAGCTGCAATGCGTCCGAAATCTTTTGGTGTGACTTCAATTTCAACCACGTCACCAACCATGTAATTCGGGTTGATATTTGCTGCATCATCTACAGAGATTTCAAGGCGAGAATCATACACTTCATCTACAACATCTTTTCTTGCGAATACGCGAATCGTTCCCGTTTCACGGTTTAAATCAACACGCACATTTTGTGCTTGATTAAAATTACGCTTGTATGCAGAAATGAGTGCAGCTTCTATCGCTTCAATAATAATTTCTTTACTAATGCCCTTCTCTTTCTCAAGAACAGTCAGGGCATCTAACAACTCACTACTCATTTTTATGGTTCCCCCTTATATCAATGAAAAGGTTAATTGAACGAAACTGCTAATCTTGCGTTAGCAATTTTTTCGTATGGAATATTGATCTCTTTCTTTCTTGTCTTGATCTTCACTGTCACTGTTGCAATCTCACCATCAAAGCTTGTAAGCTCACCTTCAAATGCCTTTTCACCATCAATTGGTTCGTATGTTTTCATGAAAACATTTTTTCCAAGTGCTTTTTCAAAATCAGCTTTTTTCTTTAATGGGCGCTCCGCTCCAGGAGAGGACACTTCAAGAAAGTAGTTTTGGCTAATTGGATCTGCCTCATCAAGCTTTTCGCTCAAGGCTTCGCTCACTTTGGCACACTCCTCGATATCGACGCCTTTGTCAGAGTCAATAAATACGCGAAGGAACCAGTTTTGACCCTCTTTGACAAATTCAACATCAACGAGTTCAAGCTGTAAGCCATCTAAAATTGGCTGTACCATGTCGCTTACGATGTCCACTACTTTTTTGCTCATTCTCTTCCTCCTTGTGCTTTCGATAAACGCTCTTATCAATCATTCTGCATAAAAACCCTGCTTTATTGTGAGCAGGGGGAGCAGAAAACGGATGAATAATGTCGAGACAAAAATTGCCTGTTCAATACAAAAGAGCGGGTTTCCCCACTCTTGTCTCGGTAATCGTTAGCATTTCCATAAAAACTATACCATATCCAATTTTTTTATGCAAATGAAGTTCCTTATAAACAGGCATTCTTCATCAGTTCTTTTCATTCATTCTTTTGGCGTGTTCACGAATGATTCCTGCCTCCCGGCTCTCCTTTAAAACTCGAAAACCGTCATAATCCGGGTAGAGGGAATCATCGTCTTGAATGCTTGTTAAAATCCAAAATTGGCTACCTGCGCCTCCGAGCTGTTCAATTGTCTTCAGCCAGCTATTATATACATCAGGACGGGCTACTTGATTTTGATAGCCAAACTCTTCTAATACAACAGGTTTGCCAATTGCGTTTCCTCGGGTGATATGATCTTTTATCCATTTCACTCCCCATGCAGCAGACTGATTCCAGTGATCCGGGTATAAATGATAGGTTCCATAATCAATATGAGGGAGAGCAGTCAAACGATCCCAATCAACACCTTCTCCCCCATTGTAAAACCAATCGTCATGACCTGTCATGCGAAAGAACCCTTCGTCTCCTACTGCAACAAGGTGATTCGAGTCAATTGATTTGATCCATGCACTCATTTCATCTGCCCAGTTTACTAGTATATTTCCCGAAGGGTCTGACTGAGCGCGCGGCTCATTGGCGAGCTCCCATGTCATAATAGCAGGATCATCTTTATATTGAACACCTGAGTACGTATTGGTTCTCTCTAATACATAGCGCACATAGTTTTTGTAAGCTGTTTTAATCCGAGGATCTGTATAAAAGTGATCATGTGATCCTGCCTGAAACCACTTCACATATTGATTCATCCCGCCAAAGTCATCCCAATTGTTCACGAGTGGGATGACCAGCTTGATTCCTTCCTGCCCTGCTTTATAAATCGCATAGTCTAGTTTTTGAAAACCGGATTCTTCATAAACACCTGGACGAGATTGTAAGACTGAGTTTTCTTGAGGGGTACCATCGTGAAATCCCCAAATACGAATAACCTTTAAATCCATTGCCTTCATATCGTCAAAAACAGCATCTACCATCTTTTTTGATTTGTAATGGAAATAATAATTATTTGTGCCAGCAAAGTAAAATGGGTGGTTGTTCAATACAAAATGTGTACCAGATGTTTGCACATAGGAGGAGGCCTTTACGGTCAGAGTGAACCAACCCGCCCATAAAGTGATCAGCAGCATAAAACAAGCCACCCGTTGAACCCATTTTTTCATTCCATTCTCCTCACAATCTCTTATTCTACTGGTACGATGATATCTAGTTGAAGAGGTGTATGTTTGGTTGAGTCAAGTTCAATCGTCTGCTGCTGCAACATTTTACTTACTTCACCAATTCGAACCTCATACGTCCCGTGAAACGCTGGACATGTCACTTGGCCATTCGCATCTGTTTTTTCCACTCTTTGTGTCGTCCACTCCTGTAGAAGCTTTTCATAACGCCTGCCTGCTTCATTTAACGACCAATCATGATTCACGATGGCAGCGTGCTCTCCTCTCCAATGAGCACCCGCCCAAAATCCCCACATCAGCACACCTTTTACGGCTGGGTGACTAAAGGCTACCCGATATAAAGCTTCTAAGTTATCCGCTCGTCTATTGGCATCCGGATGAACAGAGTCATACTCTGTCACCCATATCGGTAGACCAAGCTCAGCAAGCACATCTAGTCTTTGTTTTAGAACGACTGGATCCACTCGATCTTCAAAGTGACCTTGAACTCCAATGGCCTCAACTGGTGCCCCCAACTGACGAAGTTCATTGATATGTGCTTTATATGCGTGATGTTCGCCGTATGAGATTACATTATAATCATTGACAAACAGCAAGGCTTGAGGATCAATTTTTTTCGTTTCTTCATACATCCATTTCCAAATCTGTTTCCCAAACCGGTCTTTAAAAAATGAACCATGCATCATTTCGTTGTTTACATCCCAATGACGGAATTTCCCTTTGAAATGATTGCCTGCATGCTCAAGCCGCCTTTTCATGGCTTCATATACTTCATGATTCGGTAATGATTTCAGCCAGTTTGGATTGGCATCCTCTACCTCCCAAAATAAGGCGTGCCCCCTCACTGGAATTTGGTGTCTATTGGCAAAATTCAGCATGGCATCTGCTTTTTCGTATGTTATTTTCCCTCGTTCAGGCTCATTTGCATACCATTTTGCCTCATTTTCAAACACAGCCCAATTAAAATGTTGAACAAAAAAATCAGCATACGTTTGATTGAATAGTACTTGGTCATTCATTGCTGAACCAAATGCAAATTCATGTCTGATTTGTTTTATTTCTACCTCTATTCCGGCAACTGGCTTTTGTTCCTTATCGATGACGTTTATGACAAGCTCTCTTTGTCTATGTTGTAAGATTCGATTATTTGCTTCTTTTCTCCAGCTTTGATTTTCTTGTTCCTGTGATCCGCCATTCGATGAATGATTCATAAATTCTTTCTTATTAACCATGATGACATCACCTTTGCTTTCACTTCATTTATCTCATGAGAAGACCGCCGACTAAAAAAGCCGGCAGCTGCACTAAGTTCTATTCGTTTATGAGACGATGGTATTCTGCATAAGCCGTAGCCATATCAACTTGCGACCAGAAACGGTGATAGGTAAAACTTGGCGCTCCGTTTTCCCATTTGCCTGTTGCTTCATTAAAAGATGCTTGATATTTACTCTCCAGGGCTGACCAAGCTGGGTCTTGCTTGATTTTCGGACGAAGATCTGCAAAGCTCGTATACACTCCGTTACCTCCTCGCTGCGGGTCAGAAGGAATGGTGCTGGAACCAGGGATCTGATTTCCTTGACCAAATGTTCCGTTCCAGCCATTTGGGAAGTACACTTCTTTTTTAAAGAAACGGTGGTAGTCTTCTCTGTCTTCCTCTGTCACAATCCCTACACCATCATTGTAATTCCAAGCGACCTCAAGGAGCTGTGCCGCTGTCTCTTTTGCTCTTATGCCAAGTGCTGTGTAGTTTCCTGTCTCTTTCTGTGTTGCAGCAGCAAAGAATGTGAGTGCTTTGATTAGACTGCCCAGTACACCAGTATCCTGAGTAGGATCTTTTGTAACTGCCGTTAAATTTGGATTACCTGTTGCAGATTGGAATCCGCTCCAAGTGTCAGGCTGGCCGCTCCATTCTATATTCCCAGGAATCCAAAACTCTCCAGGTGCACTCGTCGTAGCAACAGCAACATTTGTCCCCCCTAGAATCCTTTGACCCTGACCATCTAAAAAATACCCATCTTGATCCGACACAGGACGAGTGCCAATAAAAATATAATCTAGTGAATAGTTGACCCATTTTGTGATGACAGATTTGGCCATTTGGAAATTTTCAGATGTTTTGTCGCCATCTTTTGCAAAGATATAATAAAGCTCTGCTACACGCTCAATCGGCCATGCTTGCATTCCAAACCAGTTATTGGACGGAGGATCATGGTAAACAGGCGCATCTTCATAAGCCATATCATAAAATGTGCTTCTTCCTGCAGGATAAGCGCTATAGTCTCCATTCCAGCTGTTGGTAGCACCTCCTGCAATCGCTCCCTCTTTTGATTGAAGCCAGACGTAAAATTCAAGCTGTCTCTTTAACGTCTTTTCCCAATCACTTGCAGCAGTTGGTGACGATGGCTTTAAGCCTCCCTTATCTGAGGATAAAGCGTAGGCAGCGACTGGGTTTTGATACCCTTGATGACAATGGCTCGCTCCGATACGCCATGACCAATTCGCATATTCTCCAAGTCCCCCGCCCCAAGAGGTGTACCACGCCATTAAGTGATGACATGCACTTTTTCCATTTCCAGGATACGGATTACCTTGCTTGCCGCTTCCAATTGTTTGAAAATATTTATCATACATTCCGTAGCGAAGGAAATCACCCATCTTTTTCGCTTTATTAAGATAGGCTGACCCATTATAGCCAAGTTCCTTTGCCCAATACATTGCCTGTATCGCACGTGCATCAGCGTCCGTCGCATTTGTGTAGCGCCACTGGGCGGCTGGCGCTTGATTTTCTTTTGTGAACAAGCTCATGAAACCTTCATTGGGCTTTCCGGCTGTTTTATCATCTTGTGATGGATGAGGGATGGCCTCCCATACGGATTCTTGCGGACCCCGCTGGAATGTGTTTACATATGCGGCTATATGTGATGGGTTGAGCAAATTCCCATATTCATACCAGTTGTCTACATCAAGAAGCCAGTGCATTAAATACGTTTCATTCGTTCCGTAAGTTGACCTCAGTTCTTGATCAATTGGATCTTGACCAGCAGGGCGAGCACCCGTCAACTGGCTCGGATATTGATCTGGATATGGTTTTTCTGAAGCGTATGTGGCTGGGCTGGATGGATTGTAAGAGCTCATATGCGGCTGTTCGTCATGTCCATCTTCGTTTACTGGAATGATAAACTTCTCCATATTATCCCAAGCCGCTTCTAGTTTGCTCCAATCGCCTGTGTAGTGACCATACAATGCTTCAAGCCATAACCAATAGCTGTAAGCTTCTGAAGTTGTCATATGCCCGTAATCAGGTGCCTCACAAATGAGTGTTTCAACGGAATGATACGGAATGCCTTCTTTTGAAAAATATCCATTCGCATCGTTTTTCATTTGATGATAAAGTGTTAAAAACCGTTCTTTATTTGTCATGTCCTCACCCTTTATATTTATTTATTCGGAAGCGTACCAAATACTAAATCACCTTGATCAAAAACAGGAATTCTCGCTGTTTTTTGCATATTGGATGTTAATCCTTGAAAGGAATAATCATTTGAGGCATCCCATATATTCGCACCATTTGGCGCAGATAACCGGAACTGTATTTCCTTCTTATGAAGCGATTCGCCTCCTGGAAAAATAGCTACGCCAGTAAAATCGATTTCTGTAAAATAGATATGGGATGATGCGTCATACACCGTTAACGGAGATAAGGAAGCGCCTTCATTGTAGACAGCTGTCACTTGAATATCTTTATCAGTGAATCCCTTCGCAAATATCTCGCTCAGATTGACATAATATCTAAAAGAAAGTGATTGACTACTTCTGGCCGGCCAGCCTGATCGATTGTATAGAATGGCTTTGATCTGAGTAGATGTTGTATCGTTACTCATGACAGCTGCCTCTACAAAAAACTCATCTTCCACTTTTTCTTTAGGCGGAAAATTCGGCAGTTTTGACTGCCCCTGACCAAACAGCTGTACCATTTTGGCTACATTTCCAGTAAAGGCGGCATTATAGTCTGTTGCTACCTCGTTTGATACATAGTCAGAGATGTCATCGGTATACTGATCCTGTGCATTAGGCCCCCCAACAAGCGCTCCATAAAGCGTGTGCCGATGAGAAGAAGGAGTTGTCAGCTGATTAGACCATGAGCCATGTGCAGTTCGATGGTGTGGATGCATCGGCGGATTTTTGCCAAACCCAACGACATAGCTTCTATTTTGCGGATTATCCCCTAACATATAGTGTGTTTGCCTGATCGCAAACGTTTGGTATCGATTCTTTTTTTCTTGATCAGAGACCCAATCTGCGTACACAAACGCTAAAAATGCAGCATTTGCTGTATAACGAAGTGAACCCCATTGATCTAACCACGCTAGTCCGCCAGGCGTATAAGTGATTCTTTCTACTTTTCCATTTTGAACAAAACCCGTCGACCAGTAATCGAGATTACGCTCCGTCGATTCGATAAACCTTTTCTCCTTTGTGATTCTCGCAAGTAAAATTTGCGAAGCAAAAAAGGTATTGTCCCACGACATCGTAAACGTATAGTCCCAATCCTTCGGCCATTCTTCTACTGCTTTTAGTGCTTTGTTTAAATAGGTCTGGTCATTTGTCGCCAAGTAGAGCCATATTCCACCCCAAATGAGCTCATCAATATAGCCACTCCAGGAATTATAAAATGGCTGAGCATTGGTGACACAATCTGTATACTCACCGCGATATTGGTCAGCAAATGCATAAAGCTGTTTTGCATGGGTGAGAAGCTTTGCTGCATATGGCGCGTCTGTTTCTTTAAAAATAATTGAACCTGCTGCTAAAGCGGCTGCAGTTTGGGCGGCTACTTCTGTTCCTGGACAATGTTCATCAATTTTAAATGCTGGCCGGTTCATCGGCATCACTTCTGCTGGACCCCACCAGCCATGATCCGCGTTCCCATCGCCTACTTGTGCCCAAAATTCATTTGGACCTGTATGGGCTTTCAAAAAATAATCGGTTGCCCACTTGATTTGATCTAACATATCATCAAGCAGCTCTGCCTCTTCGTAAGCTTCTCGGTACTCATAGACTGTCCATGCAAGCACGGCTGCCGAGTAGGCCATCGGAAGTCCGAACTTCACATGATCACCAGCATCGTACCAGCCGCCTGTTAAATCATGACCAACATCTTTCCCATCCTCTAGTCCAGAATCCCCTCGCCAGTTAAGACGATTGCTTTCAGGAAGCTTTCCGGAACGCTGGGCTTCGTAAAACAAAATGGATTTTTGAAGCACCTCTACATAGTTGTAATCTGACATGTACCTACTTCTCACCCCTTCTTTTTTCTTAAACGTGAAACATTGAACAAGAAATGACCACCTCCTTGTCATTCCGTTCGTGTTTTGTACAGTGTTGAAAAGAATCAAGCGTGTTTCAAAAATGTGCATAGTAAACAGCCATCAGCTTGACGCTCACCGAGGGTTTTCTCCTGATTCTTCATGTGACTGTACCCAAAATGATCATATGTCGTATGAGAACATTTCAGACGGCTAAATTCTCTTTTTTGCTCTATTTGGGTAGAAAGAATGACATACAATCTCTTCTCTCAAAACACGACGTTAAATCAAGATATATGAACCAACAAGAAAATAATTCCAGTTAAAATATTTAGTTAACATAATAATATTATTGTATATACAAAAAAGAACGCCCTTTAAGGGCGCTCCAGATTGTTGACAAAGGGCTAAAATGAACTTGATTTTAGCCCTTTGTCTTCTTTTCAGCGTGATAGAAAACCTTTGCAGTCTAGGAAGGACGAGCACCGGAGCAGAGCGAATTTGACATTCGTGAGCACCGGAGCGCAGGACTGACAAAGAATGCGAGGGTTTGTCTACATGCTGAAACGCCCTTTAAGGGCGCTCTTCATTTTTCACATTAGAACAAAGAAAGCTGGTTTTGATCAGGAAGTGCTTCTAAGCAGCCTTGACGATCCAAATACTCAAGGATGGTCTTAGACACTTTTCCTCGTTTTTGTAAATCTTCTTTTGAAAGGAATTCACCATCTTGGCGTGCGCGTACAATATTTAACGCAACGTTTGTTCCGAGTCCAGGGATGGAGTTGAATGGCGGGATTAGCCCGTCTCCATCAATGATAAACTCAGTGGCACTTGATCGGTATAGGTCTACTTTTTTAAAGTGATAGCCTCTTTCACACATTTCAAGTGCAAGCTCTAATACAGTTAATAGGTTCTTCTCTTTCGGTGATGCATCAAGACCTTTTGAGTTAATATCGTCCATGACCGCTCGAATCGCATTCGATCCTTTTGTCATCGTTTCGATATCAAAATCATCAGCACGAACGGTAAAATAAGCCGCATAGTACAGAAGTGCATGGTGCACCTTGAAATAAGCAATCCGAACAGCCATTAATACATAAGCAGCCGCGTGGGCTTTAGGGAACATGTATTTAATCTTTTTACAAGAATCAATGTACCAGTTCGGTACGTTATTATTCTTCATCTCCTCTTCCCATTCAGGAGGAAGTCCCTTCCCTTTACGAACAGATTCCATGATTTTAAAGGCAAGTGACGGCTCTAACCCTTGATAAATCAGATAGACCATAATATCATCACGACAGCCAATCACTTCGCTTAGTTCACACGTTTTATTATGAATCAGCTCTTGGGCGTTGCCGAGCCATACATCTGTACCGTGAGATAGACCAGAGATCTGAACAAGCTCCGAGAAGGTGGTCGGTTTTGTATCTTCAAGCATCTGACGAACAAACCTTGTGCCAAACTCTGGGATCCCAAGTGTTCCCGTTTTACATCCAATTTGTTCTTCTGTGACACCGAGAGGTTCCGTTCCTTGGAAGATTTTCATGACCTCAGGATCATCTGTCGGAATCGTTTTTGGATCAATTCCGCTCAAGTCCTGAAGCATCCGAATGACCGTTGGATCATCGTGTCCAAGAATATCTAGTTTCAGCAAGTTATCATGGATTGAATGGAAATCAAAATGCGTCGTTTTCCAATCAGAACCTGTCGCATCTGCTGGATATTGAATTGGTGAGAAATCGTAAATGTCCATATAATCCGGCACGACGATAATACCGCCTGGATGTTGGCCCGTTGTCCGTTTGACGCCCGTACAGCCCTGTACGAGCCGGTCAATTTCAGCACCTCTCATATGAAGGTTATGATCTCCTGCGTAGCCTTTCACATAACCATATGCCGTTTTTTCTGCAACGGTACCGATTGTACCTGCGCGGTATACATACTCTTCACCAAACAGCTCTTTCGTATAGTTATGGGCAATCGGCTGATATTCTCCTGAGAAGTTCAAGTCGATATCGGGCACTTTATCTCCTTTAAAACCTAAGAACGTTTCAAACGGAATATCGTGTCCGTCTTTTTTATACGGCGTCCCGCATTCAGGACAGTCTTTATCAGGAAGGTCAAATCCTGAGCCAACCGATCCATCATTAAAGAACTCAGAGTGCTTGCAACTTGGACATACATAGTGCGGCGCAAGCGGGTTCACTTCTGTAATCTCTGTTAATGTCGCAACGAGAGATGAACCAACTGATCCCCTTGAACCAACTAGATATCCATCATCAAGTGATTTCTTAACAAGCTTATGAGAAATTAAATAAATAACAGCGAAACCGTGACCAATAATACTCTTTAATTCTTTCTCAATCCGGTCTTCTACAATTTTCGGTAAATCGTCACCGTAGATGCTGCGAGCCATGTTATAGCTCATTTCCCGAATTTCTTCATCTGCACCTTCAATTTTTGGTGTATAAAGATCGTCTTTGATTGGTTTAATACTTTCGACCATCTCAGATACTTTTTGCGTATTCGTCACGACAATCTCTTTCGCCTTCTCATCTCCAAGAAAAGAGAAGGCTTCTAGCATTTCATCAGTTGTTCTAAAATGAACTTTTGGCAGTTCATGACGATTGAGTGGATTCGCCCCGCCTTGTGATGAAATTAAGATTTTGCGATAAATTTTGTCTTCTGGATGCAGGTAGTGCACATTTCCAGTCGCCACGACTGGTTTATTCAGTTTTTCACCAAGTTTTACAATGTTTGTGATGATCTCTTTTAATGCACGTTCATCCCGAACAAGCTCCAGCTGGAGTAAATGCTGATACACTTCTGGCGGATGAACTTCTAAATAGTCGTAAAATGCGGCAATGTCTTCTACCTCATCAGGTGACTTCTGCATCATCCCTTCAAACACTTCACCCTTATCACAAGCAGACCCAACAATTAAACCTTCTCGATATTTCTCAAGCTGTGAGCGAGGGATACGCGGCACGCGGTAGAAATAATGAATATGAGAAAGTGAAACAAGCTTAAATAAATTCTTTAGACCCGTCTCATTTTGTGCAATCACGGTTGCATGGTAAGGACGTGAGCGCTGATACGCATTGGACTGCCCCATGTTTTCATTCAATTGATCGTGGTAAGCAATCTCTTTTTCAGCCGCATCTTTTAGCATCTTCAGCATGAGGTAACCAGTTGCTTCTGCATCATAAATCGCCCGGTGATGCTGCGTGAGTTCAATATCGAACTTTTTACACAGCGTGTTCAGCCGGTGATTTTTAAATTCTGGATAAAGGAATCGGCCGAGTTCTAGTGTATCGATGACAGGGTTTGACGCTTTATCTGTTTTTAACAGTCGCTTATATGCTGCATTTAAAAAGCCCATATCAAAGCTCGCATTGTGAGCAACAAGGATATCTTGTCCAATCCACTCTTTGAAATCCCGAACCACATCGACCACATCTGGTGCATCTCTCACCATGTCGTCCGTGATACCGGTTAGTTCAATGGTTGTTGCTGATAACGGATGATGAGGATTTGCAAATGCCTCAAAGCGGTCAATGATTTCCCCGCCTTTGATTTTCACGGCTGCAAGCTCAATGATCGTATCATACACAGCAGAGAGTCCTGTTGTCTCAACATCAAATACGACAAACGTCGCATCTTCTAATAAGCGGTGCTCTGGATTATACGCAATCGGTACCCCGTCGTCGACTAAATTGATTTCCACCCCGTACATCATTTTGATGCCATGCTTTTTACTTGCTGCATACGCATCTGGAAAGGATTGTACAACGGCGTGATCTGTCAGGGCAATGGCCTCATGCCCCCATTTTTTTGCTTGTTCAACAAGTCTACCGATGCCAGTGACAGCATCCATCTGGCTCATCGGCGAATGCAAATGAAGCTCAACACGCTTTTCTCCCTCAGGTGCAGTATCTTCTTTCAGCTGAGGTTTCATTTCATTGACGTCATTTGCGATCATGACAAGATCTCTCACAAACGTATCGTTTTGAATGCTTCCTCTTGCTTTAACCCACATCCCTTTTTTCAAGGATTTCATGAGCTGAGCATCTTCTTTTTCTCTCGCAAACATTTTGATCAAAATACTATTCGTATAATCGGTAATTTTAAAGATACAAAGGGTTCTGCCGCTTTTTAGTTCGCGCGTTTCTGCATCAAACACGTACCCTTGGACGGTGATTCGTCTTTCTTCGTCCATAATACTATCAAGCGTACGTATTTCTTCATTGTCTTTGATTTGATAGCCAATCATCAGAGGGCCAGAAGGAGCTTCCTCTTGATCCTCACTTTCCTTCTTCTCCATCTCAACAAGGGCTTGCATGGCTCTTTCTTGATCTTCAGCAAGTTTTTGTTCTCTGAACTTCTGAATCTCTTGATCTGATACAAAAATTTCTGTATCAAATTGAAGTTCTGGAAAACCAACTTGTTTAAATGCAGCCTGAAGCATTGGGCTATATTTCTTCTTGATGGCTAGAGCCTCAGTTTCGCTTTTTGTTTTGATGATGATCTTATGTCCAGACAGGGCTGGTTTTTGCTGTTGAAGCAAGCTGATGATTGGGGGAGAAATCCCTTGAAGCTCTTCCACACAATGGGACCAATACGATTGAACGAGCTCTTCAGATATGTGCGGATCATTGACTTCAATCGTACAAGTAACTTGTGCAATATGAGAAAATGCATTTGTCAGCCTGCTTAAAAACATTGCATATACTTGGTAAGGCAAAAGCGCCTTAAATTTAAAATGGAAATGCCACGTTTTTGCCGCCTTATGCACCGTCAATTTGACGATCTCGCCTTCTTCAAAGTAACGACTGAGGTCATCATCTGTCATTTGAATCTGATTGAGTAATATATGAAATTGCCGCCGGGTAATCGGTAATTGTTCATCCAAGACAGGACCCTCCTTTTGCAAATCAGAAAGGTACCTCTTTTTTGCAGGAGGTACCTTCATTTTTTTGTTCGTTTTTTATGCTTGGCGTATAAATGAAATCAGTTCATCAACAGATACTTCGTGTGATTCACCTGATTTTCTGAATTTCACTTCGACAATACCTTCTTCTGAACGTTTCCCGCAGCTAATGCGAATTGGCAGTCCAATTAAGTCACTGTCGGCAAATTTAACGCCTGCACGCTCTTGGCGGTCATCGAAAAGGACATCATAGCCCTCTTCCTGTAAACGCTCATACAGCGTTTCAGCCAGTTCCTTTTGTGCATCGTTTTTCATGTTTAAGGCAAGTAGATGAAGATCATATGGCGCAACTGTTTCTGGCCAAATAATCCCCTTGTCATCATGATGCTGTTCAACAATCGCAGAAAGAGTTCTAGAAATTCCGATGCCATAGCAGCCCATGATCATTGGCTGCGCACGTCCATTTTCATCGAGGTATGTTGCATCCATTGCCTCTGAATAACGCGTGCCTAGTTTAAAGACTTGTCCTACTTCAATTCCTTTTGCGAACTGGATTGTGCCTTCACCATCTGGAGAAACGTCTCCTTCTTGAATCAAGCGAAGATCTGTATATTCCTTCACTGACAGATCACGAGCAGGATTAACATTGACATAGTGATAATCCGATTCATTTGCACCTACAACTGCGTTTGTCATTCCTTTTACAGCGTGGTCTGCATAAATCGTTACTTCCGCTTCAAGCTTCACTGGTCCAACAAATCCTGGTTCTGTTCCGATCACGTCTAGTACTTCCTCACGTGAAGCAAGCTCAACAAGCTGTGCTCCAACTAAGTTTTTCACTTTCACATCATTTACTTCATGATCGCCTCTTGTCAGGACAAGTACATACGCATCGTCCGCTTTAAACAAGACAGATTTGATACATGTAGAAGGAGCGACTTCTAAGAATGCCGCAACATCTTGTATCGTCTTTACCTGCGGCGTGTGTACTTTCTCAAGTTCTTTGAAGTCCGCAGGGTTTGCTTCTTCTCCGTGATACACAGCCTCAGCCATTTCAATGTTCGCAGCGTAGGAAGATGTGTCAGAGTATGCGATTGTATCTTCTCCTACTTCTGACAGTGCCATAAACTCATGTGTATCTTTTCCTCCCATTGCCCCAGAATCGGCAATGACGGGTCTAAAGTTAAGACCTACTTTTGAAAAGACATTCGAGTAAGCTGTAAACATTTTGTTGTATGTGTCATCAAGGCTCTCTGGTGAAGAGTGGAATGAATAGGCGTCCTTCATAATAAATTCACGTCCGCGCAATAACCCAAAGCGAGGTCTTTGTTCATCACGGAATTTAGATTGGATTTGATATAGTGTCAAAGGAAGCTTTTTATACGATTTTACTTCACTGCGTACGAGTGATGTGATCACTTCTTCGTGTGTTGGGCCAAGTGCAAACTCGCGGCCGTGACGATCTTTCATACGCATGAGTTCTGGACCGTATGTATACCATCTTCCTGACTCTTGCCACATTTCTGCTTGCTGCAGCACTGGCATTAACAGTTCAGCTGCTCCCGCCTTTTCCATTTCCTTGCGAACAATGGATTGAATGTGCTGAATCACTTTATGTGCTAACGGCAAATAATGATAGATACCGCTCGTGTTTTGTCTAATAAATCCAGCTCTTACTAATAGCTGATGACTTTTTGCCTCAGCATCTGCCGGCACCTCTCGAAGAGTTGGAATGAAAGTCAGGGATTGTCTCATGTCGTTACACCTCATTTAAGAAATAGGACTTCTCACAAAAACTCTTGTTTCCCAGAATGAGAAACAAGAGAGAATGGTTTTTATAAAAATAATCGCTGGATGTCATTCCATGTCACTACTAGCATTAATAGCATGAGGAACGCAACACCAATGAAGACAACAAGTGCCTCTTTCTCACGATTAATTGGTTTGCCGCGAATGGCTTCAACGAATAGGAAAAGTAATCTTCCTCCGTCTAATGCAGGAATCGGTAATAAATTCACGATCCCTAAGTTGATACTAAGAAACGCAGCAAACTGCATTAATGTTAACACACCTTGTTTCGCTACTTCTCCTGTCATGTCATATATTCCAACAGGACCTGCAAGCATATCTAACGAAAATTGCCCTGTGACAATCTTTTGCAAGTTCGTTAAGATGAGACCTGCTGTAGATATCACTGTAGTGCCTGAGGATGAAATGACTTTGAGAAAGCCATTTTCCGTTGGCGGATAAGAGCCAAAACGGCCAATGGTTTTTCCTTCTGCCTTCACAGCTTCCGGTACAACCTGAATGGTGCTTTCTTTGCCATCTCGGTCAATGACGACATTCATTTTTTTATCTGGGTTTTTTTGAACCGTTTGAACAACGTCTGTCCAAGAATTCATTTTATCCCCGTTAATTGAAACGATATGATCTCCCTGCATAAGCCCAGCTTGCGCTGCCCGGCCGTCTTTTGTCAGCTTACCAAGTACAGGATCATCCACGGTTACACCTTGAATAAATCCTAAAGCCACAAGAATCACATATGCCAAGATAAAGTTCATAATCGGTCCAGCTGCAATGGCTTTAATGCGCTGCCATACTGTTTTTGAACCAAACTGACGGTTGTATGGTGCAATTTGAATTTCTTCACCATCTGCAATATAGAAGCTTGTTTGGCTTACATTGTAGCCAGTCAGGATGTCTTCATTTCCAGCCTCATATCCTGAAATTCTCATCGCATGATCTAAATCAATTTGTTCAACTTCAATGACAAGTGCATCAGGATATTTCTCTTTATCATTTAAAATGATTTTTTCTACTTCATTTTGCTCATTGAATAAGAGCCCCACTGTATGACCCGGTTTAATTTCAATGACTTCAGGATCTTCTCCAGCCATTTTAACAAATCCGCCGATTGGCAGAAGTCTGATGGTATAGACGGTTTCTTTTCGTTTAAAGGAGAAAATCTTCGGTCCAAAACCAATTGCGAACTCGCGGCATAAAATGCCTGCGCGCTGCGCCATAATTAAATGGCCAAGCTCGTGGAAAAAAACGAGCGTTCCAAAAATAATAATAAACGCAATCACTGTATTCACGAACATACCACCTTATGCGAGGATTGATTGAACAAAGTCTCGTGTATCTTTGTCCACTTCATGGATATCTTGCAAACTAGGCGTTGAAATCACATGATGTCTGTTCAGTGCCTTTTCAATCAATTCTTCAATTTGCAGGAACGTTACTTTGCCTTTTAGAAATGCATCAACAGCTATTTCATTGGCTGCATTAAGCACAGTAGGCATTGTCCCTCCTATTTTACCTGATTCATAAGCAAAATGTAAGCAGCGATACCTGTCAAAATCCGCTTTTTGGAAATTTAATTGTCCAATCTCCCAAAGGTTTAATGATTTCGCTTCTTTTAATGGCGCTCTATCAGGGTAAGTGAGCGCGTATTGAATCGGAACCCTCATGTCAGGTGTACCTAACTGAGCCATGACACTTTTGTCATGGAATTCCACCATGGAATGGATGATGCTCTCTTTATGTAACAGCACATCAATTTGATCGTATGGGATATCAAACAGCCAATGCGCCTCAATCACCTCAAGCCCCTTATTCATCATGGTCGCTGAATCAATCGTGATTTTTGCGCCCATGGACCAGTTTGGATGATTCAGCGCTTCTTCAACCGTGACACCTTCAAGCTCCGTGCGTTTTTTATCTCGGAAACTGCCGCCTGAAGCTGTGACGATTAAGCGTTCAATGTTTTTAGCTTGTTCACCTTGCAGGGATTGAAAAATAGCGGAGTGTTCACTATCGACAGGAAGTAAAGGCACGTCATACTTTTTGGCGTACTCTTTTACTATATGACCAGCTGTCACAAGTGTTTCCTTATTTGCAAGTGCGATCGTCTTTTTTTGTTCAATGGCTTTTAATGTCGGCACAAGTCCGACACTTCCTACCAGTGCATTGACCACAACATCCACTGCATCATAGGTCGCTGCTTCGATGTTCGCTTCATCACCCGCAGCCATTTTGACATCGTATTGAAATGAATGACCTTTTAACGTGCGATAGGTCTCTTCGTCTACACATCCAACAAATTCAGGCTGAAATTGTTCAATGATAGGGATGGCCTTGTCTATATTTCTGCCAAACGTCATCGCTTTCAACTTGAATTTGTCTGGATGCTGCCTGATCACATCTAATGTTTGTTCTCCAATTGATCCTGTTGCGCCTAATAGCGAAATATATTTCAAATTGCCACTCCTTCTCTCGTTCAATTAGTTTCTATGAGGTTAGCTAGCAAACGTGGCCAGCAATAGATATAAAAACGGCAGAACGAATAAAAAGCTGTCAAACCTGTCCAAAATTCCGCCATGACCTGGGAGTATTGTCCCTGAATCCTTCACATGGTAATGACGCTTTAAAGCAGATTCCACAAGGTCGCCAAGCTGTCCAAAAATACTTAGCAAAAGAGTAATAAACATAACAAGCAGATATGATGGCAAAAATCCTGTAACCGCCTGGAACACAAGTGACAGCACGACCGCTGTGACGATTCCGCCGATAAATCCTTCTACTGTTTTGTTTGGGCTGATCTCTGGCCAAAGCTTTCGTTTCCCCATAGATTTCCCAATAAAATAGGCACCTGAGTCAGTGGACCAAATAATCACCGCTGCGAAGAAGATCGCACTCATGCCATACAAGCCTCTAATTTGAATAAAATAATAGAAACTAACGCCAATATATAATGTGGCTAATATAACAAAAGCAACCTCATCGAATGTGAAAGAGTTTTTGCTCAGAACTGTATAAGTTAAAAGGATTAAGACTGCAAATAAAGCAATCTGCATTTTTGATGCGTCTACGTTCGGGAAGAAGCTATTTTCTCCGCCCATTAAAAGCCAAAGCAATATTAAGCTGACAATGCCAGGAAAGCTGAAAATCGAAATCTTTTTCATTCTAAGAAGCTCAAAGAGAGCGACACTTCCCATTAAATAAATCAGCAGGGTAAATGGCATTTGTCCATAAATCACTGCAAGTAAAAACACTGCAGCTGCCAGAACACCCGTCAAAATTCTTTGTTTCATCTGCACCACCCTCTAAATTCCACCGAACCTCCGGCCGCGGCGCTGGTACTCTCCGATAGCGCCTATGAGATGCTCATCAGAAAAGTCAGGCCAAAGCACATCCGTAAAGACAAACTCGCTGTATGCAATTTGCCAAAGCATAAAGTTGCTTAATCTAATTTCTCCACTCGTGCGAATAAGCAAATCCGGATCTTGAAGAGATTCTGTCATTAAATAAGCTGAAAACATCTCTTCTGTGATGTCTTCTGCTCGAAGCTTGCCTTCTTTGACTTTTTCAGAAATTTGTCTGCATGCAGAAATAATTTCTGTCCGTCCTCCATAATTGAGCGCAAAATTTAAAATGAGTCCGTCATTATTCGCCGTACTCTTCACTGCGTTCTCTACCGCTTTTTTCGTATGCTGCGGGAGGCCGTCTGGATCACCTGTTAAACGTACACGGACATTTTCCTCGATGAGTTCAGGCAGATAGATGTTTAGAAACTCTTCAGGAAGCTTCATTAAAAAGTCTACTTCTAGTTTTGGACGTTTCCAATTTTCTGTAGAGAAAGCATACAAAGTCAGCACTTTGACATTCAGCTCATTTGCAAGCTTGGTCATGCGCTTGACAACTTTCATTCCTTCATGATGTCCTGCTACCCGTGGAAGCGCACGTTTCTTCGCCCATCTTCCATTCCCATCCATGATAATGGCGATATGTTCAGGAATTTCTCCATTTAATATGTCTTCTTTTGTCAGGCTTTCTAAGTTGGAAGCTGCTGTTTGCTGATTCTTCCAATTTTTGAGTATATTGAGCATGAGATTCCTCCATCACCCAAAAAGGTTGCGTTCCCGCTAATAATATAGTCCTCAACAGTATTAACAAAAAAACCCCCTGTAAACATGAAGAGGGTCTTTTCACTATTATCTATTGTACATAGTTTTTTCTTAAACTTCCATGATTTCTTTTTCTTTATCTTTTGTCACTTCATCAATTTTAGCGACATATTCATCTGTCAATTTTTGAACATCCTCTGTAGATGATCTTAATTCATCTTCAGTGATCTCCCCATTTTTCTCTAGCTTTTTCAATTCATCGTTTGCATCACGACGAACGTTACGAACAGCTACTTTTGCTTCTTCTGAGTATTTTCTCACAACTTTTACAAGTTCTTTACGTCTTTCTTCTGTTAGTGCTGGGATCGCAATACGGATCACGTTTCCGTCACTTGTTGGTGTGATACCAAGATCAGACTTTTGGATCGCCTTTTCGATATCACCGATCGCTGTTTTATCGTAAGGTGTGATAATCAGCATACGTGCTTCTGGCACTGTAATTGACGCAATTTGGTTTAGTGGTGTTTGCGCACCATAGTAATCCACTGTTACTTTGTCTAAAAGGGAAGCATTAGCTCTGCCCGCACGGACAGTTGCTAGTTCACGTCCGTATGCTTGAACGGCTTTTTCCATTTTTTCTTTTGTTTGGTTCAACACTTCTTTTGACACGTTATTTCCCCCTCACGATCGTTCCGATTGATTCGCCATTGACGGCACGTTTAATATTTCCTTCTTCCATAATAGAGAAGACGATTAATGGAATGTCATTGTCCATACATAATGAGGACGCAGTAGAATCCATTACAGCAAGCCCTTCTTTTAGTACATCAAGATATGAAAGCTTATCATATTTTACTGCATCCGCATCTGTACGAGGATCAGCACTGTAGACACCGTCTACATTGTTTTTCGCCATTAAAATGACATCTGCTTCAATTTCAGCTGCACGAAGTGCTGCTGTTGTATCAGTAGAGAAATAAGGGTTACCAGTACCTGCAGCAAAAATCACGACACGTTTCTTCTCAAGGTGACGGATCGCTTTTCTTCTTATGTATGGCTCTGCAACCTGTCTCATTTCGATAGAGGTTTGTACTCTAGACTGAATACCAAGCGTTTCTAGGCTGTCTTGTAATGCCAATGAATTCATCACTGTTGCAAGCATCCCCATATAGTCTGCTGTTGCCCGGTCCATTCCTAAGTCACTGCCTGTCTTACCACGCCAAAGGTTTCCTCCACCTACAACGACTGCAACTTCAACATCAAGTTCTGCAATTTCTTTTACTTGCTTTGCAATTGATTGAATGACAGTTGGGTTAATTCCATTTCCAGCATCACCAGCTAGTGCTTCTCCACTTAGCTTCAGTACAATGCGATTATATTTCGGTTTGCTCATGATAACCTCCAAGTGTAAACTATACCGTCTCTTATTATGCGTAAGAAACCGCCTTTTGTAAATCAATATCCTCTAAAAAATAGGGAACACAGTGCTTGTGCTCCCTAAAAAAGCCCCAGAGAGCTTTTCAAACATTATTTTTTCACTTGGCTCATAACTTCTTCAGCAAAGTTGTCTTGACGCTTTTCGATACCTTCGCCCACTTCATAGCGAACATAAGTTTGAACAGTTGCGTTTTTCGCACCTACAACTTGTTTCACTTTTTCATCTGGGTTTTTAACGAATGCTTGGTCAAGTAAGCAAATTTCTTCGAAGAATTTGTTTAGACGGCCTTCTACCATTTTAGCAACGATATTTTCAGGCTTTCCTTCTTGAAGCGCTTGTTGTGTTAATACTTCACGCTCACGGTTTGCTTCTTCTTCAGACACTTGGTCACGAGAAATGTATTTAGGGTTTACAGCAGCAACGTGCATTGCGATGTCTCTCGCAAGCTCTTCATCAGTTGTTCCGTTAAGAACCGCTAATACACCGATGCGTCCGCCCATGTGTAAGTAAGAACCGAATGCAGCGTTATCTTCTTTTGTGATGACTGAGAAACGGCGCAGCGTAATTTTTTCTCCGATTTTCGCAATTGCAGAAGTAATATGTTCTTCAACTGTTGAACCATTTTCCATTTTAGAAGCATGTGCTTCTTCAATTGTTGCAGGTTTCGCAGCAAGTAAATGATCAGCAAGTTCGTTAAGAAGATTTTGGAATCCTTCGTTTTTCGCAACGAAATCAGTCTCAGAGTTCACTTCTAGGATAACGCCAGTGTTGCCGTCAGTTTTAATAAGAGTTAATCCTTCTGCCGCAATACGGTCTGCTTTTTTCGCAGCTTTTGCGATCCCTTTTTCTCTTAGAAGATCGATTGCTTTATCGATGTCACCATCAGTTTCTGTTAACGCTTTTTTACAGTCCATCATACCTGCACCAGTTTTTTGACGCAGTTCTTTTACTAATTGAGCAGTAATTGCCATTTTACATTTCCTCCTTCTATGTTAAAACACGGATTACTAGGTGAAAAAAAGGTGATAAAAGGCAGTTCCCTCTTATCACCTTTTGAATAGGTTACGCAGTTGTTGTTTCAGTTTCTGTCGTTTCTTCTACAACAGCTTCTTCTTCGCCTTGTTTAGACTCAAGAATCGCATCTGCCATTTTAGCAGTTAGAAGTTTTACAGCACGGATTGCATCATCGTTTGCAGGGATCACAACATCAATTTCGTCTGGATCACAGTTTGTGTCAACGATACCGATAATTGGGATATTCAATTTACGAGCTTCTGCAACTGCAATACGCTCTTTACGAGGGTCGATAATGAAAAGTGCATCTGGAAGACCCTTCATGTCTTTGATTCCGCCTAGGAATTTTTCAAGACGTTCTAATTCTTTTTTCAGTTGAACGACTTCTTTCTTAGGAAGAACTTCGAACGTACCGTTTTCTTGCATTTTTTCAATATCTTTTAAACGTTTGATACGTTTTTGGATTGTTTCAAAGTTTGTTAACGTTCCACCAAGCCAGCGTTGGTTTACATAGAACATACCAGAACGGATTGCTTCTTCTTTCACTGAATCTTGTGCTTGCTTTTTCGTACCAACGAAAAGGATTTTTCCTCCATCAGCAGCAAGGTTTTTCGTGAAGTTGTAAGCTTCCTCTACTTTTTTCACCGTTTTTTGAAGATCGATGATGTAGATACCGTTACGCTCTGTAAAGATGTAACGCTTCATTTTTGGGTTCCAACGGCGTGTTTGGTGACCGAAGTGAACACCAGCTTCTAGCAATTGTTTCATAGAAATAACTGACATGTTGTTGCCTCCTAATATAATGGTTTTTTTTCCTCCGCTTAAGTCATGTTCACATAAAACTGCGCCACGGCAGCACCTTCATACGAATCATTAAGCGTGTGTATTTAACACCAAGAAATAATATAACACATGATGGACTGACAATCAAGAATCCTTTACAGCTTTCCGCTAAATTTTAATAAAAGTTCGATTTCTGTCTTGCCCGTTTTTAATTCTTTCGCTATTTCTTCTAATGATAGCCCTTGATCATATAAGGCCTTTACTTGTTCCTCGAATGTTTCTTCTATTTCACTTTCAGAAGGCGTAGAAGCTTCTGTTTCGAGACTTGAAACGGGTTCGTTTACCTTCTCTTCCTGCACCTCAACTTCGCTAAGGAGAGTCGACAGGTGCTCTGGAACTGGATCTTCACTTTCTACCGATTGCAGGGATTCAATTGGTGGTTGTGGCTGCTTTGGTGTCTGAAGATCCGATTTCAGCTCTTCAGCAGAAAAATCAGGGGAAGTGGCTGCAGCTTTTGATAGTTTTTCATTCTCTTCTTTGACTTCCATCAAAAATGCAGCCAGGGTATTTTCCGTTTCTTCTAAAAGCTCTCGCTGCTTTTGTTCTGTTGCCTTCAGCGAATTCATTCTCGTGTATAAAATGATCACAAAATAAATAAGTGCAGCATGAAGCATAAAGCTAATCAGCCATAGCATATTTTTTCACTCACTAACTCTTTAAGATTGAATGGCTTTATCAAGCAGATGCTTAAGCTTGAACAATGCCTTTGAATGAATTTGCGAAATGCGGGAGGTCGATAAATTAAGCACTTGACCAATTTCCGTTAACGTCAATTCCTCTTTATAGAAAAGACTTATCACAAGCTTTTCTTTTTCCGAAAGCTCTGTCATTTTTTCGGCAAGCTGTTCAATTAATTCATCTTTCAGCATTTTTTCTTCAGGTGTCACAGTCTTTTCGTCGCGAATCATGACTTGAACGTTTTCTCCGTCTTCTTGATCATGCAGCTTCTCATCAATCGAGAGCAAATTCGCAAAGAACCCTTCATTCATCGTTGTGACCACATCTTGTTCACTCATGCCGAGTTCTTCAGCAACCTCTGTTGGTGTCACATTTCGTAAATATCGCTGTTCAAGCTTTTCAATTGCCGCTTCTACTTTTTTTGTTTTTTCTCTTGATGTACGAGGCAGCCAGTCCTCTTTACGAAGACCGTCGATGATGGCCCCACGAATTCTGAAGGATGCATATGTATCAAACTTCAGATCTCTTCCGGGGTCAAATTTTTCAAGGGCATCATATAAACCGAGCATCCCTAGACTGATCAAGTCTTCTTTGTGCACTGACTTCGGGAGACCGATGGAAATTCTTCCAACATGATATGTGACGAGCGGCATATAGCGGCGCATAAGATCATCTCCAGCAGCTGGGTCCTTCCACTCTTTCCATCTAGCCCATAGCGCCTGATCTTCGTAATTTAAGGATTGCATCTTTCTCCCCCTATACTTCCTTAGTTATATCTTCATAATGCCTTGTTTCACAGTGCGGATCTCAAGTTCTGTTGTAAGCGGATCGAATTCAATCGTGCGTCCATTGTTTCCGCCCGTGTCCTCACTAATGATCGGGATATGATGAAGAGACAGATGTTCTTTCACAGCTGATACATTTCTAGGTCCAATTCTCATCAGATCATTGGTTGACTTAAATTTAAACATTTCTGCGCCGCCAGCAAGCTTCGCTTTTAGCGCATGTTTGCGCGCTCCTTCTTTTAAGAGCAGATCAATTGTATGCTTGACACCTGTATCTGCATACTTAGCCAAGTTCTCTACCGCTCCTTTTGAAAGAGAGGAGTCTGGAAGCATGACATGGACAAGTCCTGCCAGTTTTTTTTCTTGGTCAAAAAGGACAAGTCCTACGCAAGAACCGAGACCGGATGTCCGAATACGGTCCGGTGTTTTCACAAGCTGAACATCCGCTATACCAACCTTTACAACTGCCGGAATCTGCACGTTCATTATAGGTTACCTAATGCTTTGAACAGTTTTTCAAACGATTCAAAGTCTGGTAATAGAAACATATTTCCTTTCAGCTCTTGCTGATTTTGATCATCAAAAATAGATGTATCAATCACAATCGCCTGATCGCCGAGAGGGCTAAACTGCATTAATCCTTCACTAATGACAGCCCCAAACATGTCGAGCGTGACATCTGGAACACTTGGGTGAAGCTGCAGTTTTGTTAAATCGGCAAGTGCTGATAAATAAGAGCCTGCTAAAATATTTCCTAACTCATGAAGCGCTGATGTTCCTAGCATGTGTTCATGAATCGTATCAATATCAAATGCTGGGTCCTGAACAAGCTCTCTTACAAATTGTTCAGCTTGTTCAAACGGCATAATGAAAAAGATTGAACCGGTAAGATCACCCTCCATTCGCAAAAAGATACTGGCAACTGGAAGGTCTGCTCCACCAAAGAAATCCATTAAATCTTCAAACGAGAGAACTTTGACAAAAGGAACAGCCATATCAATTTTGCGATTCAATAGGCTGGCAAGAGCAGACGCTGCATGGCCTGCTCCGATATTCCCAACCTCACTTAATATATCTAGCTGTTCATCTTTAATTTCATTGAAAATGCTCATCTCACATCCCCCTTAATGAACAGGTGCATCTTGCACGCTCTTGTCGAGGACCGCACCAGCATGAATGATATTGAATAGACGCTGATCATGCTTAATAATACCTGTCACCCATGACAGTCCTTCTTTTTCAGCTGTATCAGTAGAAGATTCTACCTCTTCCTGATGAACAGTAATGACATCATTTGCTTCATCAACAATCCAGCCGACTTCAATGTCACCAACTTGTACAATAATCATTCTTGTTTCGTCTGTAATCTCGTTGTCAGTTGATCCAAGTCTCACTCTAAGGTCAATGACAGGTGTCACGACACCACGTAGATTAATGACACCGCATATATAAGGGGCAACGCCAGGAACTCTTGTCGGCTGCTGCCATTTTTCAATGGACTTTACTTCTGATACTGAAATGGCGTATTCTTTTTTGTTTACGATAAACACAATCATCTTTTCGCCAGTTTTGATATCTGTACTCATTTCAGACCGCTCCTCTATTGTTTTTTACTTAATCAGTGCATTACAGTCAACGATGAGTGCAACCTGACCGTCACCTAAGATTGTTGCGCCTGATATCGCAAATACGTTTGGTAGGTAATCTCCAAGTGATTTCAATACAACCTCTTGCTGACCGATAAACGAATCGACCACAAATGCTGTTAGCTTGTCTCCTTTACGGACAACAATAATGTGCAGTTCTTCTTCTAAATCATTCGCATTTGGTACGTTGAACTGTTTCTTCAAGTACACAACCGGTACGATAAATCCACGGAAATCAATGACTTCACGATCATGCGTTTGAAGGATGTCACTCTTCTTAATGACAGCCGTTTCTATAATAGAAGAAATCGGAATAGCAAATGTTTCTTCCTCTAGTTTCACAAGAAGGACGGAAATGATCGATAATGTGAGTGGAAGCTGAATTGAGAACAGTGAGCCTTGACCTTCTGTTGAGTTAATACTCACAGAACCACCTAATGATTCCAGCTTGTTTTTCACAACGTCAAGACCTACACCTCGGCCCGAAATATCAGAAATCGTATCAGCTGTAGAGAACCCTGCTGCAAAGATCAATGAATCAATTTGGTGATCTTCAAGCGTTTCCGCTTCTCTTTCTGTAATAACCCCGCGCTCTAATGCTTTTTCAAGGACCTTTTTACGGTTAATCCCGCCGCCATCATCTTCTACTTCAATGAAGACATGGTTTCCGCTATGATACGCTTTTAATAGAACGGTTCCTTTTTCTGGTTTGCCTTTTTTCACACGTTCTTCTGGTGATTCAATCCCGTGATCGAGACTGTTTCTAAGTAAGTGTAAGAGCGGATCGCCAATTTCATCGATCACTGTTCGATCAAGCTCTGTCTCAGCACCTTCAATGATCAGTTCAATTTTCTTATTGAGCTCTTTCGTCAATTGACGAATCATACGTGGGAATCTGTTAAACACCGTTTCTACAGGTACCATTCTCATGTTCAAGATGATCGATTGCAGGTCTCCAGAAATACGGGACATTCTTTCCACTGTATCCGTGAGTTCGTTGTTTTCAAGTTCTTTGGCAATCTGTTCTAAACGTCCTCTATCTATGACAAGCTCTTCAAACAGGTTCATAAGTGAATCTAGACGATCGATGTTGACACGGATCGTTTTCGTTCCGCCGGCAGCTGCACCGTTATTGCCATTTGCTTTTGGCGCATCGTTTGCTGGCGCTTTAGCGGCAGGAACTGTGGCTTCTTCATTTTTCTGCTCAGGTTTCGCTGCTTTTGTTTCAGCCGGAGCCGCTTCTTCAAAGGCAGAGACTTCAGAAATCTCCACTTGTTCAACCTCTGAGATCGCTGTCACGATTTTTTTCACTTCTTCCATCGGCTGTTTCGATAAGTAAGAAATGCTGAATTCAGATTCAAAATCTTCTGATTCTAAAAGTTCTGCATTCGGAACCGTTTTGACAACTTCTCCTGCTTCGTTCAGTCTTTCAAAAATCATATAGACACGAACGGCTTTTAATAAGCATGCGTCACTTAATGTCACGGTCAGCTCATAACATTTAAAGCCTTGTTCTCTTGCTTCATCAAGAACTGTACGCTCAAATTCGTTATAATTTAGGTCGCTTGCAGCTGATGATGCTTCAGCTGTCTCAACGGCAGATGCTGTTTCTGCATGGCTTCCTGTCACATCTAGTTTTTTACTAATCTCCGTGACATCACGTTTTCCATCCCCGCCCTCTGCAATCGATTGAACCATTGCTTCAAGGTGATCGAGTGCTTCAAACATCGTATCCATTGATTCAGGAGTGACAATCATTTGTTCGTTTCTGATGGCATCAAACATGTTTTCTAAATGATGTGTTAATTGAGCCATATCATCAAAGCCCATCGTTGCACTCATGCCTTTCAGTGTATGAGCGGCTCTGAATATATCATTCACTAGCTGCAAGTCTGTTGGGTTCTTTTCTAATTCAAGAAGTTTTTCATTACAAGTTTGTAAGTGTTCTCTGCTTTCATCTAAAAAGATATCTAAGTATTGGTTTACATCCAACGTGTTCACGCCCTCTCTTTTTTCATGGAGCTTATAATTGCATGTGCGATGTCATCCACATGCCTTGTTTCATGTGCAAGGCCTGCTTTAATGACTGATTTAGGCATTCCGAAAACAACACATGATTCTTCTTTTTCTGCAATGACTTTTGTATGACCGCTTGCGACCATTTTTTTGACACCTTCTGTGCCATCACTACCCATTCCTGTCATAATGACAGCGATTTTCTCGTAACCTTTTATGTTGCTGATGGATTCAAATAAATAGTTAACAGAAGGTTTGTGACGGCTGTCAGTGTCTTCTGGGGACAGCCTGATCACTAAAGCTGCCCCTTGTTCATGAAGTGACATATTCAATCCACCAGGAGCTATGTAAGCCACTCCATTTTTAGCGATGTCTCCATCTTGAGCTTCTTTGATTGTAATTTGTGATAAATGATCTAATCTAGTAGCCAGCGATGCCGTAAATCCTGCCGGCATATGCTGCACAATCAAAATCGGCGCCTCTATGTCTTTTGGCAGCTTCGTGACGACTCGTTGAAGCGCCCTAGGCCCTCCCGTAGAAGTTCCGATTGAAATAATCTTTCGGAGTGATGAGCCGCTTCTTACTTCTTGCAGGCGGGGAGCGGCCGCTGGAATTGGACTTGGCGGCTTCATGAACGGCTTAGGAGAAACTTGTTTCTCAGTACGTTTTCTCGACAGGCCTGCCGCAAGTACCCGCTCTACAATTTGACCTCTTACTTTGTGTAAATCGAGCGAAATACTTCCTGAAGGCTTTGTCACAAAGTCAAAAGCACCGAGTTCTAAGCAATGGATGGTTAATTCCTTCCCTTGCTTCGTCTGGCTTGACACCATAATCACAGCAAGGTCGTGTTCAGCCAGAATTTGTTTTAATGCTTCTGTTCCATTTAGAACAGGCATTTCCACATCAAGTGTGACAACATCTGGATTCAATTCCTTAATCCGCTTTAAGGCATCTTCTCCATTTCGCGCCGTTCCGACGACTTCAATTTCTTGCTCGGCACTTAGGAAATCACTGATGAGTTTTCTCATAAAAGCCGAGTCATCTACTACAAGCACTCTAATCATGAGTCCACCTTCCTCCTTTTAAAAAAAGAGGACAACTTATCTATAAACGTATGCTGCTCTCTCTGTGCCTCTCTTATCTGCTGATGATAAAGTGTTTCAGCCAGCATTTTAATGGTTTTACTTAGCCTTGAATGAGGCTGCTTCATATAAAATGGCATTTGTTCAGTGACTGCTTTAGGAACAGCAGGATCATCAGGTACCGCACCAGCAAATACAAGCTTTCGGTGTAGAAAGGACGTCACCACTCCTGCTAATTTCCGGTACGTTTCAGATCCTTCCGAAGGGGTTTTACACCGGTTGACAATGATTTGAACAGACTGTTCAAACTGATGAATGGCTAAGTGCTTAATTGCGCTGTAGGCATCCATGATGGATGTTGGTTCTGGCGTTGTCACAACAACCACTTCTCCTGCCGATAAGACAAAAGGGAGTTGATCTTTTGACAAGCCTGCACCCATATCAAAGAATATACAATCAAAGTCATTCAATATTTTCTCCATCTCTTCTAAAAAGAACGACCATTGATCTTTGTCTAAAGAAAACAGCTGTTCAAGCCCGCTTCCGCCAGAAATGTAATACAGATTGTCCGTTCCTTTTGTCATAGCCGCTTGGAAGGATTTTTTCCTAACAAGCACGTCTAATATAGAGCTGGTCGATGTTTTCCCTAGTAAAATATCAATATTCCCCATGCCAAAGTCGAGGTCGATGATGAGCACTTGCTTGCCCGTACTTGCGATAGACAGTGCCATATTCAGCGTCAAATTCGATTTACCTACTCCGCCTTTACCGCTCATGACAGCAATGGTTTTCGCTTGTCCATTCGCACGAAGAGAGTTCGGTACAATCAGTTGGTTCTGCTGAACAAGCTTTCTTAAACCTTCGGCTTGGTCAGGCTTCATCATTGTAAGACCATCCTTGTCAAATCAAGGGGGGAACTCTCAAGAATATCCTCAGGCACATTTTGACCATTTGTTAAAAACCCGAGCCCGATTTGAGATTCTGCAATGATTTGAAAGATCGTTCCCATCGTGTCTGTTTCATCAACTTTTGTGAAAATAAATTGATCGATTGGAACGTGTTCAAAACGTTTGACCATGGCTTTCATATCTTGATATTTCGATGTCGCACTCATGACAAGAAAACTTTGAATGCTTTCATCAAATGGAATGATATCTGTCAGCTCTTTGATGTACGCCTCTTCTTTAAAGTTACGGCCTGCTGTATCGATGAAAATATGATCATAGTCTTTAAAGGTCTGCTGTGCTTTCACAAAGTCCTCTCTTGAATAACAAACCTCAAGAGGTGCATTCAGCAGTTCAGCATATGTTTTTAGTTGTTCAATCGCTGCAATCCGGTACGTATCTGTTGTGATAAAAGCAATTTTCTTTTGCTGCTGAATAGCCGTTTTCGCAGCCAGCTTTGCAATCGTTGTCGTTTTACCAGCACCAGTTGAACCAAACAGCACAATGTATTTCGAACGAATCATCGGCTCATCAGAAGTGTGAGCCGGCAGCAACCCTGTGAGTAATTTTTCAAGTTCTTTTTCAATCTGCTCTTCTTTCACAGCACCCTTTGTTAAAAGACCCTTTAAGCATTCATCTCGAATCTCATCATCAAGACCTTGATCCTTTAGCTTTTGATCCATTTTCATGAGAGAATCCGGCAAGATCCCGGCATGGCGTTCGTTTCTTGCATATTCTATAGGCTGAGAATGAGAAGGCGCTGCTTTGACTGCTTGAGCAGCAGCCGGCAGCTCTTGTGTAAGGTGTTGAGTCTGCTCCTTTTTCGGTAACACCGGGATAGGCGCAGCTGCTGGTTGTAATCCTTTGCCGGCTCTTTCTTCAAAATCTTGATCCAGCACTGCAATCACTTCGACCATTTGCTGTTTCTTTAAACCGAACAGCTTTCGTTTGACAACGGTTTTCGAATTTAATATGACGGCATCCTTCCCAAGCTGCTGCCTGATTTGGATCGTTGCCTCCTGCATAGAATTCGCTGTGATTTTTTTCATTTTCATTAGATATCCACCACTCCGATGCTCTGTACTTCCACATTTGCTTCTAGTTCGTTATAAGATAGTACCGGTAAATCTGGGAAATATCTTTCTAACAACTGTTTGACGTACATTCTTATAGGAGGTGAGCATAATAGAACCGGCGTTTCCTGACGAAGCGAAAGCTGTTCAATTTCTCTCGCCACTGATTGAATCACACTTTCAGAGGATTCTGGATCTAACGATAAGTAGTTCCCATGCTCTGTTTGCTGCACGCTGTCTGCAATCACCTTTTCGACTCGGCCTGAGCATGTCACGACTTTCAGTGATTCATTTTCTCTTGCATACTGTGCAGTAATCTGTCTTGCAAGTGCCTGTCTAACATACTCTGTTAGCAAGTCTGTATCAGTCGTTAATTTTCCGTAGTCTGCAAGGGTCTCAAAAATGGTCACAAGGTTTCGAATGGAGACCTTTTCTTTCAGAAGCTTTGCAAGTACTTTTTGGATATCCCCGACCGCTAGTGGATTCGGTGTTACCTCATCTACTAGAACTGGATAACTTTCTTTCAGATGATCGATTAATTGCTTCGTTTCTTGGCGTCCAAGCAGTTCATGGGTGTTTTGTCTAATCTTCTCTGTGATGTGGGTAGACACAACAGATGCTGGATCGACCACTGTATACCCAAGCATTTCAGCCTGATCTTTTTCTGCTTCTGATATCCATTTTGCCGGCAGGCCAAAGGATGGTTCGATTGTTTCAATTCCTTCAATCGGATCATCATCAGGCGTTGGAGACATCGCTAAGTAATGATCGAGCAGCAGCTCTCCTTTTGCCACTTCGTTCCCTTTTATTTTGAGCCTGTATTCGTTCGGGTTCAGCGCAATGTTGTCTCGAATACGGACAACTGGAATAACAAGACCTAGTTCAAGAGCAAGCTGCCTTCTGATCATGACAATTCGGTCTAGCAGGTCTCCGCCTTGATTGGCATCTGCAAGCGGGATCAACCCGTAGCCAAATTCAAATTCAATGGCATCCATTTGCAGGAGATGAATGACGCTTTCTGGACTTTTCATCTCTTCTACCTCTGCCTGTTCTTCCAGTACTTCTTCAATCTCTTCTTGATCCTGTTTGTTTTTCGACATCATGTACGCACCGAGTGCAAGTAAACCTGCGATCGGCCCTGTCAAAAGTACGCCAATTGGCGTAAACAATCCAAGCAGGAAGATCGTACCTGCTGTGACGTAAAGCATGGCAGGGAAGGCAAAGAGCTGACCCGTAATGTCTGAACCAAGGTTTCCGTTAGAAGCCGCTCTCGTGACAACAATCCCTGTCGCTGTTGAGATGAGAAGTGCAGGGATTTGCGACACAATTCCGTCCCCTACTGTTAAAAGAGTAAAGTGGGAAGCTGATTCTTGAATCGACATTCCTTGCTGAATCATCCCAATAATGATGCCAAAAATAATATTGATAATAACGATGATAATACCTGCGATGGCATCCCCTTTAACGAACTTACTTGCACCATCCATCGCACCATAAAAGTCTGCTTCTCTTGCTACTTTTTCACGGCGGTTTCTAGCTTCACTTTCTGTCAGCATTCCTGCATTCAAATCTGCGTCAATACTCATTTGTTTACCTGGCATCGCGTCGAGTGTAAATCTGGCCGCAACCTCTGATACACGCTCCGCCCCTTTGGTGATGACAATAAACTGAATGATGATCAGAATAAGGAAGACAACCAGACCAACGAGTATATTGCCCCCAACAACAAATGATCCAAACGTTTCTACAACCTTACCAGCATCTCCAGTTGATAAAATAGAACGGGTTGTAGAGATGTTAAGCCCTAAACGAAACAGTGTTAAGAGCAAAAGTAACGATGGAAAAATGGAAAATTGCAGTGGTTCTTGCATGTTCATTGTGGTGAGAAGCACGATAAGCGCAAGAGAAATATTAATAATAATTAAAATACTTAATAGGACGGGCGGAAACGGTATGACCAGCATCGCCACGATTAAAATAACACTGAATAAAACAGATAAATCTCTTGCTGACATGCCTGTTCTCTCCTTTTAAAACCAAAAATTCATAAAATCTTTTGTTTCGTTTTATATACGTAAGCCAAAATTTCTGCGATCGCCTTAAAATATTCTTCCGGCACCGCTTGGTTGATATCCACTTGATCATAGAGAGCACGGGCGAGCGGCCGGTTCTCTACAGTCATGACATCGTGTTCTTTCGCAATTGTTCTAATTTTCAAAGCCAAAATATCTGTTCCCTTTGCCACAACAAACGGCGCGTCCATCTTTTCTTCGTCATATTTCAAGGCAATTGCGTAGTGGGTCGGGTTTGTAATGATGACGTCCGCTTTTGGGACTTCCTGCATCATCCGTCTCATGGCCATTTCCCTTTGCCGCTGTTTAATTTTTGATTTTATGAGCGGGTCACCCTCTGATTTTTTATACTCATCTTTGATGTCTTGTTTAGACATCCGTAAGTTTTTTTCATAATCAAATTTCTGATACATGTAGTCAAGCCCGGCTAAGATCAGAAGAGCACCTGCTGCATATAGCCCCATAATCAAGGTCATATTTGCCACGAAATGAAGGGTTTCCTCTGCAGTGAGTAGAGGGAGCCGCAAGATTTCGTCAAAGTGCATCCATAGAGCGATAAATGTCGCAAAACCAACAAAACCAATTTTTAAAATGGATTTTAATAGCTCAACGAGTGCTCGAATACTGTATATTCGTTTAAACCCTTTGATTGGATCAAGCTTTTCTAATTTGGGCTTGATCACTTCAGTTGAAAAGAGAAATCCAACTTGTAAATAGTTACTGATGATCCCTGCCAGCATCCCAACACCAAGAATTGGCATGAGGAGGAGACCTGTCTCTTGAAGCAATTCCAAGAATAACTGGTGAATATTAGATGTGCTAACCTTCATTAGCATCGTTGTTGAATAAAAACGTTCAATGAGCGCAATAATACGCTCTTTCATAAAAGGCCCAATAAAAAAGAATGATAAAAAGATTAGTAGAAATGAGATGGCTGTATTGACGTCGGTACTTTTGGCAACCTGCCCTTTTTTACGTGAATCCCGTCTCTTTTTCGGTGTTGCTTTTTCTGTTTTTTCACCTGCGAAAAATTGCAAGTCGAGTCTAAGTCTTGTCGTCATGACGAACCACCGACCAATGCTAAGAAATTCCTCATGGTGAGCACAATCGTTTCAAATGTATTTTGGACGACCCCGAAGATGACACCCATACAAATGATGATCATAATAAAACTCACGCCCATTTTAATGGGAAGTCCAACGACAAATACGTTCATTTGCGGAACTGTACGTGCCACAATTCCTAATGCCAAATCGACTAAAAACAAACTAGCCACAACAGGTGCTGAGATTTGAAAGGCTATGATGAACATTTGGTTGAAGCTCTTTGCAATAAAGTAAGCAAAGGATTCACTACCGAAGTTCAGTGCATACTGATCAACTTGAATATATTGAAAACTGTAATAGATTCCATCAAGCAGCAAATGATGTGCATTTGTTGCCAGCATCAGCAGCAAGGTCACCGTATAAAAAAACTGCCCCATCAGCGGCGTTTGCGCCCCTGTTTGTGGATCAATAATATTGGCGATCGCAAAACCCATTTGAAAATCGATGAATGAGCCGGCAATTTGAACTGCGGACACCATGATATATGCAATCAGTCCAAGAAGAAGTCCGACCATTGCTTCTTTCACGGCAAGCATCATGTAAAGACCGTCGATATCGAGTGCTGGCGGTTCTTTAATGGTGCTAAAACTAATGACAGCCAAAAACAGTGAAAAACCAACTCTGTGAACTGCTGGTATCGTTCGATGCGCTAATAGCGGCACTGTCACAAAAAAAGCGGTGATCCGAATGAAAACGAGAAGAAAGGCAGGAAATAATTCTATGATTGACATCTCTGATTAACCTGCAAATCGATCTAAATTCGAGAACAGCTCTGTTGTAAATGACACAATTGTTGAAAGCATCCACGGACCAAACACAACAAGTCCAATGAGCACTGCAACAATTTTTGGAATGAACGCAAGCGTCTGTTCTTGGATTTGGGTTGTCGCCTGAAACACACTGACAATTAGTCCCACGATTAGTGCGAGCGCAAGAAGCGGCCCGCTGACAAGTAAAACAACATACACTGATCTTTCAGCCATCGTAATGACAAATTCTGAACTCATGTTTTAAGCACCTACTCTAAAAGCTTTGCAGCAAAGATTTAACAATCAAATACCATCCATCAACTAATACAAATAACAATATTTTGAAAGGGAGCGATATCATAACCGGCGGAAGCATCATCATCCCCATCGACATCAGGACACTTGCGACCACCATGTCAATAATTAAAAATGGAATAAAAATCATAAAACCAATTTGAAATGCCGTCTTTAATTCTGAAATTGCAAATGCTGGTACCATCGCCGTTAAGGGAATATCTTTAATCGATTCAGGGGTATCCATTTTTGCGTAACTAAGAAATAAAGCCAAATCTTTCTGTCTCGTATGTTTACTCATAAACTCTTTAATTGGCACTTCGGCTTTTTCATAGGCCTGATTTAACGTAATATCATCATTTAACAGCGGCGTGAGTGCCTCTTTATTAATCTCTGAGAACGTGGGTGCCATAATAAAAAATGTGAGAAACAAAGCAAGTCCTACAAGCACTTGGTTTGGCGGCATTGAGTTGGTTGCAAGTGATGTTCTGACGAACGAAAGAACAATCACAATCCGTGTAAAACAGGTCATTAAAATAAGAATGCCTGGTGCAACTGAAAATACAGTTAACAATAAAAGAAGACGGACAGATGTGCTAATATTTCCTGCGCCACTGGAATTAAATAAATCGATAAACTCATTCATTTTGTTTCGGGCCTTTCTTTCTGACTTCTGATTGGGTCTTTTTCAATTCGGCTAGCTGCGCCTTTAAATTGGCTGAAAAAGAAGAAGTGGTCGGCTGATCGTGTTTCTTCACTTGCGATGTTAATTTTTGCATCATTTTCGGTAAGTCAGTCTTACTTTCCATCGCTTCTTCGTATTGTTTCACAATCGCTTCGCATTCTTGTTCATCATCGATTTCTTTTAGCAGCTGGATTGAGTCTGCTACGCCGACAACTAATACTCGTTTGCCCACTTTGATCAGCTGAACTGAACGATTTTGACCAACCGTCGTTCCGCCAATATTTTCAACATAGCGAAATGGCTTGAGTAAGCGGTTTTGCTTTCCAACAAATCTCACCAATCCGTAAATGAGCAGGATGACAAAAAGTAAGGCACCAATCATTTTGACAAAATCCATAATGGAGACAGAAGAAGAGGGAACTTCTTCTGCCGGATTCGTTTGATTGTCAGTGGTTTTCTTTTCTGTATCCTTTTTGCTTTCTTTCTCATCTTTGAGCCAGTCATTCACTGTGCCATTTTCAGGATCTTTTGTTTCAGCAAACAGTGAGGCGGGCTGCGCTGTCAAGAAAAGCATAAAACTGATCATTGCTATACATATCAAACGTTTTTTCAACAAGTCTTACACCCTTTTTTAGCCTAACGTTTTATTAATTGCTTCAAGTACACGGTCTGCCTGGAATGGCTTCACGATAAAGTCTTTTGCACCTGCTTGAATGGCATCAATAACCATTGATTGTTGTCCCATCGCTGAGCACATAATGATTTTTGCCGAAGCATCGATTTGTTTAATTTCTTTTAATGCTGTGATCCCGTCCATTTCTGGCATTGTGATATCCATTGTGACTAGATCAGGAGATGTTTCTTTATATTTTTCAACAGCTTGTGCGCCGTTTTCTGCTTCTCCTACTACATCAAATCCATTTTTTACAAGAATATCCTTAATCATCATTCTCATGAATGCTGCATCATCTACGATTAATACCTTAGTAGCCATTTACTTATTCTCTCCCTATATGTTTGTTTATTTTAAATTAGAAAGTCTTTCAGACTGACTTAAAATGTCAGTCACACGTACACCAAAGTTCTCATCAATGACAACAACTTCTCCTTTGGCGACGATTCGTTTGTTGACCAGAATGTCGACTGGCTCACCTGCAAGTTTGTCCAGTTCAATGATACTTCCAGCGGAAAGTTCAAGTACTTCTTTCACACTGCGCTGCGTTCTTCCAAGCTCCACTGTAATGGAAAGTGGAATATCCATCAGCATATCAAGATTACCGAGCTGACTTGTTGTATGCTGAGGCTCACTAAATGCCTCAAATTCAACTGGCGCCACATTGACAGGTTCTGCCGGCTTTGGCTTCGCCTGTCTTTTCGGCGGTGCCGATTGCTGCATAGGAGCAGATTGTACTTGCGGAGCAGCCTGCTGTGGTTCAGGTGCACTCTGAGGTGCTTCTTGAACCGGCTCTTCTTCCGCTGGGTCTGTTAATTCTGCAATCAAATCTTTCGCAAACGTAATAGGGTAAAGCTGCATAATATTTGAATCTATGAGTTCACCTATTGTTAATCTAAAGGACACTTTGACAAGCATCTCTTCAGCTGGAATGCGGTCTGTGCCTTCTCCTTCTTTCACATCAAGCAACTCAACGCGAGGCGGAGAAATATCAATCTTTTTATTAAAGACTGTTGACATGGACGTCGCTGCTGAACCCATCATTTGGTTCATTGCTTCTTGTACTGCACTTAAGTGAATTTCACTTAACGACGGGTCAGCATTTGTTCCATCTCCGCCCATCATTAAATCCGCAATGACTGCCGCATCGGTTTGCTGGATGACAAGCAGGTTACTAGCGCTGAAGCCTTCCGTATAATTCACTTCAATCGCGACATACGGATGAGGAAATTCCTCATTCAGCTTGCTTTTTTGAATCACTGTGACAGTTGGAGTTGTAATCTCCACTTTTTGACTTAATAGGGTTGAAAGTGCTGTTGCAGAGCTTCCAAATGATATATTTCCGATTTCCCCAATGGCATCTTGTTCCATTGCAGAAAGGAGTGTATCAGGCTCTATATCGTCATTGCTGCCTCCTTTAAGGAGCGCATCGATCTCATCTTGTGATAATTTACTTCCGTTATTCTCCATCTTCTTCACCTCTTATGTCGTGATCTAGAATTTGAATCGCCTGTTTCCGATTCACGCGGCCGGCCTGTCCCAAGAATTTCGGTTTATTTCCGACCATAACAGTAAGAGGCGCATTTACTGGTTTGTCCAAGGCAATACAATCACCAATTTCCAAATTCAAAAACTCTTCCACCGTCATTTCCGATTGTCCAAGCTCTGCGACTACCGGTATTTTCGCCGTCATAATCCGTTTTTCAATGGCCTTTGTTTCTTCTTTTTTCGGTTCATTTCGTTCCGATTGCATCCAGTAGTGTACAGACAGCTTCGGAATAATAGGCTCTAATACTACGTGAGGAATACAGAGATTAATAACCCCGCTTACCTCACCAATTTGTGTATTAAGAGAAATGACGACAACTGTTTCGTTTGGTGACACCATTTGAACAAACTGGGGATTTACCTCGAAATCTGCCATTTCTGGCTCGATGTCGGTTATGGACTGCCACGCTTCTCTGTAGTTTTCCAAAGCTCCCTCAAACATGTTTGAGATAATCTTTGTTTCGATTTCTGTCAGTGATTCTGTCTTATTATGACTAATGCCAATCCCACCCATCAGCCTATCCATCATGGCATAGCCAATCGTTGGGTTCACTTCAAGCATGATTCTTCCTTCAAGCGGGCTGACGTAAAATAAGTTTAATAATGTCATATTAGGAATCGAACGAATAAATTCTTCATATGGCACTTGGTCAACCGAGCTGACAGAAATTTGAATATATGATCTTAGCTGCGCTGAAAAGTGTGTGGTAAGCAGTCTAGCGAAGTTATCATGAATTCTTGTTAAACTTCGAATCTGGTCTTTTGAAAAGCGCAGTGCACGTTTAAAGTCATACACTTTCACTTTTTTCGTCGTTTCTTCTTTTTTCAGCTCTTCTGCATCCATTTCGCCTGTTGATATGGCGGATAATAATGCGTCGATCTCATTCTGGGAAAGCACTTCTCCTGACATTTCTTCACCTCCATCGTGTCAATTAATCGCCTCTATTGCAGATTAAAGGAGGTTATATAAACTTCTTTCACCTTGCCATCTTGCAAATAGTTATTCACTTTGTTTTTGACCTGTGTTTTAAAATGTTCTCTGCCTTTTTTGCCATCAAGTTCATCTGCATTCGTGTCTGATAAAATGTCGATCACAGCATCTTTCACTTGGAAGCTTCTTTTTTCAAGCTCTTCTTTGGCTTTTTCTGAATCTGTTTCAATATTTAGTACAAGTTTAACCGCATTTCCTTCAGATTTTAAATTGGTCACAATCTCAGGAATTTCAACAGAAGCTTTTACGACTTCATCTGCTGTTGGCTCTTTTTCTGCTTTTGCTTCGTCTGACCCATTCACCAGAAAGACAATACCTGCTCCAATTCCGACGATAGCAATAATCATGATTAGCATTACTACGACTAATTTCTTCTTCATTCAAACTCCTCTATTCCTTGATTCAATGAAATGACTTGGATTTTTCTATAGAAAGAAATGATTTTCTCCTGAAGCTGCTCTTCATCTTCTTTCACAACGAATTTCTTTCCATTGGCGAGTGTAATGGTCGTGTCTGGAAAGCTTTCGATTTGCTCGATATGGAGAGCGTTGAGCATAAATCCTTTGCCATTTAATCTTGTCACTTCAATCATATTAAGCAGAGAAGCGATAAACCGCTCCCCCTACCTCCTATCGTTTCAGATTCACAAGTTCTTGCAGAATTTCATCAGATGTTGTGATCGTCTTTGCATTCGATTGGAATCCACGCTGTGCGATAATCATTTCTGTAAACTCGTCTGTTAAATCAACGTTTGACATTTCAAGTTTACCTGTTTGAAGTTCACCTGTTCCTTGAGTTCCAGGAGCCATGGCATTACTTGGTGCACCGGAACTGAGTGTTTGGCGATATAAGTTATCCCCAACTTTATCTAGTCCTCCTGCATTACTGAAAGACACAAGTGATACTTGTCCAACAGTACGAGAAACGTTGTTCTCAACTACAGAAACGGTCCCATCTGGCCCAACACTAACACTTGACACATTGTCTCGTGGAATGTTGATTCTTTGCCCATCCATCCCAAGAAGATAGTTTCCATCAGATGTTATCAAATCCCCATTTGAATCAGGTTTGAAGTTCCCTGTTCTTGTAAATAGGATTTCACCTTGCTTTTCAATACGGAAAAATCCATCTCCATTAATATAGAAATCATATGGTTCGTCTGTATTTTGAGAAGAACCTGATGTCATGATTTTATCAATAGAAGATAAAGCTGATCCTAATCCAACTTGTTTTGAGTTGATTGAACCAGAGTTATTCGTCGGTCCACCAGAACTTGCAATGGTTTGACTGACCATATCTTTAAACGTAATACGGCTTTTTTTGTATCCGTGTGTATTGACGTTGGCTACGTTATTGGCTACAACATCTAATTTTGTTTGGAAGTTTTTCATTCCGCTAATTCCTGAGTAAAGTGAGCGTAACATTTATTTTCCTCCTCGATTTGCTTACGATTTTTCTCCAACAGTTGTAACGTCCCAAGGGCTGATTTTCGTTCCATCTTCTAAATATAGGAAGTATTCATTGTTTATGTTTTTCACAGACTTCACAATGCCAGATATGTCTTTATCATCTTGTTTACCCTCTACTTCTTTACCAATCCATCCTACATATGTCGTAAATGGATCTTGGTGTGCAACAAATGTAGACATGATCTGATTCATTTGAGTGATTGATTCATTCATATTCATTTGTTGTTCTAAAGAAGAAAATGTTGCAAGCTGTGTGACAAACTCACGGTCATCAATCGGGTTTGTCGGATCTTGGTTTTGAAGCTGCGTAAGCAAGATTTTCAAGAACTGATCTCGGCCAAGTGTATCTGTTTTCTTTGCTGCGTTTGAAGAAGTGTCCGCTTGTGCGGCTGTTCTATTCGTCGCATCAACAGTTGCCATTAGATCTCCTCCTCTTCTTCTTCTGATCCAACAAGCGCATCCAGTACATCTTGGAATTCAGCTTCCTGTTCATCAGGCTGCTGGAAACTTTGTCCTTTTGATGGCTGCTGCTTGCCTTCCTCATTAAATTGTCCAAAAGACGGCTGCTCATTTGACTGAAGCGGTATATGGAAACGGTCAACTTGAACCGACATATTCGGTAACGCCTGCTTGAGCTGCGGCAGATGATGCTCGAGCAGCTCTTTTGCTGCTTGCGTTGAAGCTGTAATTTTACTCGCATACATCCCGTTTTGTTTCGTTAGCTGGATGGTAATAAACCCTAGATTTTCTGGATTTAATCGTACGGTAAACCGTCCGCTTGAATTGCCAAATGGTGTGAACTTCATTTGTTTCCACGTATTTAAAATCTGCTGATCAACCGTGCCTGGCTTTTCGTCAGTTGTTTGCGTCTGCTGCACAGGAGCAGCTGATTGCAGTTGGAAGAACTGTTTATGCCCTGGAAGCAGCGTATGGGTGATTGTTTTTTCAGAAGCAGGTGCCGTAGTGCCTTGACCTTTGGTGACTTCTTTTTTCATAAGCCATTCAAGTGAGGCAGCACCTTTTGCTGGAGATGAGAAGGAAGATTCTTGCCTTGGAGCAACCATTTCTTTTAACTCTCCTAAGGAAATTTTCCACTCTTTATCTGACCCTTTCGCATTCGCCATCATATGATCGATTAACTGATTAAAGTGTTTCAGCTCGCTTTGCGACATATTATTCAGCTTAGGTGCCGATCCTTGCGAGAAGAACTGCTCTTTTACTTGTTGAATGAGCTTTTCATCTGCTCCGTTTTTCGTTAGAAACTTGATGAAATCTTCACCTTTTGCTTGAATATCCTGTACAAGTTTTGCATCAAAGCTCACCGGCTGCTGATTCAGTATTTGATATAAGAAAAAGTGGACTTGTATGAGCTGTTCACTATGTTCAGCAACTGGCTTCTCATCCTGATCGCCATAGATAACCGATTCCATCTTTTGAAATAGCTCTTCAAGTGACTTTAAGTCAGCCCCCTCAAGCTTTTGACCTTGCAGCGCCTGAAGTGCCGCAAGAAGATCTCCATCTATTCCTTCTTCAGGTGATTGTATCCATTTTTCAATGATTTGCATCGCATCATTCATGGATAGATTGGTTTCCGCCGGCTGAGAAATAGCTGGACCACTTTGAATACCTGCGCCATTTAACAATTGTTTAAACAGGCCGCGAGCAGATACTGCCCCCTCTCCCTTTAGTCCCGAGAGACCTTGGGAAGATTGCTGTAAGGCTCCAATGTCCAATAGCTTCACTTATTGTCCACCTCCATTTTCACTTTCTTCTTTTTTGGCAAGCTCCTTCGTGAACGTTGCTGCCTTCTGAGGTGTCAGTTTTGCTAATATGTCCGTCAGCTTATTTTTACTCAGCTCTTCAAGGATCTTCAAAGCTTCTTTATCACTTAGCTCTGATAGAATTTTGGCAGATTTCCCTGCATCCATGCTTTCATAAATGCTGGCGACCTTTCCTTTTGATTGCTGATTAGAAGATGCTGACGAATCAGTTGAAGATCCTGATGCGTTATTACTTGATGATGTACTGTTTGATGAACTGTCACTTGCTGACGTGTTCTCTTTATCAGATGTTTTTTCAAGTGAATTGATTTTTTGATTCAATCGTTTAATCTCTTCATCACTTGTCTTCAAGTCTTTTTGAGCAATTTCAAGTTCATTCTCTTGTTCTTTAATCGTCTTTTTCAACGCTTTCAACTCTGTATCACGTTGATCGTTATTTGAAGATGACGTTTTTGATGTGTCATCTGATCCAACCAAGCTGCTAATCCCCGGAATGTTTTGGAGCGGTTTCTTTAGATCATAACCTGCCATATAAAGGATTGTGCCCGTTACAATCACAAGCACAACCAATGGGATAATGACAATAAACAAGATCCATTGAAATTTACCGCCGCCGCTTGATTCCTTTGTTTTTTCCTTCTTAGGCATTCATCTCGACTCCTAATGTCCTTGAAACATGAATTGGCTGATAGAGATATCATCCATTTCTTTCATTTCAATTGCCTTATGTTCAAGGGAGAACTTTTCAAATTGCTTTTCTTTCATTTTTTCAAACTTTTTAAACTCAATATTTTTTTCAGTTAAATCAGATTGTTTTTCATTCATTTGATGGCGTTTCATGATCACAAGCTGCTGATAATGATGAATGGTGTTATCTAAGTTCGTCACAAATTGCTGATAATGACGCATTTCTTGAACACTCATCCCACTTCTCAGCTTTTCTTCTTTGCTCTTTTCCATTAGCTCTTTTTTACTCATATTTTCATAGAGTTTTTCAGCGGCTTGCTCAAATGCCGAAACGGATTGTTGATACGCTGCGAGTGATTTGTCTTTTTCACTTTCTTTCAATTCTAAGAGCTTTTGAAATTTGTATTGATATCTCACTGTTTTTGTCAATCCTCTCTATTCATCAAACTGAGCAATATCCTCACGCTGTCTTCAATCGATACAGCCTCTTCAACGTCCTGCTTCAAAAATGAAATCAGTTGTGGGTAAGCTTGCATGGCCTCATCAATATCTTTAGAGGAGCCTTTTTTATATGCTCCAATGTTAATGAGGTCTTCAGCGTTTTGATATGTGGATAAAAGCTGGCGGAACCGGTTAGCCGCTTCCTTGTGATCATGACTTGCGATATTACTCATAACACGACTGATACTTTTCAGAATATTGACAGCTGGAAACTGTCCTTTGTTGGCCAGTGCACGATCAAGTACTATGTGGCCATCTAAAATCCCCCGCACTGTATCAGCGATCGGCTCATTCATATCGTCACCATCAACAAGCACTGTGTAAAACGCTGTGATGGAACCAAGTTGATTTGTACCAGTTCGTTCTAGCAATTTTGGCAGTATAGCGAACACTGAAGGCGTATATCCTTTTGTTGTTGGCGGTTCACCGGTTGCAAGTCCTATTTCCCGCTGTGCCATGGCGACCCTTGTGACAGAATCCATCATAAACATGACATTTTTTCCTCTGTCTCTGAAATATTCGGCAATAGCTGTTGCAGTATAGGCTGCTTTTAATCTTGTCAGTGCGGGCTGATCTGAAGTTGCGACAACAACAATCGAACGCTTCAGTCCTTCAGCTCCTAAATCTTTTTCGATAAACTCGCGAACTTCACGTCCACGCTCTCCAACAAGTGCAATGACATTGAGATCCGCTTCTGTCTGCTTGGCAATCATCCCCATCAAGGTACTTTTACCAACACCGCTTCCCGCGAATATGCCAATTCTTTGACCAGTGCCGACTGTGAGCAAGCTGTCGATCACTCTGACACCAACGCCCATTTTTTCACGAATAGGCGGTCTGTCCATCGGGTTTGGAGGAGATTGTTCTGTTGAGACAGGTGCAAGTCCTTTAGGAAGCATGCTGCCGTCCAGTGGATCACCGAAGGCATCAACAACCTGCCCGATTAAACCAGTTCCTACTTTGACCTTTAACGATTCACCTGTTGCTTCAACAAGACTGCCTGGTGAGATGTTAGAGGCTTCTACGTAGGGCATGAGCAAAATGTTTTCATCTTTAAAGCCAACGACTTCTGCTTTGATCGGATGATTCTTACTCCCTTTTTTGTGAATAAGACATACATCACCGATTGAGCTTTCTGGCCCCTTGGACTCGATCATCAGTCCAACAACTCGATTGACTTTACCAAAACGTTTATAAGGATCGGCGGTTTCAATCGTTTCTTTTAGCACATCTATGTTCATTTGTGATCACCTGAATCAATGACTTCTAATAACTTTTCTTTTAACTGATTCATTTGGGTATCAACGCTCGCTTCCACTTTTCCAAAGCTTGTTTCGACGTAACAAGTACCTTTTGGTGCTTTTTCATCCGAGTAAATGGCAAGATGTGTATTCTTTTGAAGGATTCTATTTAATTCATCTTTATATTCCATCACATGTTCGTAATGTGCAGGGTCGACATAGATGGAAATATCGTCATATTCCTTCACTTCTGAAATGACCTGCTTCACTAGCGTTAAAAATTGTTCTTTTGTGTCCTCAGCTGCATTCCATACTCGTTTAGCGAGCTCAAAGGCAAGTTCGACAATTTCTTCAGCAGAGCTTTCGATTTTCGCTTCATAGTCCTGCTTTGCAAGGCTGACAATGTCATTCGCTTGATCAAGAATCGATTGATACTGTAAATTCGCATCTGCTTCGCCCTTTTGAAAACCATCTTGATATCCTGTTTGTTTCGCTTCTTCAACGAGCTGTACTCTTTCTGCTTCAAAATCAGCTCGCCGCTGATTGATTTCAGCCATTGTTTGTTCCAGCTCACGATTTGCTTGTTCTAAAATACGGCTTGCTTCATCTTGCGCATCACTTAATACAAGTTGAGATGCTTCTGTCTCGTTGACAAGCTCTTCTTCGTGATGTTCTCTTTTGAATTCCACTTGCTGCAAGGGAATGGTTTGACGGCCTTGTTCAGGAATAACAGATGTTTCATGTTTGATAATCCTAGACAATGATATCGTCTCCTCCACCTCGAGCTATGACGATTTCTCCAGCCTCTTCAAGTCGTCTTACGATGCTGACAATACGAGTCTGTGCTTCCTCGACATCTCTAAGCCGGACAGGTCCCATAAACTCCATTTCTTCTTTGAACGTTTCGACCATACGTTGCGACATGTTGCGGAAGACAATTTCTTTGACTTCTTCGCTTGCCACTTTGAGTGCAAGTAGTAAATCGTCATTCTCAACATCTCGAATCACGCGCTGAATGGCTCTGCTATCAAGAGTGACAATGTCTTCAAAGACAAACATACGTTTCTTAATTTCATCAGCAAGCTCAGGATCTTGAATTTCCAGTGTATCTAAAATGGTTTTCTCCGTTGCACGGTCTACACCATTCAGGACTTCGACTACCGCTTCGACTCCGCCCGTTTGAGTATAATCTTGCGTAAAGGTTGAAGAGAGCTTTTGTTCAAGAATACGTTCCACCTCATTGATGATCTCTGGAGATGTGCGGTCCATTAAAGCAATTCTTCTTGCAACCTCGGTTTGTACTTCCTCGCCTAACTCAGATAAAATCTGTCCAGCCTGTACTGGATCTAGGTAGGAAAGAATGAGCGCAATGGTTTGTGGATGCTCATGCTGGATAAAGTTTAAAATTTGCTCTGGGTCAGCCTTTCTAGCAAAATCAAATGGTTTCACTTGAAGTGAGGATGTTAAGCGATTTAAGATGCTGTCCGCTTTGTCCTCACCAAGCGCTTTTTCAAGCACTTGTCTTGCGTACATAAGGCCACCTTGTGATATGTAGTCCTGCGCGATGGCAATGCTGTGAAATTCTTCGATGATCTCATCTTTTTTAGCAGTATCTACACTTCTTACATTTGAAATTTCTAATGTTAATTTTTCTATTTCGTCTTCAGACAGATGTTTGTATACAGATGCTGACACGTCTAGCCCTAAGGAAATCATTAGGATTGCTGCTTTTTGTCTGCCTGTTAGTCGATTTGGATCTTTTCTCGACATGTGTATTCCTCCTAATCCTCGGACAGCCAGCTGCGTAGCAATTTAGCAAAGTCTTCTGGTTTATCTTTTGCCATTTTTTCAAGCTGATTTTTTCTCACCATTTCTTCTGTTTCTGGCTCAGTATCGATATCAGGAACATGAATTGGTGTACGTTCATCAAACTCAAACTCTTCTTCCTCATCTTTTCTTCGCTTACGTACGAGAAGGATAATGAGAGCGATAATGGCAATTAGTAGCACACCGCCAACAATATAAACCCAAATCGGAATATTGTTTGAAGGGTTTTCTGCTGCCGTTTGCTGTTTACCGTCTAATTTTGATACAGATAAAACGATTTTGTTATCTAAGTCAGCTTGAGTGAGTGCTTGACCGTTTGTGTATTCTTTATCAATCGATGTACTGATGATGGTTGAAAGAATTTTTTTGATATCATCCTGCCTTTCAGCAGTTAATGAGTTCGGATCGTTTGCAGTAGGCGGTTCAACTAGTGCCTGAATGCCAACGTCTCTGATTTTATAAGGACTTTCTTTGATATCTTTATGAATGCGGTTGACTTCATAATTGATACGATCTTCGCTCTTTTCGTAATCTCCGCTTCCATTCGTTCCATCGGCACCTTGATAATTTGTGACATCATCGTCACCTGTTCCAGCGGTGCCTCCAGCTGCTGCGCCATTACCTGAATAAGTTTCAGCAATCTTTTCAGCGCTGACAGCAATTCCTTGCATGTTTTCTTGATCAACTGGTTCGACAAGATCTTCTTTTCTTTTTTCTTCAGTAAAATCAATGTCTGTAGTGACCGATACGGCAACTTTCTCTTGACCCATCATCGTTCCAAGCAGCTGTTGAATTTTTCGTTGAAGATTCTTTTCAATCTCCTCTTTTTTCTGCTGCTGTGCATCCATTCCACTTGCATAGGAATCTGAGCTGCTGTTTAAGTCATAGTAGTTGGAATCTTGGTCCATAATGACAATGTTTTCTGTTTTTAAATTCGGCACACTTTTTGAAATAAGATGATAAAGGCCTTTTACTTGTTGCTGAGTAAGCGTGTAGCCTGGTTGAACTTGCAGCACAATTGATGCTGATGCATTACTTTGCTCTTCTCCAACAAAAACGGAATCTTTTGGCAGGTTAATCATAACCTTTGAATCTTTAATCCCATCAATCGTGTTGATCAGATTGGATAGTTCTGTCTGAGTTGCGTCTACTTTCAGAACATCAAATTCATTATCTGTTAAACCGAAGCCGGAATTGTTCGCAAAGAAGGAGTAGTCAATATTCCCCGTTTTAGGAAGTCCTTCTGATGCGAGTGTGACTTTTAAAGTGTCTGCTTGCTTTTCTGGAACTAAAATCGTCGTTCCGTTATTTGCAAGTTCCGATTTAACGTTTTTGCCATCCAGTTCCTGTTTGATTTGTCCTGCTTCTGCCTCAGACAAATCTCTAAACAACGGAACCATTTTTTCAGAAGAAGCAAAGATGCTAACAACCGTAATAATGATTGCTAGGGCAGCTACGCCGCCAATCATGAGTATTTTTTGTAATTTTGATCGATTTCGCCAAAACTCAACTGTTTTTGTTCTTAATTGCATTAAAGTACGATTCATCTTAACCCCCGGTCATTCCATTCAGTCTATTTTTTGTCCACCAGCACCTCCTACATCTGCATTCTCATAATCTCTTGGTACGCTTCGACTGCTTTATTCCGAAACTCGGTTGCAGCTGTGAGTGTCACACTCGCTTTTTGTGAAGCAATCATGACTTCATCGAGATTGACATCTTTCCCTTGTGCGAGAGCATTCGTATACTGGTCTGATTTCAGCTGTGATTGATTTAATGCCTCAATGGAATTCTTCAGCACATCAGAGAAATTCGTTTGACTTTTAGGTGCAGCCGCCTGCACAGACGACGCATTCGTCAATTCACTTGCTTGCTGAGCGGTTTGAAGCTGGAAAGGAGATATTGCGTTAACCAATTCTTTTCACCTTACTTTCCTATTTCTAAAGCTTTCATCAGCATGCTTTTATTCGCATTCAGCGCAGTCACGTTTGCTTCATATGACCTTGAGCTGCTGATGAGATCAACCATTTCCTTTAATGGATCAACGTTTGGTGTTTGAACATATCCATTTTCATTGGCATCGGGATTTGTAGGATCATATTGAAGGTTGAATGGAGTTTCGTCTTCAGTAATTTTTGTTACTTTGACGCCGTTTCCTAATTTGCCGCTCGAATTCATGCTTGAGTTCAATATAGATGAAAATGATTCACCTGACGGCTGTAATGTGACGAGCTTGCGTCTATAAGGCTCCCACTTGCCATCAACCTGTTTAGCTCTTGTTGTATCCATATTCGCAAGGTTCGAGGATACAACGTCCATTCTGAGCCTCTGTGCTGTTAATGCTGAGGCCGAAGCGTTAACGCCTGAAAAAATCGACATCACTTACCTCCTGTCAAAACTGTTTTAAGAGAATTGAACTTTCCGCTCATTCTTTCAACCAACGCATTATACTGAATTTGGTTTTTAGCGAGTTCACTCATCTCTTGATCAATATCGACATTATTTCCGTTTTCTTGATAAGAAGTACGGTTACTCGAAACAACTGAATAATTAGACCCTGTTTTAGAAAAATCAATGTGACCTTGGTATGTTTTTTTAGCATCTAATTTGATTGACGCATCATTTAGCATGTCGTGGAATGCAACTTTTTTAGACTTGTAGTTCGGTGTGTCTATATTCGCGATATTATTGCTTATGACTTTTTGCTTAACATTCGCTCTGCCCAAGGCATTCTCAAGGTTGCTTATCGTTCCAGAAAATATATCCAAAACCATATACCTCCAATCATATGTATTTCATTCCATTTAATCATGTCGAGATTTGTAAAACCATATGTTCATTGTAAGAAATAATAGGATTAAAGTCTATGATGTAATTGTAAAAAAAACTCGTAATATATATCTATTTTACGAATAGGTATAAAGACCTAGATTCAAAGCACTACAGAATTGTAAGGGGTTTCTTGGAAAAAAGAGTGTCATTTTTCGGACAAATCCTCTTTTTTTATACAAAAAAACCCTTTTCAGCGTTTATTTCGGCCGAAAAGGGTTTTTTGATTAGTGAGATTTTAAATTTTCAAGTTCAATTAAAAATTTGTTGTTTAATACTTTAATGTATGTTCCCTTCATTCCAAGAGAACGAGATTCAATAACGCCTGCACTTTCTAATTTACGAAGTGCGTTTACGATCACTGAACGAGTGATTCCTACACGGTCAGCAATCTTACTTGCCACAAGCAGCCCTTCGTTTCCATCAAGTTCTTCAAAGATATGTTCAATCGCTTCAAGTTCACTGTATGAAAGAGAGCTGATCGCCATTTGAACAACCGCTTTACTTCTTGCTTCTTCTTCAATTTCTTCCGCTTTCTCACGAAGAATCTCCATTCCAACAACTGTTGCGCCGTATTCAGCAAGAATTAAATCATCATCTGTGAATGTATCCTGCAAACGAGAAAGGATTAACGTCCCTAAGCGGTCTCCGCCTCCGATGATTGGTACAATCGTTGTCAAACCTGATTGGAATAAATCACGGTTCTCAATCGGGAAAGCTGTGTACTCACTGTTGATGTCAAGGTTTGAAGATGTTTCAGGGACATTGAATAAGCTTTTTGTATATTCTTCAGGGAACTGACGATCTTCCAGCATTTTTTTCATACGTGCATTTTCAATCTGCTGGTTAATGGAGTAGCCAAGAAGCTTCCCTCTTCTGCTTAATACGAAAATGTTTGAATCAATGACATCTCTCAGTGTTTCTGCCATTTCTTTAAAATTAACCGGTTTCCCCGCTGCATCTTGCAGCATCGAGTTAATAATCCTTGTTTTTTGTAGTAACGCCATAATAATGATCCTCCTAGATTACTTTATTCATTTGTTAAAGTATAAATTGACTTAAGTCTTTGTTATTTGCAATCTTTCCTAGCTTCTCTTCTACATACTGAGGGGTAATGGTCACTGTTTCCATTGTAATATCAGGCGCCTCAAATGAGAGCTCTTCTAGCAGCTTCTCAAGTATGGTGTGAAGCCTTCTTGCACCGATGTTATCCGTCTCCTGATTGACGTGATAAGCCACTTCGGCAATCTTATGAATAGCATCGTCAGAAAATTCAAGAGATATACCTTCTGTTTCAAGTAAAGCCTTATATTGCTTTAATAACGCGTTATCTGGTTCCGTTAAGATTTTCACAAAGTCTTCTATACTTAATTTATCTAATTCTACACGGATTGGGAAGCGTCCTTGAAGCTCTGGAATCAAATCCGAGGGTTTCGCCATATGAAAAGCACCTGCTGCTACAAATAGAACATGATCTGTTTTCACAGCCCCATACTTCGTCATCACAGTGGAACCTTCTACAATCGGTAAAATATCACGTTGAACCCCTTCACGAGAAACATCTGCAGACGATGTACCACCGCTTTTGGCAATTTTATCGATTTCATCGATAAAGATGATTCCTTGCTGCTCTGCTTTTTGCACGGCTTCCTGACCGACTTCATCCATATCAATCAGTTTTGAAGCTTCCTCAGCAGTTAACGCTTTTCTCGCTTCTCTGACGGTCAGCTTTCTGCGTTTTTTCTTTTTAGGCATGAGATTGCTAAGCGCATCCTGCATGTTCATACCCATTTGCTCCATACCCGAGCCTTGAAGCATATCAAACATGGAAGGCTGCTGCTCTTCAACTTCAATCGTGACGTAATGGTCTTCAAGTTCACCCATCGCCAGCTGGTGCGCAATGCGTTTTCTCGTCGACTCAAGCTCTACTTCTTCACTTGAGTGATCTCGATCACTTTCATCAGCATCAGAACCACCAAACAGCATCTCAAAAGGATTTTTCACAGACTGACTTTTTTTCTTTCCAGGAACAAGTAGATGAACAAGCCGTTTGTTTGCTTGTTTTTCCGCTTCTTCTTGAACATCCTTCATTTTTTCTTCTTTGACTAGTCTGATTGCTGTTTCCACTAAATCTCTGACCATTGATTCTACGTCACGTCCGACATATCCAACTTCAGTAAACTTCGTCGCTTCCACTTTAATGAAAGGTGCACCAGAAATCCTTGCAATTCTGCGGGCAATTTCTGTTTTCCCCACACCTGTCGGACCAATCATTAAGATGTTTTTAGGAACGACTTCATCCTTTAGCTTATCATGTAAAAGACTTCTTCTGTAACGGTTTCTTAAAGCCACCGCCACTGCTTTTTTCGCATCAAGCTGACCAATAATGTACTGATCGAGCTTTTCAACTATCTCTCTTGGGGTGAACGGCTTTTTCTCCATACGTCTCATGTCCTTTCTATTCAAGCTCTTCTAAAGTGATTTGATCGTTCGTGTAGACACAGATTTCTCCGGCCGTTTCAAGAGCCGCCTTTGCAATCTCTCGAGCTGAGAGATGGTCACCTGCATGTTTTTTGAGTGCTCTCCCGGCGCTAAGCGCGTAGTTGCCGCCTGACCCGATAGCCAAAATGCCATCGTCTGGCTCGATGACCTCTCCTGTTCCAGATACGAGCAGGATGCTTTCTTTATTCATGACGATAAGCATGGCCTCAAGCTGTCTGAGCATCTTGTCACTCCGCCATTCTTTCGCCAGTTCTACAGCTGCTCGTTTTAGGTTACCACCGTATTCTTCAAGCTTCGTTTCAAACTTCTCAAAGAGTGTAAATGCATCTGCAACTGAACCAGCAAAACCTGCGAGTACTTTGCCTCCGAAAAGACGGCGCACTTTTTTTGCTGTGTGTTTCATGACGACAGCCTGCCCAAAAGTGACTTGACCGTCTCCAGCCATCGCACTTTTTCCTTTATGTTGAACGGCAAAGATTGTGGTTGCATGAAATGATGACATGAAAAAACCTCCTTTTAGGATCGTTTAAAAGCCCTTGGGTGATGAGACATGTACGTTTTTCTTAAAGAATCTTTTGATACATGCGTGTACACCTGTGTTGATGATAAATTTGAGTGACCGAGAAGTTCTTGAACACTTCTTAAATCCGCTCCCTCGTTTAAAAGATGCGTAGCAAAGGTGTGCCTTAACATGTGTGGATGGATATGTAATGTGCCAGACGCCTTTTTCATTAATTCAGTTAGAATGAATCGAACGCCTCTATCTGTAAGAGGAGCTCCGCGCTGATTCAAAAACACATGTGAATCAGCACGATCCTTTCCCTTCACTTTCAGCTTCTGCCTTCCATCCTCTAAATATGTGGAGAGCGCTTCATGTGCATAAGATCCGAAAGGTACATACCGCTGTTTGCTGCCTTTCCCATGTACAAGCACTGTATCCATCGATAAATCAAGATCAGATTCTTTTAATGAACATAACTCACTGACCCTCATACCTGTTGCATAAAGTAGTTCTAAAATGGCTTGATTTCTTTGACCAAGCGGTGTATTTACATCAGAAACTGTAAATAGCTCTTTTAGTTCCTCTTCATACAAAAATGAAGGAATTCGCTTATCCTGCTTTGGTAAGCTAACGAGTAAAAAAGGATTTTCTTTCACAAGCTGTTCTCTTAATAAAAATTTATAAAAGCTGCGAAGTGCAGAGACTTTCTTACTAATCGTTCTTCTTGTAAGGCCTTTTTCATAAGCTTCTGTTAAATAAATTCTCGTATCTTGATAGGATACCTCTTCAAAACCGTCTATTCCTTGAATGTTCATAAATCTGACAAACTCTTCAATCGCCTCAGTATAACCTGAGATCGTTAAAGCTGAATAGTTCTTTTCAATCTGCAAATATTCAATGAATAAGTGGACAAGACGCTGTTTATCTGTCATTTTTACACCTCTTTAAGGCTTTTAAATGGTATCACATATCTTGCTTTCCGTGCAATGTTTTACTACAGAGATTTCGAAATAGTTTGAATAGTTTCGATTGCGCGTTTAGCGTACTCTGCATAGCGCTCTTGTTTGTTTTTAATTCGAACGCCAAGATCTTTCAGCAATCCAAAGTTTGCATTCATCGGCTGGAAGCTTTTCTTGTTTGTTGATGTGATGTAGTAAGCCATACTGCCAATCGCTGTTTCTTCTGGAAGTGTCACAAGCTCTTCTCCTTTAACAAAACGAGCTGCATTGATTCCAGCCACTAGTCCTGAAGCCGCGGACTCAACATATCCTTCAACACCAGTCATTTGTCCGGCAAAGAATAAGTCATCTCTATTTTTAAATTGATACGTCGGTTTTAGAAGGCTTGGCGAGTTAATAAATGTATTACGGTGCATCACACCATAGCGAACAATCTCTGCCTCTTCAAGACCTGGAATCAAACGGAATACTTCCTTTTGATCGCCCCACTTTAGATGTGTTTGGAAACCAACAATATTATATAAAGTACCTGCTGCATCATCCTGTCTTAATTGAACAACAGCGTAAGGTCTTTTTCCTGTTTTTGGATCTTCAAGTCCAACTGGTTTCATCGGGCCAAAGAGCATGGTTTTTTTTCCTCTTTTGGCCATGACTTCAATGGGCATACAGCCTTCGAAGAAGATTTCTTTTTCGAACTCTTTTAACGGCACAGTTTCAGCAGAAATGAGCGCCTCATAAAAACGATCGAATTCTTCTTCTGTCATCGGACAGTTTAAATAAGCCGCTTCCCCTTTATCATAACGTGATTTCAAGTACACTTTATCCATATCGATGCTGTCTTTCTCGAGGATAGGCGCTGCTGCATCGTAGAAATATAAATACTCTTCACCTGTTAAAGATTTTAATTCTTTTGAAAGTGCTTCTGATGTAAGAGGACCCGTTGCGATAATCGTCGGACCTTCTGGAATGCTTTGCACTTCTTCTTGAAAGACCGTCACATTCGGGTGATTTTTCACGCGGTCTGTGACGTTAGCTGCAAATTCATGACGATCTACTGCAAGCGCTCCACCAGCAGGAACCGAGCTTTCATCTGCTGCTGCGATGATTGCTGAATCTAAATGACGCATTTCTTCCTTTAAAACACCGACTGCGTTCGTTAAAGCATTCGCACGCAATGAGTTACTGCATACGAGCTCCGCAAATTTATCTGTGTGGTGAGCTGGTGTTTGTTTGACAGGTCTCATTTCATACAGATGGACTTTAATTCCGCGCTTGGCAATTTGCCATGCCGCTTCACTTCCTGCTAAACCTGCTCCGATCACATTTACAAATTGACTCATTGTACAACTCTCCTATTTCGTAAGTTCTATTTGATGACATAAAAAAGCAGGTGAACAAGGCTGCTCACCGCTATTTTTGTTGTTCCTCTTTATAATCACAGTTCACACATTGAACTTGAATGCCTTTTTTCAGCTTTTTCTCTACAAGCATATTTTCGCATTTTGGACACTTTCTTTCAATTGGTTTGTCCCAAGAAACGAATTCACACTCTGGAAAACGATCGCAACCGTAAAAAATGCGGCGCTTCTTAGATTTCCGTTCAACGATATTTCCTTCGTGACAAGTCGGGCATTTGACACCAATATCTTTGACAATTGGTTTTGTGTTACGGCAGTCAGGGAAATTAGAGCATGCCATGAACTTACCGTATCTCCCCATTTTGTACACCATTGGATGACCACACTCTTCGCAATCAACTCCGGCGTATTCAGGCTCAATCTCAACTTCCTGCATCTCTGCTTCTGCTTTTTCTACCCGTTTTGCAAAATCTTGATAGAAACTGTCGATAATGCGTACCCATTCAATCGTACCTTCTTCAACGCTATCAAGTTCTTTTTCCATTTTCGCAGTAAATTCTACGTTAATGATTTCAGGGAAGAATTCAATAATTAAGTTGAGCACAATCTCTCCAAGCTCTGTTGGAATAAACCGTTTGTTATCAAGTGCCACGTAGCCACGCTTTTGAATGGTATCTAATGTTGGTGCATACGTAGATGGGCGGCCAATACCTAGCTCTTCAAGGGTTTTGACAAGTCTTGCCTCAGTGTAACGTGGAGGCGGCTGCGTGAAGTGCTGCTCTGGTTCAATATCTTTTGAAAGAACGGTATCTCCCTCTTGCAGATCAGGAAGCATTTTGTCCTTTTCTTCTAACTGGTCGTCCTTCCCTTCAACATATACTTTCATAAATCCAGGGAATTTCACCTTACTTCCATTTGCACGGAAAGTAAGCCCGTTATTTTCAAGATCCACACTCATTGTATCAAGAACAGCTGGTGCCATTTGGCTTGCCACAAAACGTTCCCAAATCAATTTATAAAGACGAAGCTGATCTCTACTTAGCACATGTTTGACATCTGCTGGTTTTCTTAGCGTAGAAGTCGGACGGATGGCTTCGTGAGCATCCTGTGCATTTTCGTTCTTTTTGGCAGTACGTTTTGTTGTATTCAAGAAATTCTTGCCGTACGTTTGATCAATGAAAGCAGATACTTCTTCAATTGCCGTATTGGAAATACGTGTTGAGTCCGTTCTCATATATGTAATGAGACCTACTGTACCTTCTTTACCAAGATCAATTCCTTCATATAATTGCTGTGCAATCATCATCGTTTTCTTCGCACGGAAGTTTAGTTTTCTCGCTGCCTCTTGTTGTAAGGTAGATGTTGTAAACGGAACAGCTGGGTTGCGTTTACGTTCTTTTTTCGTCACTTTTTCAACAGAAAATTTGCTTCCTTTTAATTTCGAAAGGATTTCTTTTACATCTTCTTTTGTTTTTAGCGGATGTTTTTTGCCATTTACGCCAAAGAAACTCGCTTCAAAACTTTCTTTCCCTTTTAGGAAGGTGCCATCAATTGTCCAGTATTCTTCTGGTTTGAATTCATTAATTTCATTCTCGCGGTCAATAATCAGGCGGAGTGCAACTGATTGAACACGACCGGCGCTTAAGCCCTTTTTGACTTTCTTCCATAAAATCGGGCTGATTTTATATCCAACGAGACGATCTAAAATCCGTCTTGCCTGCTGCGCATCAACCAAGTCCATATTGATCATACGTGGATGCTTAAAGGAATCTTTAATTGCATCTTTTGTAATCTCGTTAAAGACAACGCGGCAATCTGAAGAGAGGTCAAGGTCAAGGCTGTGAGCTAAATGCCAAGCAATCGCTTCTCCCTCTCTGTCGGGGTCAGCTGCGAGATATACTTTTTTTGCTTTCTTCGCTGCTGTTTTTAATTCTTTTAAGACTGGACCTTTTCCTCGAATCGTAATATATCTCGGTTCGAAGTCATGCTCAGTGTCAACACCAAGCTGACTTTTCGGTAAATCCCTTACGTGCCCCATTGAAGCCTTTACTTTATACTTTTTTCCTAAATAACGCTCAATCGTTTTCGCCTTTGCTGGCGACTCAACGATGACTAAATAATCAGCCATACTCAAAATCCCCCTTAAGAGGTGTTCTCTCTTTATCCATTTCACAAATTTATATTTATGTTAATTGCACCTATCTAACAGGCAATCGTTAAAAATTCTTTATGATGAACATCATTATAAACACGAAAAACAAAGTGTAAACTTAAATCCTCACTATTATTAAATATTCCGATGTCTTTTGTCAAACGATATTTTTATGGGAGTTCAGTATATTGAACACCGCTCAAGGAGAATTCCTCTAAAATATCCTTCGTTGAATGAACAAGCTTGGCACCTTGCTGAATCAGTCTAGCTGGACCTATAGAATTAGAATCAAAGATCGATCCTGCAACAGCAAACACTTCTTTTCCTTGCTCTAATGCCTGATAGGCTGTAATAAGCGATCCGCTCTTTTCTTTGCGATGGTTCCTCTTGTCAGGGCACTAATTAATCGGTTTCTCATTGGAAAATGCCATTTTTCTGGTTTGATATAAGGCGGATGCTCTGACAACAGTAAATGATGTTCTCCCATATATTGAGCCATTTGCACATGTTCTTTTGGATATACATGTTGAAAGCCACCAGCTACAACACCAATCGTTTTTCCTTTTTTTCTTATGCACTCTTTGTGTGCAAGTCCATCAATTCCTTTTGCTAAACCACTCACAATCATCCAATCTTCCTCTACAAGTTCTCCAACAATTTTCTTCACGCACGCTTCTCCATAAGAGGATGGCACTCGTGTACCTACTACACCTAAACTTTTTTCTTCATTTAAATAGGTAACGTTTCCTTTTAGGAATAATACTGGGGGAGGATCATAAATGTGTTTTAGTGAGCTGGGATATAAAGGTGATGTGATGGGAATCATGTGAATATTTTGCTTTAAATAGGCTTGAACGATGTGTTGAAAAATGGGGAATTCATTTTCTTCAGCTTGTTGTAAGCAGGTAAAGTCGATCTTTTGTAATGATCGATCCTGTTTGAAATGATGTGTTTCTTCATTTATATATAGCTCAGGATCGACCTTCCACCATTTTGTTAACAAAGAGGGTGAGATGAGGCCTTTTAAGCGGTGAAAAATCATTCTTTCGGACACGTTGTACATACCATTCCTCCAGTTTAAGATAGAAAGAAGAAGACTTGTCAAAGAACAAGTCTTCTTGTGTCATTAATGCGTTTTACAAGCTTCGAAGAGATTCTTCTCTTTTAACACTTTAATTAAGGTTTCTCCCATGACAGATGGTGTCTCTGCCACTTCAATTCCACATTCACGCATTGTTTTTACTTTTTCATCAGCAGTTCCTTTACCACCAGAAATAATGGCACCAGCATGTCCCATACGTTTTCCTGGAGGCGCTGTTTTACCGCCAATAAAGCCGACAACCGGCTTGGTCATATTTGCTTTTACCCATTCAGCTGCTTCTTCTTCAGCAGTACCACCGATTTCACCAATCATGATCACAGCATGCGTTTCAGGATCTTCATTGAAGGCTTTTAATACATCAATAAAGTTCGTGCCATTGACAGGGTCTCCGCCAATTCCTACAGCTGTTGATTGACCAACACCAGCCTCTGAAAGCTGATGTACCGCTTCATATGTAAGCGTTCCAGAACGAGACACAACACCAACATGACCTTTTTTATGAATGTAGCCAGGCATGATGCCAATTTTACATTCTTCAGGTGTAATCACACCAGGACAGTTCGGTCCAACAAGCCTTGTCTTCTTACCTTCCATATAGCGTTTCACTTTAACCATATCCAGAACTGGAATGTGTTCTGTGATACAAATCACTAGATCCACTTCTGCATCAACAGCCTCTAAAATGGCGTCTGCTGCAAATGGTGCTGGTACATAGATAACAGAAGCATTTGCTCCAGTTGTCTGTACTGCTTCAGATACAGTATTAAATACAGGAACTCCCTCTACTTCAGTTCCACCTTTTCCAGGTGTGACACCGCCAACGATATTTGTTCCATACTCAATCATTTGTTTTGTATGGAATAATGCGGTTGAACCGGTAATCCCCTGAACAATTACTCTCGTATTTTTATTAATAAATACACTCATTTAGGTTCCCTGCCTTTCTGCTCTACTTGACTAAAGATACAATCTTTTCTGCCCCGTCAGCCATAGACTCAGCAGAAGTGATATTTAAGCCTGAATCACTCAGGATTTTCTTCCCTAATTCAACGTTTGTTCCTTCAAGACGTACAACGAGTGGTAATGTTAAGCCGACTTGTTTCGTCGCTTCAACAACACCTTCTGCAATGACATCACATTTCATGATGCCGCCAAAAATGTTCACGAAAATCCCTTTGACATTTTGATCAGATAAGATGATTTTAAATGCTTCCGTTACTTTTTCAGCAGTTGCACCGCCGCCAACATCAAGGAAGTTTGCAGGGTCCCCGCCGTAATGCTTGATGATATCCATTGTAGACATCGCAAGGCCTGCTCCATTCACCATGCAGCCAATATTCCCATCTAGAGAAATGTAGCTTAGGTCATATTTAGATGCTTCAATCTCTTTTGGATCTTCTTCATCAAGGTCACGGTATTCTAATATATCTTTTTGTCTATATAAGGCATTGCTATCAAAGTTTAATTTTGCATCAAGTGCCATGACTTTTCCATCACCTGTTACAACAAGAGGATTTATCTCGGCAATTGAACAATCCTTTTCAATAAACGCATTGTAAAGGCTTGTCATAAACTTAACAGCTTGACCAACTAATTTTGTTGGAATATTAATTTTAAACGCAACTTCTCTCGCCTGATAGGCTTGGAGACCAATCGCTGGGTCGATGACCACTTTCACGATTTTTTCTGGCGTTTTTTCTGCTACTTCTTCAATTTCAGTACCGCCCTCTTCAGAAGCCATCAAAACAATTCTTGATGTCGCTCTATCCAAAACGAGTCCTACATAGTACTCTTTTTGAATATCGCAGCCTTCTTCAATAAGTAAGCGTTTTATTTCGCGCCCTTCAGGCCCTGTTTGATGTGTGACAAGTGTCTTGCCGAGCAATTCCTCTGCAAACCCTTTCACTTCATCTTTTGTTTTTGCAATTTTTACCCCACCTGCTTTACCACGGCCGCCTGCATGAATCTGTGCTTTTACGACATATACAGAGCTTCCAAGCTCTTCTGATGCTTTCACTGCTTCATCAGGTGTAAATGCTACTTTACCATTTGGAACTGAAACCCCATATTTTCTTAGGATTTCTTTTCCTTGGTACTCATGGATATTCATTTCCCATCCTCCCAACATATGTAGAAACAAAAATTATAAAATAGACTGCGCTTTCATTTTAAAGAATAAAAAAGAGAATGTCTAGGGTTCTATGTAAAATCGTAAAATCCTTCTAAACATTCAAACTTTTATTTTATTAAAAATATAAATTTTTCAGTCAAAACACTTATTTTTTCATTTTTTGATCCAATCGATAGATAAATGAAAATATTTCTGCTACAGTATCGTATAACGCTTCTGGGATTTCCTCATCGAGCGTTAAGTGGCGCATCAGTTCTACTAAATTACGGTCTTCTTGAATAGGGACCCCAGCTTTTTGAGCTTCTTCAATAATATGATCAGCCACATAGCCGCTGCCTGTTGCAACGACTTTTGGCGCTTTTTGTTTTTCTTCATCATAGTGTAGAGCGACCGCTCTTCTAAGCGGTTTTGAATCTTTCATACTCGTAAGTCAAGCCCTTTCTCGCTGATTTTATGAAAGTGTTCATCTAGAAAGTCAGACGGATCAATTGGCTCTTCTCTCTTTTTCGCTGTAATCCCCGTCAAACTATACCCTAGGGCATTTAAATTCTCTCGAACAGCTGGAATCATTGGATTAATGGTCCCTTGAAGTTCGTGAGCCGTCTCGACTGTAATTGACATCACTTTTTGCTGAATCGTACAGTCTATTAACGTTTCTTCTAAGTTCTCCATGTTTAAATAAAACATTAAACGGCACTGAGAAATATCAATAGAGCCATCTTTTTTCTTATGCCCTTTTAGAATAAAGGTTAAATCTTGAACACTATGTTTTGAGAAAAGAGGGTAAGAAACCATCATTTGACTAACTGTTTGGTTTTCCTGATGCACTAGTAACTGCCCATTTAATCTATGGAATAATTGATCCATTTCTTTTTTTACGGGCTCGGGAACATCAGCTTGCCTTGCATCATTTAAAACCATCTTTAATTGGTGAAGCTCTTGGCTTTTGACATCTTGGTTGCCCTTTTCCAGTAATTTCAGCATCCCAATTTCATCTCGTACACCTATCGCTTTTTTCATCGTCATCAGTAAATCGAGTACATCGGTTTTATTGCTTAATGCAGGTTCAGTCTGCTGAATGACCTTTGCCAATGTGTTCGCCTCTGTTTTTGAAAGAAACGGAAATTCCTTTTGAAGCACGGCTGCCTTTGCGTCAGCCTGTGGCCCTGCCTGCTGGACTGCTTGAACCAGTAATGTGAGCTGTTTTACATCAAGCTGCCGCTGTCCGTCTATGCCTTGCTTTGTGATGCTTGTCAGAATGCGTTCTATTTGCTGAAGCGGGAGCTGTTTTGGACTTAATAATTGCTGCACGCTGTTCTGATTCACTGTATCCACCTGCCACCCTTGTATAGCGGCGGGCTGGCTCTGCTTTGTTTGCTGAGCCGGATTGACATGAGGCTGCACCTGTTGCAAGCTTTCTCCTTGCTTCGTTTGACCTTCTTTTGCTCCTAGAAGCACCGATAAGAGCTTTTCTGCATGAACAGTTGTCTCAGCATTTACAACCGTACGAACGGCCTGTGTAAGAGCCTGTGTGGCTTCTGTTTGCTTCGGAAGCTGTGTTAATCGATCTAGCAGTGCTGTCACATCCTGATGAAGTGCAGAGGGGGATTTCATCGCTAATATTGATTGGAGCACTCCTTGCTGAATCGGCAAATCTTTCTTTAAAGCAAAAAGAAGTGCTTGCAGACCTTTTTTGATATCCGCGCCTTGAAGTTGTTCAATCCATTTTACTGCCGTTTTTAACTCTGCTTCGTTGATGACCGGTTTTTCTTTTAAAAAGGCTGTAGCTGTTAACATTTGTTCAAGTCCATTTTTAAGCGACAGACCTTCTAGTAGTTTAGCTGCGGCATCCTTTAATGTTTTAGGATCTTGGTCAAATTGCTGAACAGGTCTTAATTTACTCAGACTGCCTCCACCTTCTTGTTCTAATTGGAACCAGTAGAAAGAATCGGCTTTGAGCTGAGCCGCTAGCTGCGCTTTGATTTTGGTCGAACCTATTTGAACAAGTGCTGTATCATCACCAAGCATTTTCAGTACTTTGCCAAGTATGAGCCGGTGAATATTTTCCTTTCCTTCCGTGTTAAGCGGAACAGATTCTGCCGTATTCAGCCGACTATTCAGTGCAGTATGTATATCTTCAACTCTTGTCATCACAGGCAGCCTCCTTGTGTCAAAATATTTATGAAATAACAGATTTCACTGGTGCAAATGATAACCGGTGGATAGGTGTGGCGCCATGTGTTTGAATGGCAGCAAGGTGCTCTTTCGTTCCATACCCTTTATGTTTTTCAAATTGATACTCAGGGTACTGGCGTCCATACTCTTCCATCATTTGGTCCCTTGTCACTTTGGCAATACATGCACCAGCTGCGATGGATGCGCTTTTAGCATCTCCTTTGATGATATTCTCCTGTTGAGTAGGAAGCGGGAGCGTCATCGCATCTATGAGTAGATAATCAGGTGTGTGAGTAAGCTGCTTTACAGCCCTCACCATCGCCAGTCTTGATGCTTCGTATATATTGATTTCGTCAATCGTTGCCGCATCAACAATGCCGATGCCGATGTCGAGCGCTTCCTTTTGAATGAGCTCATAATAGGTCATTCTTTTTTTCTCAGATAGCTGTTTTGAATCATTTAAACCGAGTAGGACGGTATCTTCTTTTAATATCACAGCTGCCGCAACCACTGGGCCAGCGAGTGGTCCTCTTCCTGCTTCATCTATGCCTGCAATATAAGTGTATCCTTGCGCTTTTGCTTTGGTTTCAAATTGCAGCATTTGCTTCCATGCTGCATGTAGTTCTTGCTGTTTTTCTCTCTCTTTGTTCCATTTGTCCATCAGCTTCTGGACACTTTTTCTTGTATCGTCTTTCAATAGTTCACGAATGTATGACTCGTCGTCAGCATGTTGTTCTATTAATTCTTTTATTTGTTTGACCGTGTACATTGGCTTTTCCGCAGCCTCCTTCTTTATATCGGCAGTTTTTCGCAAAAAATAAAGACCCGCATGAGCTGCGTGTCTTTTAGCTTTCAGGCTTCTCAAAAGTGAGGGGACCAAATTTTTCCGTTCGAATATCCCGAATGATGATTTCGGTCGTTTTGTCGTAATTAATGAATCCTCCACTCATCAGACAGCCGCGTTTTGTGCCAATGGCATCAAACAGCTCAACTGTATCTTCAGGTATTTCTGCTAGATCATAGCGTTTTTTTAATCGCTCTGGATAGTGCTCTTCTAAAAAGCGCAGCGCATACACTGCGACATCCTGCAAGTTGATGATTGAGTCTTTAATCGCTCCGGTGACGGCCAGCCTAAGACCTACTTGTTCATCTTCAAATTTCGGCCAGAGAATTCCAGGGGTATCGAGCAGTTCAAGTTCTTTTCCTACCTTCACCCATTGCTGTGACGTCGTAATACCAGGTCGATCTCCTGTTTTCGCAATATTTTTCTTTGCCAACCGATTGATCAGCGTTGATTTGCCGACATTGGGAATTCCGATAATCAAAGCTCGAATGGCACGCGGCTTAACACCTTTTGCTTTCATTCGATCGAACTTTTCTTTTAAGATTTCTTTTGATGTCGTAATGATTTGATTTAACCCTTGTCCATCGACAGAATTAATGGCAAGCGACCGTACACCTTGCGCTTCAAAGTGTGCCTGCCACTCTTTTGTCATACGAGGATCTGCTTTATCTGCTTTGTTCAAAAGCATAATTTTCGGTTTGTTTTGGAGGATTTCTTCAATCATTGGGTTTCTAGAGGACATCGGAATCCTTGCATCGGTTAATTCAAATACGATGTCGATGAGCTTTAATTTTTCTGTGACTTCCCGTCTTGCTTTTGCCATATGGCCTGGAAACCATTGAATTGTCATATGTGCACCTTCTCTCTTCTAACGGTTGTCTCTATACATTGTACAAAAAAAGAGCCTGTTACAGGTAACAAGCTCTTTCCTTTGATATCATTATCGTCTGATTTCTTTGATACGAGCCGCTTTACCGCGAAGTTCACGTAGGTAGTAAAGTTTCGCACGACGTACCTTACCGTGACGTACAACTTCGATCTTAGCGATTTTTGGTGTGTGTACAGGGAATGTACGCTCAACGCCTACACCGTAAGAGATCTTACGAACTGTGAAAGTTTCGCTGATTCCACCACCACGACGCTTAATTACAACACCTTCAAAGATCTGGATACGCTCACGAGTACCCTCGACAACTTTCACGTGTACACGTAAAGTGTCACCAGGACGGAACGCAGGAAGATCAGTGCGTAATTGTTCTTTTGTGATTTCTTCAATCAATTGTTGCATCGTTTTCAACTCCTTCCAACAGATGCTCATGTCCTCTTTCTTCATTGCAGCGGAACATCGTTTTCAAACTTGAATCGGCAAGCCGTCCAAGTCACAAGTAGTATCATACCACACCTGTATACCTTGTGCAATACAATCTAGTCATTATGAAGCTGCCAAAGCCATCTTTTTTCTTCATCCGTTAATGTTTTGCAAGAATCGATCAAATCTGGCCGTCTTGTATAGGTTCGCTTCAACGATTCTTTACGCCGCCACTCTTCAATTTTGGCATGATTTCCAGAGAGAAGCACATCTGGTACTTTCAATCCTTTATAATCAGCTGGTCTTGTATAGTGCGGATGCTCAAGCAGACCTGTACTAAATGAATCTTCGATATGAGACGCTTCTTTTCCAAGCACATGAGGCAAAAGCCTGACCACACTGTCTGCAATCATCATCGCCGGCAGCTCTCCGCCTGTGAGAACGAAATCTCCGATTGAAATTTCATCTGTGACAAGATGCTCCCTGATGCGCTCATCGTAGCCTTCATAGTGGCCGCAAATGAACATAAGATGCTCTTCTTTTGCAAGCTCTTCTGCTTTCTTTTGTGTATATCTTTCTCCTTGAGGACAAACAAGAATAATGCGGGGCTTCTTGTTTGCTTTTTTCGTTAAATCTTCTACCGCATCAAATACAGGCTGTGCTTTCAGAACCATGCCAGCACCGCCGCCATACGGATAGTCATCCACTGTTTTATGTTTATGATCGGAATACTCCCTAAAATTCACGACATCAAATGAGACCGCATCTTTTTCCTGAGCTTTTTTTAAGATCGATGAGTGAAGCACTCCTTCGAACATTTCAGGAAACAGTGTTAAAAAGTCAATTTTCATTCGTCAATGAGTCCTTCCATCACTTCAATGTGTACTTTCTTGGATGAAATATCAACTGTTTTGACGACAGATGGAATATAAGGGATGAGGGCATCTTTTTTGCCTTTTCTTCCAACCACCCATACATCATTTGCCCCTGGCGTTAAAATTTCTTTGATTTGACCAATCAGTTTGTCCTCTTCATCATATACTTCACAGCCGATGATTTCGTGGAAATAGAATTCCCCTTCATCTAATGAACCAAGATGTTCTTTTTCTACTTTTAAAATCGACTCTTTTAATTGCTCAGCTTCATTTAACGAGCCGACTTCTTCAAATGTCAGTAAATCAAATTGTTTGTGCTGTCTATGTGATGCGACAGTCACTTTTAGCGGTTCTTTTTGATTTTGTTTGAAAATATAAAGGACGCTGCCTTTTTTGTAGCGTTCTTCTGGGAAATCAGTCTTTGACACAACACGTACTTCTCCGCGCACTCCATGTGTATTGACGATCTTTCCGACATTCAACCATTCTAGCTCCATGTTCTCAATCACCCCTGACGTATTTCCACAATGGTGCCGTCTTTCACGACGATGACATTGTCTTGCATTTTGTCATCCCATTTATCACCTATTTTTACTTCAATCAGCGCATCCACTTCTGTTTCTTTCATTTCACTGCCAAGAGGCAAGATATGCAGCTGCTCGACTTGAAAATCAATTTGCCTCATTTTCTCTTGTCTTTTTTCAATGGCTTTTTGAAATTGAGGGATGGCTTCTTGCTGATGTGGTTCTTTTTCATGCTTTTTTAGTTGAAAATATAGTTGATTGCATTCACGTTCTAGTCTTTCTTTTTTCTCCAAAAAAGTCGTTAACAGTTTGTCCTTACTGCTTTCAGTTAATACTTGCATGACGGTGACATGTTGAATGATCTGCATCTTCCTTTTTGTCCCCCTATCCGAAGGCATTTGTCCTCTACAGTATAACGAAAAATAGATTTAAACGTGTAAAAAAAGGGGAGGTCCTAAGCCCTCTCCCTTTTTAGTCAGCAATCTCAAGTTGAACTTTCTTAGAAGACTCTGCACTTGCTGCAAACATGACTGTTCGTATCGCTTTAGCTGTACGTCCCTGCTTTCCGATCACTTTTCCGGTATCTTCAGCATTGACAGACAGTGTGTAAATGACCTGCTCATCTTTTTCTAATGAAGATACGTGAATATCTTCAGGGAAATCAACAAGTGGCTCGACGATGGACACAATCAATTCTTCCAAGGACAGCTCATTCATTATTTGCTGTTTTTCGCATTATGAAATTTTTCAAGAATTCCTTGGCTTGAGAAAAGGTTACGAACTGTATCAGATGGTTTCGCACCATTTTGAAGCCATTTAAGCGCTAATTCTTCGTTGATTTTCACCTCAGCTGGTGATACCACTGGGTTGTAAGTTCCAACTGTTTCGATGAAACGACCGTCACGTGGTGAACGAGAATCTGCTACAACAATACGATAGAAAGGAGATTTTTTTGCTCCCATACGTTTTAAACGAATTTTTACTGCCATTTTACTAGCACCTCCGAAAATATTTCAACAAGATAGTATATTAACAATGATAAAAGGGTTTGTAAAGTGTTTTTTCTTAACAACGGTTTTATCATGTATAACCAATTACATAAATGGTAATTTAAAGCCGCCTTTTTTCTTTCCTTTGGACATGTTGGTCATTTGCTTCATCATCTTTTTCATTTCGTCAAATTGTTTTAAAAGGCGATTGACTTCCTGTACAGATGTTCCGCTTCCTTTTGCAATCCGTTTTCTTCGGCTTGCATTGATGACCTCTGGCTGTTCTTTTTCTTCGGTCGTCATTGATTTAATGATCGCTTCGATGTGATTGAGCTGCTTTTCGTCTACTTGGACGTTTTTGAGCCCTTTCATTTTACCGGCTCCCGGCATCATTTGGATCAGTTCATCAAGTGGACCCATGTTGCGAACCTGCCCAAGCTGCTCGAGGAAATCATCGAGCGTGAAGCTCATTGTCCGCATTTTTTGTTCAAGCTCTTTCGCTTTATCTTGGTCAACGTTTGCTTGTGCCTTTTCAATAAGCGTGAGCACATCTCCCATGCCAAGAATTCTTGATGCCATCCGCTCTGGATGGAATGGTTCAATTGCATCAAGCTTTTCACCTAGTGCGGCGAATTTAATCGGCGTATTTGTGACTGCACGAATTGAAAGTGCTGCCCCGCCTCGCGTATCACCGTCTAGTTTTGTCAGAATGACACCTGTTAAACCAAGCTGTTCATTAAAGCTTTTTGCGACATTGACAGCATCTTGACCAGTCATCGAGTCAACAACGAGGAAAATCTCTTCTGGATTTGCGACTTCTTTTACTTTCTGAAGTTCATCCATTAAGTCTTCATCAATATGAAGACGTCCTGCTGTATCTAAAATGACATAATCATGATGTTCTTCTTTCGCTTTTTCAATTGCCTGTTTGGCAATTTCGACAGGACTAACTTGATCACCTAATGAGAATACGGGCATATCAAGCTGTTTCCCAAGCGTTTGAAGCTGCTGGATCGCTGCTGGTCTGTAAATATCAGCGGCCACCATCATCGGCTTGCGATTATGTTTTTTGCGAAGTAAGTTGGCAAGCTTTCCAGTTGTGGTCGTTTTACCTGCCCCTTGAAGACCAACCATCATAATGACAGTTGGAGATTTTTTCGCTACAGCGATTTTACTCTCTTCCCCGCCCATTAATTCAGTGAGTTCTTCTTTTACAACTTTAATGACCTGTTGTCCTGGGGTAAGACTTTGCATGACCTCTTGTCCAACTGCCCGCTCGCTTACTTTTTTCACAAAGTCTTTGACTACTTTAAAATTGACGTCAGCTTCAAGAAGGGCAAGGCGTACCTCGCGCATCATTTCTTTTACATCTTGCTCTGACACTTTTCCTTTGCCGCGGATTTTTGAAATCGTCTGCTGCAGTCGGTCGGCTAATCCTTCAAATGCCATACTGTGCCGCCTCCTAATCTAATTTCTCAAGCGATTCAATTAAAGCTTCTGCTTCTTCCTTTTGCGCGGAATCTGCTACAAGCTCTCTCATTTTTGTGAGAAGTTCTTTACGCTCTTTAAATTTCTTAAACAAGAGCAGCTTTTCTTCATATTGTTCAAGCATCGCTTCAGTCCGTTTAATATTATCATAAACAGCCTGTCTTGATACTTCATATTCATCCGCAATTTCACCGAGGGAAAAATCGTCTAGGTAGTAAAGCGACATGTAGCTCTTTTGTTTTGCGGTCAACAACGATTGATAGAAATCAAACAAGTAGTTCATTCTCGTTGTCTTTTCAAGCGTCATGGGCTCTCTCCCCTTTGTTAAGTTCATTCCCTTTACAACAACTAAGTTTACACGGTTCTGATCTATGTGTCAAGTTTTTATCTTGTCACTTCCTGCGGCGATATTTAAATAAAAATGCCGGCAATTTTGCCGGCATCCCCAGATTGTTGACAAAGGGCTAAAATGAACTTGATTTTAGCCCTTTGTCTTCTTTTCAGCGTGATAGAAAACCTTTGAAGTCTAGGAAGGACGAGTACTGGCGCGGAGCGAATGTCACATTCGTGAGCACCAGCACGCAGGACTGACAAAGAATGCGAGGGTTTGTCTACACGCTGAATGCCGGCAGTTTTGCCGGCATCTTGATTAGTCTTCTTGATCAATCATGTCTGAGAATAATCCGTACACATACGATTCAGCATCGAACTCTTGCAGATCGTCTACTTTTTCACCTAATCCGACAAGTTTTACAGGGATGTTGAGCTCATTGCGAATGGCAAGAACAATCCCGCCTTTTGCAGTACCGTCAAGCTTTGTTAAAGCGATACCTGTCACGTTTGTCGCTTTAGAAAATTCCTTCGCTTGCGCCATCGCATTTTGACCCGTTGTCGCATCAAGGGCAAGCAGTACTTCGTGCGGTGCATCGGGCACTTCGCGTTCAATGACTCTCTTGACCTTCTCTAGCTCTTTCATCAAGTTGACTTTATTTTGCAGTCTGCCTGCTGTATCACAGATCAGGACATCTGCTTTTTTGGCTTTAGCTGATTGAACGGCATCATAGATGACCGCTGCCGGGTCAGAGCCTGCTGTTTGTTTAACGACAGGAACACCAGAGCGCTCGCCCCATACTTCAAGCTGCTCAATCGCCCCCGCACGGAACGTATCACCTGCTGCTAAAATGACGGATTTCCCTTCATTTTTCAGCTTGTTTGCCAGCTTACCAATGGTTGTGGTTTTACCGACACCGTTCACGCCTACAAATAAAATGATATTTAAACGGCCGTCTTCAATGTTCAGTTCAGAGATTTGTTCCTCACCACTATTGTAAATCTCCACGAGTTTTTCAGAGATGACTGCTTGTACTTCACTTGGATCTTGAATGTTTCTTAATTTCACTTCTTTTTTCAGCTCATCAATCAGTTCCATCACAGTCGTGAAACCGACATCCGCACCGATTAACACTTCTTCTAGTTCTTCAAAAAAGTCTTCATCCACTTTACGATAGCGAGAAATGAGTTCATTTACTTTTCCCTGAAACGAATTTCTCGTTTTTTCAAGTCCATCTTTAAACTTTTCTGATACTGAATCGGTTTGCTGCGTAAATTTTTCTTTTAATTTCTTAAAAAAGCTCATTGGTTCAAAAACCTCCTTTAATTACTGGACAAGCTCTTTCGTTTCCTCTAGTTTGACAGATACCAGTTTTGAGACACCTGACTCCTGCATCGTGACACCGTACAGAACATCTGCTTCTTCCATGGTTCCTTTTCGGTGTGTAATCACAATGAACTGTGTTTCTTGACTGTATTTCTTTAAATACTGGGCAAAGCGGAACACATTCGCTTCATCAAGCGCTGCTTCTACCTCATCTAGCACACAGAATGGAACTGGTCTCACTTTTAAGATCGAGAATAATAAAGCAATGGCTGTTAATGCTCTTTCTCCGCCTGAAAGCAGGCTTAGATTTTGCAGCTTTTTCCCCGGCGGCTGCGCCACAATATCGACGCCTGAGTTTAGTAAATCGTTTGGATCTGTGAGCTTAAGGTCTGCTCTTCCTCCGCCAAATAATGCTTGGAAAACAGATTCAAAATGCCCGCGGATTTGAGAGAATGTCTCAGAGAAACGTTTCGTCATCTCCTGATCCATTTCTTCAATGACTTGGAATAACGTATTTTTCGCTTCTGTCAGATCATTGCGCTGTTCAGTTAAGAAGAGAAAACGTTCATTCACACGTTCATACTCGTCAATGCTGCCTAAGTTCACTGTTCCAAGCTCTTCAATGGCTAGTTTGATCAATTTCACGCGTTTTCTTGCTTCATCCGGCGATAGCGTCAGATGATACATTTCTTTTGCTCCTTCAAACGAAAGGGCATATTCTTCGTTTAAGTAGGCGATGAGGTTATCAAGTTCAACTTCCATGCGGCCAAGCTTGATTTCTTCATCTTTTAAGCTTGTCGTGAGCTGTTTATACAGGCGTTTTTGTTCTTTCAGTTCACGTTCTGCGAATTCTAATGTTTCAGAAAGAGCCAGGCGCTGTTTGCGTCGCTCTGAGATAAGCGCTGTCGTTTTGTTTTTATGTTCCAGTTTCTCTTTTGCCGCTTCTTCCAGTTGTTCGGCGCCGCTTGAGCTGGATGACATTTCACTTGTTAAGAGAGACAGGTCTTCTTTTGTTTCCGTCAGCGTCTTTTCGGCCTCTTCTAATTCAGCCGTTAAGCTCGACAGTTTTTCTTGTTCATTTGCTAAAGACTGCTCTTTTTTGGCAAGCGAGATTTTCAGCTCTGTTAATTCGGAAGAAATGGTTTCTTTCGTTGAGCTTTGGGTCTGCTTCCGTTTTGTTAACGTGTTGATCTCTTCGTCAAGAGAGGTGAGTTTCTCACCTATAGATGTTTCAAGGGCTGCCTGCTCTTTGTCCTTGCTCGCAAGTTCGCTAGAGCGCTGCTGCAACTCTGCTTTTTCTTGATCATAGAGCTCTAGATGAGCGTTAATATTTTTTTCAGCTACTTGCAGTTCATATAATGTCCCTTTTAACTCTTGCTGCTTTTCTCGAAGCATTTCGCCGCGCTGACGCAGTTCATTTAATTGGACTTCGCTTTCGGCAATCGATTGCTTCGTTTCTTTTGTTTCTTTTTCAAGGATCGTTGTTTTTTCTTCCATTTCAACGAGCTGCTTTGTTAATGTTTCAATCTCTCGGTTTCTGGAGAGGAGGGAATTGTTCTTTTTCTTTACGCCGCCCCCAGTCATTGAACCGCCTGGGTTCACCACGTCCCCATCAAGGGTCACGATACGATAACGATGTCCAAGCATTTTCGCTAGCTCATTGGCACCTTTTAAGTCTTTCACGATTAGGACTGTTCCAAGCAAATTCTGAATGACTTTTTCATACTTTTCATCAAAGGAAACGAGCTGACTCGCTACGCCGATAAATGCGTCATGCTGCTCAGCTATTTGAATATCTCTGAACTGAATGGTTCGTTCTTTGATGACGTTCATCGGCAGGAAGGTCGCACGCCCAAAGGAATGCTGCTTTAAGTATCCAATGGCCTGTCTGGCAGCCGCTTCATTTTCAGTAACGACATGCTGCGTGGCTGCGCCAAGTGCAATTTCAATCGCTGTTTCATGTTGCTGCTCTGTTTGAATTAGCTCTGCAATCGCCCCGTGAATACCACCTAACCGGTCCTTTGCCTTTAAAACCTCTTTCACTCCTTGGAAAAATCCTGAGAAGTCTTCCTGCATGGATTCAAGCATTTCTTTTTTAGATTTTGCCTGCTGTACATATTGATAGGCTTGGTAAAGAGCCGTTTCTTTTTTCTCGTATTGACGTTTCATCTGCTCTAGCTTTTGTTCCGCTTCTCTAAAGCGTTTCACCTGAGCCAAAATGTCTTCTTCTCGTTCTGAAAGTTGCTTTTCGGCTTCTGTTTTCTTTTCCTTCACAGATACCCGTTCTTCGATATGTTTCTGATTATTTTGCGTTAACCGCTCTAGCTGCAAGGCTGCTTGGCGCTGCTGTTCTTCTAGTAATGTACGTTCGTTTCGGATAGAAGCTTGCTCGTTTAACAGGTCAAAATAATCGCTTTTTAGCTGTTCAATTTGCCCTTCCACATCTTCACTATGAAGAGACAGCTGATGTTGTTTTGTTTTCACTTCATCTTTTAGCTGCTGCACTTCTGTTTGCAGGCTGTTACGTGTGACTTTCTGCTGTTCAATCTTTTCCGTTAACAACGCCTGTTTTTCGGTTAAACGCACGAGCGTGTCTTCTAGCTGCCCTTGGTTAGCGGCCGCATTTTTTTTTCGTTCTTTTAGAACTTCTTTTTTCCCTTCAAGCTTTTCTAGTTCTTCACTTGTGAAAAGGAGGACTTCTTGGAGGTCATGAATCGAATCGTCAAGCGCCTGAATACGGTCTCTCGATTCTTCGATTTTGGCTTCCTTCGCTTGAATGTCTGTGGACTGCTTCATTTCATCTTGTTTGAACCGCTCGACAGCTTCACCAAGTGTTGTCCATTTTTTGTGTAGTGCTTCAATATCATGGACGGTGAGAGCAATTTCTACATTTTCAAGTTCTTCTTTCTTTTGCAGATAGTCTTTTGCAATAGATGCCTGCATTCTTAGTGGTTCTACTTGATCTTCTAGTTCATGCAGAATATCTTCTACCCGGTTTAAGTTGTCCTGCGTTTCAAACAGTTTATTCTCGGCTTTTTTCTTTCTTGATTTATATTTTAGGACACCAGCTGCTTCTTCAAAGATGCTACGTCTTTCTTCAGCTTTACTCGATAGAATCTCTTCTACCTTACCTTGGCTGATGATCGAAAAAGCTTCTTTTCCAAGACCTGAATCCATGAAAAGATCAATAATATCCTTTAAGCGGACAGATTGATTGTTAATGAGAAATTCACTTTCTCCAGAACGATAGACTCTTCTTGTCACACTGACTTCGTGAAAATCGATCGGCAAAAAGTGATCTTCGTTATCGAGCGTTAATGTCACTTCTGCTAAGTTGACTCGTTTTCTTGAATCACTTCCTGCAAAAATGATGTCTTCCATTTTTCCTCCGCGGAGGCTTTTTGCTGATTGCTCTCCAAGTACCCAACGGATCGCATCAGTAATATTACTTTTGCCGCTTCCGTTTGGTCCAACAACAGCTGTAACCCCTTTGACAAAGTCTACAGTCACCCGCTGTGCGAAAGATTTGAATCCTATCACGTCTAAACGTTTGAGGAACATGAGAGTGATCCTCCTTATGTATTTAAAGTACTATTATCTTACCATATGAACTGAAAAAAGATGATGGAAAACAGAGTGAAATCCCCCTGAATCACGAGGGGGATTTTATTGGTTCATATGATGTTTCTGTAATTTAGCAAGTGCTTCCTGTGCAGCATGCTGTTCCGCTTCTTTTTTTGAACGACCATTTCCAATTCCGAGCACTTCTCCTCTAAGGGATACATTGGCTTCAAATTCCCGGTTATGTGCTGGGCCTTTTTCATGCAGGATTCGGTATTCAAGTACACCTTTTCCATCTCGCTGAACAAATTCTTGAAGCTGGCTTTTAAAGTCCATGACATGTGAGAATGCCCCGTCATTAATTTTCGGGTACACATAGGCTTCTAGGAATCGCTCAACAGGCTCAAGTCCTTGATCTAAATAAAGCGCTCCGATAAACGCCTCAAATACGTCTGCTAAGAGTGCCGGACGCTTTCTACCGCCTGTCATTTCTTCCCCTTTTCCTAAAAGAACAAGGTCTCCGAAGGACAGCTCATGCGCTAATGACACAAGTGATGGCTCACATACGATCGCCGCTCTCAGTTTTGTTAAATCTCCCTCGCTCATGGCTGGGTACTTTGCAAATAAGAACTGTGAGATCGTCAATTCTAAAACAGCGTCCCCTAAAAATTCAAGTCTTTCATTATCCTCATAAGGTTTTTTCCTATGCTCATTCACATAAGAGGAATGTGTAAAGGCTTGATAGAGTAGTTTCTCATTTTTAAAATGTACAGAAATACGCTGCTGAAATTCTCTGAATTGCTCTAGTTTTTTGCTCTGTTTCTGTTTGTCTTTATATTGTTTTGGCATAGCAACCTCCAGGTAGGCGTCATCGCCTTTAAGGATACTGATTATATGGAGTCTCTCTTTCTACATGCAAGGAAACCGTGCTCCTTAGCATCTGAAAAAGGCTGACAATTGATCAGCTGAATATGTTGAAACTAACATAAATTTTCAAAGTCCCGCCATGAAAATAGACGGGACTTTGTTACGCTTATTGCTGGTTATTTATGTAGTTCACAGCGTCACCGACTGTTGCAATTTTTTCAGCATCTTCGTCAGAAATTTCCATATCGAACTCATCTTCAAGTTCCATAACTAGCTCAACTACATCAAGGGAATCAGCGCCTAAATCTTCTTTAAATGAAGCTTCCATTTTCACGTCAGCCTCATCAACGCCAAGGCGGTCTACAATAATTTTTGATACACGCTCTAATACGTCTGCCATTGCCTTTCACCTCCCCTCAAAGTATTATAGTTGATTCGTTTTTAAAAAACTAGAGAAAACGTAACGAAATTTTGATATTTCTTAGGACATAACCATTCCGCCATCCACTTGGATGGTTTGGCCTGTAATATAACCTGCTCCTTCTGAAGCTAAAAAGACAACAACGTTGCTTATATCTTCAGGCGCACCAAAGCGTGCGAGCGGGATTTGCTTTAGCATTTCTGTTTGAACATTCTCATCAAGCTTGTCAGTCATATCAGTAGAAATAAAGCCTGGTGCTACGGCATTGACTGTAATATGACGGCTTGCCAGCTCTTTCGCTGTTGTTTTCGTTAATCCGATCACACCAGCTTTTGCTGCAACGTAGTTTGCTTGTCCAGGGTTTCCGCAAACGCCGACAACAGATGCTACATTGATGATTCTTCCGCTGCGCTGTTTCATCATTTGACGTGTCACAGCTTTTGTACAGTTGAAGACACCTTTTAAGTTTATGTTAATGACATCATCCCATTCATTTTCTTTCATTCTCATGAGCAGGTTGTCCTTTGTAATTCCAGCATTATTCACAAGAATGTCGATTGAACCAAATGTATCAACGGCTTGTTTCATTAATGCCTGTACTTCTTCTGCATTTGACACATCCGCTTTGACAGCAAAAGCCTGCTGGCCAAGTGCTTTGATCTCATCGACGACTTCGTTTGCTTTTGCTTCGTTGCCTGAATAGTTCACCACAACATTGGCACCTTTTTTCGCCAAATCGATCGCAATCGAACGGCCAATACCGCGTGATGCACCTGTGACAACGGCTGTTTTATTTGTAAGCATCAAGAATCCCCCTTGAGTGTTTGAATAGCTGCTTCAATTGTTTCTTGATCTGATACAGAAATGGTCGTCAGGCGGCGATTGACTTTTTTCACAAGACCTGAGAGCACTTTACCAGGACCAATTTCAATAAATGTTGTCACGCCTAAGTCAATCAGGCGTTCTACACTTTCTTCAAATCGAACAGGAGAATACAATTGTTCAATCAGCTTCGTTTCAATTTCATTACGTGATGTCACGATGTCTGCTGTTACGTTTGAAATCACTGGCGTCGCGGCATCAGAAATGTCTAATTTAGATAATACATCTGTGAATTTTTCAGCTGCTGGTTTCATTAATGCAGAATGGAAAGGTCCACTCACTTCAAGTGGAATTGCACGTTTTGCGCCCTTTTCTTTCGCTTTCTCTGATGCAAATTCCACACCTTTTGCTGTACCAGAGATGACGATTTGCCCCGGACAGTTTAAGTTCGCGAGTTCTACAAGATGACCGCTTTCTGTCACTTCTTTTGTCACTTCTACAAGCGCCGCTTGGTCTAAGCCAAGAATCGCCGCCATTGCGCCTTCTCCTGCTGGAACGGCTTCATTCATTAATTCGCCGCGCTTTCTCACTGCGAAAACGGCATCATTAAACGAAAGAGCTCCCGCTGCAACAAGGGCTGTATATTCACCCAGACTGTGCCCTGCTGCATAATCTGCTTTGATTCCGCTCTCTTCAAACTTCTTTAAGATCGCGATGCTTGTCGTTAAAAGAGCTGGCTGTGCATTATATGTCAGCGTCAGTTCTTCTGCATCTCCTTCAAAAATCATTGAAGATAAATCAAAACCAAGGGTCTGATCTGCTTCTTCAAACACAGCTTTAGATGCTGCTTCTTGGTCAAATAAATCTTTTCCCATGCCAATTTTTTGAGAGCCTTGGCCTGGGAATAAAAAAGCAATTTTACTCATGCTGCTCTACCTCCATTACGACTCATTCGTGTCTTCTTTTTGAACTTCTTGATGAATGATAGCTGAAACGTCTTTTTTAACGATGTCGCGCGCCTGACGAATGGCATGAAAAATCGCATTTTCATCAGAGGATCCATGCGCTTTAATAACGGGCGCTTTTAAACCAAATAATGCGGCACCACCATATTCGGAGTAATCCATTTTAGATTTCATCTGCATTAATTTTGGCTTCATCATACCTGCTGCTATTTTAGCTGTGAAGCTGGATGTTAAGGTTTCTTTCAGCATTTTAAAAACAGAAAGAGCTGTGCCTTCGATCGTTTTAAGGGCGATATTCCCCGTGAAACCATCTGTGACAACGACATCAGCTACACCCTCTAATAAGTCACGCGATTCTACATTTCCTACGAAATTCAAATCTGATGCTTTTAATAATTCAAAGGTTTTTTTCGTTAAATCGTTGCCTTTTTTATCTTCTGTCCCGACATTTAAAAGTCCAACGCGTGGATTGCTCTTCGGGAAGACATGCTCTGCGTAAATAGATCCCATCATGGCATATTGCACAAGATGCTCTGGCTTTGCATCAACGTTTGCGCCGACATCCAATAATAAGAACCCGCTGCCATCAAGTGTTGGCAACGTCGGAGCAAGTGCTGGTCTGTCAATGCCATCAATTCTGCCTACGATAAACAGGCCTGCTGTCATGAGTGCCCCAGTATTTCCAGCTGAAATACAGGCATCTGCTCTTCCTTCTGAAACTTCCTGCGCCATTTTCACCATAGAAGAATCCTTTTTACGTCTCACTGCACGCACTGGCTCATCCGTTGGTTCAATGACTTCTTTTGCATCTAAGATCGTGATGCGTTCATGATTTGTTATGTATGATTTGATCTTGCTTTCATCGCCGACTAGTGTAATCTCGATATCTGAAAATGCTTCTAAGCTTTTTTGCACACCGTCAATAATGGCTTTAGGGGCATGATCTCCCCCCATTGCATCGACTGCAATTCTCATGTTATGTGCCACCTTTTACTTTTGTTTTGAGCGATACATGACGAAATCGCCTGAGAAGACAACTTCCTCACCTACATAGCTGTTTACTTCAACTACGGTTCTGCCTTTTTCTTTATCATGTGAGGCAACTTTGGCTTTTGAGACGACTCTTTCGCCTTGTTTGACCTGCCTTGTAAACTTAATATTTGCTTTTGCTGTCAAAGCCAGTTCATCGTCGATGACGGCTACTGCCAGCGAATTTGCCTGGGCAAAAAGATGATGTCCCCTGGCAATTTGGTTACGACTGAATACATGCTCTTTTCTTACTTCAAAAATGGAAATCGCTTGATCATCAAGCTCTACATCAATCATTTCTCCAATGACTTCATCCAGCGGAAGAGACTTCACTTCATCCTCTAATGTCTTTTCGGCCACGTGCTTAATTCGTTCGCGTAATTCAGGGATTGACAGCTCCAAACGGTCAAGACGAACTGTTTGAATGCTTACACCGAACTTACTTGCCAATTCTTCATCAGTAATGAACGGAGTCGAGCTGATCGTTTGCTGGAGAAGCTTTTGTCGTTCTTTTTTATTTAGTTTCATATGCAGACACCATCCGTACATTTATGACTAGGTACTAATAGTAGTATATAATCTCATAGATGATAAATCAATCCTTGTTTCAAAAAGACAAGAAAATTCCTCCAGCACTTGATCAGCTCAATTTATCTCCGCCAAGCACACCGCTGTCTACGAGTGTTTGCCTAAGTTCTTTGTATTCAGGTTCTGTCCAAAAGGCTTCAGACTGCACGAGCTCTGCCGCATCTTTTCTAGCGGTTTCAAGCGCTCTATAGTCATGAACCATATCTGCCACTTTAAATTCAGGCATTCCGCTTTGTTTCTTGCCAAAGAAGTCGCCAGGGCCTCTTAGTTCTAAGTCCTTTTCAGACAGTTCAAAGCCATCCGTTGTTTCAGACATGATCCGCATGCGCTCTTTACCGGTCTCTGATTTAGGGTCCGCCATTAAAATACAAAAAGATTGATGCTCTCCGCGTCCGACCCGGCCTCTTAACTGATGAAGCTGTGACAGTCCAAAGCGGTCCGCATCATAAATGACCATGATGGTCGCATTCGGCACGTTGACACCAACTTCAACAACTGTCGTTGACACAAGGATTTGCACTTCATTGGAAGTGAAATCTCTCATCACTTGATCTTTTTCATCACTTGCGAGTTTCCCATGCATTAAGCCGATCGACCATTTTCCGCGATACGCCTCTGTCAGCATGCTGTGAACATCAATCGCATTTTGGACATCCAGTTTGTCTGATTCTTCTATAAGTGGACAAATAATATACGCTTGTCTGCCTTTTCTTAGCTCTTTATCAACAAAAGCAAGAATCCGCTCAAGCATGTCATGCTTCACCCAATACGTTTCAATCTGCTTTCGGCCGGCTGGCAGCTCATCAATGACTGAGACGTCCATTTCTCCAAATACTGTGATGGCAAGCGTTCTTGGAATCGGTGTTGCGGTCATAAACAAAACATCTGGGTCCTGCCCTTTGCTTCGCAGTTTTTTCCGCTGTTCCACGCCGAACCTGTGCTGTTCATCTGTAATAACAAGGCCAAGCTGCTGAAATTCCACTTCGTCCTGGATAAGGGCATGCGTGCCGACTAAAATATCAATATCTCCCTCTTTCAGACGTTCAAGCAGTTCTCTGCGGCGCTTTCCTTTCACTGAACTCGTCAAAAGAGCAATATTTAGCCCCCATTTTTCAAATAGCTGATACAGTGAATCGGCATGCTGTTCTGCCAAAATTTCAGTTGGCACCATCAGCGCACCTTGAAAGCCGGATAAATGAGCGGCATAAAGAGCAATTGCCGCAACAGCTGTTTTCCCCGATCCAACATCCCCTTGAAGAAGCCGGTTCATGCGGTACGGGGACGCCATATCTGCCATAATTTCATCAAGCACTCTTGATTGTGCTTTTGTCAGCGGGAACGGCAGGCTATGTACAAACTCAAAGACCGCCTCTTTTGAGAATGGATGCTGGATGCCTGATGTTTTTTCTCGTTCTTTTTTTCTGATCGCCTGCATCTTCAGCTGAAAGATGAGAAATTCCTCGTACACGAATCGTCGTCTTGCTTGCTTGAGTGAGTCTCTCGTTTCAGGGAGATGAATGGTTTTTAGTGCTTCTTGATAAGACATGAGTTTATAAGCAGCCACAAGCTGCTTTGGCAGTGGATCTTCTGCATGGTCTACATAGAGGGACAACGCTTGTTTCACAAATCGCCTCATCATTTTCACGGTTACATTTTCTTTGACCGAATAAACGGGTTCTATGCTGCCATCTTGTTCGTGTGTTCCTTTTTTAAATTCCTGCACCATAATGGATTGCCGGTTTTTATCCCACTTGCCTGTGACGGATACCGTATCGCCTAAAGCAAGACTTCGTTTTAAATAGGGGCGATTGAAGCATATGGCTGTAATCAAAAAACGACCGACAAGCAGCCTGAATGTCAGCCTGCTTCGTTTTTTTCCATAATAGGTGAGAACGGGCTCACTGTGCACTTTTCCTTCAACTGTGACACGTTCGTCATGTCTGACTTCTTCTAAGTTGCGAAGCTCATAGTCGTCATATCGATAAGGAAAGTAGCCGAGTAAGTCGGCTACTGTGTAGATTCCAAGTTCATTTAGTGTTTTTTCTGTTTCTTCTCCAATCCCTTTGAGGGCAGAGATATTATCTTGCAGTTTCTGTATCACGAGATGAGGTCACACCTCCGAAAATCTTCTTTTCAAGCTCCCTTGCTGTCGGTGTTGCAGCAAGCCCGCCTTGTGCGGTCTCACGAAGAGCTGTTGGCATCGTTTGACCAATTTTGTACATCGCATCAATGACTTCATCACAAGGGATGCGACTTGTAATGCCGGCAAGTGCCATATCTGCTGCAATCATCGCATTAGAAGCGCCCATTGCGTTTCGTTTCACACATGGCACTTCTACAAGTCCTGCGACTGGATCGCAAACAAGACCCAGCATATTTTTTAGGGTGATGGCCATGGCTTCAGCGGATTGCTGCGGCGTACCGCCTGCCATTTCTACAATAGCTGCTGCTGCCATACCTGATGCAGATCCTACTTCTGCCTGACATCCGCCTGCTGCACCAGAGATACTTGCGTTATTGGCGACAACAAAACCAAATGCACCAGATGTAAATAGGAATCTGACCATTTGTTCCTTTGTTGGCTTTAATGTTTCTTTCACCGCAAAGAGCGTTCCTGGCACAACACCTGCTGAGCCAGCAGTAGGCGTTGCACAGATCGTTCCCATTGCTGCGTTCACTTCATTTGTTGCCACTGCCTTACTGACAGCATCTAAAATGGTATGACCAGACAATGTCTTGCCTGATGCGATATATGCTTGAAGTTTCACCGCATCTCCGCCTGTTAAACCAGATAATGATTTCACACCTTTCAGTCCGTTTTCAACGGCCTGTTCCATCACTTCTAGGTTGCGGTACATCTGCGAGAAAATGTCTTCACGTGATTTCCCTGTCACTTCCATTTCTTGAGTAATCATAATGTCTGAAATGGAGGTATTCCGTTCTTCTGTTAGCTGCACGAGTTCTTTGACGTTTTTAAACATCATACATAACCTCCTTGTTGTTACTCTGCAATTTGTGTGACTTGAATAATGTTTGGCAGCGTCTCAAGCTCTGTTAAAACCGCTGGGTCAATATTCTGATCCACTTCAATCGTCATGAGTGCTTCTTGCCCGACCTCTTTACGTGCCACTTCCATATGACCAATATTGATGGCAAATTTCGCTAACACATTGGCAACTGCCGCAATCGTCCCGTAGCGGTCGTTATGAACCACAAGAATGGCCGGGTGATTCCCTGAGAGTCTCAGTTCAAAGCCATTTAATTCTGTGATTTCAATTTTACCTCCGCCAATGGAAATGCCGATTAATTCAAGCTTTCCATTGGCATCTGAAATTTCTACTTTTGCTGTATTCGGATGCGCTGGTACCGCATCTTCTTCTTTAAACTCAATGTCGATCTCTTTGCTTTTTGCAATATCGATCGCTGTTTTGATTCGTTCATCAAATGTATCAAAGTCAAGAACACCGCCGATAATGGCTACATCTGTCCCGTGTCCTTTATACGTATCTTTAAAAGAGCCATAAAACGATACAGTAATTCGTTTCGGTTCTCTTCCGAACAAGCTGCGAGCCACTCTTCCAATACGAGCCGCACCCGCCGTGTGCGAACTTGATGGACCAATCATGACGGGTCCAATAATATCAAACACACTTCTAAATTTCATAGGTCTTCCCCTCTCATCACCAATCACAGATTGGTTTGTTACTCCCTTTAGACTAATGGATTCATTCGATTCCCGCAACTCATTTCACGAATGAACACATAGTAAAAAAATGCAAAAGAAGAAGAAGGGCTTCATGTGCCCTTCTTTCTTTATTCAACAGCCAAAATATATGAATAAAGCGGCTGTTTTCCATCGTGGACTTCAACTTCTACATCTTCAAATGTGTCTTCAATATATGCTTCTAAAGCTTCCATCTCATCAGATGATGCATCTTCCCCTTTGATGATTGTGACAATCTCATCATCTTCTGTCACCATTTGGGTCAAAAGCTCTTTTGCTGCATCTAATTGATTTTTAGCTGTTAAGGTGATTTTTCCATTGTATAGGCCCATATAGTCGCCTTTGGCAATGTCGATCCCATCAATTTGGGTATCTCTCACTGCAAAGGTAATTTGGCCGCTTTTCACATGATCAATCGCTTCTAACATCGCTGCTTCATTGTCTTCATTTGAAGCTGCTTCATTGAGAGAAAGAAGTGCCGACATTCCTTGAGGAACGGTCTTTGTCGGAATAACAACGACCTCACGACTTGAGACAGTTGCCGCCTGTTTAGCTGCCATGACAATATTAGAATTATTAGGTAAGATAAAGACGGTTTCGGCATGAATGCTATCAATTGCTTTGACAATGTCTTCTGTGCTCGGATTCATTGTCTGTCCGCCTTCAATGACGACGGATGCTCCGATACTTTTAAACAAGTCAGCAATCCCTTCTCCCATTGCGACACTCACTACTCCAAAACGCTGTTTTTCAGCAGCTGTTGCTTTTGGTGCAGCAGGCGAGTGATCTTTTTCTTCATTGACGATCGAGCTATGCTGCTCTCTCATGTTTTCAATTTTCATATTAATCAAGCTGCCGTAGCGCTGTGCATATGATAAGACATCTCCTGGCTGCTCTGCATGAATATGGACTTTTGCAAGCGTATCATCAGATACCACAAGAAGTGAATCTCCGAATTCGCTTAATTCTTCTCTGAAGGCATTTTCGTCAAAGGACTGTTTGTCTTCTTCGAATTTCACCATAAATTCTGTACAATAACCAAATTCAATATCTTCTGTGTTCATATGGCTTTGTGCACTTTTATGATGCTCTGCACTCACTAATTCTTTTAATGTTGGCAAAGAGGCCGTTTTAGGAGGGAGCTCTTCTCCTCTTAATGAAGCAAGAAAACCTTCATATACACAAAGAAGTCCTTTACCGCCGCTATCTACAACGCCGACTTCTTTTAAAACAGGAAGGAGATCTGGCGTGCGGTCAAGTGATGCTCTTGCTTCCTCAATCGTTAATTCAAGCACACGATCGATTTGGTCTTCTGTTGCTGAAACAGCAACCGCTTTCTTTGCTGCGTCTTTTGCAACCGTTAAGATGGTTCCTTCAATCGGTTTCATGACGGCTTTATATGCTGTATCAACACCGGCCTGCAAGGCAAGCGCAAATTCTTTTGCGTCAATTGTTTCTTTTTGTTCTATATTTTTGCTGAAACCTCTGAAGAGCTGAGACAGGATCACACCTGAGTTTCCTCTTGCCCCCATTAACAGCCCTTTCGACAGAGCCACCCCGACCTTACCAATGTGATCGGTATTTGTTTCTTCAACTGCTTTTGCCCCTGAAGTCATTGACAAATTCATATTTGTCCCCGTGTCTCCGTCTGGCACTGGAAAAACATTTAACGCATCAACAATTTGTGCGTTTTGAGAAAGATGGTGAGCACCTGCAAGAATCATTTTTGCAAATGAGCGGCCACCCAGATTTCTAATAGACAATATATTTCCTCCTTACTACGGGTTCGTAACTTTTACTCCTTGTACATAAATGTTGACTGAGTCAACTGAAAGTCCAATCGTGTGATGAATCGTATATTTGACTTTCGTTTGAACATTATGTGCGACTTCTGATATTTTTGTACCGTAGCTGACGATGATGTACATATCAATATGAATGCGATCTTCTTTTTGACGCACAAGAACACCCCGGCTGAAGTTCTCTTTGCGGAGAATATCCGTCAAGCCGTCCTTTATTTGATTTTTGGACGCCATGCCAACAATACCATAGCAATCGATCGCAGCGCCTCCTGCCACCATTGCAATGACTTCATTTGATATATCAATTTGTCCGTATTTCGTTCTAAGTTCAATGGACACATTGGTTCCCCCTTTTTGAGAAATTGCCCTGAGTTATCACTATTTTACTATAAGACCCTTCTTTTTAAAAGAAATCATTCAATCCGACCCAATCCTACTTATACTATAGCCTTGAATTTTTATCAAGATGTCAAGGTATTTTTCTTGAAAGAGGAGCAAACAATCCTTGCAAACCCCTTGAAGCTGTGGTAAATTATTAAAGTATCTTGAGGCATCTCTAAGTACGTATATGAAGAATATGATGATGTTTTCGCAGTTAGGAGGGAAACAAATGGCACGTAAATGCGTTATTACAGGCAGAAAAACAAAAGCTGGGAACAACCGTTCTCACGCAATGAACTCTACAAAACGTACATGGGGCGCGAACCTTCAAAAAGTTCGTATTCTAGTGGACGGTAAGCCTAAAAGAGTATATGTATCAGCTCGAGCTTTGAAATCTGGTAAAGTTGAGCGTGTATAAGCAAGAGTAAACGCCTGCTACAGTTAAATGTAGCAGGCGTTTTTATGTGGAAATAAAGGAGATTACTCATTAATCTTTCTTAAATGAACCAAGCATCGCACGGACAATGCCGCCAAGAAATCTAGGCAGTTTGATTGTATAAAATTTCATTTTGTCCCCCTCCTAAAAGTACCGCTTGCAGCACAATTGAGCTTAATCAGCCATCCACATTGATAGGTTGGTCAATCTTTGCTTCTTACCATTATTAATATGCCTTCATGAAAAGAAAAAGTACCATTTGAGTGGATGAGTTCGTTACTAATACATAGTGTGGAACCAGGCTCAATATGACAATTTTTCAGAGGATATTTGAAACCTTTTAATGTCAGCTTTTCAACCGATGTACCGAAGGGCAAAAACGACACATATTTTTTATCCGGGTCTTGTTTGATGTCGTATGTACCAGGTCCAAACATTTGAATAATATTTTGTTTATCTACAAGGGTCATGCTCTGTTTGTGCTGAATGCCTTTATAAAGGAGATGGATATTCCCAAGAAAATGATCTGCTCTCCCGCCTGTGATGCCGTAAATTTGAATATGTGCTGGATTCTGACGCAAAGACCAGTTCAGCGCAAGTTCTAAATCTGTTTCATCTTTCTCTGCCTGAAATAGATTGAGTGCAGGCAATTTCTTTTTCAGTTCATGAAGCTCCTCTTCTGTCACACTATCAAAATCACCAAATGCTCTGTCAGGTACAATGCCATGCTCTAGTAAGAAAAGGGTTCCCCGGTCTACGCCGATCCAGAGAATGTCCTCCTCAGATGCTTCATGATCAAGCGGCGGGATGTACGCAAAAGGACCGCCGGCTACGATATGTATGTGCATGCTTACGCTCCTCTCCATTGAAAAAGAACCAAAGATCACAATGACTTTGGTTCTTTTTCTTATGCTTCTCGAATGGCCTGAATGGCCGCCGCGCGGTCGTCTTTCCCATATACCGCTGAGCCGGCAACAAGTAGATTAGCGCCTGCTTCTTTGCAGCTCTTTGCTGTCTCTACATTGACACCGCCATCTATTTCAATGAGTAAATCAGTTAAGCCTTTTTGTTCACTAAGTGTCTTTACTTCTTTTACCTTTGAGAGAACAGCAGGAATAAACGCCTGTCCGCCAAAACCAGGGTTCACCGTCATGAATAAGACGAGGTCAACATCCTCTAATACATGCGCGATTTGAGAAACGGGTGTGTGCGGGTTTAAAACAACCCCTGCTTTGACACCTTGTTCTTTTATATGCTGAATCGTGCGATGTAAGTGTGGACACGCCTCGACATGAACAGAAATAATATCAGCGCCCGCTTTTGCAAATGCAGGGATATACTGGTCTGGCTGCTCAATCATTAAGTGAACATCGAGCGGCAGCTTTGTATGCGGCCTGATCGCCTCCACTACATTTGGTCCAAATGTCATATTCGGTACAAAATGACCGTCCATCACATCAATATGAATATAATCCGCTCCACCTTGTTCCACATCACGGATATCTTTCGCAAGATTGGCAAAATCGGCTGATAAAATGGATGGGGCAATATAAACCATGATTTAGTACCTCGGCTTTCTGTCTTTAATTTCAGTTAAAAACTCTAAATAATGCTGATAGCGATACTCTCTGATGCGATCGTGTTCTACTGCCTCTTTTACTGCACATCCAGGCTCTTTTACGTGCAAACAGCCTCTGAATTTACATTCTGCACTCTTCTCTCTGATTTCTAAGAAATAGAGCCCTAAATCTTCCGCTTCGATACCTGTAAATTCAAGCGAGCTAAATCCTGGTGTATCGGCAATGAGCCCTTCAGCCGTTCGAATGAGTTCCACATGTCTTGTTGTATGTTTCCCCCTGCCAAGATGGGAGGAAATATCATTTGTTTTCAGTGCTAAATCAGGACTCATCGCATTTAAGAGGGAAGACTTCCCTACACCCGATTGACCTGCAAAAACAGTAATCTTGTGATGGAAATGCGGGGTCAGCTTTTCAATTCCATCCCCTTCGATCGTCGATGTTAAATGAACGTCGTATCCAATTTGGCGATAGTCTTCTGCATAGGCTTGAATCGTTTCTCGCTCTTGCTCTGTTTTCAGCAAGTCCATTTTTGTGATGCAGATAATCGGTTCAATCTGGCTCTCTTCAACAAGCACTAGGAATCTGTCTAACAGCGATGTACTAAAGGTCGGCTCTGCTGCTGAGAAAATGAGCACCGCTTGATCAACGTTGCTAATAGGCGGCCGAACCAGCTCATTGGTCCGCTCTTTTACTTCCAGCAAATAGCCTTCCTTATCGTTATCTGCTTGATAGACGACATAATCTCCAACAAGAGGGGTTATTTTGTTTTTACGAAAAATCCCTCTTGCTCTACACTGAATTACTTTGCCACTTTCTAGAGACTCATCCAGCACATAATAAAATCCGCTTAATGCTTTAATAATTTTGCCCTCAGGCATAAAGTCCCTCCTTTATTCATCATCAGGGTATTCAATCGTTTTGGAGCTTACTACTTTATCATCCACAGTCACCTGATAGTATCCTTTTTGACCAGGTTCTATCTTAAATTTAATCGTTCGCTCAGTGGGAGCAGTGATTTTAAAGGTTTCATATAAATCAGAAATGCTATGTTCTGCATCATCAATAGATATTTGAACATTCATTTCTTGTCCTTCTGTTTCTGGTTCATATGGGATCGCAATCTTTTCAGTCACTGTTTTGGCTGGTTTCTCTTTTGGTCCAAGAGAGAACGTAATTTTGACCGTATCACCAGGTTTAACAGCTGTCCCAGCTCCCGGTTCTTGCTTCATGACCTCACCTTTTGGCACATCGTCAGAATATGCTTCTTTTTCATCTAGCTTTAGTCCATTATCCTCTAGATAATTTGATGCGGCCTGTTTACTATAGGTCGTTAAATCCCGTAAGGTAATATCGGCAGGGCCTATACTGACGGTCAATGTGACTTCTTCATCTGCTGCGACAAGTTCTGTATTCGCGGAAGGTTTCTGTTCCATGACAATGCCTGATTCTGTGTCATTATCATTCACTTCCTCTACAACAACCTGTTTAAACCCTTTTTTCTCTAATCGTTCTTTTGCTTTCTCGACCTTTTCACCTGTTACATCAGGTAATTCGGTTTTTTCTTTACCTGTACTTTGATAAAGCTGAATTTCTGTCCCTTCTTTTACCTTTGTTCCAATTTTCGGGTCTGTTTTGACAACCAGCCCTTTTTCAATCTTCTCGTCGGCAATATCAATGGGTTCAGAAGCGACGGTAAATCCGGCTTTCTTCAAGGTGTCTTCCGCTTTTTCAACCGTCATGCCAGAAACATCGGTCACCTCTACGTCTTTTGGAAAGAGTAATCCTGGGAAGACCGTGATCGCTAAAATGGTCGCAGCCGTCAAAACAAATAAGATCGATGCTACAATCCACGGCCATTTTTTCCGTTTTTTCTTCGGCTTTTGTTTCTCTTTTTTCTTTGGTTTTTGAACCGGGTGGACGGCTGTTTTTTCATTGTCTTGATCGACTTGATGATCTTTTATAATGGGAATGGCTTTTGTTGCTTCATGATCTTCTTCAATGACAAAGCGCTTTTCTTTTAGTCTTGCAGGGTCAAAAGCCGTTTTTAAGTCTTTTTGCATTTCAGATGCATCTTCGTATCGATAGAATGGATCTTTGGCCATCGCTTTTAAAATGATGTTCTCCACGCTTTGTGGTACAGAAGGATTCCACCTTCTCACAGATGGCGGCTCTGATTGCAAATGCTTCAGTGCGACACTGACAGCGGATTCTCCTTCAAATGGCATGCGTCCTGAAATCAGCTCATAAAGAACAATACCAAGTGAATAAATGTCTGACTTTTTCGTTGCAAGACCGCCGCGCGCTTGCTCTGGGGACAAATAATGCACGGAACCAAGAACAGAATTCGTATGGGTAATGGTCGCTGAGCTAAGTGCCATGGCAATGCCAAAATCAGTGACTTTGATATTCCCCAAGTTGTCTATTAATATATTGTGAGGCTTAATGTCTCGATGGACGAGCTGTTTCGCATGGGCTTCTTCCATCGCCGCAACGACTTGCTCCATAATGCGAACGGCTTCTTTTGGATGAAGCGGTCCATTGGCGTGTATGTATTCTTTCAGCGTCATCCCTTCGACATATTCCATGACAATATAATAAATGTCATCTTCTTCTCCTACATCGTAGATACTGACAATATTCGGATGATCTAAGCTGGCTGCTGATTGCGCTTCTCGCCGGAACCGTCTAATAAAATCATCATCACTTGCAAAGTCAAACCGTAAAATTTTAATCGCCACTTCGCGATCTAAAATCATATCCTCCGCCAAATAAACGTTGGCCATTCCGCCTCCGCCTATGGCGCGAAGAATTTGATAACGGCCGCTGATCCTTTTTCCGATCAACACTTGCTGTCACCCTCCTCTGTTTGGGAGGAGATTTCTAACAGTACTGCTGTAATGTTATCTTCACCGCCGTTGTCATTCGCTGTTTGAACTAACTCTGTTACTTTTTCATCTGGTGCGGTTGTTTGCGATAAAATCTGAATCAAATGCTCTTCTTCTACTTTATTCGATAATCCGTCTGAGCAAAGCAAAATTTGATCTCCTGGGTCCACTTCAAAAGTTCGTGCATCAATTTGAACGTGTTTATCCGTTCCTAACGCTTTGGTCAGCACATTTTTTCTTGGATGATATTCTGCATCCGCTTTTGAAATCTCTCCTGTTTTCACTAACTCATTCACTAGTGAGTGATCATCTGTTAATTGGGTCAGTGCTCCTTCTCTTAGCAAATAGCAGCGGCTGTCACCAATATGGGCAATTGTGACCGTTTGCAAATGAACGAGCGCACAAACGATGGTCGTCCCCATTCCTTGGCACTCCTCATTGTTTTTCGCATGTTCGTATACTTGGTCATTAATATCGCTAATTTTTGAGATTAACCAATTTTCTTGATCGGCTGGTTTATTTGGAATTGAAGATGTTTCCTGCCAGTATTCTTTTAAAGAAGAAACTGCCATCTTGCTGGCTACATCACCAGCAAGATGACCTCCCATTCCATCTGCTACAACAGCTAGAAGTGTGTCTTCTTTTGCTTCAAAAATACCTGCATCATCTTCATTATGCTGACGGACTTTTCCTGTATCGGTTTGAAAGGCTGCCCTTATCAACATTCGTCACCTCGTCTCTTCCTGACGCTCCTTCGCTCTTAGCTGACCGCAAGCAGCATCAATATCATGGCCTTGCTCTCGTCTAATCGTTACGTTTACGCCTCGTTCTTTCAGCGTTTTTTCAAATAGGAAGATTTGTTCTCTTGGTGTTCTCACGTAATCTCTTTCTGGTACATAGTTCACCGGGATGAGGTTTACATGGCATTTGATTCCTTTTAATAAATCAGCAAGTTCTTCTGCATGATGGACTTGATCATTGACTCCGCCAAACAGACCGTATTCAAAGCTCACGCGTCTGCCTGTTTTTTGAATGTAATATTCAATAGCTTCCATTAATTTTGGCAGCTTGTATGCCTTATTGATTGGCATGAGGCGGCTTCGAATGTCAGTATTTGGTGCGTGCAGGGAGACAGCAAAGTTGATTTGCATTTGCTCATCCGCAAATTGATAAATCTTTGGAATGATCCCGCTCGTCGAAACGGTAATATGACGTGCACCAATATTTAAACCGTTGTCATGGTTAATGATTTTAAGGAATGCAAGCATTTCATCAAAGTTATCAAACGGTTCGCCAATACCCATGATGACAACTGAGCTGACGCGTTCATCTGTTTCATCAAGCGCCTGTTGTACTTTCAATACTTGGGCCACAATTTCTCCCGCCTCAAGGTTACGTTTCAAACCGCCAAGTGTAGATGCACAGAATGTACAACCAATCCGACAGCCAACCTGTGTTGTGACGCAGACAGAGTTGCCATATTCGTGGCGCATCAGCACGGTTTCAATGGTATAGCCATCGTGTAATTCAAATAAGAACTTGATCGTTCCATCTTGAGAAGTTTGTTTGATCACTGTTTTTAAAGTCGTGATGGCGAATTGATCTTTTAATTTTTCTCTTAATTCCTTTGAAAGGTTAGACATTTCATCAAAGGATGTGACGCGTTTTTCATAAAGCCACTCAAAAATTTGTGTTGCACGGAAAGGCTTTTCGCCTTGTTCCTTTAACCAGTCTTTGATTTCATTTAGCTCAAACGAGTAGATCGACGGCATGTCTGTTTTCAGTTCTTTTCTTACTTTTTGTTTTTGTTCTGTCATTTTTTATCCCTTCTTTCTCATGCTGCAAATAAAGAAACCATCTGTTCCGAAATAATGAGGAAGAATTTGTACACTTCCGTTTTGAACAAACGGAGCAACCTGCTCAGGCAGCCGTTCATTAAGAGATAGATCGGGTTCGAAGTCTTGGTGTTCTTGTAAAAACGCATGAATCACTTGTTGATTTTCTGTTGGATCCATTGTACATGTACTGTATACAAGGGTTCCGCCTGGCTTTAGCAGCTGGGCTGTTTCATGCAAGATCGATTGCTGAATTGTCGCAAGTCTTGCTGAGTCTTCCGAGGACTTTGTATATTTCATATCTGGTTTTCGTCTGATGACGCCAAAACCTGAACATGGTGCATCAATGAGAATACGGTCAAACGAAGCATCATCATAATGGTCGGATGCTTTTCTTGCATCAAGCGCTTTTGCCTCAATATGCGTTAAGTTTAGACGCTTTGCTGCCTGTTTGATCAGTTTTACTTTGTGCTCATGTAAATCAAGAGACACAATCTTCCCCTCATCGTTCATTTGCTCTGCGATATGTGTTGATTTACCACCAGGAGCGGCACAGGCATCAAGCACCATTTCTCCCGGCTGAGGATCCAGCGCTCTTGCGACAAGCATGGAGCTTTCATCTTGAATCGTGACAAAGCCCTCTTGAAAGAAAGGAGTAGATACGATAGATCCTTTCATGAGTTTGAGTGCATCCTCAGATAAGTCGCCGAGCTCTGTTTCAATTCCTGCATCCATGAGTTCTTGCTGCAGTGCAGGGCGGTCTTTTTTCATTCGATTGACACGCAATGTCTGCTTTGGCGGGACTAAATGAATACGGCACATGCTTTCTGTTGCTTCAAAACCGTACGCCTCCACCCATTCTTGTACGAGCCACAATGGATGGCTTGTCTCTATTGAAAGCCTTTTTACCGGATCTTTGATCGCATCAAATGCTGGCACGCCTTCTCTTTGCACGGAACGCAAAACGCCGTTGACTAGTGAAGAAATGCCTTTATGTCCGCGCTTTTTCGTTAGTTCCACTGCTTCATGGATGGCTGCACGATCTGGAATTTTTTCAAGGTAAACCATCTGATAAAGAGACATCCGCAAAAGCTGCATCACCCATGGAGCCACTTTTTGCGGTTTTTTCACAAAGGGTGTGAGCATATAATCAAGTGCCAGCTTGTTTTGCAGTGTACCGTATACAAGTTCTGTTAATAGCGGTTTGTCTTGATCGGAAAGTTCTTTCTCTTTCATCACTGACTGCAAAAGCAAGTTACTGTAGGCTTGATTTTGTTCGAGTTTGATTAAAGCGTCCAGCGCTACTTCTCTCACATTACTTTTCTTCATTGATTAACCCTAATTTCTGCCCAATTTCGATATTTGCGCCTCTTAAGAAGTCTTCACCGCTCATTTTTTTCTTTCCAGCGGGCTGTACACTCGTTAATAAAAGGCCTTGCTGATTTCCTGTTCCAACGACTGGTCCTTCTTTTTGAAGCTCAATCACTTTCCCAGGTTCTTCTGGTGCTTGAAGCGGAACTTTTTTCGCTTCCCATACTTTTAAGTTAGCACCGTTCCATTCAGTATAGGCAACTGGCCATGGATTTAAGCCGCGAACTTGGTTGTAAAGCTCTTCTCCTGGCTTGGTCCAGTCTAATCTTTCCTGCTCCCGCTTAATATTTGGTGCATACGTTGCTGCCTCTTCATTTTGCGGAATTGGCGAGATAGACCTGCTTAACACATTTGGAACGGTGTCTTTTAATAACGCCGCACCAGCCACACTTAATTTATCGTGCAGTGTTCCGACGTTGTCTAATTCATCAATTTCTACTTCTACTTTGCTAATCATGTCACCTGCATCAAGCTTTTCTACCATATACATGATCGTCACGCCTGTTTTCTTTTTGCCTTGCAGGATCGCATAATGGATCGGTGCACCGCCTCTTAGTTCTGGCAGCAGTGAGGCATGAACGTTGATACAGCCAAATTCAGGTTCATCAAGTAATCTTTTTGGCAAAATTTGTCCGAACGCTGCTGTTACGATCAAATCTGGCTTTAACGCAAGCACTTTATCAATTTCTTCATCAAGACGTACCTTTTCAGGCTGTAAAACTGGAATGCCGTGTTTTAAGGCTTCTACTTTTACAGGAGGCGGCGTCAGTACTCGTTTTCTGCCTTTCGGGCGATCTGGCTGTGTGACGACCCCGACAACTTCATATCCTTCTGTTATAAGTGTTTGCAGCACAGGTACTGAGAAATCAGGGGTTCCCATAAATACGATACGTGCCATTTTCTTCACCCTTCCATTTCCGCAAGTTCTTTTTCTGTATAGGTTTGAATGATTTTCGACGTGAATAATACACCGTCTAAGTGATCAATTTCATGCAATAAAGCTCTTGCTAAAAATCCTTCTGCTTCTATTGTAAATGGTTTGCCTTTCTTATCAAAGGCTTTCACCTTCACATAATTTGGTCTTTCAACCGTTCCGTACAAAGATGGAAAGCTCAGGCAGCCTTCAATGTCTGTCTGGCTCCCTTCCACTTCAAGAATCTCAGGATTTACCAAGTCAATCCTCCCAGAATCTTCGCCGATATCGACCACGGCGATTCTTTTTGAGATGCCGATTTGTGGTGCGGCTAGGCCGACTCCATCTAGTTCAAGCATTGTATCATACATATCATCCAGCAGTTTTTTCAGTTTTTTATCGAATGTATCAACAAGCTCTGTTTGTTGTTCAAGCACGTCTGCAGGATGTAAGACTATCGGTTTGATTGCCACGAAAAGACCTCCGTTTTACATCATCATATATGGATTCATATCGATTGATATCATCAACTGTTTTTGTTCCATTTCTTTTTGATAATGATCTTGTATTTTTCGTAATAAACTTGCCAGTTCATTTTCCCTTTTGTATTTTATCACGCATTGATATCGATATCTATCTTTGATCTTAGCGATCGGAGAAGCAGCAGGACCGAGAATCCTTGTATTCGGTGCACAATTCATTTTCAAGAACTGAACAATTTTGTCTGTGACATGCGCTGCCTTCGTCACTTCTTCATGTGATACAGTCACCATCGCCAAAAAATAAAATGGCGGATAGGACTGATGACGACGGTGCAACATCTCTTGCTCATAAAAGGCTTCATAATCATGCTGTTTGGTTAATTCAATACTATAATGCGAAGGTGTATATGATTGAATAATGACTGACCCCGCTTTTTCATGACGTCCCGCACGTCCGCTTACTTGCGTGAGAAGCTGAAACGTTTTTTCACTTGAACGAAAATCAGGGATGTGAAGAGACGTATCCGCACTAAGGACACCGACAAGTGTAACATCTGGGAAGTCTAATCCTTTTGCAATCATTTGCGTCCCAAGCAGAATGTCTGCTTCTTTATTACCAAAGGACGTGAGAAGCTTTTCGTGTGCGCCTTTCCGAGAGGTTGTATCTACATCCATTCGGATGACCCTTGCTTCTGGCAATACCTTCGTCAGCTCTTCTTCCACACGCTGCGTGCCTGTACCAAAATAGCGAATATGCTCACTATGGCATTCTGGACATTCTGCAGGTACAGGAGCTTCGTGACCGCAGTAATGGCACTTCAGCCGTTTTTGAAAGCGGTGATAAGTGAGAGATATCTCACAATGAGGACATTGTTCCACATATCCGCAATCCCGGCACATCACAAAGGATGAATAACCTCTTTTATTGAGAAATAAAACCGCCTGCTCTTTCCTTTCAAGTACTTCTTTTAACCTGAGCATTAATTCTTCTGAGAACATGGAGCGGTTGCCGTTTCTTAATTCTTCTCTCATATCAATTAACGAAACGTGCGGCAGCTGCTGCTGATTGACGCGCCGTTTGAGCGTCAGCAGTGTATACACACCCTTTTTTGCACGCGCATATGACTCAAGTGAAGGCGTTGCACTGCCTAATACAACCGGACATTGGTGCCGCCCTGCTCGTTCAATGGCCACATCTTTCGCATGATACCGAGGCATTTCTTCTTGTTTATATGAAGATTCGTGTTCTTCATCTATAATGATCATTCCTAAATTCTCAAACGGGGCAAAAACAGCCGATCTTGCGCCAACGACAAGTTTGACTTCCTTGCGGTGGATTTTCCGCCATTCATCGTATTTTTCCCCAGTCGATAAGCCGCTATGAAGGACAGCCACATTGGAGCCGAAGCGCTCTTTAAAACGCTGGACCATTTGAGGCGTTAATGAAATTTCAGGAACTAGGACGATCGCTTCTTTTCCCTTTTGGAGGACATGATCAATCGTCTGTAAATAAATTTCGGTTTTACCGCTTCCTGTGACCCCGTGCAGTAAAAACGTTTCATGTTTTTCATCGCTCACTGCTTGATGAATGGGTTTTGCCGCTTCTGCTTGCTCTGTTGTGAGATCAAGAGGAGTAGATGGTGTAAACTCCCTATCCCGATAAGGATCTCGATAAATCTCTTCATAGCTTTCTGTTAACAGGCCTTCTTGAATCAAGGCTTTTATCGTTTGAGAACTAGCACCTGTTTGCTGCTGCAAATCTTTTGCTAAAAACGTCGTTTCATTCGCTTGAAGTAAAAAGGCAAGCAGCGCCTTCTGTTTCACCGCATTTTTCTTTAACTGTTCCTGCTTTTCTTCAAGTTTTTCTTTCGTAACTGCTACCTGAAGTGTCCGCACCTTTTTCTTTCCGGATTTTTGTGAGACGTGATATCTGACTTCTAGATGACCTTTTTGGACATGCTTTTGAATAGGCTTCAGCTGTTCAGGCGGAATGTCAGCGTAAAGGATGCTCTCTTGCTGACCGAAAAGCTCTTTCAATGACTGCGGAAGTTCCTCAGCTGATAACACCTGAATTTCTTTTTCATATTTTGCTTTCATCGCTGCTGGAAGCATCGATTGAAGCGCCGTAATATGATAGGACAATGTTTTTTCCGTCAGCCAGTGGGAAAGCTCCAATAGCTCATCTGTCAGAACAGGAGATAAATCAAATAAATCGACAATGTCCTTGATATTTCCTGACTGTACGTCTGTTTCTTCTTTGATTTTTGTCACAAACCCTTGAATCTTCCTTGGGCCAAAAGGAACCACTACCCTCATACCAGCCTTGACAAGGCCTTTAAAGCGGTCTGGCACACGATAGTCAAATGGCCTGTCAATGGCTTTCGTTGTGACATCGACGATCACTTCAGCAATCATGCTCGATCACGCTCTTTTGGCAGCAGCTGCTTTGCCTCCTGTAAGATTTCAAAGGCAAGATCTTTTTTGCTCATCATTGGCAGCTCTTTTTTTGTTCCGTCTGCTTTGATCAATGCTGCGACATTTGTATCTGTGCCAAAGCCTGCGCCCTCTGCTGCAACATTGTTCGCGACAATCATATCTAAATGCTTGGATTCGATTTTCTTTTTCGCATAGTATTCAACATCCTGCGTCTCAGCTGCAAAGCCGACTAGGACCTGATGTTCTTTTCTTTTCCCAAGCTCTTTTAAAATATCTTTCGTCCGCTTAAATTCAACCGCTAGTTCACCGTCTTGTTTTTTCATTTTATGAGAATACGTCGTGACAGGCGTATAATCGGCAACGGCTGCTGATTTTATCACTATATCTGCTGACTCGTACACCTCTAACGCTGCTTGATACATCTCCTCAGCCGATTCCACTTGCACTACATCGACATGCTCAGGTGCAGTTAACGAAACAGGTCCTGAAATGAGCGTGACATCAGCCCCCATTTGCTCGGCAGCTTCTGCAATGGCATAGCCCATTTTCCCAGAAGATCGATTTGAAAGGAAACGAACAGGGTCGATCACTTCTCGTGTAGGACCAGCTGTGACCACGACTTTTTTGCCTGAAAGCGGCAAGCTGGTTGGCTCATCAAAAAACGCACGGATGTGTTCAACAATTTTTTCAGGCTCCTCTAAGCGTCCTTTTCCAATGTAGCCGCATGCTAAATAGCCTTCACTTGGCTCTATAAACCGGTAGCCGTCTTCATATAAAGTGCGGATGTTTCGCTTGACAGCTGGATGGTCATACATGTGCACATTCATAGCCGGTGCAACCCATACAGGAGCTGTTGAAGCAAGCAAGGTCGTTGTGAGCATATCATCAGCAAGTCCTGCGGCCATTTTACCAATGGTATGTGCTGTTGCAGGGGCAACAAGAATGAGATCGGCCCAGTCAGCTACATCAATATGCGCTATGACTTTTGGATTGTTTTCTTTAAATGTATCCACATACACCTCATGCCGAGATAGGGCTTGAAAGGTGAGCGGAGACACAAACTCACGGGCAGATTCTGTCATAATCACTCTTACGTTTGCGCCTGCCTGTACGAGTTTACTAGTGAGTGCAGCTGCTTTATATACGGCGATTCCTCCGCTGACGCCGAGTAAAATATTTTTTGACTGTAACATTTGTTTGTCCCCCTTAACGGCCTTTTTCACAAATTCGTCTACAATTCAAAAAAGTCAAAACCAATCATAGTTTTGACTTTTTTGAACGTATCGTATCTGCATAGCAGAAGCGATGTTATTCTTGCTCTTCTTTTTCAAATGTCAAAAGACCAGCATCGATTTCTTCAAGAGCTTTCCCTACAAATTTGTAGGATTTTGTGTTTTCGATTTGTTGATCTTGATGGATTTGCATTTCACGTGCACGGCGTGCAGACACTGTGACAAGTGTATATTTTGAGTCAAGTTTGTTCATCAATGAGTCAATTGAAGGATCTAACATGGTTTATTCTACCCCCAGCATTTTTTTATATCTTGGTGCGACTCTGTCTCTTCGCAGGTGCTCTGCAAGGACGATCGCTTTAATTCTTTCACATGCAAGCTCGACATCGTCGTTTTCAACGACATAGTCATAAGCATCCATCATTTCAATTTCTTCTTTTGCAGCAGCCATTCGGTTACGGATGAGATCCTCAGATTCTGTCCCGCGTGTAATAATGCGGTTTTGAAGTTCTGAAAGACTTGGCGGTGCAAGGAAAATAAAGAGACCTTCCGGGAATGCTTCTCTTACTTGAAGTGCACCTTGCACTTCGATTTCAAGGAAAACATCTTTTCCTTCGCTCAATGTTTGTTCTACATAGTCAACAGGCGTGCCGTAGTAATTCCCGACATATTCTGCCCATTCTAACAGCTTTTTGTTTTCAATCATATGTTCAAATTCTTCCCTGGTTTTAAAGAAATAATCAACACCATTTCTTTCACCTTCACGCGGTTTGCGGGTTGTCACAGAAATAGAGTATTCAAATTTCGTATCTTCCTGGGAGAAAATGGCTTGTCTGACCGTTCCTTTTCCAACTCCCGAAGGTCCAGAGAGAACGATTAAAAGTCCTCTTTCTTTCATAATGGCGTATTACCCCTGCCCTTCATCTATGATTTCTTCTTTTACAGAAAGTCTTTGCGCGACAGTCTCAGGCTGAACGGCAGATAAGATGACATGGTCACTGTCCATAATGACAACAGCACGGGTTCTTCTTCCGTATGTCGCATCAATGAGCATGCCTCGATCTCTTGCGTCTTGTATCATTCGTTTAATCGGTGCTGATTCCGGACTGACGATCGAAATCATCCGATTCGCTGAAATGATGTTTCCAAATCCGATATTGATCAACTTTATGGTCATCTTCTTTCGTCCCCCTGTAATATAAACGTCTCTAGTCTCGCCGAAAGAGACGCACTGTAAACAGCATACACAATGACTATTCTATATTTTGCACTTGTTCTTTTATTTTTTCAATAGCGCTTTTCATTTCAACCACCAGCTTTGTTAAATGGTGATGGTTTGCTTTTGATCCAATCGTGTTCACTTCACGGTTGAGCTCCTGTACAAGAAAGTCAAGCTTTCGTCCGGCAGCGCCGCCTTGCGTCAAAATTTGCTGGAACTGCTGAAAATGACTTTTCAGCCTGGTAATCTCTTCTGTAATGTCACAGCGATCAGCAAAGATGGCCGCTTCTGTGGTCAGCCTACTCTCTTCAAGCGCCTCTCCGATCCATTCTTGCAATCTTTGATTCAATCGTTCTTTGTACTGACTCACAACCTCTGGTGCAAACACTTTGATTTCTTCTGTAAATGCCTCGAGTTCAGACAGCCTGAGTTCACAGTCTTTTTGAAGTGATGTTCCCTCCTGCTCTCTCATGAAGCAAAGCTCCTTGACAGCTTCTTCACAAGTGTCTATCAGCAAATGCTCCAGCTGCTCATTTCGGCTGACTGACTCTTCCACCTGAACAGCCTGTTCCAGCTTCAGTAAGTCATGTGCATGCTGAATACCTGAAATATGATAGCGGTCCTCAAGGTCTTTTGCGGCTTTCATATATTCATCAAGCAGCGGCCAGTCAATCTGTAAAGACCGGCTTGCAAGTTTACCGCCTTCAATCGTAACAAACAGCTCAATTCGACCGCGCTGCACGTGACGAAGAATGATTTTTTTTAATGTATCTTCGAAATATAAAAGCGGCCTCGGCAAACGGGCATGAACCTCTTTAAAACGGTGATTGACCGATTTTAGCTCAACTGACACTGTCAGTTCACCATCCGTTTTACTCGCTTGGCCGAATCCCGTCATACTGCGTATCATGTGAAAACACCCAATTCTTTCATATTAATAAAATGAAAAAGGTAATAGCAGACACTATTACCTCAAAATTATACCATAACCAATTATTTTTTTCTTGTCAAAAGTGATCCTGCCAGTAAAAAAGTTGGCAATGCAGACATACCGATGATCAGAAGCCAATCGACTGGTGCGACCGCCACCGTTTTGAAAATTGGCTGAAGCGGCGGATAATAAATGACCACAAGCATCAGCAGCAGGGAAGACACAACGGCGCCGATCAAGTACATATTCCCGAATGGATTGCGTTCAAAAATAGACCGTTCACTGCGGCAGTCAAAAACATGAATGAGCTGCGCCAAAACGAGTGTGCTGAATGCAACCGTCTGCGCATATTGAAGATTGTTCGGATCACGGTGATACACAAACATAAAGGCTAACAAAGTGGCAATCCCGATCAGAAACCCTCTTGATATGACCTTCCAACCAAGTCCTCTTGCAAAAATCCCCTCTTTCATGTTGCGCGGCTTTCTCTTCATGACCTCGCCTTCTGGTTTATCCATTCCAAGTGCCATAGCCGGCAAGCCGTCTGTGACAAGGTTTACCCACAAAATTTGAATTGGAACGAGAGGCAATGGAAGCGCAAGAAGCATCGCAAACAGCATGACCAAAATCTCTCCCACATTCGATGCCAGCAAATAGCGGACAAATTTGCGAATGTTTTCATAAATATTCCGGCCCTCTTTAATAGCGGATTTAATGGTCGCAAAGTTGTCATCAAGCAAAATAAGAGAAGAAGCTTCTTTGGCAACGTCTGTTCCGGTAATCCCCATGGATATACCAATATCCGCCTGTTTAATCGCTGGCGCATCATTCACCCCATCACCTGTCATCGCGACAATATGGCCATTTTTTTGATAGGCCTTCACAATTCTCAGTTTATGCTCAGGTGATACACGGGCAAAGACGTACACATCTTCTGCTGTTTGCTCCAGCTCTTTGTCGCTTAGCTGATCCAGAGCTTTTCCATCAAGCACCTTTCCTTGCTTCGGTAAGAGACTTAAATCTTTAGCGATCGCTTTAGCCGTTTCTACGTGATCGCCTGTAATCATCACTGTTTTAATGCCAGCATCCCGGCATTCTTTAATCGCTCGTCTCACTTCAGGACGAGGTGGATCAATCATGCCCTCTAGACCGATAAATGTGAGGCCAGTTTCTGCCTGCTGAACAGAGGTGATTTTTTCTGTCAGGCTTACTTTTTTATATGCAATCGCAATGGTTCTAAGCGCTTGTCTTGCTAAACCTTGAATGGCAGCTTCTGTTTCTTGCCGGTGGGCCTTTGAAAATGAGGCGGTGCGTCCGCCGTGCATCATATGACTTGAACGGTTCATCAGCACATCTGGCGCCCCTTTGGCAATGACATACCGCTCCTTCTGATTCGTTTCCACGACGACTGACATCATTTTTCTTTCAGAGTCAAAAGGGAATTCCTCCACCACACGAAATCCCGCTTCGATGAATTGCTCTGTAAAACCCGCTTTACGCGCAGCGGTTAGAAGTGCTCCTTCTGTCGGATCACCATCAAGTCTCATCTCTCCGTCTTTTTCAAAGATGGTTGATGTATTACAAAGTGCTCCGTATAATAGCACCTTTTGCAGGCTTGGATGTTTGTCTACATGGACAAGTTCTCCGTTTAAGGTAAAATCACCTGACGGCTCGTACCCAGTGCCAGAAATATTCCACGTTTTCCCCTCTGCCCATACATGTGTCACTGTCATTTTATTTTGTGTCATTGTGCCTGTTTTATCTGAGCAAATAATCGAGGCGCAGCCGAGTGTTTCCACAGCCGGCAGCTTTCTGACAATGGATTTTTGTTTAATCATCCGCTGCACACCTAGGGAAAGTGCGACAGTGACGATCGCCGGCAGTCCTTCTGGAATCGCAGCAACAGCGAGAGATACACCCGCTAAGAACATATGATACAAATCATGACCTTGCACCACACCAAGAACAACCACAAGAACAGTTAAAAATAATGCAGCAACAATTAAAATTTTCCCCAGCTGCTCAAGGCGTCTTTGCAGCGGTGTTTCCATATTACCTGCTGAATCCAGCATACCGGCAATTTGTCCCATCGCCGTATTCATCCCTGTACCAATGACAACCCCTACACCGCTTCCCCTCGTGACAAGCGTCCCCATAAAGGCCATGTTCGTCAAATCTCCAAGTGAGACATGATCTCGCGAGAGCGGACTCGCATGTTTGACCGCTGGGATGGACTCTCCAGTGAGGGCAGATTCTTCGATTTCCAAACTCTTTGTTTCTAGTAATCTGATATCTGCTCCAATTCGGTCCCCGCTTGAAAACTTCACAATATCTCCCGGCACGAGGTGCTTGGACGGGATCTTGACCCATTCATTGTTTCTCCTTGCATAGACATGCGGCGTTGATAATTCCTTTAGTGCTTGGAGGGACTTTTCCGCACGGCGTTCCTGATAAAAGCCAAGCACACCATTTATCAGCACAATCGCCACAATCGCCACAGCATCAATGTATTCACCTAAAAAAGCAGAAATAATCGTTGCCGCAAGCAGGATTAACACCATAAAGTCTTTAAATTGCGCTAAAAAAATAACGAACGCCGACACCTTTTTCCCTTCCTGTAATTCATTTGGCCCATGCTTTTCAAGCCGCTTTTGCACATCTTTTTCTGACAGTCCGTCACCTATCGATGTATTCATTGTTTTTAATAAATCGGTTTGGTTCAGTTCATGCCAATTCATTTGACCTCGTCCACTCCTCTTTTGTTCTCTCTCTTATGCAGTGTTCTATAAGCCAGTTTATTCAGACTCGTCCTAAATCATGCTATAATAATAAGACTGCCTAAAGAACGAGAAAACGTAAGGTTCTTTCAGTAGATTTGTGTGAAAGAAGAGGGTGTATCCAACATGTCATTTGACGGCATTTTTACATACGGTATGACAAATGAATTGCAAGAAACATTAACTGGCGGAAGAATTTCGAAAATACATCAGCCATACAAGCATGAGCTGATTTTTCATATCCGGTCAAAGGGGAAGAATCATAAGCTTCTTTTATCCGCTCACCCGAGCTATGCAAGGGTACAGCTCACTGAGCACCATGATGATAATCCGAGCGAACCGCCAATGTTTTGTATGCTCCTCAGAAAACATCTTGAGGGTGGGTTCATTGAACGTTTTGAACAAATTGGGTTAGATCGGGTGATCGTGCTGCACGTGCGAAGCCGAAATGAAATTGGCGATGAACAAACCCGTAAGCTATATATTGAAATTATGGGCCGGCACAGCAACTTAATTCTCGTGGAGGACGAAACGGAGCAGATCATTGACGGACTGAAACATCTTTCTCCATCTGTGAACAGCTATCGAACGGTGCTACCCGGACATCAATATCTTCTGCCGCCGGCACAGCAAAAGCTGAATCCTTTTGACGTGACGAAGGAAGATATTTTAAAGCATTTACGTTTTCAAGAAGGGAAAATCGCCAATCAAATTGTCGATACATTCTCTGGGGTTTCTCCGCTGTTTGCTAAGGAAGCTGTCCACAGGGCCGGTCTTGCCAATCAGGAAACGATTCCAAGTACATTGCTCGAGATGTTTCAGCTCATTCAGGCGCATTCTTTTACCCCTCAGCTCACGAGAAAAGATGGGAAAGAGTATTTTTATTTATTAGAACTTCAGCACGTCGATGGTGACATGAAGACATTTGATTCTCTTAGCGAGCTACTTGACCGTTTTTATTTCGGAAAAGCTGAAAGAGACAGAGTCAAACAGCAGGCGGCTGATCTTGAACGTTTTGTTGCCAATGAAAAAAAGAAAAATGAAAACAAGCTGAAAAAACTAACAAGAACACTTGAAGAATCTCAAAATGCGCATAAGTATCAGCTTTATGGTGAATTGCTTACTGCCAATATATATGCGATTAAAAAAGGGGATAAAGAAGCGACTGTTATCAATTATTATGATGAAGAAGGCGGAGAGATCACGATCCCGCTCAAAACAAACAAAACCCCTTCTGAAAATGCACAAGCGTATTTTACAAAATACCAAAAGGCAAAAAATGCAGTAGAGGCCGTAAATGAACAAATTGAGCGAACACATGAAGAAATTGTTTATTTTGACGAGCTGATCCAGCAGCTGTCCTCTGCCTCACCAAAAGATTTAGAGGAAATAAGAGAAGAACTGGTGGAAGGAAAATATTTGCGTCCCAAACAAAAACGCAACGCCAAAAAGAAGAAACCATCGGCCATTCAACTGGAAACGTATGAATCTTCTCAAGGTGTTCCGATTCTCGTTGGAAAAAACAACAAGCAAAACGAATATTTGACCACAAAGGCGGCAGCTCGTGATGACATTTGGCTTCACACAAAGGATATTCCTGGATCACATGTTGTCATTCGTCACAAAGCGCCTGATGAACAAACCTTGCTTGAAGCGGCACAAATTGCTGCCTACTTCTCGAAGGCAAAAGAATCAAGCTCCGTCCCTGTCGATTATACGAAAATCCGGCATGTGAAAAAACCAAACGGAGCAAAACCGGGCTTTGTCACGTATGATCAGCAGCAAACATTATTTGTGACGCCTGATGAGGATGTTGTCCTAAAGCTGAGAAAATAAAAAAGAGCCGATTAAATTTTTAGATGAGATTTTATCGGCTTTTTCTTTGTCTTTTTTTTCTTTCTATATAGAGCTCATCCAGTGCATCTACATCCTCTTGTTCAAGCAAGGTCTCAATGGCCGCAGCCAGCTGTTTAGTGCGGGCTGGGCTTGCACCACTCGTAGATATGGAGATTGTTACTTTTCCTGCCCTTACAACCTTTGGCACAATCACATTGCCTAGCTCTGACTGGCTCACACAGTTGACGAGCTGATGAGGAAGCGCTGATTGCGTCATCCACTCGTTTACTGAAGCATCGTCTGTAGCAGCGACAATTAAAAATGCATCCTTTACATCTTCCGCATCAACTTTCTTTTTCTTCCAAGTCAGCTGATATGTCTCAATGAGATTCGCCATTTCATCACAAATGTCAGGGCTCACAATGGTTATGCTGCATGGCTCCATGCATAGCGCACTCGTCCTTCTAGCCGCAACCCTTCCTCCGCCGGCAATTAGCACGTGTTTATTGGTTAGATCAAGATGAACTGGAAGCATGGCTTTCTCCTTGAAAACGAAACGCATCCTCTTTGTTTAAGATGGTTTCCTGCACACGTTCAATATAAGCTGCTTTTACATGGGGATGAAACCCAATGTATCGGCAGACACGGACATCTCGCAGCCGCTCTCTCGCCTGATTCGCTTCACTCTCAATCTCTTTCATTAAAATGCCGGTAAATAAAAGATAAGGCACGAGATAGACAGGCGTATCATCATCTACTGTTAACTGTGCTAAGACGTCACGATAATTCGGTTCACACGCTGTAATAAAACACGGAAAAACCTCTGCACAAGGCAACAAACTTCGGACATCATCTGCAATGCCAAACACATCCCGCTTTACATCTGGATCAGAGCTTCCGCGGCCAATTAAGAGAATTTTTGCACGCTCTCCCTTGTATCCAGCTTCTTCAATCCTTGCGATAACAGCTTTCGTGACTTCTTGGTTCACGCCTATAGGTCTTCCATATGTCACCTTCACTTGTGGGAAACGTTTTTGTACTTTCACAATCTCATCTGGAATATCTGATTTGGCATGCATGGCAGTTAAAAGGAGGAGCGGGACGATCGCAATGTGGGTTGCTCCTTTTTGTACACAAGTCTCAAACCCTTCTTCGATTGAAGGGTCCGTCAACTCTAAAAAACAAATTTCTTGGATATCTGCTTCGACTAACGGCATACAGCTTTTCATAAAAGAAATGGCTTTATCCTGTGCTTCTTTTACCCTGCTTCCATGCCCAACATAAAGGACAGCTTGTTTCATTTGACTCCTCCTTGCGACCTTAGTTTTATTCAGACGAAAAGACACGATGTCTACACGTGTCTTTTCACCTTTTTGTTCTCATTTCTCAATCAGTGCTGGTTCAAACCAGTTCAACTTTTGATGAAAGTGAACGACATCTCCTACCACAATTAAACTTGGGTGCTCGATCCCTTCTTTTTCAACCGTTTTAGATAGTGTCGCCACCGTGCAGCAAGTCGTCTTTTGCCTTGTGGTCGTTCCCCAGTGAATAAACGCAGCTGGGGTTTCAGGATTCCGCCCATTTTTCAAAAGCAGCCGCTGGACTCTTTCCACGTTTTTGACGCCCATGTAAATGACAAGGGTATCAATCCCCGTCGCCAGCGCTTCCCACTTTTCTTCAAAATGTTCATCCTTTTGATAATGCCCTGTCACAAACGCAACATTTGAGCTGAATTCTCGGTGCGTGACTGGAATGCCTGCATAAGCAGCCGCTGCAATGCCAGAAGTAATCCCCGGGACAACTTCATACGGAATACCATGCTCAGCTAAGCATTCGATTTCTTCACCGCCGCGACCAAATACAAAGGGATCACCGCCTTTTAGACGAACGACTATGTTCCCTTCCTTCGCATGAGCAACAAGCGCTTCATTAATCGCTTCCTGTCTCATCGTATGATGATTCGGCAGTTTGCCGCAATAGATCAACTCCGCCTCCGGTTTGGCATGGGCAAGAATCTCTTGATTGACAAGACGATCATATAAAATGACATCTGCCTGCTGTATTGCCTTATGGGCCTTTAGCGTAATTAAGTCTGGGTCACCCGGTCCGGCACCAACAATGTATACTTTCCCCATCTTGCTTTCTCCCCCTGCCATCAGGCGATTATTTCGTTTTATCCTTTACATAATCAACAAGGCGCTGTTTTGACTCCTCGCGTGATAATTCACCTGTATCTAGGACGAGCTCAGGCGCAGCTGGCTCTTCATATGGTGAATCGATTCCCGTGAAAAATGGAATTTCGCCGTTTCTTGCTTTTTTATATAATCCCTTTGGATCACGCTCTTCACACACGTTCAGATCACATTTCACAAACACTTCGTGAAATTCTCCGTCTTCGACTAACTGTCTTACGATTTGGCGGTCTTCTTGAAATGGTGAAATAAAAGCAGTAATAACTATCGTTCCTTGCTCAACAAATAATTTCGCCACTTCACCGATGCGCCGAATGTTCTCTTTTCTGTCGTCATCTGAAAAGCCTAAGTCTTTATTGAGTCCATGGCGTACGTTATCGCCGTCAAGAACTGTCACTTGGTACCCCTGTTCAAACAGCTCTCGAGCCGCTGCGTTGGCGATCGTCGATTTACCTGAACCGCTTAGTCCTGTCAGCCAAATGATCCCGCTTGTATGGTTGTTTTTCTGTTGATATTCTTTTTTAGTAATAGATGAATCATGCCACACGATATGTTCGTTGCTCATGTCATACCCTCCTTTAAGATACCGTCGTTTTTAATCCTTCGATTAATGTTTCAATGACTTCTTTTCGGCTGAACGTGCTCGGTGGTAATTCACCATTTCTCAGCATCGTTCTAACCTTTGTACCTGAAAGAATGACATGTTCGCTTTTATCATGTGGGCATGTTTTTGGTGTTGCCATGGCTTCACATGTATTGCAGTAAAAGCTGTGCTCAAATTTTAATGGTGTGATCCCAATTTCTTCGCTTGTAAATTGTTCAAATAGCTCCTGCGCTTCGTATGTGCCGTAATAATCACCAACACCTGCATGATCTCTGCCGACAATAAAATGTGTACAGCCATAATTTTTACGCACAAGCGCATGAAAAATCGCTTCCTTTGGTCCAGCATAACGCATGGCAGCAGGAAAAACACCTAAAAAGACGCGGTCTTTCGGGTAATAACCGTTCAGTAACACTTGATAGCTTTTCATTCTTACATCTGCTGGAATATCATCAGATTTTGTTTCACCAACAAGTGGATTTAGAAATAGACCATCCACTGTTTCCAGTGCTGTCTTTTGAATGTATTCATGCGCACGATGGACTGGGTTTCTCGTTTGGAAACCAACAATGGTTTTCCAGCCGTTTTCTTTAAAATGTTTTCTTGTTTCTTCTGGCTCATACGTAAATTGCGGGAAAGGTTTTTCACTGCGTTTCGTCAGTGTAATTTTACCACCAATATACGTATCACCGCGTTCAAATAATTTTTTCACGCCTGGGTGATTGCGGTCATCTGTTTTATACACATTCACTGCTTCTTTTTCCTTATCAGGTGTGTATTGATCTTCTACCTCAATGACCCCGTATACTGTTCCATTATACGATAGACGAACAATGTCACCTCGATTGATCTCCGCTGCTTTTTCCTTTGTGACAGGCAAAGTAATCGGAAGAGACCAAACGACACCACTTGCTAGTCGCATACTGCTGACAACTGCTTCATAATCAGCTTTCGTTAAAAACCCTTCAATTGGACTATACCCGCCAATTGCGATGAGTTCAAGGTCTGCAAAAGAGATGGCATCCAGCTCAATTTCTTTCGCAGCTGTGCTTAGATCAAATTCTTCATTTACTCGATTAATTAATACGCCACCATGTGGTGTTAAACTCATTTGTTCATCTTCCTCTCAATGTTCATATTTATTAGATGTTAATAGTCGGATTTATATTTAAATCCCGCCGCCCTGTTCATGAATCGAGCTGCTCTCATTTTTAACTGCCTTCATAAGACTCAGTGCACCTAGTGAAGCAAGCAGTACACTCATCATGATAAAGATAGAGTAATAGTCTCCTTTTAAGAAAAGGCTTACCAACAAATAAGATAGACTAAGTGATAAGAAAGGTGACACAACCCATACCTTCAGCATTTTTTTCACAACATGTTTATGAAAAATGTTCGGTCCACCCTTTGCCATACCAAGCCCAATAATGGACGAGGAGGTAATTTGAGTAAGGGGAACAGGGAGTCCGAATATAGAGCTGACGATGACAAGTCCTGCACCGGTGCTCGATAATAGAATGCCTTCACCCGTTTGATAGCGTGTAATTTTCTTTCCGTTTGTTTCTAGTACCCTTCTTCCTAGAAGCAGCGCCCCAATGGCCACAAAGATTCCGCCGTAAAGGGTTCCTTGCCCGACTGATAAAACACCTGATGCGACAAGCGGGCCGACCGCATTGGCGACATTGTTCATGCCGGCTGAAAACGCTTCTAAAAACCCACTGATAATCAAAACAACAGATAAGATCAATGTACCTTTTTTGGATAATGTCCGTTTAGGGAACAATCTGATGATTTTGACAACAGCAAAGGTAAAAACAAAGGCAACAATCGGAATAATCACCCAAAAAGAGACAATGACTAAGATCGATTTCACATACAGCACTTTATATGCGGCTGCCACACCGACCACAGCTCCTACTGTGACCTCACTTGTGGATAAAGGAATGGCCAAGAGGTTCGCTATGAAAAGTGATAATGCGGCCGAGCCAATGATGATACACACAATTTCAAGTGTGATGACAGATTCAGGCATAATCCCGGAGCTGATCGTTTTGACGACCTCGCCGCCGCCAATCACTGAACCTGCTAATATTCCAACTGCACAAACGCTGAGCGCGTATATTGGCTTTTTGATCGCACCTGAACCATATGCGATGCCCATCGAAGCGGCTGCTCCGCTTGCGCCAATATTTAAAGCAAAGAATAAGCTAAATAAAATTGCGGCGATTTCCATACATTATGCTCCCTTACTCATGTAATCCGCACTCAGTCTTTGCTGTCCCTGACCATCTTCCAGAACGCAAATCATCAGCAGTAAATGCCGGCTGTGTACAAGGTGCACACCCGATGCTTGGATATCCTTGGTCATGCAGCGGATTATAAGTAAGATCCTCTCTAGACGCATATCTCCATATGTCCTTCCACGTCCAGTGAATGAGCGGACATACTTTGACTGATTGGAATTTTTCATCCTTATTTAAGAAGTTCGTACCTGCTCGTTTAGGCGACTGCTCTCTTCTTAAACCAGACAGCCATGCCGGATAGCCAGATAGTGCCTCTTGCAATGGAATGACCTTTCTCATATGGCAGCAGCTTTGAGGATTCGTTTCCCATAATTTATCACCATGCTGCTCATTCTGCTCTTCCACCGTCAGCTCAGGTGTTTTCAGCACGATGTCTAACCCGGGATATCTTTCCCTAACTGCATCAATGGTGTCGTATGTTTCCTTGAAATGCAGACCTGTATCTAAAAAGACAATTCTTGCATCTTTTTTTACTTTCGCAATAAGATCGATCAGGACAATGCCCTCAATGCCAAAACTGCATGCATAAACGAGCTGATCACCATAGTGGCCGTACGCCCATTTCAGCACAGATAGGGCCCCTTTATACAAATCGTCCTCTTGAAATGTAATGGACGGCTCTTGCCAATTTTCATAAGTTAACATTGTTTCTCCCCTTCCGGAGTACTGCTTCTATTGCTATTCTCCGCACTACTTTAATCTGATTTTTTCATTTTTTTCCACTTGAATCACTTGACCGTCCTGAACGATCAACGTAATTGAACCGAATTTCATATCCCCAATCAGCTCTTGCATATGCTTCACTAAGTCCTCATCCTGGTTTTGTTTCAGTTCCATCTCCTCTTCCTCCTCACCGTTAAAATAAAAAAACTTTCTTTCAGTCCGAAAGAAAGATGAGGAAGCTCACGATTTCCTTATCTTTCAAAATAGAATCATTTTGCAGGAAGTAGCACCTTGCAAATCGCAGGTTGCCGGGCTTCATCGGGCCAGTCCCTCCACCTCTCTGGATAAGAGTTTTAATTTGTATTAAATATTAACACAATTCAAACAAAAGTCAACCCGACTTTATTGATAGGATTAGTTTTTATTTAAATTTGAGTCTTTTTTACTATTTTTAACCAAATAAAAAACTGTGCAGCGCAGCACAGCTTTTTTAAAACAAGACAAGCTTTTTAGACCGTTTCTTCCATCCAAGATTCAGACGAAGGATCCTGTCTCCAACGTTTTAGTTTATTCATAGCAGAAGGCTCAATTGCTTTTAGCTCAAGTGCCACTTCTGTCAGTGTGTCATAGTCTGTCAGCGTGACATAGGGAATGTTTTTCTCTTGAAAAGCCGCAGCTGCTTTTGGCAGTCCATAAGTGAAGATCGCAACAACTCCGAGTACTTCACAGCCTTCTTCTTCTAAAGCAGCCACAACTTCAAGAACGCTGCCTCCAGTTGAGATGAGGTCTTCTACGACAACCACCTTTTGGCCAGGTGATACGGCTCCTTCAATTTGATTTCCTTTTCCGTGTGCTTTTGGTTTACTTCTTACATAGCACATCGGTACGTTCAGACGATCAGCTGCTAATGCCGCATGAGGAATGCCAGCTGTAGCTGTACCTGCGACAACTTCCGCTCCTTCAAAATGAGTGAGAATCAAGTCTTTTAAACCTTCCGCAATGTCTCCTCTGACCTCAGGATAAGACAAGGTGAGGCGATTGTCACAGTAAATCGGTGATTTGATACCGCTCGCCCATGTAAATGGTTCGTCTGGTTTTAAAGAGACAGCTTTGATTTGTAATAAATGCTTCGCGATTTTCGTTTTCATCCGGCAGTCACTCCCACTCTTTCAAAATTTGTTGATAAGCTTCCACTGGGTTTGTGGCTTTTGTGATCGATCTTCCCACAACAATCTGTGAAACACCCTGTTCTTTGGCAAAGGCAGGTGTCGCCACACGCTTTTGGTCATCCGTTTGATCATTTGGTAAGCGAATCCCTGGTGTGACAGTGAGAAAGGAAGGAGAGATTTGTTCATGAAGCTGTTTTGATTCATGAACAGAGCACACCACACCATCAAGTCCACTTTCATATGCCAATTGTCCATAATGAAGCACCGCCTCTTGCAATGGGCGGTCAATTAGTAATTCTTTTTTCATCATATCTTCTGACGTGCTTGTCAGGTGGGTCACTGCAATAATAGCCGGGCGATTTTGCCCGGCAGGGGTTCCGCTTTCAAGTCCCTCTACGGCCGCCTGCATCATTCTTTTCCCGCCGGCTGCATGTACATTCACCAAATCAACACCAAGTGCAGCAAGCCTGTTCATCGCTTTTTGCACAGTTGTTGGAATGTCATGAAGCTTCAGATCAAGGAAAATACGGCAATTTTTTTCTTTCAGTGCGTCAATAATGGCAGGACCTTCTTGGTAAAACAGCTCCATGCCAACCTTTACGAATAATGGAGTGCCTTCAAAACGATCTATAAAGGCGTGCGCCTCCTGTCCTGATGGAAAATCAAGCGCGATGATGGGCAAGTGCTTCATGTTTCCAGCTCCTTCCGATGCATTCCTCTACAGATGAATACCCATAAGCCGCTAACACATTCGGCAGTTCATCAATGATTTCCGGGCAAATAAATGGGTTCACAAAATTGGCTGTCCCAACAGCTACCGCACTTGCGCCAGCTAGTAAAAATTCAAGTACATCTTCAGCGCTTTGCACCCCGCCCATCCCAATAATCGGAATAGAAACGGCCTGACTGACCTCATGCACCATTCGGATGGCAACAGGTTTTACAGCAGGACCTGATAATCCGCCTGTTTTATTGGCAAGAATGGGTTTGCCTGTCTTTAAATCTAAACGCATCCCAATCAAGGTATTGATCATGGTGAGTCCATCCGCTCCAGCCGATTCAATCGCTTTAGCAATCTCAACGATATTGGCTACATTAGGTGACAGTTTCACATAAACAGGAACGGAGGAAACTTCCTTAACGGCTTTTGTCAATGTAGCCGCCATTTCTGGATCGGTCCCAAAGGCAATTCCACCTGTTTTCACATTCGGACACGAGATATTCAGTTCAAGGGCGTGAACATTACTTGCTTGACTAATTTGCTTCGCTACTTCAACATAATCATCAACTTGTGATCCAGCAACATTGGCAATAATAGGGGTATCGAACTGCTCAAGCCAAGGTAATTCATGTTCAAGCACGCCTTTTAGACCTGGATTTTGGAGACCAATCGCATTCAGCATACCGGCTCCTGTCTCAGCTACCCTCGGTGTCGGGTTGCCAAATCTCGGTTCAAGGGTCGTGGCTTTAATCATGATGCCGCCCAGCAAGGAAAGGTCATATAATGATGCGAATTCTTTTCCAAATCCAAAACAGCCTGATGCAGGAATGATTGGATTTTTTAGAGATAAGCCGGGTAATTCGATGTTTAGCATGATAGCGCCACCTCCTCCGCTTTAAAAACAGGTCCATCCAGACAAACTTTAACGTACGGTTTCTCGTGCTGATCGGTATGACAGACACAAGCAAAGCATGCACCGATTCCGCAGCCCATTCGTTCTTCCATTGAAATATAGACAGGCTTATCGGGATAAGAGTCTTTTAGTGCTTTTAACATAGGTGTCGGTCCACAGGAAAGCAAGACATCAAAGTCCAGCTCATTCTCTTCAATGACATTTGTCACGAAACCTTTCGAACCATATGTCCCATCACCGGTTGCGATAAACGTATCTCCGAGTGCTTGAAACTTCTCCTCATAAAATACATCCTTTTTCGATTGAAAACCGAGAACATGTTTTACGATGACGCCTTTTTTCGTTAACAACTTAGACAGTTCATATAGCGGAGGCACACCGATTCCTCCACCGACTAATAATGCGGTCTGTCCGGCCTGAACGACTGAAGGGTCATAGCCGTTTCCAAGCGGACCTAACACATCGACTGCCTCTCCCGCCCGCTTTTGGGAAAGGAGCTTTGTGCCCTCTCCCTCTGCGCGGTAAATGATGGTTGCTTCTTGCTTTTCGGCATGAATGTTGGCAATACTGATCGGTCTTCTCAGCAGCGGTGTCATGGATTCACTGACCTTTATATGAAGAAACTGTCCAGCTGTTTGAAAGGATTCAACAAGATCACCCTTTAATGTCATTTCGTAAATATGATCAGCGATCTCTCGGTTTGAGACGACCGTCAAGTATGCTTTTTTCATATCGTTACTGTCACCTCAGCATTCGTTTTCACTTCTGGCATTTCATCTGCTCTAAATGTCATGCTCTCTAGCACTCTTAAAATCGCTTCCGCTGTATCTAGTGACGTTAAGCAAGCGACACCATTTTCAACAGATTCACGTCTAATTCTAAAGCCGTCTCTTGCCGGCTGTTTTCCTTTTGTTAAGGTATTGATGACAAATTGGGCTTCACCATTTCGAATGACATCCAGCAGGTTCTTTCCTTCTTCTCCTATTTTGCCGACAACACTTGATGGAATAGAGGCTTGTTTTAAGTAATTCGCTGTTCCTTCTGTTGCTAAAATATGATAGCCGATGGAATGGAATCTTCTTGCAATCTCAAGTCCTTCTTCTTTATCTTTATCAGCCACTGTCAGGAGAACCGTTCCGTCTTTTGGAATTTGAATGCCTGATGCAATCAATCCTTTGTAGAGGGCTTTTTCGATTGTGATATCTTTCCCCATGACTTCACCTGTTGATTTCATTTCAGGCCCTAGTGTAATATCTACTCTTCTTAGTTTTGCAAAAGAGAAGACTGGAACTTTCACATATACGCCTTCTTGCTCAACATGAAGCCCTTCTTGGTAGCCATAGTTTTTCAGTTTTTCTCCTAAAATAACCTTTGTAGCTAAGTTCGCCATTGGAATGCCTGTAATTTTACTTAAGAATGGGACAGTCCGGCTTGAACGCGGATTCACTTCAAGTACATACACTTCACCTTTTGATAGCACAAATTGAATGTTCAAAAGCCCAATGATGTTAAGGCCTTTTGCGAGTTTAATCGTGTATTCTGCGATTTTCGCTTTGATGTCCTCAGACAAAGTTTGCGGCGGGTAGACCGCAATCGAGTCTCCAGAGTGAACGCCGGCTCTTTCAATGTGTTCCATAATGCCTGGTATGACAACCGTTTCTCCGTCAGACACAGCATCTACTTCAATTTCTTTTCCTGTCAAATACTTGTCAATGAGCACTGGGTGCTGCGGATTGACTTTCACCGCATTCTCCATGTAGTGAAGGAGCTCAGCTTCTTGATACACAATTTCCATTGCACGGCCGCCTAATACATAGGAAGGACGGACAAGCACAGGGTAACCGATTTGATTCGCAATCGCTACTGCCTCTGGCACAGACGTTGCTGTCTTACCTTTTGGCTGCGGCACGCCGAGAGTTTCTAATGTTTGTTCAAACTTGTCACGGTTTTCCGCACGGTCAAGGTCTTCAAGCGATGTTCCAAGTATCTGAACCCCTCTATTTGATAATTCATCTGCTAAGTTAATCGCTGTTTGTCCGCCAAACTGAACGACGACACCTTCTGGTTGTTCAAGGTCGATGATGTGCATCACATCTTCTACAGTGAGTGGTTCAAAGTAGAGCTTATCTGAAATACTAAAGTCTGTTGAGACGGTTTCAGGGTTGTTGTTAATAATAATGGCTTCATAGCCTGCTTGTTTGATTGCCCACACTGAATGAACGGTCGCATAATCGAATTCTACTCCTTGTCCGATTCTGATTGGACCTGAGCCTAGCACGATGACACTTTTCTTATCTGTTCGTTCGGATTCATTTTCATCTTCATATGTGCTGTAGAAATATGGTGTTTCTGATTCAAATTCTGCCGCACATGTGTCCACCATCTTATACACAGGAACGATGCCTGCTTCTGTTCTTAGGTTATAGACATCTGCCTCATTCATATTCCATTCGCGGCTAATATAAATATCTGAGAAACCTTTTTCTTTCGCTTCTTTTAAAACGTCTACATTGCCTTTGTTTTCTTTTAGTGTCTTTTCAAATGCGATAATGCCTTCCAGCTTATGAAGGAAGAAATAATCAATTTTCGAGAATTCATGAATCTGTTCGACGGTATAGCCTCTTCTTAGCGCCTCAGCGATATAAAACAGACGCTCATCTCCTGCTTTGATAATCCGCTTTTCAAGCACTTCGTTTGTAATGTCCGCTTCGTCTTTTAATTCAATGTGATGCACATCCGCTTCAAGTGAACGAACAGCCTTTAAAAGAGACTCTTCTAATGTGCGGCCAATCGCCATGACTTCACCCGTTGCTTTCATTTGTGTTCCAAGTCGTCTGTTGGCAGATTCAAATTTATCGAACGGCCAGCGCGGGATTTTTGAAACGATATAGTCGAGTGCTGGCTCGAACGCTGCATATGTTTTACCTGTGACTGGGTTCATCATTTCATCAAGTGTTAGGCCAACTGCGATTTTCGCTGCAAGTTTTGCAATTGGATATCCAGTTGCTTTAGACGCAAGAGCAGAAGAACGGCTCACGCGCGGGTTTACTTCGATAATATAGTATTGGAAGCTGTCTGGATCAATCGCCAGCTGTACGTTACATCCGCCTTCAATGCCAAGTGCACGAATCAACTTGAGTGACACATTACGAAGCAGCTGATATTCACGATCACTTAGCGTTTGACTTGGTGCCACAACGATACTGTCACCTGTGTGGATGCCGACAGGATCAAAGTTTTCCATGTTACAAACCACAATGGCATGATCTCCGCTGTCACGCATGACCTCATATTCAATTTCTTTAAAACCTGCGATACTTTTTTCAAGCAAACATTGTGTCACCGGACTTAATTTCAGTCCATTCTCGACGATTTCTTTTAATTCTTGCTCATTTGTACAAATTCCGCCGCCTGTGCCGCCTAGTGTATAGGCTGGTCTAACAATGACCGGTAAACCGATTTGATCTGTGAATGCCATCGCTTCTTCAAGGTTATGGATAATTTCACTTTCTGGTACAGGTTCATTTAATTCATTCATTAGATTACGGAATAAATCTCTGTCCTCTGCTTTTTGAATAGCTGACAGCTTTGTGCCTAGTACTTCAACACCGCATTCAGCGAGTACACCAAGATCTGATAATTCAACAGCAAGGTTCAATCCAGTTTGTCCGCCAAGTGTTGGCAGAATCGCATCAGGACGTTCTTTTCGAATGATTCGTGTTAAAAATTCTGGTGTCAGTGGTTCGATGTATACCTTATCGGCCATTTCTGTATCCGTCATGATCGTCGCAGGGTTAGAGTTCACAAGAACGACTTCATAGCCCTCTTCTTTTAGCGCTAAGCAAGCCTGTGTGCCTGCATAGTCAAACTCCGCTGCCTGACCGATGATGATTGGACCTGAACCGATCACTAAAATCTTTTTGATATCTACGCGTTTTGGCATACTTCTTCCCCTTCTTTCTCAGTTGTATGAATCATGTCCATGAACTCGTCAAATAAGTAGTTCGCATCTTCTGGACCCGGTGATGCTTCTGGGTGATACTGGACAGTGAATGCTGGTGCTTCTTTATGTTTTAATCCTTCAATGGTGTTGTCATTTAGCGCAATATGTGTGACTTCAAGCACGTCTTCATTAATGGCGCTAACCGTGTAGCCATGGTTTTGAGACGTCAAGGTTACCTTGCCAGTTGCTAGTTCTTTGACTGGATGGTTGGATCCTCTATGCCCAAATTTCATTTTTTCTGTACTTGCGCCGCACGCAAGCGCAAATAACTGGTGTCCTAGGCAGATACCAAAGAGTGGTACCTTTCCAATCAGCTGCTGAATCATTTCAACTGCTTCTGGTACATCGACTGGGTCTCCAGGTCCGTTTGAAAGCATGATGCCATCTGGTTTTAACTGTAATACTTCATCTGCCGTGATATTGTATGGCACCACAATGACATCACAATCTCGCTTATTGAGCTCGCGCAAAATGCCGTGCTTCATGCCGAAATCGACAAGCACAATTCTTTTGCCTCTTCCTGGGCTTGGATACGCATTTTTCACAGATACTTGGCTTACTTGATCTGTTGGCAGCTGCATCGTTTGAAGGCGGCTTACAACGTCTTCTACTTGTTCATCCGGTCCTGCAAATGCTCCTCTTAATGTACCTGCACTTCGAATCATGCGCGTGAGCTTGCGTGTATCAATGCCGCTGAGACCCGGAATATTTTTCATTTTTAAATACTCATCAAGTGAGTATGAAGAGCGCCAGTTTGAAGGCTTTTCACAAAGCTCTTTCACGATCAGCCCTTTCACAAACGGTGTGATCGATTCAAAATCATCACGGTTAATGCCGTAGTTGCCGATCAGCGGGTAAGTGAGTGTGACAATTTGTCCGCAGTACGACGGGTCAGACAAAATCTCTTGATAGCCTGTCATCCCTGTGTTAAAGACGACTTCTCCGACTGACGGTTCTAAGCTGCCAAAGCCTGTTCCTTCGAATACTGTTCCGTTTTCTAGCACTAAGCGTCTCTTCATTTTACTAGTCTCCCCTCTTCATAAACGACTTTCCCAGATGCAAGTGTCATGACCGGCCATCCTGATACAGTCAATTTGTCAAACGGTGTATTTTGTCCTTTAGATAAGAAGCTTTTTTTGTCAATTGCCATTTCTTTGTTTAAATCAATCAGTGTGATATCAGCAATTTGACCTTCTTCCAGCTTTCCGTATGGAAGAGCAAAGGCTTCTGCTGGTTTGATGGTCATATAATCAACAAGTTCTTTTAATGTCCATTCCCCTGTTTTCACAAAACGTGTGTACAGAAGCGGGAACGCTGTTTCAAGTCCGACAATCCCAAAAGGTGCCCTCTGCATCGTTTCGTTCTTTTCTTCTTCTGTATGCGGTGCATGGTCTGTGGCGATAAAATCAATCGTGCCATCTAAAAGCCCCTCGATCAGCGCCTCGCGATCTTCTGCTCCTCTGAGCGGCGGATTCATTTTATAGTTTGTGTCAAGACCTGGAATGTCTGCATCACACAAGAGAAGGTGATGTGGCGAGACCTCAGCTGTCACACGAATGCCTGCTTTTTTTGCATCGCGTACCACTCGGACGGATTCCTTTGTACTGATATGACATACATGATAATGACAATTCGCTGCTTCTGCTAAGAGGACATCTCTTGCAATATGCACCGATTCACAAATTGACGGTATCCCGTTTAACCCATTTGCTTTTGAAAAGTCTCCTTCATGAACGCATCCTCCATAAATGAGTGAGTTATCTTCACAGTGCGCCACTATGGCTTGATCAAGGCTTGCTGCCTTTTTCATTGCTTCGTACATCATGCCTGCGGTTTGAATACCAACACCGTCATCCGTAAAGGCAAATGCGCCCGCTTCTTTTAACGCTGCAAAGTCTGTCATCTCTTCGCCAATTTGTCTCGTCGTGATCGAAGCGTATGGCAGTACTCTTACAGATGAGGTCTCTTTGATTCGATTCATCAGCCATTCCATTTGTTCTTTTGTATCTGGAACTGGCCGTGTATTTGGCATCGCTGCAATGGTCGTATACCCGCCTCTTGCTGCTGCCTTAGAACCTGTTTCAATGGTTTCTTTTTTCTCGCCGCCTGGCTCTCTTAAATGCACATGCAGATCAATCAAACCTGGTGATACAAATAGCCCTGCTGCATCAATGACTTCTTCTCCGTCTTCTCTTTCTAAATGACCCATTGCTTGAATCACTTTTCCTTCTACCCTAATATCCTGCTGCACTCTTTCCCCTGTGCTTGTTAAGATAAAACCGTTTTTAATGAGATATGACATAGACAGAATCTCTCCCTTTTTGATGTAGTCTGCTATTTTGAAAAGCTCTTTTTAACACAGCCATTCGGATATACACACCATTTTCCATTTGTTTAAAAATCCTTGACTGCTTTGACTCTACTAATGAATCATCTATTTCAACACCTCTATTTACTGGTGCTGGATGCATAATAATCGCTCTTTCTTTCATTTTGCTTGCCCTGTCTACTGTTAATCCATAAGTCGATAAGTAACCCTCGTTGCCCATCTTTTCTGAGTGTCTTTCATGCTGAATTCTCAGCAGCATCACCACGTCAGACCGCTTCATGGCTTCGTCCACCTCGACATACGTTCCATGAGGATTTTGTTCATCTTGGAAGGAAGCTGGTCCTGAAAAGAGCACTGTCGCTCCTAGTCTTGCGAGGACTTCAGCATTGGACCTTGCCACCCTGCTATGTTTGATATCACCATGAATCGAGATCGTTAAGCCTTCAAAACCGCCAAACTCTTCAAAGATCGTCATCAAATCCAGCAATGATTGTGTAGGGTGCTGTCCGCAGCCATCTCCCGCATTAATGATTGGAATCCCGACCTTCCCAATCAGCTCTTTGTAATATTCGTCGGTACTGTCTCTGATGACACATGCCTTGACTCCGATGGATTCAAGTGTTTTCACTGTATCGTAAAGGGTCTCTCCCTTTTGAACAGAGGTACTTGCTGCGTCTAGGTTCAGCACATTCATTCCAAGTTTCTTCTCTGCCACCTCAAAGCTAAAACGCGTTCTTGTACTTGGTTCAAAGAAGAGGTTCGCTACAAATTCACCTGCTAAACCATGTTCCTGTTTCCCTTTTTTCAATGCACATGCTTCTTCAATCAGCTGTAAAATTTCTTCCTTTGACAAGCTGCTCATTGTCGATAAATCATTCATTTTTTCTTCCCCCTCTAGTTTTTCATCACTTTCAGGTTCAAAAAAACCCTAAGCCTCGGCAGCTTAGGGTTCTCCAAAAGAAGCAGGGGTGCTTTCGCACGTTCTGCTCCGTTTAGAACCCTTGTCAGCCTCACTGGACTTCTTTTAAAAGGTTTTCGGTATTCGATTCATTTGACTCATCATCTTCTGCCTTTTGATGCGGCAGAATCAGGTTTAGCAGGACGCCAGTAATAGCAGCGAGTGCCATTCCTGACAGCGTCAGATTGATTTGTTTCACCTCAATGAATGCCCCGCCAATACCAATGACTAAGATGACTGATGCGATAATGAGATTGCGCTTTTCTTCAAAATTCACTTTATGATCAATCAGGATTCGCAGTCCGCTTGAAGCTATGATTCCAAAGAGCAGGAACGAAACGCCCCCCATAACCGCGGATGGTACTGTACTGATTAATGCTGAAATTTTCCCAACAAAGCCGAAGCAGATCGCAAACACCGCTGCTCCGCCGATGACGAAGATACTGAACACTCTTGTGATGGCAAGGACGCCAATGTTCTCTCCATAAGTCGTTGTTGGAGGTCCGCCGATGAGTGAAGCGAAGATTGTCGCCGCACTGTCTCCTAAAATGGAGCGATGAAGACCTGGTTTTTTAATAAAATCTTGTCCAACAACTTTGCTTAACACGACTTGATGGCCGATGTGCTCAGACATGGTCACAAAGGCAACTGGCACCATCACTGTGAGAATGCTTAAGGTCACAGCAGGAGTATAGTCGACAAATGGTACAACAAAGTCTGGTACAGCAAACCATTTTGCAGCAATGACCGGCTGGAAGTTCACAATGCCTTGTGTTAAGGCAAAGAGGTAGCCGCTGATAATGCCGATTAAGACTGGAATCAAGCTAAGGAATCCTCTTAGGAAGATCATACTAATAATGGTGACAGCGAGTGTGAAGCCTGCAACCATTAAGTGCTTCAGGCTGTAAACAAGCTCCTTTGCATTCGGATCCACGTACATCGCCATGTTAACAGCTGTTCCAGCGAGTCCGAGTCCGATGACCATAATGACGGGTCCTACAACGACAGGCGGCAGAAGCTTCATTAGCCAGCCTGTGCCAAGCCATTTGATAAATAATGCGATGAGTGCATATGCCACACCAGCCATAAAGGCACCTACCATTGCGGCTCCAGGGCCGCCGGTGGCTTTTACATTCAAGATAGGGGCGATAAAGGCAAAGGACGATCCAAGATACGCCGGAATCTGCCCTCTTGTGATGATTAAGTACACAATGGTTCCAACCCCGCTTGAGATGAGCGCAACGGCTGGGCTCATATCAATGATCTTTGGTACAAGAATGGTTGCACCAAACATGGCAAACAAGTGCTGCAGGCTGAGTGACAGCCATGTGAACGGTTTTGGGATATCTCGAATGCCTAAATTGGCTTTTTGCTGACTCATGATTTTCCTCCTAGATGTGTCCTTTTTCATTAAAAAAGCCTCTTTGCGAGTATGCGCAAAGAGGCCTAGAAAAACCGTACACGTCACTTTAGTCGTGTGCTCGGTGTCTCTGTTATTGCCCTCTTTGCAAACTCTCTGGAATGCATTTAAAAAGGTTATTTTTCATATATAGCGACAAGGTCGTTTTGATCTACTTCATTGAGCTGAACCATGACTGTCTCTGCTTTTGATGTCGGGATGTTTTTTCCGATATAATCTGCCCGAATCGGCAGCTCCCGGTGTCCCCGGTCGACTAGAACAGCTAGCTGAATGGAAGATGGTCTTCCTACATCCACAAGCGCATCCATAGCTGCTCTCACCGTTCTGCCTGTGAACAGAACATCATCCACGACAATGAGTGTTTTGTCATTAATGTCAGCTGGAATGTCTGCACCCTTGACAAGCGGGTCTTGATTCTCTGTCTTTTTTGTCAGGTCATCACGGTATAGCGTAATATCCAGTTCACCCACAGTCACGGGGTTTCCTTCAATTTGCTCGATGCGCTCTGCAAGGCGCTTTGCAAGATGAATACCTCTTGTCTTGATCCCGGCTAGGATGACATCCTTCATCCCTTTGTTGCGCTCAATCATTTCATGTGCAATACGGGTAAGCGCTCGTCTTATCGCTTGTTCATCAAGAATGACTGCTTTTTGTTCCATCTTTTACACCTCTTTTTGACAAATAAAAAGCCCCTTCTGCAAAGGGCAGAGAGGGGCGCTCATTTGTGCATACTCGTGCACAAATTGATCCGTTATCCTTCTCAGCCTCTCTGGACTGTCTTAAAGAATCTCAATTTCTTCGTTTATTATTTCAAAAAAAGAACGGCCTGTCAATCGTTATTTCTTAATGAATCGATAAAGCCCCGCATATCAGCTGGAATTGGAGCTGTAAACTCCATATATTCTCCTGTTCTAGGGTGATCAAATCCTAACACGCCTGCATGCAGCAGTTGTCCATTGAAATCAACCGTTTTTCTCGGGCCATATTTTGGATCTCCTGCAAGCGGATAGCCAATGTATTTCATATGAACACGAATTTGGTGGGTTCTTCCTGTTTCAAGGCGGCATTCTACAACGGTAAAGTCTTTAAAGCGCTCCATCACATCAAAATGAGTGACTGCCTGCTTTGCATTTTCTTTTGTGACCGTCATGCTTTGGCGATCTTTTTTGTCTCGACCAATTGGTGCATCAATCGTTCCAGTATCATGCTGAATGATGCCATGAACAACGGCTGTGTATTTTCTAGTGACCGTTTTCGCCACCAGCTGATTGACGAGTGATTCATGCGCCATATCATTTTTTGCGACCATTAAAAGCCCTGACGTATCTTTATCAATCCGGTGGACAATTCCTGGTCTCATCACACCATTAATGCCTGACAAATCATTGCAATGAGCCATGAGGCCATTGACAAGAGTACCTGTCACATGTCCTGGTGCTGGATGAACGACCATTCCTCTTGGTTTATTGACCACTAGTACATCTTCATCCTCATAATAAATATCAAGATCCATTGATTCCGCTTCTACATCTAGTGCTTCTGGATCTGGAATCTCTACTTTGATTTGATCTCCAGCTTGTACTTTATAATTGGCCTTCACTTGTTTTCCATTTACTTCGATGAGCCCATCTTTCACCCACTGCTGGACTTGGGTTCTTGACCATTCTGGTTCAGTTGTGCTTAAAAATTTATCAAGCCGTTCACTCGTTTGTTCTTCTGAAACGGCAATGTTTACTTGATTCATGTAGTTGACTCCTTATTTTTCTTTCCATCTAAAAGCATTTGAATAAAGAGCAGAATGACCCCCACACATAGAGAGGAATCTGCGATATTAAAGATTGGATAATGATAATCCCCAAATACGAAATGAGCAAAATCAACCACTTCTTGACGGAAAATACGGTCAATAAAGTTCCCAATCGCTCCGCCAAGCATTAAGGCAAGCGCTACGCCAAGTAGCTTGTCCTTTTGTCCATGTTTTTGCAAATAATAAACAATTCCTGCAATAACAACGAGTGTGATCACATAGAAAAACCACATTTGTCCTTGGAGAATCCCCCATGCGGCTCCTGAATTTCGGTGAGATGTGATGTAAAAGAAGCCATCAATCACAGGAATAGAATCACCGAGCATCATATGTTTGACAATGAGCCATTTTGTTAATTGATCTAAACAAATTATCACGAATGCGATTATGTAATAGAACACACACGTTCCTCCATCTTCATACTTTGGTCTTTAAGCATTTTATCAAGAAAACAGGATGGAGTAAAGAAACTTTAGTTGACAGACAAAAACCTCCCTACATGTGGAAGGCTTCAAAATGAGAATCGTTTGATTCATAAGGATAAGGGGTGAATGCTTTTTTCTCGTATTGCTTATGATATAAAAAGTCGTCAGTCGTACGAGCAGTCGGAAGAATACTCATTTGTTCAATGGGCATTGTATGCCCAGTCGCCTCACATATGCCATAAGTTCCTTGTTCAATTTTTGCAATCGCGAGCGAAACATCTTGCAGTTCTTCTTTGATGTGATAAAGAAGCGTGGTCGTTTTTGCTTGATCGAAAGTGACATGTTCAGCGGGTGAACGCAATGATGCATATTCAAACAGTTTCGATTGCAGTTCTTCTCTCATTTGAAGGAGTTCCATGTAAATCGTCTCTAGATCGCCATTCATGTCGCTGATTCAACTCCTGCCCTGTCGTGATAATCATATTGTTGCCCCGCCTGTTCACTTTAAAGCCATAAGATTTTTCCTTTCGTTCTAAACGCTGTCATTTTCTCTATATCAAAAACGCCCCGCTATATGCGGGGCGCTAGTTGGTGATATCACGCTGTTAATTCTGGTAATATTTCTCCACGATTTCAGCATTTTTGAGCGACAATGTTGGGTATTTTGGATTTGCGCCAACATCTTTTGAAATAATGCGGGAGCGTTCGCACAGTTCGCCTTCTGCTTTTTGAACAACAATACGTCCTGATGTGTATTCAGGCGCTGATGCGTCTGCATGTTTCTCATCTTCTACTGTTAATTCAGAAATGATGAAGAGCTGCTTCACATCTTCTTTAATGGATGCAAGAAGATTTTTCACTTCCTCTGTTGCATAAAGGGTCACACTTGCTTCAAGTGAACGTCCGATGACTTTCTCATTACGCGCAATTTCCAGCGCTTTTAGCACATCGTCACGTACTTCCATAAAGCGGTCAAACTTCACTTCTGTCGCTTCTGCTTGAGGAACAGCTACACCTTCTGGCATATCTGTTAACTGAACACTTGGCTCTTCAACAAAGCTTAAGTGGCTCCATAGTTCATCTGCTGTATGCGGAAGAATTGGTGCTGTCAGCTTCACTAACGCCATTAATGTTTCATAGAAGACCGTTTGCATGCTGCGGCGGTCTGGATGATCCGCATGCTCAATGTATACCACATCTTTTGCAAAATCGAGATAGAAAGAGCTAAGCTCAATCGTACAGAAGTTGTGGATGGCATGATAGACAACCGCAAATTCGTAATCATCATAAGCTTTTTTCACTTTATCAATTAATTTGTTTAATTTGATTAAGATATATTGATCCACTTCGCGAAGCTCTTCGACTGGTACTGCATTGACTGCTGGATCAAAGTCAAACAGGTTACCATGCAAGAAGCGGAACGTGTTACGGATTTTACGATAAACTTCTGCGACTTGTTTTAAAATGTCGTCAGACACTGGATGATCGGCTTGATAGTTGACAGAAGATACCCAAAGTCTAAGAATCTCCGCACCAAGCTGCTTCGCCACTTTCGTCGGATCGATCGTATTGCCTAATGATTTACTCATTTTGCGTCCTTCTTTATCAAGCGTAAAGCCATGGCTGAGAACACCTTTATATGGCGCCTTTCCTGTGACAGCAACTGCTGTAGATAAAGATGAGTTAAACCAGCCGCGATATTGATCAGAACCTTCAAGGTAAAGGTCTGCCGGACGAACAAGGTCATCTCGTTCTTCTAATACCGCTTGGTGAGAAGAACCAGAATCAAACCATACATCCATGATATCTTGCTCTTTTGTAAATTCACCGTTCGGGCTGCCTGGATGTGTAAAGCCTTCAGGCAATAATTCTTTTGCTTCTTTTTCAAACCAAATATTTGAGCCATGTTCTCTAAATAATTGAGAGACGTGCTGAATCGTTTCATCTGTGATGATTGGCTCACCATTTTCAGCATAGAAGACTGGGATTGGAACGCCCCATACACGCTGTCTTGAAATGCACCAGTCACCTCTGTCACGCACCATATTGAACAGGCGCGTTTCGCCCCAAGCTGGAACCCATTTCGTTTCTTTAATATTATCTAATAGCGCTTCTCTGAAATCTTTAATGGAAGCAAACCACTGAGCAGTTGCACGATAAATTGTTGGTTTTTTCGTTCTCCAGTCATGCGGATAGGAGTGCGTGATAAAGTCGAGCTTTTTCAATGCGCCTTTTGCTTCAAGCTGTTCTGTGATGGCTTTATTGGCATCCTCGTAGAATAGTCCTTCAAAACCAGGTGCTTCTTCTGTCATCACACCTTTTTCATCTACTGGACATAGCACATCAAGACCGTACTTCATACTTACGATAAAGTCATCTTCCCCGTGACCTGGCGCTGTGTGAACACAGCCTGTTCCTGCATCTGTTGTGACGTGATCGCCAAGCATCACAAGAGAATCTCTATCGTAAATTGGATGTGCTGCAACGACCTTATCTAATTCTTTACCTTTTAACGTTTTCACAACTTCGTACTCTTCAAAGCCAAGTGTTTTTGCCACTTGTTCAACTAGCTCAGATGCGATGACATATCGCTCAGCACCCACTTGAAGCACACTGTACTCTAGGTTTGGATGTACACAAATGCCAAGGTTTGCAGGAAGTGTCCACGGTGTTGTTGTCCAGATGATGAACTGCTCGCCGTTTTCAAGTACGCCTTTGCCATCTTTCACTTTAAATGATACGTAAATCGATGGTGAACGTTTGTCCTTGTATTCAATTTCTGCTTCAGCAAGTGCTGATTCACTTGATGGAGACCAGTTAACAGGCTTAAGACCTTTGTAAATATAGCCTCTTTTCGCCATTTCACCAAAGACAAGAATTTGCTGCGCTTCGTATTCAGGCTTTAATGTCACATATGGATTGTCCCAGTCTGCTCTTACGCCCAAACGTTTAAACTGATTGCGCTGACCTTCGATTTGCTTCCAAGCATACTCCTCACATAGTTTACGGAATTCTGCTGTCGACATTTCTTTGCGTTTGACTTTTTTATTTTTCGTAAGGGCTGTTTCAATCGGTAAGCCATGTGTATCCCAGCCCGGTACGTACGGTGCATGGAATCCATTCATTGATTTAAAACGGACAATAAAATCTTTGAGGATTTTATTGAGTGCGTGCCCCATATGAATGTCACCATTCGCATATGGAGGTCCATCATGCAAAATAAAGGTTGGGCGTCCTTTTGTCCGCTCTAAAACCATTTGATAGATGTCTTTTTCTGCCCACTCCTCTTGGATTTCAGGCTCTTTGTTCGGCAGGTTCCCTCTCATCGGGAATTCTGTTTTTGGCATTAATAAGGTGTCTTTGTAGTTCATACCTATTCCTCCACATGCAAATTCGTATTAAAAAACAATAAAAAAAGCCCTCTCATCCCATAAGGGACGAGAAGGCTTGTCTCGCGGTACCACCCTTTTAGACAAGCGCTTTGAAATTGCCGCTTATCCACTCTAAAATCGTAACGTGATCAGACGCCTTTTCTTACTCATTCATTTCAGAAAAGGAACTAAAGGGGTGATCTCATTGCAGCGTCCCGTAATGTCAGGCTTCCACCGTCCCTGATTCGCTTAATTACGCATGTGACAACTGCGAGTGTCCCTTTCAAACGTTTATCTCTTGTTAATTTATGATGGTATTATATGCAACATGAGCACGTCATGTCAAGGTGATGCGCTTATTCTTTTTCGTCAAAGACAGCGTCAACTTCATATTCCAGCAAATGATCCCAATCATCATTTTTCAGAAGATCAAGCTGAGCTTCGATGAGCATTTGGAAACGAGTTCTAAAGACTTTCGACTGTTTCTTGAGCTCTTCGATTTCCATTGCAATCTTTCTTGATTTTGATAACGCTTCGTTGATAATACGGTCTGCATTTTTCTCAGCTTCACGAATGATCAATTTCGCTTCTTTATCAGAATGACGCTTCACGTCTTCTGCTGCTTCTTGCGCCACAAGAATGGATTTGTTTAATGTTTCTTCAATTGTTGCAAAATGGCCTAGTCTTTCATCAAGCTCGTTGACTTTGTCTTCAAGCTCGTTCTTTTTGCGAAGTACGATCTCGTAATCTTTACGTACTTGGCTTAAAAACTCATTTACTTCATCTTCGTCATAGCCGCGAAAACTTTTTGTGAACGTTTTATTATGAATATCATTAGGTGTTAATGGCAATCTTGCCACCTCCAGATTCAAATTCGTTATGTCAGAAGCTCAAATGTTACTTTGAATTTATCTTTTTTTGTCTTCCCATCAATTGTTTTTAAGCTAAAGCGGCCAAATCCCCTGACAGAGAGCTGATCACCTTCACCAATTGTAAAGGAAGGGTCTTCAGTGACTTTCCAGTTTACTTTGACAAGACCATTTTTGACCAAAAGTTGTGCTTTTTGCCGAGACTGACGGCTGACAGCAGCACATACAGCGTCAAGCCGCAGTGAAGAAATCGTATCTTCTTTGATATCGGTTTTGCTGATGACTGGCTGAAGATCTGCCTTGCTAATTTCCTCTAATGAAACAGATGCTCTGCCGACATGCGTCAGCTGAGCCCGAACAAAATCGGCAACATCGCTTGTACAAATAAATTGCACATTGTCCTCTGAAAACAACAAATCACCGAATTTTTGACGCTTCAGGCCTGTCCCAATGAGCGAACCGAGAAGGTTGGGGTGTTCTATCGAAATAAACTTTTTCGCATAGTTCACCTGAAAATAAGTCAGCTCGAAATCCTGTATAGACGGTGCTAAATAATCAGGATAGATCAAAGCCCTTTTTCGCTCTGCTTCCTCATACCCGCCAAAAAACATGAGACCCAGTTCATCAGAATGCTGAATCACGGACTGGGTAATGAACTGCTCACGCGGATCAAGAAAGTCTGTTAATTTCATTCGATATTGATCGAGTGCGATGTTTTTCCAGCCTAATACTTGGTCGACAAATGGCTGTTCGTCTTTTCTAAAATGTTGATAAATATCGCTCATTTTGTTCCCCTTTTATGTAAAAGAGCCTGGCAGATGCCAAGCCCGGCAGCCTGTTTACATGAATCGTACAATCATATTATAAAGACCAGTTAGTCCATACAATGATGCGAAACGAATCACAAGCAATGCCACAATTGGCGAGATGTCAATCATGCCAATTGGCGGAATAATTTTACGGAATGGTTCTAAATACGGTTCGCAAATGTTTGTCAAGAAGCGGCCAATCGCTGTTTCTCTTGCAGATGGTACCCATGACATAAAGATGTAAATAATGATCGCGAATGAGTAAATCGTTAATACAGTCTGTAGAAACTGAAAAATGTAATATAGAATCACTTTGGTTTACCACCTCTGAGGTTCTTCCTCTGTCAATAGCTCTGATATTGTGCCAGATACATCCACATTATCAGGAGTGCAGAGGAATATATTCGAGCCAATACGCTGAATGTCTCCACCGATTGCATAAACCGTTCCGCTTAAGAAATCGATGATTCGCTTTGCTTGATCGTGCTGAATGCGCTGCAAATTGACGACGACTGCACGCCGATTTTTAATATGATCTGCAATCTCTTGAGCCTCTGCATAAACACGCGGCTCACTTAACACCACTTTAGAGGATTTTTGCACGCTTTGCAAGCTGACGACATTTTGTTTTCCTGCCTGAGGACGCTCTTGAAATGCCGCTTTATCTTTTGTGTTTTTTTCTTCTTGTGCTGGTTCTCTTTCTTCATCAATATATTCGTACTCATACTCTTCATCATCGAGTGTGAAGAAGCTTTTAAACTTATTTTTTATGCTCATGTCACGCACCTCCTGTTTCATTTCCAACAAGTGAAGAGCCAATCCGAACAAATGTCGCACCTTCTTCAATTGCGATTTCAAAATCGTTTGACATGCCCATCGATAAATGCTGACAAGGTGCATTTACTTGGTTCAGTTGTTTTACCTCTTGTTGAAGGCTTTTTAATGTTTTAAAACAGTTTCGTATCACAGTATGATCATCTGTAAATGGAGCCATCGTCATGAGTCCAGCAATTTCAATATGTTTGAAATCAGCCAGCTGTTTGACAAATGGAATCACGTCTTCGCTTTGTAAACCGTGTTTTGACTCCTCAAGTGATGTGTTCACCTGTACAAAACAGCGAACCGTGTGATCCGCTCTTTTTTCAATTTCATTCGCAAGGGACATTCTGTCTAGCGAATGTAAGTAGTCAATGGTCTGAATGACAGATTTCACTTTTCGCGTCTGTAAACTGCCGATGAAGTGCCAGCTAATGTTTTCATCGGTTATGGCTGCCTGTTTTTCAAGTAACCCTTGGTCACGATTTTCACCAAAGTGCAAAATTCCGGCATCCTTTGCTTCTAATGCTCGTTCAATCGAGACATATTTTGTGACAGCGACAACCGATACATCGTCTGGATGTCTACCTGCTCTTTTACATGCTTCGTTGATTTGTTCATTTATTTGTCTGAGATTCTCTCGTACATTCAATTGCACTTATGCCTCCTTAAACCCGACAAAAGACATCATACGTCCTGTTTTCCCTTGATCACGCCGGTGTGAGAAGAAATGCTGCTCATTGCAACTTGTGCACATCGAACTGACATGTATGTTTTCTTCTTTTAATCCTGCATGAAGTAATACGTTTTTGTTTAGTTTTTTTAAGTCAATTTTGTATTGTCCTTGTGACATCTCGGAATACACATCCTCTGTTGTAAAAGGAAGCTGTTTCACTTGATCTATGACAACATCATCTACTATGTAGCAGCAGCTGCCAATGGATGGTCCAATGACGACTTGTATATGATCGGCATCAGCGCCTTCTTGGCGAACCCATGCATCAACCATGTTGGCGCCAATTTGCTTAACGGTTCCTTTCCAGCCGGCATGAGCCGTTCCAATCAGCCCAGATTGCGGCGCTAGAAAATAAAGCGGAACACAGTCAGCGAAACAAAGAGCGAGCATGATGTTTGGTTCAGAGGTGTACAAACCATCTGTTCTAGAGAGTGCTTCATCATACTGAAGACTTCCTCTTCCCTTTTGTTCCTTTGTGACTTTCATGATGCGATCCTCGTGTGTTTGGTCAGCAAACACCCAATTAGAGAGCGGCACAGCAGTAGCATCTGCAATGACTTGACGATTCATTTGGACACTAGAAGCATCATCTCCTACATGGAGTCCAGTGTTCATTGATTGATATGGAGAAAGACTAAAGCCGCCATTTTTTGTCGTAAAACCGGCCAATATCTCTTTTCCAGAACATGTCATGTTCGTCCAATCATGAATCATCATTGCATAAGGTGATTTCTGCTGAAAGGGGTCATATTTGTCTATCAAAGCTGCCTCCCACCTTTCATTCATCTCTCTTTATATCGCTCCTATTTTACCACAAGACGTGCAAAGACAGTTAGTGGGATTCATTAAATATTACACTCAAATGTGCCCTTTCTACAGGTTTTTTTTCAAATTGATATGAAAACGTAATCTTTTTACCCGAAAAAGACATTGATTGCTGAGAATGGAGAGCTTGTTTCAAGGAAAATTTGATCTATTGATTGAGGAGTTTACACGAATTAAGAAGACAATCGGACAAGTATCACATCTTCGCCAATTTTTACTATATTTCGCCACGGGACAATCATTTCCTCTTCTTTTCCGAAAAATCCCATCATTTTACCTGTACCGCCTATGATAATCGCTTGTATTTTACCGCTCGTGACATTGATATCGATGTCTCCAATAGTACCTAATTTTTTTCCGCTGGACACATCGACGACATCTTTGATTTGGAATTCAGAAATACTGATCATCTGTCCTTCCCCGCCTTTCGTTTTCTACTATAATATGTATGATGGAAAAGCAGGGAAGCAGACCAATAGTTTCTCTTATCTACAATTTACTTAAGTGAGGACGGCCGTTTTGCCACATGACTTCGACTGGACATTCAAAAAAGGAAGAAAGCAAGTCACTTGTCATCATCTGCTTTGTCTCCCCTTTATGAAAAACAGTACCTTCTTTTAATAATAAGGTGTGCTGAAAAATCGGGAGAATCTCTTCTGCGTGGTGGGTCGTATAGAGCAATGTGGGCGCATCTGGTTTTGATGCAATCAATGAGATCGTCTCCAGCACTTGTTCTCTTGCTAAAAAATCAAGACCCGTCACAGGTTCATCTAAGATCAGAAGCTTCGGATCATTCATTAAAGCTCTTGCGATGAGCACTTTTTGTTTCTCTCCTTGCGACAGGGTTTCATACGTGCGATTGGCATATTGAAACGATCCAAATGTTTTTAATAAATCAATCGCCTTCTCTCTTATCTCATCTGTAGGTGTTTCATAAAGTCCGATGGAAGCAAATGCCCCGCTCAAAACAATTTCAAATGCATTGTCATCTCTGTGCAGCTTCTTTTCAAGACCAGCAGAGATGAGACCAATTTTCTTCCTTAGTTTTTCACCAAGCGCTTCCTTGCCAAACACATGGCCTAACACCGTCATCTCACCTGACGTTGGAAAATAATATGAGCAAAGCATATTTAATAAAGCCGTTTTCCCAGCACCATTTAAACCATAAAGCACCCAGTGTTCCTGGTCTTTCACCTGCCAGTCAATAGAACGAAGCAGCCATTTTCCATTTCGTTTTAAAGAAACATCCTTCAAGTCAAGCGACACGATCTTTTCCCCCTGAATAAAAATTCTGAATATACAAATAATAACGTCTACAGCATATCGCAAATGTTTCAATCAGTAAACCTAACGCAAAAAAGCTGCTCCCTATTAAGGAACAGCTTTTTTGCATGGTTACGAAATTTCAATTCGTACGCCCTCTTTAATGTCAGGAAACGTATGCGGGGATGCAAAGACAGCTCCCGGTAATACATCATCAAACGGCTCTTGGAAGTAGATCGAAATATGGCCGAGTTCCTTAAAGTTGTCATTTGCTTTATTGCCTAAAGCAGTAATGGTATAAGTTTGGTCGCCCACTTGAATCGTTCCGCCTAATTTCAGCGGCTCTTCTTCTAAGTGTTCAAACTCATGAATGACAGACATATCTCTTAATTCCTGCGGCGCTGCTGGTCCAAATAAAACAATCAGCTTATCTTCTTTAAACTGCGGGACTAAGATCCCAATTTCTTTTACGACAGATTGTGTTACCATGTATCTCGATTCCTCCTTTAATACGTTTAATACATACCGAAGCTGGCAACGTATGCGATCACAACAGATAGAACGCCTGTAATGAGACGGCTATACAAAACTGCTGGTACCCCATATTGTACCGTTTCCGGCTTCGCTTCACCAAGTGATAGCCCCACCGGGATAAAGTCACACCCTACTTGACCGTTGATCGCAAACAGTGCTGGAAGAGCAAATTGAGGCGGAATATTCCCTAGTGCAATTTGACTACCAATGAGAACACCGATGACTTGTGCAATGACTGCCCCAGGTCCTAAGACAGGCGATAGGAACGGTAAGGTACAGACAACAACGAGCAGTAAGAGCCCCCATAAAGATCCTGCCAAAGGTGAAAGGAAATGGGCAATCAGATCACCGATTTTTGTATAATTGATAATTCCAATTAACATACTGACAAAGGCCATGAATGGAATAATGTTTTTAAGGAGCATATCAACAGAATCACGACCAGCTTGATAGAATGTGCCGGTTACTTTCCCGATTCCTCTTGAGAATCTCATGAGGAAATTCCCTTTTTCTTGACGTTCGATATTTTCCTCTTTCAGTTTTGAATAGGTTTCTTTGAAATTCTCTTTGTCAATTGGGCCGCTGCTTTCTTGACCTTCTACATTCCCTTCACTATCAGATGCTTCCGCAAAGGAAATATCTTTTTCTGTGACACCTGATACGAAGATATCCTCTGTAATGTGTTTTGCAAGCGGTCCAGAAGGAGAGGATGCCAGCACATCGACAGTTGGAATACGTTTCATTGGATAAAGTCCGATTCGCGCTGTTCCTCCGCAGTCAATGACAACACACATCATTTCATCTTCTGGTATAGAATTTTTAAAACCATCACATGCTTCTGTCCCTGTCATTTCTGCAATTTTACGTGCAACTGGGTGAATGCCTCCTCCTGTAATGGAAACGACCTTTCTTCTTTTACCGGTTGGTTCAAGCTCTAATCCTTTTCCCCATCCGCCAGCACCTTTTGCAACAAATACTTTGTGGTTTGTCATGTCTAACCCTCCCCTATTGTGAATTCGCTTTCATTTTTCCTGCTAAGTACTTTGTGATCCATTCCGTAATGATTCCGCGAAGTAAAATGACAACGATCCCGACTAAGAAGTAACGAACAGCCAGCTCTGACATAGAGTATCCAGCTTCTTTAATCCCGTTCGCAATTCCTAAGTAGACAAACAGTTCTCCTGCGTTGGCATACGGGAACAGCGATGTCACCGGATGAACAAATGAAACAGCTGAATCATAGAATGCTGGTTTTTGTTTTTCAGGTAAGAAGCGGCCAAACGTATAAGCCATTGGGTTTGTCAAAATAAGAACGGATAAGATCGGCATTAACGTATAGCGCAAAATGGTATATTTCGCTGCAAACTGAATCGCTCTATTCACTCGCTCTTCTCCAATAAACTTCATGACAGCATAAGTGAAAGTAAGTAACACAACAAGCGTTGGAACGATACCTGTAACAAGACCCATGAATTGCTTTCCGCCGGCTTCAAACATCCCGATAAAGTGCTCTCCAAACCATTGAATCCATTCCATGTTTCATCTCCCCTTTCTTAGTTCACATTTGTTATATTTTTTTTAGAAATCGAGACAAGCGCCTGCTCCGCTGCCATGGAGAGTGCTTGCATGACAGCTGGTCCCCTTTTGCGCTTTTTCAATGTTTGTTTCATCATGTGATGCTCATCAAGCACAGCCCCCACATGTTTTCCTTCATAGGAAGGCAGTTCCTTAAATTTAGACAAAATCGAGACGCCACCCAGCACATGACACTTTTGAATGATGTATGATTCATCGACAATGATGAGCGCAATGGCTCCAGGACCAAATTTGCGCCGCTCCATTCCTGAAAACAAGTGATAGCCTTGTTTCCCTTTATAGTCGTCAATCAGTGAATCCATGCTTTTGCGGTAGTACTTGATTTGAATAAACGATAAACCATACTGCACAATCAGAATAATGCAAAGTACGATTGCTAATTTTTCCATAGCCTCACGTCCTTATGATTGAAATAAGTGATCTTGTAATGAACGCAGCTTCCAGACCGTTGTGTTTGAATCAAGTTCTACATCATCATGAGATAGGAATTGCCCCAATTTGATATCTTTTTTCGCTACCACTTTTCCGCTGATTAAGCCAATTGGGATGTGGCCGTTCGCTTTCATGTCTTGATGTGTTTCAAGTACACCTCTTACGGAGTATCCGCCAATACCATCAAGTGTTTCTCCTGCTTTAATATCTCTTTTCGCCACAGCGACAGTTTCTGATACTGGTACACCAATTGGATGGATTGAAGAATCGTGTTGTAAGACTGCTTTTGCGATCGTCACTGGTGTTTCAAGGCTTGCTAAGTGGAAAGGACGATACAGTGTGTAGTGAGGACCTTTTCCAACTTTTAAGTAACGAAGCTCTTCATCTACTGGCTCAAGATCACTCTTGACGATGACAAAGACACCTGGTGCCAGTCCGTTTACATATTCAACGACTCCGAAGTTATCCAGTACGCCGCCTTGCTGTTTTTGATTTAATTTATCTGCTACATTTTCTAAATTCGCTTCTACTCCATGCATGCCGACTTTATCAGGCAAAAGTCCTGTTGCATTACTTAATAGGTTCATTTCTGCCATCGTTTTTGTTCCGTCTTGGAATGCTGCCAGCATGTGGGCACTCATATGTTTACTATCTGCTTCAGCTTTACACGTATCTGGGTTTGCTTCTGGGAAGAATGGGTTGTTCTTACCTTTTCCAGCAACCAATACTTCAAGCCCCATTGTTTTTGCAAATTCATATAGTTCTAGCGTTGCTGCTGGTTCATCTCCAGCTGATCCAGAGTAAACAAGTCCTGCATTCGTGAATAATTTATGCATGACCAAACCGATCGTAATATCGACTTCTACATTTAAAAGAACGAGATGTTTTTTTGAATTAAGCGCTTCCAAAGAAATGTTTGCTCCGACCTCTGGAACACCTGTTGCATCCACAACGACTTCCACAGAATCTGATTGAATCACTTCTCTGTAATCATTTGTGACGACCATTTGATGTGGTTTCGCATGTTGCTTGTAAAAATTCGCTGCTTTCTCAGCTGCACTAAGATGAATATCACAAACACCTGCGACAATCATACCTGGAATTTTAGAAATTTGTGAAATGAGTCCAAAGCCCATTTGGCCTGCCCCGATAATCCCAACTTTGATTGGATCTCCGCTGCGTTCTCGTGCTAACAATTGTTGATAAATTGACATCTAAATCATCCTTTCAGGTTTTCTTGCTTCACAATAGATTGCTAGAAAAATAATCTGAAACTTTTAACAAATGTTATAAAAATTAACAAAAATCTGTTTCTTGTAACATTTGTTATTTTATTTATCATTTGTTATGAACTTAGTTTATATGATGTGTCAACTTTGTGTCAAGATAAAATCGATAAAATTTTCAATCTTTTTGAGTCTAAAGACTCAAAAAAAACTACCTAATCGGCTTAGGTAGTTACTTTAATAGGGCATCTCCGGTTTGTTCATCTGTAATTAACACATGAATTAATCCACCTTCTAACGCTGCCCTGATCGCTTCAATTTTTTCTTCTCCTCCAGCGACACCAATCACAAGCGGGATCTCTTTCAGTTTTTGAGGACTGATCCCCATCACCCGGTCGTTCCACGGATGCGGATACACTTCACCTGTATGATCAATAAAGTTATAACAAATGTCACCCGCGACATCTTTCGCTTGCAGGATATCTTCCTCACCACTTGTCATATAGGATTTCACCATCGTTGAATGTTGCGGAACACCGCCTATTCCTACGACCGCGATATTTGATGATTCTCCTAATTCAATGACTTTTTTGATCGACGGCTGTCTAATGAGTACATCTTTCGCTTCTTTCGTATCAAGCATGACAGGTACATGTAAAAACTCACATTTGGATTTGAGTGCTTCTGAGCATCTTCCAATAATATAGTTGGCATGAATATCAACATCTTCATTTCCGACGCCTCCGACAAGCGGAACAAATGTCACAGACGGAAAATGCTGAACAGACGTAAGCGCTTTCGCCATTTCATGCAAGGTTGTCCCTGATGAAAAACCGATGACTTGTCCATCCTTCATGACTTTTAATAAAAAGCCCGCAGCCGCAGCTCCTATTCGACTTTTTGTTGTTTCTTGACTGAGAGATTCCACACACACGACTTCTCGCAGCCCGTATTTTCGCTCTATTTTTCTTTCTAACGAACCATATTGTTGATTTACTTCATCATGAATAATGATTTCCACGATTCCTGCTTCACGTGCTTTTGCCAAATATTTCGATATGAGCGAACGGCTAACCCCAACAGCTTCTGCAATTTTAGATTGAGTGGCGCCTTCTTCATAGTACATATGCGCAACCTTAATGAGCAGCCTTCTTTCATCATGGAATGTCATAATAACCCTTCTTTCCGCTTCTCTATTCCCTCACAAATGATATTTTAAATAACATTTGTTAAAAACAGATTAAATGAAAAAAATAACAGAGTCAATACTAGAGATGGGTTCTCTAAAAAGAATGAAAAAAGCCGCACATTAGCGGCGGCTTTAAAAAATATTTTTATTCATTTGTTTGATTGCTGCTTTTTCAAGCCTTGATACTTGTGCTTGAGAAATACCGATTTCTTCTGCCACTTCCATTTGTGTTTTGCCTTGGAAAAAGCGTTTACGAAGAATCATTTTTTCTCGATCATTCAATCTGCGCATTCCCTCTTTTAAGGCCAATTCTTCTACCCATTGTGTATCTTTGTTCCGTTCATCACTAATTTGATCCATCACATAAATCGGATCTCCTCCGTCATTATAAATCGGTTCAAACAAAGAAACAGGATCTTGAATGGCATCTAGGGCAAAAACAATTTCCTCATGAGGGACTTCTAACACTTTGGCAATGTCTTCTGCCGTTGGTTCCTTGCTTGTCTCACTAATCAATCTCTCACGGACTTGAAGCGCCTTATAGGCAATATCTCTTAGTGAACGAGACACCCGGATGGGGTTGTTATCGCGCAAGTATCGACGGATTTCTCCTATGATCATAGGGACCGCATAAGTTGAAAATCTGACATTGTGGCTTAAATCAAAATTATCAATTGATTTCATTAATCCGATACAGCCTACTTGGAAGAGATCATCAACATACTCGCCTCTGTTGTTAAAACGCTGGATCACACTTAAAACCAACCGCAAATTGCCATTAACTAGCTTTTCTCTTGCTGTATCGTCACCTTCATCTTGCAGCTGTCTGAATAATTTTCTCATCTCGTCGTTTTTCAGAACAGGCAGTTTGGAGGTGTCGACTCCGCAGATTTCCACTTTATTTCTGGACACTTTTTTCCCTCCCTACAGGAGCTGTTGTACAAAGTTCAGTATCTCCGTGGGATGGAAAAATATGCACGGTCTACGACGAGAAAGATGTGAAAAAATGGTGATCCCTTTGACAGTGCAGGGATAAAGCTTTCAAAAAAATTTTTTTAGACCATCTTATTAAATTCTTTTTGCAATCGTTTAATAATTCTTTTTTCGAGCCTTGAAATATAGGACTGAGAAATACCAAGCATGTCGGCAACATCTTTTTGTGTTTTTTCTTCACCGCCAACTAAACCGAACCTCAGTTCCATGATCTGTTTTTCACGATCGTTTAATTGTTCTAACGCTTTTTTCAGTAATTTTTTATCGACATTTGCTTCAATATCGCGGGTGATAATATCATCATCTGTCCCAAGTACATCTGATAAAAGCAGTTCATTACCGTCCCAGTCGATGTTAAGCGGTTCATCAAAGGATACTTCTGAACGGATTTTATTATTTCGGCGCAAATACATCAAAATTTCATTTTCAATACATCTAGACGCATATGTGGCCAGTTTGATCTTTTTTTCTGGATTGAACGTATTTACTGCCTTGATGAGGCCTATCGTTCCGATACTAATCAAATCCTCAATGTTAATGCCTGTGTTTTCAAATTTTCTTGCGATATAAACGACCAATCGCAAATTTCTTTCGATCAAAATGGCTCTTGCTGTTTGATCACCTTTAGGTAATTTAACGAGCAATTCTTGTTCTTCATCCTTTGATAATGGCGGAGGCAGTGCCTCACTTCCACCAATATAATAAATCTCATCACTCTTTAGCCCTAGCTTCATGAGGAGTTTATACCAGTAGTAAGTGAGTTTAAATTTTAATTTTTTCATCTTCTTCTCCCTTCTAAATGTCCAGTTGACTTCGTAAGATAAAAGACATCACAAAAAAACTACGACACCCCTTGTATCATTTTTCCGTCTAACATCTCTGGATGAATGATGGATTGAAATTCCTGATCTGCTGATAATCCACTTAGACTCATCCCAACAAAACACTTCGCTGGCTGGATCATATGCGTTTTTGTATAAAGGACGACCGTATCTGGTTTAAAGCATAGTAGAAACCCGTGATCATGACCGACTGCGCGATACGGAACAAGTCTTAAACGATTAAGCAGCGGAAAATGGTCATCGAGCTTTTGCATCACTTCAACAGGATGAAACTGTTTCATTTTTTCTATAAATGGCTCTCCGAAAATAGATGTGAGCTGATCGAGCTGGGCGATCATGACAGGTGTTTTCGTCAATGGATCATACAGCTGATTTCCAGAATCGACCAGACCATTTAAGCGGATCGTTTCTCCTTGAATGTGGATCTCCACAAGTACTTGTTCGTCATATTGTCTTTTTTTCGCACCAACCTCTCCTAATCGTTTCTTTGAAAACAGCCAAATGGCCGGAAAGCCAGTGAGAACAAAAAGCCAGCTAATGGGATCACCAAATCCATCATTTTGTGAAATAAGCAGTCCATCTTGAATAACTGTATTTGTCTGCAAAAACGAATGAACCCCGATCATGCCCCCTCCCATCAAAAATGTGACAAAGTAAAAAGCAAACAGATTTTGAAAAAAGGAACGAAATCTTTGAAAGCCAAAGGTTCCAAGCACGATCAAGACAGAAAAAAGCAGTTTGCCTAAAGGGTGCGACACAATCATTGCAAATGGCGTAAAGAGCAAGAGAACAATGCTCGATCCAATGAGAGCTCCTAACATATATCGCCTTTTTTTCACTTGTCGTTTGAGAATAAATGCTGTGAGTAAGAGCAGCAATAGATCAAAACAAAAGTTTAACAGCCAAATGACATCTAAATAAATGACCACCTTCTGCTCCTTTCATCTGAAACAAAGAATCAAAAGCAGTACTTGCACTTGTTTGTACCAGTATAAAACAGTCATCGGATGGAAGTCTGTCAATTCTTGTAGGGGATGATAGAGAACTTTTGGTGGATTGTTATCGTTTTTGTCGACGTATGAAACAGAAAGAACATCGGAATGATTTGTTGGACAAGTGTCTCCTCTATCAATTGCACAAAAAAAGACACGCTCCGAAGAGTCGTGTCTTTTTCGCTGTCATTCTTTCTCATTGATGGTGAGTGTTCCTTCTGCCTTCTGTCTTGTGACATTTCCATAATCATCTTTGACAATGACTTCAATCACTGCACCTTTTGCTTTCGCAATAGATGTCGCCGTCCAGTACCCTTCATACGTTCCCGGTGCTACTTCACGAATCGGCAGTTCGGTTGTGTTTTGAAGTTTTGATCTAGCATTTGTCAGCGGCATATGAAGAACAAAGGTGGCATCTAGCTTTTCCCTGCTTTTAAATGAAATCTTAACCGATTCACCTGATGATAGATTCATATTGTCTTTTGGCGTTAATTCAGAAATGACAGGTGCATCATATTGTACATCGATGTCGACCTTTTTAGTCGTTTTGTTTCCAGCCGCATCTTTTGCTGTCACTTTGATTGTATTTTTCCCGTTCTCAAGCAGCACCCTTGCAGAATATGCCCCATCCTTTACGGTCGCTTTTTTTCCATTGACTGTGACTTGATCTAGATAATCATCCGCTACTTTCCCTTCCACCGTGAGTGATTCTCTATTAGACTTGTCGCCATTTTTCGGTGTATCAATGGTCAATGTCGGTGCTGTTTGATCGATGATCACCTTGACTGGATTGGAATGTTTTGTTGAGCCTTTATCCGTTACAGTCGCCGCCGTGAAGACATGCTCTCCACTTGGAACAGATACATTTTCTTTGAAAGTACCCGACTCATCTGATTTGACGTTGGCCACCTCTTCATCATTCTGATAAATGGCAACATCGAGACCCGGAGAAGCTGTGCCTTCAATCGTCAATTCACCTTGATTTGTTATGGTTCCTTTCTTTGGAGAAGTGATTTCTGGTACATCTGCTTCATAGTTTACGAGCGCACGAATCATATAATTCCCCTCTTCTTTCGGAGAAGGAGAGAAAGCACCGCTCGTCAGCTGCCAGCTTCTTTCAGCATTAGGGCCATCTTCATCTGTGGCAAGTCCCGGAGATTCGGTATTCTTTTTCGTTTGAATATAAACAAGATAGAAATCTCCATCCACTGTAATGGCTTGATCTTCTAAATCTACTTTTGTCCATTCACCATTACGCAGCGCATTTGCTTTTAAAGGTCCTGCGATTTTCTCACCTGGTGCGCCACCCTTCCCAGAAGCATCATATACTTCAACAGCAAATTCATCGCCTCCAGGAGCTGGCCATTCTGATGTCCAAAACCGGAAAAGACCACCTGTGACTTGTGCTTGTTTCTTTCCTTTTTCTAATGAAAACTTCACAGCCCAGCCATTGCCAGGATCGTAGAAAGCCCGTGCATTCTCAGCCGTTCCATCATCGTAGCCAATCTCCCCCGGAAAACCGATAAAAGGCTCAAGTTTAACTGACTTTTCAAGTGGCTTTTCCGTCACATCCGCTGTAAACGTATGGCCTTTAAACCCTTTTGCAAAAATTTTGACTGTATAGACACCACTTAATGCCTCTAGAGAAAATTCACCGGATTCATCTGTTTTCACCGGCTCAATTTTTGCGTCCTCCACAAGATAAACAGTTGCATTCTTCACCTTTTCACCAGTTGTTTCATTGACGACCGTGCCGGAGATCGTTCGTTTCTCTAGCGGCTGTAAGGAGAAATTCGCTTCTGCAGTTTCTTTTGATGCCACTTTGACTTTTTGGGACCGTGATTCAAAGCCGTAAGCTTCCGCTTTCACTGTCCATTCTCCTGCTCCTTGAGACAGCTGATATTTCCCTGTCGCTTCATCGGTGGAAGTTGATTTTCCGCTTTCTAGAACACTGATTTGCGCTCTCATTGGAAGAGCTTGAATAGACGGAGCATCATGACTGTTTTGCTTTTGAATGTGTACATGTTTATTTTTTACTTTAGCAGGCTTTGCCTTTTTTGGATCAACTGATTTCTTATTCTGGCTTGTGGATTTTTCTTTTTTGATTACACCTAGCTGGTTCTTGGCTTGTTGAGACAAAGCCTCATCTGTGATTTTCACATCATCTAAATAAAAGCCATCTTTAGTGACACTGCCATCTGTTCTTATCTGAAACAGGACTCTCACTTTTTGACCTTTATAAGCAGATAAATCAACTTCGCCTGCTGTCCACGCATTTGTTTTCCCCGTATAAGCTGTCACTTGAACGGCGTCTTCACCCTCTGGCTGTACATAGACATGCACATAATCATAATTGGCTTCGAGATCATGCCAGTATTGATATTGCAGGTAGGAAGAACCTGAATCTGGTACAGCAATGAGCGGCATAGACAAATTGGCGTCCGTTTTATTTTCATAAGGACTGTCTAAATTGGTGGCGTAGACATGTTCCCCGCTAAATGCTTGTTTTGGACCTGTGGACGGTTTTCCCCACTGCCACGGATCTTTTGTTCCACCACTGAACCATCCACTTGGCCATGCTTCAAAATCTTGTGAGTAGCCAGTGGTGATGGATGTTTTAATTGGAAGTGTATAAGAATCTGATGCCGCTTCATTTTCTCCAAAATCTTTCACAATCCATCGGTATGTCACGTTTTCCCCCTCAAGTTCAGGGAGCTGCACCGTATAGGTTCCTTTTAAATGATTTCCATCCGTGCGGTTGGCTTGCAACGTCTCCCACTCACCTTGATCTACTCGGTAAGTCAAAGAAACATTTGTCACTGCTATCCCATCTTCTGCAGTGATGGTTAATGGGGTTGGCGTTGCAGCAAAAATTTCATTCGGACCTTTATGTGAAAAAACAGGTGGTTCTGTATCTTCTCCTTCTTTTGTCACCTGACCTTCAATCGTACCGATTCCATTGGTTAAAGCAGTAATCGCCTCTCTTGCATCAACTAACCCTGCCCCATAACCGTTGTTAGGGGATTCAGGAAATTGCTGATCTGTCAGTGGTTTCGCTGTCTCAATGAGAATTTGCTGAATTTCATCAACAGAAAGGTCTGATTGCACTTGGCGAAGAAGAAGAACAACAGCTGAGACATGCGGACCTGCCATCGATGTACCATTCCACCCATCCTCATATCCTTTTCCCGGGATCGAAGAACGAATGTTTACTCCCGGAGCCGCAATATCTGGTTTCATTACGCCATATGGAGAAGGACCCTGAAGGGAGAAAGACCCTAACTTGTTGTCATGATCTGTTGCGCCTGTAGCAAAGGCTTCTTGATAGTTAGCAGGATTTGCAATCGAACCCGCACCACCTGGATTGAATAAATCGGTATTACCGGCTGAAAATTCTGGAAAGATGTCTGCTGCTCTCCAAGCATTCACTACATCTTTATACCAATCATCAAGACCCGGCCCACCGCCCCACGAATTATTCACAACATCGGGTGCCTTTTCTGGGTGAGGATTTCCGTTTTGATCTTTCGGGGCTAAAATCCACTCACCGGCATCTAACAGATCAGCATCTGTACCGCCATCTTCTGAAAAAGCTTTCACTGCAATCCATTCTGCTCCCGGTGCGACCCCAATTTGATTTTTTCCATCTGGCTCAGAACCAACCATTGTGCCTGTCACATGGGTCCCGTGCTCCAAGTCATCATAAGGGACTTCAGAGCCTGTCGTGGCATCATACCAATTCAGTTCATGAGATGGTTCGTTCGGACGAGCAGGATCAAACCCGCGGTATTTTTCTTTTAGCGCAGGATGATCCCATTCGACACCTGTATCAATACTTGCCACAACGGTTCCGGTCCCGTCATAGCCTAAATCCCACGCTTCTGGTGCATGCACCTGAGCAATATTCCATTCGATTCCATCTACTGCTTTGATTTGTTTGTTTGGCTTAGCATGCTTCAAATCAACAGGACGATGAAGTTGACGAGTTTCATTCGGCAGCACTTGAGCTACTTCTGGAAAAGAAGCAACCTTTTCCATCACTTCTTTTGTTGCCGTCACAGCTAGACCATTCACAATATAGTAGGAATGAATATCTTTCACTTGCTTATTCTTTTTTTCCTTTTGTAAATACGCTAGGAGCGCTTGCTGCGTTTCATCAGATGTTGCTCTCAGCTCAGATACAACGGCTGATCTTTTTGTGTACTGCGTTTTAGCCGCAGTTAATTTTTGTTTTTTTGCTTTTGATACAGCTTCTTTTGCTACTTTTTGTACATTCGTTTGTTCCTTCATTTTGACTAAGAAGGTCACCTTATCTTCCTTTTGAAACTGCTTCTTTAATCTCGAAGAAATCTTGGCTTTTGTTGTCTTAGAGGAAACGGCTTCCTCCTGATATGAGGTAGAAGTCGATTTTGCTTGAACCATCCCAAAGCTTGTCATCGTTAAAGTACCTATCACCAAAAGACTCATGAAACGATAGACGGCGGTTTTGCGAAACTTCACTTTCAATAAAATCCCTCCTCCTCAAATGGTCAAACAGTGTGTATCCTGGCCCTCCCCCTTCTTTTTGATCATGACAAGTTTCATGGTGTTCTCATTAATGTAGTCAAATAAAGTTCAACATTTTGTCGTTTTTTGTAAAGGGAATTAAAAATGATTCTTTTGACTTAAAAGGCTCAAACCAAAACACATACGATAGTTCCAAATAACACGTCGGAAACAAGACTTTTATATCAATCAGGCTCAGGATCTTCTCACCATGCAGACATAAAAAAACCCCTTCCAAAGGAAGGGGATGAATCGTGCTTGCTTATCGTTTGTTGCGGTTACGTAAGAACGTTGGGATATCCAATGTATCATCACTTGACTGTGTATTTTGTCTTGGTTGTGATGATGTTTGCTGATGTTCTTCACGTTTTACTTCACGCTTTTGTGGAATGGATTGATTTTGCTTTAATCCTTGTCCTAATGGATTTCTTTGAGGTTTTGTCACTTCCGGCTCTTGCTCAATAAAACCGGTTGCGATGACTGTGACCACAATTTCATCCTTCAAGTTATCATTAATGACAGATCCAAAGATCATGTTGACATCTTCATCAGAGGCTGATGCAACAATATCCGCTGCTTCTTGTACCTCATAAAGACTAAGGTTCGTACCACCAGTAATATTCATGATAACACCTTGTGCTCCATCAATCGCTGTTTCAAGAAGTGGTGAAGAAATGGCTTTTTTCGCTGCTTCAGCAGCACGGTTTTCGCCTGTTGCGACACCAATTCCCATAAGAGCTGAACCTTTGTTAGACATGATCGTTTTCACGTCAGCAAAGTCAAGGTTAATTAAACCTGGTGTTGCAATGAGATCTGAGATCCCTTGAACACCTTGTCTTAACACGTTATCTGCTGCACGGAATGCTTCAAGCATTGGCGTGTTTTTATCGACAATTTCAAGCAGGCGATCGTTTGGAATCACGATTAACGTATCAACTGCTTCTTTCATAGAAGCAATCCCTTCAACTGCTTGAAGCTGACGCTTTCTTCCTTCAAATGTGAAAGGACGAGTCACAACTCCAACTGTCAAGGCTCCAGAATCTTTTGCGATTTTCGCAATGACAGGTGCAGCACCCGTACCAGTTCCACCGCCCATACCGGCTGTCACAAAGACCATGTCAGCGCCTTTTAGGACTTCCTCAATTTGTTCTTTGCTTTCTTCAGCAGCTTTTTTACCGACTTCAGGATTCGCACCTGCTCCAAGCCCTCTTGTCAGCTTAGCACCGATTTGCATTTTTGTTTCTGCTTTTGATAAGTTTAACGCCTGTGCATCTGTATTCACTGCAATAAAATCGACACCCTGTACGTCATTTTCAATCATTCGGTTGACAGCGTTATTTCCGCCGCCACCTACACCGATTACTTTAATTGATGCTAGGCCGTCTATATTTGTTTCAAACTCCAACATGCTGAATCCTCCTAATCCGTCGAAAATCTAGTTCTATTCCCAGAACATATTAAATAGTTTTTTCATTTTGCCCGGTTTTTTATTTGTCTCTTGTTGCGCTTTTTGTTTCACTTTCGGTCTTGGCTGAGCTTCTTTTACTTGTGGTGTAGAAGAAACCGGCTCCATGGACGCGCCTACTTCATGAAATGCTTCATCCGGCATTTGGAATCCAACCTGTCTGCCCTGAATCTTTGCATTGCGATAAGCAAAATGGATCAAGCCCACTCCTGTCATATATTGAGGTTCCCTGACCCCAATATAATTAGGACTTGCGATTCTTACATTGTTTTGTAAGACCGTTTGTGCCAGAGAAAGGATACCTGGTATAGCTGCCTGTCCACCTGTTAGAACGAATCCGCCAGGCAAATCATGGACACCCATATTGCGTAATTCCTCTGCCACAAAAAGCAGAATCTCTTCCAATCGCGCTTCGATGATATTGGCTGCTTCAAGTTGTGTATACGTCTGTTTTTGGTCCGTACCGATGACGGAAACTTCAAATGTCTCCTCAGACGATGCCTCATCATAGAATGCATGCCCAAATTGCTTTTTGATTCGTTCAGCTTCTTCAGTGGAAGTTCTAAGTCCTATAGACAAATCTTTTGTAATGTTCTCTCCGCCCAATGGGATACTGTGAGTAGAATAGAGATGCCCGTTTTCAAATACGGATATCGTAGTAGAGCCGCCGCCAATATCGACAAGAGCTACCCCTAGATTTTTTTCATCTTTCGATAACGCTGCTGAACCCGATGCAAGTGGTTGCAAGCAAATATCCATAATTTCAATACCCGCCCGCTCTACACATCGGAGCCAGTTATGTAGAATCGTTTTAGAACCAGTGATTAACGATCCATCCACTTCTAGCCTTACACCTAGCATTTTTTTCGGATCTGTGATCTCATCTCTTCCGTCGACGATAAATTGTCTCGGAATGACGTCTACTACGAGATGTTCTTGCGGAATAGATACTACCTGTGCAGCATCCAAGACACGTCTCACATCTTCAGCATGTATTTCTTTATTTTCACTAGACACTGCGACCACGCCGCTCGTATTTTGAATATGAATGTGGTTTCCATTAATTCCGACTATCGCCTTTTGTAAAGGAAAACCTACCATTCTCTCAGCCTGTTCAAATGCTTGTCTAATAGAATGAACTGTTTCATCTATATCAACAATCGATCCTTTTTTTAACCCCTCTGAAGGGACATTTCCAACACCTATAATGTTAAGCGAATCATCCGCCATTTCTCCGACGATGACTTTTATATTGGATGTACCGATGTCAAGGCTGACGTAAATTTCATTGTTGTTCATTCTATGGCACCTCCTCACATATCAATACTTTCTATTCTATTATTTGCTGAACAACAATACAATGAATGTGTTTTTACAAGTGTGTAACAAAACTTAAAAAATCAACATTTTTTATTAGGATTACTGAAAATATTCGTTACATCATATGTATATCCTTTTTTATGACTCACTTTTTTTCTTTTTTTCTCTAGAAATTGTCCATTTTGTTAGTAGAATTCTTCGAATAACGGCGATATTTTGAAACAATCTAACACCGAATGCAAACATTCCGACTAAATACAAGTCTACACCAAGATGGACGCCCAGAAAAGCTAAACTTATTGCGAGTATAATATTAAAGAAGAAACCTGATACAAACACTAGTTCATCGTATGCCCCTTGCAGATGTGCTCTGATTCCACCAATCAATGTATCAAGCGCAGCAAGTACAGCGAGGGAAAGATAGTTAGAATACTCATTCGGTATCGTAAAATTCGTTAAGAAACCGATCGCAACTCCTATGATTAAACCAAGTACAGGAAGCCACATTAAGATTTTCCCTCCTTTACATCGTCAAGAGGCTTCAATTCATTTAATTGAATTGTACCGTCAAATGCTTTTAAATGAATTTTTTTCTTCGGCGGTCTAATACTCAAACTGAAATTTTCCTGAGCAAACAAATCACCAATATCTGATACATTTAAACGGCTGTATAATTTATCGGCCTGCTCGCTGACCATCTTAATCGTGACTGTATCACCATCTATGCTGTAACCATCCATTTTCGTCGTACCATTAATATCTCGAATAACACTGGTGTTAATCAGCCGGTGTTCATTAATGGAAATATGTTTTGCCCCAAACATATTGGCTTCGTTGATTAATTTTTTCAGAAGATCAGGTGGTATATTTTTGACTTCTTCTCCGGTAAGTTCCTTAGAAAAAAGCTGAGTAATTTCTATTTCGACTCCTTCACCCGTTACCTCTGTAAAACCAGCCTTTTCTTTCAAATCCTTCAACGTTTTTGTTAATTGTGATTCTTTGGATTGATCTTCTTGGTTGCCATACTTTTTTAGCATTTCATCATATTTATCAATTTCTTTCAACAAATCCAGTTCCTTACTTTTAGATGCAGATAAATCCTCTCTTAATTCCCAAACGTCTCGAGTATCGCGAACTTTAGGCTTTTGTAGAGAGTTAAACTGGATGGAGACCATGATGCCAAATATGACCATCAGGACTGTCAAACTAAGTAATGGCTTCTTTTTCCTCAACACCACTCACCTTTTCACATTTAATCTTTGTTTCTTAGAAGAGGATTCATACGAATATCCTTCTTTTCAATCGTCATGGAAATATGATCACTTGTCAGCTGATCAACCACCCCGCCTGCAATGTTTAATGCAGGAATTAAAACAGCTGGATCTCCAATAGCAGAAATGACAAATGGTGCTGGATGTTGAACACCATCAACCGTGACGACTGGACCGTTACAATGTATGTATGATTGGTGTGTGATTCTTTGTCCGTTTATAGCTACAGCAGATGCCCCTGATATAAATAGTTCGTTTATCACATGGAAAATGTGGCTCTCATGCACAATGTAATTATTGACATTTTGTCCACTCGGGATATAAGATGCATCTTCAAGAGATACTTTTACCCCTTTCCCTTTTACACCTATTTCTCCTGTAAACATTCTGTATTTCTCAACATCTTCCAAAACATTGAAATACTGCTCTTTTTCATTTTTCAAACCAAACTCTGTTTCTTGGACTTTTGATTGAAGACGATAAAGTTCTTTTTCAAGTTTTTGATTCGCCTTTTCTTGTTTTGTTAGCTGACTTTTCAAAGAATATTCTTTTTTCCATTGTTCGGTTCGATTGACATCTGCTTGATGCTGCTTCGTATATTGGTATGAAAAAGAAATCAGAAATCCAAGAACAAGCATTACAATTGAGAATATGACGGTTTTGCCTCTCAACGTTCATCTTCCTTTTTCTTAGATTTAAAAGCTTCAAAATACGTAGCTACTTCCATATGAATCGTACCTTTCTCAGAGGACGAAAGCTCTTTGACAATGGCAGGGTACGTCGTCATTTTATCTGCGAATGTTTTAATTGATGCAATAACGGTGTTTCCATCATTCATATAAAATTTAACGAGCCACTGATTGGAGCTAGTCGGTACGTAATATACTTCTGAGATTAGTTCCTGAATAGAAGCCGGCAGTTGATTCAGAGCTCTCACTGTTTGCTTCAATTTCTCTTTATTGTCCCAATCGACAAAAATAGGTCCTGCGTGACTTGGCGTTACTTCATCTGGCAAAGCCGTCCCGTTTTCAAGAAGCTCATAATAAAAATGTCCCTTTTGCAGATACGCAATATTTGCATACTCTTTGACAGCAATACTGACTTTATTAGGGAAATGTTTTTTGATATTGACACTTTTAATCAATTTATTTTGCTTTATATGGTCTGCTGTCATATCTTTATTTAAATTCCAAAACTCTGTCTCGCCTTCTTTAATTTGCGAAAGTTTAACGAGCTGTTTTGTTGGTACATGTTCATTACCGGTAATGGTTAAAGAAGAAATTTTACTGATTGGTGTTTGCAAATAGACAATAATTAAAACCATGATAAAAAACAGCAAAATAAAAGAGATTAATCTCCGATTCGCTTTCTGCTTCCTTTGTTCTTTAATTTTAGGGATTCGCTCTTCTATATTGACGATCTTTTCATTTTCATGATCAGGCCGCATATATACTCTTCACCTCATTCAAAGCTGCTTGTCCGCACCTTTGGATCATTCTTTATCTCATATTGATTAGAAAACAAACGGCATGAAAAAATGCCGTTTGTTTTCCTGTGATACCATCATTCATAAGTAGTAGCCTTTAATTTGCTTCACCAATAATTTCTACTTCTGTATGCATCTCTACATTGTAGTCATCTTTGATTTTCTTTTGAATGTACTGAATTAAGTCGAGCACATCTTGAGCCTTCGCCCCACCAGCGTTGACAATAAAGTTTCCGTGCATATCAGAAATTCTAGCGCCGCCAATCTGATATCCTTTTAAATTCGCCTTTTCTACAAGCTGTCCTGCATATTCAGGTAATGGATTTCGGAAAATACTGCCGGCGCATGGTTTATTATACGGTTGTGTTTCCTTGCGATAATCTTTATTTTGCTGCATTTTCTTTGTGATTTTCTCACGTTCGTCCTGTTTAAGCTTGAACACTGCTTCGAGAACAATTCCAGGGCGTTCCTTTTGAAGCACAGAAGTTCGATAGCTAAAGTTCATTTGCTCATTAGTTAACCACTCGATCGTTCCATCTTCAAATAAGACTCTCGCTTTCACAAGAATCTTGCTGATGTCAGATCCATGTGCCCCTGCGTTCATATAAACAGCGCCACCAATAGAACCTGGAATACCAGCTGCGAATTCCAATCCTGACAGCCCCTGCTTACTAAGAGACGTCGCGAGTCTTACAACTGAATAGCCTCCGCCAACTGTAATCTCTTCATCATTGACAGTTAAGAGATCAAGCCCAGCACCCAGCTTTAAAACGACCCCGCGAATTCCTTTATCAAGAACAAGTAAATTGGACCCTCTTCCAATGACCGTCCATTGAGTATCATGTTTTTTCACCTGATCCATAATTGTTTTGACAGCATCGACATCTTTAGGGATGACTAATAGATCGGCCGGTCCGCCTATTTTCATTGTCGTATGATTTGCAAGCGGTTCATTTTCAAGTACTTTACCAACTTGCGCTTCTAATAATTCATTCTTCAAGTTCTCCATATTACCCTCCGCCTTACCTCATATCATTCATCATGAAGTCGTAATTTCTTTTAACACATTATATAAACGTGTGGCCGCATCTGGTACTCCGAGTTCTTTTGTTAAACGGCTCATTTGATGTAGTTTCTCGTCATTACCAGCAATTTCATCAATTGCATGAAGCAAGCGATCTCCAGAAAGCTCTGATTCTCTTAAAACGATCGCAGCATCATGTTTTTCAAGTGATCTAGCGTTAATTTCTTGATGATTTGCGGTCACGTATGGACTTGGAATGAAGATGGTCGGAATTCCAAGTGCCGTCACTTCAGCAATCGTTGTGGCTCCCGCTCTTGCAACAATGACATCAATTGATTTTAAATACTCCGGCATTTGATGCAAGAAAGGCTTTGTGATCATATTCGGTGCTTCACCTTTTTCTTTTAATTCGTTCAGCACTTTTTCATAATGAACCTCACCTGTAATATATAAAAGCTGATAGTTCTTTGTCTTTAATTCATCTTGCATGTCAATCACTGCTCGATTGATTGGAGATGCACCTCTGCTCCCGCCAAAAATGAGAACTGTTTTTTTCTTCTCATCCAGCCCAAACTCTTTAAGAGATTTTCCCTCTTTAATAGAGACGACTTCAGAGGCTCTTGGGTTTCCCGTAAAAACAACCTTTTCTGAAGGAAAGTGTTCCTTTGCTTCTTCAAAACAGATGGCTACTTTATTCACATACCGTGCCAGAAACTTATTTGTGATGCCTGGCAGGCTATTTTGTTCGTGAATGATCGTTGGGATTTTTAGCTTAGACGCAGCATAAACAACTGGACCACACACATAACCACCTGTTCCAATAACAGCATCCGGCTTAAATTCTTTTAAATAAGATTTACTTTTTTGGACGCCCTTTAGAAACCTCATCACTGTTTTTACATTATCAAAGGAAAGCTTTCTTTTAAAACCTGAAATTTCAATTGATTTAAAAGGGATATTTTCTCTTTCTACAATTTTCTTTTCAAGCCCATTCTCAGTGCCAATATATAAAAATTCCACATCAGGATGCAGTCTTTTCACTTCTTTAATAAAAGCTAGAGCAGGATAAATATGCCCGCCTGTTCCGCCTCCACTAATAACTATACGCATTATACCATTTCCCCTCAATTTTTTTCTGCTCTGAACAAAGTATAAACCCTGTTTTAAACAACAGGGCTCCGTCAAAACCTGTAAAGAAGAGTCAATCATCATGTTTTCGAAACAGAAACTGCCATTTTCACTCTTCAAATCATTTTTTCATACTTTTGCAAAATAAAAGTCTATATGGTTTCATGAACTATCAGCACATTAATATCTAGCATATCTGCTTACATTCAAAAGTACGCCAATTGCCATCAGCATTAATGTCAGTGATGAACCGCCATAACTTAAGAATGGGAGTGTGATGCCCGTCACAGGGATGAGACCAGTGACAACTGCGATATTAATCATTACTTGAATGGCAACCATTGAGATGATACCCACTGCCAAGAAACTTCCATATAAATCTGGTGCCCCGAGGGCTATTCTAATGCCTCTCCACAATAGAACACTAAAGAGCAGCAAAATGAGTGATCCACCTATAAATCCAAGTTCTTCAGACAATATAGCAAAGATAAAGTCTGTTTGAGGCTCAGGCAAATAGAAGAATTTTTGTCTACTCTGACCTAGCCCCATTCCAAACAGACCGCCTGGACCGACAGCGTATAAGGATTGAATAATTTGAAACCCGCTGCCAAGTGGATCCTCCCAAGGATTTAAATAAGATGTAATTCGTTTTATTCGATAGGGTGCTGATAAGACAAGTGCGGCAAATCCGCTAAGCCCTAAAAGACCGAGAAAGATAAAGTGAGCGATTCTCGCACCTGAAACAAATATCATAATAATACAGGTTCCAACCATAACCGTTCCTGTACCTAGGTCCGGCTGCAGCATAATGATGGCAAATGCAGAAAACACAATGCCTAGTGCTGGGGCGAAACCTTTACGAAAGGATGTGATATTCTTTTGTTTTTCAGATAAGAATTTTGCAAGAAACGCAATCATCGCAAGCTTCATAAATTCAGAGGGCTGAATACTAAACGCACCGACACCAATCCAGCTTCTTGAACCATTTCTCTCCATACCGATACCAGGAATCAAGACAAGCACGAGGAGGAGAAAACACACTGCAATCAGTATCTTTGACCAAGTCCGCCACGTCCAATAATCGACCCGCATAATGAAAAACATTGCGATAACTCCGATTCCGGCAAACAAAAGCTGTCTTTTTGCAAAATAAAACGAATCATCAAATTTATACGATGCCCACACAGCACTTGCGCTGTACACCATAATTAAACCAATCGTCAACAAAAGTAACGTAATGACAACAAGCAAAAAATCCGGAGAAGTTTTCTTATTCGTCAAGAGACCGACACCCCAAGCATAATTTCATTTGGGCTGTCAGTCATATGAGAGACAAGCCCTTATTTAAGCATATGCACGGCGTTTACAAACATGTCTCCACGTTCTTCAAATGTTTTATGCTGATCCCAACTTGCACAAGCTGGAGACAATAAAATCACGTCTTCTTCTTCAGATATGCTAAACGCCGCAGGTACTGCTTGTTCAACATTATCGACATGTTTTACGTGATGTATTCCCAGCTCTTCACCAAGCTTCACAAACTTAGGCGCAGTCTCACCAAATGTAATTATTCCTTTTACATTCTTCATAAAAGGTTTTAATTCATCAAATTCATTGCCACGATCCAGTCCACCTGCTAGTAAAATGGTCGGCTGCTTGAAGGCAGACAAAGCTTTACTTGTTGCCAGTATATTGGTCGCTTTACTGTCATTATAAAATTTTCTATTTTGAATCGTCTCCACAAATTGCAAACGATGCTTCACTCCACTAAATGTAGTAAGAACTTGCGCAATCGCTTCGTTTGAGCAGCCTGCATTTTTTACAACACAAATAGCTGCTAGAATATTTTCTTGGTTATGCTCACCAGGAAGAACAACATCCTTGAGGTCAATGACATGTTCATTCATATAGTAGATGGCACCATCTTTAATAAACGCTCCATGTGCTACCGGCTCTTTAACTGAGAAAAACACTTTTTGCGCTTTCGAATCTTCTGCTAGTTTGACAACAGATGAATCATCTAGGTTAACCACAGCTATGTCATCTTCTTGTTGATGTGCATACACTTTCTGTTTTGCTTTTTCGTATTCTTCACGCGTGTGATGATAGTCTAAATGTGCGTCAAAAATATTTAATATTAAGCTGATTTTAGGTCTGAATTCAACGGTTCCCATTAACTGAAATGAAGAGAGCTCAGTTACGATCCATTCATCGCCCGCTGCACGCGCGGCAACTTCACTTGCGACCGTTCCGATATTACCTGCTACCAATGTTTTTTGGCTGTCTTTTTTCAACATTTCATAAATCAAAGTAGTCGTGGTCGTTTTTCCATTTGATCCGGTAATCCCAATAAAAGGAGATGAGGTCAAATGATACGCCAATTCTATTTCAGTCCAAACTGGAATTTTTCGGCGAAGCGCCTCTTGAACCATCACATTCTCATAAGGAATTCCAGGGTTCTTAATTAAAATCGTAATTTTTTTATCGTCGAACATACGAAGAGGATGACTGCCACAAATGACATCAATCCCCTTTTCAGAAAGTAACTGAGCAGGCTCGTTTTCTTCAAAAGCTTTTTGGTCATTGACCGTCACGTTTATTCCGTGTTCGTGAAGAATTGAGGCTGCCGCATATCCGCTTTTTGCAAGGCCTAGTACTAGTACATGTTCGTCTTTTAACATTTGCATCCTATTCAATTATAACCACACCTCGATGTAAATTCCTAAAACAGCAAGCAATAAACCAGCTGTCCAGAAGGTGACAACTACTCTCCACTCAGACCAGCCAACTAACTCATAGTGGTGGTGAAGCGGGCTCATCTTAAAGATTCTTTTTCCAGTTGTTTTAAAGGAGATGACTTGAAGGATAACGGATAACGTTTCAACAACAAATACTCCTCCAATAATGACGAGTAAAATCTCAAGTTTCGTTAAAATGGCAATGGCCACTATGGCACCGCCTAAAGCAAGCGATCCCGTATCACCCATAAATACTTTTGCAGGATGCGCATTAAAGACAAGGAACCCAAGGACAGCGCCTGCTACTGCTACCGAAAAGATCGCAACATCATACTGAGATTGATTCCAAGCCAATATGGCAAAAGCTCCGAATGCAATAGCAGCTGTTCCAGATAATAAACCATCAAGTCCATCCGTAAGGTTTACCGCATTAGAACCACCGACAAGCATGAAAACGACGAGGATAAAGTATGCCCATCCTAAGTCAAAGCTGACATCTGTTCCTGGAATGCGAATAGTCGTTGCAAACTCATAATAATGGAAGACTGCATAGAAAATCACAGCAATCACAATTTGCCCGATCAGTTTTTGTTTCGATGTTAAGCCAAGATTTCGCTTCATCGCTACTTTAATATAATCATCTAAAAATCCTAATAATCCGTAGCCAAGGGTGACAAATAACAATAAAAACATTTCTGGACTAATCTCAGAGAATTTGTTAATCATCACGATCGTTGTAATTGTAATAGAAAAGATAATCATAATTCCACCCATTGTTGGGGTGCCAGATTTCTTTTGGTGAGACTGAGGTCCTTCTTCTCTAATACTTTGACCAAATTTAAGCCTTCTTAAAAACGGAATAAAAATCGGGGATAAAAGAACACTGATTAAAAATCCCATTATGATTGTAAACAATATCACCTGTTCAAGCATTGTTCTTTACTCCTTCCGAATTTCCAAAGCCGTTTTCCATTAGAAAATAGCATTCATTATTATGATATTCATTCGTGTCTTTCGTATGTTGTTTTTGTACAAAATGCTTCATTTCATTACACTCTTTTCATCATTTTTAAGATTTGTTTAGATCTAAAATAGCGTCCGCTGCCACCTTGGCATCATCAAAGTCATAGACTTGATCACCAATGATTTGGTACGTCTCATGGCCTTTTCCAGCTATTAAGACTGTATCGCCCTTTTTTGCATTAGCAATGGCAAAAAAGATGGCCTGTTTCCGGTTCACAAAGCTGTGATAATAGGCGTTTGGCACGCCATTTTCCATGTCTTTCAAAATGGCTGATGGATCTTCACTTCTTGGATTATCTGATGTGAAAACAGGCTCATCTGCATATTTCACAGCGATTTGGGCCATCTGAGGGCGCTTGGTTTTATCACGGTCGCCCCCGCAGCCAACTACACAGAAAATTCTACCTTCTGTTAATTCTCTACACGTAGTCAGTACATTTTCTAAACTGTCAGGTGTGTGCGCATAATCAACGATGACTGGGAAGTCTTGATCAAAATTCACAAGTTCGAATCTTCCTTTGACTCCCTCAAGTTCTTCAATGGCACTAACGATCGTTTCAAACGTTAAGCCTGATACAATTCCTACTGATACAGCTGCTAAAATGTTATACACATTGAATTTCCCAATAAGGGCAACCGTCACATTTTTTGTGCCGATTGGGGTGATCAAATCAAATTGTGTTCCCTTTGGTTTGATTTGAATGTTCTTTGCCATTACATCTGCTTCTTGCTCTAAGCCATACGTCATAATTTCAGCAGCTGTGACTTTTTCAAAATAACTAGACGCTTCATCATCTGCATTTAAAATGGCATGCTTCGGCTTATCGTGCTGAAAGGCACTTCCGAGCTGGGAAAAGAGCAAGCTTTTTGCATGTTTATATTCTTCCATTGTGTTGTGGTAGTCCAAATGATCTTGGGTAAGATTTGTAAAAACGGCAATATCATAATCACATCCATGAACACGCCCAAGATGCAAAGCATGTGATGATACTTCCATAATGGCCGTATCTACGTCTTGATCAAGCATCTGCTTAAAGGTCTTCTGAAGGGTGACACTCTCAGGTGTTGTGTTTTTCACTTCGAGAATTTCATCGTTTACCTTCATATACATCGTACCGATTAAACCTGTTTTTTTATCGGCTTTTCTCATGATTTGCTCAATCATGTGTGTTGTAGACGTTTTCCCGTTCGTTCCTGTAATACCAATTAGATTGAGTTTATGAGTTGGCTGTTCGTAAAAAGCATCTGCCATTCTTGCAAGTGCTCTTTGAGAGTGTTTTACAATAATGACTGGTACATCTGTTATGTGAAGTGGGTGTTCTGCTACAATCGCTGCAGCCCCGCTTTTCACTGCTTTTTCAGCGTAATCATGTCCATCTACTGTATAGCCTTTTATACAGACAAAAAGACTCCCTTTTTTCACTTCTCTTGAATCCATTTCAATGGAAGTAATCTCCGGATTTTCGTTTATCAGTTCATTGTTTTCACTTTTAAAGTATGTAAGGAGTTCTTGTAATTTCATTTCATATCAAACCTCTCAAATTCGTTCACGTGCATGTCTTGTGAAAAAAACACACAGTCTATATTTTATCGTAAAAAAAAGGATACATCCAGCGTATTCCTTAAGTTTCTCTTGGAAAAAGCACACTTTATGCTCTTTTTTTAAAGCGACCCTTCTGTTTCAACAAAAAGAGGCAGCCGAATGAGTGCGGCTACCCTCTGTTCATTCTTTATTATTCATCATTTAAGTATAATCGGATCGTGGAACCTTCTTTGACCTTTGTGCCGGCAGCAGGCGATTGCTTCACCACTTTACTGCCAGTTCCTGAAGCATCAATCTTTAGATTAATCAGGAGTGATTCAAGGTCAGAAACAGATCCTCCTACAAGATTCGGTACCTCAATGGTTTTTGTGTCCAGCCATTGATACTTCTTTTCAATTTGTCCTTTTCTTTTTTTCACGCCCATTTCAGGCAGACTGTCTCGCATAATATGGCCCACAATAGGTGCTGCTACTGTCCCACCAAATTGAATCGTGCCTTTTGGGTTATCTACTGCTACATATACAACAATGCTTGGATCATCCGCAGGTGCAAACCCGATAAATGACACAATGTGGTTATTTTCCATGTACTTTCCGTCTTTTACTTTCTGTGCTGTTCCTGTTTTTCCGCCCACCCGATATCCTTCAACGAATGCATTCCGGCCAGTTCCTTGAGCGACTACACTTTCAAGGGCATACCTGATTTCTTTAGACGTCTCCGCTGAAATGACTTTCTTCTTGGCAATTGGTGATTGCTTTTTCACTACCTCTTTTGTAATTGGATCGATCCATTCTTTTGCAATATACGGCGTGTAAAGCGTTCCTCCATTTACTGCGGCTGCCACTGCAGCTACTTGTTGAATCGGCGTAACAGATACACCTTGACCAAAGGCTGTTGTTGCCTGTTCTACAGGACCAACACGATCAAGCGGGAACAAAATTCCTCTACCTTCTCCTTGAAGGTCGATTCCTGTCTTTTGACCAAAGCCGAAATTTTTAATATAAGAAAATAGTTTATCTTTTCCAAGACGGTCGCCTAGCTCGACAAATCCTGGGTTACAAGAGTTTTGTACCACTTCTAGAAACGACTGTGATCCATGTCCTCCCTTTTTCCAGCATCTGAGCCTTGCGCCATCCACTGTCACAGATCCGCTGTCAAAAAAATGATCACGTTTTAAATTTACTTTATTTTCTTCCAGGGCAGCTGCCAGTGTAATGATTTTAAACGTCGATCCTGGCTCATATGTGCTCCACACCGGTAAGTTTCGGTTAAATACTTTTGAATCAACTGATTGATAGTCAGCCGGATCAAAGTCAGGTCTGCTCGACATTCCCAGAACCTCACCATTTTTCGGATTCATGGCAATGGCAATCATGCCATCTGGGTTATATTTTGCCTGAGCATTGTCTAGTTCTCGTTCGATGATGGTTTGTACTTTTGAATCAACGGTTAATTTCATATCAAGCCCATCTTTAGGCGGTGTATAATCATCTGCTTCATCTGGCATTTTCTGCCCTTTTGCATCAGAATAAAATTTCACAGAGCCTTTTTCACCTTTTAGGTCATCATCATAGTACGCTTCTAGCCCAAGTAAGCCTTGATTATCAATTCCAGCAAAACCTAATACATGAGATAAGAAACTTCCAAACGGGTAATGTCTGATGCTGTCCTCTGCTACATAGACTCCATCTAAATCAAGCTCTCTGACTTCTTTTGCTTTTTCATGAGATACTTTTCTCCCCTCTGGGGAAATTCGTTCTATAGACGTTTTCTTGGTGACATGCTTGTACGCTTTCTCCTCAGACATATTCAGCACTGCTGCTAATTTTTTGCTTGTTTCTGCTGGGTCTTTCACCTGCCGTGGCACGACTAAAATAGAGGGAGCACTTTTGTTCGTCGCCAGCTCCACCCCATTTCGATCCAAAATATCTCCTCGTTCTGGTTCAAATGGAAGGTTACGGCTCCATGAATCTTTCGCTAAACTTGTCAGCTTCTCGCCCATAATAAACTGCACATATCCTAATCTAGTATCTATGATGAAAAAAATGATCACCCCAAACAGCAGCACGAAAAGCAATCGTTTTCTCACTGTTACACTTGACACTCGCACGCCCGGTTCACTCCTTACATATGGCTTGTTTTCATCATATGCAGGCTCGTCTTTTTATAGAACGATCTCGTCCATCGCTCAAGCAAAAGAAAAAACCTAGCAAATGATTTGCTAGGTTTTCAAGTTAATTTGGACTTTTGAAGGTCACTGTGACGACTTTATCTGAAATCTCCGCTCCACTTTTCACGCTTTGTTTGACAGCATATCCCTGTCCATTTGTTTCAATATGCACACCTGAAATAGACGCATATTGAAGAACTTCCCTTCTGGACCAGCCTGTCATATCAGGCATTTTAATGGTTTTCCCTGCTGTTTTCAAAAAGACTTTCTGGCTTTCAGAGAATTCAGAGCCCGCATTTGGCCATTGGCGTTTAATGGATAGACCGTCACCAATGACAACAGGTGATAACTTTTTGTTTTTTGCTTCTGTTTCTGCCTGTTTCACTTCTAAATCTAGGAATGACGGCATTGTTTCTTGTTTTATTTTCTGTTTGCCAGATTTTTTATCGTCTGTTTTTGTTGGTGCGATATTTAAATAAAGCAAACTATTTTTCATCACAGGGTTAAAGATTTCTGAAACAGGGGCAGAGCCTGTTTGTGTTTCAGATAGCTGAGGCTGTTGGACAGCCACATAAACGAGTAGCTTCGGATCATCTTTTGGTGCCATTCCCATAAATGAAAAGACGTAATCGTTTCTCCCTTGAAGGTAGCCGCCAGCACCGCCAATTTGTCCTGTACCCGTTTTCCCAGCGACATCAAAACCTTTGATTTGATATGGCTGTCCTGTGCCAATTTTTGAGGAAACGACCTCACCTAAAATGTCACGGACTTGCTTCGCTGTATCAGAAGAAATTGGTTTTCCTGCCACTGTTGGTTCGTGCTGTAAAATTGTTTTGTTTGTGTTCGGGTCTGTAATATGATCGATTACATATGGCTTCATCATCGTTCCACCGTTGGCAATGGCTGTCGCCGCTTCAATTTGCTGAATTGGGGTAATCGCTGACGCCTGACCATAAGCAGTCGATGCTTTGTCATATTCGTATCTGAAATTGATTTTACTAGACGCTTCGTTCGGCAAGTCTATGCCTGTTTTGTCATAGAAATGGAATTTTTGCAAGTATTGTTCGTAGCGTGTGAAACCTAGCTTTTCTTTTGCCAGTTTCGCAAAAGCTACGTTTGAAGAACGTAGAACACCTTCATGAAAATCAATTTTTCCCCAGCCATTTCCGTTGTTATGGTCTCTTACAAGACCACCGCCTACTTTATAAGTACCAGACTGATACTTGTCACTGCCTTGGTACACTCCTTCTTGGATAGCAGCAGCGAGTGTAAAAATTTTCATCGTTGAACCTGGTTCAAATGCGTAGGAAATGACATCGTTGTTATAATTCGTAATGTCGAGTTCATTTAAATTAAAGCTTGGCCGCTGTCCCATTGCAAGAACTCTTCCAGTTTTCGGATCAACGACTGTCGCAATGATTTTCTTCGGCTTATATTTTTTAGCGACCTGCGTCATACTTTCTTCAAGAAATGCTTGAATTTTTTGGTCGATGGTCAGAGTGACGTTTTTCCCGTCTTTCGGGGCAACGATGTCTTCTTTACTATTCGGAAGTGCCCATCCGCTTCTGTCGCTGTTATATGTTACATAGCCATCTTTTTCTTTCAGATATTTATTCAGAGCCTTTTCTAGACCCATTGCGCCTGACATGTCCTTCGTTGCTTCATCTAATCTAGCGTAACCGATTAAGTTCGAAGCAAACATGCCATTTGGATAATACCTCTTTGTGTCTTTTTCAAAGGCGATCCCAGGAAGTTTTAGCTTTTCAATTTTTTCCTTTGTTGAAAAACTAATATCCTTTCCGGCTTTACCAAACTCGACTTGGAATGCATCTTTTGTATTCAGACGCTTTAAAATTTCACTCTCACTCATATCAATGACCTTTGACAGCTCTTTTGCTGTCTTTTCTTTGTCAACGACATGCATCGGATGCTTTAGATCGACCGTCATTTTCTTGCTCATGATTGCAATCAGCTTATACACAGATGTATCTTCCGCAATCACATTTCCGTTTCTGTCTAAAATGGACCCTCTTTTGGCTTCAAGTGTTTTTTTCGATTGATATTGTTCATTGGCTTTTGCAGCTAACACTTGTCCATCAACGGTTCCCGTAATCTGAATATAAATAAAACGCGCAAGGATGATAAAGAAAAACAGGGCGAAGCAAATACTCGCAATTGCCGCGCCTCTGTTCATCATTTTATTCTTTTTAGGCATCGCCATGTTAATCGACCTTCTTAACATCTTTCGATATGCTTAAGCCGGCTTTTTTAGCGGCTTCAATGATTCTCTCTGGTTCGCTTAGTAAGTCTTTTTCCTTTTGCAGTTCGGTGATCTTTTTCGATTCTAATGACACTTGCTGTTCTAGCTTCTGCACTTCGATATTTGCGTGATAAACAGCAAAGGCTTTCGAAATGATGAAGATCGAGCTGCACATGAGAGCCATGACAAACATGACAAGTAAGATTTTTTCACCAAGTGTAATAGAACCTCTTCTTCTAATCACAACCGATTGACCTTGTTGCTCGGTTTGATGTTGCTTTACTTCTCTTTGGTAAGCCAAATTACTCATAAGAAACCTCCTTTTTATCATCATCTATGGTGTCGTTTACTTTTTTTCTGCAATTCGGAGCTTCGCTGAACGGGCACGGTTGTTATGTTCCAGCTCTTGTTCTGATGCAACGATTGGTTTTCTCGTGATCAGCTTCAGTTTTGGTTCAAGTCCTTCTGGAATCACTGGTAGTCCGTGCGGAAGTTCTGGAAGAGAAGACATTTCTTTAAATGTACTTTTACAAATCCGATCTTCAAGTGAATGGAATGTAATGACAGAAATTCTCCCCTTCGGATTGAGTAACTCTATTGCTTGTTCTAGTGCTTCTTCAAATACTTTCAATTCATCATTTACGGCAATTCGGATCGCTTGAAATACTCTTTTCGCTGGATGTCCGCCTTTTCGTCTTGCAGGTGCGGGAATTCCTTCTTTAATAATGTCGACAAGCTCACCTGTTGTTTCAATTGGCGCTTTTTTTCTGGCTTCTTCAATTTTGCGTGCGATTTGCTTGCTGAATTTTTCTTCCCCATATTTGTAGAAAATCCGAACTAGATCTTCAAATGGCCATTCATTCACCACTTGTTTTGCTGACAAAGCAGCGGTTTGATCCATTCGCATGTCAAGAGGTGCATCATGGTGATAACTAAAGCCTCTCTCTGGTGTGTCAAGCTGAGGTGATGAAACCCCAAGATCAAAAATCACACCGTCTACGCTTGTAATTCCTTGTTCATTCAGACGTTCTTTTAAATATCGGAAGTTGCTTTTTATGAAAAGAATGTTCGCTTTAACATGTGCGAGCTTCTCTCGTGCATGATCCAGTGCAGCATCGTCTTGGTCAAACCCAATCAATGTACCTTTTTCTGATAATTGAGATAGTAAATATGAGCTATGACCTGCGCCGCCTAGCGTGCAGTCCACATATGTACCGTCTTCTTTGACGTTTAAACCGTCAACTGTTTCTTTTAATAATACTGTCTCATGTTGAAACATGATGATATGGTCCCACCTTTTTCAAATAGAAATGAATGTGTAGAAAGCTTGCTGCACAAGGGATTATTATATATCAAATCCAATCATGTTTTCAGCAATTTCAGCAAAAGAATCTTCTTGCTCTTCTGTATATTGTTCCCAGATCGACTTACTCCACAACTCAATTCGATTTGAAACGCCGATGACCACACATTCTTTTTCGAGTTTTGCATATTGGAGTAGGTTGGATGCGATGTTAATGCGCCCCTGCTTGTCCAGATCACATTCAACTGCGCCGGAGAAGAAGAACCGGGTAAACGCACGTGCATCTTTTTTCGTTAGCGGCAGCGCTTTGAGTTTCTCTTCAATTAGTTTCCACTCACTCATAGGGTAGCCAAATAAACATTGATCAAGCCCTCTCGTCAGCACAAACTGTTCTCCGAGACCGTCTCTAAATTTAGCAGGGATGATCATGCGCCCTTTTGTATCAATCGTATGTTGGTATTCACCCATGAACATGATATCAGAGCCCCACTTTCTCACCCATACTCTCCACTATCCACCACTTCTCTCCACAAAACTTATTTTACACTGTTTCTACATAAAAAAAAACCCTGAACTAGTCAGGGTTCATTAAAACTTTATTTCAAAGTTTGACAATTTGTTGCTTGTTTTGAAATGAAAATGGCAGATTTTTGAACGTTTTGAAGAATTCTGGACCATATTTGTTTAAAAAGTACATGATATTCCAAATTCTTTCTTGTGGTGCTTCGAGTGGTTTTAAACTATTTTCAATCCGTTCAAAATCTCGAAGGATGTATCCTTCCTTCTCTTCCACACGCTTTGCAACCTTTTGATAAACAAATTGAAGCTGGTCTTCTATAAATTTGGCATTTTTATCTAATAGCTGTTCAAAGCTTGGTTCGATCTCTAGCGCTTCTTGTCTCATGGCCTCGTGAACATTCGCTAATTCACGTTTGGCATGTTGAACCGATTGAACGAAGCTGTCTGGAAGACTTTGCTGAAAGTGCGCATCCTTCTTTTCTTTCACGCCTTTTGTCAGCACCTCTTCAACCGACAATTCTCTTATTGGCAGCTTCTTATCAATATGCCTTTCAAGAATGGTGACGTGCAGTCTTGGAAGAACGGGTGCCATTTTGACATCGAAGTACTCGAAGATGCCTTTCAGCTCACCCCAATAGTTCACTTCACCGTGTCCAGCCATAAAAGCAAGCGTTGGAAGAAGGGCTTCCTGCATCAATGGACGTGTCACCACATTATTGCTAAACCGCTCTGGGTGCTCCTCGACTTCCTGCAAAAGCTCATCTTTTGTCCAAGTAAGCCCCACTTCAGATATAGAAAATTGGCCATTCTCTTGTTCAATGAGGAAACGTTCATCATCATATTCGTAAAACAAGTTGGCTTGATGGTCACCAGCTTCAATAATCGGCTGATACCCCGCTTGTTTCATGGCAGCCTGCGTGTTATTTAAGCGAGCCACGATCGCATCACTCGACTCCACAATTTGCTTGAATAACGTACGTTCAAGTGGCTTCACGCCGAAGTCTCCTGAATTCAATAACAGCAGTCCATCTTCTTCAAATAGATCGCAAACAATCCACTCAAAGAAATCAGTAAACGTTTCTGATTTGCGTAAACATCGAAGAAGCTGATCAAACAAGTCATTGGTGTAAGCAGATTCCTCATAGGTTGAAAATACATCACGAAGCCATCTCTCTGTTTTCTCTTGGTGAAGAGGTGTTCTTTTCGCAGCTGTTTTTTTCACATGATGTAATGGAAGCTTTTGTTTGACTGGGCCTTTTTCGCCAGACGTGTACACAAAGTTAATTTCGTCTACGTCGTGATCTTCACCCGCTACCCAAAAGACCGGAATAACAGGAACGCCAAGCGCTGATTCTTTTTCTTTGGCAAACTGAATAATGGAAATGATTTTATGTATGGTATAAAGCGGACCTGCCAGTAAGCCTGCCTGCTGTCCTCCAACCACCATGACGCTCCGTTCATCACGGATCTTCTCAATATTCTCACGCATCGCAGCCGAATCAAATTTCTCATGATATGCGCTCATATAATCCGCTAAAGCCTCGCGCGGGAAGCTCCTTTCCATGAGATCGTCGTATCTCTTTTTCCATGTGTGCTCAGAATGTATATCATAATCAAAAAAAGCAGTCATCTCTTTTTTTTCTTCTATATAATCACGTATGAATAAATTCTGACTTCGGATGGAAAGTTCAGTCAATTGCATGTTTAGAACTTCCTTTCTTCAATAAATAGTTAGTTTCCCGAAAAAAGTATAGCATGTAAATGAGCTCACTCAAAAGATTTTGTTTGCTTTTTTTCCAATACTTCCAAGCTTCTATTCAAGAAAGTGAGGAACGGCGGCGTCATCCCTTGACCTTGAGCTTTTTTTAAAAGGTAGCCAATGATTGCTTTTCTTTCAGTTTGGCGGCCTTTGACGATATCTTGCAGCATCGACGATTGATTGGCAGCCGTTTGATGACAAATTGATTTCACATGAGCCCATAGACGATCTTTCTCAAGCAACCCTAGAATGGAAACCGCTTCTTCAAATGCACATGTCATCATATGTTCATATGACGGGTTCGATACCAATTCCCCATTATTCACATGTAATAAAGCCGTCAAAGGATTAATACACACATTGACGAGCAGTTTTTCCTCCAGTACTTTCTTCCATTCATCTGTATAAACCATTTGAAAATCGCCCGTTGACAGTTCACTACTCATAGGTCCTTTTTCCTCATGCAGAAATGCTCCCCACTTGATGACACCAATTCCTGTATGATTTACTGCGCGATCAGACACCTTCATTGCGCCATGCTCTACTACACCAATATATAACTGATGTGCCGCTTTCCAGTTCTTTAAATCGAATAAGTGGGCCATTCCGTTCTGCAAAAATAAGATCCGCTGACGAGGCAGTCCTGATAATTCACTTAGAACATCTTGCAGGTGATGATACTTCACTGTCACAATCAGCAAATCAAATATTCCTTTGACTCCCGTATCGGCCCCAACAGCTGATTGAATGGTTTCCCCTCTTACCATTCGTTCAATGCCTAATGCTCGAATTTCTTCTGCCTGCTGTTTTCTTCTTGTAAAGAGGGTGATGTCATGATGCTCTGATAAATAACTGGCACAAAGCAGACCAATCGCACCACCGCCAATGATTCCAATTTTCAATTGCCGCACTTCCCTTTTTCTGTTTACTTCATGTTATCAACTATTTTACCAGTTTCGTGCTACGATGCAAAAAGCAGATAACGCGCTATGATTGAATTTTTTTAATTAAAAAACTATAATAATAAGTGTAAAAACTTTTTTAGGCGGATGGGATGAAAACGCCTTCAATGACATCACTGTCGACATTATGTGTGTAAGGGGGAAGATCACATGACACAAGTAAAACGTCTTCTGATTAACTACAAAACATTAGAGGAATTTAAACAATTTAAGGAATATGGCATACAAGAACTTTCCATGCTTGAAGACCTAGAAAGTAATATGATTGAAAATGACAGCAACTCTCCATTTTATGGGATTTACTTTGGAGATAAGCTTGTGGCACGTATGAGCCTCTATCAAGTAGATGGCTCGACGACGACGTATTTTGACCATAATCATGATTATCTAGAGCTGTGGAAGCTAGAAGTGCTGCCAGGATATCAGCGTAAAGGATACGGCGAAGCGCTTGTTGATTTCGCAAAATCTTTCGGCCTTCCAATTCGAACGAATCCACGCGTCAAATCTGCCAGTTTTTGGGATAAAATGGGCTTTGAAGCGGTGAAATATGATATGGAACGCGATAAAGGAGAAAACCCACTCATTTGGGAGCCTGCACATATTCAAAAGAACACAGGTGAGTCCGCTTAATCATTTTAATCAATAAGAAAACGCCCCTCTTTCCATCTGTGAGGGGCGTTTTCTTATTTTGCGTAATCTTTTAAGCTGATATTCTGTTTGACTCTTTCAACAATACCAATAAGTGCCCGGTAATCTTCTTCTGTCATTTTTAATTGACGCTTCAGCTGTTCATTTTCTTCGGCGAGTGATTTTAATTGATGCTGTGCATCTTTAAGCTCCTCCCGTAAATAAGCTGGACCAGATGGTTCTTTCTCAAGCTGCTCTAGAAACCGAATTACTTCTCGAAGCGTCAGTTCAGTCTGATCAGAAGATGCCTTCTCCTCTATGGTGAACGCATGCTGCGGTAAACCCGAAGAATGGATACCAATTTTTTTACGCAGTTCTTTTCGCTGTTTTTTGGCAAGCTCAATGCCTGCCTGGTACTGCTTTCTGACGTAAGAATTCCACCTGAATCCACATGCTGCTGCTGTTCTTGACAATGCTTTTCCAACCTCTTCAAATGCTGAAAGCTGGGTACCGCCATCTCGGATATGCCTTAAGACAACTTCTGCTAAAAGTAAATCTTCATCTTGTGTCCATGCGTCCTGCCGTGTAATCGTCAACTCATCATCCCCCCTGAATCTGAATACCACATCATATGCGCTTACTAGAGTAGATAGACTATTTGCAGGAGAGAAACCTAAAAAATAGATCAATAAAAAAACGCAAGGGAAGATTCCCTCACGTTTTTTTATCAAGCATTAGTTGCTTTTTACGTCTTTGCCTTTGTATGTTCCGCAAGATTTGCAGACACGATGAGAAATTTTCATTTCACCGCATTCTGGGCAAGCTACCATACCAGGTACTTGTAGTTTGAAATGCGTACGACGCAATCTTTTTTTCATTTTAGAAGTTCTTCTAAAAGGTACAGCCATTATTCCCACCTCCTTAAAGAGTTAAGATTCATTATTTTCTTCTAAGAGCTTCTTCAAGCCTTCCAGACGAGGATCAATTCGGTTTTGATGTGCATCTTCCGAAATGACCGCCCAGTCATTCCCTTCCTGTGGTGCAGCACCTTTTACATCAGCTTGGTCGCAAAAGATTTGCATGGGCACTTCAAGAAGAATTTCTTCCTTGACTATAGGCGTTAAGTCGATGATATCGTCTTCTACAACAGATACGTCTTCATCTTCTATATCGTCTGTCTTATGAAGTACAAATAGTTCTTTTGTTGAAATCGCAAATGGATAATTTACATCAACAAGCGTTCTTGAACAAGGCAATGTCATTTCACCTGTGATGGTTAAATCAAATGCGACTTGCTTTGATTCGATCACTCCAGTCCCTTTCACCTCTACTGGTGAAATACGACGTATATCTGAATGAAGGCTAGTAAGTTCATTTAAGTCAACCGTCTCATGAAAATCGAAGCTGTTTTTAGCTTTTTGATGTAACTGATAAACTGTCCATTTCAATTGTATCACCTCTAAGAGCAACAAACATGATTATAGCTTTCATCATGCTATTTGTCAATATTTTTTCTTTACAGTCCTTCATGACGTCAAAGGGCTGTTTGACATCAGTTCTCGGAATGCCTACACTGAAAAAAATGGTCTTCATTTTTCCCTTATGCTACTGTAGCACAGACCATTTAACCATAGCAAGAAAGGCGGAACATCTATTGAAAGCAGTGGGAGTCGTTGTCGAGTACAATCCATTTCATTATGGGCATGCCTATCATGTGAACCAGGCGAAAAAACAAACCTCCTCAGATGTTGCCATTGCCGTCATGAGCGGTTCTTTCCTCCAGCGCGGGGAGCCTGCCATCGTTTCAAAATGGGCACGTACAAAAATGGCACTGCAAAACGGTGTAGACATTGTGTGTGAGCTTCCATACATATATGCCGTACAAAAGGCAGAAACCTTCGCCAATGGCGCTGTGTCCATCCTCGATGCATTAAAATGCCATTCTCTTTTTTTCGGCAGTGAGGATGGAGAGATCAAAGCATTTGAGCGCACAGCACACGCTTGGCATGAAAAAAAGGCAGAGATTGACCTTTTAACAAAAGAAAAGGTGAAAGAAGGTCTTAGTTATCCCGCAGCAGCAGCAGGTGCGTTTCAAGAGGCCATTCATTCTGAAAACTTACTGGATTTGTCCAAACCAAATAACATTTTAGGCTTTCATTATGTTAAAGCCATCTTAGAGAGAGCTCCTCACATGCAGCCTTTTACGTCTCAAAGAATTGCATCTGATTATCATGATGAAGAACTACCTGACAACCAAAAAATCGCAAGCGCCACAAGTATCCGAAAAGCTTTAAAAGAACAGAGCTCATTTCAAGCAGTCACGCCCTACCTCCCGGACGCTACTTTAAAGCAATTACACGACTATCATTCTTCATATGGTCTTTTACATACGCAAGAAGCCTATTTTCGCTTTCTGAAACATGTCTTTCATACAATGGATACGAGTGAACTAGAGGGCATCTATGAAATTGAAGAAGGCATTGAACACCGCATGCAAAAAGCCATGACACATGCGTCTTCCTACGAGGAGTATCTATCACTTGTCAAAACAAAACGATATACGTGGACAAGGTTACAGCGGATGAATACGCATCTATTGATGAACGTGAAGAAAAAGACGATGCACGAGCTGCTTGAAGAGAAAAAAGCGCCCTATATTCGTTTACTTGGAATGACAAGGAAAGGACAACAGTACCTGTCTCTTGTAAAAAAAGAGTTGGATGTACCACTTGTGAGTAAACTGTCTTCCTTTTCACATCCCGCCCTTGATCTTGATATTCGCGCTTCAAGGGTGTTCAGCCTTCCCATCTGTGAACCCATGCAAACAGAATTAACGAAAGCAGAGTTTAAAACATCACCGATTCGATATGATGAAGAGAGCGGGCTCTTTTCATCTCGATAGAAAAAAGCAGCCTGCAAGTCAGGCTGCTCTTTTTATGATGCTTTCTCTTTTAAATTGTTTAAATAGTTTAGTGCGTCCTGCATGGTATCCACAGGAACGATTTTCATATCACTTTTAATATCTTTTGCTGTTTTGACTGCATTTTTGTAGTCAGAGTTTGGGTCACCTTTATCATTCGGTGCAAAGAAGATGTCTTTTCCTGCTTTGTCTGCTGCAACAACCTTTTGATCAATTCCGCCAATCGGTCCGACTGTACCATCTGCATCAATCGTTCCAGTTCCTGCGATCGCATAGCCATGTGTTTCATCTTCTTTTGTCAGCTGATTGTAAATTTCAAGTGACATCATTAAACCAGCCGATGGACCGCCGATGTTTTCAATATCCACTTTCACAGAAGGAGACACTTTCACATGACGGTCTGTAAATAGTGATACGCCAATTCCTACTCGTTTTGGCTCTTCTTTAAATGGTTTTAACGTCACGTTCTGCGTGATTTCTTTGCCATTACGTTCAAGTACAAAACGGACAGTCGTGCCTGCTTTTTTACTGCTAATATACGAAACCATTTTATCTGCTGACTCATATGTATGGCCGTCGACGCTTTTGATCTTATCGCCCACTTCAATCTTCCCATATGCAGGCATTCCTTTCATCACATAGCTCGCATATACCCCATTAAACGTATAATCTACTTTTTTCCCCGCTTTTGTATAAGCGGCAATCATCGCATTTTCTTGAGAACTTTTCATGAGCTGCAGCTGCCGTTTCATATAATCCTCATCAGACTCTCCGTCCGCTTTAATATTTTCTTCTGGAACGATTTCGTCATACTTGTTCATTTTTGCAAGCAAATACGTATATGGATTGGCTGGACCTACTTTAATGGTCATAAGAGAAAAGCTGCCCTTCTCGCCATATCCTCCGTCTACTTGAATGTGTGGCGCAATTTCTGTTGCATCACCTGGCTTTGTGACGTAATAGGGCAGTTTCACAAAAGTTAAGCCAAATAAGACTAGAACAACAGCAAAAAAGCTGAGCCAGCGAATATTTAATTTTTTCATTCGATTAACACTCCCATTTATCAATGACATCTTTCAGTTTTTCTCTTAGTTGGTCGGCGGCGAGTTCACCTGCTTCAATCATTTCTTGAACCTGTGTAAACGCACTAGAGCTAAAGGTCTCGAGCTTCGGCCGAATCATGAGATCTGCATGAATGGTTTGGTGACGAACCAATTCATTTTGAAGGATGTCCAAACTTTGCATAATGACATCCGATAATCTCGTTGCCTTTTCTGTTTTTTTCACCCTTGATACATCAGAGGCGATAATGAGATCTGCCCCCATTTCTTTCAGAACAGAGACAGGAATGCGGTCCACTACCGCTCCATCCACCAATTGCCTGCCGCCTATTTCATGCGGAACAAACACACCCGGAATGCTAATGCTTGCCCTGACTGCTTGTGAGACAGACCCTTCTTTGAACACAACCTTCTCCCCTGTCTGAAGGTCACAGGCAACAATCGCAAGCGGCACGCGCATTTCTTCAATATTCTTCCCATATGTAAACGTGTGAATCAGCTGCAAAATTCGATTTCCTTTTAACAGACCGATTTTTGGCAGTGTATAGTCAGCATAATACTTTCTTCTGAAGACAAGTGCAAGTTTTTTCATTTTTTCTACGTCTTGTCCTGCCGCATAAAAGCTCCCCACAAGAGCACCAATACTGCTTCCTGCGATCATATCCACCTGAATTCCTTGTTTCTCAAGACTAGATAAAACCCCGATATGCGCCATCCCTCTGGCACCCCCGGAGCCCAGCGCAAGCCCGATAATCGGTCGTTTCATGAATCCACCCTCCTCTTTCTATGCATATATACGAATCTATAGGTCTAAACATGCCCCTTCTCATCGTATAGTAATAGAAGACAGGCTCGGCTAGCATCTCTTTTTCTTTAATCACGAGCTCGCCAATAGATTATAACGGCAAGGGGCGACATCTCCATGAAAAAATGGAACACTCTGTTCATCGCTGCTTTTTTTATCTTTTTAACAGCCACTGTGATTACACATCCACAAGCCTCTTTGCAAGCATCAAAAAATGGACTTGCAATGTGGTGGGAAGTGGTTTTTCCATCGCTGCTACCTTTTTTTATTTTGTCCGAGCTATTAATCAGTTTCGGGATTGTCAGATTTGTCGGCGTATTATTAGAGCCATTTATGCGGCCTATCTTTCGGGTGCCTGGTGTCGGCGGTTTTGTATTAGCGATGGGAATGGCCTCTGGTTTTCCTTCTGGCGCTAAATTGACGACAAGACTTCGGCAGGAAGGACAGCTGACAAGAATTGAAGCAGAACGCCTTGTGTCATTTACCAATTCTTCAAACCCTTTGTTCATTTTTGGAGCAGTGGCTGTAGGATTTTTTCATCACCCAGCTTTAGGCATTGTGTTAGCCTGTGCACATTATTTAGGAAATCTCGCGGTTGGGGTGACGATGCGCGGATATAAAGCACGTCATGATGCGCACCTCAGAAGCCGAAAAGGATTTTTATTGCCTCCAATTCGAGAAGCATTCAGCGCTCTTCATACGGCAAGACTCGCAGAAAAAAGACCACTTGGCCAAATATTAAGTGACGCTGTCATGTCATCTGTTCAAACGCTCTTTATGATTGGCGGCTTTATCATTTTATTTTCTGTCTTTAGTCAAATGCTCGCTGTTGTGCATGTAACAGATCTTCTCTCTATCGGGATCGGTTATATACTGATAACGATGCATCTTCCGCCAGAATTAGATCTAGCCATGATTGCGGGTCTATTTGAAATCACATTAGGAAGTCAGCTCACAGGGTCACAAGAGGTTTCCCTGCTCGCTAAAACAATTGTGGTCAGCTTTATTTTAGGATTTAGCGGATTCTCCGTTCAAGCTCAGGTAGCTGGGATATTGGCAGCCACCGATATACGCTTTAAACCGTTTTTCTTCGCCCGTTTGCTTCACGGTATTTACGCAGCCGTCTTTGCCTTTCTGTTATTCAAACCCCTTTACGTCTCTAAAGCAGACATGGCGCTTCCAGCAGGGGCATTTGAAGCAAGCGAGCAAGTCGTGATGTTTAGCAGCGTGTTATGGAATCAGCTTGTATCTGCTGGTCCTCTCATCACCTTGTTCAGTCTGATCGTGTATATTGCGCTCTATTATCAGAAATTAAAAAATGGATGAGTGCACAGTGCACTCATCCATTAAATTTTTCTTTCAGCGCAGCTTCGACCTCTTGCGGTACAAGCTCTTTGACTGATCCATGATACTTCGCTACTTCTTTAACAATGCTTGAACTTAAGAAAGAGTATTGATTATTCGTCATCATAAAGAACGTTTCAATGTCATCATTCAACACTTTGTTCATTGATGTCCCTTGCATCTCGTATTCAAAGTCCGTCACCGCTCTAAGTCCGCGCAAAATGACTTTCGCCTCTTTTTGTTTCGCATAATCAACGAGCAGTCCATGAAAGGATTCCACTTTGATATTTGGTAGCTCCTTTGTTGCTTGACGAATGAGTTCACATCGCTCTTCAACAGTAAAAAGCGGCTTTTTTGACGAGTTATTAAGGACGCACACATATACTTCATCAAAAATCTTTGCCCCTCTTTTGATAATATCCAAATGGCCCAATGTGACTGGATCGAAGCTACCCGGACAAACGGCTATATTCCCCATGCTTTAATTTCCCCGCTTTCTATAGATCGTAATGCCAGTCATTCCGTACATTTCCTGCCTTGAGATATGTAGCTGTCCTGCTTCCTCTGGCAGTGTCACATCTTTATCGTGCTCACACACAATGACGCCATCATCTGCTAATAAGGAATGCTCATCAATCGTATCAAGAAGTGCTTTCAACTTTTGATCTTTATACGGCGGATCAAGGAAGATGGCTTGAAATGATTCTTCTCGCTTCACTACAGCAGCGAGTGCACGGTTTGCATCATTTCGAAACACTTCACTTTGATCCATCAGCGACAATTGATTCAAGTTGCCTTTAATCGTCTGAATCGCCTTCATATCTCGATCCACAAATATACAATGATCGAACCCTCTAGAAAGCGCTTCAATACCTAAACCACCACTTCCAGCAAATAAATCAAGGGCCCATCCCCCATCAAAATACGGTCCAATCATATTAAAAATGGATTCTTTTACTTTATCTGTTGTTGGTCTTGTTGATTGGCCGGGTACGGCTTTCAGCGTGCGGCCTTTTTTTGTTCCAGAAATCACTCTCATTTTTTCCACCACTTTTTCTGCTTGCATCTATTGAATATTGTTTGATGACAAAAAATTCAACATTATCTTACCATATCCACTCCACATGGGACAATGCACTGAATTCCATTTATTTTCTATGTATAGATCACAAAAGAGAGGGTCATACTACTGTTAACAGCATCTGATGTGGTGCTGTTGCCAACCGCGGAGAAGACTTACGTTTCCCCATAAGTTCTTCCTCCGGTTTCTCCTCTCCCTTTGCCTTCTCCTTAATGAATCATTAAGAATAGAAGGACCCCGCGGGTGATGCCGCGGGGGTTTTTTTGTGTCTTTAAAAGCCCACCTTATAGTCATACTCTTTTGCTTTGTCCAATTTCGATTCGTACTCTAATTTAATAAAAGGTTTATAGGAAGGCTCAACACGTTTCACAAATGGCAATGAACTGAGCTTTGCCATGTGGCGCTCAAGATCATTCATATCACAATAAATCACTGCATATTTCATTTTCCTTGAAATATAGTGAACATTCCCAAATTTCCTTAGCGCTTTTGACTGCTTTAACGAATGCAGCCAAACGACCATCCCTTGACGTTTGGTATCCATCTTTTCACCTGCCGCTTTTCAATTCTTTCCGTTCATTATGTAAAAGACGAGACGTTCAAGTCTCGTCAAGATACTTTACAGCCACAGCTGCCTCCTGATCCACAGCCACCGCCGCATGATGATAGACCATCAAAATATGGGTTCCCTGTTGGAACTTTAATATATGCTGATACAGCTTGACCGATTTCAATACTAATCTCATCTAAGATGGATTGAATCGCTGTTTCTGCTTTTTTGAAATCAACCACTGTATCGTGAAGATCTAGCTTTCTTTTGACCTCACGCATTTCTTTTGAGATCGTTCTATAGTCCGGATGGTATTTGCCGAACCGCTGCACATCTTCATATTGCTCTTTTACTTTTGTAAAATGGGCAATAATTTGTTGGGCTTCTTCGTCTTGCTGGAGACGCTTAAAGCAGTTGCGGTAATGTTCAGCCTCCTCCGACTGAAGAATCATGGCAGCCAATTGATTTGCTTCCTCTTGGAGCTCCACAGATTCGATTGTCGCATACATAAATGTTGCACCTCCAATTCATAGTTTACCACGAAACCTATGGATCAGAAAATGCTTTTACGTGACAAATACATCCCATGTCTCTCTTTTCTGCTTATATTCAGGGTGACGAGAATTTAGCACAACGGTCATTTTATGCTTTCCTTTTGAAAGGTGCTTGACCACAAACGCCGCAGTATACTCATTGCCTGCCCGTTTCCCGTCTACATACACAGTAAAATACCCCGCCTTCTTATCCTTTTTCAAGGGTGAAGGTTCAAGGTGAAAATCTTGAAGTGTACTTTCTATATACACAACAGATCCCTGCACTTTGTATTTTAAAAAGCCTTGCTGCTTCATTTCACTTTGCGTCTGCTGCATGACTGGTATTGCTGGTTCTTGCCTAGTTACTTGCTCTTGATCATGTTGACTTTGACATCCGGTGAGAAGAAAAAGCAATGCGCATATTGACAGCATCCATTTCATGTTCTGATTCTCCTTTCGTCTACTTTCATAGGATGCTCATGAAATAGACATCTTAATCAACTCAAAAAAAGCCTTACCCGGCTCCATTTTGATTGCGCATTGCTTGGAACATCTGGATCATCATTTCAGCCATTTGGACACTATTGCTCAACTGGCTTACACGATGAGGAATGGTTTTTTCGTAAAAGTTCATTTTATCTAATTCAAACGAAGTGACATTTTCAGGATGCCGCGTTAACTGTCTATACCAGAGTGGGCGCTGCCTGATGAATTTGATTCGATCCTCTTCGGCCATGACAAACTCTTGTACTTCTCTCCGCACCAAAAGCATCCCCTTTCAATTAATCTTTCCTGAAGGAGAATGGGTGCTGGCTGCCTCCAGATGAACCCTTCTTTGAGCTATTTGATGAAAATTGACCGAGTAAGCTTTGTAAAGAGGAAATAGACTGGCTCATTTTATTAATTTGTTCATTCATTTGATCAGCGTCCATTTTTTTCACTGCAGAAACCATTTTAGACATAAAATCTGCTTTTCCCGGTTCACTTTGCTTAGTGGCTTTTTCTTCTTTTGCTTCTTCCGTTTGTGTTTGCCGGTAAGGAGACCACATGTCATCTTCCTCACCAAACATGACCCAATTCTCGTATAAACTTTGCCAGCTTTTTTCTTGCGTCTGCACTTCTTGAATTAATTTCGGATGGCGTCTGACGAACTGTTTAAATTCATCAATGGATGTTTGCTTTTGCTTATTTGTCATATCCTCACCCCCCATACAAATGCCTACTATACTATATACATCTGGGTCTATTTTGGTGAGCCCTTTTCATAAAAAAACAGCCGCTATCTGTACGCAGCTGTTTAGAGGATTAAGACGTTTTCTTAATGAAGTTTTGTGTATAGTACTTTTCTTTCACACCAACGCCAAGGTGCGTGTAATCTTGATTTAACAATGCCTTCCGGTGACCTTCGCTATTTAGCCAGCCTTCTACAGCTGCAGGGCCATCAACATAATTATATGCAATGTTTTCCCCCGCAAGCTGAAATGCGACCTCGCCTCTTTCTAACCGGTCTTTCAGCGTGCCGTATTTTTTAGATTCATGGGAGAAATAATGATGATCTTTCATGTCCTCACTATGCATGAATGCCACTTCAGAGGTTTCATCGTCCCACTTTAAGGTCGGCAGTTTGTACTTATGGCGGATAATATTGGTCATATCAAAAATTTGTTTTTGACTCGACGCTTCAATATCCTTCCATTTTTCACCTGATATCGCCTCAGGTTCAATTAATTGGCCTCGATAGACGACTTCATACGGCTTTTGTTTGACAAATGTATCTGCGTTAAAGGCTCTAATGCTCGAAAGAGTGCTTTCAAACTTATCCATGTAGAGCTGGACATACACATCATCTCCCACTTTCACCGTCGGCCTGGTATTCATATCATCTTCTGAGAATTCAAAGCGATATGAATTTCCCTCGTCCTCTACATGAATGTAAGGAGCGATTTGTGTTTTTTTAAACACTTCACTTGTGGCTTGACCGATTTTAAACGGCTCCACATTCAGCCCATCCCCTGTCGCAAACAAGGTCACCACTTTACTGTCCTTTACCCCTACTTGAATATAGTGTTTCTTCGATTGATTGTATATCCACCAGTCATAATCATATGCGGAAGGATCAATGCGATCTGGTTCCCCTAGCTGTTTAAGCACTTCGTTTGAAGACTTCCCCATAAAGGACATGAGCCCTTTTTTCGGAATGTTGATCGGCTTATCGCTAGATGTTTCTTCATTAGACACCTTCGGCTCATTGCTGTTTTCTTTTTCTGGTGAAGATCCATATTGAATAAACAGAACGTACGTTCCAGATATAATCAGGAGGATGAAGAGTGTTTTCAGCACAGTTTTCAAATAAACACCTCCGTTAAATTGGCAAGGTACAAAAAGTACCTTCTACTGTCATTTAAACAAAACTTGCTCCATTTATCAACGACAATACAGCCTATTTAACACGAATTTAAAATATGCCACTCCTAATGAAGAAATCCTTGGCCATGATCCTGGTCTTGTTGAGAGATCTCCGTCAGAGCATCACCTGCACGATCGTTTGATAAATCTTCAACTGATAAATCCCCAAGGGCTACGATTCCTGTGAGTGCCCCATTTTTGACAACCGGGATACGGCGGAGCTGATGTTCTGACATCAACCGGACAATTTCTTCTAGGGTTGCATCTTCTTCAGCTGTCAAAACTTCCTTCGTCATGAGGACACCAACCTCTTGTGAGTTCGGCTTTTTCTCAGCAATACCTCTAAGTACAAGGTCGCGGTCTGTGACAATACCAACAAGCTGATCTCCGTCGACTACTGGAATGGCACCAATGTCAGCATCTTTCATTTTGACTGCCGCTTCATACGCATTGTCGTCCTTTCGCAACGTCACTACTTTTTTCGTCATGATATCTTTGATTTTTTTCGTTTTCACGTTGATTCCTCCATCCGTTATTTTCTTTATTACTGTAACCAGCTTATAAAAGAACATACCTTTCACAGTTGAAAGTTTAACGCTTTCATACTATGATTGTCAGTAAAGGGAATTTTTATAAGGAGGGGTTTTGGGTGAAGTTTGAAGGTACGGGGATTGAAAAGGTATCAGCTGACTTAAATAAATTGGATTTCATTATGGAAAGTGAAGGATTTGTACGAGCCGATCAATGGGATTATGAGCGTGTGACGTACGACAGGAAGTATAACATGGTAGAGGGGACGTTTTACTTACGGATCTCTGGCTACGCCACTGAAGGAGATGTTGGCTCCAAAAAAGCCCACATCCAGCTGCTGACACCTTTACTTGGAAAACACTATTATCCACATGGTGTTGAATATGGAGAAGGCGAAGACTTCCCTAAATCTCTTATTCAATCAAGCAAAAAAACGCTGAACCAATTAAAAGAAAAACTAGAAGCGATAACTGCTGAAGCATAAAAAGCACAGCCCCTGCGGCTGTGCTTTTCATTTATTCATATTTCGGAATGAGCGCATCTGGTACGGCATCTTTCGCTCTTTCTTTTCTCGCCCAGTCAAAGAAGACAACAGCAAGAATCGATCCGTATACAATCTCTTGAATGATTTTCATCAAAATAGCACCTAGCTGCTGATCTTCTAGCAGCGGCAATGTATGAAACATGTCAGGTCCCGTAAGCGCAAGACCAGCAAGCATATCACTCGGTACGCATAGGTGCAGTGCTTGTATCCATGCGCCGGCATCTGAATAAGTGGCATAGATAGGCGCTTCACTAAACATAATGAGTGCGCAGGCAGGTGTCATTAAAATCCCATCTGCCATAATATATCCAAGCTTTAAAATGCCTGTAATCTGCGGCTGACTTTGCACTTTATGGACAAGCGGCCACCACATGAAAAAGGCAGCGATAAAAATGACAACCGTCATCAATGCGTGATAAAACGGATCTGTTTTAACAAAATCGAACACAAGCGGAATATGATACAGCGAAAACAACCCGTTAAATCCGAGCAAGGCAATCAACGGCTTAGAAAACAAGCGGAAAATCGGCTGAATACCCCGTGTTTGAATGATCCGCTCCCAAATCGCCGCAGGTAAACCTGTAATAAGAAGCGGCGGGATGACCAAATAGAGCACTGCCATTTGCGCCATATGCGCACTGAACATAATATGCCCCATTAAATCAATCGGGCTTCCCTTCACTGCGTAAAGCAACACAAGCCCCGTGAGAAATAGCGTTTTCTCTTTCACCGTCGCACGGTGCTTTCCCTTCGTCACGAGAAGCAGATAAAAAGCGGCTGCTGCTACAATACATGTCAAATAGTAAGGACTCCATAATGCACGAAATCCAAATATCTCTAAGTTTTCCATTGCTGCGCCTCCTTCAAGGGCAAAGCGAGCTTACCACCAAATAATGGTCAAAAAGGCTAAAACGGTAATAAACGCGACAAACACACCTGAGTAAAGAAACAACGCGGGTGTTTCATGCCCTTTTTGGTTCATGTGCATAAAATAATAAAGCTGAAAAGCGACCTGAATCACTGCAAGCAGTAAAATAAAAGGGACAGCGAACCAATTTCCGACATCTTCAGAGGCGATTGTTAAAAAGGCAACAAACGTTAAACCAATCATCAAGCCGAAAGAAATGAGCTGATGCTTCATTTCTTCGGCATTTTTCTTTTTCCGATAGACAAGATCGACTTTGGACTGATTTGTGTTTTTATTTCCCATTCTTATCCCACCATTCCCATTAAATATACAACGGTAAAGATGAAGACCCACACAACATCAATGAAGTGCCAATAAAGGCTCGCCACATAATATTTTGGTGCATTGTATAAATCGAGTCCGCGTCTCATATTCCGAATCATCAGAGCGGTGATCCAGCAAAGTCCAAATGCGACGTGAGCCCCGTGTGTTCCAACAAGCGTATAGAAGGAAGAGCCAAGTGCAGAGCTCGTAATGGTAAATTCATACGCATGCACATAATGATAAAACTCATAAATTTCTACCCCTAAAAATCCAGCACCTAAAAGAACGGTTACACCTAGCCAAAGCTGCATTTTTTTAAAGGCAAAGTTTTTCATATGATACATAGCATACACACTCGTTAAACTGCTCGTTAACAGAAGCATTGTGGCAATAAAGACAAGTGTGAGGTCAAACATTTCAGTTGTTGTTGCGCCGCCTGCATTTGAATTTTTCAGCGCCAAATAAGTGGCAAACAAAGATGCAAACAGGACCGTTTCTCCCCCAAGAAACAACCAGAACCCGACGAACTTATTCTTTCCTTCTAACGTGGCTTTCTCAGGAGAAGCCGGAAAGGTTTCCGCTGTCATTTTTTGTGGTTCCATTATGCTTTCACCCCTTTGTCATCGTCATCCGTCAAATCTTCTTTGTGAATATGGTATCCATGATCATCTTTAAGAGAGCGAACGAGCATGGTCGCAAACGTGATCCCAAGACCAATGAAGATCACCGGTAGACCCCAGCTGTGTTCTTGACGATACATAAAACCAAACGCTGACACAAATAGACCGAATGAGATAATGATAGGCAAGATGGAATTATTCGGCATGTGAATATCATCGAGCGGTTCAGATGCTGTCATTCCTTTTTTACCATCCATTTTCTCAATCCATAATGGATCAAGTCCCCGTACAAGAGGCAGCTGCTTAAAGTTATATTCTGGCGGAGGTGAAGATACTGCCCATTCAAGCGTTCTTCCATCTCCCCAAGGATCGCCCGATACACGCTCTCCTTTTGCTGTCGTCCAGATGATATTAATCAGCATGATCACAACTGCTACAAACATGAACAGTGCCCCAATCGTACTGACCAAGTTCCCCAGGTCTAGACCCTGACCTGGCAAGAATGTAAAGACTCGGCGCGGCATGCCCCAAAGACCGAGAAAATGCTGGATAAAGAACGTTAAATGGAAACCGACGAAAAACAGCACAAAGCCAATTTTCCCAAGCTTCTCATTCAGTATTTTCCCAAACATCTTCGGCCACCAATAATGCACACCAGCTAAAATACCGAAGACCACACCACCGATAATGACATAGTGGAAATGCGCCACAACAAAGTACGTGTCATGGAACTGATAATCCGCTGCTGCTGCTGCAAGCATGACGCCGGTTACACCGCCAAGTAAGAATGACGGAATGAACGCAACTGAATATAGCATCGGCGTTGTAAACTTCACATTACCGCCCCATATGGTGAGCAACCAGTTAAATACTTTAATTCCAGTTGGCACCGCAATCGCCATTGTGGCTACGGCAAAGATCGCATTGGCAATTGGACCAAGTCCTGTTGTGAACATGTGATGCGCCCACACCATGAATCCAAGGAAACCAATTAATACAGTCGCAAACACCATGGACGAATAACCAAACAATCTTTTTCTTGCAAACACCGGAATGATCTCAGAGAAAATCCCAAATGCCGGCAAAATCAAGATATACACTTCTGGGTGTCCAAAAATCCAGAACAAATGCTCCCAGATGATTGTATTTCCGCCGAGCTCTGGATTAAAAAAGCTCGTATCAAACATTCGATCAAGCATCAGCATCGCAAGTCCTGCTGTCAGCGGCGGGAATGCGAATAAAATTAGTGCAGATGCCACAAACGTCGTCCAGGTAAAGAGCGGCATTCTCATATACGTCATACCTGGCGCTCTCATATTAATAATCGTTGCAAGAAAGTTGATTCCGGCAATTAGCGTACCAATACCCGCTATCTGCAACCCTAAAATATAGAAATCCATGCCGTGCCCTTCTGAATTCAGCGTGAGCGACGCATAGGCAGTCCAGCCTGCATCAGGTGCTCCGCCCATAAACCATCCAAGGTTTAAGAAAATTCCTCCGAAAAAGAACAACCAAAAACCAAGTGAATTCACAAATGGAAACGCTACGTCACGTGCACCAATTTGAATGGGTACAACCGCGTTCATTAATGCAAATAAAAGCGGCATTGCTGCAAGGAAAATCATCGTTGTTCCATGCATCGTCATGACTTCATTGTAAAACCCTGCACTCACAAAATCATTTTCAGGGATGGCTAGCTGAATACGGATAATCATCGCTTCCAGGCCACCAATTAAAAAGAAAAATCCCCCTGCCACTAAATATAGTATGGCAATTTTTTTGTGGTCAACCGTCGTTAAGTAATCCCATAAGACAGCGCCAAACCCCCGCTTTTTAGCTATTGTACTCACCATGAAATCCCCCTCTTATCTCCCATTTGCCCCTTTTCATATCAATGTCTATCTTCACGTTCTAAAAACAGACTATATCTGACAGATGACTTATTCTTGGATGTAGAGACTTATTCGGGAGCTCTTAACAAAAACTTCACATAGATCGTATACCCTTTTGAATGTGCACCACTTCAAGCTGCTCAAGGCATTTACTGTATTTTAAGACCTTTTAAATACTCGTAGAGTGCATCTGCTTCTGAATCATTTAGTTTAGGGTACGTCCCTGTCATCTTATTACCTGGTTTAAAGCTCTCTGGATCTTTCAGCCATGCTTTGACATTTTCTTTGTTCATGTCTTTAATTCCAGCTACTTTTGTCCGCTCTCCGAAGGTTGCAAGGTTTGGTGCAGTCCTTGCCGCCTCTGGCCGTTCATCTCCAGGCTCTACCGCGTGACAGCTTAAACAGTTTTTCTCTTTAAAGAGTTTTTCACCCTCAAGGGCTAGATCTGACGTAGATGCAGGCTTCTTATAATCTGCCATCTTTTTCGTCCAGCCTAAAAACTCATCTTGAGAAAGCGTTTTAACTTTAAAGTCCATTAAAGCATGTGATGGACCACAAAGCTCCGCACATTTCCCATAGAAATATTCTCCAGCATCTTTCGTTCGTTTTGAGTCAAATGTTAAATAAAACTTGTTCTCGTTGTCTGTATTTGTATCAATTTTACCCCCAGCCGATGGAACCCAGAAAGAGTGTTTCACATCGGATGCTTTCAGCTTAAAATAAACCTTTTGGTCAGTTGGAACAATCAATTCCTGACTTGTCACAATCCCATAATCAGGGTATTCAAATTCCCACCAATATAAGCTGGCTCTTACATTCACAACAAGTGTTTTTTCAGGATCTCGTTTTTTCTTATCCATGGCGCTTGTATCCCCTAGCTCAAGCGTGTATGCCACAACAGGTACAACGAGAATAATGAGTAGAAGTATCGGAATCGCTGTCCACGTAATTTCGAGGTTACGGTTCCCTTCTACCTGTTTAGGAATCGTATCTTCTCCCACTTTAGAACGTTTGAATTTAATGATGACGTAAAAGAAAATGATCGATACAACAATAACGACAAGAACCATAATAAGTGTACTCAGTACCGTTAGGAAAAACTGTTTATCTGCTACTTCCCCAACTGGCTTGAGTGTTGATAAGTATGGTTCACCGCAGCCCGCCAAAACGAGCGTCAGTAAGAGAAACAGTGAATAAACACGCCATTTTCTTATCATAATTTGTCCCAACCCCTTTTGCTTGATCTCCTTTGCCTTTCGGTTTTACCTCTTATTTATAAAATCACCTTTCACCCATCCATAACCCCCGCCTCTTATAAAAGCACTTACATTTCCTCTTTTCATAAAAAAATGATGTTTTTACTCAAAATACCATCTATGTATAAACAGAAAGCCGCCTAAATAGAACTGAATATCAGGCGGCTTTCATAGTTGTAAGAAAATGTTGTGTTATAAGATATAGCCATTGTTTTGATGTGATCAAAGTGTATTTCACTCTAGAATAGTGTAATAATAATCATCGCAACGAAAAAGATCGTTAAGTAGTTTAATGAATAAACGAACATGAGTGTAGACCACTTCATGATATCTTTCATTTTAAAGCCCATAAGACCAATGACGAGCCATCCAATGTTCAGCAATGTGCCAAGTGCGACAATCGGCCATCCTAATCCACCTAAGAAAAATGGAAGCGGAAGAAGACATGCTGTCCAAATGATGATTTGGCGTTTTGTGACTTCAAAGCCGTAAACAACTGGCAGCATTGGAATACCTGCTTTGCGGTAATCTTCCGTTTTCTTAATCGCAAGTGATAAGAAATGTGGAATTTGCCAGATGAACATAATCATAAACAGGACCCAAGCCGTTGTGTCGATGGTGCCTGTAACAGCTGTCCAGCCAATTAATGGCGGAACCGCACCAGATACACTCCCAATGACTGTATTAATGGTGTAATGGCGTTTAGACCACATCGTGTATAGAACTGCATAAGTAAACACACCGATAAATCCAATCACTGCTGATGTAACAGTTGTCATCAGAAGCATAATCAGTCCAAGTACAACAAGCAGAATACCAAATGCATACGCTTGACCTGGCTGAACTTTACCTGTCACCGTCGGTCTTGTTTTTGTTCTTTCCATTAGTATATCAATATCACGGTCAAACGCATTATTAATGGCGCATGAACCGGCAATAATAAGAGAAGAACCAATCATTGTTAACAGCACAATATCAAGATTCCCAAGGAAACTCATACCTGTAAAATAAAAAGCAAGCCACATTCCAGTAAAAGTTGTAATGAAATTGGAATTGACGATGCCCATTTTAATAAGAGCAAGAAAATCTTTTAAAGCGGTTGTTTCTTCTATTTGTCCATGAATAGCTGCTTCCGCGGCTGTTTTGGAATTTGCCAATGTGTATAACCTCCCTTGCCCAAACCTTCAAACGAACGAATAAAACGTAAAATCGTTACAACTCTATCATACAAGATAAAGAGCTGTAAAAAAACATCCTATTAAATAATAAACGACAAACTTGAAGTTATTTGTGAACTTTTCGTGAATTTATTAGGATGTGCGTTTCAGAAGGCGGTGCAAAATGAAATATTCTCTCCTCTATTTCTATCAGACTGTCAAAGAAAGATCAAGCACTCTAAATCTGTAAACTTTGTGAACTAACATATCATTTTTTTGTGAACTTTGGTCATTATGAATTGCAACAGAACACGCATTTGGCTTAAACTTGAGAGCATGTGAGGTTTTCATTTAGATCAGAAGTTATTTAGAGAAGGTGAAATCATTTGATGAAATTTGCTTTAAGGTTATTGAGCGTTGTCACAACATTTGTGATGCTGATCGTTCTGATTGGCGGTGCGCTTGTGACGAAAACTGGCTCCGGTCTTGGCTGCGGCAGACAGTGGCCCCTTTGCCACGGTCGTTTCTTTCCAGAAATGAACCCTGCTTCCATTATCGAATGGAGCCACCGCATGTCAACAGGAGTTTCCACCATTCTTGTACTGGCACTGGCGGTCTTATGCTGGAAAAAAATCAGTCCAGTATTCCGTGAAACCAAATTTTTGGTCATCATGTCCATTATATTCTTACTGCTTCAAGCGCTGTTAGGGGCACTCGCAGTTGTGTTTGGTTCTAACGCACTTGTCATGGCACTGCACTTCGGTATTTCACTGATTTCTTTTGCTTCCATTTTACTGCTGGCCCTGCTTGTGTTTGAAGCAACCAGATCTGAAACAAAGCTTGTGAAGCCGCTTCATATCGGCAAAAGAATGCAGTTCCATATTTATGGGTTGATCACATATACGTATATTGTGGTGTATACGGGCGCCTATGTGAGACATACAAAATCAAGTCTTGCATGCTCTGTCTTCCCATTTTGTTCAAAAGATGGCGCACTTCCAGCGTATTTTAATCAATGGGTTCAAATGTCTCACCGAGCAGCAGCCCTTCTTTTATTCGTTTGGATATTTGTTGCGATGTTCCATGCCCTTAAACATTATAAAGAACAAAAGCAGCTGTATTATGGATGGATCATTTCAGCCATTCTGATTACACTTCAAGCGATCTCTGGTGTCATGTCTGTTTATTCTCAGCTCGCACTCGGTTATGCGCTTGCTCATTCATTCTTTATTTCTTGTTTGTTTGGGGTACTATGCTACTTCTGCTTACTCATTGCCCGGTTTAAATATGAAAATAGAGAGCCTTTCAGATAAACATACAATCCCCCTTTCATCCGAAAAGGGGGATTTCTTTTATGTTTGTTTCGCTTCTTCAAATAGCGAAATGGCTTTTTTTCGTCTTTCTTGATGATCGACTGTAGGCAGAGGATATGTATCCCCTAGCACACATCCCGATTTCATTTGCTCATCTATCGGCATTTTACTCGGTTCATGAATCCATTTTTCATTCACATGCTTTAGTTCTGGTACATACCTTCTAATATATTCTCCGCTTGGATCAAATCGTTTCGACTGGGTCGTTGGGTTAAAAATACGGAAGTAAGGAACCGCATCCGTTCCAACAGAGGCCGCCCACTGAAATCCCCCAATATTCGAAGCCTCATCATAGTCGACAAGTTTTCTCGCAAAATACGCTTCGCCCTTTCTCCAATCGATGAAATAATCTTTTGTCAGGAATGAAGCCGTCACCATTCTCAAACGGTTATGCATCCAGCCTTCTTCATTTAACTGTCTCATCCCAGCGTCAACGAGCGGGAAGCCTGTTTGTCCTTTACACCAAGCTTCAAAAAGTGTCTCATCATCATTCCATTTTATATGTTGAAAGGAGGAGTTGATTTCTTTTTCTTTCATCTCTGGATAATGCGCAAAGATCATATGATAAAAATCACGCCATGCCAGCTCTTTGATAAATGTTTCCTTGCCCTCATCTTCAAAAAGTTCTTCCTCATTGACAGCATGAAAGATCGTGCGAATAGAAATGGTCCCAGTTTTTAAGAACCGAGACAGCTTGCTCGTCCCAAAAACAGACGGAATATCTCGTTTCTCGTGATAACGCGTCAATCTTTCTTGAATAAAGCCGTCTAGCGTGCTTCTCGCTTTGTCTGACCCAATCTGATCGAATTTCCTTGTACATTTCTTGATGATGTCCCTTAGTTTCTCATCTCCCTTTTCAGAAAGTGACTCATCACAAATCGTGTGCTCACTGCTCAGAAATGATTTGTCAACTTTTATCACAGACTGCTTCTCCTGCTTCCGCCACGCTTGATAGTATGGAGTAAACACTTGATAATGAGACCCATCCGCTTTTAAAATATCTCTCGCCCCATGCAGATGCGTATCTTGCCACTTTGACACATGAATGCCCTTTTCTTCTAAGAAACGGGTCACTTGCTCATCACGTGTTCGACCATTTCCTACTTCGTCCTCATTAAAAAAGACCGCATTGATGTCATAAGCATTCATGAGCTTTTGAAAAGCGGACAAAATATCATCATGAATGAGATGAACATACATGTGAGATTCTCTCGCTTCCTTGACGAAATTGGCCAAGTTTTGAAAGAAATGTTCGTTGTTCAAATCCAGTTCCATTTCTGTAAAAAACGGATCTAGATGATAAAAAGCAAATAATCGGTACTGATGTTTTTTTGCATATGTGATCGCTTTTGATAAGGCGATATGATCATCCAATCGCATATCTCGGCGAAACCAAATCACGACAATTTCCACTCTTTCTTCACCTCATTCTATAGTGTAATCACTCTAACAGGCGGCTGCACATTTTAATGCGCTCAAAAAAAGACACATCACAGTGGATGTGTCTTGGATTGTTGACAAAGGGCTAAAATGCTCTTTATTTTAGCCCTTTGTCTTCTTTTCAGCGTGATAGAAAGCCCTTGAAGTCTAGGAAGAACGAGTACTGGAGCGGAGCGAATTTGACATTCGTGAGCACCAGCACGCAGGACTGACAAAGAATGCAAGGGTTTGTCTACACGCTGAGACACATCGCAGTGGATGTGTCTCACTCATTATTCAGGCTTTAAGACAATCAACAGATCTCCAGTTTGAATCCCTTCTCCATTCGTGACATGAATTTCATCCACGACTGCTGAGAACGGTGCTTGTACCGTCGTTTCCATTTTCATCGCTTCATTGATCATCAAATGCTCACCTTGAGAAATTTTCTGTCCTTTTTCAACAAGCACTTTGATCACAGTGCCTGGCATCGATGCCGCAATGTGATTTGGATTTGAGCGATCTGCCTTCATTTTTTCTTGAACGGAGGATTTGATGCTTTCATCCTTAATGACCACTTCACGCGGTTGTCCATTCAGCTCAAAGTAAAGCACTCTTGTAGCGTCCGGATTCGGTTCTCCAATTGACACGAGTTTGACAATGAGGGTTTTCCCTTTTTCAATTTCTACCTCAATTTCTTCACCAAGTCTCATGCCGTAGAAGAAGGTTGGTGTGTCAAGAACAGAGATGTCTCCATAGCTTTCTGCTGTTTGAACAAATTCAGAAAAGACTTTCGGGTATAAAGCATATGCAATGGCATCTTGTTCTGTTAACGTCAAGTCATGCGATTCTTTGAACTGCTTTTTGATTTCTTCAAAGTCCACTGGTTTCAGTTTCTCACCTGGTCTGACAGTAAGCGGCTCCTCCCCTTTTAAAATCAGCTTTTGTAATTTTTCTGGGAATCCGCCATGAGGCTGTCCTAAATAGCCTTTAAACAATTCAACAACCGAATCTGGGAAATCCAGTGTTGCTCCTTTTTCATAAACATCCTCTTCTGTCAGATCGTTTTGCACCATATAAAGTGCCATATCTCCGACCACTTTAGAAGACGGTGTCACTTTCACAATGTCACCAAACATGTCATTTACACGTCTGTACATTTCTTTTACTTCATTCCAGCGGTCGCCAAGGCCGACCCCTTTCGCCTGCTGTTGCAGGTTACTATACTGGCCACCAGGCATTTCATGCTCATAAATTTCTGTATGCGGTGAATTCATTCCGCTTTCAAACTCATGGTAATATTTTCTGACGGAATTCCAATATTGAGAAAGACGTTCAACCGCTTGAACATTCATTTCGGGCTTTCTTTCATGTCCGTCTAAAGCATAATATAATGAGCTCGCACTTGGTTGTGATGTGAGCCCCGCCATAGAGCTGACAGCAACATCAACAATATCAACACCTGCATCAATCGCTCTTGCATAGGTGAAGAGTCCATTTCCACTCGTATCGTGTGTATGAAGATGGATTGGAATCGTGAGCTCGTCTTTTAGAGCAGATACAAGTTCATAAGCCGCCTGCGGTTTTAATAATCCCGCCATATCTTTAATGCCTAAAATATGAGCGCCTGCGGATTCAAGCTCCTTCGCAAGAGAGACATAGTATTTCAAATCATATTTCGGACGTGATGGATCAAGAATATCACCTGTATAACAAATCGCTGCCTCTGCCACTTTGCCTGATTCACGAACAGAATCAATGGCAAGCGTCATGCCTTTGACCCAGTTTAGGCTGTCAAAAATACGGAAGACGTCAATGCCTGCCTCTGCCGATTCCTTTACAAATGCTTTAATCACATTATCCGCATAGTTTGTATATCCGACAGCGTTTGATGATCTTAATAGCATTTGGAACAAAGTGTTTGGCACTTCTTGACGAAGCTCTTTCAATCTTTCCCAAGGATCTTCTTTCAAGAAACGATATGCCACATCAAATGTAGCGCCGCCCCACATTTCCATACTGAATAACTCTGGCCATAAACCTGCTGTTGGCTGCGCAACTTTCTTTAAGTCGTGTGTTCTAAAGCGTGTTGCAAGCAGGGATTGATGTGCGTCTCTAAAAGTTGTATCCGTTAAAAGTACACTGCTTTGCTCTTTCACCCAATTGGCGAGCCCCTCAGGTCCATGCTTGTCTAACAATTGTTTTGTTCCAGAAGGAATCGTTTCATGGACAGCAAGTTTCGGCACATTTGGTTGATCAAAATGAGGCTTCTTATTTTCCGAAATACCAGGGAACCCATTAATGGTAACGTTACCAATATAAGTAAGCATTTTCGTTCCGCGGTCTTTTTGCTTAGGGAAGTTAAATAGCTCTGGTGTTGAATCAATAAACGATGTATCATATTCCCCTCTTAGAAACTTCTCGTGCTTTGCAACGTTTTCAAGAAACGGGATATTTGTTTTAATGCCACGAATCCTGAATTCTTGTAAATTTCGGACCATTTTAGCCGCAGCTTGATCAAATGTAAGTGCCCAAGTAGACAGCTTGACCAACAGTGAATCGTAATAAGGTGTAATCACCGCACCTTGGAAGCTGTTTCCTGTATCAAGACGTACTCCAAAACCACCGCCTGAACGGTAAGCCATGATTTTTCCTGTATCTGGCATGAAGTCATTCAAAGGATCTTCTGTTGTGACCCTTGATTGAATGGCGAATCCATGTGTAAAGATATCTTCTTGTTTTGGTATCCCGACTTCTTTGCTGTGGAGGTCATGTCCTTTTGCGACAAGAATTTGGGTTTGGACGATATCGACACCTGTGATCATTTCTGTGATCGTGTGTTCCACTTGGACCCTAGGATTGACTTCAATAAAATAAAACTCACCATTTGCCACTAGGAATTCTACAGTCCCTGCATTGATATACGATACATTCTGGGCCAGCTGAACAGCCGCTTCACAGATGTCTTCACGCAATTGATCTGAAAGGGACACACTTGGTGCAACCTCAATGACTTTTTGATGACGCCTTTGAACAGAGCAGTCACGCTCATATAAATGAATGATATTGCCGTGATTGTCTCCAATCACCTGCACTTCAATATGTTTCGGATTTTCAATCAGCTTTTCAACGTATACTTCGTCATTTCCAAAAGCCGCTTTCGCCTCTGACTTTGCACGGTCATAGGCTTCGTTCAGCTCCTCTTTTGATCTGACAATCCGCATACCTCGGCCGCCGCCTCCAAGTGAAGCTTTAATAATAAACGGGTAACCGTATTCTTCACCGAATTTTTCGACTTCTTCGACCGAATCAACTGGCCCGTCACTTCCTGGAATGACTGGAATTCCAGCTTTTTTCGCTTCATCTCTCGCTTTTACTTTATCTCCAAACATATCTAAATGTTGAGAAGTTGGGCCGATGAATTGGATGCCTTCCTCTTCGCATCGTCTTGCAAAATGAATGTTTTCAGATAAAAATCCGTATCCTGGATGAATCGCATCCATGTCATTTCGTTTTGCAATTTCGATGATCCCCTCGATATCAAGGTAGGCATCAATCGGCTTTTTCCCTTCTCCAACTAGATATGCTTCATCGGCTTTATAGCGATGATAAGAGCCCGAGTCTTCTTTGGAGTAAATGGCCACTGTACGTAAGTTGAGCTCCGTACAGGCCCTAAAGACTCTGATAGCGATTTCCCCTCTGTTTGCAACTAGAACCTTTTGAATTGTTCTCTGTGACATTCTCACTCCTCCATATCCCTTAAAATTTTATATGTACTCTATAATAAAGGAAGAAATGAAAACTGTACACTTTTGTTTTCTAAAGATTCAAAGTTTTCTGCAATCCATTTTTTTGAATCGATGGTTTGCTGATTGATTTTTTCTTTTTATAACGCTCTTTATATTCAGTGAACATGCTGATATTCAGCAATATTCCCATACATCCACTCAGTAAAATGATAGACGATCCCCCGTAGCTGATAAACGGAAGTGTGACCCCAGTGATCGGAATGAGACCTGAAACACCACCCAAATTAATACACGTTTGGATGGCAATCATTGAAGAAATTCCTATTGCAAGCAAACTTCCAAACGGATCTTCACACTTTCTCGCAATGTAAAAACCTTTCACGACAATAAAGCCAAGGAGAGCAAGGACAAAAAATACACCGAAAAAACCAAGCTCTTCCGAGATAATTGCCATGATAAAATCTGTATGCGGTTCTGGAAGGTATCCATACTTTTGTACACTCTCTCCAAGACCAAGCCCAAAAAAGCCGCCTGACCCAATCGCATAATATGAATTAATCAATTGATGCCCAGAAGCGCCTGCGTCTTTAAATGGATCTTGGAAACTCTCAAAACGTCCAAGACGATTCTGCGTGAAAATTTTATCCCAAAAAAGAATAATAAACGGTGTCACAACAACCATCACCGCACTAAATAAAGCGAGCAGCTTGGCCAGCGTTTTGCCGCTAAACCCTGAGCATAAAATCATCGCAAGGGCAATCATACCAATGATAAAAGCTGTCCCATAGTCTGGCTGTAAAATAATAAATCCGCATAGGATGGAGACAACCACAATTGGAGGTGTCACCCCTCTTAAAATATGGTCAATATAATGCTGCTTCTTTGCATAGACAGCAGCAAGATAAATGATGACAACGATCTTCACGAATTCCGCTGGCTGAAGACTAAAAGGTCCAAATTTGATCCAGCTTCTAGCATTCCCTGCAATGTGACCGCCAAAGTACACATAAATGAGAGAAAACACAGATAACAAAAGCATCACAATTTGGAATCTTTTATTTAAGAGCAGCTGATACGGAATGAGGGCTGTAAAAATCAAGATGACCGCCCCGACAATCATAAATAAAAGCTGTTTCTTGAAAAAATTATCTGGCGCAGCATCATATCTGATCACAGATGTAATCATACTTGAGCTATACACCATCACCAAGCCGAATGCGCTAATTAATATAATGGCGAACAATAATGAGTAGTCATACGATTTTAGCATTCTCTTTAACATATAATCCTCTTCCTAACGTCTATTTCTACTGCTTGACATTCTCTTCTCTTAGCTGTTCTTATTCTACTACATTTTCTCCGTTTGATCCCGTTTTACCTCTTTATATTGTTCGTCTTTCATGAGACAATCAAGTCCGTTTGGCATCAAATAAAAAGGCGGACAAAAAAACTCAAACTTATGTTGTGGAAGTTTGAGTTTTCAATCATTATTTTTTTGTGAACGCATCATGAAGTGCGGATAATTCTCTCTCAAGTTTATCGAGTAGTTTTTTGCCTTCATGTTGATCAACTAATCCAAGCCGGACAGCGAAATCAATTTCTCTCGATAATCCGAACATTTGAGTATCTAAAACCTCTTCATAAAGAGGACATTGCGGCATCGTTAAGTTGTCCATTTGCACTTGGATCAATTTTAAAATTTTATCTGCATCCAATTTTAATAAAGCCAGTGCTTTTTGCCGATGATCGACTAAAATTTCTGACGCCAAAAGTATCCCTCCGTTCCCCAGGCGAGTACCTAATTCTTCTATTTATCATAAAGCGAAACGCCCAAAATTGCAAGCAGATTTGTACAGTTCGCTCTGTAAAAATAAAAAGAAGCCATTCGTCATTAAAAGATACTCATCTCATATTTTTCACTCATGAGCTCAAGCAGCTTAATACCCGCAATACTATTCCCTTTTTCATCCAAAGCAGGCCCGAATATACCTATCCCAAAGTCGTATGGCGCCGCCCCCATAATTCCGCCTGAAACACCACTTTTAGCAGGGATTCCGATATTGATCGCAAATTCCCCGCTCGCATTGTACATACCGCATGTAACCATAAACGTTTTACAAATTCTAGCGACATCTTTCGAAAGGATTTGCTTTCCTGTCTCTGGATGCCTGCCATCTAATGAAAAAACACATGCGATCTTCGCCAAATCCAGGCTGTTCATCATGACGGCGCATTGCTTCGTATAGACGTCCATCACCTCTTCTACATTCCCTTTAATGATATGATATTGCTTCATATAATAGCACATTGCGCGGTTAATCATTGATGTTTCAAATTCGGATGCAGCGGTTTCTTTGCAATATGTAATGGTGGTGTCATTGGCAAGCTCTCTAATAAAACCAAGCAGCCGGTTCAGCTGATCTTGCGGCGTTGCCCCTCTTATTAAACTTGTAACGGCAAGCGCTCCTGCATTAATCATTGGGTTAAGCGGCTTATTTGGGCTTGCTGTCTCTAGTTTAATCATCGAATTAAACGGGTCGCCAGTCGGTTCTTGTCCAACATATTGAAACACTTTTTTCGGTCCTTCTTCTGAGAGCACGAGCGCCAGTGCTAATACTTTTGAAATACTTTGAAGGGTGAATCGTTTATCAACATTTCCTGCTGAGTGGCACGTATTACTCACATGATAAACAGCGACAGATAAATCCGATTGATCCGCTTTACCGAGTGCCGGAATATAGGATGCTACCTTTCCATTTTTGGCCACCTTTTTTGCCTCTTCTACAAATCGCTGAAGCTCTTCATTGTCACGACATGCCATGCCCAAAATCCTCCCTATTTTTCGTCTAATCGTAGTTTGTACAAGGAGGTGCATGTTTATGAAAGTGACAAAGCGGGCGAAAACTTCTATAATTTATGTTGGAAAGGGGTTGTCTTGAACATGAGCATTATTCAAATTAAGGGGAACGTACAATACAAGATCACCATTGATCCGAGTGTATGGATTTTTGATGACCGTAAATTTTTAATGGATTCATTTTTTGAGAAAAGTGCAGCAAACGAAGAGCAGCAGCTAGATCAGGAGCTTGATCAAGAGCGGGTCATAAGAGAAGGTCAAACACTTCCACCCACATTAAAAACAGAGAAAAAATACGAAAAAGAAAGACTTGTCACAGGCAGCTTCGGGATGAAACTTGGCGACATGATAAAAAATGCAGAACCGCTCGAACAAGCGGAGACGTGTGAATTTGTCACAGAAACAGAAACAATTGCTGTTCCGCTCTCTAAGGCGATGGATAGCATTGCCCATTTCAGCCAAAATGGAAAACCTATAACAGAAGAAGGACCAATCCACGTTTATTTCGAGGATCAGTCCAACATCACTCAGCCGATTAAAGGCGTCAAAGAGTTAATCATTACATAAGATAGCGGGTCTGGACTATAATAAATCAGCTGCAAGCTGTGCAAGTCCAGACCTTTCTCCTTTGACAAGCTTGACATGTCCAGATATTTGCTGCCCTTTGAAACGCTCAATGACATATGTGAGCCCATTATTTAAGCTGTCTAAATAAGGGTGATCAATCTGCTCTGGGTCTCCCATCAGCACAATTTTACTTCCCTCACCAACCCGCGTTAATAATGTTTTTACTTCGTGTTTTGTTAAGTTTTGCGCCTCATCGATAATGATAAATTGATCAGGGATACTTCTCCCGCGAATATACGTTAAAGCTTCCACTTGAATTGAACCGATGCCCGCTAGTATCGCATCGAGTTCACCAGGTTTTTTTGTGTTAAATAAAAATTCTAGGTTGTCATAGATCGGCTGCATCCACGGTCTGAGCTTCTCTTCTTTTTCGCCTGGCAAATACCCTAAGTCCTTACCGACAGGAACAATGGAGCGGGCCACGATGAGCTTTTTAAACATGCCGAGGTCCTCTGTCTGCATTAATCCAGCAGCAAGTGCAAGCAGTGTCTTTCCTGTTCCCGCTTTTCCGATAAGTGTCACAAGCGGAATATCGCGGCGTAAAAGTAACTCAAGCGCCATCGTTTGCTGGACATTTTTTGGGCGAATTCCCCAAATATGTTCTTGGTCATAAATAAGCCGTTTTACATGCTCTGCTTTTTGATCAAGCATCCCCAAAGCAGAACCACCCTCATTTCCCTTCATAATAACAAATTGATGAGGGTTTAATGGCGTTTGGGTGACGTCTTTTATTGGTAACTGATTTTGCTTATAAAATGTATTCAGCTGCTCAGTCGGAATATAGAGCTCGTGATAGCCGTTATCAATGTCTTCATTTTGCAGCACACGATCGCTTAAGAAATCCTCTGCTTGCAGACCAATGGCATCCGCCTTTACTCGCACTAGGACATCTTTGCTGACCAAAATGACAGGCCGGCCATCCGGTTTTGTTTCTTCCTCTAAGCTCAAATTCTTCGCAACAGCCAAAATCCGGTTATCGTTTGTTTTTTCGATGAAAATTTCTTGAAGTTCATGGAAAGAGCGATGATTCAGCTCAATACGCAGCGTTCCTTTTGACTCCAGCGTAATTTTTTCATGCAGTTTCCCTTTCGATCTCAACCCGTCGATTAAACGTGAGACACGTCGTGCGTTTTGCCCAACCTCGTCCATATATCTTTTTTTCGAGTCTACTTCTTCTAACACTACGGCCGGAATCACAACCTCGTTGTCTTCAAATGAAAAGATTGAATTCGGATCCTGTAATAACACATTTGTGTCTAATACATAAATTTTACTCAGGTCCTTCGCCTCCTGATCGGGGTTTCATTCATCTTGTCTTTCCAAAAACGATTGTTAAAATATATGTTTTCATGAATAAAGTTAGAAGGTTAATTCAACAATAAAATAAATCATGCAGTTTGTGAAGGAGGGAATACACATGCGACTATTTTTGACGTTATTCATGGTTCAAACCATTCTTTTATTAGGCGCTTGCCAACATCAAGAGAAGCCTTTGGCACAAGAACATCAAGACGGAAACAAGCATTTAGTAAGAGTATCAGACTCATCCAAGAAAAACACTGACAAAGCCCGCCCATCAACAGATGTGGCAAAACACCTAGTGAATGTGACTGAGCATGTAGCAGATGTAAATGACGCAACAGCGATCGTCATCGGCAAGTACGCTGTCGTTGGCATTGATGTAAAAGATGATTTAGATAGAAGCAAAGTTGAAACCATTAAATATTCAGTCGCCAAAGCTCTGAAAAATGACCCAGAAGGTGCGAATGCTGTTGTCGTCGCTGATCCAGATACAGTGAGCCGTTTAAAGGAAATGGGTAAAGAAATACAAGCAGGCAGGCCAGTAAGCGGAATTATGGATGAACTAGCAGCCATTGTGGGACGTGTTATGCCAGAAATGCCTCGAAATGAAATCGACCGTAACGAAACAGATCCAACGAATGATCCGAATCATCAGCTCAAACAACAAGATCAAAAGCAATTAGAAAAAAACCAAAACGATCAATCAAACCATCATATGAATCAGAAGAAATAATGAGAACGGCTTATATCTCTTGTGATATAAGCCTTTTTTATGCTGATTTTAAGTAGCTCAAAAAACATGCTATAATGAAGGCATGACCAAAGTGAGGTGAAAATGATGAGAGTGAAGTGCTCATTATGTGAAAAGCTTGAAACCATTAATGATGATACACTTGTTGCTAAACGGTTAAGAAATCGACCGATTCATACATATATGTGCGATGACTGCCAAGAAAGAATTAAAGTAAAGACAGAGGCACGCATCAAAACTGGCAGATTCTCTCTTTATCAAGATCCTGCGACGAAAGAGAAAAAGAAGAAAAAAGGAAAAAAAGAACAGAAGACATAAAAAAGACCTGACACAAGTTCAGGTCTTTTTTACGTACTTACTGTTCCTTCTTTTTTCGCACGATGCAGTCGTATTTTATAAATAATCAAAATGACAGCTGCCACAACCAGGCCTTCTGCGACTGGCAAGAAGATACCTAGAAATGTGAGAAACGTGCAACCAAAAATCAAAAACAAATAAATGACAAGTGCTTTTAAAATCGGTAAACGTCTAGCAAATCCGAGTTTAAAAACAACAATCGCTAAAACAAGGATGGTGCCATATAGGAGCCACATCCCTGTTTGCGGATTTTCATCGACACGAAACAGCATCGCGAAAAAGGATAGATTCTCACTTACTTCCTGATCATTCAAAAAGATTCCCTCCCCTTATCTTTCAGGGTTCTATCTTTTTAATTCTTCATGGAATTAAGATAATCCTGCTAGCTTTTTCTTCTTCGCAGCTTTCTCACGTTCGTTTTTATCTAAAATTTTCTTTCTTAAACGGATCGATTCCGGTGTAACCTCACAGTATTCGTCTTCATTTAAGTACTCAAGAGATTCCTCAAGTGACATAATACGTGGTTTTTTCATACTAACCGTTTGATCTTTTGTCGCTGAACGTACGTTTGTTTGTTGTTTCATACGGCTCACGTTGACAACAAGATCGTTTTCACGGTTATGCTCACCAACAATCATTCCTTGGTATACTTCAACACCCGGCTCAACGAAAATCACACCGCGCTCTTCAACGCCTTGGATTCCGTAAGCAGTTGCTTTACCTGTTTCCATTGAAACAAGTACACCTTGACGGCGTCCGCCAACTTGACCAGACTGCATCGGCTGGTAGCTGTCAAATGTATGGTTCAAAATACCAAAACCACGAGTTAATGAAAGAAATTCAGTTGTATATCCGATTAAACCACGTGATGGCACTGTAAAGATCAGGCGAACTTGACCATTACCATTATTGATCATGTCAATCATTTCACCTTTTCTTGCGCCCATTGATTCCATGATAGAGCCAGTGTGCTCTTCTGGTACATCAATTTGAACGCGCTCAACAGGCTCACATCGAACACCGTCAACTTCTTTTACAATAACTTCTGGCTTCGATACTTGCAGTTCAAATCCTTCACGTCTCATATTCTCAATCAGAATGGATAAGTGAAGCTCACCGCGTCCTGATACGACCCAAGCATCAGGTGAATCCGTTGGATCTACACGAAGACTTACGTCTGTTTGAAGCTGCTGTTCTAAACGCTCTTCAATTTTACGTGATGTCACGTACTTTCCTTCACGGCCTGCAAATGGGCTGTTATTCACAACAAATGTCATTTGAAGTGTCGGCTCATCAATACGCAGGATCGGCAAAGCCTCTTGGTGTTCTACCGGGCAGACTGTTTCACCTACGTTGATGTCTTCCATACCAGATACTGCGACAAGATCTCCAGCTTTCGCTTCATTGATTTCCACTCGTTTTAACCCTTGGAAACCAAAAATCTTCGTCACGCGGAATTGTTTTACACTGCCATCCACTTTCATTAGAGCAACTTGCTGTCCTACTTGCATCGTTCCTCTAAATACACGGCCAATTCCAATTCTTCCAACATAATCATTGTAATCAAGTAGCGCCACTTGGAATTGAAGCGGCTCTTCATGGTTGTCGACTGGGCATGGGATATGGTTGACAATCGCTTCAAACAACGATTCCATGTTTTCATCTTGCTTACTAGCATCGTTACTTGCTGTACCATTGATTGCTGATGCATATACAACTGGGAATTCAAGCTGTTCTTCTGTTGCATCCAATTCAATGAACAAGTCAATGACTTCATCAACTACTTCAGCTGGACGAGCAAAGTCACGGTCAATTTTATTGACAACAACAATTGGTGTTAAGTTTTGCTCAAGTGCTTTTTTTAGCACGAATCGTGTTTGAGGCATACAACCTTCATATGCATCCACAACGAGAAGTACACCATCTACCATTTTCATGATACGCTCAACTTCACCACCGAAATCGGCGTGTCCTGGTGTATCTAAAATATTAATGCGTGTATCTTTATAATGGATCGCAGTATTTTTAGCTAAGATCGTAATACCGCGCTCTCGCTCTAAATCATTTGAATCCATGGCTCTCTCAGCGATATTTTCATTCGCACGGAAAGTACCAGCTTGATGGAGCAATTGGTCAACAAGCGTCGTTTTACCATGGTCAACGTGGGCAATAATTGCGATGTTGCGAAGGTCTTTTCGAAGTTTCACATTTTCATCTCCTAAAATAATTAGATAACTTTCATATTATATCACAATCCCCTTTAAATGCCGATCGTTTTTCTGTAAACTTATATTAACTCTAAAAAAAGGGATGGAGACAAATGAAACAAATCAAATGGCTTCTATTATTATGTGCATTACTTGCCGTCGTCAGTATGGCGTTTATTGGAGTGTCTGTTGCAGAAAAAAGCATACTGGGAACATGCTTAAGTATTGTGTTCGCCATGATTTTCATGGGTACAGGATTTACATTAAAACGAAAATTAAACGTACAATCATAAAATTTATGAAAAGCCTTTTACATTTTACATGTAGAAGGCTTTTATTTTGGGTAAAAACAAGACCAACCACCTATGTAATCCTAGTGATTCAACTAAAAAATTCATATAGTGTTGGCAAATCTAAGCAATCTGAACTCTTCCATTTTTCGACAAGAACTTTTATAGTTCTCCAAAATCAAACACAAAGTTACATTTTTCCTATTCTTCCACAAAGTTTCTCATGGTATGCTGTTCTTGCAACAAAATTTAACAGAAAAGGGAGAGAAAAGAAGCATGAAGAAGTTTTTGAGCAAATCGCTCAGCTCTGTTGTATTTTTCGCTTTAGCTATCATTTTTACTTTCACAACAGTAGCTCCTGGGCAAGCAAGTGCTGCAACTTTCAAAGGGATTCCTTTTGAGCAGCAACAAATTATTAAAGATTTATTGGAGAAAAACGAGCGTGTTATCAGCATTCTCATCAATTCATTTGTTGAGGAAGACAACAACTACACATTTGATGTGAAAAAAGCTGTTGAGCTCGGTTTGACTGAAGAAGAAGCGGCGACTGCTGAGAAATTCTTAGATCGCGCAGCTGTTCTTACAATCGTTTTCAGTGAAAGCATCACTAAAAACGAAAAAGGAAAATTAGTTTTTGATGCAGAAAAAGCTGTTGAACTTGGTCTTACTAAAGAAGAAGCAACTAAATTCGAAAAGCTTTTCAAATCAGTGATCAGAATTGCTGATCTTGCTGGTGATGCACTTGTTCTAGACAAAAAAGGAAACGTTGTAATTGATTCTAAAATCGCTAAAGGTCTTGGATTCAGCTCTACTGAATTACTTGTTTTCAACCAATTGCTTAAGAAAATTCCTCAAGAGCAATTAAAAACGTTCTATGATGCAGTTCAAATTGCTAAAGAAAAATTGAACTAAGCTCAAAAAACCCCCATCCGGTTCATCCAGATGGGGGTTCTTTCTTATATCCAATAGATCAAGAGCATGATGAGATAGACGATACTAAAAACGATACTTGCCCTTAATAACAGTTTTCCATAGTAGCGCTTTTCAAACTTTCTTTTTTCTTCTTTTTCATCTATGAACGGTATGAAATCTGTTGACTTTGCAATAGAGACTGGTTCTTTCATTTCTTCATATAGATGAAGGCATTTTTTGCATGAACGTAAGTGCTCATTCACTAATTGATTTGTTTCTTCACTCGTGTCCCCTTCTATATAAAGTGGTAATAGTTCTTCAATCAAATAACAGCTCATTTGTTGAACTCCTCACAATGTAGCTTTCGTTTCAGCTCTAATCTTGCTCGATGAAGGGTTGTCTTTACTTTAGGTAAAGTCCAATTCAAAATTTCCGCTACTTCTTCATACGATAATTCCTGAATATCTCTTAAAATGAGGACTTCTCGGTAAGAATCCTTCAATTGATTGATCTGGCTCCACAGCCTTTGAATATCAGCTTGAGTTTCTAAATGGTCTTCAGGTGTCATGAATATCTGTTGCTCTAAAAAATCAGCATTTTCTACATCCGTAAAAGTTCGTTTTATTTTTCGGCGATAGTCGTTGACAAATGTATGATAAGCAATGGTGTAAAGCCATGTTTTAATGCTTGAATGTCCTTTAAAAGAGGATAATCCATGCAGTGCCTTGATAAATACATCCTGCGCAAGGTCCTTGGCTGTTTCGACATTTCCCGTTCTGCGATATAAATATTTGGTGATTTCCTGAAAATATTCTTCATATATTTTTTCAATTTGATTGGTCGGTCTAGACATCAAAAATAAAACCACACAGTCATCCAAATTGATAAAACGATAAAAAAGAAGTATAACGAAGAAATAAACCACTTCATGCGTTTTAATTCGAGATAATCGTTCTGATCCTCAGTGTGGGCAGGAGCAAACTCATTTCCCTTAACAGAATGCTGAAACTGCTTTTCATGCGTCTTCATCCAGTTAGAAGCCTCTTCTCCAAGCTCCCCTTCCTGATACAATTCATATAAGTCTTGAAAGATGGCTTGTTTTTCTTTATCTGTCAAAACGTTGCACCTCTTTTGTTCGTTCATTTACTTCATATATTTTCCGCTCATTCGATCCGAAGGTTTGAATGATCACAAACCACGAAATGCCCATTTTTCCCTCTTTGTCGATCATTCTCACCGGCTTGATTTGTTTTTTATAGATGGTATAAGGTTCATACTTTTTGAGAACTTGCTGATAGACTTCATCACGTTCTTGATTCGATACCGTATGCGGTAAAGAAGAGTCTGATTGCCAATTCAACTCAATTCCATCGGCATCTCTCGTCACATGAAGTAAATTTGATGACCCGTGAAAAGTATATTGTTTGTGTTCACGAGTTCCTGTTTCTGTCTTCACGTCTTTTGACTGTTCCCCTATCATTTCAAACAAATCTTCGTCACTGATATTTCCTTTTTTCTGTTGAAGAATCGCTTTTGATAGCTGTATTTTCAGCAATTCTTTCGTTGAACCATTAAACAGAAATTCAGATTGATCGGCTGTCTTTACCGTCACTTCATGCTGCCATTCAAAATAAAAAGCATCAACGTCTGTGATCTGGTAAGCTGGTGGCTGTAAACTTAACTTTTTATAAATACGATTAATTTTCGTTTTCATTTCTTTGTTTGTTAAATTGATCCCGTCTATATCCTTTAATTGAAAGATGGCGTTCCCATATTGCGCTTGTCGAAGCGTCTCTTTTTTCCAGGTGGCAAACGCTAAGCTCTCATCTTTATTCTGAGACATTTTTGGCAAAAGAAGAACGCTTGTCTCCCCGTCTTCTTTTTCGACGACGATATGAATGCGGTCTAGATCAACGGATCGGCCGCTTCTTTCAAAAAATTCAATGGTTTTTTCCCTATATTCTTTATCGGTCAAATGCTGACCCTTTGCGCGACCATGATAAAAATAGCTGTTTAATTCACCTGTAAACGCAGAAACATTCACTTCATATTGATCGGCTGCAAACACATAGTTATAAGAGATCGGCTGTTTATAAGTCGTTGAATATAATGTAGTGTCCGATGGTACAAACTTTGAAGCGAATGCTTTTGCACTTGCTTCAGATAAAGGGCGATATTCTTCTGAGAAAGTATCTGTCAGTTCCGATTTAGTAAATTGAAACATGATATGTGGGAGATTTAGGATTGGGTTCAGCATCAGCATAAAAAAGACGACAATCCCCCCAGCACCCCACTGTCTCAACTTTACCTTGTTTTGTATTAACGCACATAACAAATGTAATGTCATAAAGCTTCCTGCGGCCGCCACTAAAATCACTATGGACTTAAACGAAGATTGCAGCTCATGCTTCGAGATAGAAGGATAAAAAATATACAGCAGCGCAGCGAAAATCAGGCCATAGAAAAACAGCAATTCTTTCCACTTCTGATGCCAAAACAAACGAAAGAATAGGTGAAGTACCAAAGCGGCAAAGCCAATCATAAGCAAAATGATGATCAAATCTCTCCATACCAGCTCCGTATCACCGCTGAGAAAGAACTTTTTGCTTTCAACTAACACAATAAACACCGTTTGACATAAAGGCAGAAGTAACACAGATAAATCAAACGCAAAAAACATGCCTTTATTTTTTAAATAAGGAAGAGAAATCACATAGAAAAGTGATGCAAGCAAGACATATCCATAGATGAGAAATTGCATGAAATCTGTCAGCACTTCAAATGTTTCGATCGTATACTGTCTAGCTAGCACTTGGTGGATCATCTCAAGTGTCATACTCCCTAGCAGAACTACTCTTAATACGATTCCAGCATAAAATACATAACTACTCTTCTTTTCTTTCCATATGGGAAGTGTAATGAAAAGGACAAATAGTCCAAGCACACACCATTGAATCATGTGGATACTGTACTCATTTAAAATAAAAAACCTTTCAAAATGGAGGGATAAATCACTAAACAAATCAAACATCGCTACACAATCCTTTACTTCAAATTAAGGCCTCGTTCGTATAGACATTTGACTTGTCAAAAAGTTTCATCAAATACAAAAAATCACTTCATTCTCATGAAGTGATGTTGTTTATTGTTTATTTCCGCTTCCCTTTATGTAATCATGCAAGATTTTCTCACAGACGGATCGATTTCCGGCAACAATGCTATTTTTCTCTAGAAACGTTAAGCGTTCTCCGTGAACATTCGAGTAAACAGCGCCTACCTCATCAAGCAACACACATCCAGCAGCATAATCCCATGGCGCTAGCCTTAACGTGACATATGCGTCGCTTCTTCCGCTTGCAATATAAGCCAGTTCAAGTGCAGCTGATCCAATCGTTCTTGTTCCTCTCACATCGCGTACGAGACGGGCAAACGGCTTAGCGTCAAAATGAGGGCTTTCAATCGCCCATGTTGGGTTAATGCCGACAATGGCTTTTTCAATGGCGACATCTTTTAAAGGCGGGAGTAAGATATCGTTCATATATGCCCCTTCTCCTTTGACTGCATGATAGAGCTCGTCATGAATGACGTCATAAATAAGACCGATTTTCCCCACACCATGTTCAAATATCCCAATTGAAATGGCAAAATTTCGTTTTTGATGGACAAAGTTCATGGTGCCATCAATTGGATCAATGATCCATACTATCCCGTCAAGAGAGGTCACTTCTTCCCCTTGGCCCTCTTCTCCTAAAATATGATGATCTGAAAATGTCGACTGTATCTTTTCAATGAAGAAACGTTCTGTTTCTTTATCGATATTTGTGACAAGATCATTTGGATTTGATTTTGTTTCAATTGATAGACCTTCCTGCATGGATTCTTTAATGCGGCTACCCGCTTCTTTTACCCAAAGCTTTGCAAGTCGGTCAATTTCCACCCAGTTTGTCATCGGACTGTAAACCTCTTTTCTATGTAGTACCTATTTGTATTAGCATACTGATATTATGTACGTAAAAGCAAGAAAAAAGTAGCTTCATACAAAAACGAACCGATGAATTGGTTCGTTTTTACCTCACCTTGTTTTACCCTTGAAGCTGCTCCCATTCTTTTCTTAGGCGCTCAAGCTTTCGTTTGCTGCGTTCTACCTGGATATCATCTTTTTGCTCGATGGCTTCATGAAGCGTAGAAAGCTCATAATCAACCTCTAATCTCCACACAGCAATGCGATTCTTCTTCTCTTGTCTATACCCATGCTTCACGATTTGCTTCATTGGTCAACGCCCCTTCCAGAGAATGATTCATTCCTTGTCAGTTTTCATTGATAAAAAATACAATCGATAAGAGAAATGGTTCTTGCTTATATCGTATGAAGCGATCGCATAACCGCAACGACATTCTGAAAATTGTGTTTTTACCTATTTGTTATGTACCACAAAATCGATGTTTTTAAACGCCGAACCAAGATCCCTGCTATCTTTCTCTTTAAAGTGCATCTTTTTTTGAGCTTGACCCAAGCTATGATAAAATATGATCAGCGAAAAGATACAGGAGGCATAACATGAGTGAAATGCGTTTTAGAGATGAAGATTTTGAAACATTCACAGTAGACGGTTTAGATGAACGTATGGCCGTATTAAAAGAGAGAGTCCGTCCAAAGCTTGAAGCACTTGGTGAACATTTTGCACCGCTTCTTTCTTCTATTACAGGAGACGAAATGTTTGTCCACGTGGCAAAACATGCAAGAAGATCAGTCAACCCGCCAAATGACACTTGGGTGGCTTTCGCTAACAGTAAGCGTGGGTATAAAAAGCTCCCTCATTTTCAAATTGGGCTTTGGAAAACTCATGTATTTGTATGGTTTGCGCTCATTTATGAATCTCCAGTAAAAGGTGAATATGGGCAATTATTCGAAAAAGAGCTGGACACGATCCAAAAGAAAATACCGCAAGACTTTGTTTGGTCTAAGGATCATATGAAACCGGACGTCCTCCGCCACAGCGAACTTGATGCTGAACAGCTGAGAACACTATTTGAACGTGTTCAAACAGTCAAAAAGGCCGAACTCCTTTGCGGCATCCAGCTTCCTAGAGAAGAAGTTGTTCAAATGAATAATGAAGAATTCTTATCAAAAATTGAAGATGCCTTCCGCACAGTAACTTATCTATACCGCTTTACACAAAAAGAATCTGTATAAAAAAACGAGCCTATGTTGGCTCGTTTCAGATTGTTGACAAAGGGCTAAAATGAACTTTATTTTAGCCCTTTGTCTTCTTTTCAGCGTGATAGAAGGCCCTTGAAGTCTAGGAAGGACAGCTACTTTTACGGAGCGAATTTGTCATTCGTGAGCACCAGCGCGCAGGACTGACAACGAATGCGAGGGTTTGTCTACACGCTGAAACGAGCCTATATTGGCTCGTTTTTTACATCCGTATCATAGCTGTTTCTTCAGCCTCTCTTGCACTTTTTACTGTGCGATAAGGGGAATACCCACTTCCCTTTTCAAACGCCGCACAATGCGTCTTTTCTTCTGCTTTTGATGGTACAACTTCTTTAAATCGTTTATAAGCCTCTAGTAACGCTTGTTTCGCAATTCCTGTTTCATAGGCCTTTTCAACGGCTTGAAAAAATGAAATGACCGCCATCTTTTCTTCAGTTGTCCAGTCGACGTCCATTGGATATTGATATTCCATTTACTTGTCCCTCACTTTAATCCACATTTCTTATTTGAACTTTTATTATAGCATCTGTTTGATCAGAATCCGATTGATTTTATGCTTTACATTCCGATCAGTTCATAATATAATTCTTTTGTTTTATGCAATGAAATCTGCTGTTATTGGGATAATAATAGCAGGTATTTCGATGAAGGTGGGAAAGCAATTGTCACAACATGATACACCCTTATACACTGGACTAAAAAAACACGCTTCAACCAATCCAGTCCAATTTCACATTCCAGGCCATAAAAAAGGAGCCGGAATGGACCCTGAATTTAGAGCATTCATTGGAGACAATGCATTAAGCATTGACCTTATTAATATAGAACCTCTTGATGATTTACATTCGCCTCGAGGAATGATCAAAGAAGCACAGGAGCTTGCAGCAGAAGCATTTGGTGCAGACCATACGTTTTTCTCTATACAAGGAACAAGCGGTGCGATCATGACAATGGTGATGACCGTCTGTGGCCCTGGAGACAAAATTATTGTTCCACGTAATGTCCATAAGTCGATTATGTCTGCTATTGTATTTTCTGGTGCAGTACCTGTTTTTATTCACCCGGAAATTGACAAAGAGCTTGGCATCTCACATGGCATCACGCCAGAGTCAGCTAAAAGAGCGCTGACTAAACATCCAGATGCGAAAGGGCTGCTTGTGATTAACCCAACGTATTTTGGTATTTCAGCTGATTTAAAAACCATTGTAGAGATTGCTCATTCATATGACGTACCTGTTCTTGTAGATGAGGCACATGGTGTGCATATTCATTTTCACGATGAGCTTCCATTGTCTGCGATGCAGGCGGGAGCTGATATGGCAGCAACAAGTGTGCATAAACTTGGCGGCTCTCTCACCCAAAGCTCGATTTTAAATATAAAAGAAGGGCTTGTTTCAAAGGATCGAGTACAATCTATTTTAAGCATGCTGACAACTACGTCTACTTCTTATTTGCTTTTAGCCTCCCTGGATGTCGCTAGAAAGCGATTAGCGACTGAAGGAAAGGCACTTGCAGATGAAGCCATTCGATTAGCTGAATCAGCAAGAACTCGTTTAAACGAAATTGAAGGTATTACTTGTATTGGTCAAGAAATTCTCGGTTCACCTTCTACTTACGATTATGACCCAACAAAATTAATCATCTCCATTAAAGACCTTGGACTGAATGGCCATGATGTGGAGAAATGGCTGAGAGAAAGCTACCGAATTGAAGTAGAGCTCTCTGACCTATACAATATTTTATGTATCGTGACGCCTGGCGATTGTGATGAGACGATTGATACGCTTGTAACGGCTATGAAGGAAATTGCGGCCACCTCTGCACGTCAAGGCGGCAAACAAGCCGTGACAGAAGTGTTACTGCCTGAAATCCCTTCGCTTGCGATGACGCCGCGTGACGCTTTTTACGCAACAACGGAAGTCATTCCATTTAAAGAAGCGGCTGGCCGGATCATTGCAGAATTTGTCATGGTTTATCCGCCTGGTATTCCTATTTTTATACCAGGAGAAATCATCACAGAAGAAAATATCTCCTATATCTTTAAAAATATCGAAATCGGTCTTCCTGTTCAAGGACCAGAAGATTCCACACTAGATATGATTCGTGTCATTAAAGAACAAAAAGCCATTTTATAAAAAAGAAACATGCAGCCCCAATTGGAGCTGCATGCTTTTTTATTTATTCAGAGGCTTCATCACAGCAATGACAGTGACCACATGTTCCATAAAGTGTTGTCACTTTTTCATTTTCAAATTGATCAATGGTTTCATTGCAATCTTGACAAATAATTGTACCCACTTGTACATTCCCCTTTTCTTTACTCAAAGTTTGAAAGCGTTTAATCTATTTCATATCTCTATAATATGATGTCACATTTAAGTTGTCAACGGTTAATTGTATGACACAATTAATCATTTTTTATAAAAATATGTTTTTTTCTCATCATATTGAGGAAACGTTTCAAATGTATTTTGCTTCATATCAATTCTGTAACAATTGAGTAACAATCGAAAATTGTCAAAAAGGACGTGATACACTAGAGTGACTAACAGGGAACTGGCTCCTAAAAATGTTGGTACAACCCCAAAGGATTTTGAGGTGAATAGATTGAATTTTATGAGGACCCTTCTCATTATATTCCCTATGCTCTTTGTACTTAGTTCATGCTCATTTGCGTATATCATACCGAATCAGACAGACCAGGTCAGTCATATTCAAAAGCCAAGAATTCTCTTTTTTACTGATGCAGAAAATCTTGATAAAGAAAGTCCTTATTATGACGCAGTGCTCGATTTAAAAAATGAATATCCGAAGGAAATGTCCAAGATGATTGTCAAAGAAGATCGTAAAGGCTGGAAAAATGAAGTAGACGAACTGCCGGCTATTTTACTTGTCAATAATGAAAAGGTCATTGTGAAGGTGGAAGGTAATGTCCGAAGTAAAGAGGATATCTTATCACCCATATGCCAAGCATTAGATCGAGTGAATACAAATTAACGGTTCGACTTTGCACTTATATATCCATATGAAAAAAGCCCTCAGCTCATGAGGGTTTTTCGTTTTCAGCGAGGTTTCACATACATAAAAAAACCCTCTCCGTGTGGAGAGGGTTTCAACGTTCATTATTTTACGATATGGATTGGGCTTCCGATTGCTACTTCAGCCGTTTCCATTGTGATTTCACCTAAAGTTGGGTGAGCGTGAATTGTCATTGCGATATCTTCAGCTGTCACACCAGCTTCAATTGCAAGGCTAAGTTCTGAAATCATATCAGAAGCGCCAACACCTGCAATTTGTGCACCGATCACAAGACCATCCTCTTTACGAGTGATCATCTTCATGAAGCCATCAGTTGCATCAAGAGAAAGTGCACGTCCGTTTGCTGCGAATGGGAATTTCGCTGCAACGATATCGATTCCTTCTTCTTTTGCTTCTGCTTCAGTGTATCCAACAGTTGCAAGTTCTGGCTCAGAGAATACAACAGCAGGAATACCAAGGTAATCAATTTCAGCTGGCTCTCCAGCGATTGCTTCAGCAGCAATTTTACCTTCGTAAGAAGCTTTGTGTGCAAGTGGTGGTCCATCAACGATGTCACCAATTGCATAGATGTTTGAAACGCTTGTACGGCATTGTTTGTCAGTTTTGACAACTCCGCGGTCTGTCAATTCAACACCAACTTGCTCAAGACCAAGCTCATCTGTGTTTGGACGACGACCAACAGTCACAAGTACGTAGTCAGCATCGACAGTTTTTTCTTCACCTTTTACTTCGAAAGTAACAGTGACACCGTCAGATTTTTCTTCAACGCCTTTTGCAAGAGCGTTTGTGTGAATTTCAACGTTTCCTTTTTTCTTCAGGTTACGTTTCACTAATGAGCTCATTTGCTTTTCAAAACCTGGAAGGATTTCGTCTCCACCTTCAAGGATGACAACTTCTGTTCCAAAGTTCGCATAAGCAGTACCAAGCTCAGTACCGATGTATCCACCACCGATGACAACTAACTTTTTAGGTACTTCTTTAAGCGCTAAAGCACCAGTTGAGTTGATCACGCGGTCTGTGTATTTAAATGTAGGCAATTCGATTGGACGAGATCCAGTTGCAAGAATTGCATTTTTAAATGTATAAGTCTGCGCTGAATTTTCATCCATGACACGTACAGAGTTGCTGTCTACGAAATAAGCTTCACCTTTGACGATGTCTACTTTATTTCCTTTTAGAAGACCTTGAACTCCACCTGTTAATTTGTTTACAACAGAAGCTTTCCACTCTTGAACTTTTGTGAAATCAACTGTTACGTTTTCAGCTTTGATACCCATGTCTTCAGAATGCTTTGCATTCTCGAAACGATGTCCAGCATTGATCAATGCTTTTGAAGGGATACAGCCGACGTTTAGACATACGCCGCCAAGTGTTCCTTTTTCAACGATTGTTACTTTTTGTCCTAGCTGTGCAGCACGAATAGCAGCTACATATCCACCAGGACCTGCACCGATGACAAGAGTATCTGTTTCGATTGGGAAATCTCCTACTACCATGAATTTACGCCTCCATTAAAATTAATTGTGGATCATTCAATAAACGCTTGATGTGGTTAAGGGCATTTTGCGCAGTAGCTCCATCAATCATACGGTGGTCAAAGCTTAGGGAAAGAGCTAAGACTGGAGCTGCAACGATTTCGCCATCACGAACAACCGCTTTTTCAGCGATACGGCCAATACCAAGGATCGCTACTTCTGGGTGGTTGATGACTGGAGTAAACCATTGTCCACCAGCAGAACCGATGTTTGTGATTGTGCAAGATGCACCCTTCATTTCAGCTGGAGCCAATTTACCATCACGTGCTTTTGTTGCAAGCTCGTTGATTTCGTTAGATACTTCGAAAATCGCTTTGCGATCTGCATTTTTCACAACTGGAACAAGCAAGCCTTTTTCAGTATCAGCTGCAATTCCGATGTTGTAGTAATGCTTTTGAACAACTTCATCTGTTTTATCATCGATAGAAGTGTTAAGTACTGGGTACTTTTTCAAAGCAGAAGTTAGAGCTTTTACAACGTAAGGCAAGTAAGTTAACTTGATTCCTTGATCAGCTGCAACTTGTTTGAATTGTTTACGATGTGCAACAAGGTTTGTTACATCAACTTCATCCATTAATGTTACGTGAGGAGCTGTGTGCTTAGAGTTCACCATTGCTTTCGCGATCGCTTTGCGGATTCCGCTCATTTTCTCGCGAGTTTCTGGGAATTCTCCTTCTAGAACTGGAGCTGCTGCCGCTTTTGGAGCTGCTTCTTCTTTCGCACTTTCAGCTGCTTGAGGTGCTGCTTCTTGAGTTGCTGCAGAACCGCCATTAAGGAAGCTGTCGATATCTTCTTTTAGCACGCGGCCATTTTTACCAGTACCTGCAACTTTGTAAATTTCAACGCCTTTTTCACGCGCATATTTACGTACAGATGGCATAGCAATAACGCGTTTGTTAGGATCAGCATCTACTTGCTCTTGTGCGCCAGCACCAGTTGCTGCTGCCGCTTCTTCTTGAGCAACTTCTTTCTTTTCAGGCTCGTTACCAGCTTCAGCAGTACCTTGTACTTGAGCTTCAGTTTTCGCTTCGCCTTCTTCTTCGCTGCCTTTAAATTGAAGATTTTCGTAACCAGGTGCATCAAACGTAATGATTGTTTGTCCTACAGTTGCAACTGTTCCCTCTTCAACTTTTAATTCTAATACTTTTCCTTTAACAGGTGAAGGAATTTCTACAACTGCTTTATCATTTTGTACCTCTGCTAAAACGTCATCTTCATTGATTTCGTCGTTTGGTTTTACAAACCACTTAACGATCTCACCTTCGTGGATACCTTCTCCGATGTCCGGAAGTTTAAATTCAAATGCCACTGTTTTTCGCCTCCTAGATTATGTTAAACCCTTGTTCTGTCAACATTACACGGTCATGTAATTGATAAAGGGGAAGAGAAATAAATTCTTTTCCCCTCTGTCATTTAATTAAAATTCAAGAACTTTCTTAGCTGTTTCAAGCACGTCTTTATGGTTTGGAAGCCATACGCTCTCAGCTTGAGAGAAAGCAAATACAGTATCAGGTGCAGCTACACGAAGTACTGGTGCTTCTAGACTAAGAATTGCTCTATCATTGATTTCAGCTACTACGTTTGCTGCAATACCAGCTTGTTTTTGCGCTTCTTGAACAACGATCGCACGACCTGTTTTTTCAACAGAAGCGATGATTGTTTCAATATCAAGCGGGCTCACTGTACGAAGGTCAACGACCTCAGCAGAAACGCCTTCTTTTTCAAGTTCTTCAGCAGCTTTAAGTGATTCGTGAACCATTGCACCGTAAGTGATGATTGAAAGGTCAGAACCTTCACGTTTCACGTCAGCTTTACCGATTTCAATTGTGTACTCTTCTTCAGGAACTTCCTGACGGAAAGAACGATAAAGTTTCATATGCTCAAGGAATACAACCGGATCGTTGTCACGGATTGCAGAAATTAATAGTCCTTTTGCATCGTAAGGTGTTGAAGGAATAACAACCTTGATACCAGGCTGTTGTGCAATAAGACCTTCTAAGCTATCAGCGTGAAGCTCAGGTGTGTGAACTCCTCCGCCAAATGGAGAACGGATTGTCACTGGAGAATGCCAGCGTCCACCAGAACGGTAACGCATACGAGCCATTTGTCCAGAAACAGAATCTAATACTTCGTAAACGAATCCGAAGAATTGAATTTCCATTACTGGGCGGAATTCTTGTAGTCCAAGGCCAATTGCAAGACCGCCAATACCAGATTCAGCAAGTGGAGTATCGAATACACGATCCTCACCAAACTCTTTTTGCAATCCTTCAGTCGCACGGAATACGCCGCCGTTTTTACCAACGTCTTCTCCGAAAACAAGAACGTTTTCGTCATTTTTCAGTTCTGTGCGTAACGCATCAGTGATCGCTTGAATCAATGTCATTTGCGCCATGGCTTACTTCGACTCCTTCTGTTTGTAGATTTCAAGCTGTTCAACCAAGTTAAATGGTTTCACATCGTACATGTTTTCAATCAAATCAGTGACTTTCTGCTTAGGCTGTTCGTCAGCTTCTTTGATTGCTTGTTTGATTTGTTCTTTTGCATCTTCGATGACTTTATTCTCTTCTTCTTCAGACCAAAGGCCTTTGTTTTCCAAGAATTTGCGGTAGCGTACCAATGGATCTTTTTGCTCCCACTCATTTTCATCTTCTTTTGTACGATATCTTGTTGGATCGTCACCAGCCATTGTATGTGGGCCGTAACGGAATGTAAGAGTTTCAATTAATGTTGGACCTTCACCATTTACAGCACGCTCACGAGCTTCAGCAGTCGCTGCGTATACAGCTAATGCATCCATACCGTCAACTTGTACGCCTACGATACCAGCTGCAGCTGCTTTTTGTGCAATCGTTTGTGCAGCAGATTGCTTTTCAACAGGTGTAGAGATCGCATATCTGTTGTTTTGGACAACAAAAATCGCTGGCGCTTTGTAAGCCCCTGCAAAGTTAATACCTTCGTAGAAATCACCTTGTGAAGCTCCACCATCACCAGTGTAAGTGATTGCAACAGCATTTTTACCGCGCTTTTTCAAACCAAGAGCTACACCAGCAGCTTGAATGATTTGTGCACCGATAATGATTTGCGGAGAAAGTGCATTCACATCTTCAGGCATTTGGTTTCCAACAAAGTGTCCACGAGAGAACAAGAATGCTTTTGTTAGTGGAAGACCATGCCAGATTAATTGTGGCACATCACGATATCCTGGAAGAATGAAATCTTCTTTCTCAAGTGCAAAGTGAGTTGCAAGCTGAGAAGCTTCTTGTCCAGCTGTTGGCGCATAGAAGCCAAGACGTCCTTGACGGTTCAATGAAATTGAACGTTGATCTAATACACGTGTAAACACCATACGGCGCATTAATTCTTTTAATTGGTCATCTGAAAGATCTGGCATTGCCGCTTCGTTTACGACTTCGCCTTTTTCGTTTAAAATTTGGAACGTTTCAAACTGCTTTTTGATGGCATCGAATTGCTTTTTGCTATCAACAATTGCTTTTTTTGTTTTTGCAGCCATTCTAAAGTCACCTCTTCCTTTCTTTTAACAGTCAATTTGTCGTGAATCCATTTATACATACAGATATAGGATAACCCAAAATGCTCATATGACTCCTGTATATAATAGCCACAAAGATCATTGTCGAAACATTGGATGATCGCTTGCTTTTGAGTTTTTCTAACTGTATTAACGATAGTTCACAAAAAACTAATACAACTTCTGTTAACAAGGAATAGTTTACAACAAGAAAAATAGTCCGTCAATTGATTTAACGGCTTTATTTAAATAAATGTATTCGCTTTACTTTTTATGGTGACCTGTATCAATCTGTTTAATCAACAGCATAAACTGTACTAGTATAGAGTGGGTCACTGTACTACAATAGCACATGTTTGTTTTTGTCGAAAAATAAAAAAAGAGCTATTTTTAGCTCTTTTGATCATGATGGACAAAGGGCTAAAATGAACTTCATTTTAACCCTTTCTCTTCTTTTCAGTTTGACATCTTGGAAAAACGAGTAACGACACGCAGGCACTTTGTGAGTAGCAGCGATAAACAAAACTAGCAGCAAATATGCAAGTACTGTTTTTAACTGTTTTGTGATTCTTTCTGAGCTGTTTTGTATAAAGCTTGTTTATATTCGTTCAATTGATCTGTATATTGATTGAACTTCTTGCTTTCTTTTCTCACTTTACTATAGGAACGATTGACTGTTTTCAGTTTGGATTTCAGTTCAGCGTATCCTAAGTCTTTTCTTTTTAAAGATTCATACAAGTGCTTGTCTTGTTTCAGCGCCTTTTGATACTCACGGTAAAGCTGATCATACGATGCATATCTTTTTTCAATTGATTTGACTGTTTGTTCTGCTTTGTCTTTTACTTCCGCATCTTTTATCTGTCCAGCGAATTCTTTTACAGATTGAAATTCTTTTTTCGATTGATCCATGCTGTCTTTTTCTGTTTTTAAATGTTCTTCACGCTTTTCTGCCGATGCTAATGCTTGATCAGACAAGCTTGAGACTGTTTTTGTGTGGTCTTTTGTTGTTTGAATCATTTTTTTATACAACTGCTGCTCTTTTTTCTCATAGCTTTGCAGTGCGCCTTGTTCTTTTTCAAAGGATGCTTCTTTTTCGCTCATTTTCGTCATGGCATCTTGCATCTCATAAAGCGGATTTTGACCTCCGCAACCCGCAAGCAAGAGGGTACATATCCCCGCTAAAGCTGCACCTGCTTTTATTCTTCTTTTCATCTGTTTCAATTACAAGGTCCCCCTTTACATCTCCACATACCACTATAATTTTTCAGGGCGGTTGTGACAAGGAAAGAGGCTGGGTTTTTGAGGGGAAAGAAGATTTTTTTCATGCTCTAGGCTCATGACTATACAAATAGTGCATTCATACATAGTTTATATTACACGCTTCGCCTTCACTTATGAGAGGCCGAGTGTATTTCCAAAGGAGGTCAAAAGTATGTCTAATTATAGTCATGGAAGTATGTATGGTGGATACGGCGGTTACGGTTATGGATACGGCGGCGGTTGTTGCTATCCAAGTTATGGTGGTGGATACGGTTGCGGTTACGGTGGTGGACGTACATTCGCTTTAATCGTCGTCCTATTCATTCTATTGATCATTGTTGGCGCAGCATTCTTAGGCGGCGGTGGCTGCTGCTAATGGCTGAATAAGCCTCTGACCGGTCTCATACGACCGGTCTTCTTTATTTCATTGCATATGTCGTGTATCATTTTATATACTTTACATACAAAGGAAATAGGAGTGAAGTTTTGTGATTACCATGGATGATATCGTACGAGACGGGCATCCCGTCTTAAGACAAACAGCTGAAGCGGTCGAACTCCCGCCAACAGAAGAAGAAAAACAGCAATTAGCTGACATGATTGAATTTGTCAAAAACAGTCAGGATGCAGACATTGCTGAAAAATATGAACTTAGACCCGGTGTTGGCCTAGCAGCTCCTCAAATCAATATCAGTAAACGAATGATCGCTGTTCACTGTGAAGACGAGGGCGGAGAACTTTACAGCTATGCATTATTCAATCCACGCATTGTTAGCCATTCAGTCAAAAGAGCTTATTTAGCTACTGGAGAAGGCTGTTTATCTGTTGATGAAGCCATCCCTGGATTCGTCCCGCGCTATGAAAAAATCAGGGTGAAAGGTACAACGCTTGAAGGTGAAGACATTGATATTCGCCTCAAAGGGTTTCCGGCCATCGTTTTTCAGCATGAAATTGACCACTTAAATGGCATTATGTTTTATGATCATATTCAAAAAGATCATCCATTCGCCGAGCCAGACAACGCGGTTGCGATCGGCAGATCATAAAATAAAAACAAGACCCGTCCATCAGCGGGTCTTGTTTTTTATTCTTCAATAAGGCCTAATTCAGTCACAGCGTGGAATATGCCATCCTCATCTACAGGTTTGGTGACAAAGTCAGCTAATGTTTTTAATTCATTGACTGCATTCCCCATTGCAACGCCTGTTCCAACAAACGAAATCATTTCTCGATCGTTCAGCCCGTCACCGAAGGCAATTGTGTCCTTTTGATCGTACGGAAGTCTTTCAATGACTCGTTTAATTCCTTCAGCCTTTGATCCACCTTTTGGCAGGACATCAGTAGACAGCTCATGCCACCTGACGAGATCAATTTCTTCACGGAACGCTTCATATTGGTGTTCCTCTTCTGCTTTACAAAATAGCAGCATTTGATAAATGACGTTTTCTTTAAAGAATGACAAATCATGCTCGGGATGCTCTGTTTTTAAAGTGCCAATCCCTTCGTGGATAAATGGATGGTTCGGCACAGACGCCTTCATCGTCTTCTCTCCCATGAAAACAAGCGGATGATCATGTTGATCCGCTGTTTCATAAATTTTATCCATTAGCTCTTGCTTAAGCGGATTGCCGTAAATGACTTCTCCTTCGTACATGACATACTGACCGTTATAAGCAATAAATGAGTCAAGCCCTATTTCTTCTAAAATAGGTTGGATGAGAAAAGGCGAACGGCCAGATGCAATGAAGAGATGATGCCCTTTTTCTTTTAATAAACGAACAGCTCGCTTCGTTGATTCAGGTATTTTTTTATCATGGTCATATAAAGTACCGTCGATATCAAAGAAGATGACTTTTTTATTCATATCTCGTCTCCTGTCTCTTGTTATGTATACCCTCTCCCCTTCATCATACAGAAAGATCTTCACTGACGAAACCACTTCCTCTTAAAACGCCCATTTCCCACATATAACCATGTAACATTAAGTGGAAACATCATATAATACAAGTATATAGAGAGAACGGAACAAATGGCTGAATGAGACTCATACCGAAAGGAGGCGATCCGCGATGCTTCGTCGTCTGCGCAAGAAAATTCGAAGACAATGGAAGGACATGCTTCGTAAAAAATCGATTGCTTAAAAGGATCTTCCGCACATTTGCTGAAGGTCCTTTTTTCTCTGAGACTTTTCTTATGCGCGTTTTTTTAATATAATAGAATAAGCGAGTGTAACATACGGTATTTAAGGAGAGATTTGGATGATATATAAGGTATTTTTTCAGGCAAGTACGACTGAGGTACCTGTGAGAGAACACACAGATTCACTATACGTTGAAGCGGTTTCTGAAAGAGACGTACGCGATAAGTTGAAAAAACATAACTACAATATTGAATTCATTCAGCCTGTAGACGGTGCTTTTTTAGACTATGAACGAGAAAGTGAAAATTTTAAAGTATTGGAGCTATGAGAGGAATGAAATTTGTAAAAAACGATCAGGCGGCAGTTTTTGCGCTCGGCGGATTAGGCGAGATCGGTAAAAACACGTATGGCGTTCAATTTCAAGATGAAATCATTTTGATTGATGCTGGTATTAAGTTCCCTGAAGATGAACTTCTTGGAATTGATTACGTCATCCCTGACTATACGTATTTAGTTAAAAACGAAGATAAAATCAAAGGTCTTTTTATTACTCATGGACATGAAGACCACATCGGCGGTATCCCTTACCTTCTCAAGCAAGTGAATATTCCAGTTTACGGAGGCAAACTCGCAATCGGCCTACTTCGTAACAAATTGGAAGAGCATGGTCTATTAAGACAGACCAAACTTCACATCTTTGAAGAAGAAGATACGATCAAATTTAGAAAAACAGCTGTGTCTTTCTTTAGAACGACGCACAGTATCCCAGATTCTTATGGAATTGTCGTGAAGACACCTCCTGGTAACATCGTACATACAGGCGATTTCAAGTTTGACTTTACTCCTGTTGGCGAGCCTGCCAATTTAACGAAAATGGCTGAGATCGGGAAAGAAGGCGTTCTTTGTCTTCTATCTGACAGTACAAATAGTGAAATTCCAGAATTTACGATGTCCGAAAGACGTGTAGGTGAAAGCATTGATGACATCTTCAGAAAAGTAGATGGACGTATTATCTTTGCTACATTTGCATCTAACATTCACAGACTTCAGCAAGTCATCGAGTCAGCTGTTGCCAACGGCCGAAAAGTCGCTGTGTTTGGGCGCAGCATGGAGTCTGCCATTGATATTGGACAAGAGCTCGGATATATCAAATGTCCAAAAAACACATTCATTGAACACAATGAAATCAACCGCCTTCCAGCAAACAAAGTAACCATTCTTTGTACTGGTAGTCAGGGTGAACCGATGGCCGCTCTTTCACGTATTGCCAACGGTACGCACCGCCAGATTTCAATTAACCCTGGAGACACTGTTGTCTTCTCGTCTTCACCGATCCCAGGTAACAATATTAGCGTAAGCCGTACTATTAACCAGCTTTATCGTGCTGGTGCTGAAGTCATTCATGGCTCACTCAATAATATTCATACCTCTGGACACGGCGGGCAGGAAGAACAAAAGCTAATGCTCCGTTTAATTAAACCAAAATTCTTCATGCCGATTCACGGTGAGTACCGCATGCAAAAAACGCATATTAAACTTGCGAATGATTGCGGAATCCCTGAGGAAAACTGTTTTATCATGGATAACGGTGAAGTTCTTGCACTGAAAGGTGACGAAGCAAGTGTCGCTGGCAAAATTCCATCAGGCAACGTGTATATCGACGGTAGCGGTATTGGTGATATCGGCAACATCGTGTTAAGAGACCGCCGCATTCTTTCAGAAGAAGGTCTTGTCATTGTTGTTGTCAGCATGGATATGAAAGAATTCAAAATTTCTGCAGGTCCTGATTTAATCTCAAGAGGTTTTGTCTACATGAGAGAATCTGGAGACCTCATTAATGACGCGCAAGATCTCATTTCAAAGCATCTTGAAAAAGTAATGGAACGCAAGACGACTCAATGGTCAGAAATTAAGAACGAGATTACTGACACTCTTGCTCCTTTCCTTTATGAAAAAACAAGACGCCGCCCAATGATCTTACCGATTATTATGGAAGTGTAATGACGTACAAGGAGACACAGCCTTTTGACTGTGTCTCTTTTTTATGCGCAATAAAAAAACCCGCATATCTGTACGATACGTGCGGGTTCAGTCATTGTTTTACGATTGAATCGGGAGATGCTGAAAACTTCTCACATCAAACAATCCTTGTGTTGTCATTTTCACATCAGGAATGACTGGCAGTGCCAAAAAGGATAATGTCAAAAACGGATTAAAGTCTAAGACAAAGCCTGTTTCCTTTAAAGCATCATGGAGTGCATGAAGGCTCTCATTGACCGCATGTGCAGGTTGATCTGATAATAAACCGGAAATCGGTAATGGAAGCGTATGAAGAACTTCTCCGTCTTTTACAACGGTCAAACCGCCCCCTGCTTCTTTTAACGTTTCAATGGCTTTGATCATATCAGCATCATTTGTTCCAACGGCAATTAGGTTATGCGAGTCATGGGCAACTGTTGTTGCAATTGCCCCCTCTTTTAAGCCGAATCCGCTGACAACCCCTATTCCAATTTCAGATAGACCTTTGTGGCGTTCGACAAGCACTATTTTTAATACATCTCGATCAATATCACTCGTAAATTGTCCATCGCTACCAGAAGGAGATATTTGTTCTAATTTCGTTTCAAGCTGATTCGGTATAATGCGAATGACATTCATCTTTTGGTGATCTGTTATAGGCAGCGTTAGATCTTTCTCTTGAACGTCCACTGCATGTACCGATTGCATGAGCGAAGAACTTGGCGTGATCTTGTCGACACTTGGCAAATATTCTCCATGTTCAGAGACCAATTCTCCTGCGATAAAGACGCTTGTAATTCCTACCTCATGTAAGTCAGAAATGAGCATAAAGTCTGCGTCAAAGCCTGGCGCAATCGCTCCCTTTGTTTTGAGACCGAAACACTCCGCTGCATTTAAACTTCCCATTTGATATGCTAAAAAGGGGTCCAATCCTTCTTGTATCGACATCCGTACTTGTTCATCAATACTTCCTTGAGCCATTAAATCATCTAAATGTTTATCATCCGTACAAAAGAAAAAGCGTCTCGCATTCTTCTCATTGACAGCAGGTAATACGTTTTTCACGTTTTTAGCAACAGAGCCTTCTCTGAGCATGACATACATGCCTCTTTTGACACGTTCAAGGGCCTCTTGAGCTGTTGTCACCTCATGATCCGTTTGGACATTAGCTGTTCGGTACACATTAATTAATCGGTCCGTTAATCCTGCTAGATGGCCATCAATGAGTTTATGTTCATGTTGAGCATCAAGCAGTTTTTGAAGCATATCTTCTTCCGCTTGTTCCACCGCGACATAATCCATCACTTCGGCAAGACCAAGCACTTCTTTCTCCTGATAAAGAGGCTTTAAATCTTTTGCTTTTAGTGTAGCACCTGATCGTTCAAAGCTGACTGCCGGTACACAGGATGGCAGCATGAAATATATATTTAGAGCAGCTTTTCTCGCTTCTTCGAGCATAAAACGGATACCTGCAACACCGGATACATTGGCAATTTCATGCGGGTCTGTTACAACAGTTGTCACGCCGTGAGGAACGACAGCTTTGGAAAATTCAGCAGGAGTCACCATCGAGGATTCGATATGAACGTGGCCGTCAATGAAACCGGGAACAAGCATTTGACCTGTTGCATCCAGCTCCTGTTCTCCCTCATACTCCCCAATTCCTACTATTTTTCCATTTTCAACAGCGACATCAGCGTCTATCCATTCCTGGTTAAACACGTCCATAACCTTCGCATGTTTAATCACTAGGGCTGCTTTTTTTCTCTTTGCAGCTACCTCAATTTGATGTCTGAAAAGCTCCTTATCCAACGACACTGCCTCCTCCGAGTAAACAATATAATGTTTCTTATCGTAAACGAATCTGTTTGTCCAGTCAATGACATTTAGAGAAAATCAACCATATCAAAAGATTGATTTTTATTTCTGAATAGTGATAATTGGCTGAAAAATAACCATGTTCTATTTTGCTGTTCTTTTAGAAAGTAAACGGCTCTTTTCCACTTTGTTCCTCCCACAATGTCCGCCCCATATGTACACTTCTAAAGCAAAAAACACCCCTTCTCGGAGTGTTTAATAGTCGTTCTGCATTTCCCGTTTTTCAAAGCGCCCGATATCTGCCACTGCCCCAATGACAATGAGGATATCTTCTTTTTGAATCATTTCATCTGCGAGCGGTGAAACGATCACTTCTTTCCCGCGCTTAATTGCCACGATATTGATCCCGTACCTTGCACGAATGTCGAGATCTAACAAAGAGTGCCCAGCAAGTCTGCTATTGGCTACGATTTCAATAAGGCTGTACTCATCTGACAGCTCTAAATAATCAAGCACGTTGTTAGAAATAATTTTATGTGCAATCCGTCTGCCCATGTCTCGTTCAGGATGGACAATACGGTCCGCACCAATTTTATTCAAAACCTTTTCATGGTAGTCATTTTGAGCTTTCACTGTGACCATTTTGACACCAAGTTCTTTCAGCATAATCGTTGTTAAAATACTCGCCTGAATGTTTTCACCTATCGCCACGATCACATGATCAAAATTGCGAATGCCTAGGTTCTTTAAAACAGATTCGTCCGTCGAATCACCAATCACGGCATGTGATGCAATTTTAGCATATTCGTTCACACGATCTTCATTCATATCCATGGCCATGACTTCAAGTCCTTCTTCGCTTAGCGCCTTGCAGATACTTCCGCCGAAGCGTCCAAGACCAATGACTGCATATTCCTTTTTCATGTTCAGACTCCTTTTATATCACTTACCATGCATTTTACTACGGTTTGATTAATGAATCCATATGCGACCGTATTTTTTTGCGGAACGCTTCACTTAAGTAAAGGTCTGCTCCTTTTTCGATTTCACTGCGATAATGACCAGGAGGCGCAATTTCTTCGCTCTTTTTTAAAACGAGAAACGTTAAGCAGTCCTCATACACTTGATCACCTACTGTGACATCGACAAATGCTGGACGATAAGTCCCTTCATTTACACCTTCTCGTTTGTACAAATAACGAATGGCATCAAAAGGCACTTCATATAGAACACCCTCTGTTTCTCCGCCGTCTTCTACCATATCTGCTCTTGATCCATCAGGACGCACCAATGTAAACCTTGTGGTAAAACGATCAAGTGTGCCGCCGCCGATGATTTGTTTAAAATAATGATCTACTTTCGCAAGCTTAAACCTTGCATCATCCATGCAGGACCCATAGGCAAAATAATAGAAGGAAGACGGTTTGCGCTCCCATAGTTGATATGACTTCCAGCAGCCGCTTTCAATCTCCTTCAGACTCGATGCCTTCTGCTCACCTATTGTATAAGCAACGGCAACCCTTGGCCCCTGGTCTGTCATAACCTCTATTTCCTGCTGGTCATACCCTTCCTCTAGCTCATCTATCTTATGCAGCGTTTCATCACTGACCTCATACAATTCTCCATATACTGTGTTTTGTTCCGAGACAACACACACAGGGTAACCCTCATCTGTATCGTACAGTCTCCCTTTTATCCAAGCAGATGCTGCTAATGGACTGCTTTCTTTCATCAATGTCTCGTGATACTTTTCGTGCTTTAAAAGTGTCCCATACACAAATAACGTTTTTGTCTCCTTCGTCATCACACATCACATCCTCTCACCTTGCTACTATCTGCTTTTTTGATACACAGGTAAGTAAATATCAAAAGCCGTCCCTTTGCTGAGCTCGCTCTTTACATCCATTCTTCCATGGTGATCTTTTAAGATCGTCGCACAGATCGTTAAACCAAGTCCTGTACCTTCTTTTTTAGTCGAAAAGAAAGGATCATATATTTTCAGAATGTCCTCTTCGGACATTCCTTTTCCTTCATCTTGAATCGTGATTTTCCATTCATTCATCACTTTTTCTGTTGATATGTATATACTGCCGCCTTCAGGCATTGCCTCGATCGCATTTTTGATTAAGTTAATGAACAGCTGCTTCATTTGATTGGCGTCTGCTAATATCGTGCCAGCATCCTGCTTTTTAAATGGCTGTTTGAGATCAATATTTGAAAGAACGGCATTTGTGTTTAATAAGGTAATCACCTGCTCTAGCAAATCATGGAGCTGTACTTCTTGAAATTGAATCGATTGAGGTTTTGCTAAGACAAGCAGCTCACTTAAAACAAAATCAATGCGTTTAATTTCAGAAAAGATGATATCAAAATAATCGGTTCTTTCAGGATATTGCGTTTTCATCAGCTGCAAAAATCCATTGACTGAGGTGAGCGGATTTCTGACTTCATGGGCAATGCCAGCGGCTATTTGTCCTGCAACAGCCAGCTTTTGTGCCTGCATTTGCAATTGCTGATTTGATCTTTCAAGTTCAAGCTTTGCCTGCTTTTGTTTCGTGATATCTGCAACCGTTCCAATACCTCCAGTAAACTGGTGCTGTTCATCGAAATAAAGCTTATAATGCACATCTCCCCATACCTTTTTTCCTTCTTTATGGAGAAGCTGTAGCTCCACCCGCCCCTCATCCTTATGCTCTTTGATCACAGACAACAAATGCTGAACGACATGCTCTTCTTGATCAAAGTACTGATTGTACATCGTACCTAGACACTCCTCTATGTCGTAACCCGTCATTTGTTTCCATGCTTGATTTAAAAAAATGATTTCACCTTTTTCATTGGTTTCAAAGACGATTTCTTGCAAGTTATCTGTTATTCGATTCAGCCGCTCTGTCAGTTCGTGTGCTTCTTTTTCTCGTTTATTTAAATCTGAGACAAGTAAATTCAGCCGGTCCACATGGCCTGAGATGACCCAAATACCGACCAAAACAACGACTGTAAAGGCTAGATCGAGCGGCCAATTAATGTGATAGCCGCTAAGATAATAAAAGAAATCCCAGCTCAAAATTAATATAAATGCAAGAACGGATAACAGGATCCGTACTTGATATGTTTTGTTCAAATAATTCCACCTGCCGCCCTGAGATTCTTTGTCAATTGTACCATTTTCCACTTATTTTTTGAGGGAGATGCGGCATTTTTTAGGAACTTTTTTAGAAAAAATAGCCTGCTCTCAGCACAATGGGAGAGAACAGGCTATTTTTATTTACTGCTGAAGGGCTTCTTGAAGCTCTTTTAGCAGCAGTTCTGCGCCTTCAGCGCTTAATGTAATTTGACCATTTCCATACTCGTGGTTCTCAGAAGTAATCTCACCAGTCATCAGGCAGACGCCCTCTGGCTGATATTTTTTCAAGACGATTTTCTCTCCATCTATAAAAAATTCCATACTGTCTTTAATAGCGATATCAAGTGCTCTTCTCAATTCGATTGGCATCACAATACGCCCTAGTTCATCTACTTTTCTTACAACTCCGATAGATTTCAATTTCGTTCCCTCTTTCTTTCATTAGCTCAAGATCAATCTGTTTTTCACCAATTGATATATCGTAGACGTAAGAGATTCTTAAAAGGTTTCTCCTGCATAAAAATTTTTTTCAAAATCGAAAAACCAAAGGGAAAATTTATTGTGAATGTCAAAATGAGACTTGAATTTTACAGATTCATTTCAAGGTGATCACAAACCCCCACAAATGACCTCAACCCTCTGAACTTTTAAATGTAAAATTGTTTAAAACAGCAAAAATAGAGATTGGGTGAAAACATGTTTCAAAATGCCGAAATTGGAATTGATTTAGGAACAGCTAACATATTGGTTTACAGTAAAAATAAAGGAATTATTCTCAATGAACCATCCGTTGTGGCAGTAGATACGGAAACAAAAACTGTCCTTGCAGTGGGGTCAGAAGCAAAAGAGATGATTGGGAAAACACCTGGAAAAATTGTAGCGATCCGTCCGATGAAAGATGGTGTCATCGCTGATTATGATATGACAACCGATTTACTCAAACAAATTATGAAAAAAGCAGGAAAAAATATTGGGTTTACCTTTAGAAAGCCGACTGTGGTTGTTTGTACACCATCAGGTTCAACAGCTGTCGAACGCCGCGCGATCAGCGATGCTGTCAAAAATTGCGGGGCAAAGCATGTGCATTTAATTGAAGAACCCGTCGCAGCTGCAATCGGTGCTGATCTCCCGGTGGACGAGCCTGTTGCCAACGTCGTTGTAGATATTGGCGGAGGAACGACAGAGGTAGCGATCATTTCATTTGGCGGGGTTGTCTCTTGCCACTCGATCCGAATTGGCGGAGATCAACTGGATGAAGATATCATTACTTTTGTGAGAAAGAAATACAATTTACTGATCGGTGAACGGACAGCTGAACAGGTAAAAATGGAAATTGGTTATGGACTCATTGAACACGAACCTGAGTCATTAGAAGTACGTGGACGCGACCTTGTCACAGGTCTTCCAAAAACAATTACACTTGAATCAACAGAAATTCAAGGTGCTATGCGTGAATCACTTCTTCATATTTTAGAGGCGATTCGGGCTACATTAGAAGACAGCCCTCCAGAACTGAGTGGTGATATCGTAGATCGCGGCGTCATTCTAACTGGCGGTGGTGCACTATTAAACGGCATTCAAGAATGGCTATCTCAAGAAATTGTCGTCCCAGTTCATATCGCAGCAAATCCTCTTGAATCTGTCGCAATTGGAACAGGTCGTTCATTAGAAGTCATCGACAAATTGCAAAAAACATTAAAATAATCTTCATGTTCTACTTCTTTTTTCATCATTTCGATCATATCGTGATGAATGGATAAACGTGAAGGAGGAAGAACATGTTGCTTGATTTAGGTAAACGGGTCGTTGTCACAGTCATTTTAACCGGTATTATTTTAGGAGGAATGAGCCTGTCGTTTTCACATATGCCCCCTTCTAATGCACAGCCTGTGAAACAACTGAACCGCTAAAAAAGCCGCACGAAAGCGGCTTTTTTATTTTGCTTCGGGACGGCTCCCTATTTTCCTTTTCGGTCTTAAATCTGATATGATGAACATGACTAAAGGAGGGATTTTTATGAGTTCATTCGAAAAACAACTAGATCAATATGCAAAAACCATCGTTGAAGTAGGTGTAAATGTTCAAAGTGGTCAAGAAGTGGTCGTATCTGCGTTCACTGAATCTGTAGATCTTGTCCGCCTTGTGGCAAAACACGCATATGAGCGCGGAGCGAAAAACGTACATATCCGCTGGAGTGATGGTGTTCTTACCCGTTTAAAATATGAACATGCCCCACAAGATGTGTTTGAGCAATTTCCAGAATGGGAAGCACAGATGATGGAAACCATCGCAAAACGTGGCGGTGCTTTTATTACGATCTTGTCAGAAAGCCCTGATCTTCTAAGTGGCATTGACTCGAAAAAAATTGCTTCACAGCAAAAAGCTGCAGGTTCAGCACTTCATACATATCGTCAATACGTTCAATCTGACAAAGTTGCATGGACAGTCGTCGGTGCTGCATCAAAAGATTGGGCGAAAAAGATTTTCCCTGAGCATGCAGATGAAGAAGCTGTTGCATTATTATGGGACCAAATCTTTAAAGTCGCCCGCGCTGATCAGCCAGATCCTGTTGAAGCGTGGAAAAAGCATGATGAATCACTAAATGAAAAAGTAAAAGTATTAAATGAACGTCACTACCACAAGCTGCACTATGAAGCACCAGGTACAGATTTAACGATTGAACTTCCAGAACAGCATATTTGGGTAGGTGCTGGCAGCGTGAGTGAACGCGGCGTATCATTCATGGCCAATATGCCGACAGAAGAGGTCTTTACCGTACCTAAAAAAGATGGTGTAAACGGGACTGTCTCAAGCACAAAACCACTTAGTTATGCAGGAAACATTATCGATGAATTTACGTTAACCTTTGAAAATGGGCGTATTGTAGATGTGAAAGCAAAAGAGGGCGAAGACATTTTAACCTCTCTCGTTGAAACAGATGAAGGCTCACATTATCTAGGTGAGGTTGCCCTTGTACCAGATGATTCACCAATTTCTAACTCAAATATCCTCTATTACAATACACTTTACGATGAAAATGCATCCAACCACCTTGCCATCGGCAGCGGTTATGCATTTAATATCGAAGGCGGTAAAGAGATGAAACGAGAGGAATTAGACGCAGCGGGTGTGAACAGCAGTATTACACACGTCGATTTCATGATTGGTTCAAAGGAAATGAATATTGATGGAATCACAAAAGATGGTAAACGCGAACCGATTTTCCGAAATGGAAATTGGGCTTTTTAAAGAAAAAAGACATCCTCATGTGGATGTCTTTTCTTTATGTTTATGCATACAGCTCTTGTAGTCTTTTTTGAATCTCTTGATCTGATAAGAACTCATCATAAGTTGTTTGTTTATCAACGATGCCATTTGGCGTCACTTCGATAATACGGTTTGCAACTGTTTCAACAAACTGATGGTCATGAGATGAGAAGAGCATAGCCCCTTTAAAGCTCATTAGACCGTTATTCAGCGCTGTGATGGACTCTAGGTCTAAATGGTTCGTCGGCTCGTCTAACAGCAAAATATTCGCTCCAGACAGCATCATTTTTGATAACATACAACGAACCTTTTCTCCACCTGATAAGACGCTTGCTTTTTTCTTCACTTCTTCCCCAGAGAAAAGCATACGGCCTAAGAAACCACGCAGGAAGCTTTCACTTTGATCATTCGGAGAATATTGACGAAGCCAATCCACTAGATCGACATCATTTCCTTCAAAGTATTCGCTATTGTCTTTAGGGAAAAAGGCTTGAGATGTTGTCACGCCCCATTTAAACGTCCCGCTGTCTGGCTCCATTTCACCAGCAAGGATTTTAAATAAAGTAGAGACAGCAAGCTCATTACGGCTTAAGAACGCAATTTTATCCTCACGATTCATAATAAAGCTGACGTTATCCAGTACTTTTACACCGTCAATCGTTTTTGATAGACCTTCTACTTGAAGGACATCATTTCCGATTTCACGCTCTGGCGCAAAATGAACATAAGGATATTTACGAGAAGATGGTTTAATGTCATCTAGCGAAATCTTATCAAGCAATTTCTTTCTTGATGTCGCTTGCTTAGATTTAGATGCGTTCGCACTGAACCGAGCAACGAATTCTTGAAGCTGCTTAATTTGTTCTTCTTTTTTCTTGTTGGCATCCTGGCTGAGTTTTAATGCCAGCTGGCTTGATTCATACCAGAAATCATAGTTTCCGACATACACTTGAATTTTTCCAAAGTCAAGGTCTGCAATATGCGTACATACTTTGTTTAAGAAATGACGATCATGCGATACGACGATGACGGTATTTTCAAAGTTAATGAGGAACTCTTCTAACCACTGAATGGCTTGTAAGTCCAAGTGGTTCGTTGGCTCATCGAGAAGTAGAACGTCAGGTTTACCGAATAAAGCTTGTGCTAAAAGCACTTTTACCTTTTCAGATCCGCCAAGCTCAGACATTTTCTTCGATTGCAGGCTCTCTGGAATGCCAAGACCTTTTAATAGGATCGCAGCTTCACTTTCCGCCTCCCATCCGTTTAACTCAGCAAACTCACCTTCAAGCTCTGCTGCACGAATCCCGTCTTCATCTGAGAAATCAGGTTTCATATAAATCGCATCTTTTTCCTGCATCACATCATATAGACGTTTGTGACCCATGATGACGACTTTTAACACTTCAAACTCTTCGTATTCAAAGTGGTTCTGTTTTAAAATCGCTAAACGTTCACCAGGACTCATATGAACATCGCCCGTTTGAGCCTCAATTTCTCCAGAAAGAATCTTTAAGAACGTTGATTTACCAGCTCCATTGGCACCAATTAGTCCGTAGCAGTTGCCAGGAGTGAACTTAATATTTACTTCTTCAAATAATTTACGATCAGCAAATCGCAAACTAACATTATTCACTGCAATCATTTATTAATCCTCCATCACTCATTCATCAATATGAAGTATAACATGAATAACGATTGATAGAAACGTCTCTCACTAAGAACAAAGGCTTTTTGTCCAATATGGTATAATAAGTGGGAATGTTTTTGTTGAAGGAGTTCGGGCGATTTGAGATTACTCACACTCATGGAATACTGTTTATTGATTTTCTTTATGGGCATTTATTTATCGGCGACTGGCTTTAATGCAAGAGACTTTGGCCTTTATATTGGGCTTGTCCTCATTTACACACTGGTCCATATCTTTTCAAAACGCTTTTTACAAAAGCGCGGAAAAGACAATGTGAAAATTGGATTATTCCGTTCTGTTTTGGCGATTACTGGGTCCGTTTTCGCTTCTGTTTTGGCCATTGTCATCATTGTCACGATGCTCACACCAAATTAAAAACGACCCTACATGAAGGGTCGTCCATTCAAGCACCTTTCTTACGCATTGAGAAAGGTGTATTTATTGTGTTTGTCGAATATCGCCAAATGGGAAGAAAACAAATTCTGATGTGCCGACAATCCGATCCTTTTCAATGAGTCCGAGTCCATTTCGACTGTCCATAGAATTCAGTCTGTTGTCACCCATAACAAAGTAATCGTTTTTAGGTACTTTCACTGGACCAAAATCTCCTGTTAAATGTACCTCATACTCTTTGGCATGTGCCTTGTTCTCTTTTAAATAAGGCTCATCTACTTTTTTACCATTAATGTAAAGCGTATCATCCTTCATTTCAATCGTGTCGCCTGGAAGGCCGATCAATCGTTTGACATAATGAATTTTCTGACCGTCTTTTCCATTAATAATCACGATGTCACCACGTTTGACTCCACCGAGATAGTTGATGGTTTTGTTAACAAACAGCTTTTCTCCATCATGAAGGGTTGGTTCCATTGACTCTCCTTCCACCACATACGGCTCAAAAATAAACGTACGGATGATGAGGACGAGGGCAAGTGCAATTAAAATGGCTTTGATCCATTCAAACAGAGAACTTTTCTTCTCTTTTTTGGCTTGTTTCTCATCAGATTGAATGTCATTTTCGTTTTGTTTGTTTTCTTCGTTCAAAATACTGCTTCCTCCTAAGACTTTCTGCTAAAAGACTTGAAACGTGAATTGAATAACTTTACTTTATCACATGTCATTTAAAAATTCACAAGACAACCATTCAATTAGATATTTTTTCCTAATTTGCTGATGATTAAACAAAAAGAAGCACCGCTCTTCACGATGCTTCTTTTCAAATTAAGCTTCTTGTCGGACTGGTTTTTTTAGAATTCCGAGAAGTAGCGCTGTAACAATGGCACCGATTAAGATGCTGATGACGTAAAGAACTGGATGGTTTGTTACCCAGAAAACGAATAGTCCGCCGTGCGGTGCAGGAAGCGTCACTCTAAAGAATTCTGTTAATCCACCTGCAACTGCTGCACCAATCACAGCTGAAGGAATGACGCGCAGAGGATCTGCCGCTGCAAACGGGATCGCCCCTTCAGTAATGAACGCAGCTCCCATGAAGTAACATGTAATACCTGCCTCGCGGTCACGTTTAGAGAATTTGTTTCTAAAGATTGTTGTCGCTAGGGCAATTCCTAGCGGCGGCACCATTCCGCCTGCCATAATCGCAGCATGCGGTGCATAGTTGCCAGCAGCAATCATCGCAAGACCAAATGTGTAGGCCGCTTTGTTAATCGGACCACCCATATCAATGGCCATCATACCAGCTAAAATAATCCCCATTAATACAAGGTTTCCAGTACCAAGTGATTCAAGCCAGTGTGTTAATCCGTCCATCACCATTTTAACAGGTGTGTTGACGATGTAATGCATGATAATCCCTGTAAAGAAAATACCGAACAATGGATAGAGCAGAACTGGTTTAATACCATCGAGCGACTGTGGTACAAAAGTGAATACTTTTTTGAGCAGCACCACGATGTAACCAGCAAGGAAACCAGCAATCAATCCGCCTAAGAATCCAGCACCTGCTGCAGAGGCCATGAATCCGCCAACCATACCTGGTGCAAAACCCGGACGGTCTGCAATACTCATTGCGATAAATCCAGCTAATACAGCAACGATTAAGGCAAGTGCATTATCTCCGCCAATCCCTTTTAATACAGCTGCAAATGAATTGAAAGAAGGATCTTTAGGGTCAGCTGAGTTAATTCCCCAGAAGAATGAAATCGCAACGAGGATACCGCCCCCAACAACAAACGGAAGCATGTTGCTTACACCGCTCATTAAGTGCTTATAGAATCCACTTCTTCCCTTACCTGACGATTCATTTTCATCTTTTGAAGAACTGCCGCCTGAACCTTTATAAATCGGCGCATCTTGATTGATGGCTTTTTCGATCAATTCTTGCGGACGGCGAATTCCAGCTGTCACAGGTACTTCAATGACATGTTTGCCTTTAAAGCGTTCCATTTCAACTTGTTTATCAGCTGCCACAATAATAGCTGGCGCTTCTTCAATTTCTTTTGCTGTAAGGGCATGTTTAATTCCACTAGAGCCGTTTGTCTCAACTTTAATGTCAACGCCCATTTCTTTTGCTTTTTCTTTCAAAGCATCTGCGGCCATAAATGTATGCGCGATGCCTGTTGGACAAGCTGTCACCGCTAAAATTTTAGCAGGTTTTCCCGGTGCAGCCGGTTCCTCTTTGACTTCCTCTTCTTCTTCATCGTCTTTATCATGTGTATTGATAATTTCAATGATTTCATCTTCAGTAGCCGCTTCAAGAAGCTGCTTTCGGATCTCTTCACGCATGAGAAGTGTGGATAAACGAGAAAGTGCTTCTAAATGCGTGTTGTTTGCGCCTTCAGTTGCTGCAATCATAAAGACAAGATGACTTGGCTGTCCGTCTAATGATTCATAGTCTACACCAGCTGTTGAACGGCCAAATGCAATGGCAGGTTCTTTCACACTTGCTGTTTTCGCATGAGGAATCGCAATTCCTTCTCCAATTCCCGTAGAGCTTTGTTTTTCACGATTAACAACAGCTGCTTTGTAGCCTTCTTTATCATTTAATTTACCAGCTGTATCTAATACAGTGACCAGTTCTTCAATAACGGCTTCTTTTTGCTGGCTGTCTAATTGAAGCTTAATCGTATGCTTCGTGAGTAGTTCTGTAATTTTCATGATGACTCCTCCTTTAAATGCGTGTGACTTTTACTTGTGGCAATAATGTATCGACAAGCTCTTTTGTTCCAAGTTCCTCAGAAAATGCTGTAGCACTTCCTGATGTGACGCCAAGCTTAAATGATTCTTCTATGGAAAGGCCTTTAGAAACGCCAGCTAAGAATCCTGCAACGACTGAATCCCCTGCACCAACTGAGTTGATCAGCTTGCCTTTTGGAACATTAGATTGAAAGATCCCTTCCTTACTGAATAAGAGAGCGCCGTCTCCAGCCATAGATACAATGACATGTTCAGCACCTTGTTCCAACAGCTTTTTCCCATAAGGAATGGCTTCTTCTGCAGATGAAATACTGGTTTCAAACATTTCACCTAACTCATGATGGTTTGGTTTCATTAAGAATGGTTTCAGATCTGCTGCTTTTTTTAAGGCTTCTCCAGAAATATCAAGTACTATTCTTACCCCTTGCTTCGCACATACCTCAGCAATGCGCTCATATGTGTTATGAGGCAGTGAAGAAGGAATGCTACCTGCTAATACAACGACATCGCCTTCTGTTAATGAAGTGAATTGGGATAAAAACGAATCGAACTGTGCTTCAGTAATACTTGGACCGAGCCCGTTGATTTCTGTTTCTTCGCCTGTTTTTAGTTTCACATTGATACGTGTATCTTCTGACACCTCATGAAAGGCTGTTTGTAATTGTTCGTTTTGTAAAAAGTCTTGAATATATTTGCCTGTAAAACCGCCAATGAATCCAAGTGCTTTTGATTCAACACCGTGCCGTTTTAAAAGCCTTGAGACATTGATTCCTTTACCACCTGGATATTTTTTGTCATAGGTTGAACGATTTAAACCGCCGACCGCAAAATCCTCCACGTGTACGATGTAATCAACTGATGGGTTTAAAGTAACTGTATAAATCATGTTTTCACTACCTTTATAACCGTTTTTTCATGGTAATTATCGAATGAATCCTCTTTTGCGTCGTTTGTGATAATGGTGGCTTCCTGTAAACTAGCAAAGGTTGAAAACGATATTTCGCCAAACTTTGAGGCATCTGTTAAGATGTAGGTTTTTTTCGCCTGCTTCATGGCTCTTTTTTTAATGAGCGCTTCTTCTGGATCAGGTGTTGTAAACCCTGCCTCGGGATGAATGCCGTTCGTCCCAACAAAGCTTTTGTCAAAACGGTAATTTTCCATAGCTGTCAAAGCTGCGGCTCCCACCATGGCTCCTGTTCGATGTTTCACTGATCCGCCTATCAGGTAAAAAGAAATGCCTTTTCTCATGAGTGCTTCAATGTGCATGACACCATTTGTCACCACCACGATATCTTGATCTGGATCGATAAAGTCAATCATTTGCTGTGTTGTCGTACCAGCATCTAAGTAAATACAATCGCCTTGTTTTAAAAGTGATGCAGCTGCCTCTGCAATCAATGACTTTTCATGAAGGTTTTTGGCAGATTTCTCAAACACATCTGGTTCAAGACGAATACTAGATATTTTAGCAGCTCCTCCGTGAACTCTTTTAAGAAAGCCTTTTTCTTCGAGGGCTGATAAATCTCTTCTAATTGTAGATTCAGACGCATCCGTCATAATCGTTAAGTCCTGTATTTTGATGACATCGTTTTCTTCTAAATAGTCGATAATGAGTTGATGTCTTTCTGGTGTGAGCATTGAAAACACCCCCTTTTGAAAACGTATTCATTTTGCGCGCACCTTTATTGTAATCGCTTTTTTCAACATTATCAATACAAAACAATCAAATACATTCAATAACTATCAAAATCTTTCACAATGGTCATCTTACCTTTATATGTACCATTTGTAAACTGAAAAATATGTGACATTGAGAAGAAAGTCATGATATTAGCATTTCTATCATTTTTCATTTCATTCAATTGAACGAAAAAAAGCCTTTATGCGTTTTGCATAAAAGCTTCAGGTGTGGAGCAGCAGGCAATATATCTCGTTCTACCTTCTTGTCAGCACTTTGAAAGTTAACTTTAGGATTATTCATATCTAAGTGATTCAATAGGATCGAGCCTCGCTGCTTTATTGGCAGGAATCAGTCCAAAAATAATACCAATGAGCATACTAAATAGGACGCCTCCACATACGATTTGCCACGATACAAGAGAAGGCCACCCTGCAAACAGTGACACAAGTGAAGCACCTCCGAAGCCAAGCGCAATTCCAAGTAACCCACCGATCAGTGTAAGGACGACAGACTCAATTAAAAACTGAACGAGTATTTGAGCCCTAGTTGCCCCAAGTGCCTTTCGAATTCCGATTTCTCTTGTTCTTTCTGTGACAGATACGAGCATAATATTCATGACACCAATGCCGCCGACAAGTAATGAGATTCCAGCAATTGAGCCAATGATTGTTGTCATGACTGACGTAATTTGACCAATGCCTGCTGCAATCTCTTCCAGATTGATCATTTCGTAAGCATCTTCTGTATGGTGATTTTCATTTAAGCGTGCAGCCGCACTCTTTCCCACTTCTTTCATTTGATCAGCATGTGCGACTTGAATAGACAACTTATCATATTCTTTCACACCAAATGCAGTTGTCAGCATTGCAAAAGGGACATATATTTCATTCATATCAAATGAAAACAGCCCTTCCTGTTTTGCTAAAACTCCGATCACCTCAACCGGCTGTCCATTCATCCAAATCAACTCGCCTACTGCCTTCTCTCCATTAAACAATTCTTTTTGTATCCCTTCTGAAATAACAGCTGCCCTTCTTCCGCTCCTAAAATCGATTTCACGTAAGTCCTGTCCTTCTGCTATATGTAATGAGTGTACATTCGTGTAGCCTTCATTAATCCCATTGACCGTTGCATCTATTGTTGTATCTTGGAATCTTAATTGCATGCCTTGTGCAGTGGAGGAGGCAACCTGTTTAACCCCATTCAATGCTTGAACACTTTGAATGTCTTCTTCAGTAAATGTGGCTTCAAATAACGCATTAGGATTCGCATTTAACTCCTCATCAGAGGGTGTATAGGTCATATCAATGGTATTGTTTGGCCCTGAAATTGATTCTTTCAGCATTTGCTCTCCGCCTTGACCGATGGCAACGACTGCAATCACTGATCCAACCCCAATAATAATGCCAAGCATTGTTAAAATAGACCGCAATTTATGAGCTAAGACAGAATTCAGCGCTATTTTGATATTTTCAAAGAGTTTCATTCATTGCGTCTCCTTGTATCAATCTATCTTGAACGAGGCGTCCATCTCTTACAACGACTATCCGGTTTGTATACGCAGCTATTTCTTCTTCATGAGTAACTAGCACAACCGTTGTTCCTTCCTCATTGAGCTTTGTAAACTGTTCCATAATCGAGCCGCTCGTTTTTGAATCAAGAGCGCCTGTTGGTTCATCTGCCAAGATGAGCTTCGGCTCATTGACAATCGCACGTGCGATGGCTACTCTTTGCTTTTGACCCCCTGACAACTCGTTTGGCATATGCTTCATTCGATCTGCCAAACCAACCTTTTCAAGTGCCATTTCCGCACGTTCTTTTCTTTCCTTTTGACTGATACCAGCATAAATCATTGGAAGTTCAACATTTCGCCTCGCATTTAATCTAGGCAGTAAATAAAATTGTTGAAAAACAAAACCAATGGATCGATTTCGAATCACTGCCAGTTCTTGATCCTTTGCTGCCGACAGCTCCATACCTTGAAAATGGTACTGTCCGGAGGTCGGGTGGTCCAAACAGCCGATGATATTCATTAACGTTGATTTTCCAGAGCCGGACGGGCCCATAATGGACATATACTCGCCTTTACCAATGACAAGGTCCACATCACTTAATACATCAAATGTCTCCTCAGCGACTTCGTAGCTTTTTGTCACGTTTGAAAGCTGAATCATTCAGCATTCACTTCCATTCCGTCATACATCTCATCTGATGGCTCTGCAATGATTTGATCTTCTTTTGTTAAACCTTTCGTCACTTCAAGATCATGACCTGACGTTTCACCTAATGTCACTCTTACTTTCTTCAATGCATTCTTTTCAACAACATAAACGTATGAACCATCTTTCTCTTTTTTCACGGCTGTTTCAGGAATTGTGAGCACTTGACGCTTGTCCGTTTCAATTTCCATGATCATTTTAAAGCCTGGTTTTGCATCCGGTTTTTTCCCTTTTATTTCAATTTCGACTGGATATTGTACCGTTTGATCACTTGCAGCTGTTTCTGCTGTTGACTGGGCAGGCACAGCGCCCACTTTTTTCACCACTCCTTGCCAGCTCTTTCCGCGAATGACATCAGACGTTACCTTTACTTTTTGTTTCTTTTTGACTTTCATAGCGTCATACTCAGTGATTAAGCCTCGTACGATCATTTTTTTCTCATTGCCAATATGGATCACCGGCTGTCTCTCTTCTAGCTTCCCTGCGCCAGCATCTTGCTCGATGGAGATGACTGTTCCTTCAATTTTGCTATGTATCGTTAAATCTTCTATTTGTGCCTTTACTTTTTCTTGGTTAAGCTCCGCTTGTTTTTGCTCTAATTCAGCAGCTTTGAGTTCGAGTTCAAGCTGATCTCGCTCGTTTTTCGAATCAGAGCCCGCCTTTTTCCCCTGATTTTCATCTAATGTATTGAGTCTATTTTGTAATTGTTCAAGCTTTAGTGTACTTGATTCAGCCGCAAGTGCTTGCTGCTGTTCTTCAAGCTCCAGTTCCTTATTTTCATATGTAAGGAGCGGTGTTCCAGCTTTCACCTTTTCTCCTTCTTTCACAGCGATATGATTCAGGCTTCCCTTCTCCTCTTCTGTATAAATGAATTGCTCCTCCGAGAATGAAAGTGTTCCAGGCGTCATCACCGTAGAAGTTATTTCTTTTGATGCAAGTTGGACTGTTTTAAATGATGCCGTAGAGGCAGGCTTTGATTGGTTTTTTGCAATATTAAATCCAATGAATAGACCAATCACAATAATGATAATGGATCCGATAATGATTTTCTTTCTCATAAAAACATTCTACCCCCAGCTTACTGCATGTTGATGGTGATCGTAGTTCCTAGATATTGAAAAATTAAAGATAATACATAAAAGACACTCACAATAATCCAAGATATTCTTGGCGAAATGCGGCCGACTTTGATCAATAAAAAGCCTGTTAAAACAAGATTCCAGATCACAAAAAGATCGATATTGGCTAACACGGCATGCCATGGACCAGACATTCGAATGAATGCGTTTAATGAGGTAACCGTGATATCTTTTGGCACATGAAAAAAAATGATCGCCAAATGAGAAATAATCGTACCAATGATCGTAATAGGCGTGATATACAGTACACCTGAAAACAGCTGATGAAATGTTGCATCACCTTTTGCCAAAAAGACGATGAACTTGTATACAGCAGTATTAATGACAATCCCAATGACCAGACCAATGAGCGTGATCACATAAACGAAAGGGATTGGTAAAATTAAATCTGCCCACAATCCTTCATTCACTAGCTGAGACAAATAAGTGACAACAACTGTTAATACAAGCACACATGATAAAGGCCACCAAACGAATGGCTGCTCCCACACTCTTTTTAAATGCTCTGATGGTCTTGTGCTTACGCCTATTATTGTGGGTTTTTGCGTTGTTTCTTTCATCAAATGTCATCCTCTCCATGTGCTGTAAGTATGGAATCGTTTTTTCATACTCTTGTTGTTTCTATTTTATCAAAAGATTGCCAATAAGTGATAGATCATTTGATTTTCTTATTTTCATAGTGATAGGATTGAATCTATTATTCTATTTTCATGAACGACATCTTTCAAATGATACCTTGATCCGACCATATTCATATGAAAAAATCATGATTTTACTGACTGAAAAACATTTTATGAAGTAAACAACATGTCTTTCGGAATAAATATCCTTTTCCTTTGGATTCAGATGATCTCAGTTAGACACAACAATTTTTTGTTAAAATATTCCTAGTAATTTCAATGAATCCCGGCTTTATAGGACTATGTTTAGCGCCTTTTATAGAACAGATGAGCCTTTAGTATCAATACTTTCATATTAAAAAAATAAAAATAAAAGGATTTTACTTGATCAAATGTTATTTTTTCATATAATGTAAAATAGAGGTAGGTTAAATGATAGTGGAAATGGAGTCAAGTGAATGTTAAGAGAAAAATTGAAAATGCAATTGATTTTACTTTATGAAAAGGAACAAGAAGCATGGCAATACTTTAGAAAGGAAAGAGAACTGATTTATCATGAGCTCAAATTACTTGATATGAAAGAGAGCAGACCTTCTAATGACAAAATATACTACGCAGCAAGGTGTGTAGATATTATTAAAGAAAAAAAGGGAAGCATCGTGAGCACAAAAGAACTAAAAGAACAGCTTCAAGCTCAAACAGATTTCAATGTGAGACGAATCAGCGAATTGTATGATCTCATTCAACAGCTCGATCCTCACATTTCTAAAGCACGCCGGGGATGTTTTATTTACGAAGATCATACCCAAGTACCTCTACAATCTTTTCACACATAAAAAATTGGTTACAGCCGCTGGCCATAACCAAATCCTCTAATATCTATTATCCACCACTTACAGGAGGAATGAGTGCAACAGTGTCCCCGCTACGCACTTCAGCATTTCCCCTCGTATATATTTCGTTGACTGCAACCATCACGTTTTGTGCAGTATCAACACCATATACCTCCTGTAATTCTATTTTAATCTCATCAACCGTTGTTTGATCTTTTTGAATGATGATTTGTTGTTTACCGGCCTTCTCAGCAAGGCCGGCGAACAATAATACGCTAATCATGCCGCTTCCCTTCTTTCTCGTTAAGTTGGAGAGTACTAGGTTTTCCTTCAGGGTAAGAAACGGTTTCAAGCTGATCACCTATCCAAGCCTCACCATCTTCCCAGTATTCCTTTTTCCAAATAGGAACTATTTCCTTTATTCGTTCAATCGCATATTCATTGGCTTCGTATGCAGCTTTCCGATGAGGTGATGAAACAGCTATTGCCACTGCAATGTCACATATCTCAAGAGTGCCAATACGATGCACAATAGCAGCTTCTGTATCGGGCCAGCGTTTTTTAATTTCTTGTCCAATTTGACTCAACATATTTTCCGCCATTGGTATGTATGCTTCATATGTTAAACGCAGCGTTTTTTTGCCATTTGTCCATTCTCTTACCGTGCCTATGAATGTCGTAATGGCTCCCGCTTTGCGCCTTGTGACATGCTGAATCAATTCATTCACATCAATTGGCTCTTTTGTGATCTTAAAAAGTTCATTCATACGAGGCTTCCCCCTTCAATAAATTAAAAGCAAATGTGATCCCGTGCTTGTCAAATGCTGAAAACACAGGAAACGGGTATTTCTCGGTGAACTGTATTTCTTTATCGAAATAAATGGCTGCTTGTATATGAGAAAGTGTCGAAAGATCAATGAGTTCCTGTTCGTCTTTGACACACAGGATTTTGCGGTAAGGCGCTTGTTTGTATCCTTCGATCAAGACGGCATCTAAAGGAAGATGCTGACACATGTTGATTAGTTGTGTGAATGTCATGTGCCGTATGAAAAAGTGACATTCACCTTCTCCCTCCACACCAGCAGCAAATGCACCCGCTTGAACATATCGGTCCGTATCTTTTTGTTTGAACAGACGGTCTGGCTTTCCACCATGTCCGTGATGTTTGAAGCAGCCTAGCTGCATTTCTTCTTCATCCGCCAGCTGACATAATTTTTCGATCAGCGTCGTTTTACCACTATTTTGATAGCCCACGACTTGTAGAATGTTTAATTTGTCATCCAACATGGAGCACCGCCTTCGTGGTGAAATAGCAGAACGCTGACCTGGTCACCTGCACTAAACCCTCTTGTTCCTCCAGGCAAAACAATGAAACAATCAGCATGAGCAATAGATGTCACCGCACTAGATTTATCAAGACCGGTTGGCGTCACACTCAGCTGGCTGCCAGCGAAATCAAGTGATGCTCTAACAAATCGTGTGAACGGATTGGCTTTTGGAAAATCATGTGTCAGCTTCGCCTCAGCAAAAACGGGAAATGGATTTTCTTTCAAACACCATTTATAAATGATCGGTTTGACAAATAGTTCAAAGCCAACAAAACAGGCAGCCGGATTTCCTGACAGCCCATAAAGCAATTGACCATTTGGCAACGCCGCAACGGTCGTCACACTTCCAGGTCTCATGGCGACTTTATTAAACAACACCTCTGCACCTAGTTTTTCATAAATAGCAGGTAAAAAGTCAAAATCACCTACCGATACACCACCTGTTGTGATGAGCATATCAACTTTGCTTAAGGCTGCTTTTACTGCTTCATAGCTTTGATCAAAATCATCGGATACACCGCCTAAATCAAGCGGTTCTCCTCCAGCTTCAAGAACCTGAGCGTATACCATGCTTAGGTTACTATTTCTAATTTTACCGTCCACCATGGCATCACTTACTTGTAGGAGCTCGGTACCTGTTGAGATGATACCGATCACCGGTTTTTTGACGACTGGCACAACCGCATACCCGAACGTTGCTAATATCGCCGTCACGCCTGGGGTTACTTTTGAGCCTTTTTTGATCATGACGTTCCCTTTGAGGGTCTCTTCTCCTTGCCGAGAAATATTGTCACCCTTTTTCAGAGGTCTTTTAAGTGACATCATTGATTTACCGTCTTTTTCAAACGTTTTCGTCAATTCGAGCATGATCACAACATTTGCTCCTTTTGGAATCTTCGCTCCTGTCATGATGCGAATCGCTTGAAAAGGACCGATCGTTTTTGCAGAAACAATACCTGCCCCTATATGATCAATGACCTCAAATTCAACCGGATGCTCGCTCGATGCATCCTTTGTATCTTCTGCTCGAAGTGCAAAACCATCATACGGAGAACGATCAAAGGCAGGAACATCATGGTCTGCTAAAATATCCTCTGCAATATATCTTCCAAGGCTGTTCTTTAAAGGAACCCATTCGACTTGTCCATGTTTTTGAAATTGGTGGACTTTCTTTACTGCCTCTTCTACTGGAATTGGCTGTCGTCTTTCCATCACTTCTCACTCCTATATGCCTAGCAGTCTTGCTAGTAATGAATTGGCTACTCTTTCATCATTTGTCCCATGGATTAATACACGTCCTCCTTTAAAACAAACGATACGGTGTCTTTCATAGCTTATATGAATTAAAAAATCGTTCACTTCCACCTCACAAATAGATGACAGACGCTCTTTTACATGCTGAAATGAAAGGTTTTCTAAATCCTTCGATATGATCTGAATGGTGTCACGCCCGCAAAGAATCGCTGTTTTTTTTCGCTGTTCATCTAAATATGGATACGTTCTATTTATGCCGCAAGATGGACAGCTCTCCTGCTTCGTACGAGATACATCCATTTTAAACGAAGACGACTGCCACAAATCAAACGTGACAAACTTTCGCTCCATTTGCTCTTCATGCCCAGTTAAATATTTTAATGCCTCTGTTTGCTGATAAGCCGACACCATTTGGACAGCAGGAGAAATAATACCAGCTGTATCACATGTCAAACCCCCAACAGGCACTGAGGTAAACACACAGGATAAGCAAGGTGTTTTGCCCGGCAAAATGGTCATATACATTCCCTGACTGCTCACACAGGCACCGTAAATCCAAGGCGTATTTGTTTCTAAAGATAAGTCATTCATCACCATTCTTGTCTCAAAATTATCAGTCGCATCAATGACGATATTTGCTTTTCGGAATAAAGGTCTTAACAGCTCTACTCCTGCATCTTCAATAAGGGCGTGAATGGTCACTTCATGGTTGATCTCTTGGAGACGTTTTTTAGCTGCTACCGCTTTTGGCACATGCATCTTTGCATCGCGTTCAGTGTACAGCTGCTGCCGCTGTAAATTTGAGAATTCGACATAATCACGATCTACAATTGTCAAAGTACCAATTCCAGATCGGACAAGCCCTTCAGCAGACGCTGTTCCAAGTGCACCAGCTCCAACAATAAGGACATGACTTTCGGCAAGCGCAGATTGCCCTTTTTCGCCTACCGGAGGGAACAAGATTTGCCTTGAATATCGCTCGTTCAATATTGTTCTCTCCTTCTCGTTTTTATGTATCATATCATACCGTTTTCAGGTAAATCGCTTCTTTTATTGATATTGTGAAATTCATTTGGTGCCACGTTCAGTTCGTCGGCTGGAACAACCTGGACGTGAAGTTTTTGTAATAAATCTTTGATAGCTAATTGATTCTCTTTTAAGCACGCAGAAATAAACGGAAGACTGCGGCGGTGATAAAGCGCAAATAACGGCTGTAATCTTTCCTGCACCATCGGGACCACAGCATCTACATTTTCATGGCAATAAGAAGATAAAGCGACGGCTGTCTCTTTTCGTATGAATGGCATATCACATGCCGTCACTAAATACCAATCTGCTTCTTGCTTTTGCATAGCGGTATATATGCCTGCAAGCGGGCCATACCCACGCACCTGTTCATCATCTAACCAAACAGCTTGTTCCCCTCTTGCTTTGAAAAAAGGCAGAAGCTTCGGGTGACTGATGATGATGGTTTCCCCTTTCAAAAGTTGCTCTTTCACATGTTCATATAGTGGTTTCCCCTGATAGACATGACTTGCCTTTGGCTCTCCAAAACGCCTAGAAGCACCTCCAGCTAGTATCACATTCACTATTCTCATCATCTCATCCCCTTTGATATGGTTGTTCTAATCGCACTCATTTCGCATACTTTATTGATAACATGAATAAGGAGGGTCTACCTATGAACCGGCGCCATGCTTCTCCCCTATTCCATGATCTGTCTCAAGAAAATCTATTTTTAAAAGCTGAAACGGCCAAATATCAACAGATGATTTCAGATTTACAGTCCACGTATACCTATGCTAAAAACAAGAAGCTATCTCAAGAATATCATGAGATGAAAAAGGATTTCACTCAATTAAAACAGCAATTGGATGAAATGACCATTGACCAAGACGAAGCATCATCTAAAATACAGGATCTCTCTTATAGCAAATCGGAATTATTACATAAAATCGTCCTTCTTCATGAAATGCTGCAAAAGGAAACCTATCATAGACGAAAAGAAACAGAGGAAAAGCACCGATTGCATTTGAAGGTTGTAAAATATAAGGAAATGTCTCAGCAACTACAGGAGCGATTACTAGCCCAAGATAAACAGCTTGCAAAAGAGGAGAAAAAAGGAAATACTTTATCCGCTGTGATTGAAAAACTGCAGCAAACTCTAGGCGATAAAAACGCAGAGCTTCATTTATTACAAGAAGGCGTCCGGCATCTACAGGAGCGTTTTTATGAAACACAAGAAAAATTACTGCAAATCGAAAAAGCAAAAGAAGCCATTTTTTATGAAACGCTCACGAGCTATCAAAAACAGTTAGCCGAAAGCGAGGAATGGATCGCTTCTCATTTTGCTGATATCGACCAGTCACCCCAAACAAATGCCGAGCCGTTCTCACAAGACCCTATTTTGCAAACAACCGAAGAAATAGGACCGATTTTGAAGAAACTAAACGAACAAGTAGAAACGCTCCAGGCAAAAGTTGATGCGGTGCAGCGGAATGGAGAAGTCATGACAGTGAAGATCGATGGATTTAAAAAACAGCGTGACAACATGCCCAAAGAACGAAAGATTGTCTATACAGTTGATCAAAAAAAGTGATCAGTTCATCATGTACGCAAGAAAAAACTGCTGGCATTTACGCCCAGCAGTTTTTTTTTTATTTATTCGTCTTCTGTTTGAATGTCGCCTTCTAAAATATACTGTCCGCGATAAGGTTTCTTCACTTCTGGGTACATTTTAATTAAGCTTTGCATAAACGTTGTCATATTTGGAATTTCAAGACCGCTCTCTTTTTCAATCTCTTTTTGAAGTTCAGAGCTTTTAATCGCCGCATTATGACGCTTTAATGTTTTGATTGCAGCTTCACGAAGCTTAGCTGCCTTTGATCCAGGTCTAGCTGTGCCTCTTCTGCGTCTTGTAGATCCTTCAGGAATACCTACAGGTGCACCATTTAACTGACCTGTTCCTAAAGATGATGTAACGTTTGACTGCGTTTGCGCAGGCTGCTGGTAGCTTCTCATTTCTTGTGCAGCCAGCTCAGCTAATACAGGCAATGAATCCGTTTTTCTCTCTGTACGCACTTCTTTTTTTGTATCTGTGACGAGACCTGTACCTTGACGGTCTAATTCTCTTAGTTTTGCGTAAATCGCATCTCGTTCAATTTGATATTCACGGATGACCTTTACTTCTGCTTCGTTTAATTGTTCCAATCGTAAACGTAACGCTTCCCTCTCATTAAACAATGGATTTCCCCCTCATCATATAAAAAATATTCTATAGTAAATATTAGATTAGAAAACTAATTTTATCAACTATTTTTTTATCATTTTACAGTTTGCTATCAGATAGGTATTTCCAACTAAAATTTTGCCAAAGAAGAAAAATCGGCACCCATTTCATTGCCACTATAGGCTTTTGACCACCTTTAAAATATTGTAAAAATTTTGAATAAATGCTTATACTACTTGATTTATATAGTTATTTACCAAACTGAAATTTCTTTTGTGCAAAAACGTTCTGAATAGTAAAAAGTTAAAATCTTTACATTTTCATTTCAAAATAAAAATGTAAATAGGTCATAATACCTTTTTGTTTCAGGAAATTTTTTTAATGAAATCCCTCATTTTCTCTTTTCTTAGGCATTCCACCTACAATCATATTCATCCAGTGCAATATGTCTCCTATTTTTCCCCATGAAAAAACCCCCATTCATGGGGGGAAAGCCTATTCTGCAGCCTTTTCAGACTCAGAAAGAACTCGATTGACGCGTTTTTCAAGCATTTTCATACCGCTTCCGCCAGCTTGGAAGTGGCGTAAAGCACCTGTTTTATCGAATACATAATAAGCTGGTACATATTCGTTCTCAAATGCTTCTGTTAGTTTATGGTCGCTGTCTACAAAGATTGGCTGTGTGATTTCATGCTCATTTGCAACCTCTTTGATTTTTTCTAGATCTAGGTCATCCTCTGAACGTGGCATATGAACTGCGATCACGTTTAGTTGATCCTTGTATTCATCACGGAATTGGTTCACTTGCGGCATCGCCTCTTTACAAAGGTGGCAGCTAACTGACCAGAAGTGGATCAATGTTGGTTTATCACCAATTAATTCTTCTCTTGTTACTTCTCCATTTAACCATTCTTTTGCACCAGTTAGTTCTGGCATTGGTTGACGTAATTTCATTTTGAAGCGCCTCCATCCATTGTATGTCTCGAAACAAAAAGGTCTAACATCAGTTAGACCCCAGCGTGTAGACAAACCCTCGCATTCTTTGTCAGTCCTGCGTGCTGGTGCTCACGAATGTCACATTCGCTTTGCGCCAGTACTCGTCCTTCCTAGGGCTGCAAAGGTTTTCTATCACGCTGAAAAGAAGACAAAGGGCTAAAATAAACAACATTTTAGCCCTTTGTCAACAATCTGAAGGTCTAACACCCGTTAGACTGTTTCTTCAACTATCAATTAAAGTGTTTTTTGACCAGGTTTCCAGTTCGCTGGGCAAAGTCCACCAGTTTGTAATGCTTGAAGAACACGTAGTGTCTCATCTACATCACGACCGATATTGTTGTGGAATACTGTTTGATATTGAAGTTCGCCTTCTGGGTTAATGATGAATAGACCACGAAGTGCAATTCCTTCTTCTTCAATTAAAACACCGTATTCTCTAGATACTGTGTGGTTTGTGTCAGCAGCTAGTGGGTATTTTAATTCTCCAAGACCATTGTCTTTACGATCTGTGTTGATCCAAGCAAGATGCGTATGGATTGTATCAGTAGATACACCGATAATTTCTGCATCTAAATCTTCAAACTCATCATAACGATCGCTCATTGCTGTAATTTCAGTTGGACAAACAAAAGTGAAATCCATTGGATAGAAGAAAAGAACTGTCCATTTGTCATTCTTGATGTTTTCCTCTAAACTCACTTTACCAAATTCCTTATTAGCAAGTACTGCTTCCATTTCAAAACGTGGAGCTTGTTTTCCTACAAAACGCTCTGCCATATGTAAATCCCTCCAAAAATAATATCTTTATACAGACTTCTTAGCTGTATATAAAATGAGAATCAATAGGTTAAATTCTCATTTAGTTAATAACTTCACAAATATAATTATAATACTTAAGCGATTTTTAGTCAATATTAATTAATAATAAATTTAATTAACGATTTGTCACAATCTTTCGCTCCAACTATTAAAAGTTTAACATGACTTGCATAAGGGAACAAATGATTAGCTTCTCATTTCGCACATACATAGAAAGGTTTTGAAGATCATGAAAGCACTTGAACAAGTAGATTGGGTTTCCATCATCATGAATATCAGTATGATTTTTCTAAAACTCATTGCTATTTTTGTGATTTATTTTATCATCAGAGCGATTGGAAACAAGATGATTAAGCGTGCCTATTCAGCATTCTCTGAGAAGCACGATGTCTCTTTATCACGAGCTCAAACGCTGCAAAGTCTTACCTTAAATATCTTCGCCTACTTGTTAATTTTTATTCTAGTTGTCATGATCCTCGACTTATTTCATTATAACCCAACCGCCTTGCTGGCTGGCGCAGGTGTTGTAGGACTTGCCATTGGATTTGGCGCTCAGGGATTAGTGAGTGATATTGTGACAGGATTCTTCATACTGCTCGAAAAACAATTTGATGTCGGTGAGTATATAACGGTTGCTGGTTTTGATGGGATCGTTGAACAAATTGGACTGAGAACAACACAGCTTAGAAGCTTTGATGGCACTCTTCATTTCATTCCGAACCGAAGTATACTCAATGTGAGCAATCATTCACGAGGGACGATGCAGGCACTCGTTGATATCGAATTATCCCCAGATGAAAATGTGGATCAGATGATCACCACTTTGCAGGCAGCCTGTGATGAAGTTCGTGAGGGCATGCCACAAATCATCGAAGGTCCTCAAGTCGTTGGAGTGGAGGCATTTGGCTCCTCATCTCTCGTCCTTCGTATCATTGCAAAAACTGAAACGATGGAGCAGTGGCGTGTCGAACGAATTCTGCGCAAAAAAATGAAAGAAGCACTTGATCTAGCCAAAGAGCAAAAAGAACCAGGATCATAATATCCTGGTTCTTTTTTGTTAGTTTTATTGAACACGCTGTTCTACTTCTTGACAAATTTCATCAGCCGTCATACCTGACGCTGTAATGACAGATGCCTTTGTCGTTGTGTCTGAAATGCCAAGAACATTTGAATCTAACCCTGTGACCACATAACAGTCACACTGATCCATTTGCTGTTCATTTTGAATACGTACGACATCATACCCTTTTTGCTTCAAAAGTTCTTCTACATCGGATAAAGATGGTTCTACACCAATTCTTGTCATAATCAAGAACACCTCCTGTTCATAAGGTGTACAGGAGACCATTTGATTATTCATTCACCTGCTTGCTTTTTAAAATAAGCTGTCATGACGTTTACAGCAGTTTCAATCGCATTTTCGTCAGGCGTGAGTTTTGCATGGTGCAGACCATATTCTGAATCTACCCCTAGCCAAAACATGAACCCGGGATATTTTTTCAGCATGTAGCCGAAATCTTCTCCTGTCATCGCTTCTCTGCATTCAATGACATTTGCAAGACCTTCTTCGGCTACATATGACATAAATTCTTCTGTCAAATCCTTTGAATTGTCCACTTCGTAATAAGATGAAGGGTATCGAACTGTCGCCTTGCATTCATAGCCAATTTCAATTCCCTTTGCAAGTGCTTCAATTCGTTTTCTCACCTTTTCCATAGACTCTGGCGAGAGCGTGCGAATGGTTCCATCAAGCTTTGCGTGCTGCGCAATGATATTTTGAGCAGTGCCACCTGTAATCGTGCCAACTGTAATGACGGCACTATCAAGCGGGTCCACATTACGTGAAATCACCGATTGCAGCTGCCCTACTAGTGCACTTGCAGCCACCACCATATCATTTGCTAAATGAGGGTATGCGGCATGCCCGCCTTTTCCTTCAAGATCGATCACAAGCTCACTCGTATTAGCAAATAATAGGCCCGGCTTTGTTGCAATCGTGCCGACTGGATATTCAGGTGCAATATGCAGTGCTGTAATAAAGTCTGGCGTCCATTTTTTTAGAACATCACTTGTAAGCATTGGTTCAGCTCCGCCTGGCCCTTCTTCTGCCGGTTGGAAAATAAATAGCAGATCTTCTTTGATTGGCTGATGCACGAAATGATCAATGATACCAAGAGCAATGGTCATATGAAGATCATGTCCACATGCATGCATGTGGCCTTCATGTACCGATTGAAATGGATAGCCCGTTTCTTCAGGGATAGATAATCCGTCCATATCTGCACGATACGCAAAGACGCGCGTAGGATTTGTCCCTTTTACTTTCACAAAAAGTCCAGTCCGCCATGTTTCCATCTCGATTCGATCTGTTGGGTACGATTCGAGATGCTTGATGAGGTAAGCTTGTGTTTTAAATTCCTTAAAACCAAGCTCAGGAATTTGGTGCAAATCTCTTCGAATGGATATTAATTGCTCACGATTTAACAAGTGAACTCGCTTCCTTTCCTCTATACGAATAAGACGTGGATATATCATCCACGTCTATGTCTTCAGCTGCGAATTGTGTCAATTAAAGCTGACGCAGTTCTTGTTTGATTTCAGTTTTACCTTTTGTTTTTTCATCAATGTCTTTAATTTTCTTTGCAGGTGTACCTGCTACAACCGTGTAAGGCTCGACATCGTTCACAACGATCGCTCCAGCTGCTACAACCGCACCTTTCCCAATTGTCACACCTTCTAAAACAACAGCGTTTGCACCAATGACAACATCATCTTCTACTACAACTGGCTTAGCAGAAGGCGGCTCAATGACACCTGCAAGAACAGATCCCGCACCGATATGACAGTTCTTACCTACTGTCGCACGGCCGCCAAGAACAACGTTCATATCAATCATCGTACCTTCACCGATGACTGAACCGATATTAATAGAAGCACCCATCATGATGACTGCATTGTCGCCAATTTCCACTTGATCACGAATAATTGCACCTGGCTCAATACGTGCTTTGATGTTTTTCAAATCCAACATAGGAATCGCAGAGTTACGACGGTCATTTTCCACGACAACATCTTCAATTTTGTCTTTGTTTGATGCTAGAGCTTCTTGAATTTCGCTCCACTCACCGAAGACAACACCTGTATTGCCTGTAATAAATGTTTTTGCATGTTCACCAAATTCAATACCTTCTAAGTCACCTTTAATGTAAACTTTAACAGGTGTTGATTTTGTACTATTTTGAATAAATGAAATAATTTCATTAGCGTCCATTTGTTTCATGTATGTATGTCCTCCTCTTAATTTATACTTCATTACTGTACCAAAGGAGAGTTTTAATGACAAGTGAAAGAATCGTCTGCGCCTTGGCAAATAAAACAAGCGGGCCTCTTTATCCCGCTTCTTGCTGGTGAAGATGAACAAATTGTCTACCAAAAGAAATCAATTCCTCTTCCTCGTTTCCTTCTGGATTCAGCTCAATTTTGATGGATGGCAGGACGATATCACCGCCCAGCTCCTTCACTTTTTCTTCAATTAAATCCACAGCTCCGCAAAAATGTTCATAAGATGTATCTCCAGAACCGAATACAGCAAATGCTTTACCCGTCAAATCAAGCTCTTCCATTTCCTCATATAGATCAATAAAATCATCTGGAAGATCACCATCTCCCCAAGTATATGCACCTAACAGAATGTGCGAGTAATCATGAAGAAGTTCAGCATCAATATCCATCGCTTCATGCCGGTCCACGCTAGCCCCAGCTTCCTTTAATCCTTTTTCGATTAAATCAGCCATTGCTTCTGTATTTCCTGACATTGTGGCATACACCAATAAAACTCTTTTCGTCACTTTTTCTTCCTCCTTATTAATGAATCAGTGCAGGTTCCTCATAAGGCCTGACAAACTTACTTTCATATAAACCCGCACAGAAAAAATTCTCCTTTTGATTGGCGACACGAAAACCATGCCCTTTGATCGTATCAAACCACTTGAGCTCTTTTTGCTCTATATCAAGCTGATACACCTTAGAAAATCCATGCTCGTCCTGTGAGGTGGTCACATACACAATGCCGTTATCCTCTGACACATCCAAAAATGATTCCTCTCGCGCAAAAGCTTGTGATTGAATATCATGCAGCATATTTGTATGTAAGTCTAAAATTTGAACAGACCCTCTTTTCCCTTTTTTAGATCCCAACGCACAGACAAGGAGGTGTTCCCCGCAAAGCAGCATAGAAGCAGTCATTCGGTGCTCTTCTCTGTTTAGGAGAAAAACCTGTTCACTTTGCAAGTCATACACCCATATTCCTCCATGCACCTCATGAATCTGTGTTCCAATATAAAGATAATCGCCCGCTACACATAATGAGCGAATCACAGGGGGGTGATTTACATGAGCAAATGGCTTCATAATTTCCCAGGAAATTCCGAAATCGGTTGACACATAAATACTATGCTTTCCATGTGCGCATACAAACCCATCTTTGCGTCCTGTAATAGACCAAACAACTGCATTTGTCGGAAAAGATGATAGCGCCCATGTGTGGCCCTCATCTCCTGATCGTATGACAGTTCCATTTTCACCAACACCGAACAAATAAGGACCAATATAACTGATAGCATGGATTTTATGCTTAAGCTTAAAAAGCTGCTGCCATCCGCCCTCCACACTGTAATGAAAAATACCTTCTCGTTTGACAGCAACAAAGTAGCCGCCACTTTTAGACGCAGCAACAGCTGTCGCACCTTTATGAAACATGATTTTCAACTCTTTTCTCAGACAATGATGCCCACGTTAAAAAGCTCGTTGCAAACTCCTCACAGCACGCCACATCTTCATCTGTATCTGGCGCAAGTTCCATTTTCAATGTTTCAGGAAATACGGATGCACCTGTCGATTTCAGCATGTCATGAAAGGTATGAACAGCCTCGCAAAACTTCGGATAACTGTAATCGCCTGATCCAAATACCGCCGCTTTGATGTGAGAAAGTTCAAGGGATGAGACCTCTTCATAAAAATCTTCAGCTTCATAAGGTAAATCACCGTCACCCCATGTGTAAGAGCCGATCATGACATAATCGTATGAAGAAAGATCTTCTGCACTTGTGTCGTCAAATTCCATCATCTCTGTCTCTATCCCTTTTCCTTCAAGCGTTTGTTTTAAGATCGCTGCCATATCTTCCGTATTGCCAGACATACTCGCAAATGCAATTAGTGCTTTCATCTATTGGTCACCTCATCTAAATGATAATCATTTTCAATTATTATATGTACACTTTAAATGATAATGATTTTCATTGTCAAATGTTTTATGAAAAGGTGCTGTTCAAAATACACATGACGTACATCAAAAAACCGCTCATTCCAATTGGAAGGCGGCTTTAATTGATCATCACTCTATCTCTTTGTGATGTACTCTTTTTTTATTTCTGAATAAAATATGGACCGCAATCGGTTTCGTGCGTCATCACAAATGTCCAATTTTCTTCCCAATCCATGACATACAGATCGCTATAGTCCATGTGTCCGTCTGTATATGGCAATTCCTTCACTGACAGGTCAGCGGCGTTTTCAAACAGATACGCTTCTTGAGTAAATTGATAAAAAAGAGTACATGTATGCTTTGATTGCTGATGAAAGGCGTTGATCGCTGCCTCTTTTTCAAGGCATTCAACTTTTCCCCAGCTACATAAGTGCCATAGGAAGCCATCCATCCCAATCTCTTTTTGTTCTTCTAAAGAAAGATGACTTGCAAAACGTCCACGCCATCTCTCGCGTAAATAAGTTCCCCACTTCGGTATATCCGTCTTCTTTTTTCGTTGATTTCTCATCATTTCTTCCAGCTTTCTGTTTTTTCAGTATGGAACGGGTAAATCTATTAGAAACCTAATCAAACTACTTATCCTAAAAAAGCACCTCCTCTTCCAGAAGTACTTACACTGCCTCACTTTCAAGCATTTCTTTCACCACACCAACAAATGCTTGAACTTGTTTTAACTGAAAAGAGGCTTCATATCCTAACAGCCACGTGTCACGTCCGATTTGCTCTCCATTTGCGTCTACGAGCGGGGTTTTGTGTACGCTTTTCTCATGATCATATAGGGTGACCGAAGGCAAAATGGCGTAGCCGATACCGTGATAGGCCATTTGTTTACATGTCTCAATCTGGTCCACAAGAATCGTCTGTTTTGGCGACACTTTAAACTTTTGATGCCACCAGTGCTGAATTTCTTGATAATAGGTGCTATCACTTTTAAATTGAATAAACGGGCGTTCTGTCTCAATTAACTCATCCACGTCCTTGATGACAGAATCGACTAAATATAAATGATCGGTCATTAAGTATTCCTTTGTGCCCTTCCAATCAGGATTCCCGCGAATGATGCCGATGTGGACATGGTCTTCATACAGACTTTTAAGCATCTCACTGCTCCAGCCTGTCACAAGAGATACTTTGGCATTTGGGTATTTCTCGACATACCGCTTCAACACCTTTGGCAGCCAGTGCTGACCAATAATGGACGCAACTGCAAGCTTGAGTGTACCGTGAATGTCTCCTTCAAGCTCGTCAATTCTCTCTCGCACTCGATCCTGCTCAGTCGTGACCTCTTTGGCGAATTGAATGATCTGTTCGCCAGCTGAAGTGACTGTCAAGCCTTTTTGTGAACGAAAAAAGATTTTGGTTCCCCACTCTTTTTCAATCGTTTGCAGCCTTTGAGATAAGGCAGGCTGAGAGACAAAGAGCCGCTCTGAAGCCTTTCTCATATTCAATTCCTCACTAAGTACAACAAGCATATGTAACTCTTGAAGCTGCATGGGCGCCCTCCTTCTCTCGATAAGTTTTTCTTATTTTATATAGTCATTATATAAATAATAGCTTATGAAGGCAAAAAAAATAAGCTGGGCTGCAGCTCATTTTTTTGCGGAATGAATGACTTCATTTAAGCGCTTTAATACAACACGCCGAGTGAAAATCCCTTCGAATACTTGCTCTTCATTTTCCACACAAACAAATCCATTATTCGTCACAGCGTGAACACCTTTTAAAACAGGATCGGTCGTTTTCAGTCTTGGAATATCTGATAGCATGACCTCTTCTACCTTCAATTGGTCGAGCTTTTCAAATTCAATTCGTTCTAAGCCAAAGATTTTATCCATAATCATATTTGTTCCAATTAACCCATGAAGGTGATAAGAAGCATCCAGAACAGGTATGGCTGTATATCCTGTTTTTGTCAGGACCAATAGGGCGTGTTCAAGATTATTTCCAATTTGAACGTGTGCCACTTTATCTGCATCAATCATATGCTCAGCTACTGTTGACTCAAGTAATTGAGCCGGTTCTATCTCTATCATGTTTCTTCGACCCCTTTTCTCTCAATCATCAATCATACATTCCCCTTTAACATTAAGCATAAACTAAAACGAATTTTGTCGAAAGATTTTTTTCTGCATAAAAAAGATACTCAGCGTAGAGTATCTAATAGAATGTTCAATCGATATTAATTCTCAAACCTTACTCTGTCATACAATGTGATCAATTTCTTATACGTATTGTCGTCGACATTTTTTGTTCCACATTCTATATCATTGATCTCACTGCTTAGTAATTCGACAGCATATTCCTGATTCAGTAATACGTTTAATAATAGCTTTTTCTCTTCTTCATTAAAACGATTTTCGATGACGCTCATTCAACATCAGGCCCCCTGTTTCATATATGCTTTTATATTGATTAGCAGGCGTTTGAATGTCTGCTTCCTCTCTATACAGCTAGAATAAGGAACTAGAATCGAATCGTCAACCGCACGTTTCGACAACGTTTGGAGAAAAATGACGGAATTTATTTTGTGTATCGATTGGCGTAGCAAAATGCTGCGTATGAGTCGGGTTTTATTTTTGCTTCAATTCCCATGGCTGTGATCATTCCGGTCATTTCCTGGATCAGCTCTTTTGTACTTCCTTTTTTGCCAATATCTAGATGGACTTCAAAACGAAGGTCTGCCCCTTCCTCAGCAAACGGAAGAAGCAAATCCATCAGTTCTGTTAAAGGTCCCTCAAGGATGTCTGCACATACCTTTTGGCTAAACGCTGTCTCTAATGAAATTTTTTCTCTAAGACTTTGTACAGGCCGATTCAACACTTGCTGCGTGAGACAGCCCCAAGCTCCTTTGCCGATCCGGTGAAGATGAATTGCAGTCATAAATGTTGTGACATTCTGATTGACCTGAGAGTCCGTACCAATTGATAGTACATAAACAGATCTCGGGTCTTTTTGAATAAAGTCTTTCATTCTCATGACAACATCAGAAAACGCTAAATGCTCTTCAGAAAGATTAAAGAAAAAAGAATCACTCACAGAAAGGAACTCCTTTTAAATGGTCTCTTATCCGAATATTGCACTGAATGATCATCTTCCTTTTGCTTATCACCTATGAAGTGTATGCTTCCGCAATCAACGAAGGAATTCTTAGAAAAAACATTTCATACGATTCAGCTTAGGATTGTAGAAGCTCAAAAATCTCAATCGAAATCATATCAATGTTGTCAAATGGGAAAGTGTTTGGCTTATCCCCTTGTTGAAAAACAGTCAATTCAAACGTTTGATTCTTTTCGAAATACTTAACACTACAGATTTTCTCACCGTTCACTTCGAAATAACGCTGTGCCGGCTCGTTTGCAGCTTCTGCTGTCTCTTGAAGACTTTGCAGCCTTGTAATGATACCCATTAATTGTGACATTCTAAAAAAAGACTCCTTTCAAAAAAACAACTCAAGATGAACCCGTATTGATTATACACAAGTCCTACAAAGCATCATACCATAAAGTGTTCTCAGATGATATTTTTCCTCTTGAATTCAAAAAAAGAAAAAGAATCTGTTTTTTTATTTTGAGTCTTTTTTCTTATCTCATGCATCTTGTTTTTTATAAACCGGCCGATCTCATCAGGCGTTTCGCAATTTCGTCAAAATCTTCTTTTGAAATACCTGGAGCAAACTCTTCCGGCAAATCTCTATAATCTGGCACGGGTGCACCTTTTGGCGTGCCCTCAATAACTGTCAGCGGCTTTCCATCAATCGGATGGTTTCCTTTCCAAATTTGATTGATATCCTTATAATCCGTGTCACTAAATGTATACAGCTTTGTATGAACATTTTGATCTTCAAACTTTCTTGCAGAATCAAAGTATTTATTGTCGAGATTTGGAATCGGCAGCATCTTCCCAACATCTACTCCTGTCGCTACCTCAAGGGCTTTTGCATACGCCACAACATGTACGCCGCCTCTGACAAGTAAATAACCGATCATTTCTCTTGCCGTAGGGTGATCCGTCATTTCATATACGCGCATTTTATGCGTACGAGCTCCGCACTCTAGGAAGAAGTTATGAAGAAGATCCAGAATCAGATTACCACTTGAGAACACATTCTCACCTGTCCACGGCTTTGCCATGGAGTCAAACGGATAGCCTGTTTGTGCCATTTGGATAAAATGCTGCGTATTTCGTTTATCAACAGCCGCTTTCATCGGGGTCGTATCTGGATCGCCCCCATGGGTGGTTCCCGTAATCATGAGATTGACTGCAGTTGTCACAAGCTCTACATGACCGAATTCTTCAGCTGTAATACTTGATACAAGATCATAAAATGGTTTGAGCTTTCGTTTCCCTCTAAAGTTAAACGATTGAAACATGTAGTTATTTAATGTGGACATTTCACCAAATTTTCCGCCGAGTAATTCTTGCACAGCCGCTGCACCATTTGCATCTGGGTGATCAGGCATTGGTAAATCAATCAGCAGCCGCTTGTCACGTTTGATCATGACTTTTCCCTCCTACTGTCTAACTATCATCATTTAAGGTGTATGGATGAATTGGGATGTCCTATGCATGAAGGGAATGATTGGCGCACAAAAAAAACTTGGCGGGGGTAGCGCCAAGTTTTTTGGATCTTGATCTGATAGAGGGGTTGGGGAACAGAGAGTAGCTTCTCTCTATAACTAAATGATAATGATTATCAGTTTCATTGTCAACCATTTTTTCTATCTTTTTTCTAATAAAAAAAACAGCCATGACGGCTGTTTTTAAATTAATCCTTCCTGCTCATATAGATAAGCATACGGAAGATCTACAAACAAATACACGTCTCCCTCTAACGGATAAGAAAACGTACGTATTCGTTCTCCAGTTTCTAAATCACTGTAGATATCGCTGAAGAATCCTTTTCCGCTAATTCTCATTTGAAGAATATTCGCTAGAAAATAAGGGCGCCAGCTCCAGTTTTTCTCTATATACTCTGGCTGAAACAGCCATTCTTTCTCTTTCTTAAACACATTCCCAGTGATTTGAAACCCTTCTTCATTACACATATAAATGCGAAAGCTGCAATCGGTTAGTTCATGTGCCAGTTTTTGTATAAGTTCATCATTTGTGCTGCATGATTTTTTTAACGTACTGACGGCTTGATGTATTCGCTTATAAAAGGTTTCAGAATGTTCATAGACAGCTTGGAGTTTCTTTTTCTCATGGGCAATGAATTGCTGAAATTCTTCTTTAAGCTTTTCTTTTCGTTTGTTCCGGTCAATTAATTGTGCCGCAGGCTCGTGAAGATAGAAGCCTTGAAAATATCTTCCGCCATTTCTCCATGCATATTGCAGCTGAAAATTCGCTTCAATGTCTTCATAGATTAAAGCCGCTCCTATTTTTCTTGCAAGAAGTGAAATGCTGTATAACACATATTCATAGGAAGGAGATGGAGACGAAGCTCTTAAAGCCTGTAGATCTATTTTTAATAGATCAGGTGAAAGCAGAGCAATCCGGTCAAGATTGCTGCTTTCTTTTCCTATATTAGATACGGCGATTTTGATCCCATATGTACGATAATACGTTAACGTATGGTAAAGCTGTTCAATGTCGCCGCTAAACGTATGTTCAGTAATTTCAATGACAAACCGGCTAAGCTGAATACCCTTTGCTTCATATTCTTTTAAAAGTTCTAAAAAACTTTCGCCATGATCAAGCATGAGGACGTTCGCATCATGATTAATAAAGATGAGCAAATCTTCATCTGCGGTTGTGAAGAGATCAAGCGCTTGACTTAATACTTTGTGATCTACTTCCAATTTATATTCGTCAGGAATAGATGAATCCGTAAAGAAGGAGCCTAGACTAACTGTTCCCGACTCAAGCTTCATTCTTCCAAGAATCTCATAGCCTATCACTTTTTGTTCCTCCGCACTGAAGATCGCTTGATAGTGCGGGAAAACATCTTCAATATTCGTTAAAATATCCAATGGATCGACCATTTTCATCACCTGCTTCTCTCTTTGTGTGATTATACCATATCAAAAGCAGGTCTTACACGGTCATTCAAAATGGTGATTGGTTGAGCCATTGCCCCCCATCCATCGTGATACAATCTCCATTAATATAAGATGCATGCTCAGATAATAAGAAACTCGCAAGTTCTGCAATTTCTTCTGGTGTGCCAAGTCTACCGAGCGGAACACTATCTAATGTTCTTTGGGCAGCCTCTTCTGATTCCCACAGTTTATCTGCACCACCTGTTCTTTCAATTGGCCCCGGCGCAATGGCATTTACGCGAATGCGATATTGCTTTCCCCATTCGACTGCAAGCGTTCTGGTAAGTGATAGTACGCCTGCTTTTGCGGCTGCTGAATGCGCTACACCAACACCAGCCCCCCATGCATATGTGGCGACCATGTTGATCATACTTCCGCTTTTCTTTTGACGAATCCAATAGTTGCCCACTGCATGGCTGCAAAAAAAGGTGCCATTTAGCACAATATCAATGACCGCTTTCCAGCCGTTAGGAGACAGTTTTTCTGCTGGAACTAAAAAGTTGCCTGCTGCGTTATTGATGAGTGCATCCACATCACCAAATGTATCTACTGCAAACTTCACCATTTGATCAGCATCTTCTGGATGTCGCACGTCCATTTGAAAATAAGCGATCGAACCACCTTGCTGTTTGATTTCATTTGCCGTTGTTTCAAGGGTCTCTTCTGTTCTTCCAGTAATCAAAACATTCCAGCCCCCGAGTGCCAAATGAGTCGCCATCGCCTTTCCCATTCCGCTTGATCCCCCTGTGACAATCACTGTTTGCTTCGTCATTTGTTCTCCTCCTTTGTGTGTTTTGAATGACTATTCATTCATTATCCATCTATCATATCATGATTTCCCCTCCATACACCATATGGGAGATTCATCAAAAATCATGCTATACTTAATTTTATTTTTAAAGGAGTCTTATATGAAGCAACTTTCCCGTAGGCAATTTTTAAAAGGAGCAGCTGGTGCGAGTATTCTCGGACTTTTGGCGACTACATCCGGTTATGGCTATGCTCGGTACATTGAACCGCGCATGATCGACACCGTATCACTCACTATTCATGATGCTCAGCTACCGGCTTCTTTTGACCAATTTAAAATTGCGCAATTTAGTGACGTTCATTTAAGTGATACATTTTCGGCAAAAGATTTAGAGACTGTTGTCCAAAAAATCAACGCTGCATCTCCCGATCTCATTGTGTTTACAGGTGATCTTGTTGATTTTGAATCATCGATTGAAGAACATGAAAAAGCCAAAGCCTCTTTGTCTAAGCTTGATGCTCCGTTTGGAAAGTTTGCCATATGCGGAAATCATGACTACGGACCTTTTGGCATCGATCTATATGAGGAAACGATGAAAGCTTGCGGTTTTACATTATGTAAAAATGAAGTGTTTCACTTAGAAAAAGAAGGCGGACGCATACAGATCGCTACACTGGATGACCTCATGATGAGTATGCCTGATTACCATTTCATCAAACGAGAAGTCTCTTCTGATCTCTTTACGTTATTGCTTGTGCATGAGCCTGATGCCGCACTAGAGCTTGAAACAATACCTATTAACTTGCAGCTTTCTGGGCATACGCATGGTGGTCAAATACAGTTTCCTTTCTATGGACCGATTCTCACAGCACCTTTTGGGCGTACATATGTCGAAGGCTTATACGGTAGCTATCAGCACCGTATTTATGTCAACCGCGGGCTTGGGACAACTAGACTGCCGCTTCGGTTTTTAGCCAAACCTGAAATCACTTTTTTCACCTTAACATCTCACGTGTAAAGAGAAGCCAAATCACCTTTTCCTGCATATGTATAAACAAAGATCATTCTCATGACAAATGTTAGGAGAAACCTTACTGGGCCTGATCCCGTCCATATAGTATATGTGAGGCGGGGATCATGGCTTCTTTTATTTGAGTAAAAGGAGTGTGCTTTCGTGCTGCGATACACGGTAAAAAGTGGAGAAACACTTGCTTCAATAGCACTTGATTTTCGAACAACGACAGATGCTTTAAAGGCTGCAAATCCGTCACTTCAAACCCGCGAGCCAGAACAAAATGAAGTCATCATCATCCCTGGGTTACCGGATCCTAACACGATCCCTTACCGCATATCTGTGTCAATTTCAGCGAAACGTCTCGTACTGTTTTCTGGATCACAGCTCTTGCGCTCATACCCGATCGCAACTGGCAGAATATTAAACATGACACCGACAGGTTCTTATTATATTGTCAACAGACAGCCAAACCCAGGAGGTCCCTTTGGCGCCTATTGGCTGAGCCTTTCAAAAGTTCATTACGGCATCCATGGAACGAATAACCCGTCTTCAATTGGTAAAGCTGTGTCTAGAGGGTGCATTCGCATGTACAATCAGAATGTCATCGAACTTGCTTCAATAGTTCCAAATGGAACACCTGTGACCATTAGCCAGTAGGAGAAATCAATTGTACGAATGGTTAAAATTTTATATGATAGAAAGTGGGATCTTCAGGTTAAGGAGCGTATTTATGGATATTTTTAAAAACAGAAATTTTGTTCGTCTCTTTTTTGCAGCACTTGCCTCGCAAATGGGGACAACAGTAGGCAATATGGCGTTTGCCTTTTATTTGCTCGATCATTTTAGTCATCAGCCCGCTTACGCCACTTTAGCAGAGCTAATGTATTCACTGCCTACGATCTTTGTCTTTTTTATGGTCGGTGTGGTCGCAGACCGTTTTGATCGTAAAAAAGTCGCAGAGAATTGTGATTGGATACGAGCTGGGCTGACGATCGTTTTATTTATCGTCATTTATTTTAATTCACTGCCGCTTATTTTCTTGATCTTGTTTATACGAAGCGCCATTACGAAGTTCTTCTATCCAGCTGAAGCCTCTCTCGTTCAGGCCATTTTAAATAAAGATCAATATGCAAAAGCTGCTGGTTTAAATCAGATGCTGTTTAGTTTGTTTATGGTATTTGGTGTTGGAATAGGTGCCATTATGTATAAAACGATTGGACTTCACGGTGCTATTACCATTGATTTGGTCAGTTTTATTATTTCCGGTATTCTCATTCGATCATGCAATATTCCAATTGAAGCACGACAGCCAAATGGACAAGCAGGCTGGAAAGGCATGACCGTTAAGACGTCTCTAAAAGATTTTAAAGAAGGCATTCTCTATATTTTAAAAAATAAATTATTGGCTTCTTTAATTTTCGGCTTTTTTGTTTTTGGTCTTGTGAATGGCGCATTTGCCGTTCTTCCGATGTTTACAATGAAATACGGTCTTTCACCGGACCATTTTGAACTGCATACATCCTTTTTTACGATCGCAATCGGTGCCGGACTTCTAGTTGGAAGCTTACTTGGCTCTATTCTTGCGAAAAAGGTAAAGATGCAATATCTCATGTCGATTCCAATTCTAGTTGCAGGTATTTTAATTTTTGTCCTTGGTTCTACCCATACATTATGGTTATTTTATGTCACATCATTTGTCATTGGTACATGTATTGGTCCAGTCAACATTGTCATTGGAGGCTGGCTCCCAAGAATTGTTCACCCTCGTCTGATGGGACGCGTATCAGGGTGGGTTGATCCGCTTACCATGTTTGCACAATCAATGACGCTAGGTTTAATTGCCGTGTTATTTCCAAAGCTCATCACCAATGTTTCTTACATTTATTACGGAATGGGTATTATTATTTTACTCGTCTTCCTTTTTTACTTCATTACACTGCCAAAGTTCAGCAGAGAAGCTGCCGATTTAGATGTGCAACGTGAATTAAAAGGACAGGGAGTACAATAGATGAAGCAAAAAGGGCTAAAATAATGTTTATTTTAGCCCTTTTTCTTCTTTTCAGCGTGATAGAAAACCTTTGCAGTCTAAGAAGGACGAGTACTGGCGCGGAGCGAATTTCACATTCGTGAGCACCAGCACGCAGGACTGACAAAGAATGCGAGGGTTTGTCTACACGCTGAGGACTTTCTTCTATAGAAAGTCCTTTTTTCATGGCAGTAACATAAACGACGATTATTTTTTCTGCTCATCGAAATGATTTGAAGCAAAATGAACGATTCTATCGACTGTATAAATGCTGATAAATAAGATGATAAAAAGAAGAAAAGGATGAATCGGCCGATCATCTATCATATACACAATGCCTCCAACCACAAAAGCGACCAATAAAGGCGTTAAAATATCTTTCAATCTAAACCGTCCTTTCTGTTCTCATTGACTTTGATCTTCTTATCTTACAACCAATTTTCCTTTTTATGAAATAAAAGGAATGTTTATAAATGCAACATTTTTAATAAAAATTCTTTACAATATTGGAAGTTTTATAGTAATATAGTCAGGTTGGAGGTGAGGGGTATGCTAAAAAGCTATTATTTTATTCATACAAAAAATGATCAAGGACAATACGTTGTACATACAGAAGACTGCGCATTTTTAGGTGATGCAGCAAGTCGTACATTGATTGGTCTACACATGAACAGTGAAAGCGCCATGGATGAAGCCAAAAAAATGACGAGTGAAACTGATTTTAACGGCTGTTTTTACTGTGCTTATTCTAGCCATACGAAATAGTCCATGATCTTAAGCCATATGTTCGACCATGATTGTCTTGCATATGGTAGATTTTATCCGGCAATCCCGTTCTCATATAAGTCATTAACTACCCATTTATTTTAAAATAGGTAGTTATCTATGTTTAATAGTTCACTTTATATACATTTCACATATTTAATTTACCTTATCATCTATCAATGAACCCAATTTCTTCTTTTCCCCTCTTATTTTAGGCTGGTATAATGCCATGAATAATATCATGTATACAATACACGCTGTCCCTATCCACTGGAAAAGACCAAATGGCTCTTTTAACCAGAAAACAGTGGTTATCACTGCTGCAAGGGGTTCGACACTTCCAATTAAGCTTGAGTCCTTCGGAGATAAATACTTCAAACTTTCGATGTAAAACCAAAAAGCGACCATCGTTCCAAATACAATGACAAATAATAAATAGATATACGCTTCAAAAGGTAATTGAGACAGATTCACCTTCCATGGAGGATGGACCAAGCTAAGGGCAGCTCCCCCTATAAGCATCGCCCAGCCAACAACAACAAGTGAATCGAATTGTTTTAACAGGTTGATTGGATATAACGTATAAAAGGACAATGCCACGGCTGATAGTATTCCCCAAAATACCGCGACAGCTGGAACAGTTAATGTGGAAACGGAACCATTCGTCAATAAGAGAAACATGCCAACCAAAGCCAATGCGACCGTCAACATATCTCTTTTTGTAAAAGTGGATTGCCGGCGAAATACTAGATACACGATAATCATGACAGGTGCTGTATACTGTAGCAATGTAGCTACCGCAGCATTCCCATGATGAATGGACACCATATAAGTATATTGAACAGCTAACATGCCCATTAGTCCAAATATCAGCACTTGAATGGCCGTACTCTTCATTTTCAACACGCCAATCAATTGCGTGCGTTCTTTCGTCATGTAATGAACAAATAAAAGCAACCCGCCTGAAATGAGCAGCCTGACAGTGACCAGCCAATGGACGTCAATTCCATATTGCTGAAACAATTTTTGTGAAACGGTTCCTCCTACTCCCCAACAGATAGCTCCTATCAGTACAAGAAAGATTCCCTTTCTCCTCTTCATTTTTATTCTCCTCAATTCTAAAAAAATCATGATAATATAGTTGATAGTAGTTCAATTTTTTACATATTGATATATCAATTGAACATAAAAATAAAAGAATATTGAGGAGAACCATGCACAATCATCATTTTCTTATTGACAACAATCTGAAAGAATTAACGGAGCATTCAACCACCACATGGCCTATTGCTCTATATCATACAAAGATTCGTGATCATATGAGCGGATATATCCCTCTTCATTGGCACGACGAATTTCAATTCGTCTTTATTTTAGAGGGAGAGGCTGAGTTTCACATTAACGAGAAGATATTGAACATTCAGCAAGGAGATGGTGTATTCATCAACAGTGGCTGCTTACACATGGCAAAGGATGCAAATGGGACGACATGTACTTATATTTGTTTAAACGTTTCACCTCACTTCATCACAGCCAATGAGTTATTCACCACGTTCGTTCATCCATATATGCATGCGAGTCAAACACCTTTTATTTTATTCAACCGAAAAGACGGATGGCCAAACCGAATCTATCAATGTATACAAATCATTCAACGATTAATCGAACAAACTCCGGCATATTATGAACTCGAACTTAATATACAGCTCATCACGATTTGGAAATGCCTTTTACAAAATCGTTTTCAACTGACATATGATGCTCGTAAGCACGATAGAAATGAACGTATGAAACATATGCTGAATTGGATTCATGAACATTATCATGAAAAGGTTCTTCTTCAAGATATCGCTCGTGAAGGACAATTAAGCCGCTCTGAATGCTGTAGATATTTCAATGATATTTTAAAGAAATCTCCTATACATTATGTGAATGAATATCGAATTCAACAAAGCCTCATTTTGCTTCAAAAGACGGACTTAAACATAACAGAAATCGCCTACCAAGTTGGCTTCAGCAGCACTAGTTATTTTATTAGTATTTTTAAAAGAGTAAAAAATACAACACCTTTATCATATAGAAAATCAAAGGCATCGTTTACATCCAACTGAAACGCCTAGTTGGAAAGGATACCGGATAAATGATGGTGCTCTTGCTAAGAAGGATTCATTCATTGTTCTTCTTCACGTTTCAGAATCATCATGAATGGCTATTGTAAATAAGAGTGATGAAAATCTAATGGTTTTTACAATAAGTCTATTTGCAATTTACTAATAAAAACGTATAATTTATACTAAGCACAGGAAGACGAAAGACAAAGGAGAGAAAAAATGGACGATTATGCTCATACTAAAGACATAGAACCTACAGCAGAAAACATCGCAAAAGCCATTTATACTGTTAACCGCCATGCTAAAACCGCACCAAATCCCAAGTTTCTTTATCTTTTGAAAAAACGTGCGCTGCAAAAACTATTGCAAGAAGGTAAAGGAAGAAAAGTGGGCCTACATTTCTCTAACAATCCCAGATATAGTCAACAACAGTCCGACGTGCTGATTGAAATTGGAGATTATTATTTTCATCTGCCACCAACCAAAGAAGACTTCGAATTTTTGCCACACTTAGGAAATTTAAATCAATCATATCGCAATCCAAAAGCGAATATGTCATTAAATCGAGCGAAACAAATACTTCAAACGTATGTCGGTTTAAAAGAAAAACCTGCCGCCACAAAACAAAAATCACATTATACAAAACCCGTCTTCAAACGGCTCGGGGAAAGTTATTTTTAAACAGAAAAACCACTCAAAGCGAGTGGTTTTTCAGATTATGGACAAAGGGCTAAAATGTTGTTTATTTTAGCTCTTTGTCTTCTTTTCAGCGTGAAAGAAAACCTTTGCAGCCCTAGGAAGGACAAGTACTGGCGCGGAGCGAATTTGGCATTCGTGAGCACCAGAGCGCAGGACTGACAAAGAATGCGAGGGTTTGTCTACACGCTGAAAAACCACTCAAAGCGAGTGGTTTTTTCTTTAGATAATAAAATGATCTACTTTTTCAATCAGCTGATGAATTTCTGGTTTACTAATTTGATCATCTGCACCGATGGTTTCCCCTTTATGACGCAGATCGTCCGTAATTAATGAAGAGAAAATGAGAATTGGAATGGACTGTGTTAAAGGATTGTCCTTCAGCAGCTTTGTTAATCGATGTCCATCCATTTTTGGCATTTCTATATCTGTAATAATCATATCAATTTCTTCTGTCACACTAATGCCTTTACTGACAAGATCCATGACATGGTCATATGCTTGTTTTCCATCTTCAAAGGTCACAATGTTTTTATAGCCTGCCTCGGTTAATTCATTTGTTAATAAGCGCATAAGAAGCGGAGAATCTTCAACAACATACAGCTTCTTCCCTGTTCTTCTCTCGTCTTTCTCACCGTCAAACATATGATATGTGTCTACACCAGATGCAGATTCAATATCATAGATGATTTTTTCGTAATCTGGAAGGAAAATCATTTTCTCGTCAAGCTTGATGATCCCTGTTAAATGACGGTCCATTCCTTGATTGAGTGCAGTTGGTTTTTCAATCTCTTCCCAGCTGACGCGGTGAATTTGTGATACCGTTCCTGTATGGAACACAAATTTCCGTTGGTTGAATTCAGTCACAATGTATTTCTCTTGTTCTGACTGATCTGACTCGACATTAAAAAAGGAAAATAGATTGATGACTGGTAAAATCTCGCCTCGTAAACTAATCATCCCTTCTACATCTTGGTGAGAGTGCGGTACAACTGTCACCTCAACTGGCTGAATAATTTCTCTTACTTTCATGACGTTAATGCCGAATTGATTTGAACCAATTTCAAACTTCACAATTTCCAATTCATTAGTACCAGAGTCAAGTAAAATTTCTTGTTTGTTTAAAGCCACGGAAATCCCTCTATTCTTCAATATAAGATTGTACTTTTTATATCGGCAGCATGGGTAAAAAGTTGACGTTTCTTTACGCTTTCTCTCGCACGAATTGATGAATCACAAGTCCTATGGCTGCAAGGATGAGCAAAGACCCTAATGCAAGACGGCTTGCGAGATTCCCATGTGATGCAAATAGAAGTGTGACGGAGCCATAAATGATGGGACCAACAATTGAAGACACCTTTCCCGAAAACGCAAAGAGACCAAAAAATTGTCCTCGTTTTTCTTTAGGCGTCAGCTCAATAATGAGGATTCGTGATGATCCCCAGCTCGCGCCAAGTGAAATGCCAAATAAACTGCCTGCTACCCAGAAGACCCATTCCGTTGTCGCTGTCACAGCTAGAATGAGCGCCACAATTAAAATGACATACACGACTGTAATCGAGCGCTTTGCCCCGATGGCCTTTGTGACATATCCGAATAGAAACGAGCCAATGATACTTGAAATCGTGGACACAAGATAAAGCAAAATAAATTGACCTGCGGTAAAACCAATGATAATTTTTGCATAAACAGCCATCATCGCAATCGCTGTCTGCAACGCATCATTCATAAAAAAGAAGGCGATCATAAAAATAAAGGCCGGTTTGTACTGCTTCATCTCTTTAAATGTACGAATAATCTCTTTATACCCGCTGAAAAAAGACGACTTTTTCTCTTGCTGCGGGAGAGGTTGAGGATCTTTTATAATAAAGAGAAAGGGCAGAAAAAAGAGAAAGAATAAAAGGGCTGTCGGAATAAATGCTTCATGAAACTGGTCATTTCCTACAAGTAAATAAACAGAAAGGCCGACAAGTGTACCTAAATAGCCGACAGCAATACCGAATCCAGAAATGAGGGGGATTTCATCCTTTGTCCCAAGATCGGGCAAAATGGTGTCATAAAAAACAAGACTAGAGTGATAGAAAAATTTGGCGATAACAAACAAGGTAACCACCACCAATAAGGAGACAGGAAGACCAAACCATTCGCTTGAGAAATCAATCCCAGCAAAGATCCCCATCATAAAGGTACAGGCAATACAAATCAGGGTAAACACCGTGATATACCGCTTCTTTTTCCCTGTACGATCAATCAGCACACCATATAAAGGCGTAAAAATGACGAGGAAAAAGCTTGCAAGTGCGTTCGCATAAGAAATAAATGTACTAGCGATTTGATCCATCCTCGCACTGTCGCCTATCGTCTCCTGCAAGTAAAACGGGAAGAAAATGGTGATCATATTCGATGAAAATATCGTATTTGCAAAATCATACAATGCCCAGGCCAAAACAGGTGCTGTGAAAAAGAGCCCGAAGCTTGCCCCTTTTTTCTGAACGGTCATTTTCCCTCTTTTCAATAGATTGACTCCCTTCTCTGCTTTTATTTTCACTATCATTCTACTTTATGTGACGTTTCCCTCTTCCATACAAGCAATCTATACAAAAAACACCCCTTACTATTTAGCAGAGGTGCTTCTTTTCATTATTTCTTTACGACAATGGTACTTGCAATCAAGTCGTGAAGTGCTTGTTTTTTTTCTGTGAAAAACGCAATGATGTAGCCAATGAATAAGATTGGAGACAAAAAGCCTTTTGCAAAAAAGCGGCCTGTCGCGCGCCCGAATGTTATTTTTCCACCCGTTACTTTTGTCACTTTGATGCCAAGAGCCATCTTGCCAAGAGTTCCTTGCAACTTTGATGATTCCATGATCGCATAATAAAGCCAAGTCACCGCGATACCGATTAAGGTCGTTACGCCATAGAAAAAGAGAAGGCCCACAATGACTGCCCATTCTTCATCCGTGATCACCGTTGAAGAATAGTAATAGCTATCATCATACATTAAAAATGCCGCCTCAGGGCTTGAGACAAAAAAGAGTGTTGCGAGAATAAATACAATGATTGAAAATGGTACACTAATAATGACACCGTCTAAAAGATGAGCAAGAAAACGGTAACCTACTCCAGCTAGTTCAGGATGTTTTTCTTCTTGAATAGGTGCTTCTGACATGTTTGTTTCCATCCTATTTCTCCTTTATTATGTATGTTTTCTATAAATTTCTTATAATCATTCGTTATTATATCTTATGAATATCGCAAGATCAATGGAGCTTTACATTTTTACATGAATTTTAGATCATTTTTAAATGATGATTTATGTGAATAAATACTGAAAATTCACGAAAATTATGGCACATCTAGTTCTTTCAACGCCTGATTTTTTAACATTTTGTGATATTTTCCTCTCATTTCGATTCTTCTGTTGACAATCACGTTTCACATGGTACAATAGTCAAGGATTTTTTAAAGAAAGGTGTTCATGATGGGAACTGTCGTACTATTAAAGAACAACGAAATGACTGTGATTGAAGATATTTGCGAAGCTGATTTTTTAGATATGAAACATGGTTTATCAAATGAAGATGCTGCTTATATCTCTTGGTATGAAGATTACGATACTGCTTATGGATATTGATTTCATTTCATAGATGAAGCGTAAAAAAAGGCGATACAACCTTCAAAGAGGTGGTATCGCCTTTTTACGTTTGCGTGCTTCTTTCACTTTCAGGTTCTACATGAATAAAGATTTGTGCATGCGGAAACGCCTGCTGGATGTTCTCTTCAATTCGATCACATAATTGGTGAACATCTTCAATGGTTGTTTTTCCATGAACAATCAAATGGAAGTCAATATATTCTTCAGCACCGGATCGTCTTGTTCGAAAGTCATGATATTCAATGAATTCTTGGCTGAATGTTTGAATGATGGCCTCTATTGCTTGTTCTTCTTCCGCGGTTAACCGGGCGTCAACAAGCGGCGGGAAGGCTTCCTTCATGAGTTTAAACGCTTCACGCATAATATAGAGCGCTAGCACCATTCCAATAATCGGATCGAGGAAATACCAGTCCGTTAATGCAACAAGCAATAAACTAATAGCGACCCCTAGTGACGTAAACACATCTGTTAAAAGATGCAGCGCATTCGATTTCATGGCAACAGAATGTACTCGCTCTGCCTCTTTGTTCACAACTCTCGACACAACAAAATTGATAAGTGCCCCGATCAGCATGACCACAATACCAAGTACCGGCAGTTTAACAGGCTCTGGATGCATTAATTTATGAACACATTCATAAATGATCCAAATCCCAGCAACAAAAATCAACAAAGTTTCAATCGTTCCAGAAATATTCTCAACTTTCCCATGTCCATAAGGATGTTTTGAATCTGCCGGCTTTCTTGAAATACGAACAGAGATAAATGCAATAAAAGAGGCCATTAAATCGAGAAAAGAGTGAATGGCTTCTGATAAAACCGCAACAGATCCAGTTAACACCCCTACAATGATTTTAAGGACCACAACAAACGTATTACTCATGACGGATAAAAAGGCTATTTTCGATGTCTTTGCTGATTGATCCATCTATTATCGTCCTCCTTCAGGAGATCGTATGCCTGTGAAAGCAATTCCCATGACTCGATTCTCTCGTTCTTTCAGTTTATACCGTTTTGCCTTATTCTAATCATCTTAAGCAGAGCTGTATTTTCCGAGCAGGTTACGCTATAATAAATGTTGCTCTTTCTTCATCTATCACTCATGCTGTGATGGATAGGAGAATAGACTACATATAACGATATCCGAAGCCTTTCCGCAGGTGACATTTATGCAGTGAATGGTAAAATAGGATAAAAACATAAATTTTTAAGGTGATGAGAAATGGAGCATTTGCTGAATCCAAGAGTAAAGGATATTGAAATTTCAGGCATTCGAACATTTTCAAATCTCGTATCTTCATATGAGGATGTCGTTTCATTGACCATAGGTCAGCCCGATTTTTATACGCCGCATCATGTCAAAACAGCTGCCAAAACAGCCATTGACGAGAATTTCACCTCGTATACTCATAACGCTGGGTTTCTAGAGCTAAGACAAGCGATCCAGCAATACATCAAAAAGAAAGTCCATCTTGATTATGATGCAGAGACAGAAATCATTGTGACAACAGGTGCGAGTCAAGCAATTGATGCTGCGTTTCGAACCATTTTGACTGAAGGCGATGAGGTCATCCTGCCCGGCCCTGTGTACCCTGGCTATGAACCGATCATTCGGATGTGCGGTGCGGTGCCCGTGCATATTGACACAACAAATGCCGGTTTTAAATTAAATGCCAAGCTGATTGAAGATGCATTAACGGAAAAGACAAAGTGTGTTGTCCTTCCATACCCTTCAAATCCAACTGGGGTCACGCTATCAGAAGAAGAATTGAAAGAAATTGCACAGCTTCTTGAAGGAAAGGATATTTTTATTCTATCTGATGAAATTTATAGTGAGCTGACATTTGATCGTCCACATCATTCCATTGCTTCTTTCTTAAAGGAACAGACGATTGTCATCAATGGACTGTCAAAATCTCATAGCATGACCGGATGGAGAATCGGCTTTTTATTTGCTTCCGCTCCTATTGCTAAACATGTATTAAAAGTACATCAATATAACGTGTCTTGTGCCTCGGCTATCTCACAAAAGGCGGCACTTGAAGCAGTGACAAATGGTGTGGATGATGCACTGATCATGAGAGAGCAATATAAGAAAAGACTCGACTATGTATATGATCGACTCATTTCTATGGGGCTTCCGGTCATTAAGCCTTCCGGCGCTTTTTATATTTTCCCTTCCATTGAATCGTTTGGGATGAGTTCATTTGATTTTTGCATGGAGTTGTTAGAAAGTACAAAACTTGCGGTCGTACCTGGTTCTGCTTTCTCTTCACTCGGAGAAGGATATGTGCGCCTTTCCTATGCATATTCACTTGAAACGTTAAAAGAAGGACTTGACCGTCTCGAACAATTTGTTCTTGAAAAGCGTTCCATACAATCAACAGACGGATGAAACAACGGCTCTCTTGCCGTTGTTTTTATTTTGCGGGAAACATGATGTGAAACACAGTCCCTTTCTCTGGGTGGCTATCTACCCGGATGGTTCCGTTGTGATTTTCTAAAATATTAAATGTCACCATGAGCCCAAGCCCTGTTCCCTTTTCTTTTGTCGTTAAAAAAGGTTCACCGATCCGCTTCATGACCGATTCAGGAATACCAATTCCTTCATCTCTAATCGTGACAAGTATCCCTTCTTTTTCGGCTTTGGCGGTAATGTCTACCTTCCCTCCGTCTGGCATGGATTCGACGGCATTTTTGATTAAATTGATAAACACCTGCTTCAGCTGGTTTTGATCCCCATTCATCAGGAGATCCTCCTCAATATCACTTGTGTTCATCAAAATTCCATTTAAGTTGGCCTGTGTTTCTAGCAGAGCGGTGACTTCGCTAATGATTTTTTTCAAATCAAGCGTCTGCATGGATGCCGTTTGCTGCGGCTTTGCAAGCATTAGTAGCTCACTTAAGATGATTTCAATCCGGCTCAGCTCAGAGAAGACAATTTCAAAATATTGATCACGGTCTTTTGTTTTTGGTTTAATGAGCTGTAAAAAGCCCTTAATCGCCGTCAGTGGATTCCTTATTTCATGTGCAATGCCTGCTGCCAATTGACCTGCGATTGATAATTTTTCAGAGCGCAGCATGAGTTCTTCTGTTTGTTTTCGTTCAGATATATCTCTTAAAATAATTTGAACGGCTGTTTCACCAAAAAATGTGGTAGGGATACAAACCATTTCTGTATAAATCAACCGGTGTTTAAACGTATGGCAGCTCATCGTCACAATCTCAGAATCTGATGCTCTTTCGATAATACGTGATATGCTCTTTTTGACTTTTTGCTGATCACATGAATGGATTTGATGAAAGATATCTTTTCCGATTAATTTATCGTAATGTTCGGCTTCAAATAATTTAATACCTGATTCATTCATAAATACCCATTTATGATCGTGGATGACGGCGATGGTATCAATGGAATTTTGGATAAGCAGCTGATACCGCTCTCTACTTTTTTGAAGAACGGTTTGAAATTTTTTACGGGAAGAGATGTCCACTAATAGTAAAAGTTCTGCCCGTTGATTTTGATAAATTGCCGGAGATGACTTCACTTCAATATGAATCATGCTCCCGTCTTTCCTTTTCCATATTTGTTCAATCATTCCGACTGGAAGGCCTTGCTGCAGTCTGTTGATTCGGCTTCTCACAATGTCATGGTACTCCTCGGCAATAAAATCAAACGCAGACTTGCCGATCATTTCATCTTTTGTACATACACCCATTAATTGCAGCATCGCATCGTTGGCATACACAATTTTCCCAAGTGCCGTAATACATAACGGATTTGGCAGCATGGCAATCAGATTTTCAGCTTCACTGACATCTTGGAAAGCCGGTAGACTGCCTAACGACTGTTCTGACACTTCTGTTGGTTGAAATACTGCTTTTTGAGGCTCTGTATTCATTACCCTCATTTTCAGGATCATTTCTCTACTCAAATCGTTGTCTAACCCATCACAAGCAACAAAATCAATGCTTGCTTCTACCCATACAGCTGTAAGATCACTTCTAAGCAGTCTAAAGTGGCAAATCTCTAGCATGTGCTGATTATAGAAATAACTTTCGACGAGAAATTGATCTTCGGTATGAACAAAGTCTTTCAAAAAACACCCTAGTAAATCCTTTTGTTCATAGAGCAAAAGCTGCTTACAATTGGAAGAAATGTAGAGAAAGCGGCCATTAGAAGAAAGAACGGCATGTAAATCAATATTCGAGTACAGCTGATTCGAATCTTTCATTTTTTGTTCCATCGTCGTCCGACCCTCCTTTAATTTTTTTAGGGTTGTCCTTAGTTTGATGTATAAAAAGGATTCGCTAGAAAAACCGTATTTTCCTCCCAATCTCGTGTGAAACGTCCATATTTTCAGCAAAAAGGGAGCACTTTCTCTTGCTGTGCTCCCTGCTGTTTATTGCTTTTCATATTTCTTTTGTAATTCAACGTACTTATCAACAATTTTACTTGGAATGGTTTTAATGACAGGATCTTTATCTGATACATACGGTGTGACGACACTAAATGCCACTTTCGGATTGGAAGAAGGATAATATCCTCCAAAGGTTAAATTGTACGTGGCATTCCCCCACCAGCTCCGGTTGGCACCATAGTAGAAGGTTTGGGCTGTACCCGTTTTCCCTGCGACATCATGCTGACCGAACCGGCCAGCGGCAGTCCCGCCTGTTGATGTGACCATTTTTAGTCCCATTTTGACGCGGTCGATATCTGCTTTCGAGTTGTTAATGGTGTTCAGCACCTTTGGCTCATATTTCTTCACAACAGGGCCTACTTCTTCCTTATTCGTTGGAAAGTGAACACTTTTCACCACTCTTGGCTGAATACGGTTACCTCCATTTGCGATGGTCGACATGTATTGTGCGACTTGAAGCGGTGTATACGTGTCATACTGGCCAATCGCTTCATCAAGCAAGAGTCCGCCGACTGTCTTAGGATGCGTCTGCATTCCGCTTGATTCCTGCGGCAAGTCGATCCCTGTTTTTACGCCAAGTCCGAATTGCGCATAGTAGTTTCTCATTTTTTGTAAGTGTTCAGGTCTTGCCGGTAACGGGCCATTCTTTTGGTAGGTGATTCCTGCCATTCTCATCGCCACTTGGAACATGTAAACGTTGGAACTTTTTTGGAGTGCCTGAAGGTCGTTAACCCATCCAAGATCTTTGTAAGACCTCTTCGGTTTTCCACTTCCCGCAAAATACAGCGGTGTATCCGTATAGGATTGGTTGTGTGACATGCCATCTTGATAACCAGAGAGGACAGTAGCTCCTTTGACAACAGAGCCCATTTCATACTGTGTCGTAAATGTTCCGATCGCATAATCTGTGACGTCTCTGCCGTCCATTTTCTTCCCTGACATCGCGAGAACATCACCTGTGTTTGGGTCCATCATCACAACAAAGGCACGGTCCATCATATAGTTTCTTGCACTAGCGGATCTTAGCTCTGATTCAACGATTTTGTCGACTTCCTTTTGCAGCTCCATATCAAATGTGAGTGCAAGGTCAAGTCCTCTTCGTCCTTCTGTCCGCTTGATTTCATCAAGCAGTTTTCCACCGACCTGTGTATATTGAACAGTTGCTTTTTCTGGATTGAGAAAATCCTCATATTGATATTCTAAATAACTTTTTCCTACTCGGTCATTTCTCGAGTAACCTCTTGCCATATAGTAATCTTCACGCTCTTTTATAATGCCTTGCTCTGGGGTGGTGACACCGCCAAGAACATTATAAAGGGTTTTTTCATACGGATATTTCCTTGTCCAGTCATTGATGACATTTACACCAGGCAGTTCATCAAGATGCTCTGATACAAGTGAGATCTCTTCGTATGTCAAACTTACGGATGATGTCTGTTTTGATTCTTTTGTTTCATCAAGCAGCGCAACTTTTTCGTCCCCTTTTTTCTCTTCGTTCGGGTCCATCGCTTTCACGATTTGAGGTTCAAAGGCATATCCGCCTGTAAACCTGCGATAGATCGCTGCAACTGCTTTTTCCTCTGCATCTTTTTCGATCGCCTTGACTTCTTTCTTAGGCACACGCTCTACTTGAAGTGGATAGACATCTTTTGATTTAAGATTCTTTTGCTCTGTTTTTGAAATGAGCTTATCCGCTTCTTCCGGATGGCTTGCCAGCCAAAAATCTCGAATGTCACGCTCTCTCAAAAAATCTGTATCCATTTTTATATAAGTCGCAAGTTTTCTTGCTACTTTAATCTTATCCTCCGCTTTCACACCGCTTTCTGATGTATAAACGATGGCAGGTACACTTTCGTTATCAACAACGACTCTTCCTCTCGCGTCATACATTTTTCCTCTTGGAGACGGGTATGATGCTGTTTTGACCTCAGTTCGGTTGGCTTGCTTTTTATAATCCTCACCATTGACGATTTGCAGCACGCCGAGCTTGATGACAAGTCCAGCAAATAAACTAAATACAGCGAAGAAAAAGAGATTAATTCTCCAGGCGTTCCGGCGCTTCATTTTTTTCTGCTCGGCAGCACCTTGATGCTGTTTCTCTCCCACTTATGTAGCTCCTCTCATCCTTTCAATCTTTTACAATTACCACTCATTATTGTAACACTTTTGTAATAGTTGTTACAGCGAAACAAGTGAAAAAAAGCTGTCAATCCCTATTCTGCAAAAAAATATACTAACACTTTAAAATATTGGTATGTTTATGTCGTTTTCTTTAAATAGAAAGATTCTCCATTCATTGATATGAGGAGATTCTTTCTATGACTTTAACAAAAATGACAAATGGGCGTTGTCAATGGAGGATGCTGGTACGTTTATAACAAAAAGTCCATGTTATGATTTTCTGTGAGAAAACAAAACAAAGATTTTAGGAGGAGTTACAAAATGAAAAAGAAATCATTCATTTTTTCAGCGCTGACAGCTGCTGCATTGATCACGTTCACTGGAGGGCATTCAGCTGATGCGAAAGAGCTTAACCTGAAACAAGTCATAAACGTACAGCATCAAGCCATTGATCTTCATACATTAGCTGCAAAATTACATATCTCTTCAGATGTAAACAAGCTAAGCACTTCAAATCAAAAAGAGATCGAAGCTCTATTAAACAAGCTGATCAAAAGTGGTCAACCTGTTACTGGTACAAAAGTGGTGAAAGAAGTAAACAAAGCAAAAAATGAGCAAAAACAAGAATCAGTGAAAAAACCAGCTACTTCTAAACCAAGCACACCAGCAAAAGAAAACACAACGAATAACAGCTCAAAATCTGATCAAAAAGACACAACTGCAACAAAAGCAGACAGCAGCTTAAATGCATTTGAACAAGAAGTGGTTGAGTTGACAAATAAAGAGCGTGCAAAACAAGGCTTAAAAGCTCTTTCCGTTGATTCTAAATTAAGCAAATCTGCTCGCGCTAAATCACAAGATATGAAAGATAAAAACTATTTCTCTCATACAAGCCCAACTTACGGATCTCCATTTGATCAAATGAAGCAATTTGGTATCACGTACAAAACAGCAGGTGAAAACATTGCTCAAGGTCAAAGATCACCTCAAGAAGTAGTAACAGCTTGGATGAACAGTGAAGGTCACAGAGCGAACATTTTAAACAAAAACTATACACATATCGGTGTAGGTTATGTGAAATCTGGTAACTACTGGACGCAGCAATTCATCGGAAAATAAGATCAAAAAAACCTGTCTCTATTTGGGACAGGTTTTTAGTTTGTCTTCTTTTTTCAGCCATGTGAGGGCTTGTTTACACGCTACAAACTGTTCCACCTAGGCGGGGCAGTTTTTTTATTTCACCCATAATTTATAGATGCTTTGTGTTCCGCTGTTTTCTTCGCCCTGTTCGCTGAGCTTTTCATATAATGACTTCGCTAGTGAAAGGCCTGGCATCTCTTCTCCCATCAGCTCTGCTTCTTCAAGTGCAATGCCCATATCCTTAATAAAATGCTTCACATAAAATCCTGGCTCGAAATCACCTTTCAGCATTCTTGGCGCAAGGTTTGACAAAGACCAGCTGCCGGCTGCTCCTGTTGTGATGCTTTTAAGTACCTGCTCTGGATCAAGTCCTGATTTTTCCGCATAAGCCATTGCCTCTGCCACACCTACCATCCCTGCTGCGATAGCGATTTGGTTACACATTTTTGTATGCTGACCACTTCCTGCAGGTCCTTGATATTGAATATTTTCTCCCATTTGCTGAAATAGCGGCAGGCACGCTTCATAGGCTGCTTTTTCTCCACCAATCATAATGGCAAGCGTGCCATTTTTGGCTCCTACGTCTCCGCCAGAGACCGGCGCATCTAATGCAAATAGTCCTTTTTCCTTCGCTTTCGCTTCAATTTCTTTTGCCAGCTGAGGTTTCGATGTGGTCATATCAATGAGGTATGTACCAGGCGCAGCATGTGCCACGAGTCCATCTTCTCCTAAATAGACTTCTTCTACATCTGATGGATACCCGACCATTGTGATGACGGCATCTGCCTCCTCTGCGATCTCCTTTACGGTCGATTTCCAAAGAGCACCTTTTTGAATCAATGTGTCTGCCTTTGCTTTTGTTCTTGTATAAACGAGAACTTCGTAGCCAGCATCCATTAAATGTCCTGCCATACTACGTCCCATTACACCGATTCCAATAAAACCAACTGTTTTGATTTGTGCCATCAAGAATTCCTCCTTATAGAGACTTTGTCAATCCACCATCAATGATGAGGGTTTGACCTGTCATATATGTATTGGCTTCAGATAAAAGAAAAGCCGCATATGCTGCAAATTCCTCTGGCTGTCCGTAACGGCCCAGCGGAATCATACGTTCAGCTTGAGCTTTGATCTCTTCAACCGATTGTTGCTCCTCTTGTGCACGGTGTTTGTCCAACTGTTTCACGCGCTCTGTTTCAATTTTCCCCGGGGCTAAGGTATTGATCAAAATGCCATCTTTGGCAAGCTCCTGGGCAGCTGTTTTTGTCCAGCCGGTAATGGCCGGTCTAAATGTATTCGACAGCATCAAGCCTGGGATCGGTTCTTTGACCGACATAGATGCAATATTTAACACACGTGCACCTTGTTTTTTTAAATACGGCAAGGCTTCTTTTAATAACCGAATATAGCTGAGTAAATGAAGCTGAAATGATTCCATCCAATCTTCATCTGTTAAGGTTTCAAGTGTTCCTGTTTGAGGACCGCCTGTATTGTTCACGAGTATATCAAGACGTTTTTCATCACCTGCTGCTGCGACGACAAGCGCTTTAATTTGCTCGGCGTCAGATACATCACATACTTGATACGTCAGCTTCCCTTTTACAAGCGGGGATAATTCTTTGACCGCTTCTTGCAGCGTGTGCTCATGTCTTCCCGAGAGCATCACATCTGCTCCCTCTTTTGCAAGATGAAAGGCAATGGCTTTACCGATACCTTGACTGCTTGCAGCGACCAATGCTTTTTTTCCAGATAGATTAACATGCATGTTGGCACCCTCCTCTGTTCATATTTTATCATACAAAAAGAACCTTGCTCACATGGCAAGGTTCTTTTCTGCAAGATTATAGTTTAAACCGATTGACTGCCTGACGCAGTGCCTGACTTGATTCGTTCAACATTTCTGTTGAAGTTTTCGTTCTTTCTAAAGCTTGTACTTGTTCGTCTGTGGAAGCATGTACTTCCTCAGCTGAAGCTGCGGATTCTTGTGAAATGGCCGCAATACTTTGAATGGAATCATTCATTTTCTGCTGTTCTTCAGTCATTTCATTGATTTGTGTATGAATGCTGTCAATGGAGCCGACAAGTGCCTGCATTTCCATTGTGATACTGCTGAGTGCCTCTCCTGTTGAATTGATGGCATCACCTTGTTCTTCATTCATTTTGCTTGCTGCTGTCATCGCTTCAGCTGCCTTTTTCGACTCATCTTGAATGAGTTTTACGGTTTCACTAATATGTTTCGTTGATTCTGCAGATTGTTCAGCCAGCTTTCTGACTTCTTCTGCAACAACAGCAAATCCTCTTCCGCTTTCTCCTGCTCTCGCTGCTTCAATACTTGCATTCAGTGCGAGTAAATTCGTTTGATCTGAGATTTCAGAGATCGCTGTTACGACGTTTTCAATATTTTTCGTTTTATGCTCAAGGTCAAGCAGCATTTGCTCTACCTTCTTCGATTCTTCATTCGCTTGTGTTGATTTTTGGACGAGCAGACCAAGAGCATCAAGCCCTCTATAGCTTGCATCTTCCGATGATTTTGAGTTGGTTTGCATTTGCGTGGCAAGCTCACCCATATGACGAACTTTTTCATACAAATGCTCTGATTTTTCATTAATGGTTTCCGCTTCTGATGCTTGTTTCGTCGCTCCTACAGCGACCTCTTGAATAGCCGTTGCAATCTGTTCACTAGATAGCAAGGTCTCGTTTGAAATTTGTGTCACTTCATCCGTTGATTTCACAACCTGATCTGAAGACTCTTTCACTTTTTCAATTAAATCCCTGATACCTTCAGTCATTTGATTAAAGCTTTTCGTGAGGAAACCTATCTCATCCTGAGACTTCGACTCAAGCGAGCTGGTTAAATCGCCTTCAGACACTTTACGAACATGCTCGATGAGGCGTTTAATTGGTGTTGTAATGCTTCTAGCCAATAAGTAGCTTAGAATCATGGCAAGTATAATGGCAATGACAGAAATAATGATACTTGTCTGATTCATTTGTTCAGTGATCCAAAGAAGTTTCTTTTTCTCGAAGCTCACACCGATCGTCCAGTTTGCCTCTTTAATTTTTGAGATGACGGTCAGCTGTTTGTCATCATCAATACCCGAGTTGTCGATCGCTTTTTTCACAGAAGCGACTTTTGAGATATTTTTTCCTTGCTCTGTTGGATGTGCCAAAATGGTCCCTGTGCCGTCAACTAAGAAAGCCGTTCCCATATAAGGAATCTTTTGTTCTTTTATATAAGACTGAATGGAAGCCAGTTTCAAGTCAAGTCCAGCGACACCGACTACTTTCCCATTTCGTACGATCGCCTTCGTGGCTGAAACGACCATTTCATTTGTTGCTTTATCAATGTACGGATCTGTCCATAGGACTTCGTCAGGCTTTTCAGCTGCTTGAATATACCAGTCTCGTTTAGACGGATCATACCCTTCACCAAAATCGGACTCCGGGAAAGCGAACATTTTACCATCACTTGTTCCTATATAGGCAAGCGAGATGAGTTCATCCTGCTCCTGCAATCCTTTTAATTCATCGTTTTCAAATGCCAATGTCTGCTTTGTTTGTTTTTGTGCAAAATCTTCAGTAAGTGTACTTGTTGCCAATTTGTTAATCGTATCACCGTAATTCTCAAGCTTTAGTGCTATGATGTCTCTCATGCTTTCTGCCGTTGCTGCTGTCGTTGTTTTCGCATCTCGTTCAATCAATGGTCTTAATACTAAATTGGAACCCACTTGAACTGCGACAACGGTTAAAATTAAAATAACTGAGATGAAAACAGCTATTCTCACTTGAAGTTTCTTAAACATCTCATCACCCCTACATCCTACTTTCGCATCTTAATGTGTATATCGGCAAAATTGGTACCGCATTCAATAGTTGTAAGAAAATTTAAATAGAAAAAACAAGCCATAATGACTTGTTTTAAGTAAAATATTCAATTTTTGCAGACGGAAAGTACTGTTCGATATATGATTCTAATGTCTGTCTAAGTTCTTGTTCTTCATCTTTTTGATAGATATATTTTCCAATTCCATATCTACCCCACTTATATCTTCTCTTTTCTTCATCTAGTTCTAGTTTTGTTTTCGGATAGTTTTTTTGGATGACACGCTTCGCCGGTTTTGTAAAACGGTGCTGAATCATTTCAAAGGTGATATCTTGTCTCACTTCTTCAGGGAGAGCTGCATCGAGTTTTTCAAATAAGACTTTATAGCCCTCTTGCCACCCTTCATGAATGTAAATAGGGGCAATAATAAAGCCAAGTGGATAGCCTGCTTTTGCTACCTTTACAGCCGCTTCAATCCGCTGATCGAGTGGTGATGTGCCAGGTTCGAAATATTTAATGACATAATCGGCATTGATACTAAAACGGAATCTTGTTCGTCCATTGTGTTTTGCATCTAACAAATGGTCTACATGATGAAATTTCGTAACAAAGCGTAGTTTGCCAAGATCGGTTTGACCAAAGTATTCAATCGCTCGTTTGAGTGTGTGAGTCAAATGGTCAATTCCTACGATATCAGATGTACACGAGGCTTCAAATCGCGTGATATCAGGCGCACGCTCGTTCATGTACTGTTCAGCCTGATCTAAGATCTCTTCTACATTGACATATGTGCGAATGTACGGCTTACTCCCCATAGTCGTTTGCAGGTAGCAATAATGGCAATGCCCCATGCATCCTGTCGCAAACGGAATGGCATACTCTGCAGATGGTTTAGATGTATCAAATTTTAAGGTTTTTCTCACGCCGATAACGAGCGTCGACTTTGCATTACGGTACTTTTGCAAATCATTTTTCCCCGGAATATTTCTCACTTGGTTGTGTGAGGTTGTTTCTCTAATTTCAATTCCCATACCTTCAAACTTTTCTTTCAGCTCTTGTCCTAATGGGTACTCTAGCGCCCGAGGTTCAATATACACAAGCTGGGGAACGAACGGTTTGATCATAATTAGCACATCCTTACCTTATAGGTTCATACCGTTACTTTAACCTCTCAGGATGGCTTCTATCCTTTCTAAAATCTCCCTTATTCAAACAGATCTTGATAAAGAGCTTCTGCTTCTTCGTATGTTGGAAATACGGCATCATCAGGGGCTAATGGGTGATATGTTTCAAGTAGAAATAGCGCAAGCTCTTGTTCATTGTAAGGGTGTGAAACGATTTCCGCTTCTTTAATTTGTGCGACATTGGCTGCATGTGGATTTCGATAAATCACATATACTTGATCACCTGGCTTATAGTCAGAGAAAGACAAACTGGTCACCTCCATTTTTTATGTTAGGATGCCCTTCTCTGCAAGCGATATGACTGATTATGATAAAATTCGACAAAAAAACCAGACAGTTTGACCTGTCTGGTTTACATCACCTAGTTATGTTGAAACGTTTTTTTCACGAAATCAACCACTTCTTCAGTTGTGCTCAGTGATAAAATATGCTCTTTAAATGATGCAGCTTCTTCCTTAGAAATCTTGCTTAACTGCGTTCTTGCTGGAAGAATCGATGTTGCGCTCATTGAAAATTCATCTAATCCTAATCCAAGTAGGAGCGGGATTGCGATTTCATCTCCTGCCATCTCACCGCACATGCCAACCCATTTACCTTCTTTATGCGCTGCTTCAATCACAAGCGTTATGAGGCGTAAAATAGCTGGATTGTATGGCTGGTAAAGATAAGACACTCGTTCGTTCATTCGATCAGCAGCCATTGTGTATTGAATCAAATCATTTGTTCCAATACTGAAGAAATCTACTTCTTTTGCAAATTGATCTGCGATAACAGCTGTTGATGGAATTTCTACCATCATTCCGATTTCAATGGAATCAGATACTTCTGTACCAGCAGCAACCAATGCTTCTTTTTCTTCAAGTAAAATAGCTTTTGCTTCTCTAAATTCTGATAACGTCGCGATCATAGGGAACATGATTTTCAAGTTTCCGTATGTACTTGCACGAAGTAACGCGCGTAACTGTGTTCTGAAAATCTCCTGCTCTTCAAGGCAAAGGCGGATCGCTCTATAGCCAAGGAACGGGTTCATTTCTTTTGGAAGCTGCAAGTAAGGAAGTTCTTTATCGCCACCAATATCTAGTGTGCGGACAACCACAGCTTTGCCTTCCATCTTCTCTAAAACGGTTTTATACGCATCGAACTGCTCTTCTTCTGTTGGGAGCTGATCTCTGCCCATGTATAAAAATTCTGTACGGTACAATCCAACTGCTTCGCCGCCATTTTCAAGTACACCTTTCACATCTTCAGGTGTTCCAATATTCGCAGCTAACTCTACGTGAACGCCGTCTTTTGTGACCGTTGGCTGGTCAACAAGTTTCGCCCATTCCGCTTTTTGAGCTAAGTAGTCTTCATGCTTTTTTTGATACGCTTTCACTTCATCTTCAGAAGGCTGAATGATGACGTCTCCACTAATACCATCAACAATGATCAGATCATTGTTTTTCACCGTTTTTGTTGCTTCTTTTGTTCCAACAACTGCTGGGATTTCCATTGATCTAGCCATAATCGCTGAGTGAGAAGTACGACCACCGATATCTGTCGCAAAACCTTTGACGAATTGTCTGTTCAGCTGAGCTGTATCAGAAGGTGTTAAATCTTCAGCAATGATAATGACTTCTTCAGAAATCATACTTGGGTTTGGAATGTCAACGCCTAGCAAATGACCAGTGACACGTTTTGTAACGTCGCGAATATCCGCTGCACGTTCTTTCATGTATTCATTGTCCATTGCTTCAAACATTGTAACAAACATTGTTGCTGTTTCTTTTAAAGCAAATTCAGCATTTACTTTATCCGATGTGATTTTATCCTTCACTGGGTTGAGCAGCTCTGGATCACTTAACACAAGAAGGTGTGCAGAAAAAATATCCGCTTTATCTTGGCCAAGTTCTTTTAGCGCATGTTCTTTAATTGCTTCAAGTTCTTGCTTTGAAACATGAATTGCTTCTTCAAAGCGTTTCACTTCTGTCTCTGGATCATTGATGTCTTTTTGGTGAACTGTTAAATCTGGTTCTTCTAGACGATATGCTTTTGCAATCGCAACGCCTGCTGAAGCACCGATTCCTTTCAGTTGTTGCATTACTCGCCTAGGCCTTCACTTTTCATTGTGTCTTTTAGCGCAGCAAGTGCATCATTTTCATCAGAACCAGAAGCAGAGATTGTGATTGTAGCACCTTTCGCAATTCCTAGAGACATTACACCCATAATAGATTTCAGGTTCACTGTTTTACCATTATATTCTAAGTTGATATCAGCATCATATTTACTAGCAGTTTGTACAAGAACTGTTGCAGGACGTGCGTGAATTCCAGAATCTGCAGTTACTTTGAATGTTTGTTGAGCCATTTTTATCAATCTCCTTTTTATACATTTCATACATCCACAATATTATATCATACTGCCGAGCTTGTCATCTAACAAGAACGGCAGTTATGAAAATTATTTTGAAATTTTCATGATGTTTTCTTGGCCAGCTTTGATTTCACCGGATTCTTGAAGGTCAATAAATTGTCCTTCACTTAAGTTTGTAAATACAATTGGTGTCATTAAAGATGGTACTTCTGACTTAATTTTATCAATATCAACCTCTAAAAGTTTTTGACCGATTTCTACTTGATCTCCCTCTTGTACAAATGCTTCAAATCCTTCTCCTTTGAGGCTGACTGTATCAATCCCGAAGTGAATCAAGATTTCAAGTCCACCATCAGACTGGAGGCCGATGGCGTGTTTTGTTGGGAACACATTTAAGATTTTTCCTCTTACTGGTGAAACCACTGTTCCCTCTTTTGGCAAGATAGCAAACCCGTCACCCATCATTTTCCCTGAGAATACTTGATCTGGCACATCTGTAATTGGATGCAGCTCCCCTGTAATTGGTGAAGCAAACATTTCTTCCCCTTGTTCGTTTTGAAGCGGTTTTGCAATAACTTCTTCAACCTGCTGACTGACTTCTTCTTTTGCAGAAGGGTCTTTCGCTGGTCGAGGTGTGCGCCCTGCAATAATGTCCTGCATTTGTGTTTTTAAATTATCAGAGCGTGGTCCAAAGATGGCCTGGATGTTATTCCCGACTTCAAGGACACCTGAAGCGCCAAGCTTTTTCAAGCGGTCTTTATCCACTTTTTTCTGATCATTTACAGTGACACGTAAACGCGTAATACAAGCATCTAGGTGTTTAATGTTTTCTTGGTCACCCATTGCTTCAAGAATTTCATAAGGTAAGTCATCGCCTTTTCCAGATTGAGCGCTGCTTGCACCGTCAGCTGCTTCATCTTCTCGTCCTGGCGTTTTCAGATTAAACTTGCGAATCGCAAATCTGAATCCGAAGTAGTAAATGACAGCCAGTACGAGACCGACTGGAATAACAAGCCACCAAGCGGTTCTATTCGGCAGGATACCAAATAGGAAGAAGTCGATTAACCCTCCTGAGAAGGTCATCCCGATTTTCACGTTTAGAATATCCATTATCATAAAGGATAATCCAGCAAATACACAGTGAATCGCAAATAATATCGGTGCAACAAACAAGAATGAGAATTCAAGCGGTTCAGTGATCCCTGTTAGGAAAGAAGTAAGGGCCGCTGACCCCATAATTCCTGCTACAAGTTTTTTATTCTTAGGTTTTGCTTCATGGTAAATCGCAAGTGCTGCTGCTGGAAGTCCAAACATCATGAACGGATATTTCCCTGTCATGAATGTCCCGGCTGTCAGCTGAACACCATCTTTGATTTGCGCCATGAAAATACGCTGGTCACCACGGATAATATCTCCTGATAAGCTCTTATAGCTAAAAAATTCATACCAGAATGGTGCGTAGAATATGTGGTGTAGACCAAACGGAATTAATGAGCGTTCAATGACACCAAATACAAAGGCAGCTAGCGGCTCATTCGCTGCAAGCAATCCTGTTGAAAATGAGTTCAATGCACCTTGGATTGGCGGCCAAATGACGAGCATCAAAAGCCCTAAAATAAGTGCTGAAATCGACGTAACGATTGGAACAAAACGCTTACCAGCAAAGAAGCCAAGATATTGCGGGAGCTCAATTTTGTAAAATTTATTAAACATATAAGCCGCTAATACCCCGACAATAATCCCGCCAAACACGCCGGTAGACAAGGTCGGTATGCCGAGCATATTCACATATGCTGGATGACTTTCCTTAAAGAACTTAGCCAATTTGATTGAATCGGATGGAATGGAACCGTTGGCCATTAATACGGCACTCATCGTTACGTTCATGACAAGGTAACCGATGATCGCGGCAATCCCTGCCACACCGTCTCCATTGGCAAGACCGATGGCAACCCCTACAGCAAATAGGAGCGGAAGATTCGAGAAGACAATATTCCCCGCATTCTCCATAACACTAGCAACAAGCTGAATTGTATCATTGCTTAAAAATTGAGCGACATCAATCAGCTGCGGATTTTGCATCGCATTTCCGAGTGCTAGTAAAATACCAGCAGCAGGAAGGATCGCAACTGGAAGCATAAGTGCTCGTCCAATTTTTTGCAACACACCAAAAAGTGATTTAAACACTGGTTGAACCTCCTTTTGTTTTCGCTTACAACATACATTCCAATCACATATTGACGTACATTTCATAATTAACCGTTTACATTTCACTTTCAGAACACAAAAAAGGCATGGTGATATAAGGTTGCGCAAATAACAGGATCTTATCCTGTATTTACCTTAAGTCACTCATGCCTGATCGAATCAGTTACACGTTTCAAGGAAACTATGAAATTTTATTCGTCAATCTGTACAGGTGTAGTGTCAAGTAGACAGCTTCGGCATCTTGTACAGGCTTTTTCAATGCATGTTGCAAAATTTTGATCATTTTCCAAGCAGTATTGTAGCATAAAGGATATTCATTTTTCAATAGATGAAGCAACTTTTCTGGCTCCTCTAATGATTCTTCCCTTTTAATACGCTCAATCGAAAACGTAATATGGCGCAGTAAGCGTAAATAATGAATACTTTCTCTATCTACTTTCATATGAAATGCATCTTCTATGACTTGGACCATTTGTGTCATGAGCTGCGAATGACGGTTGACCTCGGATAAAGGCCGGTTCGTTAAAGCAGAGTGAATGTGGAGCGCAATAAACCCAATTTCTCCTTCGGGCAGCTTTGTTTCAACATCTGGCCGCGCATTTATCAGTTCCACGACTTCCTTTGCGACCTCGTATTCTTTCGGGTATAAGGATTTCGTTTCAAGCATAAAAGGATTGGTGATATCATAGCCTTGCTTAACTCGCTTAAAGCTAAAGGCAATATGATCTGTCAGTGCAATATGAATATGCTCATTTAAACGATGCCCCATTTTTTCTCGTATATGATAAATGACGTCATTGGCAAGCTCAATCATGTCCTCATTTATGTGGTGCAGCAATTGTTTGTATTCTGTTTGCTCTTTTGTGTTCTTTAACACAAACATTTTCTCAAATGCCGCTTGATCGAGAACGTCACCCGATTTTTTCCCAAAGCCGATCCCTTTATCAATCAGGACCACTTCGCCTAAAGAAGGGTGTTTTGCGATGATGACATTATTATTTAACGCTTTATCAACGGTGAAGGATTCCATGAACATCCCCACCTCCTTCTTATTCAATCCTTCTTATCGTACAAAACAGATGAAACGTGCGTCAACGATTGTTTTTCAAAATAGTCGTTGTGCGCTCAACGAGTCGATATGACAGCACTCTTTTTTCTGGTGCCTCACCTTGTAATGCTTGCTTGAACAAGTCAAATGCTTCCTGCCCCATTTGTTTAAGAGGAATGTCTATACTAGAAATCCCCAATGCTTCACTCAATTGATCGTTTTGAAAGCCAAGTATGGCTGGTGATTCTCCAACGTTTATTTGGTGACGCTGTGCTTCTAGTAAAAAACCTGCTGAGACATCATCGTTTGTAATCAGTAAGGCTGTCGGACGATTTTTCATCTCTTTCCATTCTGTAAATAATTGCTTGCCATCAAAAATGGTCAGTTTTCCTTCAATGATCCATTCCTCATCAATCTCCTGCCCAAGCGACCGCATCATTTCTTGATAAGTCTGAATGCGAACTTGGCTATTCTCCCCTTCTGTTCTAGCAAGAACGATTGCGATTCGCTCATGACCGCATGCCGCTAAGTGTTCAAGCCCTTCCTTAAAAGCCTGATCATGCGCAATCGATACCGATGAACATGGATCATGCGGAGTAGGATGACAAAAGATAATAGGACCAGATTCCTGCCACTTTAAAATGTCTCGATCACTTAACGCATTTGAGCAAAAGATTAAACCATCCACACGTTGCTCTTTTAAGCTCATTAATGCTTCTTTTTCCTTTACTGGGTCATATCCTGTTTGAAACAAGGCAAAATGCATTCCGCACTCCTGTGCTTTCTCTGCAATCCCTGTGACAATTCCGCTGAAATAGGAGTGATCAATTGTCGGAAGTACAATTCCAAGCATATTGGAATATCCCTTTGCTAAATGTACTGCCTGAATATTCCGTGTATATTTGAGCTCTTTCATCGCACTAAGTACGCGCTCTCGCTTTTCTTCTTTGACATAAGGATGATCATTCATCACTCGTGATACGGTGGTAACAGATACACCCGCTCTTTTCGCAATATCCCTTATGTTAGGCATTTTTTCTCCTACTTTCTCTTGATATGGTAAGCGTTTCATACTTTAAGATGTATGTGAGCTGAACAAATCACTGGGTGGAAAGGGGAATTCAAGATGGGTATTATCATATGGATCATATTATGTTTGACTATTTTGTTTTCTGCTCGATTCGCACTACATCCTTTAGGAAAAGAACATAAAATCAAGCCGTTTCAATCAATTGATGATTTTTTTGTTGATAAGGATCGCAAAGAGTGACAAAAAAATCACGATGACGCTCCCAATACTTGGACGTTCATCGTGATTTTTTTCATTACTTGATGATCGTCAACTCTTTTGGATAATTGGTTAAGGTGACTGGGCCATCTTTTGTAATGAGAACATCGTCTTCAATTCTAACCCCGCCGACTCCTGGTACATAAATACCCGGCTCGATTGTATAGACCATCCCTTCTTTTAGAAGGTCATCATTTGCTTGACTCATAGAAGGGAACTCATGAACAGAAACCCCGAGTCCATGCCCTAGACGGTGAGGGAAGTATTCGCCATATCCTGCTTCTGCGATCAGCCCTCTTGCTTTTAAGTCAAGGTCACCAATTCTCACACCCGGCTGGCTCATATCAAGTGCTGCCAATTCGGCTTTCAAGACGGTGTTGTAAATATCCTTTTGTTGTTCAGACGCTTCTTGATAGATGAAGGTTCTTGTAATATCTGAACAGTAGCCATCCACAATCACGCCAAGGTCAAATAAAACAAAATCACCTTTTTTCAAGGCTGCCTGTCCCGGATTCCCATGAGGTTCTCCTGATTTTTCTCCAAATAGTACCATGGTTGAAAAGGACATGCCCTGAATGCCTTTTTTCTTCAGTTCATATTCGATGACAGCAAGAACTTCGGTTTCCGTCACCCCTTCTTTTAAAGCATGAACCCCAATTTTGACGCCTTCGTCTGCCAATTGAGCAGCTTTTTTCAATGTTTCAATTTCAGCTTCGTCTTTAATTAGTCTTAGCTGATTGAGCACATCTTCTGCCCGGACGAATGTTTCTGCCCCAGTGATAGCTTGAAGCTGCTCTGCTCTTTGCAAAGGAATGGATTCTTTTTCAATCGCTAGGCGAGTCGCTTTTACTCCTCGTTTTTCTAGTGCCTTTTGTATGAAATCAAAGGGGTTTTCATGGTCTTCATATCCAATGAGGTCTCCAGCCCATCCCGCATTTTTTGCTTGCTCAACTTCCATCTTAGGCAAAATGAAAAATGGATCTGCTTCCTGAAAAACAAACAGCCCCATCACTCTTTCATGCGGCTCTGTGAAGTATCCAGATAGATAGAATACATTCTCCTTTGTATGTATAAATGCACCTTGAATGTCTTTTTTCTTAAGCCAAGAAGACAAGTTTTTCATTCGATTCATCGTGATCCTCCTCACACGTTTGACTACTGATCTATTGTATCAGTTTTCACTGTATTTCGCACAAAAGCACACTGACCTAAAGCCAGTGCGCTTTTGTGATTTGCTTAAGAAGCACGAAGCAAACGAAGTCCGTTTAAAATAACCAAAATCGTACTGCCTTCATGTCCAATGACACCAAAAGGTAAATCAAGAACTTGTAAGAAATTCGCACAGATTAACAAACAAATAACAGTTAATGAAAAGATGATGTTTTGTTTAATGATTCGGTTCATCTTTCTTGAAAGACGGATCATCTTTGTCAAGTTGTTTAAGTTATTTTTCATTAAAATGAGATCTGCTGTTTCTAAAGCAACATCTGTGCCTCCGCCCATTGCGACGCCAACATCTGCTGTGGCGAGTGCAGGTGCATCATTGATTCCATCTCCGACCATAATGATCGAATCACCTTGTTTTTTCAGTTGATTGACTTCATGTACCTTTTCATCTGGAAGACATTCAGCGACAACGGTTTGGATGCCTGCTTCCTCTGCAATCGCTTCAGCTGTTTTTTGCTGATCCCCTGTGAGCATGACGGTTTGGATGCCTAAATCATTCAGCTCCTGAATCATTTTTTTGGCTTCAGGTCTGATTTGATCCTTCAAACCGAGACAGCCGACAACTTCTTGATTTTTTTGAACATAGACAACTGTATATCCTTTGGATGAAAGAACATCACCATTCTCTTCAATGTCACGATCCATTGAAGCTTTTCCGGCAAAATCTTTCTTCCCAATCCGCCATGTGTCCTCATTTAATTGTGCTTCCACACCAAAACCTGATGTTTCTTCAATGGTTACGTGGGCTGACCGCCCTGTATGATGCTCTTTTGCCATATCAGAAATGGCTTTAGCTAATGGATGGTTTGACTGACTTTCAATTTGATAGAGCGTTTGATAAAAGGTCGATTCATCCTGCCCTTTTGCCAAGACCACTTTTTCAACAGCTGGTTTTCCACTTGTAATCGTACCCGTTTTATCAAATGCAATCATCGTACTTGTGCCCAGTTTTTCTAAAAAAACACTTCCTTTTACAAGCATACCGTTTCTTGCACCGTTTGAGATGAGTGAAAGAGCTGCTGGCATAATTGAGGCAACAAGTGCACAAGGCGAGGCAACCACCATAAACACCATCGCACGGTAAAACGTTTCACTCATGCTCCAGCCAAGTACAAAATGAGGCAGGAACATTAAAATCGCCACAGTGATGAGTACACCTTTTACATATGCACCTTCAAATTTTTCAATAAATGCTTGGCTTGGCGATACACTTTCTTGTGCAGATTCCACAAGCTTAATGATTTTATGAAAAAGTGTTTCTTCATTATGTTTTGTTACTTCTACTGTTAATGAACCATTTAAATTCACTGTTCCTGCAAACACATCTTCCCCTTGCCCTTTTTCCTGAGGCACCGATTCACCCGTTAAGGCAGATTCGTCTACACTTGTTCTTCCGCTCATGATCACACCATCTGCTGCAATTCGTTCGCCCGCTTTGATTAAAATACGGTCGCCTGGCGTAAGTGAAGAAGCAGCGATTTGGATGGTGGTGCCATCTTCTTCAATTAAAGTGGCTTCATCTGGAGCGATACTCATTAAGGCCGTTAAGTCTTTTTTACTTTTATTTGACGTATACGTTTCTAGCGCACCGCTGAGCGAAAAAATAAAAATTAAAATGGCGCCCTCTGCCCAGTAGCCAATGATCGCTGAGCCTATCGCAGCAAATATCATTAAAAGTTCTACATTTAATGTCTTGGATGAAATGGTTTCTTCAATACCTTCCTTTGCCTTTGCAAAACCACCAATAACAAAAGCAAGAATGAAAAGAGGAATACTCCACATCGTTTCATCCTTTAGAAACCATCCAATCAAGATGAGAATCCCCGAAATGCCTGCTGCGATTAATTCTCCGTGCTGTGCCCATTTATGAAAGAGCGAGTTAGATCCCTTTTGATCTGTCGTTTGATAAAGTGCTGTATTCTCATTCATGATTACTTTCTCCTCTCTAATTGATAATGATTTTCACATTATCAATCGTTGCCCGTTCCGTTTATCATCTATATTTTCTGCTATTTCAAGCTTTTTATAGGTCTGTAACTCATTATAACAGGTTCTGATCAATTTTCAATTAATAATTATTATAATTTCTTTTTGATAATAATTATCATTATTAGCACCCGACATTTCTTCCTCTTTCTGAGCACATTTTATTCATCTGAAAGGTAATTGAACACAAAAAAGAACCAACGGATCGACCATTGGTTCTTTACAGAAAGCTTGTGTTCTAAGAATTTGTCCACTCTTTGATTTGTTTTTTCGTCAGCGGACCTACATGGTTTTTGACCACTTCACCCTTTTCATTGATGAAAAAAGTCGTCGGGATCGTCATGATTTGGTATTTCTTCATCATTTCGCCGTGCTCATCGAGAACGATCGGAAATGTAAACTTTCTGTCTTTCACAAATTGGGCAACAGCATGCTTGCTTTGCTCAGCACCAAGTAAATTAACAGTCAGTATGTCTACATCACTTTGATTTTCTTTCACAATCTGTTCAAAGGCTGGAAGCTCCATTTTGCAGGATGGGCACCACGTTGTCCAAAAATGCAGAATGGTCCGCTTCCCTTTCACCGGGATCACCTGCGTTTCACCTGTTAATGTAGGAGCTTCTATCCTCGGCGCCATGACAGGCTCTTTTGCTTCAGCCTCTATGTTCATCAGAAATAAAAGAAGGGTCATCATGAGAAGACTGGCGGGTAGATATTTACGATTCATCAGCATCTTCCTTCCTGATTTTCCTATAGCTTGCCCGCTAGCTGCACATGACATTCAAGCTTTTTTCAATGTAAGAAACATGGAGACGCCGAGTTCCTTGCAAATCGTCGCATAATGCAAAGCCGTTAATAGCAGCATCCCCGTGTTCATTCCTAAGATAACACCCATCATATTTAAGGATTCGATGGATCCTAGGAAATACACCATAGAGAACGACACCACGTGCACCCATATATTATGTAGGAACACATCTTTAATAAGACCCATACCAATTAAGCAAGCTTGAAACGGCATCACGAACAGGTGGCATAAGAAGTAAGGCCATAGCAGCTGCAAGTAAACGGCTGCTTGAGGTGAGTCAAAAAAGAGCTGCGTGAGCGGATAAGCGAAATAATACATGATCATCACGGCTGGCACCCCATATCCAAACGTAATGAGAATCGCTTGTCTGACACGTTTTTTCACGAGATCATACTGCCCCAAGGCATAGGCTTCTGATACATTCGGAATCATCACAATCATAATGGAATGAGCGATAAACGCCGGAAAAAAACCGATCGACATCGCTACGCCAGCAAGCATTCCGTAATGATCTACAGCAAGCGTACCAGAAATGCCCGCTGCAACGAGGGCTCCTTTGATTAAAAACGGTTCAATCGCATTGGCAATGGCATGAAAGATACGCATACCTGTTGTCGGAATGGAGACTGCTAACAAACGTTTTCTGACGTCAATCCCTCTTAACTCAACCGATCTGACATTCACAGCATTTTTCGCCATGACGTATTGGGAATATAAATAGATAAAGACGACGAGATCACTTGCAACAATCACACCAATCGCGATAAGCACCGCTGTTTCAATATCAAACGAATACCAATGAAAAAACAAAAACAAACAGATAAGCTGGATTGTTTTTTTCAGCATATTGGCTAGAGCAATTCTGCCCATTTGCTGCTTGCCCATAAAATAGCCGCGTGCAATGGAAGTAAATGCGATGATCGGAATAAGTGACAGAACCAAGCCCTTCATCAGCGGATGATACGATTGAAATACAGGAATGAAAGGCAGTACAATGGCTGCTATTGCCGTTGTTGTGCATGTCACCACAAGCGTCATTTTAAATGCATGGCGAAGCATACTTTTATGAAGCCGCTCATGCGATTCTGCAATGAATTTAGAAATGGAGACTGGCAGCTCTAAGCTGGCGATCACAAGCACAAGCATGATGATGGGAAGGATGCTCATATATAAACCCATTCCATGTTCTCCAAGCTCTCTCGCTAAAATCATATTGACTAAAAACTCGATACACTCAGCAATGAAAGCTGCGACAGATAGCAGAATGACCCCTTTTACAAATCGATTCATGTAGCCTCCCCTTGTCTAAAAGCAAATTCTTTTCACATTCTATGAGACAAGTCCTGAAAATATTTTAATAATTGAAGACAAAAAAACAGCGACTGATTGATCGCTGCTTTTCTTTACACTGCAAACACATGACGGCCAATGCGTTCTACAATTTTACGAGAACGAATCCAGTTATCTGTCGCCGTTTTTGGATTATAAAAATAAATCGCCTTTGTTGTTCTGTCATCTTCTTTGACAACCTGCTTCACAGCTTTTACGGAATCCTGGTCTGCCTTATCATTGATACTTCCATTCGATACGGGCTGGAAGGCATTTCGCTGATAAATCACACCTCTGACACTGTCAGGAAAAGAGCGGTGTTCTACGCGGTTTAAGACGACGCTTGCTACCGCTTTTTTCCCGGCGTAAGATTCACCTTTTGCTTCGGCATGTACCAACCGAGAAAGCAAGTCCATTTCTTCATTAGAATAGTGTGATTGATTTCTTGAGCTTGCTGGCTTTGCCGTTTCCTTTTTCTTCGGCTTCGGCTTCGGTTTTGATGCCTTCTCCTCTGTTGACGTGCTTAGCATTTTCACTTTCGGCTGATGTTTCTCCTCTGAAAACGCTGGGATCACAGTATGCTTTTCATCTTGATCTATATATGAAAACTGATGCTTTACAGGTGCTTGTTCAAGTTCCTGACTTAATGTGCCTTCTTGCTCTTGTATATTGTCCATCTTGATCGCTGAGATGAGCATAAGGATGGCAAAAAGAGCTGTATGAATTTTGATCATTCGCCTCATTCCTCCTTTAATCAATGTAGGCTGTAAGATACTTGTCCACTCTAACAAGAGCTTCTTCTATTTTCACGCACAAAGATTTTCATGCCTGTCCAAATTCCGTCATTAAATGGCATGTCCTAGTTGAAATACGCATGAACTGGTAATGTAAGCGTTTAATATAGTCTCTTTTTAGCCTATAATCATCCTTATGCTCCTGATTATGGGTTATTACATTTTCTTTTCATATGTATCAAGCTGGTTTGAAGTGTGACAAAAGAACCAAAATAAAAAGCTTTTTCTCATGAATGAGAAAAAGCTTTAGCTTCTTGCTTCTTTAAGATATTCAAAAATAACATCTCCACCATGCTTGGCGATTCCGCGAAAATGTTTAAAATCATCTTGATTGACCAATACAGAACGAAATGTTAAAAAATCATCCTTTTGAATGGTCACTTGTTTTTCAGTACCATTCCGTAATGATTCTAGTATTGTGTTGATGTGTTCTTCAGTCAAAAAAATCGCTCCTTTTCAGCCTTGATCAAATATTAAATATACCATTCGTTTTCAAAGCGTACAACGAAAACGAAAGAAAAACGTCTTTATCCTTTACATTGGTATGAAAATATTGCAAAATACTTTTTAATAGGGAATGAAATCTGTTTTTAAAGGAGAGGGATCGGTTGAAGATTGCAAAAATTGGGAATGTGATCGAATTTAGAAATGGTTTAACAGGTGTAGTTGAAAAAGTGAATGAAAACTCTGTTATTGTGGATGTCACCATTATGGACAACTATAGAGATTTAGAACTGGATTCACTAACAGTCGTTAATCATAAAAACTATAAAATCATCAAAGACTCCGTACATTAATTTGCAATCCTCAATTCAGCCTACCGTTACATAAGGATATACGAAGCAGAGCTGATCACAATACCTTACTTTTTATGTTTTATGTAAAAAAAGTGATCTGATGCAATATTAGCTCTAGATAGGAGAAACTAATATGCAACATTCAAATGATATCATTGTACGTTTTGGAAAAATAGAAGATGCTGAAACTACTTTAGAAATTCAAAAATCAGTGATTGCTGAGTCAGATTATTTACTGACAACGCCGGAAGAATACAAAAAAACCTTGTTAGAACACAAGGAATGGATACAGAAAAGAATAGAAAACGAAAATGAGACGTACATAGTTGCCCAAACTGGCGATCAAGTCATTGGATGGATAGCCTTTGAACAATCATCAAATAGAAAAAGAACTTCTCACGTTGGTTCTTTCGGCTTGATGGTTGATAAGAGCTATAGAGGTTTAGGCATAGGGGAAATGTTACTAACAGCATTATTAAATTGGGCAGAAAAGAACCCTTCAATTGAAAAGGTTAGTTTAGCCGTTTTCTCCACAAACCAAAAAGCTATTTCTTTGTATAAAAAGATGGGCTTTTTAGAAGAAGGGCGTAAAATCAATGAATTTAAAATAAATGATCATGAATACTGGGATGATGTATTAATGTATAAGCTCGTTTAATACGATGAAAAAGAATTGCAGAAATAAAGACATAATAAATTGAATCATCAATTTATTATGTCTTTTTCTTATTTTCTCTTACATCATTTGATGAAGGCGTCAGTCTTTTTGCGCGTGAAAGGTTTGCATTTCCGCTTTTGTTTTGTACATATCAACTTCTTCAGGTGTTATCACGCCTTTATCAATTAAAAGGGCGATCACTCCAAGTAATGTGGAGGCACTCCATTTATATCGTTCTTTGTTTTGATGTTCAAGCATCTGAAGCTCTTCCCTTAATTCCATCAGCAGCTTCTCTGTTTTGTCTTCTTTGTTTGCCAACACAAACGCCCCCATTTTCATTCGCTCGTTTCAATTTTATCTTAAAGTAAATATATGAAGAATAAAAGCATGATACACCTTTACAAACATACGTTCTATCGTGTATACTATACATACGAGCTGGTAGCCCCCAGCCGTCCTAGCAAGTTCTATTCCTATTGGTATGAGAAGAGTGACATGACTCTTCTCTTTTTTTATATGCCATCATAATCTACTCCATAAAAAAAGACATGTCATCCGCATATCTTTTTTTATTTATTAGCGATTATCAATCGTTTCTGGATACATATCGTGATTCATCATACGATACGATGCCATCTCTTCATACTTTGTCCCAGGTTTTCCGTAGTTCGTATACGGATCAATTGAAATACCGCCTCTTGGTGTAAATTTGCCCCATACTTCGATATATCTTGGGTCCATTAATTCAATGAGGTCGTTCATGATAATATTCATACAATCCTCATGGAAGTCACCGTGGTTACGGAAGCTGAACAAATATAATTTTAATGATTTACTTTCGACCATGATTTCATTTGGGATGTAGCTGATATACACGGTCGCAAAATCTGGCTGCCCTGTTTGCGGGCAAAGTGATGTGAATTCTGGGCAGTTGAATTTCACAAAATAATCTCTATTCGTATGTTTATTCGGGAACGTTTCAAGCACTTGTGGTGCATAGTCAAACAAGTAATTGGTCCCCTGGTTTCCTAGTAAAGTGACACCTTCTAATTCTTCTGGTTTTCTTGTCGTCATTTTGTCTCTCTTCCTTTCTATACGCCTCGTTTATTTCCCCACAATAGCGTGTGCAGTTGTGGTAAGACTCTCACACGATTCAAATCAGGGTCTTGCGCTACTTGATCTACAAGCATTTCGTATTTCTTTAATAAGTGCGTCAATAGGTACGCATCATCAGCTGTTGTTGTATCATCATTTCCCACCTGCAAATAAAAAGGAAGTTCTGGGTATTTCGCATGGACATCCTTTGCATAGGCTAGATCAAAATCATCAAAGATGACGACCTTCAGGCTTGCATGATGTAATCTGTTTCCATTTTTCAATTCATCTATGATACGCGTTAGTTTCGTAAAATCTGTTTTCATATTTGAACTTGGTGGTTTTGGAGAAATGGTTAAATCATCTATCTTCAAAAACCAATCTTGATACATCGTTCCCTGCGTTTCAAGCGCCGTATCAATTCCTTCTTCATGCAATAAATCAATAAGTGATTCCATTTGTTTCAAAAGCGCAGGATTCCCACCTGAAATGGTGACATGAGAAAATGCCTTTCCACCTATTCTCTTCAGCTCTTTTACAATGTCCTCTGCCTGAAGCCACTGAATATCATGCTTAGCTGATCCATCCCATGTAAAAGATGAATCACACCAGCTGCAAGAGTAGTCACAGCCAGCCGTTCTGACAAACATGGTTTTTTGGCCAATGACCATTCCTTCTCCTTGAATGGTTGGACCAAAGATTTCTAAGACAGGAATCGCTTTAGTCATTGAGCTCAACTCGTTTCGGACGGTAAATGCAGTAGCTTGTTGGTGTCTCTCTGACAAAAACTTGAACACATGTCGGCTTGTTCGCTAAAGTCGATAAATACGCTGCGACTTTGTCATGTACGGTCTTTGCGACAACCTCAGTGGTTGGCATCGCGTATCGATCGTTTGATGAGAATTCCTCATGATCATTGAGCAGCGTGTGATCGTACTGCCCATGAATAAGCTTCTTCAATGTACTGAAATTGACAAGGAAACCCGATTCATCTAGCTCGTCTCCCGCAATCGTGATATTGATGGTATACGTATGACCATGTACACGGCTGCAGGCGCCAGCATCTTCTCTTGGGATAAAGTGTGCTGCCGATACATGCATATCTTTATTCAATTCAAACGAAAATGGGTGATCCGTTTGTGGATAAATTTGAGAAAGCATTTAGTTTGCCTCCTTCATTTTCATATACGTGTCATAGCCATTTTTCCGAAGCTTACATGCAGGACATTCCCCGCAGCCATCAGAAATGATGCCATTATAGCAAGTGAGCGTTTCATTTTTCACAAAATCTAGCGCATTCAGTTCATCAGCCAGCTTCCACGTTTCAGCTTTATTCAGCCACATGAGCGGCGTATGGATGACAAATGGTTTTTCCATTGCCAAATTCACCGTGACGTTACAAGATTTCACAAACTCATCTCGACAATCTGGGTAGCCGCTAAAGTCTGTCTCGCACACACCCGTGATAATATGACGTGCTCCAATTTGATACGCAAGAATGGATGCAAAGGATAAGAAAACTAAGTTTCTCCCCGGAACAAATGTGGAAGGCAGTTCTCCTTCTTTTTCTTCAATATCAATGTCATCTCTTGTTAAGGCATTGGGTGCAAGCTGATTTAAAAGAGACATATCTAATAGATGATTTTTCACACCTAGTTTGTCAGCAATTCTTTTGGCGACATCAATTTCTTCTTGATGACGCTGATTATAATGAAAGGTTACCGTTTCAACCTCTTTAAATTGTTGAAGTGCCCATAGTAAACATGTCGTACTGTCCTGTCCCCCGCTAAAGACAACGACCGCTTTTTCATTTTTCATTTTTCCTTTTCCTCCTTTTGCAGACCCGTACCTCCGTACAAAGCTGCATCTGAAAGGTTCATGAAAACCCCTATTTTTCTCAAAAGAAAAGACACCTTTACATGTGTATGAGGTGTCCCAGCCATAAAAAATAAAAAATGCCACATCCAAGGATACGGCAAGTCCTTAGTTTTTTATAGAGGGTTTTGCTAGAACCTCTCCCGTTTTCACGGATTTTTGTTCAATTTTCACAGAGGATAGTGTACCACATAATTGGTGTACAAGCTATCCCTTCTTTACTTATCACCTGATGCAGGCACTTTTTTCAGAAAAAGGAAGAGGATAAAAAAGATACTGACATAGCCAAAAACAGGGTAAACCGTTGAAATGAGTGTGCCGTATCCAATTTTACTGATCACATAACAGCAAAGAAGAATAAAGGATATCGTATACGTACAGTTCAATCGGATATACGCCCTCACTTGTCTTTCGAGACCGTATAAATTCCCTATAACGGATGTAAAGACTTCACCGAAGATCACGAATAAATAGATGAGATGAATGGAGTTTGCGACTTGATACACCACTTGAGCCATCGGGATATCATACGCCTCCAGCATTTCTAATGAAGAAAGGGATAAAAAGCAGGCGAGCAGAATGAGTGTCAGCATCAGACCTCCAAGCACCGCTCCCTTTTTTATAACGGCTTCGGATGTCATTTCGTTTGCGACCGGCACTAATACGGCTTGAGACAGCGCTAAATTAAATGCACCATATGAAATCGCAGACAACATCCATTCGCCCTCTCCCATTTGCAGCCCCAGAACGTGGCTTTCACCGCTACTAAACACAAATGAGTCTAGAAACACAATCAGCGAAAAGAAAATCAGCATTGGAACGACAAGTACATTGACACCAAATAACCCTTTTGACCCTTTAAAAAGGACAATGACACTTAAAATAATCGTTAAAAAAATACCATATTCTTTTGAGATGCCAAGTTGTTCTTCAAAAATAGCGCCTGCTCCAGAAATCATCACTGACGTAACACCTAGTAATATAAAAAACATGACGATGTTAATATATCGACTCGCAGCAGCTCCAAATAAAAACCGATTCATATCTTGATAAGACTCCGCTTCAATTCGTTTGGAAATCAGCATCATTTTTGCGCCAAGGCCGGTAAAAATAACACCGCTAATCAAAATCCCGATCAATCCAATCCAGCCAAAACGAACAAAAAATTCTACGATTTCTTTTCCTGTCGCAAACCCAGCTCCAACCACTGTTCCTACATATACAAAGGCAAGCTGAAAAGCGGATTCATTTGAACGTTTCATATGACCCCTCCGCACCCATCACTTTCGATTGTCTCTTTTTTATCCTATGAGACAAGTTCCTTGAAAAGAAGGACAAACCATGATTAAATGCAAAAAAGGATTTTTCATTCAGCTATGAGCAAAACAGTTGAAAGTCAAAATAGGTCAGAGTATACTATAGTCAAAGATGGTCAAACAACAGACCATTTTATTTAACATTCATTGGTCAAATAAAGTCAAACTTTATTTTAAGGAGGTCATGGCTCATGCGTTGTCAACATTGTCAAGTAAATGAAGCAACGATTCGCCTGAATATGCAAGTAAATTCGTCCCGTAGCCAAATGGTTTTATGTGAAGACTGCTATACCTCTTTGATGGAACAGTCAAAAATGAAAATGGGTCCTAACCTTTTCGGAGGCGGTTCATTCTTCTCTGAGCAAGCAGGACATGCGACGAGCCAAGAGCGGCCTAAACAAAAAGGCTTACTCGATGAGCTTGGCCGGAACTTAACGGATGGCGCACATGCTGGTTTAATCGATCCTGTCATTGGCCGTGATGAAGAAGTCACAAGAGTCATTGAGATTTTAAATAGAAGAAATAAAAACAATCCTGTCCTCATTGGTGAACCTGGTGTTGGTAAAACGGCCATAGCCGAAGGACTAGCACTAAAAATTGCAAATGGAGATGTACCAAATAAATTAAAGAACAAACAAGTTTATTTATTAGATGTCTCTTCACTTGTGGCAAACACAGGTGTACGTGGTCAATTTGAGGAACGGATGAAGCAATTAATCAAAGAATTGCAAAGCCGTAAAAATATCATCTTATTCGTTGATGAAATTCATCTTCTTGTAGGCGCAGGCTCTGCCGAAGGGTCAATGGATGCCGGAAACATTTTGAAACCAGCTCTAGCTCGAGGGGAACTGCAGCTAGTAGGTGCGACAACATTAAAAGAGTATCGTCAAATTGAAAAAGATGCTGCCCTTGAACGCAGGTTCCAGCCCGTCATGGTTGATGAGCCAACACAGGATGAAGCATTCGAGATATTAAAAGGCATTCAAGATAAGTATGAAGCCTATCATGGCGTCACCTATTCTGACGAAGCCATTAAAGCGTGTGTTCAATTATCTTCGCGGTATATTCAAGACCGCCACTTGCCGGATAAAGCCATTGATTTAATGGATGAAGCAGGTTCAAAAGCGAATCTCTCCATTGATGCAGCAAGTGAAGATGAATTAACAAACTGTCTTGCGCAAATCGCCGCTGAAAAACAAGCTGCTTTAAATGAAGAACGATATGAAAAAGCAGCGAAGCTTCGAGACGAAGAAGAAGCGATTGAAGCGAGATTGCAAAACAAAACAAATGTCAAAGAACATGTCGTCACAGCTGAGGACATTCAGTCGATTGTAGAACAAAAAACAGGTATCCCTGTCGGCAAACTGCAAGCAGACGAACAAACAAAAATGAAAGAAATTGATGTCCGCTTAAAAGCCCGCGTCATTGGTCAGGAACATGCGGTTGAAAAAGTGGCGAAAGCCGTAAAAAGAAGCAGAGCCGGCTTAAAATCAAAACATAGACCAACTGGCTCCTTCCTTTTCGTTGGGCCAACAGGCGTCGGGAAAACCGAATTGTCTAAAACATTAGCGGAAGAATTATTTGGCTCAAAAGAAGCGATCATTCGTTTAGATATGAGTGAGTACATGGAGAAACATTCCGTGTCCAAAATCATCGGTTCTCCTCCTGGTTACGTTGGACATGATGAAGCCGGACAGCTCACGGAAAAGGTTCGCAGAAAACCATACAGCATCATTTTGCTCGATGAAATCGAAAAAGCGCACCCTGATGTCCAGCATATGTTCCTTCAAATCATGGAAGATGGCCGTCTAACAGACAGTCAAGGCAGAACCGTCAGCTTTAAAGACACAGTTATCATTATGACAAGTAACGCTGGCAGCACAGATAAAAAAGCAGTCAAAGTCGGATTCCAGTCTGAACAAGAAGAAGCCATCGAAGAACAATCATTGATTGATTCACTGAGCGCTTATTTCAAACCGGAATTCTTGAACCGTTTTGACAGCATCATTCAGTTTGATTCATTAGATAAAGACGATTTAGTCAAAATTGTGGATCTTCTGCTCAAAGATTTGTCAGAGCAGTTAAAAGAACAAAATCTAACTGTTCACGTCACAAACGAAGCGAAAGAAAAAATCGCTGAACTTGGTTACCATCCAGCATTTGGGGCTCGTCCGTTACGAAGAACGATTCAAGAGCATGTTGAAGATCAAATGACGGACATCTTGCTTGAAGAAGAAAAACTTACTGGATTTACAGTCGATGTTGAACATGACGAAATTGTTGTGAAAAAGAGCTAAGTACATCCTAAGGAGGATCTTCAGCTCCATCATGTGGCAGTGTCTAAATTCCATCTGAGCGCCGACGCTCCCCCGCCTCTTTTCCTTTACGATAAAAGAAAAAGAGGTGGATCACATGGATCACATGATCAATTGGAACTACGATTTGATCAAAATCATACATGAAGAAAAATTAAAAGAATTGCTCTTAGATGAAACAGCTCAAAAAAGATGAAGTTTCCAGATTGTTGACAAAGAGCTAAAATGAACTTGATTTTAGCCCTTTGTTTTCTTTTCAGCGTGATAGAAAACCTTTGCAGCCCTAGGAAGGACGAGTACTGGCGCGGAGCGAATGTAACATTCGTGAGCACCAGCACGCAAGACTGACAAAGAATGCGAGGGTTTGCCTACACGCTGAAAACTCCCTTTTATATGAGGGAGTTTTCTTTTTTTACGGCTTCCAGAAAGCGCTTTTGTCAAAATTTCTTCACATAAACTGTCTTAATTTTATATTCTGACTAAAACCCTTCTAGAAGACACCGATATTAACTATAGAAAAAGATAGTTAAAGGATTTGGTGAGATAATGGACAAAACATCGTTAATTGGTATTATTTTAGCATTTATTGCACTGAGTGTCGGTATGGTTTTGAAAGGTGTGAGTCTAACCGCTCTTATCAACCCGGCGGCTATATTGATCATTGTGGTTGGGACAATTTCAGCTGTTGTCATTGCCTTCCCATCTAGTGAAATTAAGAAAACACCAAAATTATTCGGCAAAATTTTCAAAGATAGCAAGCTTCCAACGATACAAGAAATGATTCCTCTATTTTCAAACTGGGCACAAATTGCTCGTCGTGAAGGTCTTTTGGCATTAGAGGCAAATCTTGAGGAAGTCGATGACGATTTTCTAAAGAACGGCTTAAGCATGGCAGTTGACGGTCAAAGTGCTGAATTTATTCGCGACGTCTTAACAGAAGAAGTCGATGCCATGTCGGAGAGACATCAGTCAGGCGCATTAATCTTTACACAAGCTGGTACATACGCTCCGACTCTAGGGGTACTTGGTGCCGTTGTCGGACTTATTGCCGCACTTGCAAACATGGGAGACATTGAAGCACTTGGACATGCGATTAGTGCTGCCTTCGTCGCCACACTGCTAGGGATTTTTACAGGGTATGTGTTGTGGCATCCATTTGCCAACAAGCTGAAGCGTAAATCAAAGGAAGAAGTAAAGCTGCGTCTCATTATGATTGAAGGGATTCTTTCTGTCCTTGAAGGCCAGTCTCCAAAGGTCATTGAGCAAAAACTTCTGATGTACTTACCAGCAAAAGAACGTGCAAATCTTGTCATTGAAGAAGGAGAAAAACAGAATGGCTAGGAAACGTAAAAAACATGATCATGAAGACCATGTAGATGAGTCTTGGCTGATCCCTTACGCCGATCTTCTTACGCTTCTTCTCGCCCTCTTCATTGTGCTGTTTGCATCTAGCTCCATTGATGCGGCAAAATATGAACAGATGGCTAAATCGTTTAATGTTGTCTTTACTGGCGGCACTGGCGTAATGGACCAATCGAGCATGCAGAGCACCGAAGAAACAGAAAACAGTAATCAAACCAAAAAATCAGCAGAAGATGAAGAAGAAGAAGCAAAAGCGAAAGCTCGTGACCAAGCGGTTTTAACAAAGGTTAAAAAGCAAGTAGATTCATTCATTGCGGATAAAAAACTTGGTTCGAAGCTTGAAACAAAGCTGACGGATGAAGGTCTGCTTATTACAATTGAAGACAGCATCTTCTTTGATTCTGGGCGAGCGGTGATCCGCTCGCAGGATGTTCCGTTAGCCAAAGAAATATCAAAACTGCTCGTCATTAACCCTGCTCGTGATATCGTCATTAGCGGACATACAGATAACGTTCCGATTCGGAATTCTGAATTTGAATCCAACTGGTATTTAAGCGCCATTCGTGCGGTCAACTTTTTAAATATTCTCCTTGAAAACAGCAACCTAGACCAAGAGAACTTTAGCACAAAAGGTTACGGTGAATTTAAACCGATTGCCTCTAACGATACCGCAGAAGGCAGAAGTAAAAACAGACGCGTCGAAGTTCTTATTTTGCCAATTGAGAAAAAAGCAAAATAAATAGGAAGCCAGCAGCTTCCTTTCAGATCATGACAAAGGGCTAAAATGATGTTTATTTTAGTCCTTTGTTTTTCTTATGAGCGCGATTGAAAGCGCTTGTCGTTTATCGGTGCGCAGGACTGACACCATATGCGAGGATTAGTCTACATACTAAAAAGGAAGCCAGCGGCTTCCTTTTTTATGTGTTTATTCTTTATGATCATATAAATGCTTGGCACGCAGCCCTACATGTTTGAGCATATCGATGCAGGCATCCTTTTCCTCTTCACTAAGCACACTGATCATCTCGTGAATCTCTTTTGCATGATCTGGGAAGATGTCATCAAGCAAAGCTCTTCCCTGCTCCGTAATATGTGCAAATGTCACCCTGCGGTCTTCTGCACAAGCTTTCCGGCTAAGGAGTTCTTTTTTCTCCAATTTATCAACCACATACGTGATACTTCCGCTTGCGAGTAAGATCTTATCACCTATTTGCTGAAGCGGCTGATCACCTTTATGATAAAGCAATTCTAATACAGCAAATTCAGTTGGATTCAGACCGTGCTTCACAATATGTTTGTTCATGTGGTGGTTAATGGAGCGATAGGCACGTGATAGTACAATAAATAATTTCAAAGATTTCTCAACATTATGATTTTCCATTTTTTATCATCCTTTATGAAATGCAACCCACTAATGTGACATTAATAAACAATAAGTAAAATGTCAACATGTTGAACCATTTTTAGCATGAAAAAGAGACCAGAACGAATCACCTAATTTTTTAAAAATCTCACAAGTCATCGTAATAAAGATAGGTTCAATGCTATAATAAGTCTATTAGGTAATACGTTGGAGCGATGAATCATGAGTATACTGAAAGGGTTTTGGAAGAAGATCAAGCTTTACCTTATTTTGGTCGTGATTCCAACCCTCATCATTAGTTATTTTATCTACGAAAAAGAAACTGAGAAAATTGATGTAAAAAACAAACAAACCGCTACACTTATGTTAAATATTCACAAAAACCAAATGAATTATTTAATCAGTGAAACAGAAGCAAGATTAACTTCCCTTGCCATGGGATTTGACCAGCCGCTTGAAACGAAAAGAGTACAAAACATCCTAGAGAAAATCTATAAACAAGAACCTCGTTTTTCAGGCCTGTATCTCCTAGACCAAAAAGGAAATGTCACAGCCAGCACCACACCATTAAAGGAAAAAATCAACCTGTCATTTAGAGATTACTTTAAACGTATTCAAGTCACAAAACAGACCGTCATCACAGATAACTATGTAAGCCGCATTACTAAGCAGCGGATTCTCTCCATTTGTGTCCCTGTTTTGAATGAAAACGAAGAAGTCACGAATGTGCTAGTCGCTGCGATTCAAATTGATTATTTAAGAAATATTATGAATGTATTAAACCCAGAGCTTCATTTTAAGATGCTGAATCAAAATGGAGACGTTGTGTTTACAAGTGGTCCACAGCCAGCATCTGAAAGTGATAGTACCGTGTCTACATATTTAGATGAAAACAGCTGGAAGCTGGAGGTTTTTCCGCAGCGTGCGACAACAAGTGAAGTCCTGTCTGTGATGCTGTTTCCTTTATCCAGTGCATTTATTCTCTTAAATATCTTATTCACACTCGTCCAATATATCATTTTAAGACGACAAACCCAGCAGGAACGCCACCAAAATGAAGCACAAAAGCTTGAACTCATTGGAACACTTGCGGCAAGTACAGCGCATGAAATTCGCAATCCATTAACAGGCATTAGCGGGTTTATTCAACTTTTGCAAAAGAAGTATCGTTCAGAAGAGGATCAGCTTTATTTTTCTGTCATCGAGGAAGAAATTAAACGGATTAACCAAATCGTCAGTGAGTTTCTTGTGCTAGGAAAACCAACGGCTGAAAAGTGGCAAAATAATTCTGTGAAAGAAATTGTGAGCGAGATCATGCCAATTGTATTTTCTGAGGCGAACCTTTATAATGTCGAGGTTGATTTGCAAATTAATACCATTCAAGATGTTGGCGTGTATTGCACGAAGGATCACATTAAACAAGTGGTATTGAATGTAGCGAAAAACTCGTTAGAAGCGATGCCAAATGGCGGTCATTTGAAGATTGTCATTGAGGCTGAAAAAGAACAGGTCATCATAAAAGTGAAAGATACAGGTGAAGGTATACCAGAAGAGATGCTGAAACATATCTTCCTCCCTTTTATTACGTCGAAGGAAAAAGGAACAGGTCTTGGGCTTGTTGTGTGTAAACGGATCATTTCGATGTATGGGGGGACAATCGATATTGAGAGCGAAGTGAATAAAGGAACAACCGTGATCATCATGCTCCCTTCTGCACACTAATAGCTGAAACATTCAGCCGGTTTTGCTAATGGCAAGACCGGTTTTTTTGATGTCAATAAGAAGGACGATTGACAGAAAGGAGACTCATTTGTGATACAAGATCATGAAAGGAAGCAACAGATTGTTGTTCATGAAAAAGAAGATACTGATACTCATTCATCAGGTTGTCCAGTTCTTGACTATATTTAATTGTCGTCTCACCTGTATAGCCTTCTACTTGAGCAGCTTCTACCATTTGTCTTCTCTTTTCATCAATTGACATTAATAGCTGTTCTTTCCGTACATAAATATTCATGATCTCAGCTCCCGCTATGAATTCGTCTGTCTACGCTCTAAATGATCCGACACCAAAATTATACTTTATTTGTAAATTAAATTAAATATGCTTATTTTATTTAATTTTTTACAGCCTAAAGACCTTTTACCCAATGAATTCTGGGGGTAAACTTCAAAATTGGACAGGACTGACACATTGATTAAACAGAATTTTATCCTATGCAGAAGACCAAAATCAACTATTTTCTCTCTCATTTTATGTCTATTTTCCTAAAAAAAAGCTGATCTTCCGCCTCATGCGAAATGATCAGCTCCCACTATTAAACCGTTTCTTCTTCGTAAATTGGCACCCAGCCCTCAGTTGTGACAAATATGCGAACGGCGACGACTTGACGATCTTCTTGAAGTGTAAAGTAGTGACGAATATTCGGAGGCACAGAAATTAAATCACCTGGATTCAGTCTCACATCAAAAAAGACGCCGTCTTTGCCTTGAATGGCAAAGATTCCATGACCGCTCACGATAAATCTGACTTCATCATCCGTATGATGATGCTCACGTTTAAAGTTTTGAAGCAGTTCATCCAGGTTAGGAGTCGCATCTGATAATGAAATCACATCCTGCGCTTTGTATCCTCTTCGCTCGGAAATACTCTTTATTTCCTCTTGAAACACAGTTAAAATTTCTTCCTTTTCATCATCTGTTAAATCGTACTTTTCTGATAACTGTTTTGGTAGTTTTTCAATATCCCAATGTTCATAAATGACCCCTTGCTGTTCTAAATACGCCTGGACCTCTTGTTCGTTCTCAAGTAACGTGTTCTCTTCATTATGAATGTAAATGGTCGCCATGTGTGTTTCCTCCTTTTTATTTAACAAGCTGCTTTTGATAAAGCGCTACTTTCAAATGATAGGTAAATAAAAATTCATAAGCCTCTAAGACTCGTTTGGCTTCAAATGCGGTTTTCCCCCAAACGGTGATGCCATGATTACGAATGAGTACAGCACCAGCATCGTCCGTCAGGTGCACTGCAAATTGCTCTGCAAGGTGCGGAATATGAGCTGGGTTTTCAATAATAGGAACAGTAACTTCTGCATCCTCTTCCCAATAACCAAGCGCTTTGATGATTTCGTTGCCTTTAAAACGAATTTCTCCTTTATCGCCATACAGCTCAGAAATGACATTGTTATCGATCGTGTGGACGTGAAGACAACATCCTGCTTTCGTCCGCTCATAAACGTATGTGTGAAGCAGTGTTTCAGCTGATGGCCTGAGCGGCTGATTCGGATGAACCGGCTGACCTGCTGCATCAACAAGAACAAAATCTTCGTCGGTTTCTTTTCTTTTATCTTTGCCGCTTGCCGTCACCAAAAACGTGATGGGATCATCCGACACTTTTATCGATAAATTGCCGCTCGTTCCGTAAAACCAGTCTCTTTGTGCCAATTCACGTTTGACGTCTGCTAGTTCCTTCCAGCGTTTACTCTTCTCGTCTGCCATTCCTTCACTTCCTTTATTTGATCAAATTGCGCTTTTAGATCAACAAATGTTTCATACTCTTTATGTACGAGCCCTAGCTCTTTACATTCGTTCAGTAAATAATCACGCGCAAACGTGAGATCCGCATGTTTCGCTGCCTCAATATCAGTCACTGAATCACCAATCATGATAATAAAATCATCTTCCTGCGTCAGCTCTCGAATAATGGAAGGCTTGCAGCAGCCACAGCCATTTTGGCATTCTGAATCACAGGCATGCGGCCATTCAATTTGAATATGGTCTTCTTTAAATGATGCATGGTTACAATAAATATTCTCTTGTTCGACAATCCCTTCAAGGATAGGATAGACAAAAAAGTCCATACCGCCGCTGAGTACATAGAAAGGAATGTCTGCTTTTTTGACATCATCGACAAACTGTTCAAATCCTTCACGAATCTCTGTATCCTCTAAAATAAATGACCGAATGGCTTCTTTCTGATCACTCGTCAGTAACAGAAACATCTGCCCGACGCCTTCTTGGATCGTGATCTCTTTTGCTAGAACACCATCCTTCCATTTCGTCCATTCTTTCGGAGCAAACTGCTTCATGATGCGAATGATATTATCATTTTTCGTAATCGTGCCATCAAAATCACAACATACAATTGGTTTTTTCATTTATTCTGCTACCCTTCCCCAAAGATCAAGTGCTGCTTGTAAGTCTTGACAAGTTGATGCTTTTTCTTCGATAGACTCTTTTTTGACAACCGCATCAATGATCGAACGAAAGGCTTTCCCTCCTCCAATTGCTCCCCGCGGATGTCCGTGAATTCCCCCGCCTGCATTAATGACATGATCAAGTCCAAAATCTTTGACTAAGATCGGCACCATTCCCGGGTGAATGCCTGCTGAAGGGACAGGAAATGTTTGTTGAACTGTATCCTCTTTCACACATGCTTCGAAAATGCCAATGGCATCTTTTTTCGGAAGGGCGACTGATCCATAAGGAGAGGGAAAAAGACTTAAATCAGCACCAGCATATCGATTTAATTTGCCTAAAAGAAGAGAATGCGAGAATCCATAGTCTGGAGATGATGTCATTGCACCGCTCACTGCCGGATGTGCCATGATCGGCAATGGGATCTCTGGATCTTCAGCCAAGCTTTGCATGACATCAAGTCCATAGGCAAAAACGTTGAATAAAAGCGCATCAGCCCCGAGTTCGGCTGCCTTTCTTGCTCGATCTTTCAAATCAAAAGTTCTACCAGTTAAATTAACAGCATAAAGCGTGCGATGTCCTGTCTCTTCATATGTTTCTTTTAATATCTTTTTTCCTTCCTTGATTCGATCTTCAAAAGGGGCTAATGGGCTTTCAAATAAAATCTCATCATCTTTGATGAAGTCTACTCCACCTAAAGCCTGTAAGCGGAGCTGTTCTTTTAAATCCTCCATATCACGACCGATCACGCCTTTAAATATACTCATCAATAGCGGCCGATCAAACACGCCTACTTTCTTTCGTATCCCCTCAATGCCAAATACCGGTCCTGGCAGACAGCTTTTAAACCTTTCCGAAAATTCGATATCGACGAGCTTTACTTTCCCATCCAGTGAAAGCTTTCCAAAAATCGTCGTCAACACCGCTGGTATATCAGCTGAAAAGTTCGCCTCAGGATAAGCAATGGTCACCTCTGATTGATACAGACCACCAATTGAGGGAGACTGTTCTTTTACGCTCACCACACGGCCTTTATGTTTTTTCAGCTGCTCCTTTTTGAGCTGCGGCAAGTCCGTCCATGACCCGACCGTTAACCCAAGTGCGATCTGCTCTGCTTTTCGGTCTATTTGTTCATCCTCTCGATGTGTTAGTACGTATGTTGCCAGTAGTTCACTCACTAGGAATCCCCTTTCGATTGCGTCCTGTATGTGGTCAATAAAAAAACCTCTTTAAGTGCTTGATCAGCGCGTTAAAGAGGTTTCGTCTCATTCATCCGAATCTTATCTCTCAGCGCTTGCTGCAAGAATTAGCACCGTGCTTCATGGAAGTCGGTTGCCGGGCTTCATTGGGCTAGTCCCTCTGCCTACTCTTGATAAGAATATTCAATTTTCTTAAATATTGCCTGAATTATCGCACCATTTTTTTACGTTGTCAATGGCTTTTTTTCAAATAACTGCAAGGCAGCGATACGATCAGCGGCTTCCTTTAGCCGCTCCTCACTTGTTAAAAGTCCGACTCTGACGTAGCCTTCACCGTGAGCACCAAAGCCATTCCCGGGTGCAACAACAACATGTGCTTTTTCTAATAATACATCAGAAAAAGTTTCAGATGTATACCCTTCAGGCACCTTTAACCAAGCAAAAAACGAGCCCTTTGGCGCACTGACGTCCCAGCCAATCTCTTTGCATGCAGCAATCCAAGTGTTTCGTCTTTTTTCGTACCGATCATTTTGTACTTGTACGCACGTTTGATCGCTTAAAAGTGCTTCTGCTGCTGCATCTTGAGTTGCTTTAAACAGTGACACAAACAGGTGATCCTGATAAAGCTCAATGGCTTCGATAACAGAGGCATTCCCTGCTGCAAAACCGACTCTCCATCCAGCCATATTATACGTTTTGGACAAAGTATATATTTCAATACCTGTCTCTTTTGCTCCGTCTATTTGCAGGAAACTGAGGGGCTTTTCGCCGTCAAATCCTATGCCGCCATATGCAAAATCATGGACTACACACATATTATTTTCACTCGCAAACGCAACAGTATCTTCAAAAAATGTCCGGGTTGCAGTCGCACCAGTCGGATTATTTGGGTAATTTAAGTACATCAATTTTGCTTGATTCTTATCCTCTTCTGACAGTTGGTGGTAGTCAGGCAAAAAATCATTTTGTTCAAGAAGAGGCATTGTGACCATATGAGCTCCGGCAAGCACAGCGCCTGACCAGTAATCAGGATATCCTGGGTCTGGAACAAGCAGCGTATCACCTGGATTCAGTAAACATTGCGGCAATTCGACTAGTCCCGCTTTTCCTCCAAATAAGATAGCAATCTCTGTCTTTGGGTCAAGCGTGACGCCATATTCTCTTTCATAAAAAGCAGCTGCGGCCTTTTTTAGTTTCGCTGTCCCGCGGAATGAGGAGTATTGATGATTTTCAGGTTTTGCTACCGCTTCCTGCATCGCTTTCACAATATGTGGAGGAGTGGGCTGATCAGGATTTCCTTGACCTAAATTAATCACATCTGCCCCTTCCTGCATTTTTTTCTGCACTTTTTGAACAAGCGACGCAAAAAATTGTTTCGGTAAATGTTTCAATACATCTGATTGCTGGAATTTCATTTTTTCACCTTCTATTCAAGTTACGTGACAATACAATCACTGTAATGGATTGTTTTATGAATTGTAAAGCAATTTTGAAAAAAGATTGACATGTGAACTGCAGCTCTGATAATATCTAGAATTAAGAAATGCAAGCAGACATGAAACAATTACATATTGATTTCTCTTATCGAGAGTTGGGCGAGGGATTTGGCCTTTTGACCCCAACAGCAACCGACCGTTAATACCACTGTGAAGTGGGGCGCAGCAAGAACAGCGCCAAGACAATTCATTGTCTTATAGGGCACGGTGCTAATTCCATCAGACGTATGTGCTGAGAGATAAGAGAGGCTTCGAGCATACACGCCATCAAGCCTCTTTCTCTCAGGAGAAAGAGGCTTTTTTATATGATTTGGAGGGGAAGCAATTGGTTACACTTACGGCATCATATGAAGAATTAACAGAGAGTTCGGCAGTTGCATTAGCCATTAGACTTGGATTGATTCAAGAGAGCAGTCATTTGACCTGCACTGAAATTGGCGACGGAAATTTAAATTACGTCTTTCATATTTATGATCACAAACAAGCAAAAGGACTGATTATCAAGCAGGCTCTTCCTTATGCAAAGGTCGTTGGAGAAAGCTGGCCGCTGACATTAGACCGCGCAAGAATTGAAAGTGCAGCACTCATCAAGCAATCAGAGTATGCACCACATCTCGTACCAGCCGTCTATTATTCGGATACAGCTCTTGCAGTGACGGCAATGGAGGATCTATCACACCTTGAAATCGTCAGAAAAGGGCTAATTGCCGGAAAACATTATCCGTATTTATCAGATCATGTCGGAGAATTTTTAGGCAAAACACTATTTTACACGTCTGACTTTGCCACAAATCCTAAAATCAAAAAACAATTCGTGAAGCAGTTTACAAACCCTGATCTTTGTGACATTACAGAGAAACTCGTCTTCACAGATCCTTTCTTTGACAGCGAAACGAATGACTTCGAAGAGGAATTAAGAGAAGAGGCAAAAGCACTATGGGCTGATCTTGAACTGCAAGCAAAAGCAGCCGAATTGAAACGGATCTTCTTAACCTCTGCTGAAACACTGGTACATGGAGATCTTCATACAGGCAGTATTTTTGCAAACGAAACGGAAACGAAAATCATTGATCCAGAGTTCGCTTTTTACGGTCCTTTCGGATTCGATATCGGTCACTTTATTGCCAATCTGTTCATCAATGCTTTATCTCATGAGAATGAGCAGGATCAGCAGCACCTTTTTGATCATGTCGTCAATGTGTGGGCAACATTCAAAGAAGTGTTCACAAAAGCATGGAAAGAAGACAGTATTGAAGCGTTTAGTGTATCGGACAGCTTTTTAGAAACAACCTTTGACCGTATTTTAAAAGAAGCCACCGGCTTTGCTGGCTGTGAGCTTGTTCGCCGAACCATCGGTCTTGCGCATGCGGCTGATCTCGATGCGATTCCATCACATTCTAGAAGGCTTCAGCAGAAAAAAGCAGCACTTACACTAGGAAAAACATTGATCAAACAATATCATGCAGTGGAAACAGCGTCTGACCTCGTCGCATTATTCCAGCAAACTGTAAAGGAGTGACGAGTTTTGTCTAAAGAATTTGAAGTTCCCCGTTCCGTCGAATGGGAAGAAAACCGTATCAACATTTTGAATCAGCAAAAATTACCCGCTGAAACCGTGTTTGAGCATTTATATACAAAAGAAGATGTGTATGATGCCATTGTGACGCTAAAAGTGCGCGGAGCACCTGCTATTGGCATTACAGCGGCTTTTGGGCTTGCACTCAGTGCACAAGAGATTGATACAGAAGACATTGATCTCTTTAAGCGAGAAGTCGCTCGCCTGAAAGATTATTTAAACAGTGCTCGTCCAACCGCTGTGAACCTTGCCTGGGCATTAGACCGGCTTTATCAGCGCATTGAGCGTGCTGCTTCGGTGAATGCAGCCAAAACTGATCTTGTCCATGAAGCCATTCAAATTCAAATCGAAGATGAAGAAACATGCCGGCAAATCGGTCAAAATGCTCTTCAGCTCTTTAAATCTGGTGATCGAATTATGACCATTTGCAACGCAGGCTCCATTGCCACAAGCCGGTACGGAACAGCGCTTGCACCCTTTTATTTAGCGAAAAAGAAAAACCTCGATCTTCACATTTACGCATGTGAAACACGTCCTGTCCTTCAAGGCGCTCGTCTGACGACATGGGAATTGATGCAGGGCGGCGTAGATGTGACGCTTATCACGGATAATATGGCAGCCCATACGATGAAAGAAAAACAAATTTCTGCCGTTATTGTTGGTGCAGATCGAATCGCTAGAAACGGTGATACAGCAAATAAAATTGGAACGTTAAGTCTGGCTATTTTGGCTAAACACTTTCAAATTCCATTTTTTGTGGCAGCGCCTCTTTCGACCTTTGATGTGTCAACTCAGGATGGGTCAGATATTCCGATTGAAGAACGCGACCCGCAGGAAGTAAAGGAATTAAACGGCATCCAAATAGCGCCTCCTGACGTGCAGGTATTTAACCCTGCCTTTGATGTCACTCCTCACCATCTCATTTCCGGGATCATTACAGAAAAAGGCATTATCACTTCCAACTATACAGAAGAGATTGATGCACTATTTACTGAAAGCGTGTCACTTTAATCAAACAAAAGCGCGGGGTTCTTATCATTTAAGAGCACCGCGCTTTTTTGTTTCGTTCGTTTTTGCTAATATTTCTTTTTTCTGTTCTTCTGTCAACACGTTCATTTTGACACATAGTGATGTGACGGCGTACATTTTATCTTTTTTGCCCCATAACATGTTAGCAGCCTCCTTTTTCCCTAGACCAACTTTTTTAGCTTAATAAAAGGATATGTCGCTCACTAAACATTTGGAACAGGTCAATTCATTTATTTTTGAACAAATGGGATGCCTTCTAATTCTAACAGGATCGCTTTCATCCCTGTCTTCGTCCCTGCATAGCCAGTCAGAGTCCTGTCTTTTCCAATGACCCGGTGACACGGGATAAAAATTGGCAATGCATTGCGTCTATTAGCTTGTCCAATGGCTCTGACAGCCTTTGGATTACCGATCGCTTCTGCAATATCAGCATAGCTTTTTGATTCACCATACGGAATAGTAGAAAGTGCCTCCCACACTTGCTCTTGAAACGGAGAGCCTGCTTGCTTGAGCGGGAGATCGAACACTTTCCGATCGCCCTTAAAATATTCATCCAGCTGTTTTTTCGCTTCTTTTAATACAGGCGTGTCTTCTTGTTTAAAATGGTCTCTCTGTTCTTTGACCAAAAACGATTCATCATCAAACTTCACTTCAATGATGGCACCATCTTTCTCTAGTATGTATAATGCCCCGATTGGTGCGGTATAGACTGTATAATACACATTAAAGCTCCCCTTCTTGTTTCTGCTGCCGGAGTGGAAGCGTGAGATGGAACACTGTTCCGACCCCTTCTTCACTCTCTACTTCAATGGTTCCTTGATGCTCTTCAATAATTTTATAACTAACCATTAACCCAAGTCCAGTGCCTCTTTCTTTTGTTGTATAAAATGGTTCTCCGAGACGCTTTAGTTTATCCTCTGTCATGCCGCAGCCTTCATCACGAAGAGAAATCACAATGTGCTCCTCCCCCTTCCTTTGAATGCTCACGTAAACATTTCCTTTCTGAGGCATTACTTCAATCGCATTTTTTAAAATGTTAATAAAGACTTGCTTTAACTGATTTTGTTCACAGTAGATGAGCGGAATATCATCCAGCACATTTAAGTGCATTTGCACATTGCCAAGATTGGCTTGTGCGTGAAGAAGGTCCATCGTGTCTTTGACAATTTGCACGACATTTTTTTCTTCATAGATGATGGCCTGTGGTTTCGCTAAAATCAAAAATTCTGTAATGATGGATTCGATTCTTTTCAGCTCTGATGTGATGACATTAAAATAGAGCGAATACTCCCCTTCAATGTTTCCTTTGAGCAGCTGAATGAAGCCTTTTAAAGCCGTCATTGGATTTCTAATTTCATGGGCAATTCCAGCAGCAAGCTCTCCGACAACATGAAGCGTATCCGATTTTCTTACCCGCTCTTCTAATTCCTTGCGTTCAGTCACATCTCTAAAGATGGCCAAATTCATGTTATGAATAATATTTCGTTTAAAAGAAAACTCCAAAATACGTTGATCTGGATGGTTCAGCACAAATGGAACTTCATTGTCCATCTCGTCTAATGACATCGCCTGAGCTGGCTGCGCCAAATTTTCAATTTGATATGGCGCAAGGATATGAAAAAGGTTCATTTCCGTTAAGTGATCATCTTTGAGGCCAAGCAGTTCACTTGCGGAAGGATTCACATCAATAATCCGGTATTGATTATCGAAAAGAACAATGCCATCCATAGAGCCATTAAATACTTTACGGAATTTGAGCTCACTTTCTCGCAGCTCCTCTTCCATTCGCTTTCTGTCACTGACATTCCGTAAAATGGTTAAGTGCTGCCCTTCTAATACCGCATGCTTAGAGGTGAACTCAAGCTCTTTGAATTGGCCATTCGCCATTCTAAAGAGGAGTTCTTCTCTGATTTCAAGATTCCTGATATACCGTCTTCTTGTCGGCCGGTATCTGCGATCAGATTTGACTAGAAAATCCATGAGTTTCTTGCCAATCAGCTGCTGCATCGGTAATTCGAAAATTCGGCAGGCGGATTCATTTGCCCTGACAATCTCTCCATCATCCGCCCAAATGATGATGGCATCCATCGCATTTTCGAATATTTCTCTAAAACGTTCTTCACTTTTTAGCAGCTTTTCTTCCATTAATCTTTTTTCTGTAATATCACGCATGATGGACATGTAAAAACCACTCATCACATTGGATGTGATGGTCAGTTCGAATAATTTGTTCTGCCCAGATTGAAGGGTAACAGGAAGTTCTCCCTTTGCTTTCCCTGTTTCTTTCAATGAAGTTAAGAGCTGCTGGAGCGCTGGAAGATTTTCTTCTTCAACAAATTCATTTAAGTAGCGGTCTGTTAAATCTGTTTTTTGAAGTTCAAAGCTCTGGCAAAAAGAGTGATTGGCGTCAATCATACAACCATCCTGATCAAATATGACCATACCGTCAATCGCTCGATCAAATAAATCTTTAAACAGCTGCTCATTCATCGAACGTTCTCGCTCTAATATTTTCTTTGAAGAAATATCACGCATGACGACAATATATTGTTGATTCACCACGTCGTGCTCTGCTACAAATTCAATATATTTTGTCTCTCCATTTTCTAGTTGAATAGAGATCTCTCTTTTTAAAGTTCCTTTTCGAAAAAAAATCTCAAGTGAGCAGTCAATTTTGTTTTTCGGGATGCCGTATAGGAAATCTAGAACGGATTTATTGAGGAGGTCTTCTTTCGGTGTTTGGACAAGCCTGCATGTCGCTTCATTGGCTTGGATAATGTTGAGGTGCTGATCAAATATAAAAATGGCATCTAACGTCTTATTTAACAGCATTTTGTGCTGAATCAATTCATTTCGCAAATATTCGTTTTCTTTTTCTAATTTTCTGATATTTTTCGCACCATCGAGCGTTTCAGTCATTCTCTTACACTCCTTTTCCAGCCTCATTCCTCTACAATATTTCTACAAGATTTTCATTGTTCCTTCATTCGACTCATAAAAAAAGAGAACTTTTTACACGAGGCTTGCTTCATTTGTTTCATTTGGATGACACGATTGTATAACGATTCTCTTTTCTTACGCTTCTTTTACAACCGCTCTACAATTTCACATCAAATAGCGAAATGAGCCAATTTGTATTTTAAAATGGGGCAAATGAGGGAACAGTGCACTTAGAACGTTTATGTTCGAAATGAAGCAGGAAAGGTGATGTTATGACGTCCACGAGAGACAGTTATTTTGATAATGCAAAATTTCTTCTGATTTTTCTAGTTGTTTTTGGTCATTTGTTACGGTCATTCATACATGATAATGACTGGATACTCTACTTATATAAATTTATTTATACATTCCATATGCCCGCTTTTATATTGGTGTCTGGCTTCTTTGCCAAAGGTTTTAGAAAACCAGGTTTTATGAAAAAAGTCGCAGTTAAGCTGATCATCCCATATTTGATTTTTCAGGTCATCTATTCTGTGTATTATTATTTCTTACAGGATCAAAGCATCTCTAACTTAAATCCGATTGATCCGCAATGGTCTTTATGGTTTTTAATCAGTTTATTCTTTTGGAACTTACTACTTATTCCTTTTTCAAAACTGCCATTCCACTGGGCAATGATCGTCAGTTTATCGATGGCGTTACTTGTCGGTTACGTGGACAGCATTAGCGATACACTCAGCCTATCTCGTACATTTGTCTTTTTGCCGATGTTTTTAGCTGGCTTTTATTTAAAAAAGCAGCACTTTGAATTTATCCGAACAAGCAAAGGGAAACTGACTGCACTCCTTGTACTAATGGCCGTGTTCATGTTTTGCTATTTTTATGAATTCGATTATTCCTTTTTATTTGGGTCACAGTCTTACGCTTCTCTTGGAGATGAAGGACTCATTGCAGCTATGAAACGAATGGTATGGTATTTACTTGCATTTGCTGCTACCTTTAGTTTCTTTGCATTAGTCCCAACACGCCGGTTCTTCTTTACCAAATGGGGCACAAGAACGCTATATGTCTATTTACTTCATGGCTTTGTGATTAAGCTTTTAAGAACGACTTGGTTTGATGATTGGGCTCTAAATACGGCAAGTGTATTGATTCTATTGCTACTTACGGTCCTCTTAACCTTTACCCTATCTAGTACATTTGTTAAAACTGTTGCACAACCAGTCATCGAGCTCAAAATGACCAGTCTGATGCGAACCATTACTGGCAGACAAAACAGTTATATTAAATAGGAAAAACGATCCTGTGAGGATCGTTTTTTTCTATTTATTTTTTGTTTTTCTGTTCATTGTGACATTCATCGTTTTTTTTAGGCTTCATTAAAGTATCAATCCATTTACTGCTGTTTATATCTCCTAGCTCGCTGCCAAATTCCTCTTCCAAGATATCGGGGTTCATCGGTTTTTTATGGTCTTTCATGTCTTTACTTTTCACATGTTTTTTAGTCACGAGATGCTCCCCCCTGTTTACCTTGATGAGAATTTCGGTTCGCCTGGCGGTCTTCTGATTGCTCGTCAAATTGTGTTTGTCCTTGATCGTGTGCCATGCTTTCTGTAGGCGTCATATTATTCGTGAGTGCTTCATTTTTTGCTGTTTTTCTTTTCATCTGTCATCATTCCTTTTTAACATGTTTAGTTCTTCGCTCAATTGATCAAATAGCTCTTTCATTTGTTTGACTGTCACTGGTTTTTCCTCAGGCTTTAACTCATATCCAATTTGCCCATTCGCTTCTAGCGTTGCTTTTTTGAGACTGCTGATGTCTGTGATGCCCTGCTGCTTTAAGCGCATTTTGAATTGGTCCCTTGTCAGCCGCGTTTTTTTCAGCTTGTGATCAAGCATTTCTCCATCCTCTAAAATCACCACAGACTTCCCTGAAACCAACTTTTCAAAAAAATCAAATTGGATCGACAGCTTTTCCATAATCACAAGCGCCACAATAAAAATGGCGGCCGCATAAATGGTTTCAAGTAAATTATGCTCAATGAAGGGTTGGATAATAATCGATCCAATTGAAATCATGATGACTGTCTGTTGAACCGTTAATTGACTAATGGATTTAGGTCCTGCTATTCTCAGCAGCAAAGTACCAACGAGCAGCATTACAATTGCTTTCCATAACACATCCAGCACGTCTCTTTCACCTCTTACCTATAGATTGCGAACATCCCTTGTGATTTAGCCAGTTATATAATGGAAATAAAAAAACCAGCATTCAGTAGGAATGCTGGTTAGCCGATGATCACACGCTCTTTCGGATAATGATAATTCGCTTCACTTTCCCGGCGACCAATTAAATACAAGAAGCTTGGAATTCCAATCCGTCCTATAAACATGACCACCATAATAATACACTTACCAAATACCGACAAGTCAGACGTAATTCCGAGCGACAGTCCCGTTGTTCCAAAGGCAGAACAAACTTCAAATAAAGTTTCAAGAAGTGTATGATGGTCTGATAAAGTTAACAGAAACGTAGCACCAAACACTAAAATAAAGGCCATCATCGTCACCATGAGGGATTTATTAATATCCGCTTGATGAAGCTCTCTTTTAAAGATTTTAATGGACTTATTTCCTCTCGCAAAATGAAACAAAGCAAGTAAATTAAGGGCAAACGTAGTTGTCCGAATTCCGCCCCCTACCGAGCTTGGAGATGCCCCGATAAACATCAGCAAACATAAAAATAACAGTGTCGGCTCTGTCAATTGCGTAATATCTAATGTCGAAAGCCCGCCACTTCTGGTAGCTGTTGATTGAAACAAAGAATAAAACAAGATTTCATGCCAGCTCTTCCCTAGAAAAGTAAACCGGGCTTCAAGTGCATAAATCCCAATTGCCCCAACGACAACAAGGAGACCAAACGTAATCGTTGTAATTTTCGTAAACAATGAAAACGATGCATGTTTTCGGTCTTGATTGAATAAATAATCCTTTACTTCGACAAGTACTGGAAAGCCAATAGCGCCAAAAATGATGAGCAGCATCGTGATAAATTGGACGAAATAGTCATCTTTATAAGGAATTAACGAATTCCCTGTAATATCAAAGCCTCCATTGGTTGTTGCACTGATACTAGAGAAAAACCCGTGTAAAAAAGCGCCTTGCACATCGTAATACTTTAGAAAATACATACTTAAAATCAGACCGCCTACAAACTCAATCAGCAAGATTAAATATAAGACCTGCTTCATGAGTTTCACAATTCCTGATAAGTTGCTCTGGTTTTGGTCTGCCATAATTAATTTTCTTTCTTTAATGCCGATCCTTTTTCGCATAACCAGCCAGACGAATGTACCAAGTGTCATAATGCCGATACCACCGATTTGCAAAACAAATGCAAGGATCCACATCCCGGTCACACTAAATGTTTGTGACGTATCGACAACAGTCAGACCCGTGACACTGACAGCACTCACAGCTGTAAACAGCGCATCAATAAATGTCCATTTGACTCCTTCTTGGTGAGCCACTGGCAGACTGAGTAGAATGAACGACACGGTCACAGCAAGAAAATAGTAAAGGGCAATCAGCTGAAAAGCCGACAGCCGGTCAATTAGTTTTTTCATTGGATTCATGGTTATTCCTTCTTTTATCTTTCTTTTCGAATACTTTATCATTTTAATGAAAAGAGAGAAGATTTTAAAGGTATTTTGTGCTTTATTTACTTTTTCATCAAAAAGAAAAAGACATCCTTACGCAGAATGTCTTTTGATCTTTCTTATTTTGCTTCTAGTCTTCTAATTCTTTCGTTTAAATCAGGGTGTGTTGAGAAAAGAGAAGCTTTTCTTTTACCACTGATTTTCAGTGTAGCAACAGCTGCTTGATCATCATCTTTAATTCTTGATGTATACGCCTCTAGTGAACGAAGCGCATGAATCATTTTATCTTTTCCTGCAAGGTCCGCACCGCCGCGGTCTGCATGGAATTCACGATGTCTAGAGTAAGCAAATACGACAAGGCTTCCTAAGATAGAGAAAATAATTTGGAAGACGATCACAGCGATAAAGTGAACAATCGGCACAAGCTCTTCACGTGAAACGAAACGGCTTGCGATCCATGCCGCAATTCTTGAAAGGAAGACAACAAACGTGTTGACGATTCCTTGAAGTAACGTCATTGTGACCATGTCACCGTTCGCTACGTGAGCGACTTCGTGAGCGATAACCCCTTCAACTGCTGCATCATCCATTTCATGAAGCAATCCAGTTGATACGGCAACAAGCGATCTTCTCTTAGAAGGACCTGTCGCAAAAGCATTTACTTCAGATGATTGGTAAATACCGACCTCAGGCATTTTAGAAAGGCCTGCTGCTCTTGATAGTCTGTGAACGCGGTCAACAAGCTGCTGCTCATCATATGTTAAAGAATCCTTTTCTGGATTTAACACACGCACACCCATCATCATTTTTGCCATCCAGCGAGACATCGCTAGTGACATAAACGAGCCTACAAAACCAACAACTGCACTGAATACAAGAAGATAAAGGATATTAAGTCTTCCGTCTGCTCCTATATAAGAACCAACACCAGTTGCTGCACTAATAACCGATAGGACAATACCAATCGTAGTGATAACAAGAATGTTCGTTAATATAAACAGAAATATTCTTTTACCCATACATAACCTCCGCTGTCATATTAAGTTCATTTGAACTTATTAATAAAATTATAAAAATAAACGTCTCAAATTGCAAGGAAAAAGGAATCGTTTTCTATGTTTATCATACTGGCTCAAACCTCGTCATTTCAATGATTACGCTACTTGCATCCGCTAAAAAGTGAACAAATTGTGACGCAGCGGTCCTATTTTAGTTTATTTTGCATTTTCATTAAAAAGAGATTATGATGTTGAATTAGATCAATAATCACGTTTTTGACGTACAAATGAGGTGGAACATGGTGACTTTTAAATTAACGAGAATTGACATGACGAGACTTCTGTATTCTCTAAAAGGCGAGGGAGATCTGACTCCGCTTCAGCTTTTGAATTTATCTGTAAAAAGCGATAAGGAACATGAATATGATGAATTAAAAATCCCTTCGTTTTTTGAAAAACTCGAACGGCGGAAGCAAAAATCAGAGCACGGGCTTTCAACGAACGAAATCGTTGAGCTTGGCAACTTGTGTGAGCTGACTTCTCTTAAATCGACAGCCATTCAAAACTGGATCAAGCGCGATATTAAAGATATGATCGGCCATCCAGAGCTTGGCAAGAAGTACTCCATTGATCAGGTCGTTATTTTATTAATTGTCCGGGATTTAAAATCAGTATTTGATTTTGATTCTATTCGTATGATCTTATCTGCCTTATTTAATACGATCACAGATCGAACGGATGATATTATCAGCCCCATCCGTTTTTATGAAGCATATGCGCACGTCCTTGATTTTATTTATCACCATACACATTTTCCATTAAAGGAAACGAATTTACGAGAAATGACAGAAGAGCAGACGGACAAGCTCCACGAAGAGTTTACAGAATTGACGAAGCCGCAATGGCAATTGATTAAAGGCATTATCAGTTCCACAGTTTTCTCCGTTTTCACTTCTCACTTGCAAAGCACAGCGCAAGAAATGATGTTTAATACGCTTCAGCTGAAAAAGGCTTAAAACTGAGCCCGAGGTGACCTTCATCACCTCGGCTTTTTTGTGCAGCAATTGCCAGCATAATTGCAGGCTGTTTTTTTCAAAATAAGAAGGCGCAACAAACATGAGGTGAAAGGAGGAATCTGTGATGGCAAATCGAAATCAACTTCTTGTTCCTGGAGTAGAACAAGCATTAGATCAATTTAAATACGAGATCGCTCAAGAATTTGGCGTGACTCTCGGTTCAGATACAGTCGCACGTTCAAACGGTTCTGTTGGCGGCGAGATTACAAAAAGACTCGTACAGCAGGCGCAATCTCAAATGGGCCATTCAACTAAATAAAGACATGGTGAAATACGCCGGATCTATTCTGGCGTTTTTTTACTGTTCATATGTAGGCTCATCCCGGTTTTCACGGTATGAAGGCGGTGTATTTTTCCCTTTTTGTTTGACGTCATTTCTGTTACGTTCGACGTACGGACGATTCTGACCACTGTCGTTTTTTTTACATGCTTTTCAGCATCACCACGTGATGTGCCATTTGGATGTCTTTTTTCATCAGGATCAGTCGAGTGATTTTTTTTTTGCTCTTTGTCTTTTTCAAAAGGGCGGTCCTTTTCTTCTTTTCCCTTTTTCTCTTTATTTTCATGATTAGGGCTTGTTTGGTGAGGCTTTTGAACAGCTCCTTGCTCTTCCCTCTCAACTTCCTTCTGCTCTTTGTCCTCGCCTTCTGGAGCCTCTTTATCCGGCTGCATCTCATCGCTAACGTCTGTCTTTATATCTTCTTTTTTGTCTTCGTCTTTTTGATCTTCATCAGCATTTTTCGGCTCTTCTTCTTTGACAGCCTCGTCATCTGCTGGATCTTCATCTTCTTTTTTAACGTCCTCTTGTTCGTTGTCTTGCATTTCTTGATTTCTAATATAAGTTCCTGTTGAAATGCCTGCTTTTTGTGCCTTTTCTCTTGTTTCCAGGTCACCTTCCACAGTTTCCAGCTTATAATTGCGCTTTTGATATTCCCCCGAGATGGTGCTGATTTTACTTTTTACGTTTGTTTTGTATGTATGATCCTGCTTGTTTTCATAAACAGTTGAAATATAAATGCTTTTAGAGTGGTTCACGTATCCTTTTTTATCACAATCATCGATGATTTCCTGCACGACTTTGGTCATGTCGTTTTTTTCTAAATCTTTCATACTGGCCAGTACTTGCTTCGCATCTTTATTCAGCGGAGTGACACCGATCACTTGATAATTGTGATCGAGTTTCAGCTCAAAACTTGGGTTAATGTCAATCGTCATATATGCATATGCTTTTTGACTTGAGAAAGATGGCATCATAGTGAAGATCACGACAATAATTGCTGCAATTGATAGAATTCCTGCATTTAACGGACGTAAACGAAGCAGGTCAAAAAAACCGGCTCTTTTTCTTTCGAGACGTGATTCATTCGGAAACGTCACTTCTTGACCGATTTCATAGTCTTGCTGTTCATACTTTGTCCGCAGAAATTGTCCATCAGGGGTCAGCAGTGTGACATATTTTTTGTTTTTCTCTACTATAATGCCTCTTCTCATGAATTAAGCACCCCTTTAAGGTAATCTTTCAAATACACATAATCACCTGTCATAATGATCGCCATCGCAATAATATATTTTCTATTTCTCTCAATCGTTTTGCGGCTGACTTCCACTAGCTTTTCCAGCTGTTTGACTGGCAATTGTTTTTTCTGAAATAAAATGGTTCTCAGTTCATCGTGCTTAACGAGTGTATGGGCCACTTTAATGGCATTTTGTCTCGCATCCGCATGCTTTGGTGAATGCTCAAGCAGTTCTTGAAACGTAAGACCATATACTTTCAATCGTTCTTTAAAATGTTCAATCTCTTCTCTTCTATGTTCTTGTTCAATTAAACGCCTATATTCATTTGCAGAAAGCTCTGCTTCAATCATGCTTTGCGAGTACTCGCCATTCTCACTTTCTTGAAGGTCCATTTGAACCGTTGGCGCGTTTCTTGCTTCTTTTCGAATATAGTCGATTACTTTTCTTTTAATAATTAACTCCGCAAATGCAAGGAGTGAGTTGCCTTTTTCGGCAGAGTATTTTTCTATCGCTTCATTAAAGGCAATTAAGCCTACGCTAAATTCATCATCTTTTTCATCTATATATCGTTTACAAACGGATGAAACCGTCTTAGCGACAAATGGTTTGTATTGCTCTATTAATGCATTTTGCAGCTCGGTATCACCCTGTTGGATGTTGATTGCCGACTGCTCTAATGTTTGCTTTTTCTTTCCCTTTTTAAACAAAAGGCTAAGCAATGGTTTCACCTCAGTTCTCCCTATATTACTCATTTATGATAGCTAATTTATGAGGGAAGCGCAAAGGAAGAAATGAGGAATTCATTTCCTGTTACTCAATTGTGACATGTATTTCTTTATCTACTTTACAACGTTTCGTTTAAAAGCAAAGAAATAAGGGGGTATCCCCCCCTTTTTTGTAATATACGTGTTATGAAAATGAAATGATATTTCTTTCAAAAAACCTACTCTTCCAGCCGCATCTCTTGTTTTTCCTCGTTTTGCTGGCTGCCTTTTCTTGATGGACTTGATAAAAACCAACCAAATGCTGCAATTGCGAGAAGGACCGTCCAGAAAATGATTTTCCATAATGTTGAATGAATGAAATGAGAGGACACGACCCCAATAGCTGGATGAGAAAGTGTATAGAGCGTCAGCTTCACGCCAACCCATCCAACAATGACAAATGCTGCTGTTTCTAGGCTTGGTCTCGTTTTAAGCAGTTTCACAAATACAGTCGCCGCAAACCTCATGATCACTAGACCAATGATACCGCCTAATAGAATGACAATAAATTGACCGCCATCAAGCCCACCAATTTGTGGAAGGTTTGTTACTGGCAGAGTCACAGCTAATGCAACGGCTGCTAAAATAGAATCTACTGCAAATGCAATGTCAGCAAACTCAACTTTTACGACGGTTGCCCAAAAGCCGCTTTGTTTCATGTTTGTGTCTGCTTCCTTTTTCTTAAATACGTGCGATTTTAAAATATGGTGAATCGAAATATAGAGAAGATATATTGCGCCAATGGCTTGAACTTGCCACACATCTACTAAAAACGAAATAAGAAAAAGAGAACCAAATCGCATGACAAATGCTCCCGCAAGTCCGTAAAATAATGCCTTTTTTCTTTGTTTTTCAGGAAGGTGTTTGACCATCACAGCCATAACCAGCGCATTATCAGCTGCTAAAATCCCTTCTAATCCAATCAATACGAGAAGAACCCACCCGTACTCTAAAATAATTGCTGCATCCATCATCATTCCTCCTTATTTTTTATCTATTGTCCCACAACAGACAAAGGCTTATGAATGCAAAAAAGACCTTTGCCTGTAATGGCAAAGGTCTTGCTAGACATGTGATATGTAAATCATGCCAACAAAGCCGATGGAATGAGGTTCCATGTAATGACGACTTTGTTTCCGGTAAAAACCGGACGCTACTCCCCTTTGGTGGGATTAAGAATATTTAGATTACTTATATCATAATCAACAGACCCCGTATTGTCAACAGGTGACTTTTCATCTTCACCCACTGATTAAGCCGTTGGTGTTTCTGTTTTTCTTTTTCTTCGTTTCAGCCACACGTAGAGAACAAACAATAAGAGCATACCAATTCCAATCGGCAATACATATGGTTCTAAAATGGTTCCAACCTCTTGCCAGTTCTCCCCAAGGACAAATCCTAGATACACATATACAAATGTAATTGGCGTAATCGCCAAAAACGTATACAGGCAAAAAACCCACACATTCATCTTCGCAATCCCGCACGGAATGGAAATAAGGGTTCTGACCCCTGGAATAAACCGGCCACTAAACGCAACAAATCCGCCATGTTTTTCAAAAAAGGCATCCGATTTATCAAGTGACTCAGGTTTCACAAAGAAATACTTCCCATATTTATTTAAAAAGGGTCTGCCTCCGTAACGCCCTAACCAGTACAAGGTCAAGGGGCCTGCCACACCGCCAATAGAACCGGCAGCCACAACACCGATGAAGGCCATGTCCCCTTTTGAAACCCAGTAACCTGCAAGAGGCAACACCACTTCAGCAGGAACAAATTCAATGCATAATGCAAGAAAGATGCCGAAGTACGACAAATTCTTAAAGGCATCAGCTAATGAAATAATAAAATCTTCGATGTTTATCAATCCCTTTCACACATAATCAGTTTGACAGGCTATGCTTGCAAATCGTACCGTGCCACCTATTAAACGAATAAAAAACCAAAAATGATTCACTTTTCTTCGTTTTTTTACATTAAATTTGATTTTACTATAAAAAATGTTCAAAAAAAATGCTAAATGCCCTTTTTAAGTAAAGGAAAAGTGAACACAGGCGCCACTTGATCCGATATATTAAGTATATGTCTGTTTTTAGATACAGGAGGTTTTCTTACATGACACATTTAACAGGAAGCTACAACGGATGGCTTGTCTTTCTGTCAGTCGCTGTCGCCGCTGTCGCCTCCTACTCAGCTCTTCAATTAGCCAGCCGGGTGATCCAGTCGAGCGGCGCAAAGAAAAGAGTATGGTTGATCATTGGTGCGATGATCATGGGGATGGGAATATGGTCAATGCATTTTATTGGCATGATGGCGTTTCACCTACGCTCTGGTATCACATATGAAACACCCTTACTCATTTTATCGATTTTGGCCTCTTTTATCGGTTCTTTCATTGCATTTTCAATATGTATTCAGCAACAACTTTCTACAAGACGACTTTTGATTAGTTCGATCACGATGGGCTCAGCTATTTGCAGCATGCACTACCTCGGATTGGAATCAATGGCGAATGTCACCATCAGCTATGACCCTGTTCTCTTTTTTCTTTCGTTTTTTATTGGTGCGCTCGCTTCATTCTTTTCATTACACCTTTTTTTCCGGCTCCATCGCTCTGAGAAAAGGCGGGGAGATCAGCTGTTAAAAATAGCGGGTGCACTGATGATGGGCGGTGCTGTTGCGGGCATGCATTACACAGGCATGGCGTCTTCGACGATGTTTTTTCATTCAGATGGTCAGGTCGCTGCGGGTGGTTCTCTTGAAATGTCACCATTCAGCCTGTCCATTTTCATCGGCCTGATGACACTTATCGTCCAATCACTCATGATTTTCGGCGCCTATATTGATCACCGGATTATGTCACAATCAGATCAGCTAAAAGAAAATGAACAGCGGTTCCAATCACTGATCAAACATAATATAGATGGTATTATCGTGTTATCTGTTGATCGAAAAGTGATATCTGCGAATGACCCAGGCAAACACATTTTGAAAATGTGCAATTCCTGGATTGGTGATGATGTGAGTCAATACGTCATGCCGACTGAGATGTGGGAAGACTTTATTTATCAATCAAAAAAAGCAATTACGCGTGAAGCAGAACTGAAAGCAGCAGATCGTTTTTATTATTATCATGTTACATACATACCCGTACACGTCAACCATACACTTGACAGCATTTATCTCGTTTTAAAGGATTTAACCCAGCAGAAGATTGCTGAAAAAGAAATTCATGTGATGGCACATTATGATGCACTAACTGAACTTCCGAACCGTCGTCACGGAATTAATCATTTAAATGATGTTTTATCCGCTCAAGAAGAGACAAAAACGTCAACGGCAGTTCTTTTTCTTGATTTAAATCGGTTTAAAATTATTAATGATGCCCTTGGTCATAACATAGGCGATCTGCTGTTGAAAGCCGCCGCAAACAGACTAACCAAATGTTTGCCTGACAATGGCTTTATTGCAAGAATTGGCGGGGATGAATTTTTAATGATCTTTCCTCACATGGAGCATAACACACATAAAATTGAACAGCTTTTGAAAAACATCATTCGCCAATTTGAACGTCCTTTTTTCATTCAAAACCATCAGCTCATTACATCCATTAGTATTGGAATCGCCATCTCTCCGCAAAACGGAAAGAATGGTATGGAATTGATGAGAAAAGCAGATATGGCCATGTATTTATCAAAGAAACATAAACAAAGCCGCTATGAATTCTTTACTGAATCTATGGAGAGATTGAGTGAGGACAGACTCAATCGCGAACTGGAGCTACGAGATGCCATTCAAAGAAAGCAGTTTGTGCTTCATTATCAGCCGCAAATCAGCGCCAAAACAAGACAGATGACAGGTGTTGAAGCCCTTTTAAGAATGAAAGCACCAGACGGTTCTCTAAAATCACCCGAGGCTTTCATTGAACTTGCTGAAGAATCCGGCCTGATCATCGATATTGGAAGGTGGGTCATTGACACGGCATGTCAGCAGGCAAAATTGTGGTATGACAAGCAATTGAAAATTCCTGTAGCGGTCAATTTATCTGCTAAGCAGTTTAACTCTGAAGACTTAATTGATTTGATTAAACTAACGCTAAAAAAATACGACCTTCAACCATCACTTCTTGAGCTTGAAGTGACAGAAAGCATGACAATGGACAACATCAAGCAGTCAAAACAGGTACTGACATCTCTAAAACAACTTGGCGTCCGTATTAGTATTGATGATTTTGGTACAGGCCACAGCTCTTTAAGCTATTTGAAGGATTTGCCGATTCACCGCCTGAAAATTGATAAATCATTTATCGAGGATATTTTGAGCGATTCAAAGTCTGAGCAAATCACAGGGGCTATTATTGCAATGGGGCACCAGCTATCTCTAGAAGTCATTGCTGAAGGTGTTGAAACTTTTGCACAAGCGCAACTTTTATCTGCGCAGGGCTGTGACGATCTACAAGGCTTTTATTATGCCAAGCCACTTCCAGCTAGTGATATTGAAAAATTTATCGCCTATCCTGCTCATCAGCTGGATACATAAAAAAGGTGCCAACCATGGCACCTTTTCGTTTTATCTAAATAACAAATGCTGACTGTGAATACCTGCTTTTTTCAGCAGACTAATTAATTGCTCCTGTTCTTCACGCGAAAGACCAGAAAACGCCCGCGCAATTCGAAGAGAATGGATTGGATAAATTTTATCCAGATAACTGCGCCCTTTATCCGTTAAATGGGCATAAACTGACCGCTTATCCTTTGGGTCCTGTTCTCTTTCAATGAAACCATTTCGTTCTAACTTGTCAATTACGTACGTCACATTCCCGCTGACAAGCAGGAGTCTTGAGCCGATTTGCTGAAGTTTTTGAGCACCTCTCGTATACAGTAATTCGAGAACGGCAAATTCAGTTGGATTAAATCCATGCTCCTTGCTGTCTCTAATACTGTGTTCGGAAACGCTTTTAAATGCCCTTGCAAAAACTTTGTAAAGCGTCATTGAACGTTCTACTTCTTCTTCATTAAACGATAGTCTCATCACATATCTACCTCTTATAATATTTTTTTAACTTCAAGGCTTTCTTGCGGTGCAGTTGGAGCCTTTCGTAAAAAATAGAAGTACGTTTTTGAAAACCCTTTCAACCACATAAGTGACTCCATTCGTGTTATGTATAAGATTTCGATATAAACTTTTAAAATCCTTCTTATTTTTCACAATCATCTCGAAAAAAAGCTTTTCCAGCAAACCATCATGTTACGACAAATTTTAACATAATCTGTAAAGGCTCTATATTTCCTTACATTTGATTCGTCAAATTTCTACAAAATTCAATATTGCTATAATATTAAACACACAAAAAAAGAACCCTTCATGTGACAACGCACATGATAAGGGATGTTAAAGATAGCGATCTGTTTTGTTGAAAAAGAAATGATACTCTTTTTTTAAGTCACTAATTGTCATGTTCTTGGTCATATCAGGGCTATACACCCCAAGTGAGCAAAGCTGCTTCGTATAATAATGTCTTTCTTTCGCTAAAGCTTCTTTTAATATACGCCGCACGACATCTCCCCTCCTATCAATGGATATGGATCGGGTGCTTATGAGGACTTTTTATACAAATCATTTTGTACGGCTCTAAGAAGAGCATGTGCATTCTGACCCGCAGCCTGCATGAACTGCTCCAGCAGTTCATCCCTCTTCACATCTAATGCGATGATTTCTTTTGCCATACGGATGATCTGTGTTTTCTCCATCAAGTGCGCCTCCTCCTCATTTTTTCTTTTTATTATCATATGTTCACGTGATATGATTTGCACGTTATGTGTTAATTTTCCTTCCATTGTTTTTCACTTTTTTCATTTTTGTGTTATATTATCTAACAAACGTTAGGTTTTTTTACTGACTTTTCGATATAATATGAAGAAAAGACTTGCAGGGGTGAGGATATGACGCAGGAAGATGTATCTTATAAAGATAAAAAAGTCATTTCAATCGGGATTGTCAGTGAATTAACAGGGCTTTCCGTCAGGCAAATCCGATATTATGAGGAACGGAAACTCATCTACCCCCAGCGCTCAACAAGAGGCACACGGAAATACTCTTTTTCTGATGTAGAACGTTTAATGGATATCGCCAATAAACGGGAAGATGGTGTGCAGACAGCGGAAATTTTAAAAGACATGAAGAAAAAAGAACAGGCATTAAAAAGCGGACAATATAAGAAAAAAATGCTGGAAGGTCAAATTAATGCACACTTCCGGTACAAAAATCGATGAACTAAATAAAAATCGCTTACTTGGCAAAATAGACTTAGCATCTGATCGACCTGAATATGAAACGATGAAAGCACGAACTTACCCAAAGACCGATTCGCAGAAGAGTCTATTTCAGACAACGAAAACCAATGAATCATTGAAACAGCAAAACGAGGCAGCAATTGCAGCCTCGTTATTAGCTAAAACAACCATTCAACTATTTATCACCTAAGATACTTGATCTTTAACGATTTAGTTTTTCAAATTTGTTCAGGAATCGAAACAGTTCGTTCATTGAGCACATTCCCCGTGTTTAGCGTCGTTTTGGGTTCAATTAAGAGCAAGTGAACTTCTTCTTCAGCAATTGGCTGATGTTCAACTCCTTTTGGAATCACAAGAAATTCTCCTTCATTAAGCGTTATTTCCCTATCCCTAAAACGGATGACTAGATTGCCTTTCCACACAAAGAACATTTCATCCTCATCATCATGGTGATGCCAAATGAATTCACCCTTAATTTTCACCATTTTCATGTATGAGTCGTTCAACTCTCCACTTATTCTAGGATTCCAATAATCATTTATTTGCGAAAATTTTTCTTCGATATTTACCTTTGAAATCAATCGATTCCCCTCCTTATTAAATGGAAACGTCTGTTTTAATTGCCACAGCTAAAAAATTCTCATTTTCTCCTCTCGATCAAATAAAAGGGACGCAATGAGCATCAACCTCTTCCATCATTCAGTTTACATACTTCATTGGATCACGTAAAATCAAAAAATAGCATATAGATCATCACAATTTGTGATGCAAAAAAGGAGAGTTAGTTTGGATATTAAATCTTTGGAAGTATTTAAAGCCGTTGCCATTGAACAAAGCATCACAAAAGCTGCTCAAAAATTAAATTATGTGCAGTCCAATGTCACCGCAAGAATCCAACGTCTTGAACAAGAGTTAGGTGTACCTCTTCTCTATCGATATCATAAGAAAATATCTTTAACGCCTGCAGGACGTGAACTGCTGCCCTATGTAAATAAATTACTATACGATTACGAAGAAGCGATAGAAGCAGTAAAGCTTTCCTCTACTCCGCGGGGATCTTTACACATTGGATCTATAGAGTCCACCGCATCTACGAGATTGCCCAGCATTTTCACAGAATATCACAAAAAATTTCCACAAGTAGAATTGAGCTTGTATATGGCACCTACAGTCGATCAAGTTAGCGCTATCCTCAACTACAAAGTAGACGGCGCCTTGGTAGATGGGCCAATTCTTCATCCAGAAATCATCGAGTATCCTGTATTGGAAGAATCCCTCGTTCTCATTACAAGCTACTCCACGGAGCAATTCCAGGTAGAATCTATTTTACATGAGCCGTTGCTCTCGTCATTCGCCCATTGTATTTATTTAGGACGATGGCAAAAGTGGCTAGAGAACAACGGCTATCCTCCTATGAAGGTCATGGAATATGGTACGTTAGAGGGCGTCCTTAAATGTGTTGAAAGCGGACTGGGAGTGACCGTATTACCAAAATCTATGGTTGAATCTCGGGGACAAGGCAAATTTACCTGTCATCCATTACCAGAACCACATCGAATCGTGCCCACTGTGTTGATCAGGCGACGTGATTCGTACATGACCAGTGCCCTGTCACAATTTATGGAGTTAATGGGCATCACGAATAAGTGATCTGAGACAGATCATTGTTTCATAAATAAGATCATGTGTGATAAAAAAAGAGGATAGATAGAGCGACATTCTTTCAGCTCTTCTATCCTTCTTATGCCTGACTGATCATAAAGCATATGAACGATTCTTTTTATTTAGATGAAGCGTCAGTTCCTTCAACAACCCCTACAAAGTCAATTCGTACGCCGCCTTTTTCAGGATCTTCTTTCACCCGAAAGGCAAGCGCCTTTTTTTCTCCAGTGATTGCATCTTTATAATTCGCATGAAAGACGTGGATGCTGGCTTCTTCCATTTGAAAATCTTCATAAGAAAGCGTCTCAATTCCCCATTCCTTTTTCGATTTAAGAATGTCATTTGGGCTTGGGACTGCGCCTTCGACATAGACATTGTCCATTTTTCGTTTATTTCCTTCAGTTATCGCTTCAAGCATATGCTCTGATGCCACCAGTCTTCTGTCTTTCCCCTCGTCTTCTCTTGAACATGCACTTAGCAAAACAATGCACATGAAAATGAATAAAAACTTCTTCATTTTTCTCTCCCACCTTCTCCTTAAAATGTAAAGGATGGAAGCGCTATATGCAATCTTTATTCAAAAAAGACTGTAAAACGTTACATTTTACAGTCTTTTGACTACATCAGTGTATGAAGAAATGCTGTTGCAATTCCAAAATAGATGAGTAAGGATAAAATATCATTCAATGTTGTGATCAGTGGTCCAGATGCAATGGCTGGGTCCACGTTTAATCTGTGTAAAATAATCGGCACGACCGTACCTGCCATTGTCCCAATAATCAGTGTTGCAAGAAGCGAGGAACCAACAACAAAACCTAAAATCATATTGCCCTGCCATACCATGGCAACGACCGTAATAATGATTGAACAAACAATCCCAATATAAATACTTGTTCTCAGCTCTCTGAAAATCAAGCGCATAATGGTTTTTTTCGTTAATTCTTCTTTTGACAATCCTCTAATGACAACCGCTAGAGACTGTGTCCCTGTATTCCCTGTCATACCTGCAATCATCGGCATGAAGAACGCTAAAGCAACGACTTGTTGCAAAGTATCTTCAAAATAATTCAAGATACTGCCTGAAATCAGCCCAATGAATAAGAGTAAAATAAGCCACGGAAGACGGCGGTATGCCGCCACAAATGCCGGTGTGTCGAACGTGATATCTTTACCAGAGGCAGCAAACTTTTCATAGTCTTCTCCTGCCTCTTGAATCACAACATCAATGATATCATCGACTGTCACAATTCCGACTAGGACATTGTTCTCTTCTACAACAGGGATGGCAAGGAAATCATATCGTTCAATGAGCTTTGCGATTTCTTCCTGGTCTTGAAAGGCACCAACGGCAATGACTCTTGTAAACATAAGATCCTGCACTTTTTCATCTGGCTCACCTAAAATAAGATCCCTGTATGAGAGTACCCCTACAAGCTGTTTTTGATCATTTATGACATATAAGTAGTTGATCGATTCGGCAATTTCAGCAAAGCTTTTCAGCTTCACCACGGCATCCTGAACCGTATAATGCTGCGGAATCCAAACGTACCGATTGGTCATGATCCGACCTGCTGTCTCAGCAGGATAATTCATGAGAAGCTGGACGGCCTTGGATTCCTCTGCTTCCATGTTAGATAAAAGCTGATCCTTCAGCTCATCCTCCATCTCATCAAACAAGTTGGCTAGATCATCGTTATCCATTTTGTTTGTGACGAAGGTGGCTTTGTCTTTCCCTACTTTTTCAAGAACAATCTCTTGATATTCCCGCTCCAGTTCACCCATCATTTCCGTCACGTCATCGACTGTTAAAAAGCTGAGAAAGCGGCCGCGGTGTTTTTCTGGAAGCTCCTTGAATAAGTAGGCCATATCATAAGGCTGAAGTTCTTCCATAATGTTTTTAAATTCTTTACGTTTTCCATCTCTTAGTAAAATAATGATGCGTAAAATGAGTTCATCGTACGTAATGTTCTGTATCATCGCTGTTACCTCCCCAAAATCAGGAGATACCCGAATCCCTTAGATTGTGCGGGGGTCAGGATCTCCTCTATCTGATGCGTCAATCTGATCTTTTGACATACTCTCTATGTGTCTCGAATCGGGATGATCCATCCCCACACCTCCTTTTCTCATAAAAAAGCACCTTCAACCGAATGAAGGCGCTTTGTAAGCATGACAAATAAACACTTGCTCCTTCAATCGTAGAGCTTTAGCACTGTATGGCATAGGATTCATCCAGCTGCATTAAAAATCACCTTATGTCGATGATTCCTGTTGACCCATTGGCGTCTTTGGACATTTTTGGGCAGCAGCGTATCTCCATACAGGAGCCTCACCTAACGAAGTCTCATATTGTTGACACACTGAGATTACAGAAAAAGCGCAATGATGTCAATAAGCAAGATGCCAAGTTTCCTGATGTATTCGCTTTCTTTTCAAAAAAAGAGCGATCGACAAGTTGACCATCGCCCTTTCATGTCTTTTATTCTTCTTCCGGCTGATTCATATCCTCTTGGGAGAGGAGATGAAAGGAATCATGCAAAAACAAAGCATATCCTTCTCCATCAGGATGGGGAACATATTCCGCACGATCCATCGTCTGTTCTTCTTCTTTTTTCTTCATCATATTCTCTCGCCTCCTTTCAAGTAGTTTGTCCCAATGAAAAAACCTTACACATAAAAGTGTAAGGTTCAGCATGTGCGTGCTGGTGCTCACGAATGTCAAATTCGCTCCGCGCCAGTACTCGTCCTTCCTAGGGCTGCAAAGGTTTTCTATCACGCTCAAAGGTTCATTTATGGCTTAATCGTCCCATTCTTGCTTGAGGATTTTGCCTGTTTTAGCGGAAATCTCAAAATCAACTTCTTCGCCGCTTGGTGTCGTAATTTCAATTTCATACAAGTACACACCATTTTCTTTATCTAATTCTGAATCTGTGACTGTTCCTTTTACTTTTGCAAGGGCAATTTGTTCAGCCTGTTTTTTGGTGATTTTTACATTTTGTTTCTTTTCTTTGACTGGATCATTGAGCGCTTTGCCTGTTTTGGCATCGACATATACTTTATATTCAAAGCCGCCTTTTTTAATCTCGACCTCATATACCCATTTTCCTTTTTTACGCTCAAGATCTACATCATCTACATAGCCTTTCACAACTTTTAATGCTGCTTTTTCAGCCTGTTTCTTTGAGACAAATGAAGATTTCTTTTGTACCACTTGTTCGGCATTTGCCGTTTGATTTGTATTTTGCGCTTGAAGGGTGAAACCACCTGCGACAAGTGCTCCTGTGAATGCTGTAGCTACTAGTACTTTTTTTATCATGTTTAATTCCTCCTCTGTTTGATTTCTCCTTTATCTTAAAAAAACAAGATGATAAAGGAAGGAAAGGAACATGAGAAAATCATGAGAAAATGATTAGTTTTCGTACGTAATGCCTTCAATATCTCCTGTATAAGCATTCACTAACACCTCTGCCTCTCTTCCATCCGGCAAATCGAGCTCTACCTCAAACACGAGCATTCCACTAAAAGTTTCAAGATCTGCATCATCCACTGTGCCGCCTACTTCTTTTACGGCAATCTGAATGGCTTCTTCTACCGTTATTTTTGTCAGCTTCTTTTCTTTAGAGGTTGGCTTTTTCTTTTCTGCTTCAATCACCTTGAACGTGTCTTTCTCAACATCCACTTGATACAGTTCTTTTTTTGATTGAATCGTAAAGATAAAGCGATCCGATTTTTCTTTCTTTTGAATCACGGTACCCTTCACTTTTTTCACTGCCACTTCTTCTGCTTGGAGTTCGGCATTTTTCTCAATTGGTTTTTGATAGCTCTTTAACTGTTTCATCTCTTTCATTTGACCGCTTGAGGAAGATGCAATGATTTGATAGATGCCATTTGAATTTTCAAGCGTCAATGTATAGTCCTGTTTATGGTTGATCAGATCAATATTTGTGATGTTTCCATTGTAGTCTTTTGCGATGATTTTTTTTATGTCTGCTTCGCTTAATATTTTTTTGTCAATGGTTTGAATCATGAGCATTGCAAAAGCCACAAGAATGAAAAGACATCCTGCGAGCGCAAGCAGCATTTTCAGTTTTCTAGACATGCAGCGCCTCCTTCCTATTTCCTATTTTATAAGGAGGAAATGAGAAATTGATGAGAAAAGACCTATTTATTTCTGAAAAAGAATGGTCATCACGGTTCCTTCACCGATACGGCTGTCTACCTTTAGCTCAGCCCCATGCTCTTCAGCAATTTGCTTCGCAATTGACAGGCCAAGTCCAGTCCCGCCCGTCTCACTGTTTCTCGCTTCATCCACACGGAAAAAGCGGTCAAAGATTTTCGGCAGATCCTCTTCTTTTATGCCAATTCCTTTGTCAACAACCGAAATAAACGGTTTCTCTCCTGCTCGTCCGCAGTTCACATCAACTGGCTCTGCACTATATTTAACCGCATTATCAATCAAGATGGTCAAAAGCTGTTTGATCTTCTCTTCGTCCCCTTCAGCAATAACAGGCTGATCTGTTTGTACATGAGTAAGGATGGTTCGATTTGTTGCCACTTCAAGTGTATGGCCAACTTGGCTGCACAAATGACCAAGATCAACCGGCTTCATGTCCAAGTAAAGCGGCTGCCCATTTTTCGCCAGTGTGAGTAGTTGATCTGTCAGCCTTTTCATTTTTTTTGCCTCATCATGAATGGCTTGAGAGGATTCTTCTACGACCTCTGGCCGGCTTTGCCCCCAGCGTTTTAGTAAATTGCTGTAGCTCATGATGACGGTAATGGGTGTTTTCAATTCATGTGAAGCATCGTGCAAAAATTGCTGCTCTTTCTCATAATGTTTCTCAAGAATTTCGGCCATTTCATTAAAGGTTTGACCCATTTGATACAGTTCATCCTTTGAATCGCCTGTTAATTCAATTCGTTTAAATGCCTTTTCTCTCATACTTGCTTTCATCGTATTGGTCATTCGACTAATTGGGCGGACAATTTGTTTCGTTAAAATGTGGCCTGCAAAATAAGAAAGCACAATAAACAAAACGCCAGCAGCAATTAAAATCATTTTTAATAACGCCAAGTTCTCTTCTGTATTTTCAATTTCTTCATAAACTTGCAGCGACACAATGTCCCCATTTGTCCAAATGACAGGGATAGCCGCGAACGCAATCATATGCTTATTGTATTCTTGAATTTCTGCTGTCTGACCAGATTCGTATGTAAAAGGAAGTGAGCTAAACGTAGATTCCTTCGTGACGGTCAGCTTTGATTCACCTTTCTCTGTGACGACACGGATCATACCATTTTGAGGCAGATACGCTTTCAGAAGCTCTGAAGATGGAAGGCCCTCTTCTTCTGACTTCTTTAGTGCAATCGCAATATTTTCAGCTACTTCTGACAGTCTGGACATATCTTTTTGCGTCAAGGTCATCGAAAAAATAAAATAAATCGCTGTATGAAACAGCAGCACCATTAAAAACAAGGACAACGATGTATAAAGCTGGATCTTATTTTTTAATCTCATGCTTTATCCTTTCATCACATAACCCACACCTCTCACTGTGTGAATCAATTGTTTTTCAAACGGGTAATCGATTTTTTTCCTTAAATAGCGAATATAGACATCAACCACGTTCGTGTCACCAAAATAATCAAAACCCCAAACAGCTGTTAAAAGCTGATCTCTTGTGAGCACTTGCTGTTGATGTTTCAATAAATGAACAAGCAGGTCATATTCTCTCGGTGTCAGCTCAAGCGTCTGACCGCCTCTTTGAATTTCTCTTGTTTTCTCATTCACCGTTAAATCTGCAATACTTAGCTCAATTTCCTTTTCCTCTTGCGCATTGTGATTGAACCTCAGCTGTGCACGAATTCGCGCTAATAATTCTTCTATGTCAAAGGGTTTTGTAATATAATCGTTTGCCCCAAGATCAAGACCGCTGACCTTATCGGGAACACTTCCTCTTGCGGTAATTAAAATGATCGGTGTTGCCGTATTTGTCTTTCGAACCCTTCTAAGCACTTCAAGTCCGCTTAATTCTGGGAGCATGACATCTAGAAGCACTAAATCAAAACTCTCCTCCTCGAGCGCCTGGAGCCCTTTCATCCCTGTATCTTGGACTGTGACCTCATATCCTTCATATTCAAGTTCTAATGACAGCACTCTTGCAATTTTCTTTTCATCTTCGACCACGAGTATCTTCCCTTTGTTCATCTCTATCTCTCCTATCTAAAAGGCAAGCTTGTCTTTCCATTATTATATGTTGCCTTTCTCCATTGGAACAGTCACAATCTTCATATCTTATTTTTCATGAATGAGGAATTGTTATGTAATCTGGTTGATTTTTATTTTCAGCTGATCCTTTCACATTACACAAATCAACAAAAAAAGCCTCTTTTCTGAGGCTGGTCCCTTACTTCTTTTTAGGTTGACTGACAAAAAGCTCATCTACAGTCGTATTCAAAACAGAGGCGATGTCAAAGGCTAATTGTAAAGTAGGGTCGTACTTATCGTTTTCAATGGCATTGATGGTTTGTCTCGAGACCTTACACCGTTTAGCAAGTTCTTCTTGGGATAATTTAATGGATTTCCTTAGTTCTCTTATATGATTTTGCAATTTAATCACCATATTTTTTTCTGTATATGAGTAATGTAACTAAATAAATGACCGAAATCACAGTTAGGAACATGATGGGAGAAATCCCAAACCCCTTATCAGAATGGTTCCCTTGGATCGTTAAAAATATGGACTGTGCGACTTCTAATATAAGCATACCAATGACCACCATAAATGCATACGATTGCGCTTTTGAGTAGATAAATCTCTTTCTTTCATCACCCTTTTGAATCATAGGCGCGATAAAGATGAATAGTCCGACCACTAATAAGATGACTGAATACACAACTTTTACAACATCCAACGGTTAGTCCCCTCCCAATCAAAATGTCAAATACTTTTGACATTTTGATTATATCATCCGCTTAAAAAATGTCAAATACTTTTTACATTCTATATTCTTTCGATCATTATAATGAAAAAACAATGATCTGCACATGGCATGTACCTTTTTCTTTTCTGTCATCCTCTATCTCCTTATATGATTGTTTTTTCGATCCGCCTTTTTTAGTTCTTTTCACCCATTTTCATCTGTACAGGTGCAAGCTCACTATGCAGCATTTGCTTCTTTTTCATATGATACTAAGAGTTTTCTTCAAAAGGTGACTTCTTTCGGCAAGATATGAGGAGAACTGCACAATAAATAATTATTTGATTATTTGAAAAATTATTACAATTGACCCTTTCCGATCAAACATTTGTTTTATACAATAACATTACGCAACCTGAATCTACTTTGAAAACAAAATAAGGAGGGCTTTCTTATGAAAGGTGAAATTCGCTTAATTCCGTATGAAGTAAAAGCCAATGTGATGGAAGCGAAAGAGACGCCGGAAAGTATTCAGGAGATTAAAGCACCCGAACTTTGGTCAAGTGGCTTCAAAGGAAAAGGCATAACCATTGCTGTCCTTGATACAGGTTGCGACACGGAGCATCCCGATTTAAAAGATCAGATTATCGGAGGAAAAAACTTTACCGATGATGACAATGGAGATGCTGAGAATGTAAAAGACTACAACGGGCATGGTACCCATGTATCAGGAACGATTGCAGCAACGGATCAAAATGGCGGCATTTTAGGTGTTGCCCCTGAAGCCAAGCTGTTGATCGTGAAAGTTCTTGGAGGGAAAAATGGCAGCGGGAAATACGAATGGATTATCAATGGCATTAACTATGCGGTTGAGCAGAAGGTTGATATTATTTCCATGTCTCTCGGTGGGCCAAGCAATGAACCAGAACTGCAAAAGGCCATCCAACATGCGGTAAGCAGCGGTGTGCTTGTTGTCTGCGCAGCAGGAAATGAAGGTGACGGAGACGAGCGTACTGAAGAGTTCTCCTACCCAGCTGCATACAACGAGGTCATTGCCGTCGGCTCTGTCTCTCTTGCAAGAGAATCCTCTGAATTCTCCAATGCGAATAAAGAAATCGACCTCGTCGCTCCAGGTGAAGACATTTTATCTACTCTCCCTAACCATAAATACGGAAGACTAACAGGCACTTCCATGGCTGCCCCTCATGTGAGCGGTGCACTCGCCATTATTAAAAATGCCGAAGAAGAAGCGTTCCAGCGTAAGCTGACAGAACCTGAGGTATATGCTCAGCTCGTAAGGAGAACCCTTCCGCTAAAACAATCGAAAACCCTTGTAGGAAATGGTTTTTTATATTTAACTGCACCAGATGTGCTTCTTGAGAAAACATTAGAAGCAGAACTTTTGTCTCTATAGGTACATGTTAGGTCCTGAGAAAAGATAGAATTTTCTCAGGATTTTTTTAATTAAAATTATTCAAAATTTACTTTGACGAAATGAAGTGAACGTTATATAATCGAACACAATAAATTCATAGTTTGAGAGTCGGTAATTCGATCACACGTCGAATTTTAATTGGGAAGACCGGTGAAAATCCGGCGCGGTCCCGCCACTGTAAGTGAGGAGAGCTTTTCGTTAATCATCCACTGTCGTAAAGATGGGAAGGATGAAAAGCTTGCAGATTCACGAGCCAGGATACCAGCCGCTCTATCACATCAAACCCCCTACGGTTGATAGGAGATGTCGGAAAAGCGTTCGTCATTGATACTTACGCCTTCTTTCGCACACACATTTTGTCTTTTTAAACCAGACATTTGCCCTCATCAATCTTGACCATGAGTGTAAGTGTCTTTTTATATTTAGAGGAGGAATTGGAATTGACAATTGTTAAAACAAGTAATCTAGGTTTCCCGCGAATTGGTTTAAACAGAGAATGGAAAAAAGCACTTGAGTCTTATTGGAAAGGTCAAACTGACCGAGAAACCCTCTTAAGCACACTCGATGAACAATTTTTAGCCGCTATTAAAACTCAAATTGATCAACAAATTGACGTTGTTCCTTCTGGCGACTTCACCTTCTATGATCACGTGCTGGATACTGCCGTTATGTTCAATTGGATTCCAGAGCGCTTCCGCAGCTTGAAAGACCCGCTAGATACATACTTTGCGATGGCAAGAGGAACAAAAGATGCTGTCTCAAGTGAAATGACAAAATGGTTTAATACAAACTATCACTACATCGTTCCAGAATATGAAAAAAGCACAGAATTCAAACTCACACATAACAAACCGCTTGAAGCATACGAAAAGGTGAAAAAAGCGTTTGGTGTTGAAACAAAACCTGTCGTTCTTGGCCTTTATACATTTGTCGCACTTTCTAAAGGCTATGAAGCCAATGAAGTGAAAGAGATTCAGCAACGCCTAGTGCCGCTTTATACTCAGTTGTTAAAAGAGCTTGAAGAAGCCGGTGTAAAATGGGTTCAAATTGATGAGCCTGCTTTAGTCACAGCTTCAAGTGAAGACGTGAAAGCAGTAAAAGCCATCTATCAAACGATTAAAGAAGCTGTACCTGCCTTAAACGTTCTCCTTCAAACATACTTTGACTCAGTAGATGCCTATGAAGAGCTTGTCACGTATCCTGTTGAAGCCATCGGTCTTGATTTTGTCCATGATCAAGGACGAAACCTTGAACAATTGAAAAAACACGGCTTCCCAAAAGATAAAATTTTAGCAGCCGGTATCATCGACGGCAGAAATATTTGGAGATCAGATCTAGGAGAAAGATTATCGTTTATTTCTGAAGTGATTGCTGACGTGCAGCCAAAAGAAGTATGGCTACAGCCTTCAAGCAGCCTGCTACATGTACCAGTTGCAAAACATCCGAGCGAACAGCTTGAAGAAAAACTATTAAACGGACTTTCTTATGCCACTGAAAAGCTGGCTGAATTAACGCTATTAAAAGAAGGCTTATCAAAAGGAGCAGCTGCCATTGATGCAGACATCCATGCAGCAAATGAAGCACTTCTGACGTTAAAAGAATTCGCGAAAGGAACGAATGCGGACCTGACAGCAGAGCGCAACAGCCTTTCATCAAAAGATTTTAAACGTCCAGTTGCTTTTGCAGAACGACTACGCATTCAAAATGAATCTCTTGAACTGCCGCTTCTTCCAACCACAACAATCGGAAGCTTCCCTCAGTCAGCTGAGGTGCGCAGTGCTCGTCAAAAATGGCGCAAAAATGAGTGGACAGATGCAGAGTATGATGAATTTATTAAAAAAGAAACAAAAAGATGGATTGATATTCAAGAAGAGATTGGCCTAGATGTACTCGTTCATGGAGAATTTGAACGTACAGACATGGTTGAATACTTCGGTGAAAAACTCGCTGGATTTGCCTTTACAAAATTCGCTTGGGTTCAATCTTATGGATCACGATGCGTAAAGCCGCCGATCATTTATGGAGATGTAGAATTTACAGAGCCAATGACAGTGAAAGAGACGGTTTACGCTCAAAGCTTAACGGAGAAAAAAGTCAAAGGAATGCTGACAGGGCCTGTCACGATCTTAAACTGGTCTTTCCCAAGAACAGATATCTCTCGTAAAGACATTGCCTTCCAAATCGCTTTTGCTTTACGCAAAGAGGTAGAAGCGTTAGAAGCAGCGGGTATTCAAGTGATTCAAGTGGATGAACCTGCGCTAAGAGAAGGTCTTCCTTTAAAAGAGAGTGATTGGGCAGCATACTTAAACTGGGCAGCAGAGTCATTCCGTCTATCGACATCGTCTGTTCAAAATGAAACGCAAATTCATACACATATGTGCTACAGCAACTTCGAGGATATTGTTGATACGATTGAAGACCTTGATGCAGACGTGATTACGATTGAACATTCACGCAGTCATGGCGGGTTCCTCGATTATTTAGAAAAACACCCGTATTTGAAAGGCCTTGGACTTGGGGTATATGACATCCACAGCCCGCGCGTTCCAGCTGTTGAAGAAATGAGTAAAATCATTGATGATGCACTGAACGTCTGTCCGACAGATCGCTTCTGGGTCAACCCTGACTGTGGACTGAAAACAAGACAAGAACCTGAAACCATTGCTGCTTTGAAAAACATGGTGACAGCTGCTGAAGTCGCTCGTAAAAAGCTAGCGCAGCACGCATAATTAACTCACTCTTCCCCTGCTGAACATTTGGCAGGGGTTTTTTATCCGTAAATTGTCCTGTTCGATCTCCTCCTACAATGATTCCTTTTCTATCATGATTCGTTTATACTAGAGAAGTCAGTCGAACAAAGGGAGGAAGACAATGAATCACGAAGCTTTTTTACAACGCGCAATTGATCTTGCAGTAGAAGGAGTAAATAGTGGCACAGGCGGCCCTTTTGGAGCGGTCATTGTCAAAGACGGTCAGATTATAGCAGAGGGAAGCAACAATGTCACAACGAGTAATGATCCAACCGCACATGCAGAAGTGACAGCCATTCGAAAGGCGTGCCAAACACTACATACATACCAATTAGAAGACTGTATTTTGTATACAAGCTGTGAGCCTTGTCCAATGTGTCTTGGAGCTATCTATTGGGCTAGACCAAAGGCCGTATATTTTGCCGCTGGACATAAGGATGCAGCGACTTCTGGTTTTGATGACTCCTTTATTTATGAAGAAATCAACAAAGAATACGAATCAAGAAACATTCCATTTTACCAGCTGACCCTTCAAAAAACCCTTGCTCCATTTGAAGCATGGGACACATACGACAAAAAGAAAGAATATTAAAAAAAGACACCTGCTCCACAGCAGGTGTCAGTAGATTGTTGAGAAAGGGCTAAATTTTAGCCCTTTTTTCTTTTCATGATTCCGCCACTTCAAGCTCTACTTCGATGTTTCCTCTTGTTGCTTTTGAATATGGACAGAATTCATGTGCAGCCTCAACAAGCTCTTTCGCTTTGTCATGGTCAAGCCCTTTAGCGGAAACAATCAGCTTCACGCCAAGTTTAAAACCGCCATCACTTTCATCTTTTAATAGACTGACATGTCCTTCTACTTCTGATTCAATTTCGACACCTTGCTTCTTGGCGACTTGTTCAAGCGCCCCTCCGAAGCAGGCCGCATAACCCGCTGCAAATAATTGCTCAGGATTCGTACCAGTTTCTCCATCTTTCTTTGCGTTTGGCATCACAATGTTGTGGTCAAGCACACCATCATCAGAACGAACATGTCCTGCTCTTCCGTGCTGTGCTTTTACTTTTGCAGTAAATAATGGTTTCATCTTGATCTCCTCCTTCTTCTACTTATACCTTTCACGTTCTATTCGTTGCTCAAACATTTATGGCACATTGAAGAATTTTTCATTTTTAGTCTGTATTTATTTTAAAAAGGAAGAAAATCTTATACAATGATAAGTATGACAAAAAATAGTTGGTGACAGATATGACAAATGAATTTGAACATATGAAGCTGGAAAATCAGCTTTGTTTCTTGTTATATGCAAGTTCAAGAGAAATGACGAAGCAGTATAAACCATTATTAGAAGAGTTAAATATCACATACCCGCAATATTTGGCACTGCTTTTGTTATGGGAGCATGGGACATTAAATGTGAAAACAATGGGAGAGCTTTTATATTTAGACTCCGGTACACTCACACCTATGCTAAAACGAATGGAACAAAATGGACTCATCATCCGCGAACGTTCGAAAGAGGATGAGCGTTCGGTCCAAATTCGTTTAACAGAATACGGAGAAGCTTTACAAGAGAAGGCCACTTCGATTCCATTTCAAATGCTGTCTGGAACAGGCAGATCAGAAGAAGAGCTGAAAACACTTCGCGCTTCTTTACATGAGCTTTTGCAAAAATTAACACAATCAAAAGGCTGAGGGAATATTCCCTCAGCCTTTTTTTGATGTCTATTATTGAGCGACAGCTACTAATTCTACTTCAATGTTTCCTTGCGTTGCTTTTGAGTATGGGCAAACGCCGTGTGCTTTATGAACAAGTTCATCAAGTGCAGATTGCTCAATTCCAGTTCCTTTTACTTCTAATTTGACACCTAGTTTGAAACCGCCGTCTGAACTGTCTTTGACTAAGCTTACATGTGCCGTTACTTCACTTTCAAAACGGATACGCTCTTGTCTTGCGACCATTTGAAGGGCTGAATCAAAACATGCAGAATAGCCCGCTGCGAATAATTGCTCTGGATTCGTTGCTTTCTCAAGCTTTTTCGCTCTTGGCGTTCCTGGCATTGCTACATCATGCTCTAGTACACCATCTGTTGACACAACCTTACCTTCTCTTCCTCCTACAGCTGATACCGTTGCAGTAAATAAAACTTCTGACATGAATATAACCCTCTTTCGCTCTAATAATATTTTCTACAATTGAATTGTACACAATCTAAATTCAAGAGTCAATGAAAAACACTCACTTTCATCTTTCCTCCTTTTTTTATTTTTATGAATGTACATCGCACGATGATGGAACCAATCAAGGCAATAAAAAAAAGCCCTTTAAAAAGGGCTTTTTAGATCGTGATATGCTGCGGATTCGGTTTTTCTAGCGTATGGTTTCTGTTATCGGGGTCGGCATTAGGTGATGTGATCCATAATGCCAAGATCGTGATGCTTGTACAGACGACTGCCCATTTTTTAAAATTCATATAAACAATCCCCTCTCTGAATATAGATACGAGCATGTTCCGCTTCCCCATAGAACATGGAAGATTTTTCATAATCCTCCATTTCATTATAATACTTTGCGGTGTCTAAAGCCAGCTCTTCTATATCTGGATATGCATAGGAAGATTCTAAAAAATGGAAAATTCGTTTAATATGCTCTGCATCTTGTCGTAAGTACAACGCTTCTAAAAAAATGGTCTTCTGAATATGAATGTCATCCTGCAGAGCTTCTGCTCGTTTCATACATTCTTCTCTGTAATATAATGCTTCATTGTTTTTACCTTGTTTGTATAAGATCTGAGCGGCTGTATAAAGAGGGTCTATCGATCGACGAAGATGATCAGATTGGTTTTGATCAAATAATGAGATGGATTCTTTCATTAAGTCGAGTGCGCGGTTCAAGTCTCCCATTCTGTAATAACTGTTGCCCATATTAAACAAAGAAGAAGCAATAAAACGCACATTCTGAAAGTCTCTTGATCTTGCAAGTGCTCTTTCGAGATGTGGCAATGCCTTTTCATGCCTTCTCATATCATCATAATTACCGGCTACAATAAATTCACACTGAATGGTACGAAGCGCATATAGTTCGTGCTGAATATAGACATCCAGCGCTAGTTTGGCATGGTGCATCGAAATGTGTGTTTGTTTCATGTGATAATATATTTCTGACATTTTAAAATGAAATTCTGCACGTTCAATATCGTCGGATACAAAAGAAAGCTTATGCTCTGCCTTTTGATAGGACGATATGGCAGCAATGTACTCTCTCCGGCCGAACTCATACATGCCTCTGAAGAAATGATAGTAATATTCAAGCATGCCTGTGACATGCGTTTGATGCTCATCTATTTCTTTCGAAAGCTCGGAAAAGTTGGCGCGAAGCTTTCCTTCCTTTAATGGCTTTAAATAATCGAGCATGACCTCATGCCTGAATTCCATTAAAGAAAAATAGAGAAGCAAATTCTGATCTTCTTCCATTGAATCAAGAGAGGTGCGAATTTCCTGCTTTAACTGTTCTGCTTGTTCTGAATCAAATCTGCGGATTAATTCATACCACTTGTTGATTTTCACTCCAATATCCGAAGAGGGAATGATTTTCGCCATACGTTGCCTTCTCCAATCTTCTCAAAATATAAAACATTACCATATTTTATCATACTTGACCGAAGAAATACAAAAATGAAAGGAAAAAGAGAGCCTTGTGCGATAAGACTCTCTTTTTGGATGGGTTATTCTCTTATTTGTCCTTGACCACGAATGACAAATTTTTCAGAGGTTAGGGCTGGCAGACCCATTGGTCCTCTAGCATGCAATTTTTGTGTGCTAATGCCGATTTCCGCTCCGTAGCCAAATTCAAAGCCATCTGTAAACCGGGTAGATGCATTATGATACACAGCGGCAGCATCAACGGCTGTTAAGAAAAGTGCCGCATGCTGGTCGTTTTCCGTAATGATCGCTTCAGAATGCTTAGAGCTATACATTTGAATATGCTGTATCGCCTCTTCCATGGTCTTGACGGTTTTAATACTGACAATCGGCGCTAAAAATTCCGTTTCAAAATCAGTGGTCGTCGCTAATGTGGCACTCGGTGCAATTGCACATACTGCTTCATCGCCCCGTATCTCTACACCATGTGTCTGAAGTGCTTCAAAGAGCGAAGCGCCATGTTCTTTTGCCCATGTTTCATGAATGACAATGCTCTCAATGGCATTACAAACAGATGGTCTTTGTGTTTTCGCATTCAGAACAATTTGTTCAGCCATTTCTTTTTGGGCTGTTTCATCAATGTAAATATGACAATTCCCTGCACCCGTCTCAAGTACTGGAACAGTAGACTCTCTCACAACAAGATCAATTAAATGTTTCCCTCCGCGTGGAATCAGGACATCTAGATAGTCATTTAAAGTGAACAGGGTTTTAGCCGTCTCACGGCCTGTATCTTCAATCAATTGTACACTGTCTACTGGAATATCCGTTGGTTGCAACGCTTCATGAATGACTTTCACAATCGCTTTATTACTATGAATGGCCGATGAACTTCCTCGAAGAATCACAGCATTTCCAGTTTTCAAGCAAAGAGTGGCCGCATCGACTGTCACGTTTGGTCTTGCTTCGTAAATCATCCCAACCGTTCCAAGAGGCACACGTACTTTTTCAATGAAAAGCCCGTTTTCTTTTTGAATGGTTTCTAATGTTTCACCAATTGGGTCTTTGAGCTGAATGAGTTGATGCGTAGCGTCTGCAATCGCTTCAATTCTCTCTTCTGTTAATGTAATTCTGTCGATCACAGATGGCGTGAACTCTTTGTCTATAGCCGCCTGAACATCCTTATGGTTCTCGGCAATTAAATACGCTGAAGATGCTTTTAATGCTTTTGCAATAGCGTCTAATGCAGCATTCTTTTGTTCAGTTGTTTTTAATAGCAGCTGATCTTTGGCTGCGCTTGCCTTTTTTGCTTTTTCTAGAACTTCATTCATCGTTTTCCCTCCTCAGTTTTGTACGTGCTGAACCCAGTGATCTCGGTGAATGACTTCAGGTTTTTCATGAGAAAGCTCATGACTTCGCATCCCTTTAATGCCAAGAAGCTCATCTGAATCATACAATGTTTGTCCTTTACCGACTAAACCATTTGGACCAACAACTTCGACGACCTCTCCTTTAGAAAATTCACCAGCTACATCAATGACACCAGCTGGAAGAAGACTCCTTCCATTATGCAAAATCGCCGCCTCTGCTCCCGCATCAATCATGATCTTTCCAGAGACTGGTGAGTGGAATTGAATCCATTGGCGACGGTTATTGACTGATGATAAGTCTTGTTCACCAATATATGTGCCGTCCCCTTGACCAGCGAGAATGTGAAGAAGCTTGTCTTCCCCTGTACCTGTGCCAATGAAGACTTTAACGCCAAGGGAGAGAGCTGTTTGTGCAGCTGAAAGCTTAGATTTCATCCCGCCTGTTCCAACCTTTGAACCCGTACTCTTCGCATATGAGAACAATTCATCTGAGATGTGAGTCAGCACATCAAACCGCTTCGCATCAGGATTCTCACTTGGATTGGCATCATAAATTCCGTTGATATCTGTTAAAATGATCAATTGGTCTGCATGAATTAAGCCACTGACCAGTGCTGATAACATGTCATTATCACCAAAGGTAAGCTCCTCGATGGACACAGAATCATTTTCATTAATGATCGGTAAAATTTTTCTTTCGAGCAGTTCCATCATCGTTGCGTAAGCATTTCGATATCTTGTACGATCTGAAAAGTCATTACGTGTTAAAAGCATTTGTGCAGGCGTCATCTGAAACTGTGAAAATAGTTCTGTATATTTCTGCATTAACAAGCCTTGACCAACAGCAGCAGCAGCCTGCTTCCCTTTTAAGGTCACAGGTCTTGACGGATATCCTAAACTGCCAAATCCCGCCGCAACGGCACCTGACGAAATGAGAATGATTTCATGTCCTGCCTCTTTTAGCTTTGCAATGGCTTTGACATGATCCTGCATTTTTTGTTCATCAATGGCTCCCTTTTGCTCTGTTAATGAACTGCTACCAATTTTTATGACGATCCTTTGCTTTTTCATCATTGATTCCCTCCGCTATACCTTTCACCACATAAAAAATCCCTTTTTCTCCTTATGTAAAGGACGAAAAAGGGATTTTCCGTGGTACCACCTTCATTGAATAAGCATACGTTTGCTTATTCCACTCAACTCCTGTAACGCCAGGCATGCGCTTAGATTTTTCCTCTAAGGCTCAAAGGGTAGGTTCAGCAGCTGTCTGTGGCAAATGTTTCAGCGTGTCATTTGCTCTCTTTACACAGCAGGTCCTGCTTACTATTCCTTCTCAACGCTCGTTAATTTTTTTATATTATCACCAATTGCTTCAGAAAAGTCAAGCGGTCAATTAAACACAATCGTTTTATTCTCATGGACAATGATTCGATCTTCCAGATGCCATTTGACAGCTCGGGCAAGCACACTGCGCTCAATCGTGCGGCCAATATTTTTTAATGCCTCTGCATCATCTCTATGATCTACCCGCTCAATATCCTGTTCAATGATTGGCCCTTCGTCTAAATCATTGGTGACATAATGGGAAGTCGCGCCAATTAATTTGACTCCCCGCTCGTATGCCCGCTTGTATGGGTTTGCACCGATAAACGCTGGCAGGAAGGAATGATGAATATTAATGATTTTGTTCGGGTGCTGTTCGATAAAGGCTGGCGTCAAAATTTGCATGTATCTCGCAAGCACAACCGCATCAATATCATATTCTTCTAATAAGGCAAGCTGTTGTTTTTCTGCATCTTGGCGAATGTCTTTATTTGCCTTCACGAAGTGGAATGGAATGCCGAGTGCTTCGACTGTATCTTTTGCCGTTTCATGATTGCTGATGACAACCGCTATTTCAGCCATTAAATTACCGCTTTGCCATTCCCATAAAAGTTCATGTAAACAATGAAGCTCTTTGGACACAAAGATTGCCAGCTTTTTTAGATCACTTGCACGCGACATGCTCCATGTCATGTGAAATGATTGCGCAATTGGCTCAAAACTGCTTTTCAATTGATCTAAGTTGGCAGAAATGTCTTTCCAATCAAATTCAATTCTTAAAAAGAACCGGCCGCTCTCATGATCTGTTGTGTATTGACTAGATTCAATGATGTTTGCTCCATGTTCAAATAAAAAAGTAGAAACAGCTGACACAATACCAGGCTGATCCGGGCAGCTGACTAAAAGCCTTCCTTTTTGCTCATGCTTTTGTCTGTGTAATTCAAGTTTCTCTGTAATCAATGTTCTCATGTCTTATGACCTCATTTACGTTTTTCATTCTAATGAAATATTATACTGGACTGGAAACAGAAAAAGCAATTAAGTGGCGTATTTTTTATTGAATATTCATTCAATTCTGCACCTGGCGTGATATAATATGAATAGACCTTTTATCACAAAAGGAGTGATGGAGATGAAAAGCATGACTTTGTTTGGTAAAGTGAGCTTTTGGCTCGGCATCGTATGTCTCATCACGGGCATTTATCTATTTATGACCGGAGAAAGACTCATTCCTTTACTTACATTTGGTGTATGTTTTCTGCTTGTGAGTCAGCTTTACCGCAAAAATGAAAACGATTCCAATCATCATTCGATGTAGAAAAAAGGCTGGCACATGTTTGCCAGCCTTTTCTTATTCAATGATTTTTAACCCGACCGCTGCTGATAAAATGAGTGCGATAAATAAAATACGTTTTGCGTCTTTCGACTCACCATAAAACAGCATTCCGACAATCGCTCCTCCAGCTGCTCCGATTCCTGTCCAAATCGCATACGCCGTTCCCATCGGAATTGTATTCATCGCAAGAGACAGCATCAGAAAGGAAAGCGAAAAGCCAGCTGCTATGAAGAAAATCCATTTGACATGGCGATCTTTCTGGAATTGATTCATCATGGTGACACAAAGCATTTCTAAGATGCCTGCCCCAATGAGTAAAAGCCAGCTCACGATTCAGCCTCCCCTTTCTTTTCACCTGTGGTCAATTTGAGTCCTAATACACCGCTTAAAAGGACCATGATCAAAAGTAATTTTACTAGCTGTACCGGCTCACCCATGACCATCCCTACTATGACCGTACCTGCTGTTCCAAGTCCGGTGAAAACGGCGTAAAGTGTGCCAACTGGAAGTACCGTCGTGGCTTTCAGGAGTAGATAAAAGCTGACGACAATACAAACGATGGTTGCGCTCCATTCCAATATAGAGCCAGCATATTTCAACCCCATTACCCAGCCGACTTCAAATACGGCTGCAATCAAAACATTTCCCCATTTCATTCGATCTCTTCCTTTCTTACCGATTCCAAGCAATAAAAAAAGCCCGGAAATCGATCGTTTGATCAAATCTCCCGGGCTTTTATCCCTCCGTGTCCATACGGCCCATTCTTAGAGGACCCTATGTGTTTTCTCTCGGTCCAGACTGCGCTGCCCGCACGGAACCCTAGAAAACCAATTCATGATAATCAGATCTAGCATAGAGCCGATTCTGTATGAAAAAGTGTATCACACCCTGATATGCCGGTCTACCACTTTGCTTTTCCCCTTCAAATATACTTGTTCATTTTTCGAAAGAAAGTGGATGAAAGCGAAGTATACTAAATGTTAGAAAGAGGAACGACCACATCACTGATATAATAAAACAAGAGGTGGATCAAATGATGATGACCGACGAACAAAAACACGAATTTTATCAAGCACTTGTTGATAAGAATCCGCAATATGATGGCACGTTTTTTGCTGGTATTAAAACAACCGGCATCTTCTGCCATGCCACATGCACTGCTAGAAAACCAAAATATGAGAACTGCGAGTTTTTCTTTACAGCAGAGGAGGCGCTGCTTGCAGGGTATCGGCCGTGTAAGCGATGCACGCCTTTAACATATCCTAACAGCATTCCAGAAGAAGTCAAAACACTTGTATCAGCAGTTGAAGAGAGTCCTGAGAAACGGTGGAAAGAAGAAGATTTTCGCCAATTAGGGATTCACTCTGCAACAGCTCGGAGAAAATTTAAAGACATCTATGGAATGACCTTTGTTCAATATGCTAGATCACGCCGAATGGGACTAGCGTTTAAAGAGATTCTAAACGGAAAAAAAGTCATTGATCAGCAAGTCACCTTCGGTTACGAGTCTTCCAGTGCCTTCAATGATGCCTTTACGAAAATCATGGGAAATCCACCCAAAAAGGCGCAAGTCAATATTTTGCATGCGAATTTTATTTCTACTCCGATTGGGCGGATGATGAGCATTTCAAATGCAACCCATGTATATTTGCTTGAATTTATGGACAGGCGAGGATTAGAAAGAGAAATTGAGAACATCAGAAAAAAACATCATGCCCGTATTTTAGTTGGAGAAACAAACGTCCATCAGCAATTAGCAAAGGAATTGGCCTTATATTTTGAAAAGAAACTCACGCAGTTTACTGTGCCACTTGCTATACATGGCACCCCTTTTCAGAAAAAGGTATGGGATCTTCTCTTACAGATTCCGCCAGGCGAAACGAGATCGTATCGAGATCTTGCCATCATGCTTGGCGATCCCCATTTGGTTCGGGCAGTTGGAAATGCAAATGGTGCCAATCAGTTGGCCATCATCATTCCTTGTCACCGAGTCATTCAAACAAACGGTGAACTTGGCGGATATGGCGGGGGAATCGAACGAAAGAAATATTTACTTCAGTTAGAACAAAAGAAAAAGCGGCTCTCCTTATGATTCAAGTGAGCCGCTTTTTCCGTCACGAGTAACACTGTAAACATCAATCATTTGATCCCATTTTGAAATGGTTTTTTCTTTTTTCATTCCCATTTTCATTGCGACCTTGACTGACGCTTCATTGTCAGGGCGAATTAAGCTAACCATTCGCCTCACCTTCATTTCGTCAAAACCATACGCAAGACAGCCTTTTGCAGCCTCAACAGCATATCCTTTTCCCCAAGCCGATCTCTTTAGCATATAGCCAATTTCAAGCTCTGTTTGTCCTTCGACGTTTTGGAGAACAATTCCGCTTTGTCCAAGTGGTTCTTTCGTTTCTTTTTCTTCAATGATCCACAGGGATGTATGATACGTGCGGTCATTCTTTTGATTCCAAGCAATCCACTCTTTTGTCTGCTCTTCATCCTTTAGTGAAGGATAATACTTCATGACCTCTTCATCTTGGAACAGCTTTTCATATAAAAAAGGCGCATCGTCTTCATCCATTGTTCTCAGTCTGAGACGCTCTGTTTCAAGCACGATCCGTGTTTGATATGCCATTTTTTATCCTCCTTGCTTACTTGCTAAAAATATCTCCGAACAACCCATTTGAATCTGGGGCAAAGTAATGGAACCCCGCACCCGTTAAACTAGCAGCTAATGCGGTCCACATGATTAAACTGACCGTCATCCACACAGTGACTTGTTTTCTTTTCGTACCGAAGCTCATACACATAAAAGCCGCTAAATGACTGCCAATGATAAAAGGACCGATAAGTGCCAAACCAGGGAGACCATACCGTTCCCAAACCTTTCTGGCTTTCAGCTGTTTTTTCTCTCCTTTTTCATCATGTTTCTCCTCTTTTCTCTTCAGCCACCACGCTTTAAATCGGTCCACGAAGACGATGAGTAGCAAGACGGTAAGAAAGTTGCCGACGAATCCAATAACTGCCGTTGTCACAGGATGCAGACCACTTAAAATCCCCAGCGGAACGACACCAACCACTTCAAAGAAAGGTAAAGCAGCCAATATAAAAACGAGTACATACCCCCATACAATATCCAATCACAGAACCCCTTTTCATTTTTTGTCCTCTTCTCATTGTAAAGAAAAATGTGATCCCATATCTACATTTTTTTAGAAAAAGAAAAGCACATCGCAAGAGATGTGCTCCAGATTGTTGACAAAGGGCTAAAATGAACTTTATTTTAGCCCTTTGTCTTCTTTTCAGCGTGATAGAAAACCTTTGCAGCCCTAGGAAGGACGAGTACTGGCGCGGAGCGAATTTGACATTCGTGAGCACCAGCACGCAGGACTGACAAAGAATGCGAGGGTTTGTCTACACGCTGAAGCACATCGCAAGAGATGTGCTCTATTTACATTAAATGTTCATTTTTATTGTTTGTTTTCCGTAAAAAAGCGATTGTGAGCATGACTAAAATCACAATGGATACCAGACTTGTGAAAAGAAGCATGAGAGGTGATGTCCATCCAAGCCATTCGAATAGGAGCTGCGGTCCGAAGAAGATCAGCGGAATGAGCGACACCATATTGGCTTTTAAAATGGCATTCAATAAGACAATACACAGCAGTAACAGAAGAATGACGCCCCATCTTTGGCTCGAGGTCAGCACAAGTAAAGGAGTACCAAGTTTTTGGTCCAATAATTTCACTGTGATCAAGGCTGTCATCTGAAAAACACCTAATATCCAAAAGTAAAAGAATGCCCTCCTGCTTGTTTGAAAGGCAGAAGCTCTAAACATCACAATGGTCATGATCACATTGGCCACTATGATGAGCGGATAACCAATGAGTGCATACCAAGAATACGATAAACTTTGACTAATAGCATCTGCTAACATCATGTAAAAAAGAGATCCAATTAAAAAAGCACTGACAAACGGAACCCAGTCTTTATGATTTCTAGAGAGCTCTTTCGCTAGCTCGTCAGCAAAGCCCCGTGGATCTCCTCCAAATACATCTTCCCCTGTTTTCCCATCTTTCTCAGCTTCGACAGCGTGTGTCGTTAATTCATCCATCACTTCGTCGATCTCGTCCTGATTTTTCCCTTTTGATATGAGATAGAGTTGCAGCTCTAATAAGATGTGTCTCGTTTCTTTTGTTACCATCTTCTCACTTCCCTTTATGTAATAATCGCTCTACATTCCCTGACAGCTCATTCCATCGCATGGTAAAATCCGTCAGCGCTTCTTCGCCTCTTTGTGTGAGCGTATAGTATTTCCTTTTCGGCCCGCTCGCCGATGCTTTTGTGGACGTACTGACCAGCTGTTCTTTTTGCATGCGCAGCAAGATCGGATAAATACTGCCTTCACTAATTTGATCAAACCCATAGTGCGCAAGCTTCTTTGTCATTTCATAGCCATAAATTTCACCTTCAGAAATAATCGACAGTAGGCATCCCTCTAGAATTCCTTTTAGCATTTGTGTTGATTGTGTCATCATCGATCCTCCGCTTTCAGTATCTTGCATGACAAGATAGTATGATCTTACCACACACTATCTTGCTATGCAAGATACTGACCTAGAAAAAAATCACCGCATAAAGGGTGATTTTTACGCCCAAGGCTTATCCGTCCCAAGTGCGTCAGCCAAAGCTTTACTATGCTTTCGGCGGCTTTTTCTTTCCTCTGCCCGCTGCTTCGCTGTTTGATGAAGCATGATTTCTTCCTCTGTTTCCGGCATGACTTGTGGAACTCGTTTTGGCTTCCCGTTTTCATCCAGCGAGACAAAGGTAAGAAATGAAGTTGCTGCGAGTCTGCGTTCTCCAGACATCAAGTTTTCTTTAATGACTTTGACGAATACTTCCATAGAAGATGTGCCGACCCATGTCACATAAGATTCTAAGCAGACGGACTCTTTCTGTCCAATCGGCTCTAAAAAATCAACTGAATCCATTGATGCGGTGACTGTTTCACTACGGCTGTGTCTTGCTGCCGAGATGGAAGCAATGTCATCTATATAACTCATTAATTTCCCGCCAAATAACGTTTGGTGGTTATTCGTATCGAGGGGGAATACCCTGCTGGTTTTCACAACTTTTGATTCCTTGCAGTATTTGAAATTTTCTTCACTCATCGTCATAGCTCCTTCTTGCTGTTTTCGTTGATGCGGAACGACTTTTATTAAACACTATTCTATTAGGTTTGTCTAAACTTTTTGCTTTAGTCTCTCATGAGAGATTTTCTTTCGGAAATGTTTCAACATTTACTAGAAGGAGGAATAATATAACTATCGATAAACAAGGAGGCCCTTTGATGGATTCTATGAAATCAGAGAAAGTGTACAAAACGCCGCAATGTATGAGTGAATATGATGATTTACAAGAAGTCCTCTTATGCAGTCCAATTTATATGGAAATTAAACAGATCATCAATGAAACCCAAAAGCATTTTGCAAGAGTAAATATTTCTCAAAACAAAGCCCTCACGCAGCATAAGCAATTCATCCAAACGCTGAAAAACCATCATGTCCGGCCTGTCCTTCTTCCTGCAAATGAACGTTTCCCTGAACAAGTCTTCACTCGGGATATTGGATTTACAATTGGACAGACTTTATTTGTTTCAAACATGGCAGCCCCTGTCAGACAAGGAGAAGAACATTCCTTAAAAGAATGGGCACAGACAAAAGGATGGACAACCATCACGCTGGATGATGGAACGATTGAAGGCGGCGATGTGCTTATAGACCAAACCCGTGTATTTGTGGGGATCAGCAAAAGAACAAATCTAGTCGCCATCCAGCAGCTCAAAAAAGAACTGCCGAATCACGACATCATTCCTATTCATCTTCCTTCTCACATTTTGCATCTTGATTGTGTGATGAATATTCTTTCTCATCATGAGATATTGATTTACCCTGAAGCTTTTACGGAAAAGGATCTTCATATGCTCAAAAAGCATTATGATCTCATTGAAATAAGTGAGCAAGAGCAGTTCACACTTGGACCAAATGTGTTGTCCATTGGTCAGAAAAAAGTCATCAGCTTACCAATCAACCAAGAAACAAATGCTGCATTAACAGCACGCGGCTACACCGTCATTGAAGTGGATTTTTCAGAAATCATTAAATCCGGCGGCTCTTTTAGATGCTGTACATTACCTATTAGGCGTTCATAAAAGCCAAAAAGCCAGCTTGTTTACTCGCTGGCTTTTTAAACGCTTGTCTTCTTCCCTCTATCTATTTCCTATCATATAAATGACAGGCCACTTCATGTCCTTCTTCGACTGCTTGTAATACTGGCTTTTTGTCCGCACATACATCCATTGCAGCAGGACATCTTGTCCGAAATACGCAGCCGCTTGGCGGATTCACTGGACTTGGAATTTCTCCCTTTAAAATAAACCGCTTGCGTTTATCTTCCACATCAGGATCTGGAATCGGGATAGCAGACAGCAATGCTTGTGTATATGGATGAAGCGGTGTTTTATATAAAGCATCACTGCTAGTCATTTCCACGAGATGTCCTAAGTACATGACACCGATTCGATCGCTAATATATTTAACCATTGATAAATCATGGGCAATAAATAAAAACGTCAATCCTTCTTCTTTTTGCAGTTTTTTCAGCAAATTCACGACCTGAGCTTGAACGGATACATCTAGTGCAGAAATCGGCTCATCTGCCACGATAAACTTTGGCGATAAGGCGAGTGCTCTAGCAATCCCTATTCTTTGCCTCTGTCCTCCGCTGAATTCGTGAGGATAGCGTGTAGCAAAATCATGACTTAGCCCCACCGCTTCAAGCAGTTCCTTCACACGTGCGAGCCTTTTCTTTTGACTGCCATACAATTGGTGGATCTCCATCGGTTCCAGCATAATATCTTTTACAGAGAGCCTAGGATTTAAAGAAGAATACGGATCTTGAAACACCATTTGAATTTGTCTATTGAAATCAAATGATTCTCGGTTCGATAAGTGATGGAGACTTTTCCCTTCATACAAAGCTTCACCTTCTGTCGGGTCATAAAGCCGCATGAGCACTTTTCCAAGTGTAGATTTACCGCAGCCTGACTCACCAACAAGACCAAAGGTTTCGCCTTGTTTCAGCTGAAAGGTGACACCATCTAATGCTTTTAACGTTCTTCCTTTCGATAGATGAAAATGCTTTTTTAAGTTGTTGACTTGCAGAAGTGGTTCACTTCCCATCACATCTCCCCCTCTCAGCTTTCAAATACCGCCTTGTTCCTGCCCATTCCTGTTCATATGAAGTACCAGAAAGAGAAAGAAGTTCAATCTGTCTGCCCGTTTTAGGCGAGTGAAGCATCATGCCATCTCCAGCATACATCCCTACATGGCGAACAGCTCCCTTCCCATTGTCATTGGCAAAAAACATGAGATCACCTGGCACCAAATGATTTGATGCGACTGGAGTTCCTTGAACTGCTTGGTCACTTGCGTCTCTCGGTAATAAACATCCACACGCTTTGTACATGCTGTAAACAAAACCCGAACAGTCGTAGCCATAGCTGCTCATGCCGCCCCACAAATATGACAGTCCAATAAATTGTTTTCCTATAGCTAAGGCATCCTTACCGCTCATAGAAGAAGGGGATGAAGCGCGGCGCACATCTTCTTTTTTGATTTCTCTTCTTCCTACTGGAGTTAGAACATCAAAGGAATCGCTCATTTCTTCAACAGGTGCTAGTTCTGTTAAAAAACTAACCTCCATATTCGGTGTTCCGTTTTGATATAAAACCGCTTTTTTCTGACAAACAATCAAGGGACTAGCAGGTGGTTCACTCTCTGATACTTCATTTAATTGCTCTACAGGGATATAACCTGGGTAGCCTTGCGGGTGTTTCCGGCTTGCCTGCTGCGGGATGACAACTTTCATCCAGCCATCTGTCTCCTCCAGCCCAATGACTCGTTCGCCAAGCAGTACTTGGGTTTGAATAAGGTTTTCTTCACATAAGGCCAATTTCTGTTCATATGTTTGCTGATCAATCCATTCTTTGATCTGGACGGAACTTTGAAGAACGTGTCGATCCATATCTCTCGGCGACTGCGGAGCTGTCCATATATTTGCGACTGGAACCTTTGATTCATATAACATCATAAGACCCCTTTCACTCCTTGAATGCCTAATCCATGATGCGGTGGAAAGAGAATATCTTTTCCTTGATAGACAATTCCTCCGTCTATTAAGTCCTCTTTGAGCATAAGCGGCGCATCAAAATCATAACGGGTAATATTCGGCTGGCTTGCAGCAAGATGAGCGGCTGCGGTAATCCCTAGTTTTGATTCGATCATACTGCCAACCATGCACTTGACGCCGTATGCTTCTGCTAAACTATTGATTTTCAGCGCTTTTTTGATACCGCCTGTTTTCATTAATTTTAAGTTGATGAGATCACAGCTTCTCGTTTCTAACACCTTGATGGCATCATGGAGGCTAAAAATACTTTCATCTGCCATAATCAATGTGTCTGTTGCTTCCGTCACCCGGCGCAGACCCTCGATGTCTTCTTTAGGCACTGGCTGCTCGACTAGTTCAATATCGAGTGCCTCCATTTTTCGAATAGCCACAACCGCTTCCTTCCATGTCCAGCCTTGGTTGGCGTCAAGCCTGATTTGAATGTCCGGCCCGACTTTTTCTCGAATCCGCTCGATCCGCTGAATATCCGTATCTATATCATCTTTTCCCACTTTGATCTTTAAGGTACGAAAGCCTTCAGCTGCATATTGCTTCGCATCCTCTGCCATTTCTAGCGGACGGTTGACACTGACCGTGTAATCCGTTTCTAGCTGATCACGATAACCGCCAAGAAATTGATAAAGCGGGAGGCCAGCCTGCTTCGCTAAACCATCGTAAATCGCCATATCTATTGCAGCCTTTGCACTCGTGTTTCCTACAAGTACACGGTCGATCGCTGAAAAGATTTGTTCATATTGTGACAATGAGGCCCCAATCAAGATCGGCCTCATCACAGCGCAAATAGCATAGTCGATGCTTTCCAGTGTTTCACCTGTAATGACCGATGTCGGCACTGCCTCTCCATAGCTGACATCACCTTGATCATAGGTGATGATCACAATAAGAGATGCGGCATCATACACCGTTCTTAATGCTGTTTTGAAAGGCTTCTTTAGCGGTACACTCGTTCTGCATGTGCGAACATCTACGATTTTCATTTGATCGCCTCTTTCGCTGCAACACCTGGGGAAATATGCAGTTTTTTCCCTGTAGCATCTAATGTAGCGTGCACGCCGATTGGAATGGCGAAGTTTGGAGATGAATGACCGATCCGAAAGCCGCCAAGTGCAGGTTTCTGTTGCGGGACAATATACGTCTCCCATAGCTGATCGAGCGTTAACGACTGCTCTTTCTTTTTCGGCTCACATTGATGAAAATCACCAATGATAAATCCCGCCGCATCATGTAATTTTCCTGCAGATGCTAAGTGCTGCATCATTCGATCGATTTTATATGGTTCTTCGTCAATATCTTCTATCAATAAAAGCTTCCCCTTTGTATCAATTTCAAAAGGTGTACCAAGTGTCGTGACAATAAGGGCAAGATTTCCTCCGGTGATTTCGCCTGAAGCCGTGCCATGATAAAAAGTATGAAGAGGTGACAGGTGGTTCGTATACGAAAAGGCTTTCGGAGTGAATAGCTGTAAAAAGGTATCCTTTGTATACGGGTGAACCCCTTCAAGTCCCACATCAGAGGAGAGCATTGGACCATGAAAGGTCACAAGACCCGTCTGCTGCTGAATGGCTGTATGTAAAAACGTAATATCACTGTATCCCCAAAAGATTTTTGGGTTCCGGCGAATGAGATCATAATCAATGGCTTCTGCAATTCTTCCTGTTCCGTATCCTCCGCAAGCACAAATCACTGCCTTCACGTCTGGATCTTGAAACATGTGATGAATATCTTCCACTCGTTCATGATCATGACCTGCTAAATAACCATACCGGGAGTCGATATACTTCCCCTTTTTCACCTTTAGCCCTAAGCTTTCTAAAAAAGAAATACCTCTTGCTAATTTCAGCTCATCAGGCGGGCTTGCTGGTGCAATGATTCCCACTGTATCTCCTGTTTGAAGTGCCACTGGCAGATGGTTCATGCCAATCCCCTCTTTCTCTTCGTTTCTTTCAATCTATGGGCATCTTCTTCATAACATGAACGAATAAAGGAACAGACGCTTTTTTCAAAGCGTCCCAGATTGTTGACAAAGGGTTAAAATGAACTTTATTTTAACCCTTTGTCTTCTTTTCAGCGTGATAGAAAACCTTTGCAGCCCTAGGAAGGACGAGCATCGGCGCGGAGCGAATTTGACATTCGTGAGCACCGAAGCGCAGGACTGACACCGAATGCGAGGGTTTGTCTACACGCTGAGACGCTTTTTTCAAAGCGTCCCGTTCTCTCATTCTTTTCATTTACTCTCCATCTACCTGTGCCCATTTCAAATCAATGTAACCAACAGGATGACGGACAATGCCCTTTACGCCTTCTTTTTGTAAATAGACTTGGTTATAAAAATGAATGGGAATGATCGGTGCTTCTTCCATCAGAAGTGCCTCGGCATCATGCAGCATACGATTTCTCTTTTGTTCATCTGCTTCTTGACTCGCCTTTTTGATCAGCTGATCATACGTATCATTTGACCAACCTGTCCGGTTCATCGCATTTCCTGTTTGGAAGCTCTCTAAGAAATTGATTGGGTCTGCATAGTCAGCTAGAAATGAACTTTGCGAGAATTGGAATTTGAGTGCCTTTTGATCTTCTGCAAACACATTTGCTTCCATGTTTGCAAGCTTCACGTCTACCCCTAGCGCTTCTTTTAATTGCTGCTGAATGGCTTCTGCTTTTTTCTTATTTTCAGGCTTTGTACTATATGTTAATGTGACGGGCGGCAGCTTTGAATAGTTCTCTTCTTTCAACCCTTTTTCTAATAGTTTTACGGCTTCACTCGTATCATGTTTGACAAGGTCGCCGCCAGCTTCTCTGAAATCTTCACCCTTTGAATCTAAAATTCCTGGTGAAACGAAGGCACGTGCTGGCTTCTCTTCATTTTTCGTCACATACTTTACAATATCCTGAGGGTTGATCGCCATTTGAAAGGCTTTGCGAATGTTCTTATTTTGAAAAGGCTCCATGTTGACATTTAGGCGATAAAAAAACAGCCCTGCTTGATCTTCAATTTGCACATCTTTGCTTTTTAACAGGTCTTCACTTTGTTCTGCCGGAACGAAGGCCGTATCTAAATCTCCTGATTGATACATTTGATAATCTGTGTTTCGATCACTGATCATGAGCCATTTCACTTGATCTAGCTTGACCGTTTGTTTGTCCCAATACGTGTCACTTTTTTCCATTGTAAAGCTTTCATCATGCTTCCACTCTGTCAGCTTAAACGGTCCATTACCGACAAAGGTTTTCGCATCCTTGGCCCAGTTCGGGTCCTTCTCCGCTACCTTCTCATTCACCGGGAAAAAGGCAGGGTTTGCGGTCATATTTAAGAAAGATTTCTGCGGGTATGCTAGCTTGACCTCTAGCGTTTGATCATTAACAGCCTTGACTTTTACATCTTCTTTCTTCCCTTTTCCGCTGTTAAACGCTTCGCCTCCTTCAATCATATAAGCTAAGAATGCCGCAGAAGAGCCCGTCTTTGGATCTAGCAGCCGCTTCCACGCATATTCAAAGTCACTTGCTTTGACTGGATCACCATTTGACCACTTAATCCCATCCCTTAAATGGAACGTGTACGTTTTTCCGTCCTTTGAGATGTCCCATTTTTCCGCCATGGCAGCAGATGGTTCGTGCTTTTCATTCAGTCTTGTTAATCCTTCCATTAAGTTATTGAGCCCTTGCCAGGACACATTATTAAAACCAATAGGCGGATCAAATGATGTCGGTTCGTTTTCATTATTTAATGTTAAAACTTTCTCTTCGCCCTTGCTTGAAGATCCTTTGCCTGCTTGCTCATTGGCTGTACATCCTGCAAGCAGCATCACTGCGATAAAGCACATACTGAGAATCCAACCTGTTTTTCTCATGAAAAACTCCCCCTTTGTGTTGAAGATAAAACCGTTTGCTTCGCTCGTTCATCTTGGAGCCAGCAATGTACTGCATGTGTAGGTGAACGCTGCGTTTCATGCGGCATGATATGATCACACACTTTCATCGCAGACGGGCATCGATCGGTATATGGACATCCTTTTGGCGGGGCAAATAAATCAGGCGGGCTTCCTTCAATAGGAATGAGTTCATCTTTCATATCCAGCCTTGGAACGGATTGCAGCAGCCCTTTTGTATAGGGATGCTGCGGACTGTAAAAGATATCTCGCCTTGTCCCAACTTCAACGATTTTCCCCCCGTACATGACGGCCACTCGATCAGCAACTTGTGCTACGACCCCTAGGTCATGTGTGATTAAAATAATCGTCACGCCTGTTTTTTTCTGAATCTCTTTAAATAGTTCTAAAATCTGCGCCTGTATGGTGACATCTAGTGCAGTTGTCGGTTCATCTGCAATCAGCACCTTCGGCTCACAAATAAGAGCCATTGCAATCATGAGCCGTTGCCTCATGCCACCGCTGAATTGATGCGGATATTGCTTCAGCCTCTCTTTCGGCTGCGGAATCCCCACTAAATCAAGCATACGAAGCGCCTCTTCTTTCACTTCTTTTTTTGTCAGCTTCTGATGCACTTTTGCAGCCTCCATCAGCTGATCTCCAATTGTTAGCGTCGGGTTGAGTGCCGTCATGGGATCTTGAAAAATCATGGAGATATCGACACCACGGATGCTGCGCATGTCTTTTTCAGATAATGACAGCAAGTTGCGATCACGAAACCAAATTTCCCCTTGATCGACTTGTGCACTGTATGCAGGGAGAAGCCGCATGATACTTTGAGACGTCACACTTTTTCCGCAGCCTGATTCTCCTACAATGGCGAGGGTTTCTTTTTCATACACATCCACATTCACCCCGCGTACCGCTTGAACAGAACCGCCATATGTCCGAAAGCTAACATGCAGATCGATAATCCGAAGCATTTTTTTCATCACGCCATCACCTCTTCATCTTCGGATCAAGCGCATCTTGCAAGCCATCACCTAAATTATTAAAGCAAAACATCGTCAGCGAAATAAAAAATGCCGGAAAGAATAAACGCCACCAGTGACCATTATCTGACAGCACTGTCGGCAAGGCGTCATTGGCCATCACACCCCAGCTTGCAAACGGGGCTTGAATCCCTAAACCGAGAAAACTTAAGAATGCTTCAGCAAAAATCGCTGTCGGTACAGTTAGCGTCATCTGGACAATAATCGGTCCCATCGTATTCGGCAGTAAATTTCTGCGGATGATGCGCAAACTTTTTGCGCCAAAGGTTTTCGAGGCAAGGACATATTCTTGGCTTTTCAGCTGAAGGACTTGACCTCTCACGATTCTTGCCATCCCGATCCACCCTGTGACAGTGAGCGCCACAATAATAGTGACAAGCCCAGGCCCCATCAGAACCATCAATAAAATGACGACGAGTAAATACGGCAGACCGTAAAGCACCTCGACGATCCGCATCATGACATGGTCATACTTCCCGCCCTTATATCCTGCAATACCGCCATAGATGACACCGATCGCAAAATCAATGAGAGCGGCCATCACGCCCACAAATAACGAGATGCGTGCGCCATACCAAGTACGTGTAAACACATCACGTCCAAGCTCATCTGTTCCAAACCAGTGAGCAGCTGACGGCGGCAAGTTTTGCATGGAAAGCCGCTGTTCTGTCACACTATTCGGTGCAAGGAGTGGACCTAATACAGCCATGACGAAAAGAAAAATCAGCACCGATAAACTAAACATAGCGAGTTTATTTTGTTTTAACCGTCGCCAAGTATCTGCCCAATACGAAAGTGAGGGTCTTTTAATGGCATGGACTTCAGATGTCTTTTGTTCTTTAGGCGCAAACCATTCATCTGGCACTTCATGCGCTTGATTCATTTGATCATGCTGAAGGTGTATACTCATGCCTTTCCTCCTTTCTGATGCAGCTGGATCCTTGGATCAAGCAGACGATATGTCACATCTACAATGAAAAGAAGGGTAATTAAGATGATGCTGTAAAAAACAGTGGTTCCCATGATGACAGGATAGTCACGGTTATTAATACTCTCGACAAAGTATTTTCCCATTCCAGGGATCGCAAATATTTTTTCAATGACAAAACTGCCTGTTAAAATACTTGCGACAAGTGTGCCGAGGATCGTGACGACAGGTAAAAGCGCATTCCGCAGGGCATGTTTAAACACAATTTTATAAGGGGAAAGTCCTTTCGCTTTTGCAGTTCGAATATAGTCCTGCGACAGCACTTCAATCATGCTCGATCTCGTTAACCGGGCAATGATCGCCATTGGACCTACCGCCAGTGCAATGGTAGGAAGCACCATATGCATTGGACTTGTCCACATCGCTGTAGGAAAGAGCTTTACATTCACAGCAAGCTGCTGAATTAATAAGGTAGCAAAGATAAAGTTTGGTATGGATATACCGAAAACAGCAATCGTCATGGCGATATAATCAATCAAGCCATTATGCCGGAGGGCAGCCATGATTCCGAGCAAGATACCGGAGATGACAGCAATCAAAATAGAGATAAGACCAAGTTCTAATGAGACTGGAAAACCTCTCGCCAATAAATCATTGACACTTTCAGAAGGCTTTTTAATGGAAGGACCAAAATCAAAAGTAACGATGGATTTTAAATAGATCATATATTGAACATAGAGTGGTTCGTCTAAGTGATAGTAGCTTTCGAGGTTTCGCTGGACAGTTTCGTTTGTATTTCGTTCTTCATTGAAGGGCGATCCTGGGATGACCTTCATTAAAATAAACGTTAACGTCGTAATCGTTAAAATCGTGGCAATCATCGCAATCAAACGCTTGAGCAAAAAGCTGGCCATCTGCTGTCTCCCCCTCGCTTAACAAAATGTTGTACGTGCGGCAAGCTCTGTCATGACAAGCATCGCTTGGTAGGCTTCTAATATATTCTCCGCTTGGTACGTCACCGTTGTTGTCCCTTCAATGATGGCCGTACCCGGCATTAAATTCGCCCATTCAGCTTGTCCATAATTGGCAAACTCGATTTTCAGCACTGGCTGCTCAGGAGGCGTGAGCGGCTTCATTTGATGAATTTGTTTCATGGCAGCTTCCACTTGCTGAGAGATGAGGGTGCTCACTTTCGCTGGTGTTAAGCATTTCACAGCAGATCTTGAAATGGTTTCTTTCACCGCCACTGTTTTCACGCCAGGCATTAACTTTTCTGCTTCAAGTGCCGCTTGATCGTCTCCGCATACAAGAATGACCGGAACACCATAATAGCCTGCGACATACGCATTAAAGCCCATTTCACCAATCGGATGATCATTTATGTAAAAATGTCTGACACCAAAAATCATACTGTGAGACATCACACCTTTCATTGATGCCCTTGCATGATAGCCTAAAAAAACAGCGGCATCATACGTTTGATCTAATCCTTGAACCATTGAATAAGGCTTTACATCACCTGATATGAGAGATGCTTCCTCATGCAATTCTTCAATCAACAGATTATTCATTTTAGAATGGCTATCATTCACTAAAATATCGGTCGCCCCATGTGTAAGAAGAGCTTCTACACAGGCGTTCACTTCACCTGTCATGATTTTTCTCCCGCGCTCATAATTGTGCTGGCGGCTATCAACAAATGTATGATCAGCTAGACCAGTAATTCCCTCCATATCGACTGATAAATAGAGCTTCATCCCCATCCCCCTTTAATTAAACTTAAAATTTGTGTATATTTTTCTAAATTTTCTAAAAAATTATATGAGAACTTGATTGATTTTTCAATACAATGTCTGAAAATAAGGAAATTAGACTCAGGTAATACAGGTCAAAAGCATTGATGCGAAAGGATTTATTTTACAGAAAAAACACCACTAGCTATGTCTTTAGTGGTGTTTGTCTGCTTCATCGATTTGCGATTTTAGCTGCGCATATTTTTTCATCGTTTGTGTAAACAAGTCATCGAACATTTGCGGTGCCTGCTGCTGGATGACTGCAGCGCCTTCTCCTGTAATCCCGCCTTTTGTTGCGACCCTGTTCACCGTTTCAGCAAATGTCAGTCCGTGTTCAACAAGAACTTGTCCTGTACCGAGCAGCGCATATGTTAAAAATTCATAGGCTTCTTCTAAAGAAAGCTCACTATTCCGAACAGCGGCTCTCGCCATTTCTTCAAAGATTGCTGCAATAAAGCCCGGAGAAGAGCTTGTCAAATTACTCGCCGCATCAAAGCGGTCCTCTTCCACTTCCCTGACGATACTAAAAGCTGAAAGCAGGCGGTGGAGCCGTTCTTGCGCCTCCTGCCCAGCGGTTTCACCATGCGCCACAAGGGATACACCCGTCCCTACGGCTGATGTCAAAGTGGGAATGTATCTAGACACCGGCTGATTCGTATGTTGCATTAATTTGTCTAACGTGACAGCCGCTGCCACTGATACGATATGAAGAGATGTCTTTGCGAGGCTCAGTTGATCTAAGACATCAAGTACAGCAAGCGGTGGTACACAAACAAACACGACATCACATGATGCAGAGATGTCATCTAAAGAGCAAATGTTGACATGCTGGTTCTTCTCTTTCAGCTGTTGCAGACGCTCCGTTTCACTTCGTGTATGGATCATAAACTGACTGGCATGAAGTACTCCTTTATCCAGCCATTTTTGTACCATCATATCTGCCATGCTTCCATATCCAATGATTCCAATAGTCTCCACAGTTTAATCTCCTCTATTTTGCTTAGATTCACTACTTATTTTAACAATTTCCCACAATGTTTTCATTTTTATCCCACACTTTTTTCTTACGATAAAGTCAGTATCCACCACATACGGTCAAACATCTTGAACACATACATGTAAAAATCGATGAAAGAGAGTGATCTTAATGACACAACACAAAGATGAAAAACACACTTCTTATGAATTACAAACGATTGAACAGCCGAAAAAAACACAGAAGAAGCCAAGTGGCTGGCTGAAGCCATTTGTCAGCGGGATTGTGGGCGGTACGTTAGCGTTAGGTGTTTACGTTCTAACTCCATATGCTCAGCATTCAGAAAATCATTCAACTGAGTCGTCAACGAAAACAGCCGCTGTATCGACAAATGATACAAGTACAAATTCGTCAAAAACAACAGCGTCACAAACATCCAATTCGACCAGCAGTATTTCCAGTATGGTCGAAAACGTATCACCAGCCATCGTCGGCATTACAAACTATCAAACACAAAGTCAAACAACCACAGATTTTGGTGATATGAACTCACCTTTTGATGGATCACAGCAAAATCAAAACAGCAGCAGTCAAGAGCAAGAAAGCGGTACCGGATCAGGGGTTATTTTCAAAAAATCGGGCAGTAAAGCCTATGTATTAACAAACAACCATGTGATTGAAGGAGCAAATAAATTAACAGTCTCCTTGCATAATAGCAAGACGGTGGAAGGAAAAGTGGTCGGTTCTGACCCGCTGACTGATCTTGCTGTCGTCGAAATTAGCAGCAACGGCGTTACAAAAGTCGCTGAACTTGGAGACTCCTCATCCCTTCGTGCAGGAGAAACCGTCATTGCAATCGGAAATCCGCTTGGTGAAGATTTATCAAGAACAGTGACACAAGGAATTGTCAGCGGTGTCGATCGAACAGTGTCTATGGATACATCAGCTGGCGAAAGCAGTATTAATGTCATTCAAACAGATGCCGCCATTAACCCCGGCAACAGCGGCGGGCCGCTTTTAACAACAGACGGAAAGGTTGTGGGGATCACCAGTATGAAAATTTCTGAAACAGGTGTGGAAGGTATCGGGTTTGCGCTCCCAATCAATGATGTCAAACCAATTGCAGAGCAGCTTCTCACAAAAGGAAAAATCGAACGACCTTATATCGGTATCAGCATGCTGGATCTCGAACAAGTACCAGATGCTTATCAGCAGGAAACGCTTGGACTGACAAGCAGTCAGCTGGATAAAGGCGTGTACGTAAAAGAAATCGCTGCTGGCTCACCTGCTGCCAAAGCTGGATTAAAGACAGAGGATGTCATCACCGCCATCAATGGTAAAAAAGTGACAACCGGCAGTGAATTACGTCACGAGCTTTACACGAATGCAAAAGTAGGAGATACCGTCAGCATCACACTCGTTCGTAATGGAACAGAAGAAACAAAACAAGTGACATTAACACAATCTGAATCAAAGCAAGTCAGCTCTTAACGAAAAAAGCAGCTCAATTTTTATGAGCTGCTTTTTTCATGTTCACTTGATTGGGACCAATCTTTGTTCAATTTCTGCTCGTTTGTGCTCTAAAAATGGCGGAAGTGCTAATTGATCACCAAGTTCATCCACGCTTTCATCCACTGTAAATCCAGGACCGTCTGTTGAGATTTCAAACAAGATGCCGTTTGGCTCTCTAAAATATAGGGCTTTAAAATAAAAACGTTCTACAACACCAGAGTTGGTGAAACCGGCTTTGGCTATTTTATCATGCCATTTTTCAAGCTCTTCTGCGTCCGCTACACGAAAGGCTACGTGATGAACACTCCCTCTGCCAGATCGCTCAGCAGGTCCTTCTGCTTTTTCAATGACATGAATCTCTGTTCCAGCTCCGCCTTGTCCTGATTCAAAAATCGTCACGATTTCCCCATCATTTGATTGTTCACGTGCTTTTTCTGTGAAACCAAGGATGCTCGTTAACACACTGATCGTTTTATCTGCTTCTGCGACTGTTAATTCTACTGGTCCCAAACCTCTGATCGCAAAATCAGCAGGAATCTCATCATGCACTGGCGGCTTCGCTCCATCTTGCACGCTTGGTTCTACAGTCAAAAACAGCTGCTGTCCTTCTGGATCTGTAAATTTCAAGGTAGGTCTGCCGCCTCTTAAAGAAGCTGTTTCTTTCTTTACACCTTTTTCTTCAAAGCGCTTTTCCCAAAAGGTGATTGCCTCTTCTGAAGAGACAATCAGACCTGTGCGTGAGATCGCATTTGTTCCGTCCAGCCGGCGGGCGAGCATCGGTATTTCAAAAAACGTCAGCTCTGTACCAGGTGAGGCGACCTCATCTCCATAAAATAGATGATACATCGATGGATCATCTTGATTGACTGTTTTTTTCACCAGTTTTAAGCCAAGGATTTGGCGGTAGAAATCAACGTTTTTCTGAGCATTTGCTGTTAGTGCTGATACGTGGTGAATCCCATTTATTTTCATTGTGTTCACTCCTATTATAAAATATCTCGAATTCAAGATAATATCCTTATGAATAAAATAGGTCATTTTAGAAGAAAAGTCAACCATTCGGCTGCATCTTTATTGGATGTTCGGCTTTCACCTATTAAATTAACATTAAATCGAAAATATCATTATATTGTTCGTTTTTAAGATAACATTCATCCTAATATCTCCAATAAACGAACACTTTTAAATACAAATACGAAAATCAGAAAATTTTTTTAATTCTTGTTTTCCTAAAATCGTATTACAATGAACAAAATACATGTCACAGTAACGTACGAAAGTGATGCAGGAGGTCGTGTGTAATGAACAAAGAACAACCAGCGTTAAAACAAGACATCGGCTTATTTTTTGCCCTATCTCTTGTCATCGGAACAATTATTGGATCTGGCGTTTTTATGAAGCCTGGCAACGTCCTTTCTTATTCAGGAAGCTCAGGCATCGCCTTATTCGCATGGCTGTTAGGCGGGATCTTAACCCTTGCAGGCGGACTCACAGTCGCTGAAATTGGTACACAAATCCCGCGTACTGGCGGTTTATATGCCTATCTTGAAGAAGTATACGGTGAATTTTGGGGCTACTTATGTGGCTGGGTGCAAATTATTATTTACGGACCAGCGATTATTGGTGCTCTTGGTCTTTATTTTGGTTCATTATTAGCTAATTTATTTTCTCTTTCATCTATATGGGCTACAACCATTGGCATTATCACCGTTCTTTTTTTATGTGTGATCAACATCATGGGAACGAAATACGGTGGTTTTGTCCAAGGACTGACCACGATCGGAAAGCTTGTTCCAATTGCAGCAATTATTGTGTTTGGCTTATGGAAAGGAAATGAACATATTTTCACAGCCGTCAATGAGAGTATCGCTCAGATGAACTTCGGTGCAGCAATTTTGGCAACATTATTCGCCTATGATGGCTGGATTTTGCTTGCAGCGCTTGGTGGTGAAATGAAAAATCCAGAGAAACTGCTTCCTCGCGCGATGGCAGGAGGTATTTTAATTGTCACAGCATGTTATCTCTTTATTAACATCGCCCTTTTGCATGTGTTACCAGCTGATCAAATCGTTCAACTAGGTGAAAATGCCACAAGCACAGCTGCTACAATGCTCTTTGGTCCCATTGGCGGTAAAATTATTAGTATCGGAATCATCATTAGTATCTTTGGCTGTTTGAATGGAAAGGTTCTTTCGTTCCCGCGTGTCATTTTTGCAATGGCAGAACGAAAACAAATTCCATTTGCCAAAGCCATTTCACGCATTCATCCTACTTTTCAAACACCTTGGATCGCTGTATTTGTACAGATTTTGATTGCCATTGTGTTTATGATCGTCAGTAATCCTGAGAAGCTGTCAGAGGTTTCGATTTTCATGATTTACATCTTTTATGTGATGGCCTTTTTCGCTGTCTTTAAGCTAAGAAAACAAAACAAGGGAATGAAGCGCACTTATAGCGTACCACTTTACCCGCTCACACCGATCATTGCGATTATCGGCTCTTTCTTTGTCTTAATCAGCACCATGATCACCGATTGGCAAAGCTGCCTGATCTCCATGCTGATCGGCATTGCCGGACTGCCGATTTATTACTACATGAAAAAAACACAAAATAAAGCAGAGCGCTAAGACAGCCTCTGCTTTATTTTTTATATTGCTTAATGACCTTATAAGATTCGTTTAAATATCTCATCAGCCGGTATGGCTTACTTAAAACCCGGATGGGGAGTCTTGAAATAAATCCATTCAGATTCGCCTTATACTCCTGCGTCATCCGCTTCGGCTTTGTCGCAATTTTTTCATATACTTCTTTGTAAAATTCCTTCATGATGTCGACTTGCACACTGATCTTCTGATGACACTCTGTACACTCAACGCTTTTCATCTGATCATTCACATAAACGATGCTGTGGAGGGTCTCTTCTTGGCACCGAGTACAGTGTAGGTTTGCTTCCATTTCGGTTTTCTTCAAGATACACAGCTCCTTTCTCGTTTGATGTAGCTCTTTTTATACAATACGATAGCTGTCAGCTGTTTATTGGACAGATGCTTCCTTTAAAATAGCTGCCGCAGTTAATTCGTCGGTGACGAGCACCTGAATAAAGCCGCCGTTTAAGGCCCCTAAAATACTTTCAGCTTTATGGGTTCCTTCCACAACTGCGATGACTTTTTTCACGTTCTTTAATTGTTCTAACGATAATCCAATCACCTTTTGGTTCAGCTCATCTTGGACTGGTTTCCCTTCACCATCAAAGAAACGAAAACCAATATCACCAACAGCCCCTGATTGTCTCAACCCAGACAAATCCTCTTCTTTTAAATAACCGACTGTTTTCAATGTAGAGCCTTTATGCGGATTTCCAATACCGATCAGGGCAATATCAACATTTCTGCCTTCTTCAAGCACAGCTTCTATGTCCTGCATCGCCATCAGCCGCTCTTTTAATTCTTCTGTTTCTAAAATCGCAGGTGCATATAAATAGGAACACGTACCATTCATCTTCTTTGCCAGCTCATATGCCAGCTGATTCGCGTGAATGTCGACTGCCTGCCTGCCCATTCCGCCCTCTAAAGGAATGACTTTGACATCGTTTCTTCGCTCAAATGGATATTCCTTCACGAGCTCGGCAAGTGTGGTTCCCCATGAAATACCGATTTTCTCAGCGCCTTTCATGTTTTTAGAAAGATAATAGGCGCCCGCTTGACCGACTGCCCGTTTGACCATCTCAGACATTGTCCCGACACTTGGGACAACGACAGCATCCGTTAATTGAAAAGTTGTTTCCAGCTGCTTTTCAAGTTCCACTGTATGAATACTTTCGTCTTTAATGTACACTTCAACGATTCCCACATCTTTTGCTTTTTGTAAGAGCTTTGAAATGACTGGTCTTGAGACATTGAGCTTTTTTGCAATCTCCTGCTGCGTCCACCCGTCTGTATAATAAAGATGAGCAACCTTGACGAGCTGTCGTCTTTCTTCCCAATTCAGCATGTGACATCATCCTTTTAATATACTATGATTACCAGTATACCAAACATTCGTTTCTAATTGGAACAATTGTTATGAAAATGACAAAAAGAGCGATTAACGCTCCGCTCTTTTTCCCTCGCTATATTTAGGCTGATACGTTCTCCCGCCGTCTAATAAGAGTATCTGTCCGTGCAAATAGCTTCCCTCGTCACTTGCGAGAAATAAAGTGACTCCAGCAATATCTTCTGGTTTTCCTAATCTCCCGATAGGAATAAGTGATCGAAGCTGACTTTTCTCAAGCTCAGTCGGATAGAGCGTATCAAGCATCTGAGATTCAATGACGCGCGGTGCAATGACATTGATGCGGACATGATGGGAACCCAATTCCTTTACGAGCGAACGCATGAGACCAAATGCCCCGGCTTTTGATGCGTAATACTGGATGCCGCCGCCAGAGCCTGTTATCGCAGATCCTGATCCAATAATGACGACGCTGCCTTCATTCCGCTCACATAGATAGGGTGCTAATGCTTTGATGCAGTAGAAAAGACCATATAGATTCACAGCCAGTGTCTTTTTCCAAAGTGAAAAATCAACCTCTAAAAAAGGAAGGGATTTCGTCATTCCTGCTGAATAGACAAGATGCCCAATGCCACCCAGCTCCCTTTCAGCTGCTGACGCCATTTGCTGAACACTTTCCCACGATGAAACGTCAGCTTGGAACGTCAGCAGCTGAGGATGCTGTTGTTTTAAAAGCGAAAGTCCCTGTTCATCTATATCTGACACAGCTACACGATGCCCTTCTTTTAAAAAACGCTGAGCAATTTCTTTGCCGATTCCTTGGGCGCCACCTACGATGAGAACTGGTTTTTGTTGATTAGCCAGCGCTCTCACCCCCATCAAGCATAATCGCTGCTCCATCTGTAAATGCACCGTACGACGTACTTAAGAAAACCGTCATATGAGCCACCGTCTCCTTGATTTGCTCTTTGTCAGGAAGCAAATGGAGAGGCGGCGGAAGTAGTGCCAATACCCGGATGCCTTTGTCTTTAAATTCGCGCGCTAATCCTTTTGTCATGGCATTCAACATACTATTTGATGTAGCATGTGAGACCCCGCCATCACCTGTTATGCTGCCTGATGAGGAAATATTAATGATGCAGCCCTGCTTCTGATCCACCATATGCCACACAGCGGCTTGACTGGAAAGAAAGACTGTATTTACGGACTTTTCCACTTCATCGACCCATATCTCAGGACTTACGTCATCAATCTCCCCATCTGCTGTTTGCTCGGCTTGATTGACTAAAATATCAAGCTTGCCGCATGTATCGATGACTTGTCTTAGCATAAGCGTAGCATCACGCGGTGTCTCAAGCGGATTGATGACAACAGTCGATTGGCCGCCTAATTTTTCAATGTCTTCGCTTATCGACTTTGCTTTTGATTCATCACGAAAAGCGTGTATGAAAACATGTGCACCTGCCTGGGCCAAAGCTAGGCAGATGGCTTCTCCAAATCCATCTGTGCTATCTGTCACAAGTGCCACTTTCTGATGAAGCTGGACGTGCACACGGATCTCCTCCCTATCCCTTGTTTGGCATTTATTTTCTCAGCTTACTCACAATATCAAGAGCTGCTTCATAAAAGCCTTCTGAGATGGTTGGATGCGGGTGAATCATTTTGGCCATCTCTTCCGCTGTTCCTTCTAAATACATAAATGAGGAAGCCTCTGATATCATCTCCGTTACGTGCGGACCAACCATTGTAGCGCCAATGACTTCACCATATAAGGTATCGTACACGAGTTTAATAAAACCGGTTTGAACACCTGCTGCCAACGCTTTTCCGCTTGCAGCTAAATCAAATCGCTCTGCCCGCACGTTTAGTCCTTTGGCTTTCGCCTCTTTCTCTGTCAGTCCCACACTCGCTACTTCTGGCAATGTATAAATACATCTAGGAACGATGTCGTGATTCATTCTTTCAGGCTCACCGCATATATTGCTAACTGCAACGGCTGCCTCTGCCATCGCCGCATGAGCGAGCTGATAGCCGCCGGCTACATCGCCAATTGCATATACACCTTCAGCACTTGTCTTCATCTCGTCGTTCACTTTAATAAAAGGACCATCTAGCTGAAGATCCAGCTGACTGACAGCAGAGACATTTGGTCTTCTTCCGACACAAACTAGCAGCCTTTCAGCCGTAAAGATGTGCGTCTCTCCTTTATCGTCTGTCGCATGAATCGCTTTGACTCCTTCGCTTTCTGTTACTTCTGTCACCGTCGTTTTCTTTGCGATATGGATGCCTTTTTTCTTCAATTCTTTTTCTAGTAATTTCGACGCTTCTTCATCTTCCTGCGGAATAATCGACGGAGCGGCTTCTATAATGGTGACTTTTGATTGGAGACTCTGGAAGATGCATGCCAGCTCAAGACCAATTACACCCCCGCCAATAATGACGACAGATGCAGGAATATCTGGGATGTCAAAGATCGTATCACTTGTGTCAAATTGAATCTCTTTGAGCCCTGGAATAGGCGGAATAGCAGGTGATGAGCCAGTGGCAATGATCAGCTCTTTTGTTTCAATCGTTTCTGACCCATCTTGTTTTTCAATGTCAATGCGATTTTTTGTCACAGCTGTTCCTCTGCCGTTATATACATCAATCTTTCCTTGCTTTAATAAAAAGGCGATTCCACCCCTGAGTTTTTCGATGACATCATCTTTACGTTTTCTCATTTTATCGAAGGAAAGAACCATCTCACCTGTTTCGATTCCCCAGCTTTTTGCTTTCTCAATGGATTCAATGACTTCTGCATGTTTGAGCAGTGTCTTTGAAGGGATACAGCCTCGATTTAAACAAGTCCCCCCTAGAAAATCCTCTTCAATCAATGCAACCTTGTGTCCACGTTCAGCGGCTTGAAGGGCGGCAGTGTATCCGCCAGGCCCTCCGCCAATGACTGTCAGATCATACGTTTTTGTCATCCGATTCATCTCCTACATTAGCAATTCAAATGGTTGTTCAAGCACTTTTTTAAGGTCTGTTAAAAAGGCTGCTGCTGGTGCACCATCTACCACTCGATGATCAAATGATAAACTGACGCCCATCATTGGCCGCACCTGAATTTCTCCATCGATCACTACAGGTTTTTCTTGAATGCGTCCAACACCTAAAATCGCCACTTCCGGCTGATTAATAATTGGGGTAAACGTGTCAATGGCATACATCCCTAAGTTACTAATGGTAAATGTAGACCCCTTCAACTGGTCTGGCAGCAGCTTTTGATCGCGTGCATTTCGACCAATTTCTTTTGCTTCTTTTGTGAGCTGTTTCAGCCCTTTTTGATTTGCATGAGAGATGACCGGAACCATTAGGCCGTCTTTCACAGCAACCGCAAGACCAATGTGCACATCCTCATGGAAATGGAGCTCATTTTGTTCAAACGTCATATTGATTTGCGGATGGCGCGTGAGGACACTGCTGACCGCATGGATGATGATTTCTGTAAACGACAATCTGTAGCCTGTCTCTTTTTCAATCGCTGGGAGCAGCTGTTTGCGCACTTCTTTTGCTTTTGTCATATCAATTTCACTTGTTAATGTGACGTGCGGCGCTGTAAAGGCACTTTGTGACATGCGATCTGCGATCACTTTTCTCATCCCGGCTAGTTTTTGTGTTCTTACTGGAGCAGCTTCTGCCTTTTGTGCGCCTGCTGCTGTCACATCACTCTTCATGATTTTTCCGTGGACGCCAGAACCAGCAACATTCGCTAAGTCGATCCCTTCACGAGCAGCCACTTTTCCTGCAAGTGGTGATACGCGCTGGCCTTCCTCGTTCGTATGAAGTGCCGCTTCGACATCCCGTTTTTGAATTCTGCCTTTTGGTCCTGTACCAGATACTTCTTGAATGGCTACTTGGTGATCTTTTGCCGTTTTTCTCGCTGCAGGTGTTGCGCGTACTTTCTCACCCACCGTTGGTTCAACTTCAGTCGAAACAGATGGTTCAGATGGTGATGACGTTCCGCTGTCTTCAGAAGATGCTTCATCTGACTGCGCTGGCGGCTCGCTCGGTACCTGCTCATTTGCCTCTCCGATATATCCAATGACAGCATTGACTGGAATCTGATCATCTGCTTCGTAATATTTCTTTAGAAAAACGCCATCATCATAGGCTTCAACCTCGATATTGATTTTGTCTGTCATAATCTCAAATAGAGGCTCACCGATTTCAACCGAATCTCCTTCTTCTTTAAACCATTGAAGCAAGGTACCGATCTCCATCGTACTGCTTAGCTTCGGCATAAATATCTCTTTTGGCATGATCTTCTCCCCCTTTACTTAAGAGCGCACGAGCTCTTTTGCTGCTTCAATAATATCTGGCACTTGTGGAATGACTGCTTTTTCCAGCGTTGGGTTGTACGGTATTGGAACGGCAAGACCGCCAAGTCGTTTAATAGGTGCATCTAAATAGTCGAAGGCTTCACTTTCCGCTATCATACTCGCAATCTCTCCGCCGTAGCCGCCTCGTTTCACTGCCTCATGCACAACGATACATTTGCCTGTTTTTTTCACAGATTCAATAATGGTTTCTTCATCTAATGGGACGAGCGTTCTCGGATCAATGATCTCGACATCGATTCCTTCCGCTTCTAGTTCCTTCGCTGCTTCGAGCGCTTTGTGCACCATAATGGCTGTTGCGACAATTGTGACGTCCTTTCCGCTTCTCTTCACATCCGCTTTCCCTAAAGGAATCGAGTACTGCTCTTCTGGTACTTCACCAATTGTTTTATATAAAAGCTTGTGTTCATAGAAAATGACAGGGTTGTCATCATCCATTGCTGCTTTTAAAAGTCCTTTTGCATCATAAGCTGTTGAAGGCTGAACCACCTTTAGTCCAGGAATATGAGCCATCCACGCTTCTAAGCTTTGGGAGTGCTGCGCTGCGGCACCTGTCCCGGAACCTGCTGGTGTTCTGACAACAAGCGGCACTTTCCCTTTTCCGCCAAACATGTAACGTGTTTTCGCTGCTTGGTTTACAAGCTGATCCATTGCAATTGTAATAAAGTCAGAGAATTGTAGTTCTAAAATCGGACGCATCCCTGTCAAAGCCGCTCCGACTGCGCCTCCTGCGATGGCAGCCTCTGAAATCGGCGTATTGCGGACGCGTTCTGGACCGAATTCCTCGATCATCCCGCGCGTGACACCAAATGCGCCACCGTATACGCCGATATCTTCACCTAAAATGAAGACATCTTGATTTTTTCTCATTTCCTGACTCATTGCTTCTCGAACGGCTTCTAAATATGAAATCTCTCTCACTGTCGTGTTTGTCACGTGATTCCCCTCCTAATTAGGCGTATACATCCTCTAATAGTGTGTCAATTGATGGTTCTTTACTATTTTTCGCAAATTCAACAGATGCCTCGATCTCTTGCTTCGCTTCTTCTTGTAAACGAGCAGCCTGTTCTTCTGTCAGAACATCTAGCTCCATTAAGAGTGACTTAAAGCGTTTAATTCCGTCTTTTTGTCTCCATTCTGTCTCTTCTTCACGTGTACGGTATTTTTTCGCATCACTCTTTGAGTGACCCTTCCAGCGATACGTTTTCATTTCAATGAGTGATGGCCCTTCTCCAGCTCTTGCACGGCTTACCGCTTCATCTACTGTATTCATGATCTCAACCATGTCATTTCCATCAACTGTTTTCCCTGGCATTCCGTAGCTTTCTGCTCTTGTTGAGATGTCTTCAATGTTGATCATTTCTTTCACAGGACCAGACATGCCGTATTGGTTGTTTTCACAAATAAACACAACAGGTAAATCCCAAATGGAAGCAAGGTTCAGCGCTTCGTGGAAGCTGCCTTCATTTGTGGCGCCGTCTCCGAAGAAACAAAGGACCACAAAACCTTCCTTTTTCATCTTGGACGTGAGCGCCGCACCAGTTGCAAGCGGAATACCGCCGCCAACAATTCCATTTGCCCCAAGGTTTCCTTTTTCTAAGTCGGCAATATGCATGGAACCGCCTTTTCCTTTGCAGTAACCTGTTTCACGTCCGAATAGTTCAGCCATCATTTTATTGACCTCTGCACCTTTTGCAATACAGTGACCATGTCCGCGGTGTGTACTGACAATCTTATCTTCATCCTTTAACACAGCAATAGACCCAACAGCCGATGCTTCCTGTCCAACACATAAATGGGTCGTTCCATGGATTAATCCTTTAGCAAAGAATTGATCGACCTTTTCATCAAAATATCTTACTAACCACATTTGTTTATATAAATCTGCTAATTTCTCATGACTAATCTGTTCAGGCAAAGTGATTTGTTTTTGCATTTCTTCTCTCCCCTTTACATTTGTTCTTATGTGTTACATTTGTAATTATCATACGTTTAACTCTCATTGAAGTCAAGTATTTCCGTTTATTTTTTAAGCGTTTTCATCTTTTTTCAGAAAAAAAGAGAAAGGCAAAGCCCTTTTCCAAAGACCTTCTCTTTCTCTCCATCTCGTACATTCTCATTCATCTGGATACATCATGATTTTGACGCTTTCACCTTCTGGATGCCTAGCGCATTCTATCGCCTGACGAAGCTGACTTAATGGATATCGATGCGTCACCATTTTTTCTGTATGAACGACCTTTGCTTTTAAGAGCTCTAGCGCTTCACGATAATGGTATGGATGCGAGGAATAAGCTCCGACTACTTTTACTTCATCATGGAAAAAACGTTCTGCTGGAATGGAGACATCCCCTTTCGGAAAGTGAGCAAAGACCAAAATCGTTCCGCCTCTTGCAACAGCTTGAAATGCTTCTTTTAAAAGCGCACTGCTCCCCACAGAAATAATGACAAGGTCCGCTCCCTTTCCATCTGTTTCTTTCATGACGCGGTTTTCTACTGGCTCAGATGCTGGATGAAAAGCGACGTCCGCCCCAAGATTTCTTGCTTGAAGGAGCCTGTTCTCATTTACGTCTGTGATCATCACTTTTCCAGCCAAATAATATTTGGCAAGCTGTAATTGAATGCAGCCAATTTGCCCCGCTCCAAGAATCAAGACCGAATCTCCAGGATGAACGGGCGCCCTTTCAAAGCCGTGAAGACAGCAGGCAACCGGTTCGACCATCGCTCCTTGTTCATATGAGACGTCATGTGGGAGCTTGCCCATTGTATGCTTCACATGTAAAGCAGGAACACGAATATATTCCGAAAAACCGCCCGGCTCTACATTTGTGGCTGCAAATTGCGGGCACATTGTATAAAATCCTCTTTGACAAAAGTCACAAGTGAAACAAGGGACATGATGCGCTACATACACCCTGTCTCCCGTTTGAACATGTGTGACGTGACGGCCTGTTTCGATAATGTCACCAGCGATTTCATGCCCTAGCACTGTGCCAGGAGGTACCGTCTCATGTGTTGCTTTATAAATATCCGTCCCGCATAAGCCGCAGGCACGCATTTTTAATAATACTTCATCATCACCAATGGCTGGCCGCTTCCGCTCCTCGTAACGAATGTCCTCTGAAGAATAAAAGACAGCTGATTTCATTTAGCCGCATCCTCCTTTTCATCACATGTCGCAAGACTCTGCAAGGATTGAACGAGCTGCTTGTACTCACTCATCTCACTTGAAATCCAGTAGCGTCCGCCAAATATTCGCGCAGGTCCCACTCTGACATATACTTTCCCGATATGAGGATATGGTTTTAAAAACAATTTTCCTTTAATATCGGACACGGCATATGTGTGCCACCTGCCAAAAGCACCTATTTTCAGCTCATCTTCACTAATCATGATATTCGTTGGCTGATTCAGGCCAGTGATGCTAGAAAGCATAAGGATAGGCAGCGTATAGACACCTAACACAGCTAATGGCTCAGGTCCTGCCGACATCAACGTATAAAGAGACCAGAGAAAAAACACACATATTAACAAGGCCGGAAGGAAAATAGAAAACATGGCAGACGTTCGGCTATAAGCATGCTGCTGCATGAGAGCTCCTCCTTTCAAATGACATGGAAGGAGCTTTCGCAGCTCCTCCACGCAACCATCGTTCACTTAATATGATCGATAATTTTTTCAATATCCTCTTCAATGCCAAATCCCGTTAAAAAAGACAACGTTTGAATCACAGGCGTTCCTTTTGTATCACTAACAGGCGTTGTCGTCACAATTAAATCAGCACCCTCCGCCTTCTGCGGAACCTCAGATGCCTTACACTGTTCAACGATGACATCGTATCCTTTTTCCTTTAATGTCTCTTCTACCTTTTTTGCTACAACCGTTGACGTAGCAACTGCCGTTCCACAAGATACTAATATTTTTTTTGCCATGAGAATCCCTCCAGCTCATTTATTGATCTTTCTGATCTAAGCCCATTTCTTTTGCATACTGCTTTTTAATATCATTTCGCACCCAGTACCAAAGAAGCGCATATGCCAGTGCACAGACAATCGCTGCAATGAAGTAAGGGTTGCTCGGATCAAGAAGTCTCACCATGATCCAAGGAATGACGTGTGAACCAAGATCAATACCAGAGATCATATTTGCCCCTTCTGGGAAGTCGAAACCAACTGCTTTCCCCATTGTTGTGGCGAGTGGTGCAAGGTTCGTTGCAATGAAGAAAACAATCATTAAAGTAAAAATACTGTTAATGAGGCCGCGAATAATATTCCCACGAGCGGCAGCTACTGCCCATACCACTGTAAATGGCAGAACCGATAAGTCTGCAAACGGCAGCATACCATTGTAGGGAAGAACGACAGCGAGCAAAATGGTGATTGGCACCATCAAAAGGGCTACAGCCATATTCGCTGGATGACCAATGACAATCGCTGTATCCAAACCAATATAGACATTTTTTCCAGGGAAACGCTTTTGAATATAAGAACGAGCACCCTCAGAGATTGGAATAAGTCCTTCCATTAATAAAGCAACCATTCTTGGCATTAACACAAGCACTGCAGCCATTTGAATTCCAAGGGTCATGACACCTTTTGCATCATAGCCACCAAGAAGACCAATAATGATACCAAGTATAAGACCCATTACAAGCGGTTCACCAAAGATGCCAAAACGTTTTTTCAAAGTTTCTGGATCCGCATGAATTTTGTTTAAACCAGGGATTTTATCAATCACGCGGTTTGACGCATACATGAGCGGAGCGAAGTTGACCGTTTCAGCATGAGCCATCGATACGCCTTTTAATCCGAAATGGTGTTCAATCGTCGGTGCCGTCCAATCGGCGAGTTTTAGTGTAATCGCAGAAACGATTAAACCAACGGCAAGAGCTAAGAACATATTATGATAAGCGTAGTAAGTAACAGAAGCAGCGAAAATCAAATGCCAGAAATTCCAAATATCCACATTCAATGTTTTCGTAAAGTTAACAGACAGCAAAATGACATTTAACAAGAGCACAAGAGGAATCATCAAAGGGGCAACAGGTGTACCAAATGAAATGGCGGCTCCAATCGGCCAACCGACATCTAAAATATCAAGCTTTAATCCAAGAGAATTGACCATGGCTTTGGCTGCTGGTCCAAGACCGCTTACGAGTAAATTAATGACAAGATTGACCCCGACAAATCCAATTCCGATCGTAATACCTGCACGGAAGGATTTTTTAAATCCTTGCCTTAAAATCATACCGAATAACGTCATAATAATTGGGAGCATAATTGTTGGCCCTAAGTCTAAGATGAAATCGACGGCTTGCTTGATCATACATCCACCTCCTGATTTTAAATAAAGCGCTTACATTATGTCGTGAATAGCTATTGGTTTAATTCTTTTTGAAGTACATCAACTGCTTCTTCATACGATGTCATGTGAGATAAACTTGTCATTACTTCTTCTTTTCTGAAAAGCGTCATCAGTTTCTCTAACATCACGAGCTGTTTACTAGGTTCAGAGATTGCCAGAACGAACACAATTTTGGCTTGAACTGTCTCATGAGGGCTTCCCATCTTATGAAAAATAACAGGTTCCTTTAATGTCGCTACACTGATCGCCGGTTTGTTTACATGTTCAGGATCTGTATGGGGAATGGCTACCCCAAAGGTCGCAAGAGGAAGACCGGTCGGATATGTTTTTTCTCTTTCAAGCACTGCTGGTAAAAAGCTCGATTTGATATACCCTCCAGTTTCTAACCTTTCTGCTAAATAGGCAGTCACCTCCTCACTTGAAGATGCTTCGTATTGCAGCTCAATCAGCTGTTGATCTAACTCAAACAAGCTGTTCAAACAACCACCCCTTTCATTTGGTATAAATATGAACACATGTAACAAAAAGAATGAACATTTTAAAATAGAACCTTTCGTAAAGCGCTTACAAATACATGTTTTATAAAATGTTCAATACTGTTACCTTTGTAAAGATATTATAATATTCAAAATTATAAGTCAATGTTCCTAGGAAAATTTTTATAAAAAAAGATGCAGCTTTTTGCCGCATCTCTTTTATTACATCACATCAACTTCTTGTTAAATATGGCTTCCTATATCTAAAAATTCAGCTACAAAAAGGTTGTCTGTCTGCTCTGTCATTTCTTTTTTTGTGCCGATTTTTTCGATTCTGCCCTCATTCATCACCACAACACGATCAGCGATATCAAACGCTTCTTCTTGATCATGCGTCACAAAGATGGTCGTCATTTGAAATTCTTGATGAACTTTTTTCAGCCAATGTCTTAAGTCTTTTCTCACCTTTGAATCTAGTGCACCAAAAGGTTCATCTAAGAGAAGAGCTTTCGGTTTAACGGCTAGCGCACGTGCAAGTGCTACACGTTGCTTTTGTCCACCTGACAGCTGCTCTGGATAACGGTGAGCATACTGCGTTAATTGAACGACTTTCAGCAGCTCATGCACCCGCTCTTTGATGTCTTTTTTAGGCAGCCTTTCTCCTCTAGGTTTCATCTTCAATCCAAAAGCCACATTATCAAATACCGTCATATTTCGAAAAAGCGCATATTGCTGAAAGACAAAACCAATTTGCCGTTTTCGCACTGGAATGTGAGTATAATCCTGTTCTCCAAATAAGATCTGCCCTGTATTCGCATCATCAAGCCCTGCAATAATTCTTAATAAAGTCGTCTTACCTGATCCAGATGGTCCTAGTAAGGATATTAATTCCCCATTTCCGATCGTCAAATCCACGTTTTGCAAAACCTTCGTCTGCCCAAATTGCTTTGATATTTGTTTCGCTGTAATCCCCAAGGCTGATCCCTCCATTTATTTTGAACGCTTGCCAAGCCTGTGATCTCTCTGCTGAATGATCTGCTTGATGATTAATGTGATGACCGCAACAAACGCCATGAGAGAGGCCACGGCAAAAGCCGCTTGGAATTGATACTCGTTGTATAGAATTTCTATATGAAGCGGCATTGTATTTGTCATTCCGCGGATATGACCGGATACAACTGACACTGCACCAAATTCACCAATCGCCCTTGCCCCTGCTAAAATGGCGCCGTAAAAAAGGGCCCATTTTATATTTGGAAGTGTCACAAGGAAAAAGGTCTTCCACCCACTGGCACCAAGCGTAAGCGATGCTTCTTCCTCATGAATGCCTTCATTTTGCATAAACGGAATTAACTCTCTCGCAACAAAAGGAAATGTCACAAAGATGGTCGCAAGAATCATCCCCGGTACAGAGTAAATCACTTTCCATCCATTTGCTAAAAGCCACGGTCCTAAAAGTCCATTTGAACCAAATAAAAGTACAAATACAAGTCCTGCAATGACAGGTGACACCGCAAACGGAAGATCAATGACAGTTGTTAACAAACGTTTTCCCGGGAAATGAAATTTTGTGATGAGCCAAGCAGCACTGATCCCAAAAATCATTTGAAGCGGCAATGTGATCATCACAATGAAAACAGTCAATTTAATTGCCGCAAGCGTGTCTGGATGTGAGATGGCAAGAAGATAAGAACTCCATCCTTTCTCAAAAGCCTTTGAAAACACAGCAATCAACGGCATGAGTAAAAACAAAATCAAAAAAGCATACACCACACTAATCAACATACTCTTCACCGCTTTTGATTCCGTCACAGGACTCCTGTACTTGATGCGGTGCTCTTTAAGAAGCTCCCTTTCCAATCGTCTCACCTCACTTCCACTTGTTTTTTCCGCTCGACAAACCACTGCAATCCGTGAATCAATAACAAAATGACAAATGATAAGAGCAGCATGAAACAGGCAATGGCTGCGGCACCTTGATAATCATACTGCTCAAGCTTAGACATGATCATCAGTGGTGTAATCTCTGTTTTAAACGGAATATTTCCCGCTATAAACACAACGGAGCCATATTCACCGAGTGCTCTTGCAAATGCAAGAGAAAATCCAGTCATTACCGCTGGAAACAAGGCAGGCAGCAGTACATGAAAAAAGGTCTGTTTTCTTGTAGCACCAAGTATGGCTGCGGCCTCTTCCACTTCCTGCTCAAGCCCCTCAATGACCGGTTGAACCGTTCTTATGACAAATGGAATGCCAATAAAAATCAGTGCCAAGATAATCCCGAGCGGGGTGTATGCCACCTTCACATGCAAAAATTGCCCAATCCACCCATTCGGAGAATAAAGAGTCGTCAAAGCGATGCCAGCCACTGCCGTTGGAAGAGCAAACGGCAAATCGATGAGGGCATCCAGGATGTTCTTTCCTGGAAACGAGTACCGCGTGAGAACCCATGCGATCAGTACACCGAAACCTGCATTGATGAGTGCAGCTGCAAAAGAAGTCGTAACCGTAAGCTGCAGCGACTTTAGCACCCGCGCATCACTAAAGACATTCCAAATTCCTTCTGCTCCTAATGAAGCCGTCCAAATAAATACCATAGATAAAGGAATCACGACAATCGCACTGACATAAACAAGTGTCACTCCGAGACTCAGCCCGAATCCAGGCAATACACGTTTTCTTTTATTGGCGGCAGTATAGCCTTTCTTCATCACGTCGCCCCCTATTTTTGTCCGCTATATATTTGATCAAATAATCCGCCATCATCAAAAAATCTTTTCTGCGCCTTTCGCCATCCGCCAAATGCCTGATCAATGGTCACCATATCAATCTCTTTAAATTGATCTTTATATTTGTTTAGCACTTCTTGATTTCTTGGTCGATAATAGTTTTTCGCCGCAATTTCCTGTCCTTTTTTAGAATACAAATAATCTAAATAAGCCTTTGCCACTTTCTCTGTTCCTTTTCGTTTCACATTTTGGTCGACAACGGCAACGGGCGGCTCTGCTAGAATACTAATGGAGGGACTGACAATCTCAAATTTGTCTTTGCCTAATTCATGCAGTGTCAAATAGGCTTCATTTTCCCAAGCAATTAACACGTCACCAAGACCGCGCTCGACAAAAGTTGTTGTGGCGCCGCGAGCACCTGAATCGAGCACCTCGACATGTTCATATAACTTTTTCACAAAATCCTTCGTTTTTTCTTCATCCCCATGAAAGGTTTTATCGGCATATGCCCATGCGGCTAAATAATTCCATCTTGCACCGCCTGACGTTTTTGGATTTGGTGTGATGATAGATACACCTGGCTGAAGCAAGTCATCCCAGTCTTTAATATTTTTGGGGTTCCCTTTCTTCACAAGAAACACAATCGTAGACGTGTAAGGTGTGGACTGATTCGGAAATTCTTTTTGCCAATCCTTTGAAAGTAGCCCTCGATCTGCAATGGCATCAATGTCGTACCCAAGAGCAAGTGTAGCCACGTCTGCTTCGAGTCCATCAATAATCGATCTCCCCTGCTTACCCGACCCTCCATGAGACTGCTGTATCGTCACATCTTCACCGGTTTTGTCTTTCCAATAAGTCTGGAAGGCTTGATTGTATTCCTGATACAATTCACGTGTAGGATCGTATGACACATTCAACAGCTCAACCTTTCCATTTTGATTTGAGGCTTCATTCGCATTTGAGCATGCGGCACTTGTGATGATGAAAAGTGTCATCGCAATAGACATCCATATCCAATTTTTCATGTTATCCGCTCCCTTTCACATTGAATAGTGACACCAACCTTGCCGTTTTCAGTTCTATACGCAAAAAAGGCCCTCAGCGATTGAAGTACAAAAAAGTCCTGTACGTCAATGCCAAGAGCCTTCGGTTGTCCGATCAGCTATGTATGATTGATGTTAGTCTATATATTATTCAAACTATTCACAGGTGTCAACTGTGTTTTTATTTTAATGAAAACTAAAAAGAAACGCCTTCTTGATGAGGCGCTTCTTTTCCCGGGAAATGCTATTGATCTGCAGCTACTTTTAGATTGACACCAACAGCAGTTCCATTTCTCGTTGAATCAGCTACTCCAGTGAATGTCCCTGCTTTTCGATCAATCAGTAAAGCTTGCACATTCCCTATATCAATAGGGGAACTGCCAAACTGGTGACCCATATCATTTAACTTTGTTCTTACATCTAGAGGGACACCTACTTCATAACGATACGAAGTTAAGCTGTTTGTGTAGATTCTTGGCTCTTCTACTGCATCCTGAAGCTCCATGTCATATTCAAGTAAATTGAGAATCGTCTGTGAAACAGAAGCAATGATCGTCGTTCCACCAGGAGACCCAACAGTCATGACAGGCTCTCCATCTTTAAAAATGATCGTCGGGGTCATGCTTGATAACGGACGTTTATTGGGCTGGACTTCATTTGCCCCGCCAGGTCTTGCATCAAAATCAGTCAGTTCATTATTTAAGAAAAATCCATACTCTGGAACAAGAATCCCTGTACCAAATAATTGTTCAATGGTCGTTGTAAATGACACAACATTTCCCCACTGATCTGCAACAGTAAAATGGGTCGTCTCACCAATGGTTTTATCTTCTGGCTGAGGAACAATTGGGGATGGATTTTTTTCATCCTCATATGCCCAAGGATCTCCTTCTTTCGGGCTGCGATTCATTTGATCTAATTGAATGAGAGAGGCTCTTTCTGAAATGTAATCATCGTCTAGTAGTCCTTTTAGTGGAACATCTACGAATTCGGGGTCGCCGGCATATGCGGCTCTGTCAGCATAGGAGAGGTGCATTGTTTCAGCAAGCAGCTGATATTTTTCGAATGATTTGGGGTCATACTGAGACAGGTTAAAATGGTCAAGTATTTTGAGAATTTGTAGCATAAACACCCCGCCTGAGCTTGGTGGAGGCATGCTTGCAAGCTGATATCCTTTATAGTCTCCCCAGATTGGCTTGTCAGTCTTGACTTCATAACGTTTGATATCTTTTGAAGTCATCGTCCCGCCAAAATCTTGAACTGTATTTGCAAGTGCCTTTGCTACTTTTCCTTCATAAAATGCTTTGCTTCCTTTTTTCGCAATGAGTTTAAATGTTTTTGCAAGACCTGGCTGTACAAGCAGCTCTCCTTCTTCGAGCGGCTGATCATTTGGAAGAAAAATTGGCGCTGCGGCCGTTTTTTTCAATTTTCCTTGATGATCATCAATCGCTTTTGCCAAGACAGAATCAATTTTAAAACCATCTTCTGCAAGTTGAATGGAGGGCTCAATCAATTCCTTCATAGAACGAGTACCCCACTTATCTAATGCAGCTTCAAGACCTTTTACAGTCCCTGGAACACCTACCGCATTTCCATGTGTAGATCGCTCAGCAAACGGAATCACTTTTCCATCATCTGTTAAAAACATGTCAGGTGTTGCGCCCTGTGGTGCTCGCTCTCTGCTATTGATGATGGATGTTTCCTTTGTTTTCCCATCATAAACCATCATAAATCCGCCACCGCCAATTCCAGACATCATTGGCTCTGTTACGTTAAGTGCGTACTGAATGGCAACAGCAGCATCCACTGCGTTCCCACCTTTTTTCAATACGTCAGCACCAATCTCTGATGCAAGCGGATGTGCAGTAGCCACCATACCATCTTTGCCAACAGCTACTTTATTCCCATGAGTTTCGTTTGCAGTGACTTGGCTGACCGGCAGGAAAAACGAGAAAACAAACAGACATATGGACAAAACAGTTAGAGAAATGCGTTTCATGAACAACACCCCTTCCATATTCTTACTTTGACCTTACCGACTTCTTGACCAGAATACAATAGATTATTCTAAAATTTCAAAATTTTTCATTCTATCATCCTATATCTGCCAAACAAAACGCATGTTTTCAAAACATATGACATGCACAGTTCGTAGTAATAAAGACATATGATTTCCAAGTTTGAAACTTCACGATATAATAATCTCATAACAAAGGGGGAAAAAGGATGAACCACAAAAGCACTTTATTTTGGGAATCTTATTGGGAGGAAAAATCAGAAAAAACTCCTGATCACGCCTCTGTTTCTGCTTGGGCATTTGGCGCAGATCCAGATCACTTGCTTGACCTTGTACAACAAGGGAAAAAAACAGCCACTTGTTCTGGATACCTTTTTTACGAAAAAGAACAAGAGCCTCTTCCAAAACCCGGTCAATATGCGGTCATTTTGGACAGCAGGGAGGAACCAAAAGCCATCATAGAGATCACACAAGTAGATATCATGCCAATGAATGAGGTTCCTGAATCATTTGCAAAAGCAGAAGGTGAAGGCGATCTTTCATATGACTATTGGTACAAAGAACATGAAGAATTTTTCACAGAAGCCCTTAAGCCGTACGGATTAACATTTAAGGAAGATATGCTTCTTGTTTGTGAGCGGTTTAAGCTTGTTTATTCAGCTTCTTAACTTTTAAGCGGTGCCAAAAATGGTCCGCTTTTTTGCTTTCTTTTCCCCTTTCTGAAAAAGGTGAGTTGAGATCACATCTTTAGGTCAGAATAAGATCAAATAGAAAAAGTGAAGAAATTTTCGACTACACCTGTTTTTTTTCGACAAAAGAATATATAATTATTTGATGTGTGCATTGTCTCATTTATACAATGGAGGGTTTTTACATGTTAAAAAGGAAAAAAGACAAGTTTTCCGTCTTGTTAACGGAAATTGCTAAAAATTTAGATGAAACTGCTGAGTATTTTGTTAGCTATAAAGTAACAAATCAAACCACTCTGAAAGAATTTTCTGACACATTGAAGGAATATGAGACAAAAGGTGATAATCATGTTCATACCATGATTAAAGAGCTGAATAAAGCCTTTATTACACCGATTGAACGTGAAGACATTCTTCAATTGACGAATAGCCTCGACGATGTTTTAGACGGCATTGAGCATTTTTCAGCAACTTTAGAAATTTATTCAATTACAAGCTCTGACGAACATATCGACAAATTCAGCCACTACATCAGAGAATGTGCGAAAGAAATTTTAACGACTATTGAATTACTGGCTGATAATCGCTTGAAAGATATTCATCCGCACGCAATCAAAATTAAAGAGATTGAGCATAATTGTGACAATCTTCACCGCAAATCACTAAAGAACTTGTTTGGAAAAGAAACAGATCCAATTAAGGTCATTCAATACAAAGAAATTTACGAAACACTTGAAGAAATCGCAGATTCCTGTCAAAGTGTTGCCAACAATCTAGAAACAATCATTATGAAGAATGCGTAACGGGGTTAGTTAAACATGGATACATTACTCATCCTTACCATACTTATTGTCATTTGTGCACTTGCTTTTGATTTCATTAACGGATTCCACGATACAGCAAATGCCATTGCTACTTCTGTTTCAACAAAGGCGTTAAAGCCTAGACATGCTATTATTATGGCAGCGTTTATGAACTTCTTAGGAGCAATGACATTTACAGGTGTGGCAAAGTCCATTACAAAAGACATCGCAGATCCTTTTACACTTCAAAACGGATCTGTCGTCATTTTGGCTGCTTTAATTGCAGCGATAACTTGGAACTTGCTTACTTGGTATTACGGGATTCCGAGTAGTTCTTCACACGCACTGATCGGATCAATTGCAGGAGCTGTTATTGCCTCTGCTGGTTTTGGCGCTTTAAACTATTCGGGATTCATTAAAATCATTCAAGCACTTTTGCTTTCACCTATCCTGGCTTTTGTTTTAGGATATATCGTGTATACCATTATCAAAATTATATTCCGAAACAATAATCTCGCAAAAACAAATAAACAATTCCGACGTGTTCAAATTTTAACGGCTGCACTGCAATCGTATACCCACGGAACAAACGATGCGCAAAAAGCGATGGGAATTATTACGATGGCTTTAATTGCAGGTAATTTGCATACAACAGACGACATTCCTTTCTGGGTACAATTCTCTTGTGCGCTTGCAATGGGACTAGGTACGTCTATTGGCGGCTGGAAGATTATTAAAACAGTCGGCGGTAAAATCATGAAGATTCGTCCAGTAAACGGAGTATCTGCAGACTTAACGGGTGCAGCTATTATCTTCGGTGCAACATTTATTCACTTACCGGTTAGTACCACTCACGTGATCTCATCTTCTATTCTAGGTGTAGGATCTGCACATAGAGTAAAAGGAGTCAACTGGGGTACGGCAAAACGTATGCTTGTCACTTGGGTGATCACATTACCGATTTCGGGAACTCTAGGGGCACTTATATACTTTGTGTTAAATGCGATTCTCTAATATCAAAGACCTGTCTAACAGGTCTTTTTTTATTTGTTTACATTCTTAAATGCTCTTTTTCTGCAAGCCATTTTTTCATGAAGCAGGGTTTCCAATCATATCCATAGAAATAAATAAGTATCCATCTGTCTATGGGAGAGAAGAACATGCTATTATTTTTTCAATTGACTGTTTGGTTATTGCTAGGTGCTCTTGCTGTATATGTATTTGCGGTATGGCGCTTTGAACAAAAAGTAAAAGAAAAGATGTTTGCGATTCGTAAAACGTGGTATTGGATTTATGTAGCGGGTGCTGTTGTGTACTGGACAAATGACCCTGCTTCAATCTTCACCGATTGGATGCACTACCTGATTATTGCTGTTTTTTTCGCATTAACTGATGCCTTTATTTTCCTCAGCTCCTATATTAAAAAACTCGGAAATCATGAACTTGAAACCGACACCCATCAACTCCTAGAACAAAATAACGACCTGCTTCATTCTTACCTCAATAAACTAAAAACGTACCAATACCTATTGAAAAACGAACCGATCCATGTATATTATGGAAGTATAGAAGCATATATAGAGGGAATTGAACGACTGATCTATTCTTTTGCAGAAAAAATGAATATTCAAGCAGTTCTTTGTCCTTATGATACGCAGGAGCAAAAAGATGACCTGCTGCGGACACTTGATCAGAGAGCGCTTATTCAAGCAAAGCTTGACAGGCAGGAAGTGTATTACGATGATTTCGGCAAATTGGTTCTCATCCCGTTTTCAGTAGCGGATGCACACTTTGTGATTAAGCTGACCTCTGAGGATATTGTCACTGAATTCGACTATTTATTAATGACTTCACTTACAACGATTTATGACCTAATCTTGCCTGACGAAGAGGAAGGTGATGAAGATGGAACACGCACTTCAAGGGGATAATAACAATCGCAAGAAAAACCCATTTAAGATTTTAAAGAAAAAGCGCCATATTAGTATGGCTGATTACAAAGTAAGTCCCCATACGGAGCGTATTTTCAAAAAGAATGAACAGCTCCTAGATGAGTATAAAAATAAAAAAGCTTGATTACACTAAAGGACGCGGAACTTTATCCGCGTCCTACTTCCGTTTTCACATCTACTTGCATACAATAAAACCAACTGCTGCAACGATTGAGGTGCCAATATGAAAAAGAAACTTAAACAATTGAGGTATGTTCAGTTTGCTGAATTTAAGCCATCCCCTTATATCTGCCGATTACATGAAAAAAGTGAAGCCGTCATTCAAGCGGCCAAAAAGAAAGACTCACTGATTTAATAGTTGAAGCAGCTTCACTTTTGTTTTAGGACCGTATACTCCATCACTTGTTAGACCATTCATCAGTTGAAATCGCGCGACAGCATTGGCTGTTTTTTCCCCATAAACGCCATCAATGCCCTTATCTACAGCTGTTTTGTCAGGATAAAAATACACAGCAGCAAGCGCTTTTTGGACGAGACGTACATGCTCCCCTTTTGTCAGAGGTGATGTCACCTTTAACACCCCATCCGGCAATTCATAACTGAGCTTTTCTTCTGCATGATAAATCTTGAGAACTTGTCCAACTCGAATCATGTTCGGGTCACTAATCTGATTCCATGTCTGTAAATCACTCACTGTGACACCATGGGCTTTTGCAATACTCGTTAGCGTATCCCCGCTTTTCACCACATATGTGATCACCGTTTCCGGATCACCTGCAGTCTCAATTCCTCTTTTAAATTCATCCCATGTAGCTAGCAGCAGACGTGGACATGTTTTTCCTGACCAATGCTGATGCGTCACCACATTTGCTAATGGAATGCCATGTTCTTTTAAAAGCTTTTGAATAAGCCACTGGGCATGTTTGACAGCTTGTTGAAAGTTTCCATCCTCATTTTCACAAATTTCAATGCCAATCGATTTTCGATTGCCATCTCCATGTCCATCCCCAGCATGCCAACCATTTTCATTTAAAGGGAGATGCTGAAAAATTTCACTGTCATCCACTGTAAAGTGCCAGCTTACCTCTGTTGTTGAGCGTTTGACATATGCCGCGTGACTTTTTGCGTCAGCTCCCTTAGATGTATTGGCTGTGTTATGCACAGTTACATAAAGCGGCGTCATAGCATATCCTGGCCGATTTCCGTTTCCAACTGGAATAAAATCTTGATAAATTTGTACCATGTTTTGCACTCCTTTTTGTTAAATTGATGTTTGATCTTGCTCATCAATCGGTGGCAAACGTAAGACAAATTTGTTTGTTTTCGTCATAAGACTATGGTAAAATTTGAATTCAATCGCCGTTTTATCTTTATAAAAAATAAAAAACAGAACAAAAAAACAGGAAAAACTTCCAATTTTCTTTGATTTTATGTTAAAATTGTTAAAAATAAGCCGATATAAAAAGTAAGCGATAGCTTTATTAGCCATTTAGTCCTATATGGACTTTTCTTTTACGGCAAAAATAGAACATACGTTTGTATGGAGGTTTTGACATGACTTATTTTTTAACCCATTTAGAAGAAGATATTAAACGGTTATACACTCAACTGCAAATAAGCGGTCCTGCCTATGTAGACATGCATAGGATCGCAGCTGAATTTCATGTATGGGTACACTACGAGGATACTGGCAGCATGATGATCAAACATCAAGGTCTTTACAGTATTATTTTAAACAGAGCCTTATCGTCAGAAGAACAGTGGCAGGATTTCGCACACGAGCTTTGTCATGTGCTGAAGCATACAGGCAACCACTTTAACATGCACAAGCTCTTTCGAGAACTGCAAGAGTTTCAAGCAAAACAATTCATGTATCACTTTTGTGTTCCGACTTTTATGCTGCTGCAAATGACGCTCCCAAACCTTAGGCAGCAAGCCATTTTGCATATTGCTCAAACATTTCATGTCACTCGGGCTTTTGCTGAAAAACGGCTTGCTCTATTTGAACAGCGAAGAGCCGGCATTCAATTTCAAAAAGAATTTACTTCTTATTTAATGAGAGCCGGCAAGGTCGCAGAAAATGAAGCTGCGTATCAAACAAAAGCGTCAGCACACGTGACGTCAGAAGTTTATTCATAAAGACTTAACACTTGTTTCAGTACATTTGTGTATTGATAAAATTGTTCGGTTTGTGTATCACGCCTACGGCTCCGCCTAAAGTCTTGAAAGAAAGCTCTTCTCTGAGCTTGGCTAATTTCAATTTGAACACTTTTTCCTGTGAGGCATTGATTATTAATATTTTGAGGATGTGTTCCAGCAAATTGATCCGATTCAGATAAAAGTAAGGCATGGAAGCCATTTTGTGTGAGACACTTCACTGTTTCAGCAGCTTTTTCCCTGTCGGTACCACCAACTAAAGTTTGTAGAACGTCTGTTTCTCCATAGCCGTGGAGTGCAAATGTATAATGATGTGTATGCACTTGAGAAAGACAAATCGGCTCATCAAAACGTGTGCTCGTAATATGAAGAACATGATTGCCTTTCACTTTAAGGCCCTCGAATAAATACATAGAATAATCGGTTGCTACTTCATGGACCAGCTCGCTCACGCCAGATTCAATCCCTCCCGCATGAGGTGACAGGACGAGAAGCTGATCCCCTTTCCGCTGATGAAGAATTTGATAGTCGATCCCTTTTCTTTCATGAGCGGAAAGCTCTTCATAATTTTGATACGTATCTATGATTCGATTCATTCCATCTGCCCCATTTCTCTATATGAGCATAAGTCTACTGATCGCAAATTCTTTTGTAAAGTGTTTTCGAATGACCAGTGTGATCTGAATGCATCCTTAAATTTTCCTTATCTTTACGGGCTAACTGTTGAATGTTGAGAAAAAATGACCGATAATTGAAATGAATAGAACTTTTGGACTATATGAATCTTTTTGTAATCTCTCTCATATATTAGAATATTGCGATCTACACCTGGAGGAATTCATGTTTAAAAAGAAAACCACCATCATCCTTGCCATCTTATGTCTTAGCTTCGCCGGAATTATTTACTGGAAATGCTTCTCTCTTCAAGGCGTGTCTCACGGAACATTCATCCGCTCGATATCATCACCTGATGGAACCTATACCATTAACACATATCGACATAGCGGAGGAAAGCTAAAAGAGAATGCGGTCAGAGCAGAAATTGAAAACAAACTCACCCATCATAAGAAAACAATCTACTGGAAGTACCCTGATAAAGATCCTCTGATTAAATGGGAAAATGCACAGCTCGTTCAAATTGGACATGAGTTTTTAAATGTGGTCAAAGGTGAAACATACGATTATCGCTTTGATCAGAAAAACAGAAAATAACGAGCCAACAAAAAAACGAACCCTTTTTGGATTCGTTTTTTACGTTAACATCGCCTTTTGCATAAATTCTTTCATTTCTTTACTAAACATCGTCAACCTATCTACAATTTCACTAAACTCCGTCACTAATAAAGCTTGTTCTGAAGATGACCCTTTCATATGGCCCATACTCTCAAGTAATGTATGTATATTAGAGGAAATTCCTTGTAATGAACTTTCTATGTTTTCTGTCGCACGTGAGGTTTCGCTTGAGAGCTTTTGAACCTCGCTCGCTACCACACTAAAACCCGCTCCCTCTTTTCCTGCCCTGGCCGCTTCAATTGAAGCATTCAATCCTAGCAAACTCGTTTGTTTAGAGATACCTTTGATCATTTTTGTAATATCTGAAGTTTTTTTCGAGCTTTCAAGTGTTTGCTGTGTTTGGAATGTCATTTCCTCACTTGTCGCAGAGAGCTCTTCTGAATGAGCCGCCACCACATGTACTTTTTCTTGAATACTTTGAATGATGTCGTTCAATGACTCCATATACGCCTCAAGTTCTATTTGATTTTTAAGTGGAAAACCTAAAGCGATTGCACCAATGACTTGTTGATTTTCATCGAAAATCGGCAATCCCATTGCATTTAAAGGCGTCCCATACACCGATTCAGGTACGAATGTACTTGATGTTTCTCCTCTAAGCGCATTTTTCATATTCTGATCATCTGGTTTAATGGGATCTCCTGTCCGTATTTGAAAATCCACATCTTTTGATGGCAAATACAGCAAGAATTTTTCTCAATCAATGACACCCATCGTCACTTCATCTTTTAAAATCTTCATCATATAAGGTGCTGCGGTTACAATACTCTGTAGTATATCCATTCTCTCTACCCCCTTAATGTATTTATCGGTCATTCCTCTCAAATTTGATTATTATTTTTTAAAAATAATGATCAAGATTGAAGTTTTTTTCATATTTACGAGTAAAAAGTATGCCAATTCCTTTCTATATTCAAAAAAACAAGAATTTGCTATACTTAGAAAATCAACATATGATGAAATGGTCATGTAACCATTTTATATATTCACTGGAGGCGCATGTTGTGACACAACCCATGAAGTATGAGCGGGCGATCGTCATCGGAGGCGGAATAACGGGAATGCTCGCTGCAAAGGTTTTATCAAGTTTTTACCTTGAAGTATTGATTATTGAAAAGGACGAATTGCCAGACTCTCCTGAGAATCGTCTTGGCACGCCTCAAGCTTTTCATCCACATAGAATGCTGCCACTAGGCAAACAAATAGTGGAACGTCTATTTCCTGGTTATACAAAAGAATTACTCGAAATGGGCGGGTACAACACATGGCATCAGACATCTCGATTTTTGACAAAAGATGGCGAGTTAGTACTCACCGATACTGAAGAAACAGCTGTCACACGACGTGCCATGCTAGAGTGGGTGCTGATGCAAAGAATGTTACGTGAGGAACGTCTTCAATTTTTAGAAAAACATGAAGCGATCGCTCTTCTTTTTGAAGAAGAAACGACTAAAGTGAGTGGATTACAGGTCAAAGATCGGAGGATAAAGCCTGGAATCATCAACAAAATAAGTGCGGACTTAGTCATTGATACGTCTGGAAGAATGTCTAAATTGCCAAAATGGCTGAAAAGCGCAGGGCGAACCTTGCCGCAGACAGATGAGCTAATCGTGTCTCTTGGCTATAGCACAAGATACTACCAAATACCACCTGAGGCACCGAATCTGGAACCAATGGTCATCCTTGGACAGCCAAATAAGAAAATTCCAACAGGACTGTTTGAACGAGTAGATCATGATTTAGTAGCGGTTCTTCTCTCAGCAGCTGGCGGCTCTCATTATCCAACAACGGACGCTGATCAGTTTGATGCAGAGACCGCTAGGCTGACCAATCCCTCGATAGCAGAAGCCATCACTCATTTAATTCCCTATACGAAACCAAAAGGATTTAGAGTTCCGGCTTGTGTCAGAAACCACTATGAACAAATGGATGATTGGCCAAGCGGCTTATTGGTCATGGGTGATGCCTTATGCACATTAGATCCAATACATGGTCAGGGAATGACAAAGGCAGCTCTTGAGGCACAGACACTTGAGCGTATGCTCAAACAAGCACAAGAAGATGAGCTTATTTCTTTTGAACGGCATACCTTACAACAAATGCAGCACGCCAATGAGCTTGGCTGGTGGCTTTGTGCAATTGCGGATATGGCTTGGGAAGGCGTCGAATTAAAAGGAACCCCCATTCCCCATCTGACATTTGTACAAGAATTTTTCAATTATTATGTACAATATGCCGTTCAAACAAAACAACCTAAATGCCTTGAGGCGTATCATCGTATGCATTCGTTCTTAATAGAACCGAGAAAAATCATCAACCTAGAGCAGCTGCAAGACATGATTCAAGCTGACTCCACTGGTGAGGTCCGCAACTGGTGGCAGAGGTGGGATCAAAAAAATGATGAATTAAATCGAGCTTTCTTCTATGAAGCTGTTCCAGATTTTCAATTACATCTGTTGCTAAAATCAACATAAAAAAAGCCCCTCAACGGGGGCTTTTAATTAACGTAATAATTGAAGTACGTTTTGTGGCTGTTGGTTCGCTTGTGCAAGCATTGCTTGAGACGCTTGAGAAAGAATGTTGTTCTTAGTGAACTCACTCATTTCTTTCGCCATATCAACGTCACGAATACGAGACTCAGCAGCTGTTAAGTTTTCAGCAGAAGCACCAAGGTTGTTAATAGTGTGCTCTAGACGGTTTTGGACCGCACCAAGTGATGAACGTTGTTTAGATACAGCGCCGATTGCCGCATCAATTTTTTCAATTTCAGTATCGAAATTGAAGCCATCAACACTTACATCAATATCTTTAACTGTTAATGTTTCTGCATCCATTTTACCAATTTCAACAATAATATGTTGTTCCTTGTTCGCACCAATTTGGAATTGGAATCCGTCTGTAACATCTCCATTTAAAAGGTTCTTTCCGTTAAATGCTGTGCGGCTTGAGATACCATCAATCTCTTCAACAAGTGCTTTAATCTCATCTTGAATCGCCGTTAAATCCTCAGTCTGCTGTGTACCTACGTTACCCGCTTGAACTGTCAACTCACGCATACGTTGAAGAATCGCATGTGTTTCAGTTAATGCACCTTCAGCTGTTTGAATAAGGGAAATACCATCTTGTGCGTTTTTAGACGCCATTTCTAACCCCCGGATTTGTCCACGCATTTTTTCAGAAATCGCAAGACCTGCTGCGTCATCTCCTGCACGGTTGATACGAAGACCAGAAGAAAGCTTCTCCATGTTCTTTTGCCCTGCTCCATTATTTGCAGACAAACGGTTCAGTGTGTTAAGTGCTGCGATATTGTGGTTAATTCTCATATTAAATGACCTCCATGTGTTTGAACCAATTAGACATCCATGTCCAAAAGTTCTAAATTAGAATTTTTTTGTAAGCCTTACAATCCATTTATCGAACTTTAATGGAATATGTTTAACAAAAAAGGAATAAATAAGGAAAAAGTCTTATTCATTATGATTGTTTCGCTAGAGTATGCCAAATTTAAAGGTCATTTTTCATGATTTATCAGAGGGATTTAAGAATCATAATTAAGGAGAAAAAACGAAGAAAAAACGGCATTAAAAAAAGCCCCATCAAGGGGCCTTTCATTAACGTAGTAATTGAAGTACGTTTTGTGGCTGTTGGTTCGCTTGTGCAAGCATAGCTTGAGACGCTTGAGAAAGAATGTTGTTCTTAGTGAACTCACTCATTTCTTTCGCCATATCAACGTCACGGATACGAGACTCAGCAGCTGTTAAGTTTTCACCAGAAGCACCAAGGTTGTTGATTGTGTGCTCTAGACGGTTTTGAACTGCACCAAGTTTAGAACGTTGATCTGAAACTTGTTTAATTGCATTGTCAACGATATCTAGTTGATCATCGAAACTAGTTGTTGCAAAATCAGTTACTTTAATAGCAGATACTGTTTTAGTAGCGTCAGTTGGATCTGTTCCAATTTTATCAGCAGACATCGCTTTGATGTTCACATCTAATTTTTGAGCTTTGTTTGCACCAATTTGGAATGTTAATGTATCTGTTTCAAAGTCGCCATTCAACAATTTTTTACCGTTGAATTCAGTACGATCAGAAATTCCATTTCCATCCGTTCCGCCACCGATTTCTTTGATAAGGTTGTTGATTTCCTCTTGAATTGCACCAAGATCTGTATCGTCTTGTGTACCCGTGTTTCCAGCTTGAACCACTAGTTCACGAACACGTTGAAGGATTGAGTGAGTTTCAGTCAATGCACCTTCAGCTGTTTGGATAAGAGAGATACCGTCTTGTGCGTTTTTAGAAGCCATTTCTAGTCCGCGGATTTGTCCACGCATTTTTTCAGAGATTGCTAGACCTGCTGCGTCATCTCCTGCACGGTTGATTTTAAGACCAGAAGAAAGTTTCTCCATGTTCTTTTGGCTTGCACCGTTGTTTGCAGACAAACGGTTTAATGTGTTAAGTGCTGCGATATTGTGGTTAATTCTCATTTCCTATTACCTCCATGTATGCGGGACCTGACAGACGTCCTTGTCTGAAAAAAGCCCTTTTTTCTAGGGTCTATATACCCTGACAAGTGTATTATCGGTTTATTTTATAGGAAGTTTAACATTCTTTAATATTTTTTATCGCATTTTAACATATTCAGTTTTATGAACTGTATGAAGTTAGGAAACAAAAAAAGCCCCATATAGGGCTCTTCATTAACGTAGTAATTGAAGTACGTTTTGTGGTTGTTGGTTTGCTTGTGCAAGCATTGCTTGTGAAGCTTGAGAAAGAATGTTGTTCTTTGTGAACTCACTCATTTCTTTCGCCATGTCAACGTCACGGATACGAGACTCAGCAGCTGTTAAGTTTTCACCAGAAGCACCAAGGTTGTTGATTGTGTGCTCTAGACGGTTTTGAACTGCACCGAGTTTAGAACGTTGGTCAGATACTTGTTTGATCGCCCCATCAACGATATCTAATTGATCATCAAAAGAAAGTGCGCCAGCAGCAGCTGGATCAGCAAATTGTGTTACATCGATGTCAGCTACTGCGTGGTCTGCAATAAGAGCACCAGTACCGGGATCAACCGCACCAAGTGCTGTAGAAGACATTGCTTCAATATTAACTTCTAATTTTTGTGCTTTATTTGCACCAATTTGGAAAGTTAATGATTTTGGTGTAGCACCAGCTGCGCTGAACGTACCGTCAAGTAATTTCTTTCCGTTAAATTCTGTACGATCAGAGATACCGTTTTTATCAGTACCATTTCCAATTTCTTGGACAAGGTTCTTGATTTCCTCTTGAATTGCACCAAGATCTGTATCGTCTTGTGTACCCGTGTTTCCAGCTTGAACCACTAGTTCACGAACACGTTGAAGGATTGAGTGAGTTTCAGTCAATGCACCCTCAGCCGTTTGGATAAGAGAGATACCGTCTTGTGCGTTCTTAGTAGCCATTTCTAATCCGCGGATTTGCCCACGCATTTTCTCAGAGATTGCTAGACCTGCTGCGTCATCTCCTGCACGGTTGATTTTAAGACCAGAAGAAAGTTTCTCCATGTTCTTTTGGCTCGCACCGTTGTTTGCAGATAAACGGTTCAGTGTGTTAAGTGCTGCGATATTGTGGTTAATTCTCATTTCCTATTACCTCCATGTATGTGGGACCTGACAGACATCCTTGTCTGAAAAAAGTCCTTTATTCTAGGGCTTATCAACCCTGACAATTCTTTTATCGGCTTATTTCATAGGAAGTTTAACATTTTTTAATATATATTGATCAATTTTACATATCTTTATTCACCATTTAGTTTTAAATAGATTTCTATTATGCTATTCGTTCAAGTGATGAGCACATAACCTGTATTAAATTGAATAGGAACAAAACAAAAAAGCCCCATAAAGGGGCCTGTCATTAACGAAGTAATTGAAGTACGTTTTGTGGCTGTTGGTTCGCTTGTGCAAGCATTGCTTGTGAAGCTTGAGAAAGAATGTTGTTCTTTGTGAACTCACTCATTTCTTTCGCCATATCAACGTCGCGAATACGAGACTCAGCAGCTGTTAAGTTTTCACCAGAAGCACCAAGGTTGTTGATCGTGTGCTCTAGACGGTTTTGAACCGCACCTAGTTTAGAACGTTGATTTGAAACTTGTTTGATTGCACCATCTACGATGTCTAGTTGCTGATCAAATGTAAGTGTTGGTGTAGCAGCAGCGAATTGTGTAACATCAATGTTAGAGACCGCTTGACCAGTTACAAGAGTTCCATCTGGTTGAGTAGCACCAATTTTATCAGAAGACATTGCTTCGATATTTACATCTAATTTTTGTGCTTTATTTGCACCGATTTGGAAAGTTAAAGTAGCTGTACCATTAGCGAAAGCACCATTCAACAATTTTTTACCGTTGAACTCAGTACGATCAGAGATACCATTTTTCTCAGAACCATTACCAATTTCTTGGACAAGGTTCTTGATTTCTTCTTGAATTGCACCAAGATCTGTATCGTCTTGTGTACCCGTGTTTCCAGCTTGAACAACAAGCTCACGTACACGTTGAAGGATTGAATGAGTTTCAGTCAATGCACCTTCAGCTGTTTGGATAAGTGAGATACCATCTTGTGCGTTTTTTGAAGCCATTTCTAATCCGCGGATTTGTCCACGCATTTTTTCAGAAATCGCTAGACCTGCTGCATCATCTCCTGCACGGTTGATTTTAAGACCAGAAGAAAGTTTCTCCATGTTCTTTTGGCTCGCACCGTTGTTTGCAGATAAACGGTTTAATGTGTTAAGTGCTGCGATATTGTGGTTAATTCTCATTTCCTATTACCTCCATGTATGTGGGACCTGACAGACGTCCTTGTCTGAAAAAAGTCCTTCGTTCTAGGGCTTATCAACCCTGACAATTTTAATATCGGATATGGTTATAGGATGTTTAACAGATTTTTTAAAAAATAACGCATTTTTAATGACATTAGTCCTAATTTTAACAATTTCACAAAAACAAAAACTACTGATCTTTCACCAGCAGTTTTTCCATTATATGAATATCAGTATTGTTTGATATCAAACATTAGGATATTTTGGTACACCACATAATCCTTCTTACTTGTAAAAGGCCCTTTATTATGCTCATCATTGATTTCATAGAAGTTCATCCCAATTCCAAAGCTTCTTTCTTTGTACCAGTTAAGAAAATTGTTGATTTCTTTCATTGAGAGCAGATAATCCTTTTGCAGTCCGTTTATCATAGTAATTGAAAGTATACCTTTTGTTGATTCTTTCCCTGGCTTTGTTCCATCCTGATCTTTCGGTTCTTCGGTTGATCCATCACCAGGTTTTGTTCCGTCCTGATCTTTTGGCTCTTCTGTTGTACCATCACCTGGCTTTGTTCCGTCCTGATCTTTCGGTTCTTCGGTTGTATCATCACCTGGCTTTGTCCCGTCCTGATCTTTCGGCTCTTCGGTTGTATCATCACCTGGCTTTGTTTCCTCCTGATCCGTTGACACTTTTTGCAGATCTTTTAATGGAATAGAGATAACAGATTTAAAATTGTTTTTGACAGAATGACTACCAATTGATTCAGCATAGTCTCTTCCACCAATAACATATAATTGATCATCAGCAATAACTGCCACAGATCCAACTCTACCTTCAGGGATTTCATATAAAGAATCTTTAACTTGACTAGTTTTTGGATCAAATATTTGAACTTGTTTTAATAATTTGCTAGATCTATCTCCAATTTGCTGTCCACCAATGATAAATAGTTTATGATTATATGTCGCAAATGCAGCTTCATAGGCAAAAGAATTTAATTGAACATCCTTTAAGCGTTGCCACTTCCCTAGCGACCTATCATATTCTAAAATGTCTTTATCTTTCCCTCGGCTAACATTAGCCTCACCACCAGCAATATATATTTTCCCATTTATTTCTGAAATACTTCTACCTTGGTGATTCACTAATAGGGAACTATCTAAAGATTCCCACTCTCCACTTACCGTATCATAAGAATAAAAATTTTCTTTATAGGATGATAAAGAGGATACGATATAAATCTTTTCTCCAACTGTAACAGCTCGTAAGGCACCTGTTGTATAGGATTTATATATAAATTTATCAGGCATCTTAATTGATTCTTCTGTCCATTGGTCAAGTTCTGTATCATAAACATCCATAGTTCTATGAACTGTTTTAGTCGTTTCATAGAGACCGCCAATGACATAGATTTTTTTATCTACTGTCGCATAAGCAGCACCTGTTCTTGACCTTAGCATAGCTGATTTTTCTGTCCACGAATCAGTTTTAGGATCATACATATATGTTGAATCATTGAACTTAGACTGCTGGCTAGCTCCACCGAATACATATATTTTTCCGTCAACTACACCTACACTTGCTCCGATACGTTCTTCCGGTAAGTCCGCTCGCTTCGTCCAACCATTTGTCTCAGCTGCATGAGCATTTAACGGATGAATTGTGACCATCATAAAAATGGCTAAAAACACTAAAAATAATCCTTTTTTCATCTTTTCTTTCCTCCATCTCTTAAATTCCCCTCCTTTTATCGACATATTTGTAATAAAATTTAATTTTTATCATTGTGCCCCATCGTAAATTCAGGATGCACTTATTTCTATTAATATCATTTAACATATATCAAATTTATCTGACATCACCTTTTCATAATCACTTCTTCGTCTTTCAACTGAATCATAAGTGAGGACTGAATATATAATAAATTGATAATACGGCGTGCCATTTCTGAGGGAGATGCATTGTAGTCATTTCTGATCCATTCAATGATAAAACCAAAGATCCCGTATGAACGATACTGGACAAAATAACTGTCGTTGATTTCTTCATACTGATCACTCACAAATGACATTCTATTTTTGAAGATATATTGTATTTTCTTAAGCAATTGTTCTTGTATGTGGGGAATTCGGTCTTCCATCACTAATAAATCATAATAGTCGCGATTTTCAACGATATATTGAAATACATCAGTGCCTTCTGGTTTCATGCGAGTTAAATCCAACAGTGGATTTTCACGAGTCGGCTTACAAAATTCATATTCGAAATCGACCATTTCCCGGTGAATAACATCTGCTGCTAATTCATCTTTACTTTCATAATGCACATAAAATGTCGTCCGATTATAGTTTGCCTTTTCCACAATATCCTTCACTTTTACGTGCAAATATCCTTTTTCTTTTACTAGTATTTTGAATGTTTGACGAAGTGTTTCTTTTGTCCGCTCAACACGACGATCCTCTTTTTTGATCATGGGCCCCTCCTTTAGACACTTTTTAAAAAATGTTGATTAGAGATACATAATTTCATTTGTGTTGAAAACCTATACAAAAAAGATTTTTTGCTGATTGAAACGAAAAATCTTTCGTCCTACAATCAACTTAGTCATAAAGAAATGAATTTTTTGTGACATTTGATCTAACTTCTTTAGAATATCATACTATATAAAAAGTGAGGGCACATGATATGGAAATTCAAGCGATGGTCACAACAAATGAAAAAGATTTCGAGAAACAAACACTATTACTAGATGATCCAAAAGCAGATGAAGTGCTTGTCAAAATCGTTGCATCTGGCGTTTGTCATACGGATGCCACTGTATTAGATGGCACGCTTCCTGTCCCACGTCCTGCTTTATTAGGACATGAAGGCTCTGGTATTGTCGTGAAAGCAGGTTCTAATGTCACAACCGTTCAAGAAGGAGACCACGTTGTACTAGGTTTCGCTTATTGCGGTCATTGCCATAATTGTCTTGACGGGAACGCTGGTGGATGTGAAAACATGATTCCACTGAATTTTTCTGGTCGTAATAAACATAATGAAACGCCTATCCATACACATGATCATCAAGATGTATCACAATTTTTTGGTCAATCGTCATTTGGTACATATGCAACGGTTGATGAGAAAAATGTGGTGAAAGTAGACAAAGAAACTGATTTACGTTATTTAGGACCATTCGGCTGCGGCTTAATGACTGGGAGCGGTACTGTCTTAAATTCACTTGCTCCAGCTCCAGGTACAAGCTTTGTTGTGTTCGGTACAGGTGCTGTTGGTTTAAGTGGGTTAATGGCAGCAAAAATTGCAGGCTGTGATCCGATTATTGCCGTTGATATCCATGATAGCCGCCTTGAGCTAGCAAAAGAATTAGGTGCAACACATGTCATCAACAGTAAACATGAGAACCCAGCTGAAAAAATTAAGGAAATCACAGAAGGAAAAGGAGCACATTACTCATTTGAAACAACTGGAGTACCAGAAGTCACGCTAGCTGCTCTTCACTGCCTGCGTGTCAAAGGAACTTGTGCAACAGTAGCAGTAGGAAAGCGCGATTTAACGTTTAATGTGACCAATGATCTCATGCTCAATGCGCTCACGTTAAAAGGTGTGATAGAAGGAGATGCCGTTCCTCAACTATTCATTCCTAAACTAGTCAAGTTCTTTAAAAATGGACAATTCCCAGTTGAAAAACTAGCAAAATTCTACGAATTAGAAGAGATTGAACAAGCCTTTGAAGATTCTAAAAATGGATCTACGATTAAACCAATTCTTATTTTAGATAAAGAGTATCGAGCTTAAGCCGAAATAAGACATGAAACTCAAAAGCCCCCTTGCCATATAAAGGGGCTTTTTGCAATTTCATGCTGTCCTTACCTTCACACATACATCACCGGCGTCGATATTTTAATAATCTTCCCGCCTCGACGATAAAACCTTGGAACACGGCGGCTTAATGTTGCAATGACTTCATAGTTAATCGTATTGAGCATTTCAGCAATTTCATCAACAGAAATTTCTCCGCCCTTTTGACGGCCATAAATGACGACTTCCTCGCCTTGCTTTGCTTTCATCTCTCCTAAGCTGATCATGGTCATATCCATTGTGACTCGGCCAGCAATCGGCATTCGTTTTCCGCGGAAAAGCATAAACCCTCGATTGGATAAAGCACGTGAGTACCCATCTGCATAACCAATCGGTATGGTCGCAATAACTTCGTCAGGCTTTGCCACATAGGTTGCCCCATAGCTGACCGTCCTAGGTTTTGTAACCATTTCTTTTACAAAAGCAATTCTTGCCTTTAAGCTTAGTGCCGGTTCCAATTGAACAGCGTCTAAGCTTTGAATATATTGCGAGGGATACAATCCATAAAGTCCGATACCAAGCCGGATCATATCGGCACTAAATTCAGGAAACGCAATCGAAGCAGCTGTATTGTTCATATGTACGGTCGGCAGTTTGATCCCTTCTTCTTTCAAAAACCGAAGAAAATCAATGAAGATGCTGTGCTGCAGCAACGTGAAATCAGGGTCAGGCTCATCCGCAGTGGAGAAATGCGTAAATATTCCATCCCACCTCAGGTTTTCACTCTTTTCAAGCGCCTTCACCACCGCTAACAGCTCTTCCTTTGTCCGTACACCTAATCGCCCCATCCCTGTGTCAACATTGACATGAATCCCAAGCCGGCGCTGGCTTTCTTCTTTCGCTAAGATCTCGTTTGCTTGAGCAATCCAGTCTTCTCGAAGGCCGGAGAGGTCGATTCTCCAGGCTGCGGCCCTTTTCACACAGTCGAGCGGTGTAAATCCAAGAACCAAAATCGGCGCTTCAATTTTTGCTCTTCGCAGCACAATGCCTTCCTCTAAGCTAGCAACTGCGAGCTCCGTCGCACCGCTTTCTAGTGCCTGCCGCGCTACCTCCACTGAACCGTGTCCATAAGCATTCGCCTTCACGACAGCCATGATCTTACTCTTCTTTGGAATATGCGCTTGAATGGCTTCGATATTTCTTTTAATCGCATCAAGATTAACTTCGATCCAGACTTCCCGGCAAAGTTTTTTCATAATCGTTCCTCCTTTTAACATAAGTTTCTTCTGTAATTTGTGTTCGTTTTAACATATAGTCTATCTTTATTCATTTATACAAAAAACATTCAATAAGAACCAAGACCTGTTAATTCTTGAAAAAGCCTATATAGACTTGAATACTTACATTCACACTGAAATGACATTAATGATAGGACCTTACAAAACTGAAATAATTATGATGCTCTTGATAAAGCTTGGCTTTCACAATCTAGTTCAAAATAGAGTCCCGCAAACGGTCAATGCCGTGTCACTTCTTTAGTTGTAAATGATCTTTTAAGCGGCGAATGAATGAAGATAGAATTAGGAAATGGCTAGATTTTTTTCAATATCATCCATGGGAAAAGATTAGACTTTTCCTCTTCACAATTCTCTGAGGAAATTTCTTAAAATAGGTAGATATTCAAATCGAGAAGGAGCTTTAGCAATACGAGTAATGAGCAATATTCTTACTAAAAAATAATGTTTTAAATTTTTAATAGATAGATATTAAGTCGTTTTCTTCACAGAAAATTTCAATTCATCCCGAAAGGAAAATGTTCACAATTAATTAACACTTTTTAACAGGAATATCTCGATTTAATATCGAATTAATGACTTGTAAACTAATTTAAAAGGAGTGCTTTAGAATGAAAATGAAGAAATCTATGTATTCTCTTATTGCTGTTTCTGCATTGACTTTTACTATTGGAGGGGTTGCTTCTGCTCAAGAATCCGTTCAAACTAATCATCTTTCATCTATGCCTATTACGCTAAAATCTTTATCCGCGGATGCTCCAATTAAAACAAATGCAAGAAATATCACAATTAACGTAGGATCTAGTTATCCTATTGATGACATTGCCTCATATGCTGTTGTTGTGAAAGGATCACAGTATGTCTCTGTATCCGGTAGAGATATTAAAGGGTTAAAAGATTCAGGTAGTAACCAAGTAGAAGTATGGATGTATAAATCAAATGGCGCTCTATTAGGCGCTCTTTATATAACGGTTAGAAAGTAAATTAAAAAGCCTCTATTATGGAGGCTTTTTTTTAAGCAGGATCACCAATACCTAACGTGTGAGTCACATTAGATTATTTTACAATTTTATCCTTATTCATAAGCAAGCACCCAGTACTTCGCCCCAGGCTCCCCTTCCTCTACAACAGCCTTCCATCCTCTTTTTTGATAAAAAGACAAAGCTTTGTGATTTTCGGATACACATTTGAGGGTGACTGGTGTTCCGAGCACTTTGATCGCATGTTTCAGCAACAGATCGCCAGCCCCTTGACCAGCAGCTTCTGGATGTACAAACAAGAGATGAATAAAACGATCTGGTACATATAATGAGATGAATCCAAGGATTTTATTGTTCTCCTCAGTTAAGAAAATTTGCTCTTCCTGCGTATCTTGATCAAAATCTTGCAGTTTGATTTCTTCTGTATTGAGCCAGTGAAAGCTCTGACGTCGGGATTCTAAATAGATTTGTCTTAATTGTGGATAATCTTCTATGCTTGCTTCTCTAATCAACATCGCAACATCCCCTATGTTTTTTAATTTGAATTTAAAATGTGTTTTGCCTGTGTTCTACCTGCCATTAACAATTGATCACTGAACTGCGAATCATTGACAGCTCGTGCAAGAGCAATTGTACCAATCATGCTGCTTACTAGTGCGTAACTGGTAGAGAGATCTATGTTTCCCGTATCAGCTGTAAACGCCATAAACCGTTTCAATTCATCTGTATAGGTTTTACGTACCTCTTGCGATAATTGAGCAATCTCCCCTGCCAGTGCAGGCAATATACAGCCGATCTCCGTCTGATCACGGTGAACGGAACTTAAATAAAAGTCAATGATCGTCTGAATTCGAGGCTGGTCTGTTTTCTTGTCTGCAACACTTTGCAGCAGCTTGATCGTATCCGTAATAGCAAAATGAAAAGTCTCTATCACCAACTGATCCTTGTTCTTAAAGTGAGCGTAAAACCCTCCATGAGTTAGACCTGCCCCTTTCATAATGTATGGCAAACTGATACTACGGACGCCATTTGTTCGAAATGCTCGTGCAGCACTTGCGATGATCTGCTCTCTCACTTTTGACTTATGACCTTTCGGATAAGGCATCCTCTTTTCTCCTTCCTTTTAACTCATCTAAGTGTATTTATTAAAATATTATATTCATCATATTATCATGTGTCAATTGACTAAAATCCATCTTTGCTCACTCAGATGGGATTGACTTCGCTAAAATATGATGACTATAATATATTATGATCATCATATTTTAAAATTAGAGGTGCAAGAAATGATTCATTTTGAAACAGTAGATACATTAGTGATTGGATCAGGTCCGGGAGGCTACGTGGCAGCATTACGTTCAGCTCATCTCGGCATGAAGACAGCGATTGTAGAACGTGAACAATTAGGTGGCGTATGCACCCATGTAGGCTGTATCCCTTCTAAAGCGCTAATAGCAGAAGCAGAGCGGTTCAAACTCCGCACACAATGGGATGGTTTTCAAGAAAGCGGTTCTTTCAATGAAGCTCAAGCGTTCAAAAAAGCGGTTGTGGAAAAACAAGCTGGAGGCGTCCAATTTTTGTTAAAGTCAGCGGGAGTTACCATTCTGGAAGGCGATGCAAGCTTGTTCGATCAGCATACAGCGGTGATTCAACATGCCGAAAAAGGTGAAAAACGAATCAACTTCAAACACCTTATATTAGCAACCGGCTCTCGTCCAATTGAAATTAAATCACTCCCTTTCGGAGGTCGTATATTGTCTTCCACTGAAGCACTATCCCTTTCCGAAATCCCTAAAAGCCTTGTCGTAGTTGGGGGTGGATATATTGGTGTTGAACTCGGACAGATGTTTGCAAGGTTTGGATCTAAAGTCACCATTCTAGAAGGCGGCAATCAAGTATTGCCTGGCTTTGAAAGTGAACTTGTCTCTCCTGTTGTTCGACAATTGAAAGAAGATGACATCACCGTGATTACAGGAGCAAACGTCATAGATGCCGAGCAGCATATGAGCGGAATTGATCTTCATTATGAGAAACAGAAAGAAAGTTACACGGTGAAAGCGGAATATGCATTGATTACTGTCGGAAGAAAACCGAATACAGATGGAGCATTAGGTCTCCATTCTATCGGTTTATCCATTACCCCTAACGGACTGGTTAAAATTGATGAACAATGCAGAACTTCCATTCCGCACATATATGCGATTGGTGATATCACCGAGGGTCCTGCTCTGGCTCATAAAGCTTCATATGAAGCGAAAGTGGCAGCAGAAGCAATCGCTGGTAAACCTTCGATGATCGATTATAAAGCGCTCCCACTTGTTGTGTTTTCCAGCCCAGAATTGGCGAGTGTTGGACTAAGCGAAACGGATTGCAAGCAACAATCCATTCCGACTGTTACTGGAAAAACAATGTTCTCTATTAATGGTCGAGCACTGGCATTAAAAGAACCAGAAGGATTTGTGAAGATTGTGGCCCATGCTGAATCTGGCCTTATTTTAGGAGCACAAATCGTAGGTGCAGAGGCATCTACTCTTATATCAGAACTTTCTCTCTCTATTGAAATTGGTGCTACAGTAGAAGATTTAGCCATGACGATTCATCCTCACCCAACATTAGGTGAAATGATCATGGAGGCTGCAGAAATGGCCACTCGTAAAGTTGAAAAAAATCTGGCACGATAATTCATTCAGGTGCATCTGGTTCGATTGAGCAAAATAATCTCCATAGCCTACTTAGATATAGGCTATGGAGATTTCAATTGAGTGATGATATAAAAGCAGCGGTATATTGATCTTTAATTGGATACCTCATCACGTTTTCCCCCTAACTTCATCGATAACTGCACGCCAATCATCAGCATCACGATGGCGAGCATTGCGACAATAGCAGCTTGAAAATGTCCGCTAATATCGAAAATCAAACCGATTAAAAATGGACCAAATCCTCCCATGATGTACCCGCCCATCTGTGACATCGCTGACCATGTACCGGCTTCTTCTGGCGTACGCGTTTCAATAATAGGCAACATAAGCGCCAAAGGAAATAATCCACCTGCTCCAATCCCTAGAAAAATAACAGCTGGCAGGATCGGCATTGGCAATAGAAGGAATATGAGGCCAATCAGCTCTGACAAACTGCATAAAATCAGAAATAATTTCGGCTTTCCTAGACGATTGACGATGTTTGGAACGAGTAATGCCACCGGAATCTGAATGAGCGTAAATATCGTAAGCAGCATGGCGGCATACTGCGGACTATTCCCAAAATCAAGCGCAATGGGTGAAATCCACGCTGTTAACGAATAGAACATGCTAGACATAAAGCCAAAGAACAAGGAGAATTGAATGGCTTTTTTGTTTCGCAGCGGTAATCTCAGCGGCACGTCTGAAAGATCCGCTTGTTGGTTTTGACGAGCTAGACCGAGCCATAAAATCAGTGCAATAACGCCTAAAACCGCCCAGCAAGATAACGCAAGTGGAAGGTTATGCTCACTGCGAAGGTAAATCGGAATGGTCAAGCCCGAAGCAAGTGCAGCTCCAACTGTCATCGATATAGAGTACACACTGACAATCCCAGGACTTTTCGGGAAATACTTTTTAATAAAACTAGACAACAATGGTCCGGCAAAACTAATTCCAACTCCTCCTGCAAAAGCAGTCGTAAGAAGGATGGTAACCGTTTGACTTGTACCACGCAGTCCAGTCGCAATTGTGATAAGAAAAATTGAGAAAAAAAGGGTTCTCTCTAATCCAAACCGCCGGCTTAGTTTCGTTGCTACAGGGGCAAACACTCCCATGCACAAGACCGGCAAAGTGGTTAAAAGACTTGCCGTGAGTGCACTAACGCCAAGGTCTGATTGAATCATGCTCATCATAGAAGCTACGGATGTAATGATTGGGCGCAAGTTTAAGGCAGCTAAAAATAAAGCAGCTAAATAAAATATTTTTTTTATCAATACTCTTCTTCCTCTCTCATCTTGTTGAGGTTACTATGAGTATAAATCCGCTTCATTCATTGATCAATACAATAATTCGTATTATGATGATAGGAAAATACTATCATTAATGAAAGGATGGCATATGGATACTCGTCACATTACCTATTTTATGGCTGTATTCGATCATTTACATTTCACAAAGGCTGCAGAGCAACTAGGTATATCACAGCCTACATTAAGCCAACAGATTCAGCTGCTTGAGGCTGAAGTTGGGATGCCGCTCTTTGACCGAATCGGTAAAAAAGTAGTTGCAACTGAAGCTGGTACGCTTCTTTATCAATATGGCATGAAAATGCTTCAGGCTGAACGAGATGCAAAAAATGCCATGAAAGAACTGTTATCTGAACAGCGGGGTACCGTTCGGCTTGCCGTCCTTCCCTCTGATCTTGACTTTCAGCTTGTTCCGCTTTTTGTAGAATTTAAAACGCTGTATCCAGAGATCAACCTAAAGGCTTTTTCGACCATCTTTGTTCGTGACGAGGTGCTCTCACATAAAGTCGATATCGGAATTGGGCTGCGCGGGCCTGCGGATAAACGACTGATTCAAATTCCACTTGGCGATGAGCCCTACGAATTGTTTGTTCATTCAGACAGTGAACTGGCAAAAAGGCGTGAAGTGACGCTAAAAGAGCTGACAAAGCATGCACTGGTCATGTATCCAAAAGGCTACCTAGGAAGAGATTTGGTCGATGACGTATGTAAAGAACACGGTTTTGAATTGGACACGGTCATGGATGTTGGGTCTGCCACTTCACTATTGCAGTTGGTTGAAGCCGGGATCGGCGCCACCATCCAGCCAAGAGGGCTGTTAAAGCAACATTCAGCATGGCCTAATATTGTCTCTATCCCTATTTCTGCCCCTGCTCCTGTTCGGCATCTTGAATTAACGTATTATGCCGATCGATTTGTGACCAAAGCGCAAAAACAGCTATCTGAATGGCTAATAGACTTTTTCAAATCAAGAACAAACTAAAAAGTGAGGGTAACACATGAAGAATGCAAACAGCATATTTACAAGAACAAACCGGGTCGTGATTCGTCAGTTTGATCAGCAGGATATTGAAGCATTTTATCAATACCGATCAAACCCCTCTATTGCCACATTTCAATCCTGGGAAAACTACACGCACGAAGACGCTGAATCATTTGTTCAACACCAAATGACGCAACAACCTAATCAACCAGGGACGTGGTTTCAATACGCGATTGCCTTATCTGAATCCAATCAGTTGATAGGAGATTGCGCCATTCATACACTCGGCAGCGAGCCTAGAATCGTTGAAATAGGATTTACACTCGCGCCTGAATTTTAAGGAAAGGGCTATATTCATGAAGCCTTGAATTCAATAATCGAATATATTTTCACTACACTGAACAAGCATAAAATCATTGCCTTTACAGATGTACGAAACGAAAAATCTATTCGAGTGCTGGAACGTTTAGACATGAGACGCGAAGGACATTTGCTACAAAATTATATGTCAAAAGGACATTGGGTCGATGAGTATCAATATGCGATTCTTCAATCCGAGTGGGCCGCGAAGCGTCATTAATCATTTATTTCCTATTCAAAATCCCTAAATAAGCGCTCCATGGACCCACATCGGTTCGATATCGTTCCGCCATGACTCGAACAATTTGGGAGATATGGGTGAAATCATGGACAACCCACGCAGAAAGTAATTCGCTCACATGCACGATGCCAAATTCTGGATGGACGCCCTTTTTCTCTAGATCAAGACTTGAATGTGTCATACGCTGAATGTATGCCACATTCTCCATCCGCACATGATGAAACTCCGCTAGTGCTTGTTCTATCTGTCTTTCAGTTTGATTCAAATGGGCGTAGCGATCAAATGCAGGAAATGGGGTATTCTCTCCATCAGCAAGAATGACACTTAATCGAGGAATCCAGTTGGATTTCTCTGCTTCAATCAAATGTTCAATGACTTCAACGGGATTCCACGTTCCCTCCCCTTCACGACTGTAAAGCCAATCCTTCGATAAACCTGACAAAAGACTTTCTAATGTACGAGGAGTTCGACTCAACATATCTAAAGCTTCATTCAAATTGAAATTCATATGGTAGCTCCTTTATCAATTTTTCTTTATTCTAATGTTTTTTGATTAGATTGCAACTCATACCGCAAAACAGATAAAGAAGAAAATAAAAGGTGCTTTTAATCAACCTTCTATATACAAATAGAACTTTTCTATAACACTCACCATCCTTTCTTTTTTTATAATAGAAAAAAATGAAATGTGGTGATATGCATGTCTACAACAATTGGTATTATGGGTGGTATGGGCCCTTTAGCGACGATTGATCTGATGAAAAAAATCATTTCTCATACACCAGCGATAAAAGATCAGGATCATCTCCATGTGATTGCTGATAATGATCCGCAAATCCCTGATAGAACCAATGCTATATTTGGGAAAGGCGAAGATCCTACAGAATATATGATTGCATCAGCTAAAAGATTAGAACGCGCAGGAGCGGACTTTATTCTGATTGCATGCAATACCGCTCACTTCTTTTTAGAAAACGTACAACAATCCACTCATATCCCTATCATGAATATGCCATTAGAAACCGCAAAGCACCTGAACAAACATCACTATACGTCTGTGGGCTTACTATGTACTGATGGCACATTAAAAACCCAGCTCTATCAAAAGGCTTGTGCCCATCACAAGATTGATGTCATGACTCCTAGTGAAAACCTTCAGAAAAGTGTGATGAATGGGATTTATGCCGTGAAAGCAGGGAAATTGAGTAAAGGCGAAAGTGAACTGGCGTTAGCTGCAGAAATTTTAATCAATCAAGGAGCAGAAGCCATCATTGCCGGCTGTACAGAAATTCCTCTAGTTCTAAGGTCAACCAAAGCTGTGAAAGTGATTGACCCTACTGTCATTTTGGCGAAAGAAGCTGTAAAATTAGTATATGAGCTTGAAAAGCTAAACATTTAAAGAACGTCATATAAGGGGATAACATGAATATTGAGAATATAGAAGCGTTTATTTATGTATGCCAGCTAGGCAGTATCAATAAAGCTGCAGAAGCACTGTATTTAACCCAGCCTTCTGTATCAGCACGTATTCAATCGTTAGAAAAAGAATTAGACCTGAAATTATTTGATAGACAGAGAAATAAATTATCTCTGACGGAAAAAGGTGAACAGTTTTACCCGCATGCCAAAAAGATTCTCCATTCTTATCAAGAAGCAAAGCATAGTCTCAAACAAACGATGATCCCTTATGAATTGACGATTGGATGCGCATCCTCTATTTCCAATAATCTATTGCCTAACATATTGCCCGCCCTAAAAGAAAAATACGAAAACCTGAAAGTGAAAATTGTAACAGGACATTCAAAGGATGTTGTCCAAAAAGTGATTAACAACCAAGTAGACTTTGGCATTGTCAGGACTGAAACACATCCTCAAATTGAATCAATCCCGATTTTCAGCGATCCAATCGGGCTGTTCGTCCCAACTCATCACCCGCTTGCCAGCCTAGGCAACATCAATATGAATGAACTAGAAGAACAACCTTTTATTTTCTTTGACTATGGGTCATTTGATTGGTTGATGCTCCACCGATTATTTCAAAAAAACAATATTACACCGAACATCTCCATTGAGGTTGATCATATGGAAACTGCAAAAAATTTAGTGCTGCAAGGAATGGGACTATCGTTTCTACCTCATCATTGTGTTAGAAATGAAGTAAAACAAGGAACATTAAAACAAATTTCAATTGAGCCATCCATTCATTTCAACATCAATTTAGAGTTCATTTATAAAAAAGGAAAATCCAAATCCGTTTTCATTGATCAACTCAAACAGTTTTTTCATGAATTAGATTAAAAAAAGCCCTTTTTAGGGGCTTTTTTTGGATTTGTTCTGATAGATTAGCTTTCGTTTGCCAACATGTATGCTGCCGTTTCGTACATATCTTTCAATCCTGATCTCTGTGCGTACTCGGCCACAGTGATCGCACTTGTCGTCAGAAGTTCTATTATATGTTCATCCATTCCTGACCAAGTTCTCCCGCCTGCTTTTTCATACGCATGGATAAGTTTCGTTAATCCTTCTTTCCCAAAGAGAAGTTGATGCGACAAAAAGTCGGCAGATACATCACCAACCCCCACTTCAGACCAATCAATCACACCAGTAACACATTGATTTTCATCAATCAGAATGTGACCAGGATGCAAATCTCCATGCTTCACTCCCACAAAAGGCGGCCATAAAGAATCTTTAGCTAGCCATTCTTGCCAGCGCTCCCATAAACCGCTGTTAATGGTGTATTGCGATTTGACACGTTCCATTCGCTGTTTCATTGATCCTCTTAATTCATGAGCACTGAGCATCTCCACACCGATCGTTTTAAATGGCTGTTGATCTAAGGAATGTACATTCGCTAAAACTCTTCCTAATGATTCATAATAAGCCTGCGGTACATTCGTTTGGTCAAATCTCCACTCATAAGATTGCTGTTCCACATCAATACTAGCTGCCGGTACCCCCTCTAATTGTTTATAAGCAATCAGATTTTCTGTAAAGATAGACCACTTAGGAACCTGAAAGTGAACCTGATTACTAATGTAATCTAATGTCTTTTTTTCTTGTAAGGTATGTTTCATTGATTCAGGTCTGCGAGGCATTCTTAATATCCATTTATCACCATGTAAATCTTCGACGTGAGCGACACGGAAATCCACACCTGATTCATTTATTTTGATGGTATTCTCTAAAATCTCTAATCCGTGATGTTTGACTAACTGCTTTAATTCCAGTCTATTCATATCCATTCCTCCAATTGTTCATTTAGTCATGATCAATAGGCATCAAGAATATCATCACAAAACCCACAAACAGGCTACTTTATGTGGTCAGAGTAAACAAAGCTAGACATATGCCTTTCTTTGCATCATAAAAAACATACAAAAAAAAGACAGATCGATTAGCTGCCTCTTTTCTAGTGAAATTGCATACTTTCCCGCTGAAGATCATTAAAAATGTGCAGACTACCCCGTTTACTCCGTTTGATGAAAACAGAGCCTTTGAACATATGAAATTACTGATTGTTCAAAGTTTTCTGGCGTAATCTTCCTGCATGCATCATTTTTAACCATCCTCCTCTTTATCATATAAATTTACTATACTTTATTTAAATATGACTTTCAATAAGATGACAAAAAGAAAGATTTAAAATCAGCAAACACCCTTTAAATTACATAAAATGAAATAATTTCATTTCATGTGTTATGATATGGTTATTGATTCTTCTGTCTAATATAATTTACTAAACTCAAAAACCCGATGTACTAGGAATTTTGAGTGTATGAGAGACAATGAGAACAAATCAAATGTAGCTAAGTCATTTAAAAGGAGAATGGATATGACTCATTTAGAATTCGCATTCGGCTTGCTTCCAGTCAGTATGATCATCGCTTCTTTTATCGTCACATTGTTTGTACAAAAGGTTTATTTCATGCCAATTGTGAGCTTTATCATTTTGCTCATTCTGACATTTACACTTTTCAATGTCTCTTTCTTTGGCTGGGCTGTTGTTTACACTTTAGGCTCATTCATTGCTTCATATATAGCATTATTCATTATGAAAATTTTAAATAAAAAGAGATCATAAACTAAATTCGAAAAGCCCTGGAAAGGGCTTTTCATCTTTCACTAACGTTTTTTCACTGGATGAATGTCCTCTCCCAAAAAGGCGGTATTAGGATCTCCACTATTTTCTAGAAGTTCAGCAATTTCTTGCAGCTCTTGATTAATACGGTCATTCCTTGGCATATCTGGGTTTAACAGAAGGTTGGAGTGAATAGCAGTAGCTGTTTCATACAAGACATGTTGATCTTTTATCTGTTGAATGCACTGTTTCATGCGCAAGATCTCTTCAGTGTCTTCCATCGGATAATGTGCCATTTTGAAGAGATTCTGCTGACGAAGGTCTCCTCTATCAAAAATGTGTTCAAGCTCTTCTTTACTGATATATAAATCCGAAGCTTCCTCCTCAATCTCTACTACTTCCACCATCGCATCTTCAGCTGTATATAACCGCTCAACAAATTCATCGAAACAATCTGCCAGCTTAAAATCTACTTCCAGCTCTAAATCGAAATAGTGAATAGGAGGATGTTCCTTCGTTTCTCGATAATCCATGGCGATCCATGTATCTTCTTCCCCGCTGATGAAAACAAGTCCCTCTGGCAGCTCCAATTCATCACTTAACTGAGCGCTATTCATAATTCCATCATCTTTGGCGATTCCTCTTAGATGGTCGAATTGAACATGATCCTCTGCCCATGAATTCGGCCGTTCGGTTGGAAAAGCATTACGAACTGTAAAACCACCATTCCATTCTAAAATGAGTTTTTTGTATGTATCAGGTAAAGTGACACCAAGCGTTCCCTCTGCTTCAAGAATTTGTTCTTCATCTATCTTTTCTAACGTAAAAGGACTCTCTTCTTCTTTCTCCCAGAATGATTTCAAAGTGGATGCCTCCTCGTATCTATCTGAGATAAGTATAACATTGGCCAACTGTTCATTTGCTCATTCTACTTCATAAAAAAACAGACTCTTAAAGTCTGTTTTAATCTTGTCTATACGTTTTCAGAAGTTGTATTTCGATCAATCATAGTCGTGTTTCGATTTGATTTTTGTTCCTCCATTGTTGTATTCCGAATTGATTTCGTTTCAATGATTTTTAAAGTTTCTGCTGTTGAAACACTTAACAATACAATGGATAAAATGATTAGTAATTTTTTAATAATCATACAGACACTCTCCTTTTTGAATATCATTTTGAGCCTTAAGAGCCTTTCTGTAATATTCGGCAGCTTTTTTAAAGTCCCCTTTTTTTTCATAAAATAATCCGACACTTTGAGCAAATGCTTCCACATAGACATGTAGTTTCTTTTCTTCAAAAACATCAAACACTTCTTTCAAAGCTTGTTCATTAGTATCCATATAAATAGCTTTTAATGCTTTAAATAACAAGACACTTAGCGAATCATTTACCTTTGAGGAATATTTAAGTCCATCTTCAACGAGCAGATCCGCTTCATCAGTTTGATTAGACTTGTACAGCGACCAACACAAACTAAATAGAGTGATTGGCTTTATGTCACTATTTTCCGAAGAAATGACATCTAACACTTCTTTATAATGCTTTATTGCCTCTGTATACTTTGATTGCCTATCATATGTATTACCAATATTTAATAATGTTTTTGCTACTAAACGTTGATCGTTTGCGCCCACAGCAATTGAATAAGCAGTCTTTAAATGTTGCAACGACTTTTCATATCTCATGAAATCATCATAATTTCCTGCAATGACAATTAGACTTTGAATTTGGCGAACTTTATACTGCTCATGTTCTTTATAAATATCTAGCGCCTTTATGATGTGATGCATAGAAACATGAGTTTGTTTCATAATATAGTAGGCTTCAGCCACCTTGAAGTGAAACTCCGCTTGCTCAATATCATCGACAACCAGTGCAAGCTGCCTTTCAGCGATCTTGTAATATTGAATAGCCTGTACATATTCTTTCTTACTAAATTCATGCATTCCTCTAAAAAAAGCATTGTAATATTGCAACATACCCGAAAGTTGATGATTAGAATTCTCAATTTTATCAACCAATTCAGAAACAGAAGGCGATCGTTTTTCTGAAGGTTTAATATAATCGAGCATAAGCTGATGGCGAAAACACATCAATTGATAATAAATGAGCAGATCTTGATCCTCTTCCATTCGTTCAATTTCTCGTTCGACCTCAGCTTTCAAAATCTCTGCATCTGGTACACTGAATTGCCGAATCATTTTATACCATTCATTGATTTTCACACCTACATGTGAAGAAAGAACTTTCTCCATCCCTTATCCCCCTTCCACTGAACTCCCTTATATGACATTTATTATCACATACAAGAATTTACAAAGCACCGAAAAGAAACCGCAAAAAGAACAAATATAGCCTTAGTAAACCTTTGGAACATTTTCATTCTCATCACAAAACAAAAAGGCAGACTCATTTCAGTCTGCCTTCATCTTCTAGATTTCCATGAGAACACCTTTTGTCTTCAGGTAATTTGCATTGAATCATTTAACCACTCTTCACAATGTTCAATAAGCCACCTCATATATTCCACATATTGACCGACATGATAGCCATCACAAACAGCATGATGGACTTGAATCGCAACTGGCAAGATGATTTTTTCTTCTTTCATCTTAAATTGACCTAACGTAAATATTGGTAGTAAATAAGTTATATCTGTAGATACATTAAGGTTAAAAGAAGTAAAATCAATCCACGGCAGACTTGAAATATTGAACATGTTTTCTGGCATATGAGGTTTCGGAAATAGGCTGCTGCTTTTGCTATAAGTGTCCATGTCCGCTACACAGCTTTTATAAAACCGAGCAAAGTTTTCGTCATAAGGCGTCCAAATACTTGAAAATGTCTTTGTTTCTTTATTTAAAATCGTATAACTAGGATGGAGAATCTCCCAGTAACCAAGTGCATCGTTCACTTGATCCATCCGAAATTCCGGTATTTTTTGCACAGCTCTTGCTAACAAATAAATTTGCACAGGATATACTTTCAGATTTCTTTCTTTCAATATTGAATGCAATGTCGTGATATCTAGATCGATCACCAGACTATATGAGCATCGGGTTACCGTCATATAATGATGAAAGTGCTCTTTTCTCGGATAATTTTCATCTATTTGTTTAAACATTTTTTATCTCCTCCTGAATGTTATTTCATGTATTCAGGAGGAGACTTTATCTGTTTTCACCACCACAATCATCCTTTCAAGAGTTATGTCATGTTTCTGTCCATTCAAAGTCTACCATGAGCTTTGTTTATGATAAAGCCTCCAGCAACTCTTCGTAAGTAATCTTCCCTAACGTGAACTGTTCTAGTGATATATATATATTTCTCCCCTGCCAATATAGAATTTGTAATTATCAGCGCTATCCTCTATTCACTTCTACCTTTACTATAGAAGCTTTTTAATTGATTTATCGTACCCAGCCAAATCATCAATTTGATAATAACCGACGGTTAACAATAGGCATGAAAAAGTGAAGAATGATGCCTCCGAAACAAATCGTTAATATGGTTCCAACACCGATAGGTCCTTTGCATATAAAAGCTAATATGAAGAAAAATGCATATAATATTGTTCTCGAAAATGCGATGGTTCTTTTTGAAATATCTCGAAGAATGAGTGTTAAATGATCAATTGGTGTTGATGCGAATTTTGTTTGAAGATATACGGCTGTTCCAAGACCAATGAATATCAAACCAGCTCCAAAGCAAGTCAGTTTGCTAAACCACGTGCTTGTATCAATGACATATTTGATGAGGAGTAACCACAGATCAATACCGATTCCAGTCACGAACGCTGTAATCAAACCTAAAAAAACAGGTTTTTTTCTCACTAATATAGAATTGCAAATTAAGATGATGATAGAAATCAAGACCTCCCAGCTCCCTACGGTAAGACCAAATTCTTTGGAAAGGCCAACTAAAAGGGCATCAAATGGGGAAGCACCTAGTCCTGATTGTATTGTTAATGAAATTCCTAAACTTAATACGAGTACACCTAAACCGTAAGAAACATACTTTTTTTTATTAGACATGATCTCTACTTAAAGATAATTCTTTTATCATTAAAACGTGCAGAATCCCGTCTTCCATAAATTCATCTGAAGCAGTTTGAAAACCAAGTTTTTTATAAAAACCTTCTGCTTGTGTTTGTCCATGCAGCTTTATCTTTGTAATTCCTTTTTCTTGCATGATTTTTTCCAGTTCTCTGATAATCACTTTGCCTAAACCGTAATTACGATAAGGTTTTAGGATGCAAATTCGTTCCAATTTACCTGTACCATCCACAATACGCACCCGACCTGTTCCGACAGGTTCATTCTCATGGCATACCAAGACATGCTGACATTGTTCCTGAAGAGTGTCAAATTGATCAAATTCTTCAGACTCAGGTACTTGCTGTTCATCAATAAAGACCGACTTTCTAATATTAAGAGCAACTTGTAAATCATTTTCAGTTGTTATTTTTTTTATATGCATTGTTTATCAATCCTTTTCTGATATTAGTCTGAACTAGGTGAAGCATTTATATGGTCTTATACTAGTAAGAATAAAATATTTTTATTGCAATTACAACAAAAATACAAGTTTTTTAAGATAGTGGGCATTTTGCAAGAGAAAGAAATTGAGAAAGCTGGTTTTAGTAGTGAATGTCGAAGCGGAATTAATGCGAACTATTACGCCACTTATCAGTTTGGTATCTCTTGGCGTTACACTTCTCACTTTTGGTGCCTTTGTTTTTTTGTGATTAACATTTGAAGAAAGTTCTCAGAAAAAATCCCCTAGCCATAAAAGTCAGGGGTTTTACTTTGTCCTTCCCCGAAAAAGACTGATTTAATAAGGTTCTATGATTAGCCTTTCTGATAAAAAATGTGCATTTCTGAAGAAAACTGAAAAGGTTCGTCCCCAATCCGTCCCAATAAAAAAACAGACCGTGGAGGGTCTGTTTTCATTTTGCCTATACGTTTTCAAATATTGAGTTTGGATCGATCATCGTCGTGTTTCGATCAGTTTTTTGAGGAAATACAGTGGTATTTCGATCAGTTGATTCTTTTGAGTAATTAAGAGAACCCAGACAAGCAGCACCTACCAATAAAGCGGCGCTAATCAATATCTTCATTTTAATATTCATATAAACACTCCCCTTTTTGGATTTCGGTTTGAGCTTCTATGGCGGTTCTATAATAATCTGCTACCCTCTCCGAATCATTTCTTTTCTCATAGAGATTTGCAAGGCTTAAAGCAAACTCTTCAATATAAGGATACAACTTCTTTTCTTCTAATCCTTTAAACATTTTTCGTACATTTTCAATACCTTCATCGACATAAATTGTCTTTAATGAATTGAGCAATGTTTTATAAAACAGATTGTTTTCTGCTGTTGCACTTTTTATTCCTTTTGCGATATAATCAAGTGCTTCTCTTGTGTTATCACTTTTAAACAAGGTCCAACTTAAACTAAAAAATAATCTTGGTTTAATATCTTCATTGTTTTCACTCATCTTATCTAGTCCTTTTTTATAGAAGGACGCAGCTTTAATATAATCCTGTTGCCTGTCATACGTATTTCCAAGATTCAAATAAGTTTTAGCAATTAATCTTTGATCATTTATTTCTTCAGCAAGATTTAGTGCTTTATGTAAGTGGGGGAGCGACTTCTCATATCGTTTAAAATCATCATACTATCTATTTCCCATTCAACCTCAGCTTTCAAAATCTCTGCATCCGGCACACTAAATTGCCGAATCATTTTATACCATTCATTTATTTTCACACCAACATGTGAAGAAAGAACTTTCTCCATCCCCTTACTCCCCTTCCACAAAATTCCCTTATATTACATTTATTATGACATACAGAAATTTACAAGGCACCGAAAAGAAACCGCAAAAAGAACCAGTGTACATCAATAAACCTTTGGCACATGTCTTTATCCTCACAAAACAAAAAGGCAGACTCATTTCAGTCTGCCTTCATCTTCTAGATTTCCATGAGAATACCTTTTGTCTTCAGGTAATTTGCATTGAATCTAGCCTTTTTTCTTTTAATATTGCATACAATTTCGTGATGTCTAGATCGATCACCTAGCTATATGAGCATCAGGCTACCGTCATATAATGATGAAAGTACTCTTTTCATGGAAAACTTTCGACTATTTGTTTAAACATTTTATATCTCCTCCTGAATGTGATTTACTGTATTCAGGAGGAAGCTTTATCTGTTTTTACCACCACAATCATCTTTTCAAAAGATATATCATGTTTCTGTTTATTCAAAGACTACCATGACCTTTACCTAAGTTAAAGCCTGCAGCAACTCTTCGTAAGTTATCTTGCCCAACGTGAATTTTTCTAGTGCTATATATGTATTCTCCGCTGAGGTTTTCATTCTATTATGACAGTCATTCACTAGCTCATGTTCATTTGGTAATGGTTCATGTATATGTTCTGTTTTTCGACATGCTTCATAGTATCTTATCCCAAATATTCTTTGGGACATCGCATTGATGTGAATTCCGTCCGGATTAGATATAAGGCCTTTCGCAGTAACATAATAACAATTTTCATGATGATGTGCATATTTTTGTAGTACCTCATTGATCAGTTGATATTCCACACATCCTGCGCCAAATGCTGTCTTTCCTAAGAAATCGCCCAAACCACCTATCACAAGCGGAATGTTAGGTACAGATAATTCAGTTCTTAGCTCATGAAATAATCTTCGTATTTTTTCATTGTATTCTTTGTATTTTCCATCTTGGCTGTCACTTTCTCCTTGATGCCATAATATCCCGGCCAATTCGCTATCTTCCTTTGCAAATGTAGCTTCATTTATTGCATGACGAAATAATACCCCATCTCGTGACCACTCATCAATGGAACTGCCACCTTCAGCACATGGAATAAGACCAATTTTTTCTCCCTCATGATCCTTACACCAAGTCTCCGCGAAGGAAGCCGCCAGTCCTACACCAGCTACCGGCCTATCAAAATGAATAGGTTCAGTCATCATTTGCCATCTTCCATTTCGCAGCATCATGATTCTTTCATTATAAATTGGCGGCACTTCATGCTTAAAGCCTCGACCCGCCATATTAGATTGTCCAATTAGTAAAAATGACTTCATATTTTTCTCCCCCTCTCTTCATTTTTCATATTTTTGTTGAAAAAACAGTAAACAGTAATTACTTAGGGTAAGATCCTGATGCATCAATCAGGTGGATCGACTATGGATCAATCCACTTAAACCATTTTAACAAGAAGAAAGAATAAATCTCTTGTCCATGTTGTCATATTGGCTTACGTTAAACTTGTAAAAAAAACATATTCATGTATAATACAATTGATGTATCATACATGAATTTTAGGAGGGTGACCTTTTTGAAAAGAGAAGATGCCTTAAAACTAAGATCAGATATTAAGAAAATGATTATAATAACTGGGGTTTTTGAATCTCAAAATTTGCCCAATGGACCATTTGAAAAACCTCTACCAACCTCTCAAATGATGGCTTTAGAGGAAATAGAGATGGAAAAATTAACTGTTTGGCAACTATCCAATAAACTTAGATTAGAGACTTCAACTGTAAGTAGATTGGTAGATAAGTTAGTAAAAAAGGGACTTGTTTATCGTGAAGTAAATGAAAAAAACAGAAGAGAACTTTTTCTGCACCTCACAGAAAAAGGTCACATTACTGTTAATCGCTTAAGAGAACAATCCCTTACATTTTATCAACGTATCCTCAGTAATTTATCAGAATCAGAACAAAAAATAGTTGTGGATGGTTTTGAATTATTTATTGATTCTATTTCTAAGTCTTTTGATTAGAGTGAGGTAAATCATACCCTTTGGAGGATAAAATGAGTTTGGATTTTGAACGTCCTATTATTGAACTAAAAGAGAAATTTGATGAATTAAAGAAAATGATGAAAGAACATAATGTAGATTTATCATCAGAAATTCAAGAATTAGAAAAACGTTTAAATAAAATGCAAGATGAAATTTATTCTAATCTTACACCTTTTCAACGAGTTCAAATTGCAAGGCTACGTAACCGGCCCACGACATTGGATTATATACCTTTATTGTTTACAAACTTTTTCGAACTTCATGGTGATCGATTATATGGTGATGACAAAGCAATGATAGGTGGTATTGCAAAATTTAAAGGGATGCCCGTTACGGTTATTGGTCATCAAAGAGGGAGAAGTACAAAGGAAAATATAGAAAGAAATTTTGGAATGTCTCATCCAGAAGGATATAGAAAAGCGCTAAGATTGATGAAACAAGCTAATAAATTTAATCGCCCTATTATTACATTTATTGATACAATTGGCGCCTATCCAGGCAAGGGGTCTGAAGAACGTGGAATTTCTGAAGCGATAGCTCGAAATCTATTGGAAATGGCTACACTTAAAGTGCCAATTGTTTGTATTGTAATTGGAGAGGCATCAAGTGGTGGAGCCCTTGGCATTAGTGTCGGTAACCATATTCATATGTTAGAGTATTCATGGTACTCGGTCATTTCGCCAGAAGGAGCAGCATCTATCCTATGGAAGGACGCTAAGTATGCTCCAGAAGCTGCTAAACACATGAAAATTTCAGCAAAAGATTTAAAGCATTTAGGAATTATTGATGAAATCATTCCTGAGATTAAGGGTGGAGCACAAAATGATATAAAATCACAGGCAAAATTGATTGAATCTGCAATCGAATCATCTCTTAAAAAATTGATACGATTATCCTCGGAAGAGCTTATACAACAGCGATATGAAAAGTATAGACAAATAGAGAATAATAAATGAAAATAGTGTGTGATCGGTATGGAAAAGGGATTTTTTAATTCTAAAAATCCAATCTGGTGATAAAGTTCGTCCCCAATTCGTCCCCGACCAAAAGAAAACAGAACAAAAATTCGTTGTCAAAAAAACAAAAAACCCTTGCTAGGCAAGGGTTTCAACGATGATTCCGACTGGGCTCGAACCAGCGACCTCTACCCTGTCAAGGTAGCGCTCTCCCAGCTGAGCTACGGAATCGGGTTATGTATCAGTTCTGGGCTTTCTGTTACTGACAGTCTCTATTATATAACCATCATCGTCAGTCGTCAATGGTTTTGTTCAAAAAAGGCACAAAGCCGGTATCTGCACCGGCTTTTCACTGACTTTTATGATTGGTTCACAAGAGCTAGCTTTAGTTGATCTAGTGCTTGTTTGAAGTCCCTTTTGAGGTCTTCTCCGTTTTCTACGCCCACACTTAATCGAAGTAAACCATCCGTGATGCCTCTTTTTTCTCTTTCTTCTTTTGGCATAGCGGCATGGGACATTTTGGCCGGATAGGAAAGAATGGATTCGACTGCTCCGAGGCTGACGGCGAATACAGGTAATGTGACGCCATCGACCAATTCTTTGACAGCCGCTTGGTTTTCTAGTTCAAATGAAAGAACAGCACCTGCACCGCTCGCCTGTTTCCGCTGAATGTCTGCCCCTGGGTGATCATCTAATCCTGGGTAATATACTTTTTTGACCGCAGGATGTTCTTTGAGGAATGAAGCTAGTTCTAATGCGGTTTGACTGGCTTTTTCTAATCTGACTTGAAGGGTCTTTAATCCTCTAAGCACAAGCCAGCAATCCTGTACGCCAAGTACCGCCCCGAAGGAGTTTTGCAGCGAATAAAGTTCGTCTCCTAACTTCTCATCTTTCACCACGGCTAAGCCTGACAGTACATCACTGTGACCGCTTAAAAATTTCGTTGCGCTGTGCAGCACAACGTCTACACCAAGGTCCAGCGGACGCTGAAGCGCAGGCGTTAAAAACGTATTATCTAAGAAAGTCAGACAGTCATGTTCTTTCGCAATCTGTACGACACCTTCAATATCCGTAATACCGAGTGTAGGGTTTGACGGTGTTTCCATGTAAATGACTTTTGTATTTGATTGAATGCCTTGTTTCACTTCATTCAAATTGGTCATGTCCACAAAGGTATGCTCAATCCCAAATCTTGAAAGAACTTGGGTGATCATTCGGAAAGTACCTCCGTACACATCTCTTGTGACAAGGACATGATCTCCTTTTGATAATAGAAGAAAAGCGGTTGAAATGGCTGCCATACCTGACGCAAAGGCAAGCCCTCTCGTTCCTCCTTCTAGCGCTGCAATGGTATCCTCCAATGCCTGACGTGTAGGGGTACCTGATCTGGAGTAGTCATATTGACCAAAGTCATCGAAGCTGCTTTGGTGAAACGTCGATGCATGTTGAATCGGTACACTGACTGCACCTGTTGAACGGTCTGTTTTAAACGCATTATGAACGAGTTGTGTTTCTAGTGTCCAATCGTGTGTGGTCATTTCGTGTGTACCTCCTCTTTCACATTTGATAGTGCCTGTTTCAGGTCTGCTTTTAGGTCCTCCACATGCTCAATCCCGACTGAGAAACGGAGCAATTTGTTACAAACACCGTTTGCAATACGAATCTCTTCTGGGATGTCCATATGGGTTTGCGTTGCAGGATACGTAATGAAGCTTTCGACTCCGCCAAGGCTTTCAGCAAAACAAATCGTTTTCAGCTGCTTCAAAAATGGATTGACCCAGTCCTCTTTGGCTACTCGGAATGACAGCATGCCTCCCTTTCCTGGGTAAAGGACATCTTGAATTTCTGGCTGCTGCTTTAGAAAGTCAGCTAATTCCTTCGCATTTGCTTCGTGCTGGCGCATTCTCAGCGCCAATGTTTTCATTCCTCTCATTAAAAGCCATGAGTCAAATGGAGATAAAACCGCCCCAATGGCGTTTTGATGCTGGAACATGTCTTCCGATAGCTGCTCCCCTTTTGTGACGACAAGTCCGGCAAGAACATCGTTATGTCCGCCTAAATATTTGGTTGCACTATGAATGACAATGTCCGCTCCAAGTGTAATCGGTTTTTGCAAGACGGGCGTATAAAAGGTGTTATCCACAATGACCAATGCACCATGTTCTTTTGCGATTTTCACAACCTTTAGAATATCCGCTTCCTGCATGAGTGGGTTTGTTGGCGTTTCAATAAAGACAGCTTTTGTATTTGGGGTCATTTTAGAGCGTAAACAGTCTTCATCTGAAAAATCATCATAAACAAAGCGCAGTCCGTACTTTTTCCATTCGTTTTCAAATAGACGGTATGTACCGCCATATAAATCTGATGAAACAATGAGTTCATCCCCGCTCTCAAACAGCGCCATGATCGTTTGGATGGCAGCCATTCCCGAACTGAAGGCAAAACCGGCCGTTCCTTCTTCGAGTGAAGCAATCGCATCTTCTACAAGCTGCCTTGTTGGGTTTTTCGTCCGAATATAATCAAATCCTGTTGATTCCCCAATGCCTCTATGTCTGTAAGCTGTTGAAAGATAAACGGGAGGACTGACAGTACCAGTCACCTCTTCGCTGCGGTTTCCAATTTGCGCTAACTTCGTTTCCACATGTTCTGTCATTTGACACCATCCTAAGTAAAAATCTAATTTCAAAACAGAAAAACCCCTTCTTCATAAGAAGAAGGGGTTTAATCGCTTCCTCTTATCTTCCAAGCAAAAAAGCTGCTTGCTGGATTTAGCACCTTGGTACATCACATGAAGTGATGCATACCGGTTGCTGAGGTTTCAAAGGGCCAGTCCCTCCACCTCTCACGATAAGAATGTGTTGTCTGTCTGTTCTAATTCTTAATACTGTAACGCATTAAACCTCATTTTTCAAGGGGAAATGTAACGATTAATTAAAATTTTCTGTATTTTGCAGCAGATTGGATGTCAGCCAATTTGATTGCATGTTAGCATATAGGAACAACGCTGTTTTTCGTGTTACAATGAATGGAAACGTTTCACTTATGATGAATTTGGTTAGCTGGAGGAATGGATTATGGTGAAGAAAACAGGCATCATTCAAGAAGAAACCTTACAGTCAAAAGAACTTGGGGCAGATATGACCATTTTAATTTATTTGCCAGTCAATTACTCCCCCCTTTATACATATCATGTCATCATTGCACAAGATGGTCATGATTATTTCCGTCTAGGTAAAATAGGCAGACAAGCGGAAGAATTAATGCAAAACAAAGAAATGGAACGCTCGATTATCATTGGTGTCCCATATGAAAATGTGACTGAAAGGCGAAATACGTATCATCCAGACGGACCAAAGTTCGAGGCGTATAAACGCTTTTTGGCAAATGAACTAGTTCCGTATATTGATGAACACTATCCAACGTATCAAGTTGGATCAGGTCGTACATTTATTGGTGATTCATTAGGTGCTACGATCTCACTTATGACAGCCCTTGATTATCCTTCGTTATTTGGCGGACTGATTTTGCAGTCTCCTTACGTGGATGAATCGGTTCTGCAAGCAGTCAAACAGTCATCATCCCTTGCTCATTATGCCATTATCCATCAAATCGGGTTAGAAGAAACAGCTGTGAAAACGACAGATGGGCAAGTGCTTGACTTTATTCAGCCGAACGAAGAATTAAAGGTCCTTTTGGAGAAGTCCGGTGCGGATTATTTATTTGAGACATTCGAAGGCGATCATAAATGGACGTTTTGGCAGCCGCTCATTTCACCTTCGTTAAAAAGAATGCTCCCATATTCGTTAATCAACTGAATTTTGTTATAATAAAAAATAATAAATACTTTCTTAATCAGGAGGGAACATGATGAAATACGGAGTTGTTTTATTTCCATCAAAAAAATTGCAAGACATTGCGAACTCTTATCGGAAACGTTATGATCCGAACTATGCACTCATACCACCTCATTTAACATTAAGAACACCTTTTGAATTAACGGATCTAGAAGCAGCTGAGGTCGTCTCCACCTTGCGAGAGTACGCAAAAAATGCTTCTCCTATTACGTTACGTATTAAAAAATTCAGTTCATTCGCTCCTGCAAACAACGTGATTTATATGAAAGTAGAACCGAACGAAGAATTAATGACTCTCAATGAGAAGTTGTACACTGATCCGCTTGCTGGTACACCTGAATATGCATTTGTTCCGCATGTGACAGTGGCTCAAAAGTTATCAGACGATGAGCATTCAGACGTTCTAGGCACATTGAAGCTGAGAAAAATTGACCACGAGGAAACGGTTGACCGCTTCCATCTTTTATATCAATTAGAGAACGGTTCTTGGACCGTTTATGAAACATTTATCTTAGGAGAAGAGGGTTAAAGACATTTGAATACAGTCATCGTAAAAGAACAAACACAACGAGAAGATGCTTATTATGTTCGAAAAGAAGTTTTCGTAAAAGAACAAGAAGTCCCGTTAGAGATCGAAATTGATGAACTTGAGGACGAAGCCATTCACTTTGTCATTTATAATGATGACAACAAACCACAAGCTGCTGCTAGACTGCGCATAATTGAAGGTCATAAGGCAAAGCTTGAACGAATTTGTGTATTAAAAGAGGCGCGCTCTTTCGGCCTTGGCCACCAGCTTTTAGAAGCACTTGAGTCTGAAGCGATGGCAAACGGGGCGAAAGAAGCTGTCATGCATGCACAAGTCCAAGCTCTTCCCTTCTACGAAAAGAAAGGCTACAAAGCCGTTTCAGAACCGTTTGAAGAAGCAGGGATTACACATGTCAAAATGACAAAAACACTATCCGTTTAACGAAAATAAAAAGCCAGGGCATCATGGATGCTCTGGCTTTTTATTGATTCCATCTCGTTCGCTCAGGAAGAAAGCGCAGTCATTTAGACGTAAGTATTGATATGAACGCCCTTACCTTCTTCCATAAACATATCTCGTACAAAGCGTTCCCGCTTTTTTTGCTGTACTTTCGTTTCCGCTTCTGTCACTAAGTCCTCTTTTTTCTCCAGCTCTCTGTATACCTTGTCATGAAAGGTGCGGGTGACCTTCGTCACTTTCGCATAGTCTTCTTTATCCTGAGGAGCAGGACGATTGATATATTGAAAATACAGATCCGGCTGAATCGGGGCTATATATCCCATCAAGAACGCCTCCTTTGCTTCTCTTCTACTCTACTATTCCCTAATTATGACTGTTTGAAACACGCCTCATTTGATATGATTAGATGTGTTTCTTTTTAACATTGATTGACTATTGGAGGACTAGCTTTGAAATGCGCACGACGACATGATCGAACGATCTCATTACATACATATTCGAGAGAACACTATCAATTCCTCCATGATGAGGGCAAAAAAGGGCATTTATCTTGCCCATATTGCGGACAACCCGTCTTTTTCAGATTAAATATACATGAAGAACCTGCCTTTATCCATAAGCAAATATCTCAGCAAGAGATTTGCGAAAAAAGAGAACAACAAGAGGAAAAGAAACCGGCTGAACGAGAGGAAGAGGCATCCTACAAAGAACTTGGCGGCTTTCGCTTTCCAACCGGCAAACAGATCATCTCACAAACAGAAGAATCGGATGACTGGCAGGAACCACGATCCATTCAATTTGGCGAAACCTTTCATTTAGAAAAGAATGAAGAAGTGCATACCATTGACCTCTTTCCACACATCACCTTTAGCGCACCGCAGCTCCAAGCTGTCACACACAAAGACGGTCCGATGCTTGTGCTGGCTGGCGCCGGCAGCGGGAAAACAAGGGTACTGACAGCAAGAGCTGCTTATCTGATGTCGCACCATCAAATCCCTGCTCACCATATCCTGCTCGTGACCTTCACCACAAAAGCAAGCAGTGAAATGAAAGAAAGACTACGTATGCAGTATCAGCTTCATCCTTCACAGGCGAGCCAAGTTGTGACAGGCACATTCCACAGTCTATTTTATAAAATGCTGCTTCACGATGATCGGGGCAAATAGAACGGACAGCATTTGATTAAATTCGACTGGCAAAAAGAGCAGTATATTCGAAAAGCAATCATGCATGAAGGACTTGATGAAAAAGACTATCCAACCGATCAAGTGCTGCAATCAATCGGCTATTGGAAAAATGCTTTTTTGCCAGACGAACTTCCTGAGCTGAAAGATGAAAAAGAAAAGCAAATGTGGACAATCTATCAGTCATACGAACAGCAAAAGCGTGAAAATCAACAATTTGACTTTGATGACATGGCGATTGCCTGCTTACACATGCTGACTAAGCAGCCTGAATTGCTCAAACAATATCAAGAACGATTCAAGTATATTTTAGTAGATGAATTTCAAGATATTAATCCCGTACAATATCAATTAATCCAGCTTTTAGCTGGAGAATCCGAGCAGCTATTTTGTGTAGGCGATGATGATCAAGCCATCTATGCATTTAGAGGAAGCAATCCTGCTTTTATTCTTGACTTCAAACAGGACTATCCTTCGGCCGAGATCGTCCATTTACATGCAAATTACCGCTCTCATCATACGATTGTCGCAAGTGCAGACGCCATTATTAAGAAGAACCAGCATCGTTACGAGAAAACGTTAAAAGCCGTTCGCGTGGAGAAAATTCCGCCGACTCTTTTTTATCCATATGACGAGGAAGAGGAAGCGACCATGATCGTAGCAGATATTCAGGAGAAAATTAAAAACGGTGCAAAACCGAATGACTTTTGCGTGCTGTTTAGAACGAATACAGGAGGCCGTGCGATTTATGAACGTCTTCATCAATCGGCGATTCCGTATCAAACCGATGCTGGCGTAAAAGCCTTTTATAGCAGAAGAATTGTTCGGGTGCTGCTCGCTTTTCTTTCGCTAAGTCAGGATGCAGATGATGTCGCCGCAATGAAGCTGCTGCTGCCCGTTTTCTTTTTAAAGCAGCAAACACTGAATACCATGAAGGCACTGACCATTACGGAAGATTGTTCTATGGTAGAGGCACTTGGAAAGCTAACAGACATTCAGCCGTTTCAGCGCAAAAAACTGCAATCGATCGTTCCCCTGTTTCGAACGTTAAAATCGTTAAAGCCATCTGAAGCTGTAGCGTTTATTGAACAAAGGATGGGACTTGGTGATTATTTAAAAAAACGTGTGAATGATACGAATGTGCTTGAAAAAGGAACAGACGATGTACGAGATGTGAAAACAGCGGCGAAACGTTTTGAAACAATTGAAGCCTTCCTCGCTCATGCCGAACATATGAAATCTGCTGAAAAGGAAAAATCAGATGAACCAGGCGTTCAGCTCATGACGATCCACCGTGCGAAGGGACTAGAATTCCAAACAGTGTACATCACGAGCGTGGTTGATGGGGCGCTCCCTCATGACTTTGCACTTGATGAGCTGAGAAACGGTGATGAAGAAGCCATTGAAGAGGAGCGGCGCTTATTATACGTTGCCATGACGAGAGCAGAACTATCCCTTTATCTATCCGTTCCATCATATAGAAGAGGAAAAATGGCTCACCGCTCCCGCTTTTTGTACCCTCTTTTAAAGAAAAATCGTGAATTATTCACACAAAAACAACAGGCCCCCCTTTAAATGGAGAGCCTGTTGTTTATTTTTTGTTGTTCATCATTTTAGCGATTGTATTAAAATCAAGCTTTTCTTTTCCACTTGTAATCGATTGAACGATTTTGTCTTCCATTTCTTTAGGTACACGTTTGTTTGCAAGCTGCGCCACTTTTTTAATGACACCTCGAACGGTATTCTCATCTTTAAAGTTCGCGTTTTGCAAAGAACCTGCAAGCTTAAAGACATCATTCATATTTACACCTGTTTTATTTTCCACGCTTTTAAAGAATTTATTATCCATTCCTTTGCCTCCTCTTTGTGGAGTAATCACCTTACTATATGAAAATAGGCGAGATATGTGCCTATCCTGCTGCCTTGTCAGCAAAGAGAAAGGAAAGCAAAAGGCTTCCCTATTGCTTCCCTCACCTTCTTACTGTTTAGTTAAAGAAAGAAGCACCAACGATGATTAGAAGGATGAAAAGCACGACGACAAGAACAAAAGTTGAACCATAACCGCCGCCGTAGCCGCCACCATAACCTCCGCAATAACCGCCACCGTAACCGTAACAACTCATATTTAAGCACCTCCTCTTCTCCCTTACAAAATATGAAAAATACATGAAATGGTTTGGACGATCACATAAAAAAGTGCGGAATTTTTATTTCTGCTGTTTAAAGACGTAATCTGCCTCTCCATGACGGATCATGAATGCTTCTGTTTCTTTCGCAAAAGTATCCATTTTCTCGCCAAATGCTTTTAAGTGCTCTTCAAGATCCTTCGCTTTATTCGCTAGATCCATTTCAGCTTTTTCGTGCGCTTGCTCTTTCCCATCATGGGGTTTAGTGAACAAGGAACCGATTAATTGTTCGAATGCATCCATTCTGGTCACCCCTTCTCTCTTACATATGCATCACCCAAAAAAAGCGCAACAAAAAAACCGGATAAATCCGGCTTTTGTTTTTCCCTATTGAGGTTTCTTTTTCTTCCCGCAGCCGCAGCCAGTCTTCTTGATTTTCTTCGTATATACAGATTGTTGATTTGACTGCGCTGGATACCCTTGAAGCATATGTGACGGTGTTTCAGTTTGTTTCATCGCAACCCTTCCTTTCCTATTCCATGTTAGTATATGCATTTTCTTTAAGCGTGTCTGATCAGAATGCCTGTTTATTTCACAAGCTTCGACACGACTGCTTCAATCAAGCCTGCTGCGGCGGCAATCGCTAATAGTAAATTAAGCCACATGCTGATGACAGGAAAAAATATGTATATCGCAAGTAAAGCAGCAGTGCACCATATACCCGTACACCAATAACAGCTTAACAGCTCTCCTATCCAAGATCGCAGTCCCTTCCCCTTAATGACGATATAGGTCTCGACTTCGCCTTGTTCGTTCACCTCTTCTTGCTCTTCATGAAATAGACGGCGAAAGGGGGCTGTAATCGTATCAAACACGATCAATCTCGTCAGCCTAAAGGATGCGAGGGCAAATATAGCAAATGACAAAGCGCCGCTCATGGAACCTCCACCTCCTTCATTCTTCTTTTTCCGTCCTTTCTTTATATATGCAAAAAGAAAGACCACCATGATGAATCGAGTGCAAATAAAATTGGGTTGTACTTTTTCATGCTTTCCGATTCCACCTTGAGCCTCTGCTGCATTAAATAATGTATAGATAAGAAAGGAGTGAAAGTATTGTCTATTGAAGAAAGTGCTGATTTATTATACACACAACTGTTAAACGAATTAATCAGCAATTATGATGATTTCATCGAGATCAAGGATTCCGAAAATGTCACGATTCATAAAACAGATGTAACAGCCGCACTCTCCCTTCAAGCGACCGTAACGACAATCATTACTCTTTTAATTCAAATTCTTGTACCAGATGATGAATTGGCTGCAGACATCACAGAACAGCTTTTAGCTGCACAACAAGTGACAGTTCAAAAGAAAACAGTGATTCAAATCATCAATTGTTATAACGTCACGATTACATTATCTGATGCATCCATTATGAACTCCGTCCAAATTCTCACTCAAACACTGAATGTACTTTTAGTTGAAGCCGGCATTCTTTGACCCTTTCTTTTTCTAACATCACGTATGAAAGAGGTGAAATAATCGTGGCTGAAGAGAACGAAAAAAAGGAGTTTCAAATCAACACTGATGTTGATCCATTAACAAGCCTTCTTGTGAGTGATATTTTAAACAAAAATAATGTCACAGATGATCAGAAAGCAAACCTTTCAGAAGATCAAAGAAGAATGATTTTGAAGCTGGTTCAGGATTTACAAAAGAAAGCAGATGATTTCGTACAGCAGCAGCAAGAGAAAAAGCGTCAGGCAGAGGCAGCAAAACATGCAGAAGAGGTCGAGCCTGAACCACAAGTGCGCCCTAAACGAAATTCACTTCGAGAACGTATCCAGCAGCGCCGTCAAGCGCAGCAAAATAACGATTAAATAAAAATGGGTTGCCTGCTAGGATAAATGCCCGAGACAAAACCAATCATTCCAGCATTTAATAAAGTAAACGGAAGGAGGAAAAGAAATGGATTCTAAACCATACTCTTGGGTCGCTCTAGATCGCAACTGTACACACCACGGCGATTACCATCATAACTACGAAAGAAAAGCAGTTTGTGACGGCCACTATTATGATGATGAAGATGTTTTACAAGACTTTGATCAAGTGAGTGTCACAAAGCAGACATCTGAGGAAGTCATTATCGTTAGAGATTCTTGTGACATTAACGTCTCTTCTGTTGATGCACAGGTTGCAGCATCTATCCAAGCAGCTGTTCAAACAGCGATCATCACCATTACAAACATCTCAATCGCTGATGGTGACCTAGCTGACCGCGTCACGCAAGATCTATTGCAAGCAGCTAGCCACAAACAAACAAATCGCCAGAAACTTGTCATCGAAAACTCTAGAAACGTTACAGTCTCTACAATCGATGCGGACATCTCTATTGCCATCCAAACGCTTACACAGACACTTGTTGCGACGATCGTTGCAATTGGTATCCTCTAATGTACAAAAGCAGAGCGAAAAGCTCTGCTTTTCCTTTTTCTAAAAATACAACAAAGATAAATAGTCATTTACCCACACCAACTAGAGGGCGCATACATATGTTGTTAAGGACTAAAGTCAAATACCTTGTTAAAGGAGCTGAAATCCATGAGCTGCGGAAAACACCATGGCCGACATGATGAAAACTGTGTATGCGATGCGGTTGATAAGATTTTAGCAGAGCAGGAAGCTGTAGAAGATAAATGTCCTACGAGCTGCTACAGTAATTTATTAAGCCCGACAGTTTCTGGAAAAGATACGATTCCGTTTTTACTTTTTGATAAAAAGGGCGGATTGTTCTCTACTTTCGGAAACATTGGAGGATTTGTTGACGATTGCCAATGCTTCGAATCCATTTTCTTCCGGGTTGAAAAATTGCATGACTGCTGTGCCACATTATCTGTGTTAAGACCTGTTGATGTACACGGACATACGCTAAGCGTTTGTCACCCTTGCGATCCTGACTTCTTTGGTTTAGAAAAAACGGACTTTTGTATCGAAGTTGATTTGAACTGTTTCTGCGCGATCCAATGTTTAAATCCAGAACTTGTCGACAGAGTCATGCCAACAAAAGATAAAAAGCATCATCACCACGGCTAAACCAATCGCCCGCTCATCTAACTTGTCATGAGTCAAAGCATCCCCTTCCTCACGAATGACAACCAATCATGCGGAGCAGTCAGCAAAAGGCGGCCGCTTCCGCATTGATTGACATTAGATGCATCAACCGGCGAGACACGTAATAAAGCTTATAGATGATGATGACAGTGCTCAAACACTCAAACAAATTTCCTTGTATAGGAGGGTTGAATATGAGCCGCAAACATTCATGGAACTGTGTAGCAGAGGCTGTTGAAAACATAAACGACTTACAAAATGCCGTCGAAGAGGATTGCCCGACCAGCTGTTACAGCAATCTCCTTTCTCCATCACATTCATTAGGTGACACTGTCCCGTTTGTTCTATTTACCTCAAAATCAAAACCATTCGTCGCATTCGGAAACGTCGGAGAAGTAGATGCTGGCCCTTGCTTCAGCACTGCATTTTTCAGAGTCGAACACATCTCTGATCACTGCGCAACACTCAGCTTGCTTATTGCATTTGACAAAGATCGTCATATTTTAGATTTTACAGATAAAGATTCCGTATGTGATGTGTTCCGTTTAGAAAAATCAAAATATTGCATTGAAGTAGACCTTGACTGCTTCTGCGCAATCGAGTGCTTAAATCCAAGACTCATCAACCGTAGCTGCTAACAAAAAAAGTCCCGTTATGGGACTTTTTTTATGTTCATTAAAAACCAAGTGGATGAATAGAAGAAATATCACCAATTGCTAATTCCACTGGATTACCGCCGCCTGCCGTGCGGATGACGACCATATTGTCTTGTCTCTCCATGATGATTCCTCTATATGTTTTTCCATCGGCTTCAATGAGGCAAAGCGCTCTCGGCATATTATGCGGCAGACTTGTAAGAAAATCGACTTTCTCCTCAATATTCATTTGGCTTAACGGCTTCTTCACTCGTTTTCTTCTTGGTTCTTCTTTTGTTTCATGAAATACGCCTTCTGGCTGTTTTTCTTGTTCTTGTACTGGCTCTCGATTTTGTGAATTATCTTTTTCTTGATTGATCTCCCGCTCTTGCTGTAGCGCAGGCGGCTCTTCTTTTTTCTGCTTTACTTCCTGTGATACAGGTTCTTGCACGCTCTCTTCGATTGCATGCTCTTTGGCGCTTTTTTTGGTTTCTGAAGGTTTTTCTGACTTCTTGCGCTTTCTCACAATATTTTGCATGGCCGGCGCTGATTCATCATAGCTCGGCTGAACAATATACATAAGTGGCTTTTGATTCTCATCACCTTTATTTGACATACTGATCCCTCCCGAATGATTCATTCCTTATATATATGAGAGGACACCCCAAATCAGAAGAAAAATAAAAAACAGCATACCAGTGATTGGTATGCTGCAAATCAATTATTCGTTTAGCGGGCAATGATATGGAAGCCAGAATCAACATGAAGATTCTCACCCGTCATGCCGCGGGATAAATCACTGAATAAGAATAGTGCTGTATCGCCAACTTCTTCAGGAGTCGTTGTACGGCGAAGCGGTGCACGCTCTTCAATATCCTTCAGGATCGTATTAAAGCCGCTGATTCCTTTTGCAGATAACGTACGAATTGGACCAGCAGAAATGCTGTTCACACGGATGCCTTCCGCTCCAAGATCAGCTGCTAAGTATTTCACACTTGCTTCAAGGGCTGCTTTTGCTACACCCATGACATTGTAGTTAGAGACAACGCGCTCTCCGCCTAGGTAAGTAAGTGTGACAATGCTTCCGCCTTCTGACATGAGCGGACGTGCTGCTTTTGCTACAGCTGTTAGTGAATAGGCACTAATGTTGTGCGCTAAAAGGAAACCTTCACGATTCGTGTTCAAATATTCACCGACAAGCTCTTCTTTGTTCGCAAATGCAATCGCATGTGCAACACCATGGATGACTTGTACTTTTTCTTTAATCGTTGCAAAACATTTTTCGATTTCTTCATCACTTGTCACATCACAAGGAAGAATAATGGAATCATCACGCTCTAGCGTGCTTGCTAGTTCTTTTACTGATTCTGCAAGACGATCTCCAACATAAGTAAAAATCAAACGAGCTCCTGCTTCGTGAAGTGAACGAGCAATCCCCCAAGCGATGCTTCGTTTATTGGCAACACCCATCACCACAATATTACGGCCTTCTAAAGAAAAGTTCATATGTATTAAAGCCTCCTATTTTTTCAAGACATAGTATTAGTACCTGATCATAATCTTATCACAAATCATGAGATATTGACAATTTCCGTTGAAAGAAAGTTTTTATTTCAGAAAAAAGACCGTCCTCACAAGTGAAGACAGTCTTCTTTTTATGCTTTGACTCTGTTTTGCTGATAAGCAAAGTGGTTAGTCGGTCCGTGCCCAGCGCCAATATTCAGAGGAAATTTGATCGCCTCATGGACAAAGGTTTCTGCCGTTTCAAAGGCTTCCTTCATGGAACGACCTTTTGCTATTTCTGCCGTTAATGCCGCTGCAAATGTACAGCCTGTTCCGTGTGTATGTGGTGTATCAATATGTTCGTTCGTGAGTTCAAAAAAGCTTTTTCCATCGTACAAAAGGTCTGTAATGAGGCCGTCTGAAGGACTATGACCTCCTTTGATCACAACATAGGACGTGCCAAGCTCATAAAGTCGTTCTGCTGCTCTATGGCGATCGTCTTTTGTCTGAATGCGCATGCCTGTCAGCACTTCTGCCTCAGGGAGATTCGGTGTGACTGCATAACTGACAGGTAGTAACTGTGTTTTCATAGCAGAGACCGCATCTTCATTTAATAAAGAAGCGCCGCCTTTAGCAATCATGACTGGATCGACAATTAGTTTCAAGTCATATTGCTTCGTCTTTTCAGCAACGACACTGATCATGTCGGCACTCCACAGCATCCCTGTTTTAGCGGCATCTGGCAACAAGTCTTCTGCTACTGCATCGATTTGACTTTTGAGTGCCTCGATAGACAGAGGATAAATACCGTGAACGCCAAGTGTGTTTTGAGCGGTAATGGCCGTAATGGCGGACATTCCGTACACACCAAGCTCCTGAAAGGTTTTCAAGTCTGCTTGAATACCTGCTCCACCACCAGAATCAGTACCTGCGATGGTTAATGCTTTCTTAATCGTCATGTCATCTCACCCTCTCATTAGCCAATCCATTGATGATAAATCGTTCTCGCTTTCGCAATATCATTTGTCCCATGTACAAGCGCTCTGCCATCTTTGAATAAAACAAGCTTGTACTCATCCTTCTGACACGAAAGCAAATAAGGATTTTCCAGCACATCCATTCCTGCTTTCTTTAGCTGACTGGCTACTTCATGCAGCGCAGGGGGTGCCCCTAGTGCACTGCGAATTTGTACAGTATTTCGTCCACATAATACATCTGCTTTTGCTCTTTGATCATATGAGAGAAATGGATATGTCTTAAGACCGCAGCTTGGACATTTTTTCTTTTTTAAAGACGTAACGGATCGAATATCAGATCGCTCGTTTGTCCATAAATCAAACGATCTTAATACCGGCGTGATTTGGTGTCCTGTTAAAAGCTTCAGTGCATCCGCCACTTGATAGGCCGCAACCTGCTGCACAACTGGACTAATAATTCCTGATGTATCACATGTCATGCCTTGTGCAGGTAAATGCTCAAGCAGGCAGTGTAAACATGGTGTTTCACCAGGAATCACTGTGAATTGAATACCATAGCTTGCTACACAGGCCCCATAAAGGAACGGAATTTGATGTTTGACGGCCGCATCGTTCGCAATCATTCTCACCTCAAAATTATCCGCTGCATCCACGATGATGGATGCCCCGCTGACGTACTCATCAATATTTTGAGCGGTCACGTCAATGACGATGCCTCTCACGTGAACGTCACTGTTTACCTGCTTGAGTCTTTTCTCAGCAGCCACAGCCTTTGGCAGCCGATCAAGAACATCTTGTTCTGTGTATAGCTGCTGACGCTGCAGGTTGCTCCATTCAATATAATCTCTATCCAAAATGGTGACAGATCCTACGCCGGCACGGACGAGCATTTCAGCACTCGCTGTTCCAAGTGCCCCAGCCCCAATAATGACGGCCTTTGAGGCGTGTAGCCGTTTTTGTCCTTCTGTTCCAATCGGCCTAAAAAGCTCTTGGCGTGAATAACGTGTGCTCAAAATGCTGGCATTCCTTCCTGCGGACTGCTGGCTGTTCCATAGTTTTTGAGTGGAATACGGCCTGCCTCGAAACCGAGTCTTCCAGATTCAATCGCCAGCTTCATCGCTTTGGCCATTTTCACAGGGTCCTTTGCGCCAGACACGGCTGTATTCAGTAATACAGCATCAGCGCCCAATTCCATCGCATAAGCAGCATCCTTCGGCGAACCTACACCCGCATCAATAATAACTGGCACCTTTGCCTGTTCGATAATAAACGATAGATTCAGAGGGTTTAAAAGCCCTTGACCTGAACCGATTGGAGAAGCACCTGGCATAATGGCATGGACACCAAGTTCTTCTAATTTCCTTGCCAGCACCACATCATCTGACGTATATGGCAGCACGATAAAACCTTCTTCTAATAGCATTTCAGATGCTTTTAACGTTTCGACTGGATCTGGCAGAAGAGACCTTGAGCAGCCAATGACTTCTACTTTGATCATGTCACACAGTCCAGAAGCTTTCGCTAAACGGGCAATCCGCACCGCTTCTTCCGCTGTACTTGCCCCGGCAGTATTTGGCAGCAATGTATAGGCTGATAAATCGAGCTGCTCTAAAAAATTGGGCTGTGATGGTTCAAATATGTCCATTCTTCGCACAGCAAAGGTCAAAATTTCAGCTTCTGATACGTTGACCGCCTCTTTTTGAACTTCAAATGATGGATACTTTCCTGTCCCTAGTAATAGTCTTGATGTAAATGTTTTTCCGCCAATGCGCAGCATGGTGTCATCCTCCTCCTACAAAGTGAACGATTTCAATCGTGTCATTTGGTTGAATTTTTACCTGTTGAAAGGCTTCTTTATCTATAATTTCTTGATTTTTTTCAACGATCACCACTCGGTTTTCAAGTTGATAGGCTGACAGCAGATCAAAAATCGTGCCATTTTCCTTATCGAAATCAACCATTCTTCCATTCAATTGAATTTTCATACGAACAATGCCTCCTTTCGCCCAATACGAAACGCATGAAGCCATTCCTTGTGAACAGACTCGCCTACTATCAAGCCGCGAATGATTTCCCCCGTAATTGGCGCAAGTAAAATGCCATTTCGGTAATGTCCCGTTGCAAAAAGAATACGCTCGTCTTCTGGATGTTTTCCGATATAGGGGTGCCGGTCGCTTGTCGCTGGCCGAAGACCTGCCCAGCATTGATCAATCGGCATCTCTCGAATAGAAGGCATGAGCTGAGATGCTTTGTGAATAACTGCTTCAATACCGCCAAGTGTCGGAATGGCCTGCCAGTCATTCGGCTTCATCGTTGCACCAATCACTAGCTTACCGCTATCCCTTTGAACGATATAACAATGATCATGATAGATGGTGTGTGCAAGCGCTGGACCGTTATTCCAAACAGACACGCATTCTCCTTTTACGGGATAGAGAGAATGTGATAAACCCAGTTCTTCTAAAAAACGGCCTGACCATACACCACTTGCTACAGTCAGATGATCACATGTGAAGATGCCTTTAGCTGTACTGACTGTCAATGTTTCTTTTCCCCTCTTCACATCGATAACAGGGGTAAACTCCTTCACATCCGCTCCGTGCCGAACAGCCGCCTGCCAAAAAGCCCTGCATACCGCATATGGCTCGACATGTACATCATCTGCTATCAAGCCTGCTCCTACGATGTCATCTGCTATTTGAGGCATACGTTCTTTTACGCTGCTTGCTTCAAGCCATTCAAATGTGGGCAAATGCTGCATCCGGCAAAGCGCACGCTTTTCTTGTTCTGTAAAAGCCACCTTCATAATTCCGCCCACTGATGTCCGAATATCAATGCCCGATTCATGCTGAAGGTCGACTGTTAATTTTTCATATAAAGCCTGACTTTGTCTGCCTACTTGAAAGAAAATATCCTCATCACCTTCTCCTTCAGCATGTGCACCCAGCATGCCAGCAGCCGCACTCGTCGTTTGCTTCCCGATCTCATTTGCCTCAAATAAGACAATCTGCTTTCCTGCTTTTGCAAGGTGATAAGCGATCGACATCCCTATGATTCCACCACCAATGATTGCAACATCATAATGCTTGTTCATAAGGATTCTCCTTTCGCTTTTTAGAAAATATTTGCGCCATTTTGCGCGGCTGAGGATGAGCAAAAATCCCCGACATGACGGCTATTCCCTTTAAATCAACATGCATCAATTCTGGCAGTCGTTCTGGTGTGATTCCACCAATGACAACGACTGGAATGGACAGCGAAGAAGTCATGTCTTCCACAATCTTTATGCCTCTCGCCTGAAGTCCGGGTTTGCATGCGGTATCATACACATGCCCAAACATGACATACTCTGCCCCGTTCTTCTCTGCTGCTTTAGCTTCTTCTATCGAATGAACCGATACCCCCGCATGGAGGTGAGGAAATTTTTGTCTTAATTCCTTTGGCGAAAAGCTGTGTCCTGGAAGATGAACCCGGTGAATATTGGTCAGCAGCGCAACGTCAACTCGGTCATTTATAATCAGCTTTTCTTTCGGAACACCTTCTGCTAGTAGTTGTTTCACGAGGTGAACCAGCTCACCTGCTGCCTTCGATCGTTCACGAATATGAATAAAGTCTACTTCAGACGCAATGTCTTTTATTTGCTTGATGAGCTCCCTGACAGGAAGCGTATCATTTGTCACTGCGTGGAGTTCCATTTGCACCAACCCCATCTAAGCATGCTGTCTGCCACATTTCTTTTTCATACGCCATCTCCCAGAAATGGTATTCGTAATAGCTTGAAATCACGAAATTTTCTTTCATATTAGCCCGCACATGTTCTGGCGCTTTTTCTGCAAGTTCATCAAAACGGTTCACCTGTTCAAAAACAAGCTCTTTAAACCAATCCCCACCATATGTCAAAATCCATTCTTGATAAATCGGATGGTCAGGTGTTGTTTGTTTCAGTTTTTCTCCTACCTCATAATAAAGCCAGTAGCACGGCAATAATGCGGCTAAAATTTCTTCAAAACGACCGCTTTTCACAGATCGGTACATATGCGAGGTATATGCATAAGCAGTTGGAGAAGGTTTAAAGTTTGCCAGCGCTTCATCAGAGATCTGGAGCAGTTCTGTGAACTTTCTATGCAGTGATAGCTCTGCTTCATACGTACCCTGCGCATGATATGCCATTCTGCCTGTCGTATGTAAGTCCTCACTAATGGCGGCTCCATATGACTGTACTTTTGCAAAATGAGTTAAATAGTACGAATCCTGCATCACATAATAAGTGAAACGATCGAGTGAAAGTGTGCCATCACCAATCCCTTTTACAAAAGGGTGTGTAAAGCTCCCATTCCACCATCTAGCTGCTGCTTCTTTACATTCGTTCGAAAATGTCATGTTCCTCTCCTCCTGTTTTTCCATATAAAAAAACCACTTTCCGCGTGGAAAGTGGTTTGGAATTTGTAAAAAGCATAGTCAAACACCGCACCACTTCCCTACGCAGGTATGAACCTGTTCAGGTAATGAGGGTCTAAAAGTCTACACTTTTATCTCAGCCCTTTTAAAGGACTCCCCTAGTGGATCAAACATATATTGTTGTACCTCTATCTTAATCAGGATTTGTTCATCGGTCAAGGGTTCATTGCAACTCTAATTGGGCTCTAAGTCCTGCCACATACTCCCGGGAGCCAGACACAAGCACGCGGTCACCGCTTCTAAGCGTCGTATCCCCATGCGGTACTAAGCTGTCAATTCCTCTAAAAATACGGACAAACACCAAATCGCCGGTAAAAGGAAATTCCCTCAGCATGACATTATGATACCGATGATTGTTCATTTGAATTTGATACAAAGAAGAATCCTCATTTGTTAACAAGCGAATCGCATCAGGTGCTTCAATCAATGCCCTCAGCACCGTTTTAGATGATAAGAAATTAGAAAAGGTATCGATCCCTGCTTCCTTTAAAGTCAGCTCGGCTTCCGCTTTGTTAACACTTGCAATGACTTGTTTAGACCCTTCTTCTTTTGCAAATAAAGCAATTTCCTTATTTTTCGTTTCACTGCCTGTAGCCACAACGAGCACATCCTCTTGCCCAATGCCAGCCTGCCTGAGCGTATCATCGTCATATTGTTCAATCGCTTCAACTTCAAAGATGGAGTCAGCAAGCAAGGCTTCTTTATTTTCCTGAAAGACGTGTAAAATACGGATGTCATATTCATCCTGATGTAAATCAAGCGTCACAGGTAACGTCAGCTGATTCGCTCCAATAAACGTCACACGCTTTTTATGATTGGTTTCACGTTCTTGTTTAAATAACGCCTTAAACCAAACAGGCGTTAAAACACTCGTGAGCACAGCGACTAGAATAAGGGCTCCTGACATTTTATGATCAATGACACCAAGCCGCTCACCAATCGTTGCAGCAGCAATGACAAGGGATAACGTCGAGGTTAATAAAAAACCAGAACCAATGACCTTTTTCATGTCATACCATTTTTTTAAATAAAGAATCGGAACGAGTTTACTAAGCAATAATGCAATAAACAGTAGCGGAATCATGATCATGATGGTTGGATCTTTAAAGAGTGACCATATATTCAGGTCCACACCGACCATCACAAAAAAGATCGGAATTAAAAATCCATAGCCAAATGAGTCCAGCTGCTGTACGAGTTCTTTATTAGGCGAAAGAAGAGACACAAGCACACCTGCTAAAAAAGCCCCCAGAATATTTTCAGCACCGAGTGATTCAGATAAGGCAACTAAGACTATAATGAGAGTAAAGATGGCTCTTGTCCCAATTTGCACCGTTCCTTTTGACATGGACTGAAAAATGGACTTTGTCTTAAATACCCGGCCAAATAAATAAAGAAGAATACCTGCCGCAAATAATAATAAGAGCAACCACATGTTCCCTGTTCCATCGCCATAAATGGAGGAAAACACAGCAAGTAAAATCATTGTCACCAAATCAGCAATGACGGCTACAAGCAAAATGATTTGACCAATATTCGTTTGCATCAACTTTTCCTCTTTTAAGGTAGGAACTACCACACCCAATGAGATGGTGGAAATAATAAGCGTCATTAAAAAGGCATTTTGAATAAATCCTGCAAGGACAAACGCATAAGACAGGATAAAGGACATACAAAATACGCCAACAAAAATAATGGTCGCTGTTTTAAATGTATTCGGTTCTTTTAATCCATTTGGTAGTTCTCGCGCTTTCTTCTTTGATTCAAAAGAAGAAAAATCTATTTCAAGTCCACTTAAAAACATAAGAAAAATAAAACCTAGCATGGATAACGTATCTAGCCATGCGTCGTGTTCAACAACTAGTTGAAGACCGCTTTTTCCAATGATGAGCCCCATGATGATTTCAGCGACAACGACCGGGATGGTCAGCTTAAATCGGTGCAATAAAATGGGGGTGAAAAAGGCTACAATAATAACGACAACGAGTGATGAAACAGATGTATGCTCCATTGGCTAAAGCCTCCTAACATTCATGTTTAATTTTTAAGTTTTACGTTAAAGCATTGATTCTAACAATTGCCCAAATGAAATGAAAGCCATTCGTTATATTTTCTAAAATTCAAACTTCTTTATATCCGATAAATGGATGAAAAAATCAGGAGGAACCTTTATGAAATTCGATATCATCGGCGATATCCACGGCTGCTACGAAGAGCTGCTTACCCTCATACACAAACTAGGATACGAACTCAAACACGGACTACCTGTCCACCCTGATAAGAGAACACTGGCCCTTGTTGGTGATTTAACAGACCGCGGCCCTCGATCAGTTGCCGTGATGCAATTTGTCATACACGCCTATTCTAAGGGCGCCATCCGCTATGTGCCTGGCAACCATTGTTTTAAGCTGTATCGCTATTTGAAAGGAAATCCCGTAAAATTACTGCATGGCATTGAAACAACGGTAAACGAAATCAAAAACCTGCCGCATGATGAACAAACCATTTTATCACGTGAATTTAAACATTTATTTGAAAAGGCACCGCTTTATGATGTACTGATTCCGAATGAACTGATCATTGCACACGCAGCGATGAAGGAAAAGGATATTGGCAAAAAACCGAACAAACAGATGAGGTCTTATCTATTATTTGGAGCAGTCACCGGAGAAACATGGCCAGACGGTCGACCTGTCAGGAAGGACTGGGCAAAGGAATATCACGGAAAACCATGGATTGTGTACGGGCATACACCCGTAAAAGAACCAAGATTTATCGGTAGAACGGTTAACATTGATACAGGCTGTGTCTTTGGCCACAAGCTCTCTGCCCTTAGATATCCAGAGCTTGAGACAGTATCTGTTCCTTCATCTATGCCATATGATGATTCAAGATTTCAGCATTTCACGCAATAAAAAACCCGGTCCACCATGACAGGTGACCGGGTTTACTTGTTTACTGAAGCAATAATGTCATATCATCCGGCAAAGGAGCCGAAAAGGTCATGGACTCCCCTGTTATCGGATGCGGAAAAACAAGGGTTTCACTATGAAGTGCCTGCCTGCCTATTCTCTCGCTTGTTCCACCATATAGCGTATCTCCAACAAGCGGATGACCAAGGAATTGCATGTGAACACGAATTTGATGAGTTCTTCCCGTTTCAAGGATAAGGGACACATCAGACATATCTAAATGAGTATGTACCGCCCGCACCGTATAATGTGTTACGGCTTCCTGACCAGATTCATTCACCATTCGTTCAATAATGCTGTCCCCTTTTCGAGCAATTTTTGCTCTAATTGTTCCTTCCTTTTGCGTGATCATGCCGTGTGTCATGGCTCTATACGTTCGCTTGACTTCCCCTTTTTTCTGCGCCTTTGATAAAAGGCTGTGTGCAAAGCGATGTTTAGCGACTAACATGACACCAGAAGTATCACGATCAAGACGGTTCACCAAGTGGACAGTCAGTCGAACGGACTGCTTAGCATAATGGTGAAGCAACCCATTTGCAATACTATGCTCAGGGTGCTCTCGAGAAGGAATCGATGGGATATATGGCTTTTTATTCAGCACAAGCACGTGCTCGTCCTCAAATAAAATATCAAGCGGAATGGCCGCAGGTTTTAGCCCTTCACTCACTTTTTCCTCGGGAAATAAAATGGTGAGCCTGTCTCCCTCGCGCAGCTCATATCTCACGGTCACATGCTCTCCATTAATCAGAAGGTCACCGCCATCAAATTTAATATCTGTCAGCATTCGTTTTGAAATGCCAAGATCGATTAAGTAGTCCTTCAACAGCCTGCCTTCTTCTTTGGCTGATATGGTTTTGTTTATCTTAAAGTATTCCAGCGAGAACAACCTCTTTCTTATTCTCCTTTGCCGATAAAGGAATCTTGCACCCTTTTCCAAAATGGAAATGGTCTAAATCGGGCAAACCGGACATTCTCGTCTGCCACTCGGCATTGAATGGATTTCACATCTTTATGCAGCAGCGACAAATGATCTATCGTCACCTGAAAATCCACATCATTAATCGGTTTGATCACACACGTATGGTGGTCCGGCAAAATGAGCGGCGAACCGACCGTTCTAAACACTCTGTTGTTGATTGAAGCCATTTCTGCCAGCTGGATCGCCCTAATGGATGGGTGAATAATAGCCCCGCCAAGTGCCTTATTATAGGCTGTACTGCCAGATGGTGTAGACAAACAAAGACCATCTCCTCTGAATGTTTCAAAAAGCTGACCCCTAATCTCAACATCTGCCACAAGTGTACCTTCCATACTTTTAATCGTACATTCATTCATTGCTAAATATTTTTCTTCCCGGCCGCCATCGTTGTACCTGACAATGACTTCAAGAATCGGATATTCCACAATATGATAAGGCGTTTTGGCAATGGCTAACACAAGCTTTTCTATTTCACTCGGTACCCAGTCCGCATAAAAACCAAGATGGCCTGTATGTACGCCGACAAAAGCGGTTTCGTTCAGACGGTTGCTATACCGGTGAAAAGCGTATAAAAGGGTTCCGTCTCCGCCAACTGTAATGACGAGATCGGGTTCCTCTTCATTTAATTCCATTCCAAAATCCAATAAGTAGGTCTGTATTTTATTTTTGAGTGTGTCAGATACAGAATTCCCTTTCGAAGAAACTGCAAATTTCATGAATTCTTCTCCTTTTCCACCTTGCTGCGACGAGAAAGCAGCATCATATTTGATCAAGCTTAGGCTCAGCTATCGTTTTTCTTTTTCCGGGAAAATGCCACTTGCGCTTCTTGAATTTCCCCTCTGATTTCAGACATCTCATCATCAAGAAGAGATGCTGCCTCAGAAGCTCTTTGAAGGCGCTGCTTGACCTTCTCCGGGATATTCCCGCTATATTTATAATTCAGAGAATGCTCGATGGTCGCCCAAAAGTTCATGGCTAATGTACGGATTTGGATTTCGACGAGGAGCTGCTTCTCTCCATTGATCGTTTGCAGCGGATATAACACAACAAGGTGGTACGAGCGGTATCCGCTTTCTTTATGTTCTGCAATGTAGTCGCGTTTATCTACAACCACGAAATCTTTTCGTGACTGAAGCATTTTCTTGACGACTTGTATATCTTCTACAAATTGGCACATAATGCGAAGCCCTGCAATATCCTGCATCGTTTCAATCTCATGCATCGGGATGTTTTTACGCTTTGCCTTTTCCAATATGCTGGCAACGGGTTTCACTCGGCCAGTGACAAATTCTACTGGTGAATGGTCATCCTCAAATTCATACAGTTTTCGAATGCCTTTTAGTTTCACTTTTAATTCTTCGACTGCTTGCTTATATGGTGCGAGGAATTGATCCCATTGTTTTTTGTCCATGAAACTTCCCCCAATTCCAAATACCTAATTATTTCAGAGGAATGTGCTCTTCACTTTCTCTTCCATATCTCCGTAATTGGCATTGTCTTTAATATTGTCGATTAAATAGTTTAATTCCTGATGAAGTTGAATGAGTTCTAGCGTTTGCTCTTCCGCCGCCAAATAGACAGGGATTTCACGATTCATTGCTTCTTTTAATGGAGCCCATGTATGTTCTCCTAAAATAAGATACGTAAAAGACTCCTCAGTCTCAAGTATGTAAACGAACGCAAAGTGATCAGAATCAACAAGCATTTGTCCTGATGCTTTTGCTTTTTGAATTTGCTCATCTGACTGGACCGTCAAGATCAGCCTGTCTTCTTTTAAAGTTGCTTCTGTGATTTCAATTCTGTTTTGCATCATGATCTCCTTTACAACAAAGTACAGCTTTATTTTATCATATCAAGTTCAATATTGATAAACCGAACTTTTTGAGAAAATTTGATTTCTCCATTTCGTTGTTCATTTTGCCTCATTTAGCATCTATATACGTCTCTTTTTAAGGAATAAATAAGAAAAAATGAAACTTTTCATGTACAATAATCATATTTCCTCTAAATGAAAGGTTGATGTCAAAATGGCACAGGAAATTGAGATAGAACTAAAACAATTATTAATGAAAGAAGAATTTGAACAGCTAAAAGAATATTTTCAATTAAAGGACGAGGACTTCCACACTCAAACCAACTATTATTTTGATACACCTCAATTTGATATAAAATCCAAATTCGCTGCATTACGAATGAGAGAAAAAGGCGGGCAGTGGGTCCTCACATTAAAGGAACCGCATGAGATCGGCCTTTTGGAAACTCACCAAACGATCGATCCTCCCGCAAGTCTTGAACATTTCCACCTGCCAGAAGGTGAAGTGGCAGACAGATTAGTACACCTTCACATCCAAAAGGATCAAATCGTGTATTTTGGTTCACTGGAAACGTCAAGAGCAGAAAAAATGATCAAAGAAGGCTTAATTGTTTTGGATCACAGCCGATATTTAACAGTAGAGGACTATGAACTTGAATTTGAAGTGAGCGATTTAGACATTGGACAAGCCGCCTTTACAGCATTGCTTCAGCAATTTCAGATCCCACCAAGACACACGAAAAACAAAGTCGTACGCTTTTATGAAGAAAAAATGAAAACAAAAGAATAGATGAATTCCTTGAAGGAGGAACATGATGAACGTCAATCAACTTCAATCCTTTATGCAGCTTCAAGCACTCAAAACGTTACAATCTGATAATGGACAAACACAACTCACAGCTGGACAAGAATCAAGCGCTGAGACTTCATTCCAGTCGCTGTTGCAAGATTTTTTAGGCGGATCAGAATTATCTCGTCTCCCGCTTTCCATTTCTGCTTTCATGGGATCGGACCCATCAACGTCTCCGAACACGCAATATGCACGAATGAACCCATATTTATCTGCGATAGCGGGCAGTGAACAGCTTCAATCTCAGTCTCTTTATGCAAATGACAGCCAATTGAATACCGCAAATGGTATTGGAAACGTCTTAAATAACAGCTACACACCACCGCTTCAAAAAGCTGTTTCAGGCTCTTCATCAAAAGAGATTAATCAGATCGTCTCACAAATGGCTCAAAAGCACGGAGTTCCAGAAAAGCTGATCCACGCAGTGATCAAGCAAGAATCCGGTTATCGCACGAATGCTGTCAGCCATGCAGGTGCACTTGGACTGATGCAGCTTATGCCGTCTACTGCTAAATCACTTGGCGTGAACAATGCCTTTGATGCAGCCCAAAACATTGAAGGCGGAACGAAGTATTTAAAACAAATGCTGCAAAAATATAATGGAAATGTCTCACTTGCCTTAGCCGCTTATAACGCAGGCTCAGGGAATGTAGATAAGTACGGAGGCATTCCTCCATTTAAAGAAACACAAAATTATGTAAAGAAAATCACAGCTCAATATTTCGCCTAAACCGAAGAGAATAACCTCTTCGGTTTTTTGTATGTCGCTTTTCACCCTTTTTTGACTGAATGTGTTATGATATGGTCAATTGAACACGGAACCTGTCTCCCTCACTATTCCCAAAGGACCAAAGCGGTTTGTTTGTGGAATTGAGTAGAGGTTGTTAAAATAAGTATACAAGAATAGAAACAACAAAATAGAACAAACTGAATATCACTTTTGAAATACATGAAATTCGCAATAGGGTGAGCCATCCTATTAGCTACGAGTTAAAGGAGTAGTCAACATGGTACAATCGTTTAACGCACCTTACGAAGCGGTTGGAGAGGAACTTCTATCGCAACTTGTTGATACTTTTTATGAAAATGTAAAGTGTCATCCTTTGCTTCATCCTATTTTCCCGGATGACTTAAAAGAAACAGCAAGAAAACAAAAACAGTTCTTAACTCAATATTTAGGCGGACCGCCGCTTTATACTGAGGAGCATGGTCACCCAATGCTACGGGCGAGACATCTCCCTTTTCCGATTACTGAGGAGCGGGCGGACGCATGGCTTGAATGCATGGAGGATGCAATGGATCAAGTAGGACTAACCGGCGATATTCGTGACTTTTTATTTGAGCGACTGTCTTTGACGGCTCGTCACATGGTCAACCAAATACCTGAAAAGGACGGACGATCTTGAGCTGCAATCCGCATGAGCAATATTTCTCACATTGTCACGGACATCCTCAAAAGCCGATTGAAATCTATGTATTCATTGATCCTCTCAGCCCGGACTGCTGGTTATTAGAGCCATCAATTAAAAAGTTGAAAATGAAATATGGCCGTTTCTTCACTTTACGAACGGTTACAAGTTCTAGTATTAATGCTTTGAACCGCAAACGAAAAAAACATTTGCTAACCGAAGCGTGGGGGAAATTTGCCACGAAAACTCAGACCAAAAAAGAACAAATGCTGTCTGAACAAATTGTGACATCACCTTATCTCGCCTCTCTTGCATTAAAAGCAGCTGAACTTCAAGGCAGAAAATGCGGAATGAAATTTTTACGACTCATTCAAGAATCGCTTTTTTGCCATCAGCAGGACGTCACCAGTGAACAAGTCTTGCTAGAAAATGCAAAAACGGCTGGACTGGACATTGAAGAGTTCCAGCGAGATATCCATTCTCAAAGTGCTGTCAAAGCGCTCCAATGTGATATGAAAATCGCAGCTGAAATGGATGTGTCTGAGCTTCCCACTTTCGCCTTTTTTAATACGATCAATGGTGAAGAAGGATTAAAGATTTCAGGTGCATATTCTTATGATATTTACGAGGAAATTCTCTTTGAAATGATTGGCGAAAAACCAACACCTTCAGAACGACCGCCAATTGAATGGTTTATCGCTTACTTTCAATTTGCATCAGCAAAAGAAATTGCCGTTGTATATGACCTGACACTTGAAGAAGTTGAACGCGAGATGAAAAAGCTCGCATTTGCTAAAAAGGTAGAACGTGTACAAGTACATCAAGAAATGTTTTGGCGTTATACAGAAGGAGACAATCATTCAGATCTTGATGTCTACCGCTGTGAGAATGAACATGGGTGCTGACCCATGTTTTTTCTTTACCCCAAAAAGAACACTTGTTCTATTTGTAAGTACGAAGAAACCGCGCCGGGATAAGCGCGGTTTCACTATGTCTTAACGACAACAAAGGGGATGGGAGAAATTTTTCACGGTCAAACAAAGGGGTAATGTTTGTATGTGATTAATTTCACATCTGTAGTATATCAAATTTTGTCGACTTATGACAACCGATATACTATATGTTCATATTTTTGTCACAAAACATAAGAGGACTGTCACTTTCATATAGTGAAAGTAACAAAAAAATGGGGGGATCTGCATGCGCAGCACAACCATTGGACTTGTTGCCATTGGCTTATGTTTCTGTTTAAATATATTAGGCTTAATGAAGATGCTGCCTCTTTACCTGACATCTCCACTCCTATTCGCTTCCATTCTCTTTACACTCTATCGAATGAATTACCGAAAAACCTTCAAAGGTTTTAAATCGTAATCATTGAATGTACAAACCTCGTTCATATAGACGAGGTCTATCGTGTAGGCAAACCCTCGCATTCGGTGTCAGTCGTCCTGCGTGCAAAGGTTTTCTATCACGCTAAAAAGAAGTCAAAGGGCTAAAATCAAGTTCATCTTAGCCCTTTGTCAACAATCTGGTCTTTTTTATTTCAAGAAAAAACTCCTGCCAAAAGGTGAGTTTGCACTCACACACCTGACAGAAGTCTTCTCGTTACTCACCAGTCTTTGAGATGAGCTCTTCCATTTCCTTTAATTTTTCTTCAAACAATTGACATGCTGCCTCAATTGGTTCTTTTGATGCCATATCTACACCAGCTTTTTTCAGCACGTTAATTGGATAGTCAGAGCTTCCTGCTTTAAGGAAGTCTGTATAGCGCTCCACTGCAGGTTTCCCTTCTTCTAAAATTTGTTTACTTAATGCCTGAGCCGCACTATAGCCTGTCGCATATTGATACACATAATAGTTGTAATAGAAATGCGGAATTCGGGTCCATTCTAATCCGATTTCCTTATCCACAACCATACCGTCGCCAAAATACTTCTTATTCAGGTCGTAATACAGGTTCGTCATAAACTCTGGCGTTAATGCCTCCCCTTCTTGCGCTTTCACATGAATCAGGTGCTCGAACTCTGCAAACATCGTTTGTCTGAATACCGTCCCTCTAAATCCTTCTAACAAGTGATTGAGCACATACAAGCGCTGCTTTTTGTCCTCTAAATGATTGAGTAAGTATTCACCTAGTAATGCTTCGTTTGTTGTAGAAGCTACTTCCGCTACAAAAATGCTGTAGTTTCCGTACGGATATGGCTGATGCTTTCTTGTATAGTAGCTATGAACAGAGTGACCAAATTCATGAGCCAGAGTAAATAAATTATCAATATTATTTTGCCAGTTCATTAAGATATAAGGATTCGTACCATAGCTTCCAGAAGAATACGCGCCGCTTCGTTTCCCTTTATTCTCATAAACGTCTACCCAGCGATTTTCGAGTCCCTCTTTTAATACCGAAACATATTCTTCTCCTAATGGCGCTAACCCTTTCAGCATATAATCCTTTGCTTGGTCATAGGTCAGCTTCATGCCAGCATCTTTTACTAATGGTGTATACAAGTCATAATTGTGCACTTCATCAAGCTTTAATACCTTTTTACGCAATTCAATGTAGCGGTGTAATAAGGGTAAATATTGATGAACTGTATCAATTAGATTGTCATACACTTCTTCAGGAATACTGTTGCGTGATAGCGCTGCTTCTCTTGCCGATTTGTATTGACGTACTTTCGCATAAAAATTATCCTTTTTAATCGAGCCGCTGAGTGTAGACGCCAAAGTATTCTTATATTGATCATACGTTTTATAAACGGCTTTAAAAGCATTCTTTCTCACTTCACGATCATCACTGTTTAAAAAAGTAATGAAGTTGCCATGAGTAATTTTCTTTTCTTCTCCATTTTCATCCTTAACAGAAGGGAACGAAATATCTGCATTATTAAACATACTAAACGTAGTGGATGATGTTGATAAAGGTTCAGAGGCTTCAGCTAATAAAGCTTCTTGCTCCTCACTTAAAATATGCGGACGCTCTTTGTTAATTTCTTCGAGAGCGTGAGAATAAAGTTTTAATTCTTCTTTTTCCAAAATAAATTGCTGCAGCTTATCTTCTTGAATAGATAAAATCTCCGGAACAATATAGGCAGATGTACTAGACAGCTGTGTAAATAAATTGGATGCTTTATCATTTAAAGCCTGAAATGATGAATTTGTTGTATCTTCATCATATTTCATATGCGCATATGTATAAAGCTTGCCAAGCTTTTCAGAAAGTTGATCCTGAAATGTTAGGGCTTCATACAAGACATCAGCAGAATGGGCCAGCTTGCCTTTAAATTGGGCGAGCTTCGGAATTTCTTTTTTTACAGCTTCGAATTCCTTATTCCAAGAATCGACACTTTCAAAAATATCTTCAAGGCGCCATTTGTTTTCTTCTTTTACTTCGCTTCTGTCTGGTAAATGATTGTTGTTATTTTGTGAAGTCATATGAATCCCCCTTGCATGAGTTGTGTTGAACCAACCTTTCGGAAAGTGAAAGAAATTGGTGTTGTATTTATCTTCTTTGTTTTGAACTATGTTTGTCAAATCATATGCAGAAATAAATACCAAACAAACTAAAAAAATGAGAAAAAAGCGTTTCTTTCTATTCAATAGCAGCACCACCTTTTTCTTATCATGATCAAAGTGGGCATGAAACATGCTAATGAAATAAGAAAGCATCTCGTTTTATCGCTTCATCTGCTGTTCGTATAGGCTTTTGATTCGACGTTACTTGATAATTACCCTCTTTCGTCATGTATAAAAACCCTAGTTTCACAAGCGCCCGTACATATGAAATGATCACCTCTTTGATTTCTTCTATTGTGACATTGGTATATCGGAGCTTCACTTCTTTATTCTGGACACATCGCTCAATTTCTTTTAAAAGAAGATGAATGGTCACTTGTTCTTTTCCCGTTCGAACCATCCAATCATAAAGACATCCTTGCCACACATAAACAGGGCTTGAAAAGATATATGCTTCTGTCAGGGGGATAAATAGTTCTGTCGGTAGAAATGGCCATGCTGTTTGATGATGCTCATAAAAAATGGTTCTTAAACGCTTGCTTTCATTTGCTAAAATGCGGGGTGGCCGCTCCCTAAATTGCCGAATACACTTGAGCCACTCTTTATACAATCGATGATTGCTCGAGGAAACAGATAAGAGTGCTGGTAGTTGGCGATAAGCTGAAGGCGGTCTAACGGTCATTGAAGCACATATTTTCGTTGGCTGAAACACGAGAAGTTGATCCAGGTGGATAAATCTATTTTGGATCGGACAATAAAAAATGAGTCTCCTATTCTTTGACTGCCTTAAAATTCCCCAATGAATGGAGGAGAATGAAAAGAGCTGGCCAGCCATTCGTTTTAAACGATTCGCCCCTATGATCCATATAGGATAGAGCCCCGCAGCACGGAGACCTTCCGTTCGTTTATGCAGCTCTTTCCACGAAATATTTGCGCATTGAAATTCAATGGCATAGCTTTTATTTTCTATATCGACGGTCACATCAGGGCGCTGCTGAATGTTTGAAACATATTTCTCTAGTAACGGCTCATATCCAAGCTGCGTGAGCCAATCCTTAAGAGCAATCTTCCCTGCCTGATGATAAGCTGTTTCACCGGTGGACGCTAATGGACATGCCGAGAGCTGTTTATGTGCAAAATGATGGACACGATGCTCACCTAGCTTTAATAGAACCTCCTGCCTACATTCAGGACAGTAAAATTTGCATGTAGCTCTTACATGCTCTAGCCGCCTTTTAGTCAGATGTTGTGTGATGCGAATCAGCTTGCCATTCTCCATGATCGCTGCATTCATATATTTCACCCCTTGCTCTTTGATGACCGTATTATAGCTTTTTCTCTCATCAGGAAGCGAATATCGAAAATGAACTTTTATCGTATCAAAACGCGATTTTAACCTACTTTCCCTTATTAAAATAAAAAATCCCCCTTTTAGAAAAGGGGGAAAATACAATTTTTATAAAAGAGGTGATAATAATCTTGCTGTTGATTCAAACAGCCTCACCCTCAAAGGTCTCTTCGCAAATTCTTCTGGAACAATTTCATGCGACTGCTCTAAATCACCTAAGAAGTCGTTGACCAGCTTCTCTGTACTTTTTGTTTTATAGAGGAAAGCATTCACTTCAAAGTTCAGATGAAAACTTCTCATATCCATATTTGCTGTACCAATTGATGCTAGCTCACTATCCACAATGATAAACTTACTATGCATAAAGCCTTGATCATATTCGTATACCTTCGCACCTGCTTCTAAAAGTTCGGGGAAGTATGAACGGGACGCATGAAATACAATGCGTTTATCTGGATTTTTCGGTGCAATGATTCGTACATCGACTCCGCTCAAAGCAGCAATTTTCAGTGCGGACAAAATATCATCATCAGGTACAAAATAAGGTGAAGCAATCCAAATTGATTTTTTGGCTGAGATAATCATGGAGAAAAAGAGATTTTTAATGACTTCCCACTGTTTATCAGGACCACCAGCAATCATTTGTACGCCTTCTGCTCTACTCTCCATATGGCTGAAATCTTTAAAATAATCCACACCCGAGCACCTTTCATTGGTCATGTAATACCAATCCTGCATAAAAATCTGCTGCAAATCACGAACGGCCTCACCTTTAATCATCAGGTGCGTATCACGCCAAAATCCATATTGTCTGCTTCTCCCCATATATTCGTCCCCAATGTTAAGTCCGCCGACAAATCCTACTTCTCCATCAATCACCACGATTTTCCGGTGATTTCGGAAATTGATTTTATTATTTAATAAGGGCAGTCTCACTGGTAAAAACGGAACGATCTGCACGCCAGCCTTTTCTAAGTCAGCAATATATTGACGGGAAAGTTTTAGGCTGCCTACATCATCATATAAAAAGCGGACAATCACACCACTTTTTGCTTTCTCGATTAAAATGTCCTTTAATTCTTGTCCCAGATCATCATGACGGAGAATATAATATTCTAGGTGAATGTGATGTGTTGCTTTTTTGATCTCTTCAAAAATATGAGAGAACGTTTCTTCTCCATTGGTCAGAACTTTAGAGGATGTGCGATACGTAATAGGGGTATGTCCAAGTCTGTGGGCCAGCTTAAATAAGAGCTGCTGATGGTCACCCATATGAGTCATTTTTTCAATCGCTTCTCTGTGGATACGTTCATCTTCCTGGACAAGCTGTTCGTCTAGTACCGCTTTCTTTTCAAAAAGTCTGCGCTTTTTAATATTGCGTCCAAAGAAAATATAAAACAAAAACCCGAAAAGCGGAAAGCTCCCAAGCAGCACAAGCCACGTAATCGTTTGAGAGGGGTTTCTGTTTTCTAAGAAAATGACAAACCCGATGAAAATAATCGATAAAGTGAATAGAACACTGACGGAACTTAATACACTTACCGCTAGATCACCGGCAAAAATTTGGATAATCAAATAAGCACCTATCGTAATGATAAGAAAAAATAGAACTTTGACTACATTTCTCATTTCATTTTCTCCTTGCCGATCACTTTGTTTACTTTTTCATTCAGATAAAAAAGTCGATTCCTCTATAGAAATCGACTTTTGGTTGTTACGAGAAGTGCTGTTGAATCGTTTCAAGCGCATTCTCTTTGACAATCAGCTGACCGTATTCTTGCAGTCTGTAGATGCTGACCACTGATTCATGAGCATATTCAAGCAGAATACTAAGCTTATTCTCCACCTGCTCATCTGACAAATCCTCGTGGAAGTCAACATATAGATAATAACGGTTTTCAAACGAATATAAACTTGTCGTAAAATCCTGCATATTTAATTGAGAAAGTGCAATCAAATCTTCAAAGTCATCCATTTTCAATACGAACTGAAGTTGAAGTTTTTTGTCCTTCTCATTATGATCTTCTTGATCTTGCTCTTCTTTATGAAAATCATCAAGCAGAGCATCTAAACTTTCTTCATCTGTTTGATCTTTTTTATCTTCTGGAATCGGCAATTCGAGCTTTTGTCCATCTTTAGAAAGTTGGGCTTTTGTCACGACAATTTCAAGACCTTTATCAAGTGCCTGTACTTGAATCCAAAGTGGTCCCTCTACTGCAAATTCTTCTTCTTCGTGCACTTCGTCCATCACTTCCCAGAACAGCTCTTCACTGCGCTCACGATTATACCAAATCTCTTCACGGTCAAAACCGCGATCTTCAATATCACCGTAGGAAATATAAAATTTGACTGTATGTTCATTTATTCTTTCGATTTCCATTTTGCCAACCTTCCCTTCTATATAAGATGTTGAAGGGACATACAAGCTCCCAATTAATAGTACTTTACTACACTTTACCCGTTCCGTCTACATGTTAACCATTTAAAGAAATGAGGTATTGCTGTGTACTGTCTATTTTATGATAAAAGATGAATAAAAGAAATAAAAACGCATTTTTTGCAGAGAAAACTTGCAGAAACATATATTTGAATCGTCTTCATATATTGGTTGTACGAGCTATTTTAGTGAAATGAGGTGAACTGGATGGAAACAGAGTGGATCGTATCCTTACTGATGATTATTGGCATAGACCTCATATTAGGCGGAGATAATGCATTAATCATTGCGATGGCCAGTCGAAGCTTATCAAATGAAAAACGAAACAAAGCCATATGGATCGGCACACTTTTGGCAGTGCTGATGAGAATTACCATGACTGGTGCTGCCGTTTATTTATTGACCATCCCCTATTTGCAATTTATCGGCGGTCTCTTTCTCCTTTATATCGGATACAATTTGCTAATTGAACAAAAGAAAGAATCCATTCGGATTAAAAGCAGCGGCTCGCTTTGGCGTGCTGTTCAGACCATCGTGATTGCAGATCTTTTTATGTCACTTGATAATGTGATCGCTGTTGCAGGGGCAGCTAAAGGGAACATGGTGCTCACTGCCTTTGGCTTAATGATTTCAGTTCCGATTATTATTTGGGGGAGTAAGCTGATTCATGCAGCACTAACCAAGTTTCCGATTCTTTTATACGGAGGGAGTGCCCTTTTAGCTTTTACTGGCGGAGAAATGATTGTCCGTGATGTAAAACTGAATGAATTTATGGCGCAGCATACAACACTTGAATTGTTGCTTCCTTTTTTAACCGTCGCAACCGTTATTTTGGCCAGTCTCTTTTACGAACAAACGGCTGAAAATAAATAAAAAAAGCTGCCAAATGATCGGCAGCTTTTCGTGTTGTCTATTAGTTAGCAAGTCGCTGAGCTTCTCGAAGTTGGAATGTACGAACCGTTCTAGGAAGGAAACGTCTAATTTCATCTTCGTTGTACCCAACTTGCAGTCTTTTTTCATCCAAAATAATTGGACGTCTTAGAAGACCAGGATGCTCATTGATTAGTTTATACAATTGTTGAAGCGGCATTGTCTCAACATTTACATTTAGTTTTTGGAATACTTTAGAACGTGTTGAGATAATTTCATCTGTACCATCTTCCGTCATACGAAGAATCTCTTTGATTTCATCGATTGAAAGAGGCTCAGAAAAGATATTTCTCTCTTGGTATGGAATATTGTGCTCTTCTAACCACGCTCTTGCTTTTCTACATGATGTACAGCTTGGTGATGTGTATAATGTTACCATAAATCTTCACTCCTCAATTTGTAGAATGAATATTGATCTGTATTCTTAAATTAAAATTGTTCTAAATAAGTAATCTTTATAGTGATTATACTATAAAAAAGTAAGTGTGAACAGATTTTCTTGCAATTTTTGTGACAAAAACTAGACAATTTCATTCTTTTTGTGCTGATGTTTGAAGTCTGAACATTCTCATTTAGTCGAGATGATCGAAAATATTTTTTTGTTTTCTATTTTCAACGAGCTTCAGCACATCATCAACATCCTCATACGATTGTCCATACCATTCTTCGTCTTTATACGTATGGATTCCTTCGTACGTCTTTCTCATGGCCTCCATCATTTCTTCCTCATTATCTGTACGAGGCGACCAATAAAGAATTTCCATGCGGTTCACTTCATTCGTTGCAAGTGACCTGCGTTTATAACCAATTGATTCAGCATGCTTGAAGTGCTCTCTCTGATAAAACTTTAGGCGTTTTGCAGTATCTGCATCATCTTCATCTACAGGCTCGACCTCAAGCAAGATCGGTTTTCTTTTTTCCTTCAGCTTATGAATGAGCTTTGAGCCGAGGCCTTCACCTCTTGCATCCTTGGAAACAAATAAATAATCAATAAAGATGAAAGAATCAAATTCAGCGTACATCATCACATGATGAGGCCCTTCTTCTTTATGATAAATATCACTTCTTTCCTTTAATAAAGCTTCCATATGCTCTTTTGACTTCATTTCTTCTATCGGGAAGTATTCACTGAGCTTTTCATACCAATTCATGGATCCGCTCCTTATGATGTAGTTAAGAACCACTTCCTTATCTATTCCCGATTTCCTGCTATTTAAACGCCTGTACTAGTAAGACGCAGCAATGCCATTGGTGGTTTCACTTTTTTTCAAGAGAAAGCAAAAAAGTTTTATATCGAACGATTCATGAGCATTTGAAAGCAAGCAAACAAAAGAAGTGTCATGGCGATCTGAAACATGATGAAATAAAGGTACTTCATACGCCGGACTTCTTCCTTCTGTTTATTCATGCGCCGATACAGAGCAAATTCAACTGAAAACGAAATGATGCAAATGAGCACTAAAAATGCGATCATCCACTTTCCTCCATTTGGTTCCATTAAAAAAGATATTGAAAAAAGCATCGTGACGATAAAAAGGTGAAGACATAAATAGCGAAACGTCTTCCATAACAACATTTGATTTCCTCCTGGTTTACTCATTTTACATAAAAATTACCATCAACTTGTTTTTTTGTAAAATAAAAAAAAGAAGCACTGATATCGCAGTGCTTCTTCTCTGTTCTTATTGTTTTGCTTTGATCTCTTTGAATTCTTCCTCAGTACAGCTGACAAAGTGACCTGGCTTCACTTCACGAAATTCCGTATTTGTTCCTTTATGAACAGATGGATCGTATTTAATCCGTTTGCGGTTACGCTCATAATCAGGATCTGGAAGCGGAATCGCAGATAGTAATGATTTTGTATATGGATGAAGCGGGTTTTCATATAATTCATTCGCTGGTGCCAGCTCAACCAATTTCCCAAAATACATCACGCCGATACGATCGCTGATATATTTGACCATGGAAAGGTCATGGGCAATGAATAAATACGTTAAGCCCTTTTCTTCTTGCAGTTCTTTCATTAAGTTGACGACCTGCGCTTGGATCGACACATCTAGTGCAGAGATTGGCTCATCGGCAATGATGAAATCCGGCTCAACAGCTAACGCACGAGCAATCCCAATACGCTGCCTTTGACCGCCTGAAAATTCATGTGGGTATCTATTTGCGTGCTCTTTATTCAAACCAACCGTTTCAAGCAATTGATACACACGGTCTTTACGTGCTTGTGCTGATTTTGCAAGACCATGAATATCGATACCCTCAGCAATAATATCCACAACTTTCATTCTTGGATTGAGGGAGGCATATGGATCCTGAAAGATCATTTGCATTTTTCGGTTAAATTGTTTAAGATCTGTTGTTGATTTTTTATCATGCACATTCTGCCCGTTAAAAATAACTTCGCCACCTGTTGCATTGTATAGACGAATGATGGTTCTCCCAGTAGTGGATTTCCCGCAACCAGATTCACCTACAAGGCCCAATGTTTCACCTCTATAAATGTCAAAGCTGACATCATCAACAGCTTTTACTTCATTAGGTTTACCTACATTAAAATATTGCTTAAGATTTTTCACTTGTAAAATAACATCTTTTTCACTCAATGTGATCCCCCCCTTTTTGCGCATTAAATTGTCGCATTCTTTGCTTAATTGATTCAGGAGGTTCTACTTTTGGTGCGTTAGGATGTAAAAGCCATGTAGCTGCAAAATGAGTTTCTGATACTTGATATAAAGGCGGCTGCTGTTCAAAATCAATTTTCATTGCAAATTGATTTCTAGCCGCAAACGGGTCTCCTTTTGGAGGATTCAACAAATCAGGCGGCGTACCTGGAATGGCAAACAATTTCTCCTCTTTTGCATCAAGACTTGGCATAGAGCTCAGTAATCCCCAAGTATATGGATGTTTTGGGTTATAGAAAATCTCATCTACGGTGCCAATTTCAACAATTTGACCACCATACATAACCGCTACACGATCTGCTACATTCGCAACGACCCCTAAATCATGTGTGATAAAGATGATAGATGTTTCAATCTTCTTTTGAAGATCTTTCATCAGTTCTAAGATTTGGGCTTGAATGGTTACATCTAAAGCAGTAGTTGGCTCATCTGCAATTAAAATTTTCGGATTACAAGCAAGAGCTATTGCAACGACAACCCTTTGTCGCATCCCACCAGAAAATTGATGAGGGTATTGCTTGAACCTCTGTTCCGGTTTCGGAATACCTACAAGACTCAAAAGCTCAAGTGCTCTTTTTTTAGCTTCTTCTTTACTTGCATTTTGATGTTTTAAGATGGGTTCTATAATTTGCTTGCCAATTGTCATAGTCGGATTCAAAGATGTCATTGGATCTTGAAAGACCATGGCAATATCTTTCCCTCTTATTTTCTGCATCTGTTTGTCAGAAAGTTTTGTTAGGTTTTTACCTTGAAACAAAATCTCTCCTTTTTTCACTTCGGAGTTAGATTTAGGAAGCAGACCCATAATTGATTTAGAAGTTACCGATTTACCAGAGCCTGATTCTCCAACAATGGCAAGCGTCTCACCTTTTTTCAATTCAAAATTCACACCTCGAATTGCCTTAACTTCGCCAGCAAATGTGTGGAATGAAATATTTAAGTCATTTACTTTTAAAATCGTTTCTTGTTTATTCATCAACATCACCGCCCCGTACTAATCTTTCATTTTTGGATCAAGTGCATCTCTCACACCGTCGGCAACAAGGTTAAAGACGATCATGATAACACTAATGATAATTGCTGGATAAACCATCTGATATGGGAAAGCGATCATTGATTTAAACCCATCTTCAATTAATGTCCCTAGTGAAGCTTGCGGCTCTTGCAGACCTAATCCAATAAAGCTTAAGAAAGCTTCAAAGAAGATCGCACTAGGAATAGTGAACATTGTATTAATAATCATCACACCTGTTAAGTTTGGCAACATGTGCTTAAAGATAATTTTAAAGTTACTTAATCCCAAAGTTCTAGCGGCTAGTACATATTCCTGTTCTTTCAGCTTCATGACTTGAGCACGCACGACCCTAGCCATACTGATCCACCCGGTAATACTTAGTGCAATAATAATTGGAATAATCCCTGGTTTTAAGACGAGAATCATTAATATGACAACGATTAAGTTTGGAATCCCCATTAGAACTTCCAAAATACGCTGCATCGCATTATCAATTTTCCCACCGAAATAACCAGAAATAGCGCCGTAGGCAACACCAATAATTAAATCGATCACAGCTGCAACAACAGCAATAAGCAGTGAGATTTGAGTTCCTTTCCACACACGTGTAAATAGATCTCTCCCAAGATTATCGGTACCGAACCAGTAGTAATGTTCAATCCCTTTTTGTTCATATGGATTAACCACATCACCATTTTTTAGTGTTCTTTCACCAGTAAAAGGTAAGAAACTAACATGCTCTAATCCTTGGATTCGAGGCGGTAAGTTCGCTTCAGACGTTGTTTGAGTACTAAAGTCTTTGCCACTAATTAATGGTCCGACGAGCGCCATGAATACAATTAAAAATAAAATCACCATACTAACAACAGCGGCTTTATTCTTTTTAATTCTAAGCCATGCGTCTTGCCAATAATTTAGACTTGGTTTTTCAATTTTTTCAGCAGATAATGTATCAACACCAGCGGGTTCAAACAGACTTTTATCAATATTTTCTTCTTGCTGTTTCATTATTTGTTACCTCCCGCTACACGAATTCTAGGATCGATAATTCCATATAGAATATCGACAATAAATACAACCACTACAAAAAGAACGGCAAATAAGATAGTTGTACCCATGATGACTGGGTAGTCGTTTACTGTAATGGCTTTAACAAACTGCTCACCAATTCCAGGAATTGAGAAGATTTTTTCTATTACTAGTGATCCCGTCATTAAACTAACAGTCAATGGACCAAGTACTGTGACAACAGGTATTAAAGCATTTCTCATTGCATGTTTAAATGCGATCTCAAAATAGCCTGCTCCTTTTGCTTTTGCAAGCAAAATGTAATCTGTCTCAAGTACTTCAACCATTTCTGTTCTCATAAAACGAGCACAAATGGAGATAGGGAACATTGCTAACGCTATAGTAGGTAAAATTGTATATTCAAACCCATTCCAAAATTGAGTTGGTAATAACCCCAATTTCACCGCAATATAGTACTGAAGTAATCCAGCGAATACAAAACTCGGAATTGATTTACCGATAACTGCCAAGAAAGTAGCAGAGTAATCCACCCATGTGTTCTGTCTTAAAGCTCCAACTACTCCCAAAAAGATACCAACAATCGTTCCTAAAATAATCGCTTGAAGGCCTAGGACAGCAGATGGTCCTACTCGATATGAAAGAAGTTCTGTTACGGAGGTATTGTTGAATTGGAATGAAACACCTAAATCCCCAGTGAATGTATTAATCATGTAATGAAAATATTGAACAGGAATTGGCTGATCTAGTCCATATTTTGCATTAAGTACAGCTTGTTGAGCTTCTGACAACTTTTGCGCATTAACAAAAGGAGAACCCGGAATAAGTTTCATTAAGAAAAAAGTGATTGAAACAATGATGAAGAGGGTAACAACCATGTAGGCAACCCGTCTAATTAAGTATTTCAGCATACTTGCACCTCCTGATAAAACTGACTTTTCTGTATATTTCGACATATTTCTCTCAGTGAAAAAGAGAGTATATTCAGAGAATACACTCTCTTTTCTATAAGATTGTTAATTATCCTTCAATTTTCATCCATTTGTAGCTGAATTCAGGTCCAACTTTGTGAATGACAAATCCTTTTACTTTGTTATTAATCAGATAGTTAGTTGCTCTCTGATAAATTGGTGAAAGTGCTGCGTCATCTTGTAATAATACTTTTTCAGCTTCTTGTAAAGCTTTCCAGCGTTCTTCAGGTTTTGCAGCTAATTTGCCAGATGCATCTTTTAACAACTGATCATATTTTTTATCTGAGTAACCCATGTGGTTGTTTCCGCCACCTGTGATGAACAAGTCAGAGAACGTGATCGGATCAAGGTAATCTGGACCCCATCCAGCCATCTGAAGATCGTAATCCTCTTTCTTATCACGATCAATACGAGTAGCGAAAGGAACACTTTGAATATTGATATCTAAGCCAGGTAAAGTTTTCTCGAGCTGATCTTTAATGAAAGCACCGATTGTTTTAGCTGTCTCAGAATCATCACCTAAGTAATTAAGCGTTACTTTAGACGTTCCTAATTCTTTCAACCCTTTTTCAAAAAGCTTTTTCGCTTCATCTTTATTAGTTTCTAAGTATTTAGGCATTCCATCACGGAAGTCTTTTCCGCTTTCATCATGTACGAAATCTTTTGGAATTTGATAGTATGCAGCAACTGAACCATTCTGCAACACATCATTTACAAACGCTTCTTTATCAATTGCCGTTGCAATTGCGCGACGAACGTTTTCATTCTTTAAAGATTTATTTCCTTGGTTCATTTTCAACCAGAACACAGTAGGTTCTAGTAATCTTTTCATCCGCTTATCACCTTCGTATTGAGAGATGATGGCAGGTGTTGATAATTTAGGTGTAATATCAGCTTCTCCCGCTTCAAATGCGTTAACAGCTGCTTGTGGATCTTTAGATACTTTAAAAGTAAGTTTTGTCATAGAGACGTTCTTTTTGTCCCAATATTCTTCATTCTTTTTGTATTCCCAAGTAGTTGCTTGTGGGCCATCCCAAGAAGAAAGCTCAAATGGTCCGTTGTATACAAGGTTCTTTGCAGTCTTCGCATATTTGTCACCTTGTTCTTTAACGAACTTTTCATTCACTGGGTAGAATGTTGGGAATGAAAGCAGAGATTGGAAGTAAGGAATTGGTTTTTCAAGTGTAATTTGCAGTTCTTTATCGCTTACAGCTTTAATTCCTAGTTCCTCAGGCTTTGCTTTTTTGTTGTATACTTTATCAGCATTCTTAATTTTACCAACCATCATATATGGGCCATACTCAGACTTTTGTTCTGGATCTAAAGCACGTTGCCATGCATATACGAAGTCTTGAGCTTTAACTGGGTCACCATTAGACCATTTTGCATCTTTAATTTTGATGTTGTAAACTGTTTTATCTTTGTTAGCAACTGGTTCCCCATCAGCCATACCAGGCACTAATTCTTCTTTATCGTTGAAACGATACAAACCTTCAAACACGTTATTCATAGTCGTAAAACTGATTGTATCACTCGCTTGGATTGTATCCATTGCAGGCATTTCCTGTGATTCTAAAATTGTAGCCTCTTGTTTTGAATCTTTGGATGCAGTGCCCTTGTCGCTACTTTGTTTACCTGAACATGCAGATACAAAAATAGTCAGCACCAATAAAAAAACTAAAAGCAGTGAAAATTTAGACTTTTTCATCTAGTTGTTGACCTCCCCTTCATAAATGAACTACAGGAACTATTATACTAGCAAATAAGTAATTGTGCATTCATTTTTTTAAGAAAATTTTCATATTTCCACTGTTTTTTAATATTTTTATTAAAAAATTGAAATAATTTGGTTATTTTTCTGAGATTTTGTGATCTTAAATACCTAATCAGAGGTAATCCTGTCTATACAATTGGCAATCTTCATGATTCATTGTAAACTGATATCAAGAAATTGATTAAAACAACAGCTTCGTTCCTTGTTTCGTTTTTCTTATATAGTGAAAGTCTTGAATTAAATGTTTTTATTGCTATTTTAGTACAGTAAAGTTTTAATGCGCAGGAGTGATTGTTATTAGATTTTTTATTCTTTTACTTAGTTCTAATGGCCTTGTTTTCATTTTAAGCTTCCTCTTTTATGGGCACATATCTTTCTTAAGCATGATTAACATCACATTTTATTTAGCTTCTGGCACTTTGCTAGTGTGGTTATCGTTCATCACTTTAAAAAGTGGATTTTTTGATCAAATATCTTACAGCTTCCGAAAGGTGTTTGATTCTTTAAATAAGCAAAAGGACCATGTTGATGACAGTTTAAACAAACATTTATCATCATCTTTTCAAAGTAACTTTTCAACCTTAAGAACATTAGGTTTGAGTTTACTCATTGAAATGTTAATATTGCTCTTGATTTATTATATGTAGGTTTTGACTTTTGATTTTTGCTTATTTATAATGAATGAAATTACATTTTTGCGATGAAAAAGAAGAGTACATATATTCACCATTTACAGAGAGTCTGCGGTTGGTGCAAGCAGATAATGGCATGTATGGAATGGGCTTTGGAGCAGCTAACCGAACACTTGACAGAGTTAGTAGGCTTAGACGGAGCAGTCTCCGATATCAACGTCTTGAGTGATTTCGTATTGAAATAACAAGGGTGGTACCACGGTTCATTCGTCCCTTTTCTGTTGAAAAGTGATGGGTGGGCCTTTTTATATTGAAGAAAAGAGGTTTTAGTATGACAAAAAAGACGATTTTCTCAGGCATTCAGCCTAGCGGTTCTGTGACATTGGGGAACTACATTGGAGCGATGAAGCAATTTGTCGATCTTCAGCATGATTACAACGGCTACTTTTGTGTGGTCGATCAGCATGCCATTACGGTCAGTCAGGATCGTTTAGCCCTTCGACAAAATATTAGAAGCTTAGCCGCTCTTTATTTGGCAGTGGGACTTGATCCAGAGAAGGCAACATTGTTTATCCAATCAGAGGTACCTGCCCACGCCCAGGCAGGATGGATGCTGCAATGTGTCGCTTATATTGGAGAATTAGAAAGAATGACTCAATTTAAGGACAAATCTGCTGGTAAGGAAGCAGTCGTTTCAGGACTATTAACGTATCCGCCATTAATGGCTGGCGATATTCTGTTATACGGTACGGACTTAGTTCCTGTAGGAGAAGATCAAAAGCAGCATCTTGAATTAACGAGAACGCTTGCTGAACGCTTTAACCGAAAGTATAACGACATTTTTACTGTACCTGAAGTCAAAATTCCAAAAGAAGGCGCTCGGATTATGTCTTTAGCAGACCCAACGAAAAAGATGAGCAAATCTGATCCGAACCAAAAATCTTTCATTACCTTATTAGATGAGCCAAAACAGCTTGAAAAGAAAATCAAAAGTGCTGTGACTGATTCAGAAGGCATCGTCAAATATGACAAAGAAAACAAACCTGGAATTGCCAACTTACTGACGATTTATTCTGTATTAGGGAACGTATCGATTGCAGAGCTTGAACAAAAATACGAAGGCAAAGGTTATGGTGAATTTAAGGAAGATCTTGCGAACGTTGTTGTGGATGCATTAAAACCGATTCAAGATCGCTATTATGAACTCATTGAGTCAGATGAGCTTGACCGCATTTTAGATGAAGGTGCTGAAAAGGCTAACCGTGCGGCAAACAAAATGCTGAAAAAAATGGAGAATGCGATGGGTCTTGGCCGGAAACGCAAATAAAACAAGCTTGCAGCATATTCAGCTGCAAGCTTTTTCTAATTGACTTTCGATTCGTTTTCCATTTCCCAAAGTTTTTCAAAAAATGGCTGTCCTTTAATCATTTTTTCACAAAAGGCTAAATGGTTTTCTGACCATCCATCAATGGTTTCGTTATAAAGCATGTTCCAAATTTCCTCGAAAGACATTCGTTTGATCTGGTTGTACATACGCGGATTCCATTCTGTATACCAATAGGCAATTTCTGCTCGGTTTTGAAGCCCCTTTAGTTGATCTAACGCCATAAACATCAGCTGCTTCAGCTGTCTTTCTTTTCTCGTTAATCCGCTGATATGCTGCGGTGGTAATGATAGGATGTGATATTCTTTCGTCGATTCAAGGCTGTCCGGCGTGAATTCATACTCCTCTGCCTTCACATCTTTCACCATTTCATATACCAATTGCTCCTGTCTTGGAATCAATCGGCTCTTTCTCACAGGAATGGAATAACCAATCGTATCCACAGCGATGATTCTTATCCCGTCCGTGACCACAAAGCAATACTCTAATTTACGGCGTTCATGATTTTTTCGAATATATGATTTCTCAAATACAGTCTCTAGCAGCGTCTTTGGCAGCTCTGATAGATCATTCTCTATGTAATCAAACAAAGGACTCTGCACCTTGAGTAAAGGTACTTGATCTAACAGCTCCACGCTGTCCTCCTTGCGCCACTCATGAAAATGACACACATTATAGCCATTCTCTTCCCCTTCAAACCAATTCACCCATACGTCATGAAGAAATAACATAACCAATCCCTCACTTTTTAAAAACTGTTGTCCACAGTATGGGCAAGGGATAGAGAAATTATTCCAACTTTATTAAAACTTCGCCCTGACGGAAGGACGGCTTTATTTCCTGGGAAAAGGAGAACGTCTCGCAGAGTCCTTTCACGATCTTCTATAAGCAGAACCTTATTTTAGCTTTTTAGGATCAAGGGCATCTCTCAGTCCATCACCTAAGAAGTTAAAGCATAAAACGGTAAGTAGAATCAGTAAACCTGGGAACAGTGGATACCACCATGCTTGCACCATGATGGAGAAATTTTGTGCATCTTGAAGCATGTTTCCCCAGCTCGCCGTTGGAGGCTGGATGCCAAACCCTAGATAGCTAAGTGTCGACTCAGCTAAAATAACAGAACCGACTTTCAATGTAGCAGACACAATGATAGGGCCGATACAGTTCGGTAAAATATGCGAAAAGATGATGACATGGTTTTTCGTTCCGATCGTTCTTGCTGCGAGTACGAATTCTCTTGTGCGAAGTGACAAGAATTCACTGCGGATCAGCCTGGCGGTTGTTGTCCAGCCAGTCAGCGCAAAAATTAAAATCAATTTATCAATACCCGGTTTAAAAATTGTCACTAGCGTGATCAAGAGAAAAATATCTGGAATAGACAATACCACATCCACCATTCTCATGAGCACAGAATCGACAAAGCCTTTAAAGTATCCCGCTACCGCCCCAATGACGGTTCCAATGGTGATGGCTCCGACTACCGAGACAAAGCCAACTAATAGAGACACCCTCGCTCCGTATAGCACCCTTGAAAAAATATCTCTGCCAAACTTGTCGGTTCCCATAAAATGCTCTGCACTTGGAGGCTGTAGCCGTTTCAATAAGTCTTGCTGTTCCGGTGCGTAAGGTGCGATCACCGGAGCGAAAATAGCCGAAAAGATAATGATCAATAAAATAGCGGAGCCGGCAACCGCCAATTTATTTTTGAAAAATTTCTCACAAAATAAACGAAGCATCGTCTCTGGTTTTGGCGGAAGGCCTTCTTTTAATTTGAGATCAACAGGAGGTGTTCCCATATTAGGTTGTGCCAATTGTGCCTCAGCTCCCTTCTAATATTCAATACGCGGATCAACGATCGCATAGAGAATATCCGCTATTAAGTTTCCAACGACCACGAGCACAGCAGAGATAACAGTCATCGCCATAATGACGGGATAATCTCTTGAAAAAGCAGAATCGATAAACAGTTTCCCAAGCCCTGGCCATGTGAAGATTTGTTCCACCACGACTGCGCCGCCAATAAAGGATGGAATCATGAGTCCAAAGATCGTAATAACAGGCATCAGACCGTTTCTCAATCCATGTTTGAAGATGACTTTGTTCTCTCTAAAACCTTTCGCTCGCGCCGTGCGAATGTAATCCTGCCGCATCACATCGAGCATACTTGACCTTGTATAACGTGTAAGGCCGGCCATATCAGCCGTTGCTAAAACAAAGGCCGGTAAAATAATATGATGAAGCCGGTCAAATAGATTAAAATCTGCATTTAAGGTAGAGACACCCCCGGTCGGAAACCATCCTAAATTCACTGATAACACCATTATAAGGATTAAACCAAACCAGAAATTCGGAATAGCCAGTCCGATAAATGATGTAACCGTAATACCATAGTCAAGTTTTGTATACGGACGTTTTGCTGAAAGAACACCAAATGGGATGGCAATGATCAGGGCAACTAATGTAGAAAAGATCATGAGGATGAGAGTATTAGGCAGCCGGGCAAAAATCAAATCCGACACGGGCGTTCCTTTTTTTACAATGGATGTGCCAAAGTCACCTTGAAGCATATTGCCGAGCCATTTCATATATTGCACATATTCAGGATCGTTCAAGCCGTACTTATCAATAAAGGCTTCCCGGTCTGCGGCACTAATGGTCGGGTCCATCATGAGTGACATCGGATCGCCTGGTGCTGCTTTCATAATCGCAAAGGACAAAATCGTAATACCAAACAAAATTGGGATGGAAAGAAGTGTCCTTCTAATGATATATGTAACCATATGCACAACTCCTTTTTCATCGGATGGCCATACTATGATGAAAAAAGGGGAGACCCCTCCCCCTTCTTCACTAGCAGACTACTGTTCAATCCACCATTTTTCGATTTTGTAATATTCATCTTTTGGGTGGTAAGAGTAGCCTTGTAGATTAGATGGCATCGCACGATGTGAGTTGGCATAATAAAGGAACGTATACGGCTGGTCTTCTGCAATCAGCTCATAAATTTTTTCATATGCCTTTGAATACTCTTTTCGATCACTCAAGTTTTTGGCATCAACTAGCAGTTTATCGACTTCTTCATTTTTATACCAAATGTTATTTAAGCCTTTTTCAGACTGACTTGAATGGAAAATACTGTATTGATCAGGGAATGTCGCTAAGCTCCAGCCGAGTAATAACGCATCATAATCCCATTTTGGCGGGGTTGTTTGTTCGATTAATGCACTAAATTCTACAATTTGCGGTTTTGCTTCAATGCCAATTTCTTTGAGCTGCTGCTGGACAACGACAGCAATATCTTCACGGACTTTGTTTCCTTGGTTCGTCTTCAAGACGAAGGAGAACTTCTTACCGTCCTTATCAAGATAACCATCTCCATCTGTATCCTCCCAGCCCTCTTCTTTCAACATCTTTTTCGCTTTTTCTTGATCAAATTCAAATACTGGGACATTTTCATTTTTAGGGTAGTTCCATGACAGCGGGCTTTCTGGGATGTTGGCTACTTTCCCGTCTCCATCTAACACTTGATCTACAATGGTTTGACGATCAATGGCATGGGTAAGCGCTTGACGGACTTTTTTACTTTTGAACAGTTCGTTTTTCTGATTCCAGCCAATATATGAATAATTAAGCCCTAGATCAGATTCGATTTTGATGTTACTAACTTTTTCAGCTGTTTGCAGTTCTGCTCCAGGCACTGCAAAGAAATCAATATCACCTGCGGATAGCTGAGCCATGGCTGCATTTTGATCAGGAATCGTTTTAATGGTGACTGTATCAAGGTATGGGCGTCCATCCCAATAGTCATCAAATGCTTCGAGTTTGACATAGTCTCCTTCTTTCCACTCGGCAAATTTAAATGGGCCAGAGCCGATTGGATTTTTTCGGTTAAATTCATTTTCGCCAAGATCCTTTATAGGGACATCACCTAAAATATGCTTTGGTAAAATGCCATAGCTTCCTAGCGTGACGTTATAAAAATATGGATCTTTTTTATTCAGCTTAAATTCGACCGAATAGTCCCCTGTTTTTTTGACAGACTCTAATACTTCAAAGCCTGATCCACGCTCACCATTGTAATCCTTATTGATCGGAATGCTGTATGTAAACACAACATCATCAGCAGTCAGTTCTTCTCCATCATGAAACTTCACGCCTTTTCTAATGGTCACATCAAACTGTTTGCCGTCATCGGATTCTTTAATATCTTCTGCCAACGCCAGCTGTGGGTTAAGCTTTCCATCTGTTTGCAGTAAAAAGCTATAGATTCTCTCTTCAATATCAGAACTTGCAACGTCTGTTGAGTAAAGTGAGTTAAATAATGTAGGCTCTGCAATCGAACCAATGACAAGATCGCCACCTTGTACAGGTTTACCTGTGGATTTCTTTTCACTGTCTCCAGACGTTTTATTTCCACCAGAACAAGCAGCAAGGATCAATGTAAAGATCAGCAGTAAACTGACCAAAATGGACTTTCTCTTTCTATCTTTCATAGACAATTCCCCCTATCTTTTTTAAAAAATGATGACAGAAGCCCGTTTCATCCCCCCTCTCAAAGATGAGATCATACAAGCGTGATCAAGCGTCGTAGAGGTGGCAGGCCACAAAGTGGTTCGTTTTTAATTCTTGAAATTCTGGTACTTTTTCTTTACAGACTTCTTTCGCGTGTGGGCATCTTGTATGAAACACACAACCTTTTGGCGGATTTGCAGGGCTTGGTAAATCCCCTTGCAGCATAATCCGTTCCCTTTTCACCTGACCTTTTTTACGGGTGACTGGAACGGAAGATAAAAGCGCCTGTGTATACGGATGAAGCGGATCATCGTACAGGCTGTGCTTATCCGCAAGTTCCATCATTTTGCCAAGATACATGACGCCCACTCGATCACTAATGTGGCGGACCACACTGAGATCGTGAGAGATAAATAGATAGGTGAGGTCAAACTCTTCTTGAAGCTCTTCCATCAAATTGATGACCTGCGCCTGAATGGAGACGTCAAGCGCTGAAACAGGCTCATCTGCTATGATCATTTCAGGATTCATGGCAAGTGCACGAGCGATACCGATCCGCTGCCTTTGTCCACCGGAAAATTCGTGCGGGTATCGATTCGCAAAACTTGGGTGAAGGCCGACTTTGGATAAAAGCTGTTCTACTTTTTCATTTCTTTCTTTTAAGGAATATAAGTGATGTGTTTTGTAGGGTTCTTTGATGATACTTCGAAGTGTTTTTCTAGGGTTGAGTGATGCAAAGGGATCTTGAAAAACCATTTGGATGTTTTTCCTTGTTGATTGTCTTAGTTTTGATTCAGATACATGAGAGATATCTTGCCCTTTAAATAGAATTTGTCCTTCTGTTGGTTCATATAAACGAATCATCGTCCGTCCTAATGTGGATTTACCGCATCCAGACTCTCCAACGATGCCTAACGTTTCGCCTTTATAAATGTTTAAGTCGATGCCGTCAACCGCTTTGACTGCTCCTACTTTCTTTTGCAGCACCCCAGCTTTAATCGGAAAGTGTTTTCGTATATTTTTTAATTCCAGGATGGTTTCTTTCTCAGATCGATCTGTCATGTATGGTTGGTTTTCAGCAAGTGTCATGTTTGGCTTGCCTCCTCATATAAGAAACACCTGACGCTTCTACCATTTTCAAAGGTTGTCAGTTTGGGCAATTCACCTATGCAGCGTTCCATTACTTTCGGGCATCTTGGCGCAAAACGGCATCCTGCGGGAAGCTGATCTGGCGCAGGGACATTCCCTTTTATCGCCGTTAATGGCTGAATGTCTCCGTCAATGACCGGAATGGATTCAAGCAGTCCTTCTGTGTATGGATGAAGCGGCTGATCAAACAACTCTTCAACGGTTCCATTTTCAACAACCTGTCCGCAGTACATGACAATGACACGGTCTGCTACTTCCGACACAACACCTAAATCGTGCGTAATGAGAAGTATAGATGTACCAAAGGTCGAACATAAATCTTTCATTAAGGTCAGCACCTGGGCTTGTATGGTCACATCGAGCGCAGTAGTCGGCTCATCCGCAATGAGGAGCTTCGGATCACAGCTTAGCGCAATGGCGATCATGACTCGTTGACGCATACCGCCGGATAAACGGTGCGGGTAATCTTTGATGATTTGTTCTGGCCTGGAAAAGCCTACAAGCTTTAGCAAGTCAATCGCTTTTTTGGTCGCTTCTTTTTTTGAAAGTTTTTTGTGGTAAATGAGGATTTCTGTTATTTGTTCCCCGATGGTTAAGACGGGATTAAGTGAGGTCATGGGTTCCTGAAAGATCATGGATACATCATTACCACGAATATTGCACAATTCCTTTTCACTATATGTAACAAGGTCTTTTCCATCAAGCTTAATGGAACCATCCATAATCTTCCCACCAGTCCCATTAATCAGACCCATGATGGATAAAGACGTAATACTTTTACCAGACCCAGACTCACCGACTAATGCGACTGTTTCCCCTTTTTTGATACTAAAATCAACGCCATCAACAGCAGGTATTGGTTCCTTTTTTCGAAAAAAATAGGTTTTTAAGTTTTGCACTTCAAGCAGTGTGCTCATGCATTCGCCCCTTTCTCCATAGATCAAATGAACCGAATCGAAAAATTCCGTCTTTTTAGAATAAAAAGAATTATCAAAATTTATATTTGTATATTATTACATCAGCATGACGAAATCAAGAAGTATTTAGTAAAATTGTAATATGTCACTTTTTTTGTGAATGTTTGTCTTTACGATTCTATCGCCTTTAAAAACGTTTCCGCTGGCTCCGCAATCATAGACTCCTCGCTGATTCGGTGCTCATCGAAATACTTTTTCACGATATAAAATCCAGTGGCATAGCCAAGCATTTTGGGGTAGTTCCCTTTTCCATAAAGGAGATTCTGTATCAGCCTTTCGTCGTCCTGCACTTTCTGATAAAGGTGACTGGATACCCATTTCTTGTACATGCGCTGCAGCTGCGATTCGTCATATAAAGTCGTCCACTTTGCTGTATAGCTTTCTCCATATCTATGATACACAGCATATTCAGCGAGCCCCTCCATCATGATTGTATCAAGGAATGTAAAATCTTTTTCTTCTTTCGTGAGAAAATGCAACCTACATACATGGTGATATTCATGCGTCAGCAACGTACCGATTCGCTCCTTTGGTGTATGCGGGGATAAAAAAAGAAAGATTTTGTCATCAAATGCCATGCCGGATTGAAAGTAAAATTGTTCTCTGATCTCTTTGCTGCTCTCATTAACAGGCAAAATAAAGACGGGGACATCAGGACCTCCCCACTTTTTTTGCAGCGCTTTGTATTCTTTCATCACAAGCTTGAAATACCCTTTTTCTTTGAGCTTGTCGATCATTTCCTGGCAGGCGTTCCATGATCGCACCATTCCGTGATGTTGTAAATGGGCGAGAATAGATGATCCTTCTTTTTTCTCCGCTCCTTTAAAATAAGGGACAAAACGTGCCGCCAGCTCCTGAAATGATGATGATTGCTCAATGAGATATTGTGTATTGATCAGACCCATACCGCTGAACACCTCCATTTTCATCATATGCAAAAAGGCGGCGATCTGTTTATAGATCGCCGCCTTCTTAAGACATATTACGCTTCGTATTTTTTGAAGATAATTGTCGCATTGTGCCCGCCAAAACCAAGTGAGTTGCTCAACGCAACTTGTACTTCTTTTGAACGTGCTTCATTTGCTACATAATCAAGATCACATTCTTCATCTGGTGTTTCAAGGTTAATCGTTGGCGGAATGACACTGTCTTTAATCGCCAGAACAGAGAAAATCGCTTCTACTCCGCCTGCTGCGCCAAGTAAATGACCTGTCATTGATTTTGTCGAACTAATCGCAAGCTGATTCGCATGCTCTCCAAACACTTCTTTAATCGCCATTGTTTCAAACTTATCATTATACGGTGTGCTTGTTCCGTGGGCATTGATATAATCAATTTCTTCCACTGTTAAACCTGCATCACGAATTGCTTCTTTCATTGCACGTACGCCGCCTTCTCCGTTTGGAGCAGGTGCTGTGATATGGTATGCATCTCCAGTTGAACCGTAGCCAACGATTTCTGCATAAATGGTCGCACCACGTTTTAACGCATGCTCTAATTCTTCAAGAACAACAATTCCCGCTCCTTCACCCATAACAAATCCGTCACGGTTTTTATCAAATGGACGACTTGCTGTATCTGGATCAGGATTTGTCGAAAGGGCTTTGTTTGCACAGAAACCAGCAAACGACATTTTCGTTAATGGTGCTTCTGTTCCACCTGTAATCATCGCATCTGCATCTCCGCGCTGAATGACTTTAAAGGCATCACCAATGGAGTTTGTTCCTGTCGCACATGCTGTCACTGTACAAGAGTTAACCCCTTTTGCGCCAAGTGCAATTGAAATTTGACCTGTCGCCATATCTGGAATCATCATTGGAACGAAGAACGGGCTTACGCGTCTTGCTCCTTTATTTGAATACACTTCGAATTGCTCTTCGAATGTTTCAAGTCCGCCAATACCAGATCCAACCCATACCCCAACACGAGGTGCGTTTTCATCTGTAATTTCGAGGCGTGAATCTTCTAAAGCCTTTTGAGCAGCAACGACTGCATATTGTGTGAAGCGTGCCATCTTTCTCGCTTCTTTTTTCTCCATGTAATCTTCGATGTTAAAATCTTTTAGTTCTGCAGCTACTTTTGCTGTATATTCACTTGAATCAACACGTGTGATCGGGCCAACACCTGATACACCTGCTACAGCATTTTTCCATGTTGTCTCTACATCGTTGCCAAGAGGTGTCAAAGCACCTAATCCTGTAACAACTACTCGTTTCTTATCCATTAATTTGTGCACCCCACTCTTTTATCGGCCCCATCGCATAGCGATTGCGCCCCACGTTAATCCGCCACCAAAACCAACCATTACAATCACATCGCCGTCATGAATTTTTCCGGCTTCGATTTCTTCACATAGTGAAATTGGAATGGATGCTGCTGATGTGTTTCCATATTTATGGACTGTTTTCGACATTTTTTCAACTGGCAGCTCTAAGCGTTCGCGTGCTGCTTCCATAATGCGAATGTTTGCTTGATGCGGAATCAAGAAGTCTACGTCTTCTTTTGATAGTCCAGCTTTTTCTATCACGTTTACGCTTGACTCGCCCATTTGTCTCACAGCAAATTTAAATACTTCTCTTCCATTCATGATTGTATGATCTTTTTCATCTAAGTACAAGTGCTTCCCGCCTCTTCCATCGGCTCCAAGCTCAAATGATAGAATTCCCTTGCCTTCGCTGACTGTTCCTAGTACAGCAGCACCTGCTCCATCTCCAAACAAAACAGCTGTGTTGCGGTCATCCCAGTCGGTAATGCGAGAAAGCTTTTCTACACCAACGACAAGCACGTGTTTGTAAGTGCCTGATTCGATAAATTGTTTTCCAGTAACAAGCCCATACATAAAGCCAGCGCAGGCAGCGCTAATATCCATTGCACATGCTTTATGTGCACCGAGCTGCTCTTGAATCATACAAGCGACTGTCGGAAATGCTTGATCTGGCGTAACTGTCGCTACAAGAATCATATCAATATCTTCTGCAGCCACATCTGCGTCAGCTAATGCTTTTTTTGCAGCAGCAAGCGCCATATGAGATGTATTGACATCATCAGATGCAATTCTTCTTTCTTCTATACCTGTTCTAGTACGAATCCACTCGTCAGAAGTTTCAACCATTTTTTCTAAATCACGATTTGTTAATACTTTTTCAGGTATATAGCGGCCAAGGCCAATAATTCCAGCATTCATTGAATAAGACTCCTTTTACTCATACGAGCATGTGATATTGTGATCTTATATTAGTATCTGGTACTAATTTTACCTTATTTTTTTCTCCTTGGCAATACAAACGTCTAACCTTTCCTCTCACTTTTTTCATAGATTAATGATATACCAATAGTAGAAAGGAACATGTGATATGGCGCAAAAGGATATTTTCTCAGCAATGATGTTTGGTCAGCCGCTTGAAAAGGAGAAAAGCAAGACAGAGAAAAAGGAGGAGCGTGCAGAGACTTCTTCAAGTGATGACTCCATTGACTACATGCATGTCATGAATCAAATTGGAAACATTATGAACTCCATCGATGAGCTGAAGCCTGTGTTTAAAGATGTCGGCCCTATGATTAGTGCCTTCAAGAAAAAATTATCATAAAAAAAAGCCACTATTCTGTGGCTTTTTCTGATGCTGCATCTGCTTTTCCAAGCTCATATGCCTCTTGCATGACAGATGTAAACAAAGAGAGAAGCGGCTGAAGTGCTTGTGGATCAAGCTGAATACCTGCTTTATCTAATTCTTCTTTTGCTTGTGGAAAATACTTCATCGCAATTTGTAAAAACTCCATCGATTTTTCGTGCTGCATGTTTAACGTCCTCACTTTTCATTTGGCAATTTGCCTGTTTTTTTGTAATTCGCAATATCCTTCTCAATGTCTTTCACAAAAGCACGGTCTATGGTTGAGCTAAATTTCCCCATTTCGATCACTCCTTCTTTAAAGTCAAAGGAGTACTCACCTTGTTCGTTTAGCTTGCCTTCATTAAACTTCTTCGCAATGATACTGTACGCTTTATCGACATGCTGTACTGTGCTAGTTAACACCGTATGGCTTCCAAGGTTGGATTGATCAGTGACATATCCGATCGCAGATAAATTGTCGTTTTTGATTTGTTCAATGACAGGGATATTATAACCATCACCTGCTGGATACACAACATCTACACCTTGTTTTTTCAATTTTTGATAGAGGTTCACCGCTTTGTCAGCATCATCCCAGTTTTCGACAAATTCCGCTAGGACTTGCACATGTTCGTCCTGATATTTTGCACCTTTGATAAAACCGTCTACTTCACTTTGCCAATCATATGTAGCCAGAATACCAATCTTTTTTGTTTTGGACATATGTGCTGCTGTCATGCCTCCGAAAAAGCCCATTGCTTCTCCTTTAAACGTGACGTTTGTGACATTATCAGCTTGAGGCTTGCCTCCATTGACCGTGATAAATTGTGTTTTCGGATAATCTTCACTGATCAAGTTGAAAATTTCGCTGTATTCATTGCCATGGCCAATAATCAAATTGACTCCTTTTTTATGAAATTCTTCAATGGCATCAACGATTTTCTCCTTGTCGACCATCCCTTCCTTATAATAAACATCTACACCAAATGTTGATTGGATATTTAATAAGCCTTTATAACCTTTCGTTCCCCAAACTTGATCATTAATCGTATCGGGGACGAGTAAACCCACCTTCTCAATATGTCCTTTTAACGGCGCCTGCGAGCAGGCAGATAGCATAAGAAGAAGGAACGAAAAGATCATGACAAGCCGCTGGTACTTCATGCCATGTTCAACTCCCTTTGCAACACGCAGGCATGAACCTGTATGTTAAATATAGGTTTATTTTATACTGAAAAAAGATAAGATGGAAGATCATTCTTGCTTTTTGTCGAAAAATGTTGAGTTTTGTCTTTTCCATTCTGCTATGATTTCTTCTGCTTGTTTGTCACCTGTTTGTCTTTCTACCTTTAATTGATGGATCATTTCCTGCCTTTGATCGGTGCGTGCCCACTTTAAAAGCTCCTTTGCGACATCTTCTACAAAAAATGCGTGATCATCCTTTGTTCGTCTCTCTTCATGGAGTGACCACGGACCAAACATGCGTGGAAGGATAACAGCCGAAACGCTTTGTTCATGCGAATGGCTTTGGGGTTCTTCGTAAAACAAGCGGTATATGCCATGCTTCGCTTCGAGGTCTGTCTCTCTGTTCATTGAATCATCTGATTGAAAAAAGATCAGGTCATATGCCTCTTTCCTATCTTGACCATCAATAACGCGGACAAGATCATTGCGGCCAAGCCACATCATCCGCTCTTCTAATAACATTTTTTGCTCCTCTGACTTCTCCTTAGGATATGTGATATCCACTTGTATGCCCTCTTTCATCATATATTCACAAAGTGTCAGGCCAAAAAATTCATCTGCACCTATGATCAGTCCTGTTTCCATGTTCATGTCCCCTTTTTTAGCATATCGAATAAAAAGAAGAGCCCTTTCCATGAAGGGCTGTTATCATCCTATTCATTACAATTCTCTTTCATGCGATTTATAAAACTTGTGAATGGACTGAAAGATTCTTCTTGGATGATCAAACATATGCAAGGTAAGGTCCATCTGACAATGGTCTGGATTCATCATATGTTGATCAATAAAAGGCTTTGCATGTAGTTCATAGGCATACGGTGCGCCGTTTAGTCTCTGCCATATATGAATCGGTACATGAGCTGAATGAACGGGGCAAGAAGGAAGTGGATACGTTTCTGCTTCCTTTGCAGAGCACCCATAGCTCTGTGCGAGTTCTTTCATGAACTGTTTGTAGAAGAATTTGTGTTCCTTTTCTCTTTCTCTTTGTGCTTGCAGGTGTAAACATGGATTCATCATGGCTATAGACCTTAGCACTTCTGGCATTTCTTCGGCAAGACTCATGGCGACAAGTGCACCCATTCCCTCTGCCAGCACATGAATTTCCCGGTTTAATATTTCTTGTTTTAATGTGTGATGAACAAGCTGTTTCGCACTAAAAACAGCATCTTCACATCCCCAGTGATTCCCATGAAGATGACTATTAAACAATGTATATCCTTCATCCTTTAAAGCAGTTAAAAGCTGGTTTCTTCCGTAATGCTGAAGCCAGAATGATGTATTTTCCTGCACAAAGTGATTTCGGTCACCGAGGATTAGAATGCCAAAGCCATTTGGTTTTTGAGGAAGGTGAATGACGTTCCACTGGGAACCAAGCTGGAAAAAACGTTCGCTTACACCCATATGGCCAGCCTCCTTTCAGTGATTCTGCTTTCTATGATATGAACAACAACTCTTGTAGGAATAAGGAAATCCCCTAAAGACAGAAGAATTCTTTTTATTTTTATAGTAGAAGGTCTCAAAATGGTCACATAAAGGCGGAAAACAGTCTTTTCTCTGAACTCGTATCTATGGTATGATAGTCAATAGATTGTTACATAAAGGACGGTGGAATAATGCATTACATTATCACCCTCATTTGGACTTTTCTGCTGACACATATGGCTGGTTACATCGTTGCATCTATGAATGGAGCTGCTTATGATTTTACGTTAACTTCCATTCTTGCCATAGTGTTTACGGTTATTTTATTCATCTTTGCTGAAGTAAGTCCAATGAAAGAAACAGAAAGTTCAACAGAACATTCTTAATATTGCTGGAAAAGAGCTAATGATTTGAGATTAGCTCTTTTTCTTTTTTTCAGAATGATGACCAGAAGTTGAGAGCGCACGCTAAAACCCCCTGCCGTTAATTACAGGGGGTTTTTGAGTTACACCTCAACCGTTTCGGACTTCTGTTTGTCTGCTGACAAATGGCTTTTCGCAAGCCCTGTGAACAGGAAGATCGCGATGCCCGATAAAATTTCAAGCACACCGCCCCCCGCAATGACAGGTCCTGCTCCAAAGCGTTCTGCCAGGACGCCCGATATGACGGCTGCAAGCGGGAGAAAGACATTTGATGACGCATTGATCACGGCATATACTTGCGGCTGATCTTCTTGGTCAACAGACGTTTGAATAATGACCATCTCTGGAACATTGATCGCACTGACGGCTGCACCAAAAATAAAGGAAGCTAGAAGAACGACTGGAAGCCATGTACTCATTCCAGTGATAAAGAATGCAGCTCCTTCAATCATGCCTGCGACAATAAAGAACAAGCCAAACCTTTTGATTTTCACCTTCGCCAGTGCAAAGCCCATCATAAACGCACCGACTGCGGCGACACCTCTTAAAATGGAATACACCATTGAATCACTTTGCAGCGCTTCTGCTACATATACAGCGGATAATGCCTGCCACGGAGCTGCAGCGACATTCATTAAAATACAATAAAGGGTCAGTGCAAATAAAATATGATGATTTTTAACGACTAGAAAGCCTCTTTTTAAGTTATACAGATATGTATTCTTTGCTTGTTTAATGTCTGCTGCTTTTTCTGCATCTGACTTTTGGAGTTTAACGCCAATAATGAACAAGCCCGATATGATAAATAAAGCAGTGGTGATCAGGAGCGTATCTGCAGGTCCAATTAATTTGACCAAAAGACCAGCGACCATCACCGCAGCAAGTGCGACAATTTCAAAAGATGATTGCAGGATCGCATTTGCTTTTTGAATGAGATGCTTTGGAACAATCTGCGGAAGGATAGCCACAGAAGCCGGGTTATAGGCTGCACCTGTTGCCGATTGAATAACCATTAATGAGATCAATAACCATAGAGGCAATATGTGCGAAAAATGCAGTAGTGGAATAATGAGTACAATGGTTGCTCGAATGACATCTGAAGCAAACATCCATTTAGATAAATGATGTCTTTTCATAAGAGGTCCTAGTATTGGGGCCAACAATGATGAAGGAAGAACTGTCACTGCTAGAAGAAGTCCGGTACCGAGCGCTCCATCCCCTCTTAAAATCAATAACCAAAGAACGGATGTAAAAGCAAAACTTTCTCCTGTATTTTTTATGAGTCTTGATATGAACAATGAGGTGAAGCGTTTATTCCAAACACTTTCACTGAGATTCATCTTTTCCATCACACAAATCCTTTCAACCTTATACTATTCTTACATATTTTACCTTAATCTTTCTTTTTTTCATACTATTTATTTGAAAATTGGAACTTAATTGTTTTTTATTATAAAGAAAAAAGAGGCATGACACATGCCTCTAAAGACTTATTCATATGGACTCTTAGTCAATTGCTTACGGCTTTCTTTGGTAAGTCCAAACACGGTTATGGTTCGAGTTATCCGGAAAGACGTCTCCTGCTTTAAGCTTTATCTTTAAAGGATCTTTCACCATACTACCGGTCTCACCGATTTCGATATAAACACCATTATTAGGTGCCTTATTACCAGATTTAAACTGATGCTGTTGACCCATTTCCATCCTCCTTTCTCGATTGATGTTATTATGTCCCGTCCATTGTCTCTCCAATCCAACATGTAAAAAGTCCCTGCTCAGTCGAGACAGGGACACTTGTGATTTATTTAGGTTGTTGATACATGAGCTCTTTGATTAACGCTTTTTGCACATGCAAGCGATTTTCTGCTTGCTGGAATACTTTAGAGTGTGGTCCATCAATGATATCAGCCGTCACTTCTTCTCCTCGGTGTGCCGGCAGACAATGAAGGAAGATATAATCTGCTGCTGCATGTTGCATGAGTTCCTCATTGACTTGATATTCTTTAAATTCAGCTAGACGTTTCTCTGTTTCAGCTTCCTGTCCCATGCTTGTAAATACGTCTGAATAAATGACATCTGCATCCTGAACAGCAGCTACTGGATCTGTTGTGACGATGACTTCTGCGCCTGATTGTTTTGCAAACGCCTGGGCAGTCTCTGTCACTTCTTGAAGAGGTTCATAGCCTTTTGGTGATGCAACGGCAATGTCACAGCCTAACTGCGCGCAGCCAACCATTAAGGAATGAGCCACATTATTCCCATCACCGATGTACGCCACTTTCACACCTTTTAGTGTGCCTTTTGCTTCTTTAATCGTCAGTAAATCAGCCAGTGCCTGACATGGATGAGAGTAGTCCGTTAGTCCGTTGATCACTGGAATAGAGGCGTATTTTGCAAGTTCTTCTACCTTCTCATGTTCAAAGGTTCGAATCATAATGCCATCTACATACCCAGACAGCACCTGCGCTGTATCACCAATCGTTTCTCCTCTGCCAATTTGCAGATCATTTGAGCTGAGGAAGAGCGCATGTCCGCCTAGCTGCGTCATGCCCGCTTCAAACGAGACACGGGTTCTAGTTGAAGATTTTTCAAAGATCATCGCTAATGTTTTTCCTTTGAATAAATCTTGATATGGATGTTGTTTCATTTCTTCTGCTTTTTCAATTAAGTACGCAATGTCATTGATCGAAAAGTCTTTTAACGATAAAAAGTCTTTTCCGTATAATGCCGGTTGCACGTCGACTTGGCTCATGCCGTCACTTCCTTTTTATATAATTCGTGGAGAGATACTGGTGATACATCTCCATCTTTTCCTTGCAGGAACGCTTGCGCTGTTTCATATTCGGTTAGAACTTGAACACCATGTGTGAGTGCTTTTACACGCTGTTCTTTTGCCTCTTCATCATCACCTAAATGAATGTGAAGCGATTTATCGTCTTGTTTCAGCCACGATTCAAAGCTGCCAGTCCAGACGTCAAAGCCTGCTCGTTTTGCTTCATCTACGAATAATTCACTGCCTTGTATAAAGAGGCTTCCTTTCTGTTTCCAGATCGGTGCAAACACTTTTTTCAAGGCGCTTTCGACGTTCTTTCCTACACACATTCCTTCACCCGTCGCTTTCATTTCAGGTGTGAGCTTTAAATCAATATCTTGAATGGCATGTGAGGAGAAGACTGGGAATTTAACAGCTGTGCCCCCCTTATTCTTCGTTGCCGGTTTCAATTCTTCAAGCGTTGCACCAGCTAACAGCTGAGTCGCCATTGGGATCATGTCAACACCCATGACTTTACTTACAACTGGAACAGTCCGGCTTGCCCGAGGATTCACCTCTAATACGAGCGCCTGGTTCCCTTTTATCACAAATTGAATATTCATAATGCCTTTAAAAGCTAATTTCTTTGCGATTTGTTCAGAAGCGTTATACACCTGCTCTTTGATGTCTTCACTAATAGAGACACTTGGCAAGATGGCAAAGCTGTCACCTGAGTGTACGCCCGCTTTTTCAATATGCTCAACGATTGTTGGAATGAATGTCGTCTTTCCGTCTGAAATGAGATCCACTTCCACTTCTTTTCCAGCGACGTACTCATCAATTAAGATCGGATAAGGTAAATGATCTGGCTGATCAAGTATTGCTACCAATTGAGCTTCTGTATGGACAACGATCATGCCCATTCCCCCAATGACATATGATGGACGAATAAGAACAGGGTACCCGATGCTTGCAGCATGCTCCAGTGCTTCTTCTTTTGAATGTGCTGTATCTCCTTTTGCATGAGGAAGATTCAGTTCATCAAGAAGCTGATAGAATAAATCGCGATCTTCTAATGCATCTAGTGTGTCAAAGGACGTGCCTAACAAGGTAACGCCGGCTTTTTCTAAACCTTCCGCCACATTGATTGCTGTCTGCCCGCCAAATTGAACGATGACAAAATCAATTTGCTCCGCTTCAACTACGTTTAAAATATGTTCTAACGTGATCGGCTCAAAGTATAAACGATCTGCAATCTCATAATCGGTACTAACCGTTTCTGGATTGTTGTTCATCATGATGGTTTCAAATCCAAGCTTTTGTAAAGTAAGAACGCCATGAACGGCACTATAATCAAACTCGACCCCTTGCCCAATTCGAATCGGACCAGAGCCAATGATGAGTGCACGCTCCTTTGTTTTCTCTTGATGCTCTCCATCACTTTTGCCAAAGTACGTAGAATAGAAGTAATTCGTTTTTGCATCGAATTCAGCCGCACATGTATCGACAATTTTAAATGAAGCGGCAATGCCATACTCTTGGCGAAGCTGTCTGATATCTTGTTCACTGCGATCCGTCAGAGAAGCGATTGTTTCATCAAGGAAGCCTTTTTCTTTCACCTTTCTTAAGGTGTCTTTGGATAGCGTCCCCTGATGGTTCTTCAATTCTTGTTCGAGTGTGATCATATTCTTGAAAACATGTAAGAAAAACAGATCAATCTTCGTCGTTTCATGAATCGTTTCAACGGTTTCTTGTCTGGAAAGCAGCTCCATGACAGCGAAGAAACGGCGATCGTCCGGTGTTTTGATTAATTCAAATAACTGTTCAGTCGAATGTTCTTTCAGTTCAGGCAAGTGGAAGCCCTTTGTTTTGATTTCAAGTGATGCGACGGCTTTTTGAATGGCAGATTCTAAATTACGGTCAATCGCCATGACTTCACCAGTCGCCTTCATTTTTGTGCCTAATTTCCGGTCTGCCTGTTTAAATTTATCGAACGGCCAACGCGGGAATTTCACCACGACATAATCGAGTGCCGGCTCAAAGCTAGCATACGTTGTTCCTGTAAGCGGATTTTTCAATTCATCTAGTGTATAACCGACCGCAAGTTTTGCCGCCATTTTGGCAATCGGATAGCCTGTTGCTTTCGATGCAAGAGCAGAAGACCGGCTGACCCGAGGGTTGACCTCAATGACAAAATATTCTTTGCTAAGTGGATCAAGAGCGAACTGGATATTACAGCCGCCAACGACATCAAGCGCTGAAATGATTTTTAAGCTCGCTGAACGGAGCATTTGATAATCCTGATCCGTTAATGTCTGTGACGGTGCAACGACAATCGAGTCACCTGTATGCACACCAACTGGATCGATATTTTCCATGTTACATACAGTGATACACGTATTTTGACAATCTCTCATGACCTCATACTCGACTTCTTTAAAGCCAGCAATGCTTTTTTCAACTAAGCACTGATGAATCGGACTCGCTAGAAGAGCACCTTCAATCAGCGGTTTAAAAGCCTCTTCAGTTAAAGCGATGCCTCCCCCTTTACCACCAAGTGTGTAGGCTGGTCGAAGAATGACAGGAAAGCCCACTTCTTTTGCAAATTGAAGGGCGTCTTTCGCATTATCCACAATTTCACTTTCTGGTACAGGTTCATTCAAATGCTTCATGAGAGCACGGAATTTCTCACGATCTTCACCGTTTTCAATTGTTTCAACTGACGTTCCGAGCAGTTTTACCCCATGCTTTTTCAGCACACCGGCTTTTTCCAACTCGACAGCAAGGTTTAAAGCCGTCTGTCCTCCAAGATTGGCTAAAAGACCATCTGGTTTCTCTTTTTCAATGATTCTTGTCACTGAATCAACTGAAAGCGGTTCAAAATAAATTTCATCAGCAAATGACTCGTCTGTCATAATGGTTGCTGGGTTGTTATTCACTAAGATGACGTTGTAGCCTTCTTCTTTTAAGGCCATACAACCTTGTGTTCCTGAGTAATCAAATTCTGCTGCCTGACCAATGATGATTGGACCGGACCCGATGACTAGAATGGTTTGTATGCTTTGATCTTTAGGCATGTGCGACTTCTCTCCTTGCTTGTTTCACTTTCTCAATAAAATCATCGAATACCCATTCACTTTCTGCAGGGCCTGGATGTGCTTCTGGATGAAATTGAACGGACATTATCAGCTTCTCTTTATGAATGAATCCTTCAACAGATCCGTCATTCACGTGGAGGAATTTGACGTCCACTTCTTTGTCATTCATGCTTTTTTCATTGACCACATAGCTATGATTTTGGCTTGTCATAAAGACACGTTTTGATTCTGTATCTTGTACCGGATGATTCGCCCCGCGGTGGCCAAAAGGAAGCTTATACGTATCCCCGCCAAGCGCAAGAGCAATTAATTGATGACCTAAGCAAATGCCTAGTGTCGGGAAGGTCATCATGATGTCATGAATGGTTTTTAAATATGGCTTCATTGTTTTTGGATCTCCAGGTCCATTTGACAAAAGGATCGCATCTGGCTTGATATCAAATACCTTTTCCATTTGTTTGTACGGAATCACTGTGACTTTACAGCCGCGCGCTTCGAGTGAGTCCGCAATTGATTTTTTAAAGCCAAAATCAATGAGCGCTACATGATCCTCGCCGCTGCCTTGTGTGTATACTTCATCTTCTGTGACCTGCTCAACCACATTGTCTTGCTTCATTGCAGGTGGCGTTTCATTTTCGTCTAAACTAAGCACTGCATTCATCGTTCCATTTGCTCGAATGTTCTGCACGACTGCGCGAGTATCTGTATGTGTAAGAAGCGGAATATTCCACTTCTGTAAATAATCTTTTAAGCTTACGGCTGCAAGGTGATGAGAAAAATGGTCAGCCGCCTCATAGACAACGACCGCTTTTACTTGTGGTTTTTTGCTCTCAAAATCTTCATGATTGATGCCGTAATTTCCAATGAGCGGATATGTGAAGACAATGATTTGTCCTTTATAAGAAGGATCTGTGAGCACCTCTTGATAACCTGTCATCCCTGTAAAAAAGACCACTTCACCTGTCATGCCAGCTTCTCCTGTCAGATCTCCTTCAAAAGAGGCTCCATCTTCTAAATTTAAATAACCTTTCATGCTTGTGTCACCCCATATTGAATAATTAATAATATAAATGCATGTTTATGCGTTCTAGTGTAAAAAAATTTAGACCGTTACTGCTTCATTTGCTAACACTTGAATGATCGCTTCTATTGCTTGATCCAATTCAACTTTTTTGACATTCAGTGGAGGTAATAAACGAATGACATTCGGACCAGCTGGAAGCACCAGCAAACCTTGCGCTCGAAGGGCTGTGATGTAATCACCTACTGGCTGATGACACTCAATTCCTGCCATTAATCCTTTGCCTCGTACTTCTTTCACGATGTTCAGCTGTTTGACTTCTTGTAGTCTCTTTAAGAGGTACGCACCCTTTTCTTTCACTTCTGAAAGAAAGTCTTCTTTGAATATTACATCAAGGGTTGCGTTCACAGCTGACATAGCGAGCATATTCCCACCAAATGTTGTGCCATGAGAGCCTGGAGAAAATGCATCCCCTAAAGCTTTTTTCCCTATCACTGCACCGACTGGAAACCCATTTCCTAAACCTTTTGCGGCTGAAATAATATCAGGATCAAGTCCCGATTGCTCATAGGCAAATGCTGTCCCTGTTCGCCCAATACCCGTTTGGATTTCATCTACAATCAGAAGTGCTTGATGTTTTTTGCAAAACGTTTGAACGGCTTCTAGAAATTCAGCTGTAGCTGGATTCACTCCACCTTCACCTTGCACCACTTCCAGCATGACAGCTGCGACATCATCGATTTCACACGCTGTGATCGCTTCAGGGTCATTAAACGGTATATAATGAAAGCCTTCCAGCATCGGTCCAAAACCAGTTTTGATTTTATCTTGACCTGTGGCAGCCATACCAGCATACGTGCGCCCATGGAAAGAGTGCAAAAACGTCACAATATTTGTTTTACCTGTTGCTTTTCGGGCCAATTTGATAGCCCCTTCATTCGCTTCAGCCCCGCTGTTGCAGAAAAATACGAGATCTCCTGAACTGTTTGCTGCCAGCTTTTCCGCTGCTTTTTCTTGCAGTCCATTTTCAAATAGATTTGATACGTGCCAGACCTCGTCAAGCTGCTTCTTGATGGCTTGATTGACCTTTGGATGATTGTGACCTAAATTCGTGACCGCAATGCCTTGTATAAAGTCTAAATATTTTTTCCCAGTTGTATCAACTGCCCAAGAACCTTCTGCCTCTTTAATTTCAACATTCCACCGTCCGTACGTTTGAAAGAGATGACTCACAGGACCGCCTCCTTTTGTTTTACAATTCGAGTTCCTTTAAAGGTATCTCCTGTAAAAATACTGCCTTTTCCATTCACAATCATGACTTCATCCACATCTCCTGATAAAGCACTTAGCGCAGATTGCACTTTTGGAATCATTCCCCCGGAAATAATACCTTCATCGATGAGCTTGAGCGCTTCTTGTTCGGTGACAACGTCTAACAGCTCACCATTTTTTAAAATTCCTTCCACATCTGTGACAAACATGAGCTTATCAGCTTTCATAGCTCCTGCGACTGCTGATGCTGCAAGATCAGCATTTACATTTAACGTTTGGCATTCTTCGGTCATAGATAGCGGCGCAATGACGGGAATGAATTGTTTCTCCATTAGTGCTTCTGCCATCTCTGGATTGACTTCTTTGATTTCGCCAACGTACCCATATACATCTTGATCGAGAAAATCGGCGACAAGCATCTGTCCATCTTTACCAGATACACCGACAGATGATATATCATGCTTTGCCAGCTCTGAAACAAAGTATTTATTCACCGTTCCTGAAAGGACCATTTCGGCTACCTCTAACACCGGCTTTGTTGTTTTGCGCTGTCCATCTACAAATTCCGTTTTCACTTCTAATTTTTGCAGCATGCTCGTAATTTCAGGACCTCCGCCATGTACGATAGCCAGTTTAAATCCAGCAGCTTGAAGTGAGCGGACATTTTCATAAAAGGTATCGGAAAGTTCTCGAATGACACTGCCTCCACACTTGAACACGATCGTTTTATCCATGTCTATCTCCTTCATTATGTGCGATAGCTCGCGTTAATTTTCACATAATCATAGGTAAGGTCACAGCCCCATGCGGCCGCTTCACCATTTCCTTCATTCATTTGAATGAAAATCGTAATCTCATCCTGCTCTAGATACGCTTTTGCTTCCTCTTCTGAGAAAGACTGGGGTTCATTATGTTTAAACAGACATTGCCCGCCTAAGTAAACTTCAACCTCTTCTGGCGTGACAGAAGCTGCGCTATGACCGATTGCTCCGACAATCCGGCCCCAGTTGGCGTCCGTACCGTATACGGCTGTTTTCACAAGACTTGAACCTACGATTTTTTTTGCAATAATACCAGCTTCTAAGTTGTTTTTTGCACCAACAACTTTCGCTTCGATTAATTTGGTTGCGCCTTCTCCGTCTCTTGCAATCTCTTTTGCTAGATCTTCGCAGGCTAGTTTTAATCCTTCTTTAAACAATGGCCATTCTGGATGTTCTTCATTCAGTGCCTGGTTTTCTGCCATTCCATTTGCCATCACAAGCACCATATCGTTAGTTGATGTTTCTCCATCGACGGTAATTTGATTAAATGTCACATCTGTAATGTCACGAAGAGCATTTTGCAAAGCTTCTTGTTCGACATTTGCATCGGTTGTGACAAACCCGAGCATTGTTGCCATGTTCGGATGAATCATACCAGAGCCCTTTGCTGCACCAGAAATGAGAATCTCTTTCCCGTCTATCGTCAAGGAGTATGTCGTATTTTTAATGACTGTATCTGTTGTTAGAATCGCTTCTTCAAAGTGGCCATTTCCTGCTTTTGCTTCTTTTAGCTGAGCGATGCCTGTTTTGATTTTATCCATATCCAGACACTCTCCAATGACACCAGTAGAAGAAACAGCAATGTAATCAGGCTCTGTGCCTAACATGTCTGCACAGGCTGCCTGCATGTCGTATGCATCTTTTAATCCCTGCTCACCTGTACATGCGTTGGCGATGGCACTATTGACAATGACACCTTTTAGTTTGCCCGTCTTTTTCAAGCTTTTTTGTGTGACTTGAAGAGGCGCAGCTTGAAAGTGACTTTGAGTGTATACCGCTGCACTCGCTGCTGGTACTTCACTGATGATCAAGCCAAGGTCTTTTTTTGAATAGCGTAATCCTATATGAATCCCCTTTGCTTCAAAACCTTTTGGTGATGATACGTCCCCGTCAATTTTGACAATACTTTTTTCATTCAATTCGATCATGTTTGTTGTCTCCCCTGTTCTTATGGATAGAGAGGTGTCATTGTGAGGCCCGCCTCTTCATGTAAGCCTTTGATGATATTGAAGTTTTGAACCGCTTGGCCGGCTGCGCCTTTCATGAGATTATCTATGACAGATACAATCGTCAGTCTGCCTGTTCGCTCATCTAAATGAAAACCAATGTCACAGAAGTTACTGCCGTATACTTCTTTTGTTTGCGGATATATCCCGTGATCTCTCACTCTTACAAAATAGGAATCTTCATAAAAGTCCTTCATCCGTTTCATTAATTCTTCTTTTGTGACATCTGATTTCAATTGTGTATACATCGTCGCCATAATCCCTCTTGTCATCGGGACAAGATGTGTTGAAAATGTGATGTTCGCCGTTTGCGGGTTCCATTCTCTAAGTACTTGTTCTATTTCAGGTGTGTGCTGATGTTCATTCACCTTATAAATTTTAAAGTTATCGTTCAGCTCTGAAAAATGTGTGCCAAGTGAGGCTGATCGTCCTGCACCGGACACCCCGGTTTTTGCATCTATTATGATCATAGATTCATCGATTAAATTCTGTTTCATCAGCGGTGCTAATCCTAGAAGAACTGCAGTAGGAAAGCAGCCTGGGTTTGCAATGACTTCCGCTTGCTTAATGGTTTCACGATTCAATTCAGATAATCCGTATACAGCTTGTTGAACCGATGCTTCATCCGCTGCCCTTCGTTTATACCACGCTTCATAAACAGTTCCATCTTGAATGCGCAAGTCACCTGATAAATCAATAATTGGCACCCCTTGATTCATGAGCTTCGGTGTGAGTTCACTTGAAACGCCTGCTGGTGTCGCTAAAAACACAGCATCTGTTTCTTGCACAATGGTAGCCGGATCAATGGCTTTTAATGTTTGGTCAGTAATCGTTGTCAGATGCGGATAAGATTGACTGTATAATTGCCCATCACCACTTGATGAATACAATATACATTCCTCCACATGTGGATGCTGCTTAAAGATACGAACTAATTCCACACCACCGTACCCTGTAGCACCTATAATACCTATTTTCAACGTCAATACACCCTCTTGATCTTTGTGAAATTATTTAACATTATAACATGTATAAAAATTAATTCAATTGTATATTTAATATTTGTTTTCATTTTTTTTCATAAAAAAATCCACATATCTTCGTGAGACATGCGGATTTTATCTATTGTTCTTCATATTGAGGACCAGAAGCGTACTGCATAAATATAATAGGGAACTTGCATAAAAAATCAAATGAATGGTGAAGAAATCAGCAAACAGGCCGCCAAGCATAATGGCGATGGATGAAAAAAGCGCTGTCCAAAAATGATAGTGCCCAACTTCTTTCATTCGCTTTTTCTCGTTTGTGAGTTCGGTGACGAGTAGTTTCTCTCCGTGCTTCTGAACACCACCTAGCACACCTAAGGCAAGCTGAATCATATAAACTTGCTCTACTTCTGTGATATGTGGAAAAAGGAGAAGAAGAAACGCCATACCAAACGAATGAATGATTAAAAAGAGACGCCTGTCGGTCGTTTCAGGAAGTTTTCCTAATAATAAATGAATGAACGCACCGCTCAAACCAAACAGACCATAAGCAAGACCAAATTGAGAATAGCTCGACCCAACATTTTTAATAAAAAGAATATAAAAAGGGAAAATGAGACTACTGGCGAAAAACAGTAGACTTTGTGAATAGACGAACCATTTCATTGCTTTAGTATTCATTGTGTATTGTACCTTTCATAAAAGTAGTTGATAAATCTGCCATCTGGATCTGCTTGCTTTTTCTTTTGAAAGAATAGATCGGTTTTTGGATACGCTTGTTTCATTTGTGCTTTCGTTTGATAAGGCATGTATGGTAAGTAATAGCTTCCATGGTGCCGCAAGGTGATATCTGTCATTTGCCGGATGACCCGCTCTGCTTCTGCCTTCTCTTCTTTCTCAAAACCATAATTCACTAACAAAACAAGTGCAAACATATCTTCTTTCGCATATGAGAGATCCGCTTTTTCATTTTTTTGTACGTAGCGGATCGTGATGTTCATTAAATTCAATTCTTCCTGTTGTAAAAAACCTCTCATGTCATCGATATACGCACGAAAACGATCAACTGGAACAAAGTATTCTTGAAGCACATCGGTATCTGACTCATTTTCATATTCTAAAAAAGCAGAATCAGACCGCATCACGTTATTTCTTGTGATCAGCTGGTCATTTTGACTTTGAAAATACTTCTTTTGCAAGTTCCATAGCAAATCTTTCCCCATATCAAATCTTCTCGAAAGGCCGAGCATAAATTTTAAAGGGATGACGAGCTGATCTTCTTTGAGCTCGCGGTATGGATCGATCTGTTGATCAGAAGTAAGCGAATAATTCGTCACATACATCTCTTTCAAAAAATTTGTTTTCGCTGTAGAGATTCTTGCGAGATGCATGCGCACTTCTTTATTGTTCTTTACATGCTTTTGAAAATAATCAGTGTATTCATCGAAGTGTAAAGAGGTTGTCTCCATTTTATATAATTCATCCTTTGTTAAGGAAAGCTCAACATCTAAAATGACACCGAATAAGCCGTATCCTCCAATCACGGCAGTAAATAAATCATCGCTAGACTTTACTGTGATGATCTCTCCATCTGCTTTTAACAGTGTGAAAGAGCGCACAGTGTCAATAAGTGAGCCGTAGCGAATGTCCCGTCCATGTGCATTTGCACTTAACGAGCCACCAATTGTAAAGATGTTTTGAGATTGCATCACCTTTACTGCAAGACCATATGGGTTCACATATTTTTGAATATCATCCCATGTGGCGCCGCTTTGGACCCGAATGGTCTTCTTTTTTTCATTAAATGATACGATTCGGCGAAATTTCGTCATGTCTAGTACAATGCCATTTTCATAATACGTGTGGCCGCCCATACTATGCTGCTTTCCGGCGATTGAAATGGGCAGATTTTTCTCTTTTGCTTCTTCTAATACTTCTTTTAAAGATTCTATTTCTTTTCCTTGCACGACTTTTTTTATTTTGACCGGCATGAGGTGACTCACATCTGTAAACGCCTCAAGTCCTTGTCTTTTGTGTGCTTGACCTTCACGTATAGAGACTGATGCAAAAAAGGCAGCACCATATCCCATCAAAAGAACGATCCATATCCACTTTCGTTTCATTATAGGTACTCCGTTCTATAAAATTACATCCATTATATCAAGCCATACTCCTCCTCTACCTTAATTTTTCATAAAAAAACCTGGTACGAGTTTATCTCATACCAGGCATTTTTCATTTTGTGCTTATTGAATACCAAGCGCAATTTTAGCGTATCTTGACATTTTGTCACGTGTCCAAGGTGGATTCCATACGATGTGAACTTCTGTTTCTTTCACTTCAGGCAAGTCACTTAATGCTTTTTTCACTTCATCCACGATAACTGGTGCAAGGGGACACCCCATTGATGTTAAAGTCATTGTGATATCCGCTTTTCCATTCTCATCAAGATCGACATCATAGACAAGTCCAAGGTTGACGATGTCTACGTTTAACTCAGGGTCAATCACCTGTTCTAGGGCGCCTAAAATATTTTCTTTCAATGCTTCATCCATGATATCCACTCCTTTTTCAACTAGTATAACGTACTTTTCCTTTTGGCTAAACGTTTGTGCTTTTCAGGTGTGTCACAAACCAATCAATCGTTTCAAACATCGCTTGTCTTGAGACCTTATGGCCAGCCTGTCCATCTGTAATAAAACGAATCAGGTGCGGATCTTCTTTATATTGGGTTTCTGCTAACTCGTCATAAAGAGCTTTTGCATGTCTGTAAGGGACAACTGGATCGTTTTCTGCATGCCAGAATAACAGCGGTCTTTTGTTTAATCGATCTGTTTGCAGCGTTAAATCATAAGGACGCAGAGCGTCTAATTGCTGATTGACTTCTTCGTCCGTGATATCTTTCATCAACCCTTTGTGACGCATGTCCATGATTTGTGCTTGTAGGAATGTCGTATATTTCGGACTGCCCATCAAGCTGACTGCCGCTTTAATCCAATCATGCTTTGCAAGTGCACCAAAGGTCGTGATCCCTCCCATAGATGTACCTGCAACACCTATTAGATCAGCTTCAATCAATTGTTTTTCTTGAAAATGTGTCTTAAGTATATCGATTTCACGTATTTCGTTTAGGACGATTTCCCAAAACTTTGATGCCAGTTCCTCTAAGCTGAGGTTTTCTGATCTTACACCATGATAAGCACAGTCAGGCAAAATGACTCTCATGCCTTTTTCCGCCAAATGAAAGGCGAAGTGTAAGTTGTGCTCGCGTGCACTTGTAAATCCATGTATAAAAAATACAAGTGGCAGTGGTTTGTCTTTATTTTCAGCTTTTACGATATGTAAAAATGGAATATCGTGCGTCATTTGCTCATCAATGGTGATCACAGCCTATGAATCCTCCTTTATCATTCCCGTCTTTGTTTATTTTAACATGTAGACAACGAAGATGTGATAAAGATACACTATAGGTGGAGGCACCCGCACTAGCTGCCTCCTATTACTTACAGATCAAAGGAGATTTTATGGAGACTAAACCTTATCTAATCGCACTTGACCTGGATGGCACGTTATTAAAAGACGATAAAACGATTTCAGCACACACACTTGATGTCATTCAAAAAGTGAAAGACAGCGGGCATCATGTCTGTATTTCAACTGGCCGGCCATTTCGTTCCAGCTCTCCTTATTATCAGCAATTGCAGCTCGATTCTCCGATTGTGAACTTTAATGGAGCGTTTGTCCATCATCCTCTTGATGAAAAATGGGGCAGATTTCACACATCACTTGATCTTCAAGTCGTAAAACAGCTTGTGGATATTAGTGAGGAATATAAAGTACACAATGTGTTAGCTGAAGTGCTAGACGATTTGTATTTCCATTATCATGATGAAAAGCTCATTGATATATTTAATATGAATGCAAACAAAGTGACCGTTGGAGATCTTCGGAACAATCTTGGAGAGAATGTCACAAGCGTCTTAATTCACGCAAAAGAAGAAGACGTCGGAGCGATTCGGAGCTATTTGACAGATGTTCATGCAGAAGTGATTGACCACAGACGCTGGGCTGCTCCGTGGCACGTCATTGAAATCATTAAAACAGGCATGAACAAAGCCGTTGGACTGCAAAAAATTAGTGATTATTACGGTGTGCCTCAGGAACGGATTGTGGCATTCGGAGATGAAGACAATGATTTAGAGATGCTTGAATTTGCTGGATGCGGGGTTGCAATGGGCAACGGGATTGATGCAGTGAAACGCGTCTCTAATGAAGTGACAGATACGAATGAACAAGATGGGATTGCAAAATTCCTAACGAATTACTTCTCGCTTTAATTTTTCCATTCATACATAGCAGGTCGAAGCGGGCATACTACCGTTAGACAGGTTGTCCTGTCAGCTTGTGTAAAGGGGCGGATTCCGAATGGGTAAAAGAAGCAAATCGAAACGCTTTATACAACAAGGTAAAGATTCAGTCAGTCTGCATGACGCACGTTTTCCGTATCGTTCCACACTTGAAGAAGCTGCGGAGGACAGGGGAAATATGAAGACTGATGCTTCTGGAGGTTCATTGTGAGAAACGAACTTTTTGATCAAGCCAAATCATTTACTGAGGAAGCCCTTACTTCTTCATTTCCATCTGGTTTAGAGCGTCAACAAGCAGTTCAGCGAGCTAAAAACGCCGTATCATCTGCATTTGCTAATTCGACAGATGCAGAAAGAAACCAGCTGCATACGTTCCAAGACCTGCTTGATGATCTTTAACGAAAAAAGCTGTCCGCTTTGTGGACAGCTTTTCTTATGCTTATTTCACTTGGAACGTTTTCTTCTCAGTGATTTGCTTTAGCCCTTCTGCTTTTCCTTTAAATGTGACGACCGCTTCATACGTTCCCGGCTCCACACCGTTTGACCACGTATCTTGGAAGTCATATGTTTCATCTGCTTTCAGCACAAAGGATTGGATGGCTTGTGTGAACATACGGTCTTTCGAGTAACGGTATTTTTCATTTCCGTCTTCATCGTACACACTCAATTCGAATTTTTGGCTTGTGTTAAACGTGAATTCAATATCTCGATCTGATTCATTTTTGAGTGACATATGAAATTGAACCGAAGAACCTTTTTGGACGGGGTCTACTGTGAGCACAACGGTTTTTTCTCCCATTTGACCGGATACCTCCTTGTCTGGTTCATCCTTTTTTTGTTGTCCACAAGCTGTTAAAACCAATAGAACGAGAAAAAGCACTAACCCTTTTTTCATCTTCTACCCACCTTTTAATCTCGTCTGAAAAATCCAAGAATATTGGTTGTTTGAACAATATTTGTAAAGGCTTTTGGATCGACTTCCTTTATAATTTGTTCAAGTTCATACAGCTCATACCTTGTAATGACAATGACCATCATTTCTTTTTGTTCATTGGTAAATGCCCCTTTGGCCGGAACAGTCGTAATCCCTCTGACCATTTTTCCATAAATGGCTTCTTTGATTTCATCTGCTTTCTTTGTCACAATCATGGCGGTCAGCTTTTCATGTCTCGTATGGATGGCATCAATTACCCTAGTCGTCACATATAATGTGACAAGGGTATATAAAGCTTTCTCCCAACCTTGTAACAATCCTGCTGTAAAAATGATAATTCCGTTTAAAATGAAGAAATACGTGCCGACTGGTTTGTCTTTCCATTTCGCTAAAATCATCGCAATAATGTCAAGGCCGCCTGTAGATGCCCCATATTTCAGGGTAATCCCAATGCCAAGTGCAGAAATGACTCCGCCAAATACAGCATTTAATAAAATATCTTCAGAAACACTTGTCTCTGGTAAAATGCCGAGGAAAATCGTTGTCAGTGCCACACTAATAATGCTATACAAAGTAAAGGAACGACCAACCTTCATCCAGCCTAAAATGCCGACCGGAATGTTTAAAATAAATAATAGGATTCCTGTTGATAAATAAAACGGTGCATATTGATCGATTAAACTAGATAATAGCTGGGCAACCCCTGTAAAACCACTTGCATATACGTCAGCAGGGATTAAAAATAAATTCAGCCCAATCGCATTGAGTAAGGCACCAATGACGACGACGATGAATTTTTTTGCTTCTCCAATGAACATGTTGTCATTCCTCCACTTACCATTCTCTCTATGGTTTTCCCTAAAATTTAGAATTTGAACACGAAAAAATGATTTTCTATGATATAGTTAGGCTAAAAAGATGTAAAATATGGTTGATTTTTTTAGAAAGAAGGGATTTTGATGACTGTTCATATCATAGCAGACAGTGCTGCTGATCTGCCTCTTTCTTATTATGATGAACAAAACATGACACTCATTCCGCTGCGTGTGTTACTCGGCGAGCAGGAATTTGAGGATTTGATTACCATTGAACCAAAACAAGTATTTGATGCGATGAGACAAGGCGCAAGTCCAAAAACATCACAAGCTTCACCGAACCGGATCAAAGAAGCCTTTGTTTCTGCAGCCCAAACCCATACATCCGCTATCTATGTTGCCTTTTCATCAGAGCTTTCAGGTACATACCAAACCGCTGTGATGATGGCAAACGAAGTGAAGGAAGAATACCCTGATTTCGATTTACGAATCATTGATTCTAAATGTGCTTCACTTGGTTATGGACTAGCTGTCAAACACGCTCAATCACTTGCCATTGACGGAAATACAATACAAGAAATTGAAACGTCTGTAAAGCATTTTTGTGAATCTTTACAACATATTTTTACTGTAGACGATTTATCGTATTTAGCAAGAGGCGGAAGAATCAGTAAAGCGTCCGCATTTGTTGGCGGATTGTTAAGTATTAAACCCATTTTACACGTTGAGGATGGAAAACTGATACCCCTTGAAAAAATTCGTGGCCGTAAAAAATTATTGAAACGCATTATCGAGCTGATGAAAGAACGCGGATCTGACTGGTCTAGTCAAACTGTTGGCATTAGTCATGGAGATGACCCTGCACTTGCAGAAGAAATGAGACAATTAATCGAAGCGGAATTTCACCCAAAAGAAATCGACATCCAGGTCATCGGCGCGGCTGTTGGGTCCCACTCAGGCCCTAGCACACTTGCCATCTTCTTTACAGGCAGCCCATCATAAAAAGCACCCTTCCCTGAAACATCACGGGAAGGGTGCTTTTCTTATGATAGCTTAAATCGATGAACGGTTTCGTTTAACCTTGCTGTCATATTCATCAGTTCTTCTACTTGTTTGTTCATTTGATGGAAAGATTGCAGCTGTTCGTTTGCCGAGGCAGAAATTTCTTCGCTGCCCGCTGCCGTTTCTTCTACAACGGCACTAATATTTTCAATCGAGTGCAGCACTTGTCCACCAAGCTCTGTTGATTGAATGATTTGGTCATTTAAGACCGCCATTTCTTGCTTAATATGTTGTGCTTTTGTTTCTATATCTTCAAAGGAGTGTGAGGTTTTGTCCATTGCATCTTGCTGCTGAAGTGATAGCTTGACCCCTTCTTGTACAGTTTGGCTAATGGATTGAATGCCTTTTTCAATATGACTCACCATGTCAAAAATTTGTCTTGTTGCACGAGACGATTCATCTGCCAGCTTACGGATTTCGTCCGCTACGACGGCAAACCCTTTGCCAGCTTCTCCTGCTCTTGCCGCTTCAATCGCCGCATTAAGCGAGAGGAGGTTTGTCTGGTCCGCAATATCAGAAACCGTTTTGGCCATTGCGGAGATTCCGCTTGCGTACTGAGTGAATTCTCCTGCTGACTCTTCAATTTGTCTCGTCGCACGTGTATTTTTTTCAATGGCTGCTTTTGTTTCTGTTAACGTGTGCTTTCCGCTATCCACCGCTTCAATGGCATCCTCTGTACTACGGATGACTGTATGTGATCTTTCGGAATTCTTACGGCCATGTGAATCCATTTTCTCAATCAAACTAACGCCATGCTGAAGGTCTTCTGAAATCGCTTGTGAACCATTCGCCATTTCGTCTGTCGATACAGACACTTGATTGGCCGATTCCATAAGCTTTTTGTTTTCATCATCTAGCTGAATCGAGAATGATTCTACTTGGCTTGAGACATGGCTGATTTCTTGAATCAAGCTAATCAGCTGATCCGTCATTTGATTGAACGACTCATTTAATCCGCCGATTTCATCTTTCCGCTTGATGTTCATCCGCTCCACAGCGAGGTTTCCTTCGGCAATCTGTTTTGCCCGGTAAGAAAGGGATTTGATTGGTGTCACAATGGATCTCGTTAACCCAATATTTAAAAAGACGGCGATGACAATCAGCGTGAGGGCTGCGACAGATGCGCTGGTAATGATCCTTTGCACATTGTCTGCCGCCTCCTCTAAATGGTATTCATACGCTTCTTGTGCTCTTTTATTCATCGTATGCACGTCGTTTAAAACACCGTCAATTCTGGCAGCCACTCGTCTGGCATCAGAGGCATTTTTTTCACCAATGGCATTGTTTGCTTCTTGCGTCCATGTGTCAAACTTTGAATTTAACCGTGTTAGGGCTTCTTTGTTCATATTTCCTGCGTTTTTGTTTAACGTTTGCAGCTGTTTTTTCGCTGTCGATATATCGTTTTGAACGACCTCTAGCTGTTCATCTGAAAGGGTCATGGAATAATTGGTCATGGCTTGTTCGACACTTTCAAAGCTGGCCTTCGTTTTTTGTACATTCAGTAAGGTTTGAACTTCTGTTTCGCTTGATGACTGAATCTTTGTCATGCTCACAATAATAAAGGCAATTACGCCAACCGCTAAAAGAAGTGAAATGAGTGAGTTGAGCAAAATTTTGATGCGTAAGCTCATGATGCTGCCCCCTCTTCTTTCAGAAGTGTTTGCTTCAGTCCATTTAATTTTTTGGTCAATTTCTCAGCATCTTTGAGCACCCGGATTCTTGCCATATCGATTCCGTCATTACTTAAGTCATAAACGATATGTCCACTTTTGATTTTGCTGCTTTTGACGAGCTGTTCGCTGAATTGATAGACGACTTCATCTACTTTTTTGACCATAGACGAAATAACGGCTTTTTCAGCTGTATAATACTGATCGCTGTCCACGCCGATTGCATATTTGCCTTGCGTTTGCGCTTCTTTTAATACACCAACACCCGTATAACCGGCTGCGGCATATAAAACATCTGCTTTCTTTTTGATCATGTCTTTCGCTATTTTACTGCCTTTGCCTGCATCACTAAATGTGCCAGCATACGTGGATACGACCTTGATTTTCGGATTCACTAATTTTGCGCCTTTTTGATAGCCTTGTTCAAATCGATGGATCACCTCTGCATCGACTCCGCCCACAAAACCAATGACATCACTTTTTGTTGTCATGGCAGCAAGTGCTCCCGCTAAATAGCTGCCCTGCTCTTCTTTAAAAGTCACTGATGTGACATTTTTCAATTCAGACACAGCATCAATGAGTAAAAATTGCTTTTTCGGATATTTTTTCGCTACCTTTTCTAAGTCTTCTTGCATACTGAAACCTACACCGATGATCAGGTCATTTCCATCTTTCACAAGCTCGGTCAGCCCTTTTTCATATGTATCGGTTTCTGCAATTTCTCTATAATCGAATTCAATGCCAAGCTCATCACGTGCTTTTTCTAATCCCTTAAATGATGAATCGTTAAATGATTGATCACCAAGACCATCATCCGTCAGCATGACACCAATATGCTTCGTATTTGATACCGGTGGTCCTCCCTGCTGATTGCTGCATGAGGCGAGTACCATGATCATAGCTGCCATCAGAAGTAATGAAATCTTCACTTTCATCCAAAAACACACTCCTTTTATCATCCTTACCCCTTATTTATCGGATTTGAGAGTCATTGTTTCAATGATAAAGTGAAGGATTTTCAGCTTTTTTCATGACTTTTTTCACTGAAAAAAACCATTATTTATGACAAAAATAAAAAAAGTGAGCAAATGCTCACTTCAGATTGTTGACAAAGGGCTAAAATGAACTTGATTTTAGCCCTTTGTCTTCTTTTCAGCGTGATAGAAAACCTTTGCAGTCTAGGAAGGACGAGCACTGGCACGGAGCGAATTTGACATTCGTGAGTACCAGCGCGCAGGACTGACAAAGAATGCGAGGGTTTGTCTACACGCTGAAAGTGAGCAAATGCTCACTTTTTCTCGTATGTCCATCCTTCTTTTTGGTAAACAAGATCATTTTTCATCAGATGACCTAATGCTCGTTTGAAGGCTGCTTTGCTCATTTGAAATCTTTCCCGGATATCTTCTGGATCACTTTTATCCCCGTAAGGCATTGCACCGTTTCTCGTTCTCATATAAGTTAAGATTTCTTCTGCATCGACAGATAATGCATCCTGTTTTCTAGGAAGCAGAGAAACGTTCACGGTTCCGTCCTCTTTCACTGCAATGACGCGTCCTGTCACGGTCGATCCTAATCTAGGCTCTTCCTTTCGTTCCGTGCGGTGGATAAACCCACGCACGCCTGTATCCGTCAGCATAAAAGAACCTGTCGCAATTAAGCGATAAATCGTTCCAGTAATTTCTTTGTTCATTAACGTTTCTGGCGCTTCAGTAAACAATTCACTGATCACATCTTCAGTGGCTGGTTTTGCGAACATTCTCCCGTAACTTGTCACTTTGAGCATACAGTATAGTTTGTCGCCTTTTTTCGGCCACGCTTCCTCAAAAGGCGGGAGGTGTTCAGTTGCAACAAGTGCATCCTTTGACAAACCTATATCGACAAAAGCACCCATATCTTCTACAACGTCTACGACTTCTACCCAATCGTATGTATGTGCATTGATTTTAGGAATTTTCATCGTCGCTGCCAGTCTTTCCTCATGATCTACATATAGGTAGACCTCTACTTCATCACGATCTCCAATATCCTCTGTCATCTCACTGCGATGTAGGAGAACAGAATCTTCGCCATCTGTTAAAAAGTAGCCGTATTCCATCTCGTTATCTATTTGCAAGGTCAGTTGCTCACCTGGTCTCATGTTCTCTTCCTTCCTATCTGCCCTTAAAAGAGCGTTCGTTCATCTTTTGATTCACTTTATTCTACTATACTTCTGTCATCATGAACATCTCTAGTTCTGTTAGCTAAAGTGGACAAACTGTACTTGAATTATACCGCATACATCTGAACTCTCCTCGATAAAGTTTCTTCTTCCCCTATGGGCATGATAAAATAGACGCAATATCTATAGTTGGAGGTCATATGTGATGGCAAAAGAAAGTTCATTTGATATTGTTTCGAAGGTGGAGCTGCCAGAGGTGCAAAACGCCATTCAAGCAGCACTGAAAGAAATTAAAAACCGTTATGATTTTAAAGGAAGTAAAAGTGATATTTCACTAGAAAAAGAAGAACTCGTTCTCATTTCTGATGATGACTTCAAGCTGGAGCAGCTAAAGGATGTCCTTGTGACAAAACTGATTAAACGAAACGTACCGACTAAAAACATTGACTACGGAAAAACAGAACATGCCCTAGGTGGAACCGTTCGCCAGCGTGCAAAGCTGATTAGCGGGATTGATAAGGACAATGCCAAAAAGATCAATGCCTTGATCAAACAATCTGGTATGAAAGTAAAGTCGCAATTTCAAGATGACCAAGTGCGTGTGACAGGAAAAAATAAAGATGATTTACAAGAAGTGATGGCACTCATGCGTAAGGCAGATTTACCGATTGACGTCCAATTTATAAATTTTCGATAAATTTCAAATTTTCCATTGATTATTTCCGATTTTTTCGATACAGTTGATGGAAGTTCAATTCATTGACATGTTCATATCGCTTTCTTATCAAGAGAGGCAGAGGGACTGGCCCTGTGAAGCCTCAGCAACCGGTGTAGTAGAAATCTATTTTCTATGACCAAGGTGCTAAATCCAGCAAGCAACTGCTTGGAAGATAAGGAGAAGAATTTCAATACAGCCAAAAAGTCTTCTTCTTATCAGAAGGCTTTTTTTGTTACATAGAAATAAGGAGGAAACCAATGGGCCTATTACAAGACTTACAAAATCGCGTACTGATTGCTGATGGAGCAATGGGAACACTTTTATACTCTTATGGCATTGACCGTTGCTTTGAAGAATTAAATTTATCAAAAGAAGATGAAGTCAAAAGAGTGCACGAGGCATATGTGCAAGCTGGAGCGGACATTATTCAAACGAACACATACGGTGCGAATTATATTAAACTATCCCGCTACGGTTTAGAAGAAGAAACAAAACGCATTAACACAAAAGCTGTACAAATTGCCAAAGCAGCCGCTGGCTCAGCTTATGTCCTTGGAACGATCGGTGGCATTCGAACATTTAACAAAAATGCCTACTCTTTAGACGAGATTAAACGGAGCTTTAGAGAACAGCTCTATATCCTTTTAAATGAAGAGCCTGATGGATTACTGCTTGAAACATATTACGATATTGAAGAAGCAAAAGCCGTTCTTGAGATTGCTCGCAAAGAAACAGCGCTTCCGATTGTCATGAACGTCTCCATGCATGAGCAAGGTGTATTGCAGGACGGGACACCGCTAAAAGACGGTTTATCTGAATTATCCTCACTTGGCGCTGATGTCGTCGGCATTAACTGCCGGCTGGGCCCTTATCATATGATTCAGGCACTTGAAGGTGTTCCACTTTTGGAAAATTCTCATTTATCTGTCTATCCAAACAGCAGTCTCCCCTCCCTTGAAGAAGGCAGACTCGTCTATGATACAGATAATGATTATTTCCGAAAAAGTGCACTTGAGTTTAGAAATCAGGGCGCACGAATCATTGGAGGCTGCTGCGGAACAACCCCTCAGCATATAAGCGCCATGGCAGAGGCGGTCAAAGATTTAGCACCTATCACCGAAAAAGAAGTGAAAGTATTAAAAGAAGAAATTATTTCCATCCAAGATCAACGGACAGAACCAGGTCTTGACGAGCTGGCTGTGAAAAAACGTTCGATTATCGTCGAGCTGGACCCGCCGAAGAAGCTGAACTTTGAAAAATTCCTCGTCGCAGCGAACGAATTAAAAAGTGCAGGCATTGATGCCCTCACGCTGGCCGATAACTCTCTAGCTACCCCGCGTATTAGCAATGTAGCATGCGGCGCTTTATTAAAACAGCAGCTTGATATGCGTTCACTTGTCCATATCACATGTCGTGATCGCAATTTGATTGGACTCCAATCCCACTTAATGGGGCTGGACACGCTTGGACTAACCGATATTTTAGCCATCACAGGCGATCCGTCTAAAATTGGGGACTTCCCAGGTGCGACATCTGTGTATGATTTAACCTCCTTTGATTTGATCCGTCTGATCAAACAATTTAACGAGGGGCTATCTTTCTCTGGGAAACCGCTCGGGAAAAAGACTAATTTTTCAGTGGCTGGCGCGTTTAATCCCAATGTCCGTCATATTGATAAAGCGGTCAAACGCCTCGAGAAGAAAATCGAATATGGTGCCGATTATTTTATTTCACAACCTGTTTACTCTGAGGAACAGCTTGTGAAGATTCATGAAGAAAGCCGACATTTGGATAAACCGATTTACATCGGCATTATGCCGCTAACAAGCAGCCGAAACGCAGAGTTTATTCATCATGAAATTCCCGGCATTAAATTGTCTGACTCGATTCGTGAGATTATGGCCAAGGCAGGCGAAAATAAAGAAAAGCAGCGGACAGAAGGGTTAGCGATTGCCCGCTCTTTATTAGATACAGCTTGCGAATTGTTTAATGGTATCTATTTAATTACCCCTTTCCTTCGATCAGATTTAACAGCAGAACTGACAACTTACATCCATCAGAAAGAAAAGGAGCCAAACATCCATGCCAACTATCACTGAACAGCTCAAAAAACGCATCCTCGTCCTTGACGGTGCAATGGGCACAATGATTCAAAACGCCGATCTCACAGCAGAGGATTTCGGCGGAGAAGAGTATGAGGGCTGTAACGAATATTTAAACGTCACAGCCCCTCACATTATCTCCACGATTCACCGGCAATACCTAGAGGCAAGTGCTGACCTCATTGAAACAAATACATTCGGTGCGACGAAGCTCGTTCTCGATGAATATGGACTTGGCCATCTCGCCTATGAATTGAACGTAAAAGCAGCTCAGCTGGCAAAGCGTGAAGCAGACCGTTTGTCGACGCCAGACTGGCCCCGCTTTGTAGTAGGCGCAATGGGGCCCACTACAAAAACATTATCCGTGACAGGCGGCACAACGTTTGAAGAGCTCGTTGCAAATTATGAAGAACAAGCCCGCGCCCTGATTGATGGGAAATGTGATGCTCTTCTTTTAGAAACGAGTCAAGACATGCTGAATGTCAAAGCTGGATTTAAAGGCATTCAAGAAGCCTTTCACGCAACCGGTATTGAGCTACCACTGATGGTGTCAGGGACGATCGAACCAATGGGCACCACCCTTGCCGGTCAAGATATTGAAGCCTTTTATATCTCACTTGAGCATATGAAACCAATCAGCGTCGGACTAAACTGTGCAACTGGTCCAGAATTTATGACAGACCATATCCGTACACTTTCCTCCATCTCAAAGTCGGCTGTCAGCTGCTATCCAAACGCTGGTCTCCCTGATGAAGAAGGACAATATCACGAATCCCCTGCTTCGCTTGCTAAAAAAATCGCCGCTTTTGCAAAAGAAGGCTGGTTAAATATCGTTGGCGGCTGCTGCGGTACAACGCCTGCACATATTAAGGCATTATCAGATGAAGTACGTCCGCTTCAGCCCCGCAGCATGTCGCATGAGTCATCACCGCATACCGTATCAGGAATCGAGCCCCTCATTTATGAAGAAGCGATGCGCCCCCTCTTTGTTGGTGAGCGCACAAATGTCATTGGTTCACGCAAATTCAAACGGCTCATCGCAGAACAAAAGTTTGAAGAGGCAGCAGAAATTGCCCGTGCTCAAGTGAAAAATGGCGCTCACGTCATTGATGTGTGTTTAGCAGACCCTGATCGTGATGAGATAGCAGACATGGAAGGCTTTTTAAAAGAAGCCATGAAAAAAGTGAAAGCTCCTTTTGTCATTGATTCAACCGATAAACATGTCATCGAAAAAGCACTCATGTATTCTCAAGGAAAAGCCATTATTAATTCTATTAATTTAGAGGATGGAGAAGAGCGCTTTGAAGAGATTCTTCCGCTTGTCAAGCTATATGGCGGCGCACTTGTTGTTGGAACAATCGATGAAACAGGGATGGCCGTCACAGCAGATCGAAAACTTGAAATTGCCGTAAGATCCCATGACCTGCTCACGAAAAAATATGGAATCCCTGCGAGTGATATCATTTTTGACCCGCTTGTCTTTCCAGTAGGTACTGGAGACGAACAGTATATTGGTGCTGCTGAAGAGACGATTAAAGGCATTGAGCGAATCAAAGCAGTACTGCCTGAATGTCTCACCATTTTAGGCATTAGTAACGTGTCTTTCGGACTCCCGCCAGTTGGTAGAGAAATATTGAATGCCGTTTATTTGTATCACTGCGTCAAAGCAGGGCTTGATTATGCGATCGTGAATACTGAAAAGCTTGAACGCTTCGCTTCAATTCCAAAGGAAGAAATCAAGCTGGCTGAAACTTTACTTTATGAAACAAATGATCAAACCCTTGCTGAGTTCACACAATTTTATCGCGGGAAAAAGAAAACAGAGAAAAAACCAAAGATCTCCTTATCGCTTGATGAAAGACTGGCACTCTATGTCGTCGAAGGGACGAAAGAAGGCCTGATTGATGACCTTGCCCTTGCTTTGGAGAAATTTGAATCACCTCTTCATATCATCAATGGACCATTAATGCAGGGAATGTCAGAGGTTGGGCGCCTTTTTAATCAAAACGAATTGATTGTAGCTGAAGTGCTTCAATCCGCTGAGGTCATGAAAGCATCTGTTTCATACCTTGAGCAATTTATGGAGAAAAAGGACGCAAGCGGCAAAGGGAAGATTCTCCTCGCCACCGTCAAAGGAGATGTCCATGATATAGGGAAAAACCTGGTCGACATCATTTTGAGCAATAATGGCTTTCAAGTCGTCGATCTCGGAATCAAAGTAACCCCACAAACATTGATTGAAGCGGTGCAAAAAGAAAAGCCAGATATGATTGGACTATCAGGTTTACTTGTCAAATCAGCACAGCAAATGGTCTTGACCGCTCAAGATTTACAAAAAGCAAACATCTCTGTTCCCATTTTGGTGGGCGGCGCGGCGCTTTCACGGAAGTTTACGAAGATGAAAATTTCGCCTCAATATGATGGCCCCGTCCTTTACGCCAAAGATGCAATGGACGGTCTGTCTTTAGCGAATGAATTAAGAACGAACCCTCTTCAATTTCAAACAAAACCCTTAGAGGATCAAGAAACGCTCCATAAGGAAAAAGAAACAACGCAGCCAAAAGCTGTGATTGAATTACTAGAAAAACGCGCGACACTTCCGGAGGCAGCGATATTCACGCCAGAAAATACGAAACGCCATTATGTACGGGATATTGATTTGCACCACATAATGCCCTATGTCAATGAGCAAATGCTGATCGGCCATCACCTCGGTTTAAAAGGAAAGGTCAAAAAGCTCTTGGCTGAACAGCATCCAAAAGCATTGGAGTTAAAACAGCTGATCACAGATCTTCTTCAAGAAGGCAGAGAGAAAAACTGGTTTGCACCTGCATTCGTCTATCAATTCTTCCCTGCCAATTCAAATGGGAATGACCTGCATATCTATGATCCAGAAGCGCCTGACCGCGTCATTGAGACATTCCAATTTCCAAGACAGGAAAAACTTCCGTACCGGTCTATTTCTGATTATGTGCGGAAAACCGGAGAGAACGAGAAAGATTATATCGCCTTATTTGCAGTGACGGCTGGTGCCAGCATACGAGAAGTTGCGCAGCAATTTAAACAAGAGGGTGACTATTTGAAAATGCATGCTGTCCAAGCTTTAGCACTTGAGCTTGCAGAAGGATTGGCTGAACGAACGCACCAAGTAATTCGTGATAAATGGGGATTCCCAGACCCAGTCGATTTCACGATGGAGAAACGATTCCAAGCCAAATATCAAGGTCAGCGCTATTCCTTTGGTTATCCAGCGTGCCCTAATCTAGAAGACCAAGAAAAACTATTCCACCTGCTGCAGCCAGAAAAAATCGGGATTCATCTCACAGAAGGGTTTATGATGGAGCCTGAAGCATCCGTTTCAGCCATTGTCGTTTCTCATCCTGAAGCTCGATATTTTAACGTTCACTAAAAAAACCTCCTGAATTGGAGGTTCTTTTTATAAATAAAAATGGAATAAATATGAAAAATTAAGTTTATTTACCGATATTATAAATGAAAGTCATTTACTTAAAAGGAGATGTTTGTCATGTTCAAAAAGAAGATCGGGGTTTTATTGCTTACAGGCCTCTTTATCGCTAGCCCTCTTTTCCAATCACCTGCTCAAGCAAGTGAAACGTCTACTAAACAAACCAAATATTATACAGAAGAATTGGAGCATCTGTATCCAGACAGTGATTATGCAAACAATGATACGATGGACAAAGCTCAATTCTTACAGCACTCTCTTCATCTAAACAAGACCTATTTATATCACGAAGGCAGTATCTCTTCTATGAATGACATTGATTTTTACCGGTTCACCAGCTCTAAATTTGATGGAGCAGATGGCCGCTTTTCTATCAAACTCGTCAATGTGAAAGCTGGAAATGATTTCGATCTTTATCTTTACAATCAGAGCGGGTCACTCGTGTCTTCCTCTGTGCGAACAAACAACCAAAATGAAATCATCCATATGCCGAAAATTGCCGCCAGTACTGACTACTATTTAGCCGTCAAACCAAAGCAATTATTAAATGAAGAGGACAACATGTATCGTATTGTCTTTGATAAAAGTATTGAAAAAGGCACAACCAAACGATATGGATCACCTGCCACATTGAATAGTTTCAATGAAGCCGGATCTCCCAATTCTTCTTTTGATTTAAGCAGCTTGCCGCAGGATGCCGTTGTCACTGGCCTGTCATTAGAAGCTGAAAAAGGTAGTACAAATGCATATAATTATGTATTCACCGTCTCTTCCTTAAAAGGCGGAACAGTGAACGTACCTTGGAACGGTCAAAAAGTTGACATCTCTTCTTATAAAACAAGTCAAGTGCCAGCAAAAGACCGCTTTTTTGTTTCTTTTAATGCAACCGAGGTTCCTCAATTGATCGGTGGACGGTTAATCAAAGTAGGCGTTGTCTCAATTAAGAACTTACAGCTCACCTTTGAATATGAATACAACCGTGACCTCAATTATTAAACTAGACAAAAGGAAAAGGTATCCCCTTTTCCTTTTTCTTATGCGTTCTTATGGTACGATACATAGAGAGAAATCAGCTAAGAAGGAGTTGCGTGTATTGCCAAACGTTATTCAACGATCTTTAACCCTTGATGACATACCAGACCTTGTCGCATTGTCAAAAGAGGTCGATTGGCCTGATTACAATGCGGAAGAGCTCACATCTCTTTTAACAAATGGACATTTTACCGGTTTTACAACAACTGAAGGACAAGTCATTTCATGCGCTGGACTTTTTCAGTATGACAGTGTGGCATCAATTGGAGCGGTCATTGTATCTGAGACACATCGAGGCCTCGGTCTTGCCCGTCAAATGATTGACACACTGCTTCGTCATAGTGATCCAAGTGTCCCTGTCGTTTTAACGGCTACTGTACAAGGACAGCCAGTCTATGAAAAAATCGGCTTTCAGACAGCCGGTTATATTCATACATACAAAGCACAAAAAACAAACCCTAGTGCGCTTCATCCGTCACATCAGATTCATCTTTTTCCCGCTGATGAAACGCACCTCCCGTCTATTGAAAGACTGGATGAAAAAGGCGCAGGAACCAATCGATCAAACTTCTTAATAAAACGAATGGAGCGAGCAGCATTTAAACTGATCGCAAAGGATGAACACCACGAAATCACCGGCTTCGCGTTTGGTGTGGAAACACCAGCTAATCTGATGATTGGCCCGCTTGCAGCAAACGATGAACAAACGGCGCTATTACTCATTCAATCACTTCTCACGTCTTATTCTGGCGCCTTTCGTTTAGATATGCAGGAAGAAACAGCTGAACGCCTGCATGCATCACTTGTAGAAGCAGGATTTACGAAAACAAACGTCGCACATTTTATGATGATTCGCGGGAACGAAAAGCAGAACGATCCTGCGCTTCTCTATTTCCTGGCCTCACAAGCATTTTCTTAAAAAATCAAAAAGCTGTAGACAGATGTTGTCTACAGCTTTTCTTATTTATTTTTCGCCTACGGATGAGAGAACTTGAGCGAGTGCATTTGTGACCTTGCCATGCTCTGATGCATGCGGCCGGTCATCTCCATCTCCATAGCCATAATCAATCATGCGATTACGGTTTAAGCAAAGCTTTGTCAGCTGAGGCTGGAATAGATCAAATAAAGCAAAACGATCTTTTAGTTGTGGAAATTGCTTTTGATACTGCTGAATTTCTTCTGCAAGCAAGCGCCAAAGCGTCGTTTCATCTAACAGATTGTGATTGTCTAACACGTTTGACACGTAACGAAGATTGCAAATAAACAGGCCCGTAAAAATAAATTGTACAAGACCCTCAGGCGGCTCACTACGCAGCACTTCCTTTAGATCTTCTTCTAATGAAGCCAATTCAGGCAGCGGTTGATCACTAATGTTCACATCATCAACAAAATCTTTGATCGCCAAACGATGCGGCTTATGATCTTTTAATACAAGAATTGTATTTTGTCCGTGCGGTGAAAACACCGTGCCATATTGATACATAAAGTGCAGAAGCGGCGGCATGACAACATGGAAGAATGACGCCATCCATTCTTTTGCTGACAGACCCGATTTTTCAATGAGCTGCTTCAGATAAGGTTCGCCTTCATGATCTTCATACGTCAGTGCCGCCAGCGTAACAGGGCTCTCCCCTTCATCTAAATACGTATAAATGCTTTCTCTAAAAATGACTCCAAGCATTTCAAGGTATTGATATGGCGCACCAGGTAGCTTGCTGTAATAAGGATGATCAACATTGATACTCGCATTCTCACCTGGTAAAATGACGCGGCATACATCGGACAAAAAGACGTCTTGATCGGCGATGCCTTTAATATGCGCTGTAATACGAGGAGCAATCACCGTACGTTCTGATGGGAGCCCCCGGTACACTAGCGTATTTAAAATACTCATTGGCAATTTAATATGATGCTTGCCTTTATTTGAGATGTTCGTAAAGGTTCTGATCGATTGCTGTGGAATATATTGATCCAGCCCTTCTCCTAAATACACAATACGGCGCATCGCTAAATCTTCGGGGAAATGTTGGATGATCATATGTGTCCACTGCCATTTATGAACAGGCATCATATAATAATCAGCCGCATTCAGCCCTTCATCCTTTAACACACGTTGGAATTGACGAATCGTGACTTCGTCTAATTCCTTGGCAATGATGTGCTCATAGTTCTCATGATCGACCGCATGGAAAGTCGCAAGCTCTCGGTGAACAGCAATCCAAGACAGCTGCACACATTCCTGCCTTTCAGGTGCATAGGCTAAGTAATCCTCGTAGCTGAACCCAATACGCCCTTTGTTATAGACGATCCACGGATGACCAGTCATCTCGCCTTCAATCCATGCGTAATCTGTATCCGTCAGCTCATCTGCACGAAGTGCTTTTTTCGACAGCAAATGAACATCAGCTAACAAGGTATGGTGAAGCTCTTTGATCAGATGGCCAGTTGTTTCAGAAGACATTGGGATGATCGGCTGAATGTCTAGTAAAAACACAATGGCACTAACATCCTTTGTCCACGTTCCGTCTTGACAGCACTCGATCGATTCAGCAATCGTATCAAAACTATCAAACAAACGAGGTTTTGCGAGATAACGATATTTCTTCTGTTCGTGAATGATTAATTCATATTGGGCGATGCCATCCTGATGATTTAGCTGAACGGGATGAAGCATATCCTCATACATATATTCGGACAGCATTTTTGCCACCATTCGCTGGTTTGCTTTTTTCCAAGCAGCAGGATTGACCGCTTTTTTCATTTCATCTTGTATACTCATCGGTTCATCCTCCTTACCCTTTAATTTCTTCAAATGTATTTGCGTGTTTATGTGTACCGAATGTCTGGAAAACATGCTTTTGATAAAGTGGATACACAGGTCGACGAGCCAGTTCATTGATAATGACACTGTTTCGGTACGCCCCTAGCCCTAAATCTGGTGCGCCTACTCCATGTGTATGAAGCTCTGCATTTTGTACAAAAATATCATTTTCACCTAATGTATTTGTTTTCAATCGATATTCACGTTCAACCTGGAAGCGTCCTTGATGATCCCACTGAATATGATGGGAAATCGGATCAATAAATGGCGGTAATACAGATTGATAGCCCGTTGCCAAGACGACAATGTCTGTCTCATGCGTAAAGGATTCCTCTTTGACCCATTGATTGCATGAAAGCGATAAGCCGTCCCTCGTTTCCTCAATCAAATTGACCTCCGTCATCGCCTGCAGCACGGTGTTCAGCTGCTCTCCGCAAGCAGAACGTTCATAAAGCAAGTGATAAATATCTCGGATCATCGCTGAGCTGATGCCTTTATACAGCAAATCTTGCTGCTTTAATAGCGCATCTTTTTTAGGTTGCGGAAGCTCATAAAAGAAATCAATATAGTCTGGAGAGAAATACTCAAGACCCAAATTTGAATATTCCATTGGGAAAAACCCTTTAGAGCGTGTAAACCAATGAATATCCTTCGCCTCATCGTCTGATAAAATGTCATAGAATACTTCTGCCGCACTTTGACCAGAACCGATGACCGTCACGGATTTTCCTTTAAAACAGCCTTCTTTCTTTCGTTTCAAGTAATCAGCAGAATGAAACACCCGATCCCCTAAAGCTGGCTGAATAGGTGCTGGTACCGCAGGCTGTGTGCCGATACCTAAAACAAGATGCTTACTTTCAAACACCTCTACCGTTTGATCTTTCACATGACGGACATGCACTTCATATCGTTTTTCTCCAGCTTTTTCAACGATGGAGACAGATTCGACATTCATGCCAAATCGGCAAGAATCTAATTGATCCGCGACCCAGCGGCAATAATGACTATATTCCTTGCGCGGGATATGGAAGTCTTCTAGAAAGTAAAATGAATACAAACGGTTTTGTTCCTGCAAATAGTTGAGAAAGCTATATTTGCTTTTCACATCCGCCATACTGACAAGATCCGCTAAAAAGGGGACTTGAAGTGTAGTCCCTTCAATGAGCATACCTGGATGCCAGTGGAACGCTTCACTTCTTTCAAAAAACAAAGCGTCAATTTCGTCTACTTCTTCAGATAATGCAGCAAGCCCTAGGTTAAATGGCCCAATGCCAATCCCAATGACATCCACTACATTATTTTGCTTGTTGAACCGCGTCATGGTTATACTTCCTTTCAAATGGATCTCGATGACAAAACATCAAAAGACCTGTTTTATCTGGTAAAGTGACTGGTTTCACACGTTCGAATCCACACTTTTCAAAGACATGAATCATTTTTTCGTTCCGAATATCTGGCTCAGCCACGATTTTTTCTGTTCGTTTGTTCTGCTCAAACTGAAATGCTGTCATGGCTTGAAGCAGCGGAGCCGCAAATCCTTTCCCTACATAATCTGGCTCTCCAATTAACAGGTGAATGCCTTGATCATGCGGAGAAGGCTCATAGTACGATTCAATGATATCCCCTTTCACATTGTATGCTTCAAAATAGCTCATCGGCGTGCCATCAATGGTTCCTAAATAAAGGGTTTGATGCGGATCATGAATGGCCTGATAAAAGTGCTTTTCAAAAGCAGGAAATGGAATATTCAAATGCCAAAATGGGTGGACATACTCTTCTTGCATCCACTTGTGGACAAGCTGGACGTCCCGTTCATATTCAGCGCGAATGAACCCAATTCGATGCCTCATCCAATCAGCGCCTCCTTATGTAAAAAGAGCGGATTCAACACAGACGTGTACCTGGATTGCGTTTCTAAAGAACCCGTCAGCTCATCCATATCTTCAAACCTCGTGAGTAAGTTCGCTTTTGAAGGCAGCTCCTGTGACCGAAGAAGACTGTTCGTCAGCTCAGATGCACCATATGTCTCTTCATGCGCAAGCAGTGTGTCTCTAATCAGGGCTAATAAATCTTCTTCTTTTGCAAGCCCCTCTGTACCAAAACCATTCACAAGACCAAACAAATGATTAAAGAAGAAATAGTAACGCAGTCTCTCAACCGCTACATCGTCTGCACAAATGGTTTCACTTCTGACGCTTAAGTTTTGAACAAGCTTCGCAAGCTGATCCTTTTTCGATTCGCTATAATAGTAGCCTTGATTGTCACGATAATAGAATGTGTGCGGATATCCATTCTTTAGCTGTACGACAGCATTTTGCTGATGGGCTTCAAGGGCAAGACCATACGTTTCAAACAACCAAAGCATCGGCTCTAACGAAATCGATAAATATTGTGTGAACCAATCACGGCTGACATCTTCTGTTGATCTGCCTTCAGCATCTGCTAATTCATTGATAATGCCTGAAAGCCTTGATTTTCCTCCGTATGCATGATCCTGACATAGCCCTGCAATTAAGCTTGCCCCTTTTTCATGATGCAAAAATGGATTTTGACGAATGACGACTTCAAAGCCAGATTCCGCCTCATCCCCTTGAATAGATAGATACGCAGGATCTTCAATCACACGGAATCCAGAGAATTTGTCATATAATGAAACGCCTAATTCTGTTTTTAAGATACGAGACATCTCAACTCCACGATCAAGTTCCTTTTGTTTGTTAACGCGTAAAGAGTTTGTGATCTTTACAGGGACAGAGAATTTAAGCATGTACGCAGAGTCTTTTTGATAGACCGTTCTAAAGGAAGATGTCGCTGTGTATTCAGATCCTAGCGGCCCTAAATACGTCAGCATTCCGTCCTCTATATAACGCTTGACGAACGCTTTCTCCATGACCACTTGGACTTGTAGCGGATGAATCGGAATCAGGACATATTGACCGCCTTCTGTTAACGTCGTCAGTCTCTCTTTTTCTTCTGGTATCTGTCGCATGAGCTCCTCAAACATGAGGCTTGCCGCAGACTGTGAAATTGAAGAATCCTGAAGCACAATTGACGGATGTGCTTTAAAGTAATGAAGCTGGAAAGAGCCTTTCAGCTCAGGAGAATAAATAGCTTCCTCCTCTTCTTTCATTCCTTGTCTGCTTTTTGGTGTAGGATGCGTTAAATGCCCAAGAAGAAGTGACTGCTCCGCTTCAATATATTCAAAATCAGCTGAAGAAAGAGCCGCTCGATCACTTTCTCTCTCTCTGATGAATCGTTCAATATTCCGGCAGCTTAAAATGATGCGAAGCATGAACTCATCCTCTGCATCTGTGCGGCCATATTCAATGAGAAGTTCCTTTGAACATAAAGCAACAAGTGTGGTGTAATCGATGAGCGTTCCCTGTTGCTCACTGCCTTGCGGGCGAAAGCGAACGGGAAAATCAAAGAGATGACGGCCTACAGGCGAAAAATATCGAATCGGAATGACAAGCTCAAGATCTTGTTTTGCTAATGCTGCTACAAATACAAGTGAGCCGTCTGCTTTTGTCTCTTTCTTTGCAGATCGATCAATTCCTGTTTCACGTAAAAAACAGTTTAAAAAGCTTTGCATCGTTGCATTTTCAGCCATTTGTTTATATTGACTCAACGTAGTACCCTCCCGGATTGAATATGAGCGATCCCGATATCAACAATGTCAGAAAGGATTTCCTCAATATGTGTAATAGTCGTTCTCGGATTTAACAAAGTGAATTTTAAGCAAGTTTGACCATCGGCTACTGTTTTTGCTACGACAGCCGTTCCTGTTTGGAAAAGTGTGCGATGAATGATTTTATTGATGTCCTCTGCTTGATGATCATCTATAAAACGAAACACGACTGCATTGATTTCTGGATCAGGATTGATCACCTCAAGATGATCATTTTTCTCAATCAACGTAGCCACATCTTTCGCAAAATGGATGGTATGGTCAATGATACTTGCAAATCCTTCTTCTCCAATCATACGCAGAGAGAGAAGGAGTTTTAGCGCATCAAACCGGCGCGTCGTCTGAACAGATTTATTCACGAGATGCAGAATGCCTTCCAGTTCATCTTCCTTTGGATTGAGATAATCTGCATGGTAATCAATCAAACCAAAATGTCTTTTATCCTTTAGTAGAAATGCCCCGCAGGAGATCGGCTGATAAAATTGCTTATGAAAGTCGATTGTGATCGAATCAGCAAGCTCGATGCCATCTAATTTTCCTCGGAAGGTTTTGCTTAATACAAGCGCTCCTCCATAAGCAGCATCTGCATGAATCCACAAACCAAAAGGCTTCACCATGTCATATATGTCACATACAGGATCAATACTGCCAAAATCAGTTGTCCCGCAAGTCGCCACGACTGCAAATGGAAGCAAATCCTGCTCCTTAAGCTCCATAAGCTTCTTCTGCAAATCATGCAGGTCCATTCGGTGATGTTCGTCTGTCTCAACTAACACAACAGCCTGTTCACCTAAACCTAGCTGAGATGCTGATTTTTTTACAGTGAAGTGGGCATTCTTGGAGCAAAGAATCCGCATACGATTTGCCTCGCTCGGCAACCCTTTCTGCTGTACATTCCATTGCCAAGTGTTTTCACAAAATGCATCTCTTGCTAAAAGCAGTCCCATGTAGTTAGATTGGGTTCCACCGCTCGTAAAGGTCCCATCTGCTCGTTCTCCATAAGAAAACTTTTCACATAACCACTTGAGGATTTCCTCCTCAACCAAAGATGCAATGCCGCTTTGATCAAAGGAATCCATTGATTGGTTAAAGGAACTTACGATCACCTCTGCTGCCAGAGCAGGGATAAGAGGTGGGCAATGCAAATGTGCCAGGCATTTAGGATGTGACACATCAACCAAATGCGGTAAAAGGTGATTTTTTATATCTTGAAAAACAGACTCAATGGATTCACCAGCCGGTTGAATCTGGAATAACGATTCGACATGAGTCGCTAATTTCCCAGGCAATATTCCGCTATACGGTCCTCTGCTTGTTTGCCACTCTGCCAGTAAGCTGTCGATGGATGTGTAGAGAGCCGCTTGGAAGGACTCCCTCCCAAGCTGGCTTTGTTGAATAAATAATGAATCGACAGATGGTTTAGTTGACTGCATCGTAAACTGCCTCTTTAAAAATCGTGATGACTTTTTCAAGCTGTTCTTCTGTCATGGTCAAAGGCGGTAAGAATCGAATCACACTTCCAAAACGGCCTCCTGTCTCCACAATTAAGCCTTTATCAAAACAATTCTTTTGAATGAGACTGGCTAGCTCTGGATTTGCTGGATAACTGCCGTCCACATCCTGTTTCTCATCTGGATTCACAACTTCAACACCAATCATTAATCCTCTTCCTCGCACATCACCGAGAGCAGGCACTTGTTTTTGAATGTCTTTTAGATTGGCCTGCATACGCTGACCAAGCGCTTCTACATGATCAAGCAGATTGGTTTCTTTTATATATTTAAGCGTAGCAGTTCCAGCTGCCATCGCCATTTGATTTCCTCTAAACGTGCCAATGTGTGCACCTGGATTCCATTGATCTAAGTCTTTGTCATAAATCACAACGGATAGTGGCAGGCTTCCCCCAATTGCTTTTGATAACACAATGACATCTGGCACAATACCAGCATGTTCAAAGGCAAACATCTTACCAGTTCGGCCGATGCCTGATTGAACCTCATCAATAATAAGTGGAATTCCTTTTTCTTTTGTGATTCGTCTCATTTCTTGTATCCATTCAATTGATGCCGGGATGGAGCCGCCCTCCCCTTGCACCGCTTCAAAGATCATGCCTGCTGGCGGGAGAATTCCACTCTCAGGATCATTTAATACACGCTCAATATAAGAACTGGAAATGCGATGTGAGTCTTTACCGCCGATTCCAAATGGGCAGCGGTATTCATATGGATAAGGCAGGAAGTGAACATCTGGCATTAATCCTTGTACTTTTTCTTTTGGCGATAAGTTGCCGCTTAATGACATCGTGCCATGTGTAGCACCATGATATGCTCCGTGGAATGATAGAATGGAACGATTTCCCGTCGCTGTCTTGACTAATTTAATTGCTGCTTCTATAGCATCACCACCAGTTGGTCCACAAAATTGAATTTTTGCTCTTTTTGCAAACTCTTCTGGCAAGTGAGAAAAAATCTCATTCACAAATTCTTCTTTAATCTCTGAAGTGATGTCCAGCGTATGCAACGGTCTTTTTTCATGAAGCATACGTTCAATAGCATCTATAACAACCGGGTGATTGTGACCAAGGGCAAGTGTTCCTGCACCTGCTAGGCAGTCATAAAATTCTCTACCATCTGCATCTGTCACGATCATACCTTCGGCTTTTTGCATGGCTAATGGGAACCGTCTCGGGTAAGACCTTGCATTAGATTCTCTTTGACTTTGTTGCTCTAAAAATTGCTGATTTTTAGAAACGGTTTTGATGGACATAATAAAACACTCCTCCAATTGATAAAGATTATCATTTTCATTTACTAGCCTAGAGGATGTAAGATACGAAAGTCAATTGTATTCAAAAAGATGATTCTAAAAGCATATGAATGCTATATTCTCTTTTTAACGAGTAATTTCGTGTATTTTTTACAAACATCTACAGCCATAAGGGCGATGTAACGTTTGAGTATGAAAAATATTGAAAAAAATTACAAAACAATTCTCCTGGTTCTTTTGCTCTATGCGTTGTAGCTCCCTTGCTTGATACGCGACGGCCGAATGAAATGAATGCAGTAAAACAAAAAATGAACGTTATTTTATCTTGATATAAATGGTTATGATGGTATAATTTCTCTGAAACGAAAGGGAATCGAGGGAGATCTGATGATTTTAACGAAGCATGACCTTCACCACTACTTGGCACAAGATCAGAAAGCACTTGCCATCAATCGAAAAAGACCAAAGTGGCTTGGGGATGATATTTGGAAATATCAAAGATATTTACGAAAATATGAGTACTATACGAATAGCGGTGCTACGTTACGCAAATGGTTTTATCGTTACTTACATAAAAAGAAAGGCATGCAGCTTGGCTTTGATATCCCAATTGGTGTATTTGGACCTGGGCTCAGAATCAACCATACTGGGCTGTTGATTGTGAACAAGCACGCCAAAATCGGATCGTTTTGTGATATTCATCAAGGCGTGAATATCGGTCAAAACCATCATGAAAAAGATGTGCCCGTCATTGGAGATCATGTATGGATCGGCCCTGGCGCTAAACTGTTTGGAAATATTTATATTGCGAATCATATTTCCATCGGAGCAAATGCAGTAGTGAATCGCTCCTTTCATGAAGAGCGGATTGTCATTGCAGGTGTCCCTGCTCAAAAAATAAAAGAAAAAAGCCCTTCTTTATGAAGGACTTACTTGACCAAAGCAGTGAGCCACATGAGATAAAATAAGATGGATAAACATGAGGATCATCCTGCCCGAGCCCCATCACCATTTATCCTAAGATGCTTTGGCGCAATCAAACCATCAATCGGTAGCAACTTGAAGTGAAACAAATCGCCACAGCCGTACTCTCTAATTTGCGTTGGAGTACCCGAAGACCAGCATGAGAAAGTACAAGACAAAGACGAGGATGGCAATCGCATAGATGAAAATGGACACAATCAGTACTGTCCAGCCCAACCCTTTTCTTCCTGTTTGAATGAGATATATTCCAAGTGTGAAGAGCCCGAGTAAAAGACCTAAGATAGCCCATAACCATTTATTTTTCCCGTGTTTTGGTGCATCAACGAATAGGTAGATTGCGACTAAGATGGATACAAACCAACCTGTAATCCATTTCACATTCATCCGCCACCCTTCTTTTTCAATTTATTGAATCTTACTATACTTTTTTCCTAATCTTAAAAACAACTATTCAAATGAATGATTCGGAAGGCTTTGCCATTCTTCTCTCAGCATCCCATACCGCATCGAATCATAATATTCCCCTTGATAGTAACGAACCTTACGCAGTCTTCCCTCAAGGATAAACCCGCATTTCTCTGCGCAACGCATCATGCGTTCATTTCCAGACCAGGTGGTCAGACCGATGCGTGGAATATCAATGTGTGAAAAGAGTTCATCGATCCATAGACGCAATGCCTTCGTTCCAACGCCCCCATTCCAAAAACGTGAGTCATAAATAAGAATCCCACACTCCAGCCAACGTGTGCGCTCATTCTCCCAATAATAAGAAACTGTGCCCTTTAATTCACCTCCGACATCAATGCCAAATAGTTTTGGCAGGACAGAATCATCCTGTAAATAGCGTTTTTTAAATGCAGCAAGCGATATGTCATGTTCAATAAAATACGGAGCATTCCACTTTCGATAGGCCTGATCTGGTGCTTTAAACCTTAAATGCCATACCACTTCTAAATCGGTTTCGTCTAATGGACGTATGCTCACAATCTCTTCTTTTTTTCCTTTCATCTGTTCACGTTCCTTTACTTTGTCGTTCTTTTAGCAAGATGACGATACTCGATAGGCGTCATGCCTTCATTTTGCCGAAACAGCTTTGAAAAATACGTTGGGTCATCAATGCCTACATGTTCTGCAATGAGAGCTATTTTTTCATTCGTTGAAGCAAGCAGGCTTTTGGCTTTTTCAATTTTGAGTCGATTGATGTACTGGCTCGGCGTCAGTCCGTACACGGTCTGCATGCACCTTGTCATGTAATCAGGATGATAATGAAGAATCTCTGCCAGCTTCTCCATCTGTAATTTTTGTGTAAAATGACGTTCAAGATAGTGAACCACTTCTGAAGCGACAGTCTCCTTTGCACTTGGAATATGAAATGCTTCTTTTTGTAAATGAATGAGCATTTCCTCAAATTGAAGCTGCTTTTTGAGCTGAAGTTCAGACGCATCATCATTTAAAGCGCGCATCGCTGAAAGATGCTTCTGTAGCACGCTTTCCCCTTTCACTTTTCCTTTTCGGGGCAGACGAAATTCATAGCTTGCTGCTTTTTCAAAAGTGGCTTGATTTTGCTTCATGTCAAACCAGTGTTCTCTCGGCCGATCTGTAAACTCAAATGAATCAATTGAAAAATGCAGCCACTCATAAAGTGTTTCTTCTTTGCATGGCAGATGTCCACCATGGGCAAGTCCCGGTGATAAGATGATATATTCTCCTTCTTTTACGTGATGAGGCACCTCGTCTTCTGTGATCCACAGTTCACCTTTCGTGACATAAAGAAGATCAAATACGGTGAAAATTCTGGAGATATGTCGTTCTCCTGGGTGGAATACACCTTTGCCTGAAGCAATATAGACTGGAAATGGCGGTACAGTAAATGTAATAAACGGACCCATATTCATCCCCTTATGAAGTCGGATTTCTCCAATAAGTTTCGGTTTCATCTCTTCTTATTATAGTCGATGCAAGGTACACTATAAATCGGATTTATACGAAAGAAGGTGATGTGATGAAACCACAAGCACTGACAATACAAAAGGTTCAAGCCAAAAGTGAAAAATCCCACCCTTCATTATTTGCATTAACTTGGCCTATTTTTATCGAAATCTCTTTATATATGCTGATGGGGAGCGCAGATACACTGATGCTCAGCCAGTATTCTGACAATAGTGTTGCCGCAGTAGGGGTAAGCAATCAGCTATTAAATCTATTGATTGTGATGTTCAGCTTCATTACGACTGGGACGACGATTGTCATTGCGCAGCTTTTAGGAGCGAGCCGCAAGCAGGAAGCGACCCAAGTTGCCTATGTATCACTAGGCACCAACTTCCTCATTAGCTTTGTGATCAGTCTTCTTATGTTTGTGTTAGCTGTGCCTATCCTGCATATGATGGGATTATCAAGCGAGCTCATGCCAGATGCAACCGTCTTTTTACAGATTGTCGGCCTGCTTTCTTTTATTCAGGCGCTCATTATGACCTATAGTGCTATTTTAAAAAGCTATGGATTCACGAGAGATACGATGTATGTCACCATCGGTATGAATCTGTTAAATGTTGCTGGTAATTATTTGGTGATCTTCGGACCATTTGGCTTCCCTGTATTAGGTGTCATGGGTGTCGCTCTTTCCACATCATTTGCACGGTTGATCGGTCTTACAGCCATGATACTCATTGTTCGACACCGCATTGGATTGCGGTTTTCATTCAAGCGAATGTTTTACATCCAGCGAACGCATTTAAAAAAACTGCTAAAAATCGGCATTCCTTCTGCTGGAGAACAACTTTCTTATAATGGCTCGCAAATGATTATTACGCTGTTTATCACATTTATGGGCACGCAAGCACTGGCAGCAAAAGTCTATACCCAGAATTTGATGATGTTCATTATGTTATTTGGTGCTGCCATTAGCCAAGGAACACAAATCTTAATTGGGCGCCTGATCGGGGCGAAAGAATTTGATGCGGCCTATCGAAGATGCATGAAAAGCTTATACTGGGCCATTGCCATCTCGCTTCTTTCTTCTACTGCTTTATCTTTATCATCGACGCATTTACTTACTTTTTTCACTAGCAACAGTGAGATCATTCAAATAGCGAGTCTCCTCCTCATATTGACGATTATTTTAGAGCCTGGACGTTCTTTTAATATGGTCATCATCAACTCCTTGCGGGCAGCTGGTGACGCGAAGTTTCCAGTCTATATGGCGATGATTTCAATGTGGGGCATCGGCCTTCCGATCGCTTATTTATTAGGCATTCAACTTGAAATGGGCCTTATCGGGGTTTGGATTTCTTTTATCGTGGATGAATGGGTAAGAGGTATCTTCATGTATAGGCGGTGGCGTTCAAGGGTGTGGACGGAGTATCGATTTACTTCCACATAAAAAAGACTGCGGGTGCAGTCCTTTCATATTGTTGACAAAGGGCTAAAATGAACTTTATTTTACCCCTTTGTCTTCTTTTCAGCGTGATAGAAAACCTTTGCAGCCCTAGGAAGGACGAGCATCGGCGCGGAGCGAATTTGACATTCGTGAGCACCGAAGCGCAGGACTGACACCGAATGCGAGGGTTTGTCTACACGCTGAAAGGGCTAAAACGAACTTTATTTTACCCCTTTGTCTTCTTTTCATTACGTAATATCTTCTAAAATAAGTGCTTTTTCTTGTGTTGAAATATATGACCGCTTCGTAAAGACGCGGTATTCGTTTTCTCTAGTTTTATCTAAAATAGCCTTATAAAAGTGAGCAGCTGCTTTCACCGGTATCCTTGAATAAAGTGGGAATTCATGTAGATGGTCAAAAAATTCCTCATAGTACGCCTCTGCCTCAAACGCAATATATTCCCATACATGCTGGAAGGCTTGATTGACGATCCCTTCTTGTAATTCTTGCTCTGTATACCCAAATTGATCCATGACTTGTTTTGGCAAATAAATGCGGTTCCTTTCCGCCTTATCCTCACCAATGTCTCGAAGAATATTGGTCAACTGCATGCCAATCCCAAGGGAAATCGCGGCTTCTTTTAGCTGTTCTTTTTTACGCGGTGCAATGATCGGAAGCAGCATTAATCCAACTGTACTTGCGACATGATAGGAATAAATGAGCAGTTCATCTAACGTTTCATACCGGTGCTGCTCTAAATCCATCTCCTGTCCACGCAGCAGGTCACGGAATGGGGATTCATCCATACGAAACTGTTGAAATGTATACTCCAGCGCCACCCACATTGGATCATCACGATCTACTTCTCCTTGCAAGAAACGATCAAATGCCTCCTGAAAAGACGCCAGTTCTTCCTTTGGTGAAGGAGACTCATCTACAATGTCATCCGCTCTCCTACAAAAGGAATAAACAGCCCAAACAGCCTGTCTTTTCTTTTTAGGCAGCATGGAAAAGGCACGATAAAACGTTTTTGAATGGGTTTGAATGGTCTCTTCACATATTTTCAATGCTGTTTGCACATCAACCACTTAGCTTCACTTCCTTTCTGTTGTTCAGCTCTTTAAGCAGTACAGAAGCCATGAGCTTTGCACTTTGCATCACGATCGGTACCCCGCCGCCGGGATGGATGGAAGCACCTACCGCATATAGATTGTCTACATCTGCAACCTTTACTTGCGGGCGAAACACACCTGATTGAAACAAATTAGGAGCGAGTCCAAAGCTGCCGCCTTCAAACAATCCTTCTCGCATTGAATCATTCGGTGTTCTCACCTTATGCCAGACAACCGCCTCTCGCAGCTGTGGAAAGCCTCTTTTTTCAAGACGCTCCACCATTTTATCCACAAAGTCTGTCTCTTGTTCCCAGTTGATGTGATCTCCTGATGGAACAGGAATGAGCATATATAGGACACTGCTGCCTTCTGGGGCAAGGGATGGATCGATGGTCGATGGATTAAACGTATAAAATGATGGATCTTGAGGTATCGTTTTCGTTTGGAACACCTCTCTCATATGCTGATCAAAGTGTTCTCCCATGAAAAATTGATGAACAGGTGCTTCATCGTATACTTTGTTTAACCCTAGATACACCATCACGCAGCCGGAGGATGGAACGTATTTACGCCGGTCTTGTTCACCTAAACCAAGCTGTTTTAACGCCGCTGGATAATCTCCGTTCATCACAAATGCATCAGCTGCTATGTGCTCATCATTTATTTTTGCCTTGACCACACGTCTCCCCTCAAACTCAAATTGTGCGACTTCTTCACTTTTTCTTATGTGTACACCCGTCTTTAAGAGCTGTCTCTCCAATATATCTACTAAACTCGCATATCCGCCTTTTAAATAGTAAATTCCGTGTGCGTGCTCACTATATGAAACAAGCGAATAAATGGCAGATGCTTCATACGGATTTCCTCCGACATAGAGGGTTTGAAGTGCATATGCAGCTCGGAGGCGCTCATCTGAAAAATATTTTTTGAGAGAACTTTGAACGGTTCGATATGCTTTTAATTTCATTAAAATCTTCATGTTCGCTTTTGTAAAAAAGGTTCGTTTTTCATGAAATGATTTTTCTAGAAAAGCTTCCTGCCCTTCTTGAAACCGATCCGTCATTTCTTGCATAAATGTTAAATATCCCTGTTCTTCCTTTGGAAATACACGTTTGATTTCTTCTAGTTGTCGCCGTGTATCAGAGTATTTCGTATAGGAGGTTCCATCTTGATAGTGGATCGTATACAGCGGATCGAGCTGCAAGAGTTCAAGAGATGTTTCATCAATGCCTACGTCATGTAAAATGCCTTTTAACATATCAGGAAGTAGGACAATGGTCGGACCTTCATCTACTTTATATCCTTTCTCACGTACAAAAGCAAGTCTCCCGCCGAGCCGTTCATTTTTTTCAACAAGGGTGACATCATGTCCAGCTTTTTTTAAATAGAGGGCTGAGATCATTCCGCCAATACCGCCGCCAGCAATCAATATATGTTTTTTCATGAGGCGCTCCCCTTTTCTTGATGTGGCACTCTTTTGTGCGTATGTTTCTCTTTTGCCAGAATCGCATTTGTCGTAATACGCGCTGATTCTAAAATGGTTGGCAATCCACTGCCTGGGTGGGTTCCTCCACCAACGAGCCAGCAGTGTTTCAACTCATCAAATTCATTATGCGGCCTGAGTACCATCATCTGCGTCAACTGATGACCCAGATTAAATGTAGCTCCTTCATATACATACAGCTCTTCTTCCCAATGCTTCGGCGTGATCATCCGCTCGACTTCAATATGCTGCCTGATATTCTTAAAGCCCGTTTTCCGCTCCAGTGTATCCAGCACAAGCTCTCTAAATTCTTCTTGATGCGCTTCCCAGTCAATACCGCTTTGATTATTGGCAACGGGTGCTAACACATAAAGAGCGGACTTGCCTTTTGGCGCAAGCGAATCATCTGTCACACTTGCATTTTGAATATAAATGGACGGATCATCCGGCAGCTCAAAGGTTTTCGTAATCTCTTTGACGAACTTCGCATAGTCATCGGAAAAAACGATGGTATGATGCGGCTCATCATATATCGTATCTAAACCTAGGTACAGCATAAAGGTGGAGCATGAGAATTTTTTCTTTTTCAGTTTCTTCTCGCTATATTTCTTTAAAAGACCCGGCTCTACAAGCTTTGTCATCACGTGTGCAAAATCACCATTTACGACGACCTCATCTGCCTGTATTTCTTCACCGGTTTCTAAGCGAATGCCCTTCACTTTCCTGCCTTCCGTCAGCAACTTCTCAACTCCAGTTGATAGATGAAGGGTAGCCCCAGATTCAACAGCTGCCTTTGCCATCGCTTCTGACAGCTGATTCACTCCGCCTTTTGGATGATAAACGCCTGTGTCATGCTCCATAAAGGAAAGAATTGAGAACGCTCCTGGGCATTCCCAAGGTGACATCCCTAAATATTTTGATTGGAATGTAAAGGCATATTTCACTGATTCATTTGAGAAATAATCCGACAGCACATCATATAAGCTTTTATTTAATGAGAGCTGAGGAAGTGCTTTGATGACCTTTGGACGCAAATAATGATGGAAACGATCCATTTTACTTTGTAGAATCGGCGTTAGGCGGTCCATTTTTCGTTTTGTATCATTCATAAAACGTACATACCCCTCGCCCTCACCAGGTGCAAAGGCTTCTAGCCGTTTGTACATTTCGTCTCGATCTCGAATCATATCAAGCTTCTCATCTTGAAAGATTAACCTATACATTTCTTTTAATTCAATCACATCTATATAATCATAGAGATTTTTACCGGCAAAGGTGAATAGTTCCTCTGCAATATGAATCATACTGAGAAAAGTAGGACCTGTATCAAACGTGAAATCACCAAGTTGAAACTTAGAGTTACGTCCGCCAACAAAGGACTGTTTTTCATATATATGAACATCATGTCCTTTGCTTTGCAACATCATAGCTGCTGCAAGTCCCCCTGGTCCTGCTCCGATCACAATGATTTTCATTATCCTTTTTCCTCCAAATTAATTCACTTTAAGTTAATTATACAAATTGAAGCGGTTAGATCAACTTTTGATGTGCTCTAAAAGTCTCATGTTATGTAGCAAAAAAGCCGACTTCCTTTCAACAAGTGCAAGAAAGCCGACCCTTTGTTATGCTTCTATATCAATTCGATATGTTTCAAACCAATGATGAATCTGTGCCAAATGGGCAATGAGCTGTGGGCCTTTCATTAACTGACCATACCAAGGAACCTGGAAAGAAGCCCCTTCCGTTTCAATCAGCTGTTTTAATTGATGTGGATCTAAAAATTCATGAAGCACAGAATCCTTTTGCGCGAGACAATCTGTTAACATCTCTTTTACCGCCTGAGTATAAGCAGGATGATGTGTTTTCGGATAAGGGCTCTTCTTGCGATAAAGCACTTCATTCGGTAAAATTCCCTCTAATGCTTTTCTCAAAACCCCTTTTTCCCGATTTCCATACATTTTCATTTCCCAAGGAATATTCCATACATACTCAACAAGACGATGATCTGCGAATGGTACACGTACCTCAAGGCTCGCACCCATGCTCATACGATCTTTTCGATCCAGCAGTGTTGTCATAAACCAAATCATATTTAAGTAAAAAAGTTCTCTTCGGGCTTTATCTACTCCGGTTTCTCCATCTAAAAGAGGGGTTTCTGCCACGGTTTCTTCATATTTGCTTTGCGCATATTCCTTCAGTGATAATTTCTTTTGCCATGAGTCTTGAAGAAGCTGAATGCGTGCTTCCGTTGATCTCATCCACGGGAACCCATTGGTTTCGCTTGCCATGTGAAACCATGGGTAACCTCCAAAAATCTCATCTGCACATTCACCTGATAAACCGACAACAAAATCCTTTTTAATTTCTCGGCAGAACCATAGTAAGGAAGAATCAATATCTGCCATCCCCGGCAAATCTCGCACTTCAACCGCTTCTTTCAAATAAGAAGCCAGCTCTTTTTGCCCGATGATACAGCTGTGATGATTCGTTTGAAACGCTTTGGTCATTCGATCAATCCACGGCCCGTCAGCATTGGGCTGAAATTGACTTGCTTCAAAGAATTGATCATTTCCGTCGTAATCAACGGAATACGTATGCAGCGGGGCTTTCCCTATTTTCTCAAAGTGCTTGGCGGCAATGGCTGTAATGGCACTAGAATCCACGCCGCCAGATAAAAACGTACATACAGGCACATCAGAGACGAGCTGTCTTGTAACGGCATCCGTAAAAAGTTCCTTCACGTGCTGAGCGGTGTCATCAAGCGAATCTGTATGTGGCTTACTTTTGACATTCCAGTACCTCCACACACGCAAACCATCTTTTGAGAAGGTTAAAGCATGAGCAGGTCTCAGCTCTTTCACCCCTTTAAATACGCCTTGCCCTGGTGTTCTAGACGGCCCTAGGCCAAAAATTTCTGATAAGCCTTCATGATCGACTTTGGCTTTCATCTCAGGATGAGCCAGAAGTGCTTTGATTTCTGAGCCAAACAAAAAGGAATGATGACGTTCTGTATAGAAAAATGGCTTGACACCGAGCCGGTCTCTCGCTGCAAATAATAATTCACGCTCACTATCCCAAATGACAAATGCAAAAATTCCATTAAAATGGGTCACACACTCTTCCTTCCATTCTGTATAGGCGTGAAGAAGAACCTCTGTATCAGAATGCCCAAGAAAGCGGTGCCCCCTTTTGAATAATTCTTTTCGTATATCCTCTGTGTTATAGAGTTCTCCATTGTATACCACCGTATAATCATGGTGTTGATGGGTATATGTCATCGGCTGCTTTCCGCCTTCAACATCGACAACGGCTAACCGTTTATGGCCGAAAAGAACGTGCTCACTTTTCCACGTATTTGTATCATCCGGCCCTCGTTTAGATAATGTATCTGTCATTTGATTGATTACATGATCCTGTTGGATGAGCTGCTTTTTAAAGTCTGCCCAGCCTGTTATTCCACACATCATCATCAGCTCCCATCCGTTTTTCATCAAGTGTTCTCATTTAGCCTTTCTTAGTTTATGCATCGTCTCCTTGATAGTTGATTTGTCCTTTTTTCCTCCTGTGTATAGGACAAGCTTCATTTGGTAAGAAAAGAAAGAGGAAAGGAGGTTTTGCGAATGGAGAACCGCATGACCTATCTTCAGCAAAACCACCCAAAATGGTGTAACGGGTACTTACTGATGGAAAACGGTCATTGTCTGATTGAAGACGAAGAAGGAGACATCATGATGCCTGAAAGCCTTCAAAGTTCTATGATCTGTTTGAAAGAAAAGGATCGATGGACAAAAGGAGAATTGCTCGGGTCTGTCGTTCTTTGTGATAATGGGAAGTTGATGGAGGTAAAAGGCGGTGAACGCATTCAATATACAGCGTCTCTTTCTAAAGGGTGGCTTGATTTGCTTATGTTCGTACCAGAAAGCGTCTTTTATCAGATCATTGACCATGTAGAACAGCTTGGCTTTTCCGTCTATGATTGTGTCTTCTCTTCCTTCCATCCTTCTCATCGCGTGTCTTTTTTTCAGTTTTCAGGAGACATGCAATCACTTGCCCTTCAATGCCACCATCATTCGGGTACAAATCAAGTTCAATTGGAATGGACGACATCTGACGGTCACCGGCTGATGTCTCAGTTTGATCTCACATAAAAAGGGCACTGCTTTTGATAAGCAATGCCCTTTTTATCTTAAAAGATATGGAAACCGATCGGCAGACGTAAGCCGAGAAGAATGGTCACAATAGCAACCACGATAAAACCAATGAATACACCCGTCACCGATTTTCCTTTTTTCTTGCGTACCAGGACCATTTCCATGAAACCAATCACAAGAATACCAAGTATCATTTTTCCAACATACTCGCCCCCGTAACCCGGGATTTTCATTCCTGTGCGAACATACAGCTCTACACCCGTTGCAATAATAATCAAGTAAAATAGGCGTACGATCATATGCACAATTTTAGCGCCTTTATCGTTTTTACCTGCTAATGCAAAGGCAACGAAAAATAGAATAATACCTAGCACCCACGCTGTAATATGTAAATGTGTTCCCATTTGTGATTTCCCCCTTTATCAGAACAATTACCTTCTCATCGTACCACGAAATAAGTCGAACACAAAGCGACAATCCTGTGTCAACACGCCTTTATTTGACGCGATTTGATAACGTCCCAATTGGTTCAATTGTTACTTCAACCTGATCGCCTGAGGCTAAAAATTTTGGCGGTTCAAAACCTTTGCCGACTCCAGAAGGTGTACCTGTTGCAATGATGTCTCCCGCTTCCAGCGTCATCCCTTTTGAAAGAGTTGACACAATGTCTTCAATTGGGAAGATCATTAATTCCGTACTGGCAGACTGACGAACCTCTCCGTTTACCTTTGTTTCCACATGGAGTGCTCCATGATCCTCAATCACTGACTTGTGAACGATATAAGGTCCCATTGGACAAGTTGTATCTAAGCTTTTTCCGATGAAAAATTGTTTGTGTTTTTTCTGCAAATCTCTTGCCGTTATATCGTTTAAAATGGTGTAACCGAAAATGTAATCGTGGACCTCTTCAGGAGCAATATTCTTTCCTGTTTTGCCAATGACAATGGCAAGCTCCCCTTCGTAATCCAATTCACTTGTCACATCTTCATGTAGAAGAATGTCCGCTTCATGCCCTACAACAGAGGTAGGCGCCTTTGTAAAGATCATCACGTCTTTAGGAATATCTGCCGCACTTCCCATTTCCATGACGTGATCTTGATAGTTTTTCCCAACACACATGATGTTTTTCGTTGGTTTTGGAATCGGTGCATGGAGTGTCACGTCCAAAAGCGGATAGACATAAGAGCCGCGGTCTTCTTCTTTTTTCTCCGCCCAATCAAGAAGCTGTTTGACGTGTTCGACAAACTTGTCCCCCATGTTGATGCATTCAAATAAAGAGTTTGGCAATGTTTCTAGCTCAAATAGTTTTGCTTCTGCCTTTTTGACGTCCATCACCCATTCATCATCAATGACGACCCCGATAAACAATCTGTTATGTATCTCACCTGTAAAAAACTTCATGTTTTCCCCTCACAATCTTCATTTCACTACATTATGATGTCTCATTTTTATTTCTCTACGAAATAAAAAAAACCCTTTTTTATCATACTCTCTTTTAAAAAGGGTTTCAAAAATGAAGACCTGACATTTAGCGGTAGCGTCGATACTCCCACATATTCCCTTGATCCCATTTACGATCAACATTTCCTTGATGGCGGGAATGATGTTTTTTCTTCCCGCATCTTCGGCAAGAGTGACTCCGTTTATGGTGATGAGAACGTTTAGATCGATGGCTGCGGTGTGATTTGCGGCAGCTTTTCTTATGATGTGATCTGTGTTTGCTGCGGCATGATTTTTTTGGTTCACTCTTTTTGCTACGGCAAGACTTTTTGCTTTTATACGACTTTTTACTTTTGCATGGTTTCTCGCTCTTTACACTTTTCTTTGAGCAGCGACTTTTTTTAGAGCGATAGCTTTTATGGCTTTTTTTGCTGCGATGTGACTTACGGCAGCCTCCCCCACCAAAGAACCAGTGACGGCGATTTGAATGACGAGAACGAGATGATTTGTGCGAATGTCCCGATTCAGGTTCACGATCTAAGTGATGATCACGCCCCTCACTTCGAAGTGAATCAACTGCATGTTCAATATGCGAATGATCAAATGTGCTCACGAACAATTCCCCTCCCAATCTGTGCTCTGACAAAACAAACAGACAAAGCTGTTTATCTTCTCTGCTTTATGTTACGAGACTCGATAGACAAGTGTTCTTGGCGAATGCCTCTTTCTTAGAAAACTCCATGAATACCTACCAGCAGGTACAGGACATTCCTTCATTTTCATATAGTGGAGGAGATATAGGAGGGTGATGAACGCATGGACACAGAACCTTTAAAACAACTGGATATCTGGATTCATCCAAAAGATCTCATGGATTTAAAAAAGGACGTATGGAACGATGAACCCGTCGAGGCCATTCTGAAAACCGGCCAAACGAAGTCACATATTTATGCCTCATACCGAGGATCACACATCCGAAAGCTCAAGAAAAAATCCTATCAAATTGAATATCGAAAACCAAAGCAAAGACAGGGCGAATCCCTTTTTCACTTAAATGCAGAGTACAATGATCCTTCTTTCATTCGCAACAGGCTGTCTTTTTATTTCTTTGAACAAATGGGTGTGTTCAGCCCGTCCGCTTCTCATGTGTTTCTGACCATTAATGGAAGAAAAGAAGGCATATATTTAAAAATAGAATCTGTAGATGAGCTGTTCCTCCAAAAACGACAGCTGCATGGTGGCGGCATTTATTATGCTGTAGATGATGACGCCAATTTCTCTCTTTTAAGTTCATTTGATAAAAAGCCAAAAAAACATCTTCTTCTCGGTTATGAGAAAAAAACGGGAACTCCTGAACACGACAAGCAGCTGAGTGAATTTATTTACTTTTTGAACACCGCAAGGGACGACACGTTTGCAAATAAGATTGAGCAGTATCTTGATGTGACACAATATTTCCGCTGGCTCATTGGTGTCGTGTGTACCCAAAATTTTGATGGCTTTGTTCATAACTATGCCCTTTATGTGAATGATCAAGGAAGGTTTCAAGTAATGCCTTGGGATTATGATGCGACTTGGGGTCGTGATATTCACGGAGAAGAAATGGCGTTTGATTATATTCCAGTCAGCGGTTTCAATACATTAACCGCTAGATTACTAGACATCCCTGCATTTAAAATAGACTATTATACCCTTTTCCAGCACGTACTAGATACACATTTTTTAGAAAAACGGCTTCTCCCCATCATTGAGACATGGCATGCTTCGATTGAGCAGCGAATTGGAGATGATCCATATACGAAAAACCGACAAGACATGCTGCGTTCAGAGCGAGAATTAATCCGACAGTATATCAACAAAAGACGACGTTATTTACAAACTGAGATTAAAAAAGAGACATCGCGCCTGTAAAGACACTTTCGAATTTTGTCACTTTAGTTCTCATATTGACGAAAGAGCTTTTTTTATAGAAAAATAGGGTATACTAACCATATCCTTCTATTTGATAAAAAATGTGAGAGTTGGCGTCCGTTATGATCAATTATGAAATTGAACAAAAAAGATTACATTTGATTGAGACCGCAAAAAAATTCGGAATGAATGCCGAAGAAACCATCAGGTGCAGTCAAGAGCTTGACACACTCTTAAATAAAGGCATCAAAACCACCTCTAAAGAATGCTCGAATAAAGGGTAAACCATACACTTCATTCCTCTCATCAAAGTTCTTCAAAAAGACAATCACATATTAAAAGACCCATCATAAGCTATGGTGAAACGCCCAAAAACGAAGTGCCCTATTTTTCTAAAGGATGTGCACCGCTATGCCGGCTATTGTTGGAGCCTTTAAAGTAAATGCCGTCGGAACGAGCGGAGTCGTTCATGTTGGAGACTGCATCACCATTTCTCCAAATAGTCAGGTTAAAACGTTTGCCGGCGCAGGCAGTTTTAACACTGGTGATCAATTACGCATTAGCAACTATAAAAGTGTGACAAATACGTATGATAGTGATGTCATTGATCAACCGCTTGTTGGTAACTTGTAAGGAGTGAGAATCCGTTGAACTTCTATATTAATCAAGCGATACAAATTAATTACTTACGTGTGGAGTCTGTGAGTAACTCATCCGTTCTGCAAATCGGAAGTGCTGGATCAATCAAGGCACTCTCCAATCTGTATAACACTGGAAGCTACGTAGAGTCAGCACCTGCCGCAGCAGGCACACAAGGAATTGAAGAGTCTCAGGGCGCAAGCACGGCACCTTTTGTACCGCTTCAGTCACCAACAACATAAGTTCATCTGCAATCCCCGGAGGTGTATGCATATGTATGACTATCAAAACAGCGCTTCACAAATGTATGGCATCATTCAAAAGCAAACACAGCAAATCATGATGCTTGAAAAAAGGCTTAACGAGCTTCAGCAGGAAATGCAAATGATCAAAGATAAACCGACAACAACGATTGAACGGATTGATTATCAATTTGATCAACTGAAAATCGAGCGGCTGGAAGGCACATTAAATATCGGCCTCAATCCATCTGATCCAAATAGTGTTCAAAATTTTGAAGTGGGCCAAACAACAACCCCGGGAATTGGAATGATGCAGCAAGAAATGGCTGATCAATTTTTCAATCAAACACGCCAGCTTGTCGATGCATTCTTAAATGAAGAAGCACCGCAGCTTCTTGAAGAACTAGAGCAGCGATACGAAGGCTCGCTTGATGAAAGCAACAAACACCATATCATTGAGGACATTCGAAAACAAATAGACAGTAGAATCAAATATTATGCGGGGCAGCTGCCACAAAGGGAAGATATGACCCCGCTTCAACGTTCCGAGCAAATTGCTGAATACGTGAAACAGGATGTCAAACGGGCAATCGAGCACTTTTTAGCCCATATTCCAAATGAAACGAAAGGAGAGGAAAACGGATGAATTTCACAGTCGTCAACCGCAACATCGAAACCGGAAGCATTAAAGTAGTTGGGGTATCGTCCTCTTCCCTATTTATTATTGGGGACACGGATCACGTACAACTGTCATCGATTTTCGATACACCGCCAGAATCATTAATTATTGGCCCGTTTGTTCCTCTAGCCCCTCGATAATGATCAAGCGCACATCTCAAGTGAAGTTCTCGAAGGTGAATTCTGTCGGGATTGCGAGTGTTGTTCAAATTGGTGATACACAAGAGCTATGCCCGAACGTGAAGGTGCTAGCTGTTCAGCGAACCATTAGTTTGTTTTATGGAAATGAAGCTGAAAACCTAGATGAAAAAGAATTTGAAGTGTATTATGAGCCGATCCCATTGATGCTGCCAGAACGAGCGGTTAGAACGGCCTTTTATCATGAAAAGCCTCTCATTAAAGTGTCGTCCATTCATGTAGAAGGGGTCTCTTCCTCCTCTATCTATCAAATTGGCTCTACGTGCGGAATAAATGCCGTTGCGCGAGTGAAGCATATTCGAGAGTTATTTAGCAACAATGACGAACATCCGCCAAACTCACAATTGGACCTACCTGCGCATATGATGGTGATATGACTTCGAATAAAGGATGTCGATTATGCCAGCAATTGTCGGACCCATTTACATTAACTCGATTTCTGGGGGCGTCGTAAACGTCGGTGACTCATTTTATCTTTCGCCTAAAAGTTCTTCAAAATCTGCTTTAGGCTCTGGAGCGGGGAATACCGGAGATTTCTTGATTTTAAATAATGGCATTAGCGCCACCAACTATGTGGATCCTGACTTAAATGATCAGAATATGGTAGGCAATGCATAAAGCGGCTCCTCTACACTCATTTCATTTAGTGGAGCGCTTTTTTATGCTTATTTCTTTCTGCGTTGTCTTGATTTCTTTGTTTTGACCAGCTTGCTTGCCGGCTGCTTTCGAATCCATTTGATGTACGGAACAAGCTTTTCATCTTGTCTTAGTGCATCCAGCGTATTCAAACGTGCGGCAAGCTCCTGGTTTGTATAAAGAGCATGTACTTGTTTATGGCAAGGGATACACAGGAAGGCAGTCGGTAGAAAGGCCCCTCCCTCTTCTCTTGGCGTCAAGTGATGTTCCGTAAGGACGACCTCTTGTCTTCCGCACAGCTCACATAATCCAATCGTTTGCTTTGCCATCCTGAGATCACCTCACTTTACATTAATTCCATCGAGACTGTTGTTCCTTTCCCGCTTGGATCTGCTGGGTGGACAATCAGTTTCTTTGGCAGTCTCATCTTTAATTCTTCCACATGGCTGATCACACCAACAGCTAAATTTTGAGACTGCAGCTTCTCTAATGCTGTAATCACCGTATCTAACAAGTCTTGATCGAGCGTACCAAATCCTTCATCTAAGAAGAAGAATTGCAGCGGGAACTCACCTCTCAGCTGAATTTGTGCAGACAGAGCAAGGGCAAGTGCTAAAGACGTCAGGAAAGTTTCTCCCCCAGACAAGCTGGATACCGGACGTCTGACACCTCCATTGGCATCATCCCGCATCACAAAACCGCCCTCTGAATCGACTTCAATGGCATACCTTTGTCTTGTCAAAATCCCAAGACGATGAGAAGCATCACGGCTGACACTTTCTAGCTGTTCTTCTGCTAGGAACTCAACAAATGTATTCCCTTTAAACACAGTTTGAAGCTTATCCAGCCGGTCAATTTCTTGCTGCAGTTCTTCAAGGCGTTCATGAATGCTTGCAAAGCGCTGATGGTTTGCTTCAATCACTCGCAGATGCTCCTGTGCAGATCCACTCAGCGCTGTCGCTTCTTCAAGCGCTTTTTCCGCCGCTTCTTTTTTTAGTTGAATATCTGTCCACTCGTCTTCATCCAGCGACTCACCTTTTAACAGTTCAGAAATTCGCTTTAAGTTTGCTGCACATTGCTTTCTTTTATCCTCAAATTCATCAATTTCCTGTTTGACTGTAAGACGTACAGATCGATCCATTAAAGCAGGTGCTATCTCCTGAGGATGAGCAAAAGGAGTAGATGCTGTTTCTTTTTGCCACGCTTTCTCAGCTTCTTGTTTTCGCCGCTTCGCCTCTTGGAGCTGACGTTCACTGCTTGAGAAATGGCTTTGCGCCTCACTAAATAATTGCTGTGCATGCTTGAATTGCTCGTACGATTGCTGTTCTTTTTCATTTAGATGAGCAAGAGATTGTTGAACTTCGTCCAGTTCATCAGAAAGAGAAGCGGCTTTTAAAGGATATCGCTGTAAATCTGTTTCATATTGATCGATCAGGTGTTGCTGGCTTCCGAGCTGATGCGCCAACTTATCGAGTTCCTTCTCTAGATCGTATATGGCTGTTTGCAGATGCTCTTTTGCCTGCTGTTTTTCCTCTAGAAAAGAAATACTCTTCTCAATACGCTCTTGATAACCTTCCGCTTGTTGATCCTTTTCGTCAATTTGTTGCTGCATTTCCTGCACTTGGTTGATTGTCAGATGAGGAAAGGTCTGTTCAAATTGCGTCAGTTGTTCGGAAAGCTCAGATCGAAGCTCCTTGATCAGCATGTCTAGTTCTTGTATGCGCTGCTGCTCAAATGTCAGTTGATCTTTGACTTTGCTCATTTCTGCCGCTTGATCATAAGTAACGTCCATTAAACGAGCTCGTTTGCTTTCGATTGCTTGAATATCTTGTTTTACGCCTTTCCATTCTTGAATCAGCTGTTGCAAAGACTGCGGATTCTGTACTACTTCTACTGCTGCAGCTACTTCCGAATCGGGGGCTTTTTGAGATAAAAAGGAGAACTGTTTAACTAATTGATTGGCATGCGTTTCAAGCAGCTGCTTTGCAGCAAACATGTCTCTAGCATATTCCTCTGCCAGCTTGAGCTCCTTATCCATTTTTACAATCCATTCATCAATTTGGGCAACCGTTTCTTCATGGTCATTGTCTATCACAGCCTTTGGATCATGATGAATCGATCCACAAACAGGACATGGTTCACCGTCTACTAGCTCTGCCGCTAATTCTTTTCTTAATTCTGCCGATCTGACAACATCACGCTGTTTTAATTTTTCTTGTTTTTTGTCCTGCTCTTTATGACTCCATTCTGTAAGACCTCGTTCAAATTCACATACATAAAAATACAATTGTTCTATCGCTTGAAACGATTGGTTTATTTTTTCATGATGATCTTTTTGCTGTTTTTGAAGCTTTTCATACGATTGTGTCGCCTGTGCTGAACGCTGTCTTAGCTCCTCAATCTTTTGTTCTTCCTTTTGAATGCTCACATTCATTCTTTGAACATTTTCACTGAAACGAAGTGCGTCTTGTACAAGTTTTCGCTCTTTGACAGAGACTTGTAATTGTTCCAGCTCATGCTTCAACTGTGTTTGTTTCGCAAGCGCACGCTCTAATAAAGATTGCACGTTTTCTGCTTCCGCTTTTTTTTGAGTCAATTGCTGCGCTTTTTCATTGTTTTGCTGCTCTAGTACGGTCTTTTCCTGAAGAGCTGTTTCTTTTTTTCGTTCAATTTCTTTTAATTGAATCAGCTGCTCTTTCTTTTGAAGAAGCTCTGGCTCATTTTCCATTTTCTTTTGCCGCGTTTGCTCATACTCCTGCGTCATTTGATCATAGATCGTTCGTTGATGAAGTAAATGTTTTTCTGCTTCCTGCTTCTCTTTTGATGCTTGAGAGAGCTGCTTTTCAGCCTTTGTTAATGCATCCGCATAAGGCTTTAATGTCTCTGCCTGCTCTGCAATGTGAAGTTGATTCTTTTTCTCTTCCATCGTGGATGCCAGCAGATTGAGGTTGTGTTGTTCCTTCTCGTACGCTTCTTGTTCCTTTTGATACTGCCAGATGGCTTGCGCTTTTGTAAAAGTAGTGAACGCTTCGTCCCGCGTTTGTTTTTTCTCAAGAAAAATAGCTTGCGCCTGCGCAGCTGCTTCTTTAGCTTTCGCTAATGCCTCTGGACCAGCTTCTCCTAATCCAGTCAGTTCAGCCAGCAGTTCGTTTTTCTGTCCATAGTGATTTTGAGCCTTTGCGCGTAAACGTTTGACGAGCTGATCACCATATTTCTCCAAATTAAACAAGCGCTGCAGCATTTGGCGTCTGTCGGCTCCTTTCAATGAAAGGAATTCCGCAAACTTTCCTTGGGGTAAAACAACCGCTCTCGTAAAATCGTCAATGGTTAAACCAAGTAATTCTTCTATTTTACGATTGACCTCACTTGCTTTATCTGCAAGAACTGTCTGCGTATCACCAATTTCAATCAATCGGCATAACGTCGTTCTAACCTTCATTTCATCTGCCCTTTTAAAGGCACGTTCCACTTTATAAGAAATATGGTGTTCCCTTTGCAAAGCGAACGTAAAGGAGACAGACAGCTTTTCTTCAGCTTGGTTCAAAATACCATGCGTATTATTGAGTGCACGTTCGACCTTGCCATAGAGTGCTAGTGTCATGGCATCTAATATGGACGATTTTCCGCTTCCAGTCGGTCCAAAAATACCAAACACACCTGCATCACATAAGGAGCTAAAGTCAATGGTTTGCTCTTCTCTGAAGCTATGAAGTCCTTTAATGGTTAGCGTGATCGGCTTCAATTCGCTTCCTCCTCTTGCATGTCATTGGCAAGCTCTAAAAATAGCTTGACGGTTTTTTCATCAGGTAGACCTCCACCTGTCTGACGCTCATAAAATTTCACGAACCGCTCTTCAATCGAGAGCTTTTCCACTTGTTTTTGTTCTTCTTTTTGCTGTAACTCTTTAAACTTTGGTCTAATATGGACAAATCCACTATGCTGTTTTCTAAGCTGATGAATTTGTTCGATCGACAGCTGATCTGTTAAGTGAATCTCTAAATCAATCCAGGCTTGAAGATCCCGCTTTTCATCCAGCCAACTGTGTACTTGGCTCAGTCCTTCAGTCGCCTTCCACTTCATAAGTGGTTTACCGCTTGATAAAAACACTTCTTTCCAGCTTGCTGTTTCATTCGGTTTTGCATCTACAATGGTGACTGATTTGGCGTAGCCTGCTTCAGAAAAGCTGTATGCAAGTGGAGATCCAGAATAGCGGGCAATCGTTTTGGCACGTTTAATGGTTTGTGGGCGATGCAAATGCCCCAGTGCGACATAACAAGCCGCCTCAGGCAGACTTTCGGCCGCAACGGTATATGCGCCTCCCACTTCAATCGGCCTTTCCGAATCCGTTTGACTGCCACCTGCCACATAAATATGACTTGTTGCGATATTAACCGTATCCGCCTGAAATTGGCTGCTTAAATGTTGAAACATTTGTTGTATTTTTAAATTGTACTGATCACGGAGCAGTTTCTCTTCAAATGTTTCAGCCAGCACTTCGTTTAGCCTTGCTTCGGACGGGTAAGCGAGTGCTGCAATAGATAGACGTTCACTTGCAGAAGGAACATCGACATGAATTAAATCATTTGTCGGATATCCAATTAAATGAATCCCCTGCTCATTCGTTAAAGGAGATGCGGCTGATAAACGGTCTGGGTTATCATGGTTGCCAGAGATCACAACCACCTGACGCTTTCCTTTATCAGATAATGCAGACAGACTTTCATAAAAAAGCTGTTCTGCGCGAGCAGGAGGGTTCACTGTATCAAAGGCATCTCCAGCCATCACAATGACATCAATGTGTTCATCCTTGACGATTTGATTTAATTCATCTAAAAATTCAGCTTGCTCCTCAAGCCGGCTTCGGCCTTCAAGGGTTTTCCCTAGATGCCAATCCGCTGTATGCAGAATCCTCATGTGATTCACCTCTCATTCATTCCACCTATAAAGAAATTTCTAGATTTCCATCAAAGAAATAAAGGATTTTCTCCTCTAATGTTCTGTTTGTTAAACGTTCTACCGCTGCTGTATACAACGATATTTGCGTTTCATAGCGTTTTTTTAACATCGCCTCAGCTTCCTCTAATCCACCTGAGAATCTGCCAGTCACTCGATCTGTTTTATAATCAAGTAAATAGAGCTTGCCATCTGCTTCAAATAAACAATCAATCATTCCTTGAATGAGCACAGGTTCACCTTCTGCATCAATATGGCTGTATACCTCTTTAACCGGTAAAACCATACTAAACGATACTTCTCGTTTCACCCAGTCCGCTTTCCGCAGTTTTTGACCAATAGCAGTAGAAAAGAAGGCCACAATTCCTTCTCGATTGATGGACTGGATTTGTTCATCTGTTAGTAAGTCTTTCTCTTTTAAAGAATGGAGCAGCTCTTCTACACGAGATTCATCATATGGTTCATTTGAAGGAAGAGGGATATGCTGCATGACTGTATGCATGGCCGTCCCTTGTTCTGCGGCTGTGAGTGTTTTTTTCTTCATAAAAGCCGGTCGTTCGTACAGTGTCGCACGAGTCTTTCGGATGGAAGAAGGCACACTGTATTCATCCTGTATTTCTTTCATTCTTTTGATCTCAGAAACTGACTGCTTTGTCCCTACTTGGGAGGCCGCTAAATATGGATAACGCCATGTAAGTCTTTCTTTTACTTCCTCCTCGTAATCGCCATATCCTTGAACAGGCACACCTTCCATTAATGCTTGTACCACTTCGTCTTGTTTTTGTTTTTCAAGTGACATGTCTTCTTTTAGAAGATCGGACGCTTGATGAAAGGTGATAGAAAATGATGATGGATGCGAGAGAACGACTTCTCTCGATTCTTCTAAAAGAAAAGACATCGCTTGATGACGGATAAGGGCTGGGCCAATAAAATCTAAGTATGTTCTCGCTTGATATCGTTCAAAATCAGGAAGAAGCCAGTCATCTCCGTTTGCGGCATTTTGCCACTTGCTTAAAGCTTTCACTTGATTTTTGACAGAGCCGACTAAAAATAATTTTTCCTTCGCCCTTGTGAGCGCCACATATAGAACCCTCAGTTCTTCAGATAATAGTTCTTTTCTCATCTTTTTTTTCATCGCGATCAGCGGTAAGGTTGCATAACTAATTCTCAGCTCAGGATGAATATATTTGCTGCCAAAACCTAATTCTTTATCGAGCAAATAGGACTGGTTTAAATCCATCATGTTAAAGTTCCTGCCAAGTCCTGCAGTAAATACAACAGGGAATTCGAGTCCTTTACTGCTATGAATGGTCATCATGCGGACAACATCCTCTGTTTCACTGAACGTTTTTGCCGCTCCAAGATCATCTCCACGCTCTTGCATTCTTTCAATAAATCGAAGAAATCGAAACAGCCCTCTAAATGCAGCCTTTTCATACTGTTTTGCTCGATCATATAAAGCCCGAAGGTTTGCCTGTCTTTGCTTGCCTCCTGGCATCCCGCCGACATAATCTAGATATTGTGTATCTCGGTACACTTCCCAAATCAGTTCTGCTACCGAATGCTGAATAGAAAAATCACGCCATTTGCGTAATTGAAGGAAGAAACGCTCCAGCTTTCTGCACGTCGGATGATCAGAGTGTGTCACACTCATAAATGCCTTCACAGCATCATAATAAGTGCCTTTTTTATCACTGGTTCTAATCAGTGCCATCTCATTTTCGTCTAAATAAACAATAGGTGACCTTAAAACAGCAGCGAGCGGAATATCTTGATATGGATTATCAATCACTTTTAACAAAGAAAGAATGACAGATACTTCTGTAGCTTCGAAATAACCTGAGGAAAGATTCGCATAAACAGGGATTCCCTGCTTCTTCAACTCTTCCATCATTTGCGGAGCCCACGGCATTGATCGAAGCAAAATCACAATGTCTCGATACTGCAAGTTGCGGGTCAGCTGCTGTTTTGCATCGTACACTTGAAAAGGCTGTTCTACCAATTCTTTTATTTTCTTTGCAATCACTCTCGCCTCAAATTGTACCGTCTCTAGCTCTTCTCGTTCTTCATCGCTTTCTGTGTCGTGCTGATCTAAATGAACAAGAAGCATTTCTGTCGTCGTGTCTTCGCTTTGCGGATAACTCGCTCCAAGCTTTAATTCAGCTTGTTCATCATATTCAATTTCTCCAACCGTTTCTCCCATCAGCTGTTTGAACAGAAAGTTGGTACTGTCTAAAACATCAGCCCGGCTACGGAAGTTTTTATTTAGATCAATTCTTTTACCTGTTTCATTGCTGTCTGCTTTAAATTGTTTATATTTATTTAAAAAGAGCATCGGCTCTGCAAGTCTAAAGCGATAAATGGACTGCTTCACATCACCAACCATAAAGCGGTTGCCTTCGGCAGGATGTTTTCCTTTAGACACGAGCTTTAAAATCGTTTCTTGGACAAGGTTTGTATCCTGGTATTCATCCACGAGTACTTCTTCAAATTGCTGTTGATAGTATTTAGCCGCTTCTGTTTCAATGAGATTTCCTTCTGCGTCCTGCTTCGCTAAAATGCGCAAACAATAATGTTCTAGATCAGAAAAGTCTACGATTGATTTTTCTTGTTTTGCTCTTTCGAAACGCTCTCCATATTGAATCACAAGCTCTACAAGTGTTTCTACAACTGGCTTCATTTCAGCCAAGCTTTTTAAATGCTGATCGGGACTGCGCATAAAGTATTCATCTTTTAGCTTTTCTAATTGTTTTTTGGCTTGATTGCGTGCATCTGTTGCTTTTTCTAACAGAGCCGGGTCATAGTCATCCCCTTTGCAAGTCTTTAACCTTTTAAAATTGATGTTTGGCAAAAGCTCATAAAGTGTCCCAAAATCATCTTGATGCCTTATTAATTCATTTACTTGCTCTAAATCATCTATAAAATTCTCTGCTCTCGGTGCTGGACCGCCCGGCTCTTTTGATAAAGTGAGCGCTTGTTCCAGCAGTTCCTGACAGCTTCTTAAAACGAGAGAAAGGTCCTCTTTGATATATGGATAAAAGGGTAATTCTTCTACCTTTGTCTGTGTATCCACATCATAAAGAGAAAGGAATGCCCGCATCCATTGTTCGGGAGCTGGATGTGACCTAGAAAACTCATAAATTCTTTTGACAAGCCATTGAAGATCTAAATCATGCCGATCAGATGTGTAACGATCAACGAGTTCAAAGAATGACGGCTTTCCAGCCTTATACTCATCCTCAAACAGTTCATCTAACACTTCATCTCCTAATAATTCTCCTTCTGTTTGATCAGCCAAACGAAAACCTGGATCAAGGTCAATCTCATAATAAAAGGTACGGAGAACTTGCAAACAAAAAGAGTGCAAGGTAGAAATATTGGCACGATTCATAAGTGACAGCTGTCTCCGCATATGAAGTGATCCAGGGTTTTTAGATAGTTCTTTTTCAAGTGCTTCAGTGATCCGGTGCTTCATTTCTGCTGCTGAAGCATTGGTAAAAGTCACTACGAGCAGCCTGTCCACATCAACTGGCTGCTCAGGCCGAGTCATTTTTCGAATCAGCCGTTCAACCAAGACCGCTGTTTTCCCTGACCCTGCCGCCGCAGCAACAAGAATATCTTGTCCTTCTGAAACGATGGCGTTCCATTGGTCATCTGTCCAAGTACTGTTATTCGGTTTTGGTATTTGCATACTGATCCCCTTCTTTTTTGATCCGGTCTAACATGACATCATCCTTCTCAGAGGTGAGCACCCTAAATTCATTATCTTCTATTGATTCATCAAATTGGCAAATAGACTTAAAGGAGCAAAAGCGGCAAGGGGTTTGATCCTTTAATTTATATGGGTTTATCTCTACCTCACCGCTTGTAATTCTTTCTCCTGCCTCTTCAAAGGTTCGCCGAACGTGTTTTGTGAGAATGTGAAAATGATCTTCACTTAATACCGCAGAGTCAGATCGGAAAGAACCATCCTTTTTCAAACCAGCTTGGATGACTTGTGATCTTCCTGATTCGAGTGTTTGATCCATCAACTTCACTGCTTCCACATCTTCGAGCAATAGACCCTTCATTTTAAATTTCTTCAATATTTCCTGCTCAATTGCATCTTCTCCAAGCGGAATAGGCGCTTGAATCAGCGGGTCATGAATATGGAAGTATAAAATTCCTGCCGGTGTCGCTTCCATGCCAAGCCATTCTTTAGAATACGTAATGGTCAGGTCTAAATAAGTGAGCATTTGCAAGGCTAAACCGTAGTAAACTTCTGCTAGATCAAGCCCCTTCTCACTGGACTTATAGTCGACAATTCTTAAAAGAAGTCCTTTTGATCCTTCTGCTTTATCCACTCGGTCAATCCTTCCAACAAGCTCCATCGTGCAGCCGTTTTTTAATTGAAAAGTAAACGGCGGCAGAGGTCCTTGACCTCCAAAACCTAACTCAAGTCCAACCGGAGAGAATCCGCTCACTTTTGCATGTTCGCTTAATATAGAAGACACCCTGATGAGGATTTTTTGAAGCTTTTCTTTTATATAAGCATGCCGATTAGAGCTTAATAAAATTTCTTTTTGTAGACGTGGAGCTAGCTGTTCAATTGCATGCCTTGAGTAGGTCACACAATCTTCCTTCGTTAAGTTTTTCCAATCCTTTTTTTGTTCAACAAGCGTATCTGAAATCAGTTTTAAAGCCGAGTGAAAGAGCTGGCCGATATCAGGTGCTTCTAATTTGTAAAATTGTCGATCTTTTAGTTTTAACCCGTGGGAAGCAAAATGAGAAAATGCACATGCATTGAATTTCTCCATTCTTGAAACACTGCCCTGAATATGGTCACCGTAAAGTTCTTTTGTGACATTCGGATTTAAACGTTTCGCTCTATTTGTAAAGAACAAGCTGGACATGATTTTTTTTGATACGTCGCGGTTGGACGAGGTCATCAAATGATTATATACACTCCACCATACGCCGCTGATCCGATATTGATTGAGCCATTGTTGCAGCTGCGAAACGGTATAGGATAACGAGACATGCTCGTTTGTTACAAATTTTAATTGCTCCTGATCATCCAACTGCTCTGGATCTAACACATAGAGGGCTTGCTGATGGTTTGGCATCAGTTCCTCACAATACTTGATGAGGGTCGAAGGCAAAAGAGACCGCCCTTCCGTATCTGAAGCTGAATAGGATAAATACAGGTAGTGCGATGGACTGGACAGCGCTTGATATATCAAAAATTGTTCATCCAGCAGCCGTTCCTTCCCTGTCTCTGCCAGCTCTGCTCCTGCCCGTTTTAACCATTCCCGGTCGTCTTCAGACAATACACTTTCATCAGAGGGCCGTGCAGGTATAACCCCATCATTTACTCCAATGACAAACGTACACTTTACTTGATACATTCTGGATAAATCCATACTTCCGATAAACACTTGATCAAGTGAAGGGGGAATCAAAGCGAACTTAAGAGAGGACAGTCCTGTATCTATCATCTGTTGAAATAATGGAAATGAGAGCTCCTCCTCGCCCAGCATTTCAACAAATTCATCCATCAATTGAATGACAGCATCCCACACTTGCCCATGCTGCATCGCTTCAGCTAACCTGCCTGCTTCTTCTGCCTCAAGCCTTGCCTTTTCAAGCTTTTCTGGCACTTGGGCTTCTTCTAGAAAGACATACACTGCCTCCACCATGTCTCTTAGCTTTTGCGCTTTTTTCAATCTTTTTTGCAATTGAAAGAGAGGCGGAACAATCCATTCTTTTACATCATTCAGCATTTGCTCCATTTCTATTTCTTGATCGGTTTGTCCAAAATCTTCATCTAGTGATTGGAAGCGGCGATAATGAAATCGTGAACCATTCGTCCAGCGTTCACCTTTTACACCGTAAGCAATACAATAGTTTTCAAGCTGATCCGCCTGTTCTCTTGCTTTGTTTTTAGCGAGTTCAAGCGGAAATAAGAACTCCGTTTTCACGCAGCGAAACACCGCCTCATACCGCCAGTTCCCTTTTATGACATCGAGGCTCGAACGAATGAACTCAATGAGCGGATGATACTGCATCGATTCATTTCCATCAATAAAGAAAGGAATATCGTAATCTCGAAACACCTCTTTTAACGTATCTTTATAGTCGTCTACATGTCTTGCAACAATTGAGATGTCTCGTAACCTAAGACCTTCCCCTCTTACTAAATCAAGAATATCTCTCGCTACTCCCTCAATTTCAGCTCGTTTATTTGCACTTTTCGATACGGTAAGGTGAGGCGTTTCTTCTTGATACGGCTGCAAAGGTCTCTGTTCATATTGATTTTCTAAATAAGCTAGATCTGGGGTATGAAGATGCCGCTTATTTCTCTCCAAAATGTTCTCAGAAATAGCCGCTCCGCACTCTTTGGCCAACTGATAAAGCTGGGAATATGTCTTACCTGTCATGCGAAATAAATCAAGTTCATTTGGCTGCGTGTCATGATAGGAACGATCCACTGTGAATGCAGCTGTTATTTTTTCTGCATGTAGCAAAAGCTGTTCAATGACAAGAAGCTGCTGGGGGGTAAACTGATAAAAACCATCTATATAAATGTGTGCCCCTCTCAATTCTTCTGATAAAGGAATTTGCTGAGCCAGAAGTGTCAAGTAATCCTCTGAGTGCACATACTCATCTTGCAGATGCTGCTCCATCTGCTGATAAAGAACATGAAGATCATGCAATTTTTCCGCCGCACGTCTTTCTTCTGTATACTCTGAATGCATACTGGATGCCGAGATTTTTTCAATATCCTCCGGCATCATACAGTACCTTTTGAATTCAGCCATCGTCTTTTCTATTTGCTCAACAAATCCCGGTTTATCACTCGCCTTTTTGAATACCTTAAACTTGTCTTTCTGTTCTTCTATTACTTTTCTTAAGAGCATTTGAATTCCTGTGCTTGTGACAAATTGACGGTTCGCACCGCCAGTCTGCTGTAATATAGACCAGGCAAGCCGAGTAAAACTAAAGACTTTGGCCCTGATCATTCCACCAGCTTCAGATGTTTTTGCAAGCTCATATTCCATTAAAAATGTCATTTGATCCGGGACTAAAAAAATGATTGGCGGACCCAGCGGATCAAGCCGAAGTTGTTCTTTGATTTCTTCTAGAATTGCAGTCGTTTTTCCACTCCCTGATCTGCCTGCTAAAAACTGAATCTCCACGTTCCACAACACCTTTCTTATGTACTCATATTCTAGCGAAAATAAAGGTAAATAGCTATTTTCCTATCACCTTCCCTTTCTCCTCCGATTGAAAAGAAAATAGGCACCTTTCCCGACTCTTTTCATATCATAAACCATCATGATCTAAAAGGAGGCTGGCAATATCATGTATTACGGTTATTATGACTACTCGCCATATGACATGCGCCAAAACACAAGGATCATTGCAGACCTTGAAAAGGCCATCAATGGCGAATATTCTGCGATCCAATGCTATGAAAAACTTGCACAAAAAGCAAAAAATCCTGAAGCGAAAAAAATCATTCAAGAAATACGTCAGGATGAAGTCAGACATTATCAGCTATTTACAAAGCTATACTATTCTTTGACTGGTAAAAACCACAAACCAAGCATAACAGAGCCTTGTCCAGACCAATTTAGGGAAGGTCTCTTATTTGCCTTTAAAGACGAACAAAAAACAGTCGATTTTTACTTAACGGTATCAGACTATGTCCGTGATCAAGGAACAAAGGAATTAATGAAGCGTATTGCTCAAGATGAACAGCAGCATGCTGTCTGGTTTCTATATCTTTTAACGCACCATGTTTCTTAGTTACCCCTATTTTAATAGGAGATCGTATGTTCCGTCAAAAAATGAAATTGCTTTTTTGCTCATTCAATATGTGAAATAAAGGGCTGTCATCATCAAAACGACTCTTCGCTTTTCCTTTTTTAATGATAAAACGACCTTTTGACCATAAAAAAACTCCTCTGCTACAAATCGCAGAAGGAGTTTTTTGTTATTTAATGAAATTTTGCTTCATTGCTTTGTTGCTGTTGTTTTAACAATCCATCAATCGAAAGCATCTTGCTGCCACTAAGTGTCAAGTAAAGCGCCATGACCATTAAAGAAAGTTCAAATTCATAACCGCCCACAAATCCTCTTGCAAAACCAACTGTGATAATGGCTACAGCCATAATTGGCACAAATAAAGCTGCGAAAAGACGTGTGCCTAAACCTAGAATCAGGGCAATTCCACCAACCAGTTCAATTGTTTTGACAATATAGGCCATAAATTCAGGAACACCAATTTGACCAAAAAATGCCGCAGTGCCTCCTAGTCCACCTTGATATGCTTGAAGTCCATGTAAAAAGAAAATAATGCCTAAGATGACGCGTACAAAAAGTGTTCCTATTTCTTGATTTGTTTTCATATAGTGATTTCCTCCCATTTTTACACTACATCATGTAATGTTCATTCGTAAAAAAAATTAGTAATTTAAGTTGAGCATAATCATTAAGACCAACATGAGGATGGTTGATGTCACAATTGGGATAAGTGGTACATTGAACGGTATGTTGTATGTTGGGTTTAAGATTTTTTGGATTCTTAAATTCAATGCTCTATCTCCAAAGGACACGGCAAATTTCGTTTGTTTTTGAAACTGGGTTCTATTTTTAATGAGTTTCAAAAGGGCTTGCCCTACTCCAAGCTCAGTCCCTGTCTGCTGAATGGCATAGTCATCTGCAATGACTTCACGAAAAACGGAGTAACTTTGTCTCATATGCTTTAACACAGGAATGTACCAAATCACTTTTGTGAGCATAGAGAAAGTGAAAGTCTTTAAAGGATCGTAGCTGTATTTGTGATGTAATTCGTGATAGACAACAGCATCGATTTCTCCTTCATCCAGTATGTCTATAAGCGCTGTTGAGAGATACACTTTTGGCCGAAGCATCCCCATTGCGAAAGCAAGCGGTTCATGGCAATGAAACACAATGATCTCATTTCTATACTTGTCTGATAGACTTTGCGTTGAATGTTGATCGACTGCCATCATCATATTTCTTTTGAAATGAAGATACTTTCTGACCTGCTTCGTCATATAGAAAACGGCAAAACCAAGCGTATACAAGACGAACGCATCCAGAAAATACTTTAACGGAGTGAATCCATAAAATTCGAGAACAGATTGACACACATGGATCAGGTTATATGCTTGATTCCAGCCAAAAAAACTTGAGAGTACATAATAGCCCATCTGGTAAAAGATCACTAAGCCAATCAATATACCGCCTAAAAACAGCAGACTCGACTTCATTTTAATCATGTCGTTTCTCCTCTTTTTTGGATGCAAGCCTTGCTTCGAGTACCTTCAGTAATTCAGGATCAGCACTTTCAATTGCGTCCACCATATGATTGACTGCAAGGGGGCCGAAATCATCCATCAGTCCTTGAGTAATCCATTTCGTTTGCTCATTTAGAAATTCTTCTTTTGTTAAAACAGGGTTATAGATAGATGAACGCCCTTTTGTTTTCTTTTCCACAATTCCTTTTTCGGTTAATCGATTGAGTACCGTCATGACCGTGTTGAAATTAATTGGCTTCTCATCTGACAGTTTCTGCTGTACCTCTTTAATCGGCATATCCTCACCTTGATAAAGGATCTCCATAATCCTTCCTTCTAAAGGACCGAAAAAGCGGTTCAATCCCTTTTCGTTATATTTAAAAGAAGGAATTTTCATGTCATCACCTCACACTAAGCATTGTAGTGTAATTGAAAATGATAGTCAACAGATAACAAAAATAGGGGAAAATCGTTGTATATTGTATTTGTTTTTGACAAAAATTATATGTCATTTATATCAAAAACAATCTTTTTTCTAACAGAGTTAAACATAAGTTAATCTTATGAAAATACTAAAAAAATTCGTATTTTATTTATAGAGACTTTTGTATTATAGTGAAGATAACAACATTTCACTTACTGAACAAATATACAGGAAGAAGGTTTATACGTGATGAAGCAAGGAAACAGCCTTCGAACCGATCTCATTTTGATTGCGGTAAGCGGTTTAGGTGGATTCCTTTTATCTCTAACAGGGATGTCTATCGGCTGGATGATTGGCACATTAATGACAGCTGCATTTATTGCCATGCGCCGCCCCGCCCTGTTTCAGCGTAAAGGAAAGAATACCTTACGTATTCACAGCAGATGGCTACTCCTTGGTCAATTCATTCTCGGAATCGAACTAGGACAAAAAATGAACATGAAAGTCCTTCACATTTTCGCTGAAAATTGGCTTCCCGTGAGTTTCATGCTCGTCTTTTCTATTTTATTAGCCATGCTCTCCGGGTTTGTCTTATGGAAGCTGAGTAAAACAGATATGCTGACCAGCTTTGTCGGCACTGCCCCCGGCGGTCTTTCCGCTATGCCGGGCATCGCCCAAGAGGTTGGAGCAAATACAGCTGTAGTGAGTCTTGTACAAACGATACGTGTGTTAATGGTCGTACTGACCATTCCATTTACGGTATTTTATTTAAATACAAAAAGCCAATCAGATGTGGTAGTCGCCCAAGGCAGCGCCTTCTCATCAGGCGTTTTCACAATATCAAACATTTCTTGGACTGCTGCACTCATTTTAGGGGCATGGCTGATGTCACGCCTAGCCGTGCGTCTTCACTTTCCCGCCCCTTGGCTCATCGGCAGTATGTTAGGTGTGGCGGCTCTCCAAGTAGGGGCAGGCGCCTTGACAGGTCATGATTTGATTCCTTACTGGCCAGCCCAAGCGAACATTGCGTCACAGGTATTTCTAGGGGCAACCATCGGGTCAAAAATGAATAAACAAATGTTTGTCGGGTTAAAAAATACCTTGATTGTGGCCGTCGTCAGCTCAGCCGGATTGATTGCTGCGACCGTTCTCAGTTCAATTGCCATCGCAGAAATAACAGGTATTTCTGTCATTACAGCCATTCTTGCTTTTTCGCCTGGCGGTATTGCAGAAATGGCCACAACAGCTGTTACACTTCATGAGGATTCCACCTTTGTTGTGGCTGTACAAGTCGTCAGAATAATTTTGGTCATCGCCATGCTGCCACCGTTTTTTCGTTTCTTACATCATGTCTGGGCAAAAAGACAGACTGATTATAAAGCCGCTAAATAAAAAGAGCCGCTTTGCATAAGCAGAGCGGCTTTCAGATTGTCTGACAACGGGCTAAAATGATGTTGATTTTAGCCCGTTATCTTCTTTTCAGCGTGATAGAAAACCTTTGAAGTCTAGGAAGGTCGAGCACCAGAACGGAGCGAATTTGACATTCGTGAGCACTGGAGCGCAGACATGACAACGAATGCGAGGGTTTGTCTACACGCTGAGCCGCTTTGCATAAGCAGAGCGGCTCTTTTTTATTCATCATGATTCCTTTTTACACCGACTACTTGATCCTTTGAGATCGTTCCAAAATGCCGGCTGTCAAAGCTATGTATTCGATTATCTCCGATCACGAAGTAATGATTGTTTTGTATGTTCTGACGACCGGTGATGGCTTTCAGCTGAAAATCACCTGTTAGGACGTTGCCCATTTTATGTTTTTTCTGCTCTTTTAAATACGGCTCTTTCCACTTTACACCATCAACAAACAGTTGATCATCTTCATATTTAATTGTTTCTCCTGGAAGTCCAATGACCCGTTTGATCAAGATTTGATTTTTAGGGCCATGAAATAATACATAGTCAAACCGGCTAATTTTCGTGAGTTTTGGCGAGAACTTGTTAATTAATAATTCTGTTCCATCTGTAAATGTCGGGTCCATACTAACCCCTTCTACTTTGTACGTGACAAACATGAAATTCTTTACTTGGAACAACAAGACGATGCATGTAATAATCATGAACCATAGCAATGGCTTCTTTTTCATTAAGAGCCTCCTTTGTCCTCACGCTGACTCATCCGAATATTCAACCTATTTTCTACTCTCTTTCCAACATACCATAATAAAGCAATGACTAGAACCGCAAAAACACTTCTTAACGGATTCTTTACTAAAGCAGAAATGTCATAGCCGATAAAACTAATAATAAAGAGCATGACACACTTCCCTGATAAAGCAGCTAATGAGAACTGCCAGACGCTGATTCTTGATAGACCTGCTACGACATTAACGGCAGCAGAAGGTGTGAAAGGAAAGCAGAGTAAAATAAACAACGGACCAAATCCCCGCTTTTCAACCCAAAGCATTAGCTTTTGAATAGAAGGGTGTCTGCTAATAAAGTTCAGCATCCTCATCTGTCCAAATTTTCTGATCAATAAAAAGACAAGGATAGATCCTGCACTTGCACCAATCCAGGTCAATAAAAAGCCTTCCCATAGTCCAAAAGCATTTGCATTGGCCACCGCAAATGCCACGAGAGGTAAAAACGGTAGAAATGCTTCTATTAAAGGGAGTAATATAGCCACAATGGGTCCAAAAGCCTTGTAGCTTTCAAAAAATGATGTGATATTTTCATGAGTAAATATAGCAAGAAATGATGGCAACTTGTTTGACTCCTTCAAGGTTTGTCTATCTTTCATTTTACATGGAAAACATAAAAATATACAAATGAATCCCTCTCAGCCCCTCTTGAGATTTTTTAACTCATCCGATATAATAAATAAGAACAAGTGTTCTATACACAAAGAAAGCAGGCATGGACATGACGAGATTATCAAGCGTACAACTTCAGATGATGGAACAGGCCATCTTTCTTCCAATGGTCATCTCCATCCTCAATCGTGATTTGACGCACCTTAAAAAACATCAAACATTCAAACTAAATGAACCATATATTCAGCTAGTCACCTCTTCATTAAAAGAAGCACAAAAAGCCCTTTATCAACTGAAACAACAGTTACGTAAAGAAAAAATGAACGTACAGCAAATTGAACACGATGAAGGATTTACGACATATTTATTTCTGATCAATGGCTATGAAGAAAAGCATAAATATTTTAATCCCCGTATACGTCATCGTGTAGAGGAAATGCTCACCCATTATTTCCTCCATTCAGGAAAATAAAATGGTTATATTTTACATTTATAGAAGGAACTCTTCAGTTTTTGACGAATTGATTGTTATACCAAAAATTAGGAGGTTCCAACTCATGTTCAAAAAAATAACAGCTCTCACCTTAGCAGCAGGATTACTTGTGCCAAGCACAGTGTCAGCATTAGAACCACTGCAGACAGGAAAACAAGCCCCAGCAGCATCTGCACAAATAACAAGTGTAGCCTATACAACGGTTTCTATCGTTGGAAAACGAGTGAAGTTTGAAGTGAAAGCACTCGAAAATCCTTTCAACATGAATTACTATAATCGAATTGCTTGGACGAGTACGGACGAAGAGCCAAGTGTATTCAATGACAATATTCTATCGGTCATTGTCGCTAAAAAAACTGGACAGGCTTATCAAGTCTTTTCATACGAAGCACTCATTTCGGTAAAGGACAAGATTGAATCAGGTCAAAAGGTGTATGGCTGGGCGCTTGCTTTAAATGGTGTGTGGTACCCAACGATGCCTGCAACCCTCTATTATTAAAAAAAGCCTGCCACAGCGGCAGGCTCTTTCTCCATTATGATAATTCGAGCTGTTTTCTCAGCTCTTGTCTCACTTCTTCTAATCCTGGTCCATCTAACTCAAAGTAATACACATTCCCAGGCTGGTAATCGTGCCCTTTTAACTGAATGGTATCCACTGATTTTAATGAACTCAGTAAAGGGAATAGACCGATCAACTGCTTCATGGATAAATTGGTGGAGACGTTATCCCCAAGTGTATCAATGATGTTGTCATAAGACGGTATGGAAGAAATGGATTTGGATTTTTCAAAGATGGCTTGAAGTGCTTCCATTTGGCGCTTTCCGCGCATGAGATCACTATCTGCCTTTCTCGTTCTCACAAACGCTAATGCTTCTTCACCACTGAGCGTATGCGTGCCTGTTTCCACATGAACTTTTCCTTTTGAATCCTTTTCCATTTGTTTTGCAATGCCTTCATCTTCAATCGTTACGTCAATTCCATTTAGCTCATCGACAATGTCTTGAAACGCCTTAAAGTTTCCTGCAATCACATAGTCTACCGGGATGTTTAACAAATTCTCTACCGTTTTGACTGATAAATCTGCACTCCCAAACGCATGGGCGTGAGCAATTTTATCATATCCTCTCCCCGGTATATCAACATAAGAATCACGAGGAATACTTAGGAGCTTGATCGTTTTGTCTGTTCGATTCACCGTCGCCAGTAAGACCGCATCACTTCTTGCTTCGTCTACCGTTTCACCTGGACGGCTGTCAATCCCTAAGAGCAGCACCGAAAAGCTATCCTTTCCTGGATCAAAAGCTTTCACACGCTTTTGCGAGGTCTCTCCTCTTTCTAAAGATACTTGCGCTTTATTCGACGCTTTTGAAATTTTATAGTATGCGTATCCTGTGACAGATACTGCCATGATCATGACAAATGCCATGATAAACAGCACGACTTTCACCCAAGGTCTTAGCCTTCTTTTTGATCTTGTTTTCTCCTTCATCCTTTCCGAACCCTCACTCTATCTTAGTCTCACAATGTAGGTTCCACTATAACATATTTTGATGAAAGTTTCCTGCATGCAACATATTTTTATGTATCCACAATAAAAAAGCTGCTCAAAATGAGCAGCTTTTCATCCATTACTTTTGTTCAATTCCTTTTTTCACTTCATCAATCATCGCATTCAATGATTCAAGGCCGCCGCCTGCTAAATACCACATGTCAGAGTTTAAATACACCACATGATTGTTTTTAACCGCTTTGACTGATTTCACATAATCATTTTCAACAAGCTGTTTCGCAGACGTTTCTTCTCCAATCGCCGCGCCGCGATCCACGACAAATAAGTAATCTGGGTTCGTTTTGACCATATACTCATACGAAATGCTTTGTCCGTGTTTATCAGATGGCTCTAGCTTTTGATCTGCTGGTGTGATCCCAAATACATCATGGATCAGACCATATCTTGACTTAGGACCAAATGCCGTCATTTTGCTGTCGTTCGCCATGATGACGAGACCATTTTTCTTTAACTCTTTGGCTTGTTTCTTTAATGAAGCCACTTTTTGGTCAATGGCAGAAAGTTCTTTTTTGACTTTGTCTTCCTTATCAAAAATCTTCCCTAATGTTTCAGCATTCTTTTTAAATGAATCCATATAGTTTGCATTATCTACATCCATATAAATCGTCGGAGCAATTTTAGAAAATTCATCAAATGCATCTGCTTGACGGTGCTGAATAATGATCAAGTCAGGCTTCATCTCTGCAATTTTCTCAAAGTTTGGCTCTTTTAACCCGCCGACATTCTCATATTTGTCACTTTCATATTTAGATAAATAGTGAGGAATCACTTGTTTTGGTAAGGCTGTCACGTTGACACCAAGCTTATCAAGTGTATCGAGACTTCCCATATCAAAAACGACGACTTTTTTCGGGTTTTTCTTGACCTTCACACCGTCTTTATTCAACATATCCTTTACTGTTACGGTTTCCTCATTCGTTCCCGCTGTTTTTCCTTGGTTACCACAGGCAGCAAGGACAGCAATCGCTGTTAATACTGTTATCATCCAAATCCATTTTTTCATGATTGATCACCTCTTCATTTTTTCAAGAAAAATATAAGCAAATACGCTCACCACGAATGACTTCGATCGGTATGCGCATGTCATAAATGTGTTCAAGTGCTTCTGTTTGAATCACTTCATCAACGCTTCCTTCTTTGATTACCTGACCCTCTTTTAAGGCGACGATGTGATCTGAATAGACAGATGCAAAGTTAATATCATGGAGAACAACAACAATCGTTTTTCCAAGATCTTTCACGAGCTGCTGAAACAGCTTCATCATTTCAACTGAATGGTTCATATCTAAATTATTTAAAGGCTCATCTAAGAAAATATAATCCGTATCCTGAGCCAGCACCATGGCAATAAAGGCTCTCTGCCTTTGTCCGCCGCTTAGTTCATCTAAATATTGATGCTGGATTTCGACGAGTCTCATGTATTGAAGCGACACATCAATCATGTTCTCATCTTCTTTTGTCAAGCGGCCTTGAGAGTAAGGAAAGCGGCCAAAGCTGACAAGCTCACGAACGGTCAGACGCACACTCATGTGGTTCGACTGCTTCAAGATGCTCATTTTTTTCGCAAGCTCCTGAGGAGAGTACGCACGATAAGGTTTGTCCTCTAAATAAGCTTCCCCAGTATCAGGTTGAATCAGGCGGCTCATGATGGACAAAAGCGTACTTTTGCCTGCGCCATTTGGACCAATGAGAGAGGTCAGCTGTCCTTTTTTTACACTGACAGTTGTTTCGTGAAGCACTGTTTTTCCGTTATATGTCTTACTAACTCCCTTCATCACGACCATGAACGACTCTCCTTTAAAAGTAGATAAATAAAATACAGTCCGCCGACTAAATCAATCAGCACACTAAGCGGTGTTTGAAACGTAAATACCTTTTCCACAAGAAATTCCCCGCCTACAAGCGCAATGACACTAATGAAAAACGAGCCTAATAGCAAGTACGTGTGCCGATATGTACGAAACAGCTCTCTTGCCACATTTACAACGAGTAAGCCAAGAAACGTAATCGGGCCGACGAGGGCCGTCGCAATAGAAACAAGGACGGCAATGACGATCAGCATCTTTTTTGTGATCCCGTCATAGTCAATCCCGAGATTCACAGCCTGTTCCTTTCCTAACGACATGACATCTAATTTCGCGCGGAAGGTCCAAATATAAAGACAAAGCGCCGCAAATAAAAGAGAAGCGAAGAGTAAAATATCTGTGTTCATGTGATTAAAGCTGGCAAAGGACTTGTCCTGTACGACTTGGTATTCATTCGGGTCAATGAGCATTTCCATAAAGGAAGAAAGACTTTTGAACAATGTTCCAAACACAATCCCGACAAGCAGGAGTAAGAAAATATGCTTGTTTTTGCGCTTGAACATGACCGTATAGAGAAGCACAGAAAACAGAATCATTAATCCAACGCAGAGAAAGAAATTCAGGTTCTTATTCGCGATCATCAAGTTGGTCGAACCAAAAAGATAAATAATCGCCGTTTGCAAAAACAAGTAAAGCGCGTCTAACCCTAAAATGCTTGGCGTTAAGATTCGGTTATTGGTCAATGTTTGAAACACAACAGAGGAAAAGGCAATCGCGCCTCCTGTCAAAGTCATGGCAAGCACCTTTTTTAAACGGCTCGGCACTGTGTACTCCCAGTACCCCATTTGAAAGGTGACGAAGATGACAACGAATACGGCTGCAATGGCTGCAATGAGAAATAATGTTCGTTTCTTATGCATAGCGCTTCCTCCTTAATAACATGTACAGGAAGATCGCACTTCCAATAATGCCGACCATAAGCCCGACAGATATTTCATATGGATAAATAATCACCCGTCCGAGCACGTCACATATGAGCACAAAAATGGCCCCTAATAAAGCCGTATGCGGCAGGCTCTTTTTCAAGTGATCCCCTCGGTAGATCGATACAATATTCGGAATGATTAAGCCAAGGAATGGCAGCATGCCAACAGTCAAAATCGTTACAGAAGTAATCATCGAAACAATCACCAAACCAACTGCCATGACACGTTTATACGTTAAACCTAAATTGACGGCAAAGCTCTCACCCATACCAGCCACTGTAAAGCGGTCAGCATATAAATACGCGATGATCAATAGAGGAACACTCACATAGAGCAGTTCATAACGCCCCTGAACAATAAGAGAAAAATCCCCTTGCAGCCATGCGGATACGTTTTGGATCAAATCATATTTATAGGCTATAAACGTGGAAATTGAACTAACAATTCCGCCAAACATTAAGCCGACTAACGGTACGTAGATCGTATCGTTCACCTTAATATGGCGTAGAATTTTTAAGAATAATAGATTGCCAGCTAACGTAAATAAAAACGCAATCGCCATTTTCATCAGCGGGCTTGCCTGTGTAAAAACAAGCATAGCGGTTAAAATACCCAGCTTGGCCCAATCCATTGTTCCTGCAGTCGTTGGAGAGACAAATTTATTTCTCGTCATGCTTTGCATGATAAAACCGCATAAGCTCAGGCTCATGCCAGCAAGCACAATACTCATCAGCCGCGGGATGCGACTTGAAAATAAGGTGTTCATTTGTTCATCTGATAGATGAAACAACTGTAAAAGAGACAGGTCCTGTACTCCGACAAACAGCGACGCACATGCCAAACACACAAACAACAAACTTAATTGGTACAACTTCATACAGGGTTCACACTTTCTATCAAGCTCTCTGCCACAAATGATTATCATTATCAATTAACGGCAGTTCATATATTATCATATTTAGTGAAATATTCAATAGTAGAATGAGAAAGGGTGAAAACTGCATAAAAAAACAGCTTTTGGGATCAGCTGCTTTTTTACACTTCAATATTCAATTGAAACTGCCCTTGCAGTTCCTCTTCAGCCTCTTGAAATAACTGCCGCAAATTCTCTGCATAATCACCAAGCTCGTCTTTGCTTGCTTGATAATGAATCCATGTAAGCTCTACAGGCAAGCTCACTTCTCCTGTTAAACAGTCCCAAAGGGCATCAAGATTTTTCCCGTAATGATCAGGAAGTTGTAACACTGTTTTTAGTTGATCATGAAGCTCCTCTTGTGATCTGCACATCGCTCCATTTAGCTGTACTTTTTTCATTTCCCTCCCCCTCTTCTGTCTTTATTTTAAACGAATTGGAGAGGAAAGAGAAAGAATCCATTTCACTTTTGCCTCTCTCTGAAACTTAAACTAAACAAGATCAGACAGGCTGCCAGCACGAGCATGAAAAAGAGCGTTAACACTGTCTGAGTACCGTACATATCAGCAAAGAGACCAACGAACACACTTGGTATGCCAAGACCTAGATACGCAAACAAGTAATATCCAGCAACGGCTCTAGCCGCTTCCTTCTTCCCTTTCTCAACAATCAGCTGGAGACCGCCTAAGTAAGTAAATCCATAGCAAGCTGTGCCCGCTAAAAGAGTTCCAGCAAGGACAAGGAATATAGACCCGCTATTAGCACCGAATAACAGCAGGCCATATCCGCACGGAAGACAAATAAAACCGATACGAAGCGCTGCACTGCTATTCATCTTTCGGACAAAAGGCTGCATCAGAACACCTGCCATATTAATAAAAAACAGCGCCGGGCCTACCCACAATTCATAGCCATTTAATTTAAGCTGTGCTGGCAAAATCGAAATGACAAGACCGCACACAGACCATGCGATAGCAATGGCTATGTTCGCAGGCATTGTCCCTTTTGGAAACCTCGGCATGTTCATGAGCGGTTTACTTGCATCCCCTTGTACAGGCGGCACCAAAAAGAATACAGCAACAATCGTCAACATAATCAAGACCAACACAATCCAATAGCTAAGAGGCGTCAGTGACACTTGCTCAAAAGAAAGAATCGCTGTAAAAAGAGCACCTCCACCAAATCCAATTGAACTGCATAATGCGATAAACGTTGGGATCCAGCCCGATTTCTCTGGATATAAAGCAATCAAGTAGGCAGTACATGTGCCAACACTTAACCCAAGTCCCACTCCTTGCAGCAGCCGGGCGACAAAGAGCATTTGTATGGTCGGATGCACGATCATGAGCAGGGTGGCACATAATGAAAAGCAAAGAGCGATCAATAAAATCGGTTTTCGTCCAGCCCGGTCAGACATGCCGCCAAGTAACAGTAATACTGGAATCAGTCCGAAAACATACGCAGCAAACACAAGGGCTGTTGACGCCTTTCCGTATCCTGCCTGCTCTGCATATTCCGTATAAAGAGGGACTTGCAGGTTCACTGCTGTTGTAATCATAAAAAGGCTAAATAAAACGAACACAAACGGAATCATGGATAGCTGTGCTGTTTCTTCTTTTGATGCAGGAATCATGGGACTCTCTCCTCTGTGTAAATGATATGAACCAGTGTACACATCATTTGGATTTCTTCCCACATCCAAAAATGAAGCTATTGACCAGTCCATAATTCCATGTCATCATCAATGATGACATGACAAAGGAAAGAAGGTGCACTGTGTACATTCATTTAGACCGTTCCAGCTCTACCCCGCTCTGGCAGCAAATCGTCAATGGCATCATTCAAAAAATTCATACAAACACACTGAATCCTGATGATCAGTTGACTCCGACAAGAGTATTAGCACAAGAGCTCAACGTATCTCGATCCACCGTACAGCTTGCCTATGATGAACTGCTAGCAAGAGGCTATGTCAGCACCTCTAGAAGAGGCGGGACAAAGGTCATTTCAAGTAATCACTATGCTGCTTCTCCCCCACATCAAAACGAACCGCCTTTTGCACTTCCGACAAGACCTCACTTTGACGAGGCTGAAAAACAAATGGATCACTGGCTCTCGGCCAATCAATTTCATGACACACTTGAGATTGATTTCCGCCATCAAGAACCAGCCATCGACGACCATTTTCAAAACATATGGAAACGCTCGCTTCTAAAAGCACTACAGCGCTTAAATATGAAGGATTGGGGCTATTCTTCTCCGCATGGATTATGGGAAGTGCGTTCAGAAATTCGCCAATACTTATCGGTTGAACGCGGCATTGATATAGAAGAAGACCAAATGGTGTTAACAGGGGGCACACAGCAAGCCATTGACTTAATTTCACAAGTCATGCTCAAAAAAGGAGATACAGTCGCTGTTGAAGATCCTGGTTTTCCTGGAGCTAGGTTGTCCTTTTTACATCGCGAAATGACTATTTACCCCGCACCAGTCGATGAAGAAGGAATGATGGTGAATACATTGCCAGAACGTACAAAGCTGATCGCTGTAACGCCCTCTCATCAGCGGCCAACCGGTGTCTGTATGAGCGTCAATAGAAGACGGGAGCTGCTGCAGTTTGCTGTGCGGCATCAATCTTACATATTAGAAGATGATTTTGATGGGGATTATCGTTATCATGGCGGACCGCTTCCTTCTTTATTTTCAGAAGCACCCGATCATGTGATCTATATTGTCAGTTTTTCCAAGGTGCTTGCACCAGGCATCCGCCTTGCTGCCATCATCGGCTCCAAAGCAGTCATCAAAGAAATCGCTGCACTGCAATCACTTATTCAAAGACAGCTGCCGATCATGGAGCAAATCACTCTTGCCTCTTTTTTCAGAGAAGGCGAGTTTACGCGATATGTCAGGCGGATGAGACAGGTGTATAAAAAACGGCAGGCAGCGATGATGGATGCTCTTTTGACACATCACTTTGACAAACACTTCCGTTTATATGGAACCGATACAGGCCTTCACGTCTTTTTGGAAGGAACATCAGACTTTGATGAACAAGGCACGATTGAGGCCGCAAAAGCGGCAGGTGTCGGCATTTATCCATTAAGCCCCTATTGTTATGAAAGCAAAAGGAAAGGGTTGCTGCTTGGCTTTGCCTGTACGGATGAAGCCATGATTCAAGAAGGTGTACGCCGATTAAAGCAAACACTGCACATCTAAAAAAGCCTGGAAGTCTCTCTTCCAGGCTTTTCATTGTGATTGCTGAACGTTTCCTACTTCTTCAATGAAAGAGGCTGTCTCTTGCAATCCATCTTGAAAATGTTGAGTTGCTGACATAAACAGCTTTTCTTGATCAGGACGCTTCAACAGCTGCTCTACCTTGCTCATTCCTTTTTCAAATGAAGCAAGACCTGTCTTTAATTGTTTGTCTGCCTTTTGATACACAGCTGGCACTTCTTGATGAGTAAGCCCTTTTTGAATGACACGGTCGAATGCTTTCGTCGCTTTTGTCAATTTTTCATTTACTTGAATTTTTCCATGTCCATCTGAAATAAATTGATCGGTCATGTTTTCATATGCTTCATTTAACTCATCCATATAACGCTGAACCCATTGTTCATACGCAGCTTCTTTTGTGTTTTGTTTTGAAGGCGGCTGACCTGCTTGATTGCAGGCCGTGAGTAGTGTCACTGTCACGGTAAATAGCAGCATCAAATGCCATCGTTTTTTCATACAGGGCCCCCATTTCTCTTTCCCATTTGTTCATATCGGTCAAATATGATCAACTTTTACCTCATACGAACACATTGCAAGAAATGACTTATTTTTATTGTAACAGACCGCATGTATCACTTCTGTGATTTATGCGGAAATGAATGAAAATCCTTCTAATGGTTCACATTTCCCTGCCATTTCATGATGATACAGTCAATAGACGACGAGAAAGGCACATTTGGTTTCAATCTATTTCATCTTCGTCATTTTTTCTCAAATAAAAAAGACCCCTTTCGGCGCCTTTTCCTTAGATGTATGGATTTCAAATGATGATCTTTCTTAGCATGGAAGCTGCCTTATATTCTGCTGTGCATAGCGGCAACACCCTCTATGATCCTACCCATTTATTGCAACTTTCCTTTACAAGCAATCTCCAGCTCTTCTACCACTTCGCCATCTTGAATGAGGTATGCTTTTTCATGAAGATTCACAGCAGGACAGATGTGATTCGGAATAATTTGTACCTTCTCACCGATCTGTACACTTTGACGAAAGCCTTCATGATAGATAATGGCATGCTCGTCAAATACGCTTGAAACAAATACATCATCATGTTCTTTCACTTTGCCTAAACCCTCTGTTTTGGTCAGCCCTTTTGTACGCGTTTGTGCCGTCAGCCCCTTGGCCCCTACATCTGTAATCACCCGGCGCTCTGTCGGTTTACTAATGACCGTCGTCAGCACAGATGCTGCACAATGTGAATATGTGCCGATTACATTGGACTGGGAAGCGTCCATCAAGATGTATGTGCCTGGCCGTATTTCTGTGACTCCTTTTGGAATATCAAATTGAAATAAAAATGGCGGTGTTGATCCAATACTGACGACCTCTAGCGGTATACCAGCTTCTTCTGCAATCTGCGCAAAACGGAGCGTTCGATTTACAGCCTCATTGTATAATGTCTGGCAATGTGCTTTACTTTCCGCTTGATACGTATGACCATCATGAGAAAAAATCCCCTTTAAATGAACGGCATCACTTGTTTGAATCGCCTCTAATATGTGGCAGAAATCACGTTCTTCAATGACACCAGACCTTCCCTCTCCAACCTCTATCTCAATTAAAACCTCCGCTTTTTTCTCTGATTCACAAAAGACTTGCTCAATCTGCTTCACATGCTCAACACAATCTATACCGAATGAAATCTGTATCGACTCTGCCAGTTTACGAATCCGCTTGAGTTTAGTCTCACCTACAATTTGATTGGCGATAAAAATATCCTTGAGCCCATGGGCTGCCATTACTTCAGCCTCTCCTACTTTCGCTACCGTAATGCCAGATGCACCTTTCTCTTCCTGCAGCTTGGCAAGTGCAGGCGTTTTATGCGTTTTCGTATGAGGGCGCAATTTGACATGCTGACGGTCTGCGTATTGCTGCATCGCCGCTACATTCTCCATCATCACCCGTTTATCAATGAGTAGTGCCGGCGTGTCCAGCTCTTCATACATCATCCCCATGACCCCTTTCGTTATATAAAAAATTATACGATATAGATAAATTATATATTTTTTTATACGATAATCAATGGTTTTTTCTGCAAAAAAGTGATGGCGATGAGTAAGCAGTCCAGCGGCTGTCTGCCGCTGGTCTCTCACTAATAACGATTACGAAGTTCTCTTAAGATAAAATCATACACAAGGTTGAGCTGCTGTTCCTTTGGATACAGCATAAATTCTTGTTTCTTAGGAAGACCTCCATCAAGTCGGTCTTGAAATTTCGTTCGGAGATACGCTGTTCGGTGTACCTGACTCTCAAATGACTTATATGAGACATCTAGTTTGACCGATTGCTCATTTGTAAAAGTAACAACCGTGTCTCCGAGGGATGATTCCTGAAAGATATGAATGTATTTGTGGGAGATCCATCCGCATTGAGGGCGGTTGGATGAATAGGTTGGGAAGAAATACAGATGATTGGATGAGTCAATCACGATGGGAGGCTTGTGGGAAATACCTGTTACTTCATATGTTCCCGCTTTTCTGCCTGCATAGCTTGAGCCAAAGAACCTGCAACTGCGTTCTATAATTTGCAGCGGCTTTAATTCAACATAAAAGCTTGTCTCTCTTTCGATCACTTTTGAATATACTCGTTTTCCTTCTTCAACCGGAAGGACCGCCATTGTTGTTTGATTAATGACGTATGAATCTAATGGTGTTTCACTAATTCCTGACACTTCATTTCCTCCTGTGTTAATTTTTGGTTATTTTAGATACTATTAATCTATCACCAACGTATAAGAAACGACAGGATTTTTTCAATATTTATTTAAAATTATCTTTTTATCATGTTTTTTAGTACATTCGATCTATCTAAAAGCCATTTTTAAAGATATATCGCATCTTGTCGACTGGACAAGGGGTGTCGATATGGCTCAAAAATAAATTGTCTAAAAATTATAAATTCTTGTTGATTTTTTCTCCGCCAATCCATATACTATAAAAAAGGCATCGGGGGGATTCTTTATGAAAGAGAAAAAAACGTATGCTGAGCTCATGAAGTCCCGCAACACCCAAAAAACCGAAGAGAATGGCGTTACTATTTTAGACATTTATATTCAAATGGTTTTAGATGAGGCGCTTTATAAACAGCGCTTAACCTTCCTTAGAGAAGAGATTGACAAGGCGCTAGATCAGCGTGATGAAAAACGTTTTAATGACCTGTCAGCTCAATATGCAGAACACTGCTTACATCAATCATGATGATTTTACTTGCGGCAGAGAGACAGAAACTTGTCTCTTTACCGCAAGTTTTTTGTTTTTATCCATTTAATATGGTTCCGCCATTCACATGAATCATTTGTCCATTTATATAAGAAGAGTCTTCGCTCGCTAAAAATAAATAACTCGGCGCTAACTCTACTGGTTCACCAGGCCGCTCCATTGGGACATCACCACCAAATTCAGACACTTCCTTTTCCGTAAATGTGGATGGAATCAGCGGTGTCCAAATCGGTCCAGGCGCTACCCCATTTACCCGAATCCCTTGTTTAATCAGAGATAGAGATAATGATCTTGTAAACGTTACAACCGCCCCTTTTGTCGATGAATAATCAATTAAGGTTTCATGACCTTTATAAGCAGTGACCGATGCTGTATTAATAATACTGCTTCCTTTCTTTAAATGAGGGAGCACCGCTTTTGTTAAATAGAACATGGCAAATATATTCGTTTGAAATGTCCGAAGAAGCTGGTGAGAAGTAATCTGTTCAATGCTTTTTTGCGGATGCTGTTCACCTGCGTTGTTGACCAAAATATCAATCGAACCGAAAGCATCTTTTGTTTTTTTGACGACCTCGTTTGAAAAAGCTTCATCCCCTAGGTCACCTGCTATTAAAATGGCGCGTCCTCCCATCTTTTCAATATAATCCTTCGTTTCTTCCGCATCGCGATGTTCATTCAAATAAACAATTGCTACATTGGCTCCTTCTTTCGCAAATAAGACAGATACTGCTCGTCCAATCCCGCTGTCTCCACCTGTGACAATCGCCGTTTTCCCTGTCAGCTTTTTGCCTTGCACCTCTCGATCAAAGATAGGTCTAGGGTTCATTTTATATTCAAGTCCTGGACGTTCGTTCTGATGCTGAGGCGGTAACGTTTTCTTTGGCTGCTTTGTTGACACGTCAGTCCACTCCTTCCTTTTTATCTCGTTTATTTTTATGTGTTGCTCATTTTTTTATGTATTTCGCTCTTGTTTTCACTAAAATGTATGATTTTCAGCATCGTGGAAAAATTATACACAACAAGTGACTGGAGGCGACAACATGGAACAAGAACATAAAGGATCGGAGCAAGCAAAGTCGTTATGGCTAGCTGATAGTGAGAAGCCCTCTTTTCCTACTGTCAGCGAAGATCTTACAGCAGATGTCATCATTGTCGGTGCCGGTATTACCGGTATCGCTACTGCATTTGAAATGACAGAACGCGGACTGAATGTCATCATCATAGATGCTGATCAAGTATTGCAAGGAACCACCGGACATACGACAGCGAAAATTACCTCCCAGCATGATGTGTACTATCATGAGCTGATTCAGCATATAGGTATGCCGAAAGCCCGTTTATATGTAGAAGCAAATGAAAAAGCAAAGGAACTCATCCAAGCACGTGTGAAAGAGTATGACATTGATTGTCATCTTGAGGTAAAAGATGCTTACCTTTATGCAACAGAAGAAAACGGCGTCAAAAAGTTAAAGAAGGAATTAGATGCGTACAAACAGCTCGGTATCGATCGCGAATGGAAAACAGAGCTCCCGTTTGATGCTGGCATCAAGGCAGCCCTCGCCATGACGCAGCAAGCACAATTTCATCCTCTTCATTATCTTCATGCACTGATCGATCAGCTCATTGACCGAGGCGTGCGCATATTTGAACAGACAACGGCAGTCGATGTAAAAGAAGGAAAACACCCTGCTGTCATCACAAAAAGTGGCCATCATCTGATGGGGCGCTCTATCATTTCATGCTCACACTTTCCTTTTTACGATGGCAAAGGACTGTATTTCACTCGAATCCATCCTGAGCAATCTTATGTCGTCGCAGCCAAAACAAAAAAACCGCTCCCAGACGGCATGTACTTAGGAATTGATCAGCCTGCCCATTCATTAAGAACGGCGAGATTCCATGGAGAAGATGTCGTGCTCATCGGTGGACAAGGTCATAAAACCGGACAAGGCGGAGATGAATCCGCACACTATGAAGCACTAGAAAGGTTTGGTGAAGCCACCCTTGGTATAACGGAAGTCCTTTACCGCTGGTCCACTCATGATATGGTCACAATGGATCAAATCCCTTACATTGGCCGCCTGACATCACATCATTCGAATATTTTTGTGGCAACAGGCTTTAGAAAATGGGGCATGACCACAAGCCACGTAGCAGCGACACTGATCGGAGATTTGATCGAAGGAAAATCGAATCCTTACGAATCCCTCTTTACTCCATCAAGACTCGTGTCAGACGCATTCGTAAAAGACTTTATCAAAGAAAACACCAATGTTGCAGCAAAGCTGATCAGCGGTAAATTAAAGCGAGCTGATCAAACAATTGATGATTTAAAACCGGGTGAAGGCGGCATTGTATCTTATGAGCACAAAAAATGTGGCGCTTTTAAGTCAGAGGACGGCGATCTCTTTCTTGTCGATACAACCTGTACTCACTTAGGCTGCGAAGTCGCGTGGAATAATAGTGACCGCACGTGGGACTGTCCTTGTCACGGGTCTCGTTTCTCCATTACGGGAGAAGTAGTAGAAGGTCCGGCGAAAAAACCACTAAAAAGGTCATATAAAGAACAGTAAAATTTCACTGTTTCCCCTTTAAAAAATCCAATATTATCCGATAAAAAACATAAAGTCTGATATTTTTGATGATCATGGGGGGACAAACACATTGTTATTTAAAAAAGAGAGTAAAAAGAAAAACACTGCTTTTTTCACACAGCAGGATGATGGGATAAAACGAATCAATTTTCCGGAGAATACGGACATTGCCAAACAAATTAAAATGATTGATTTGACGCAGCAAGACCTTTTTATCTTGAAACAGCTGAATCCAATCGTTCAAGATGAAATTGAACATATCGTCGATAAATTTTATAAAAACCTAGAAGTCGAGTCTTCCTTGATGCACATCATTCAAGATAACAGCTCAGTCGAGCGTCTAAAGAAAACACTACGCATTCATATTAGTGAAATGTTTGCCGGTGTGATTGACGAATCTTATGTGGCCAAAAGAATTAAAATTGCACAAGTTCATTTAAGAATTGGACTTCAACCTAAATGGTATATGGCAGCCTTCCAAGACCTATTGCTATCCATAATGGATTTATTTGCCCAGCATATCCAAGATTTCAAAGAATATCAGACGGCAGTGAAGGCGACGACGAAAATTTTAAATCTAGAGCAACAGCTTGTCCTAGATACGTTCCAAAATGAATACTCTAAAGTTCGTGATGAAGCAGAACTACAGCAAAAAGAGCTTCATACAAAAATTACAGAAACATCTAATTCACTTGCTTCTCTCTTCTCAAACACAACAAATGCAGTGGACAAACTTGTATCAAAATCTGATGAGATGGCGGATATGTCACAGGCTGGCACAAAGATCTCAGCACAAGTTGAAGAGAAATCAATTGGCGGTAAAAAAGAGTTAGAAATTCAGCAGACGCAAATGAACCAAATTGACGGCAGTATGACAAAGATTGAAACAGAAATTAAACGCTTAGAAGAAATTGCGAAACAAATTGAACAAATTTTTGGGATCGTCACAGGTATTGCGGAGCAAACGAATTTACTATCTTTAAACGCTTCAATCGAATCAGCTCGAGCAGGTGAACATGGCAAAGGCTTTGCTGTCGTTGCAAACGAGGTTCGCAAATTATCAGAGGATACAAAGAAAACGGTTTCAACTGTATCTGAGCTCGTCAACAACACAAATTCACAAATCGCCATTGTGTCACAGCATATTGCTGATGTGAATTTACTTGTGACAGACAGTAAAGAAAAAATGACCCAAATCAACTCGCTATTCGATGATATCGTCAGCAGCATGAACTTAAGCAAAAACCAAAACGGAAAAATTGAAATAGATTTGCAAACATTCCTAAACGAATTGAAAGAAGTCAAACAAACAGTGTCCCAAGTGGCAAGTTCGGTCGAGTCCTTAACGAGTCTGACAAATCACTGATCCAGTCATTCTTCTTCTGTTTTAGTATAATAGAAGAAAAGATAGAAAAGGCGGGATTTGATTGACAGCAATTTGCCTAGTCAGACACGGAGAAACCGATTGGAATGCAGCAAAACGAATTCAAGGACGAACAGATATCCCTTTAAATGACACTGGTAAATGGCAAGCGGAACAAACCGGTCTTTACTTAAAAGATGCCCACTGGGATGTTGTCATTTCCAGTCCGCTATCAAGGGCAAAAGAAACAGCTCATTTGATTTTACAGCATGTACATGCACCGCTCGTGATCATGGACGATTTTATTGAACGTGACTATGGCGACGCTGAAGGCATGTCATTTGAGGAACGTCAGAAACTGTTTCCAAATAAACAGTATCCAAATATGGAACCACTATCGGCACTTCAAGATCGAATGCTAGAAGGTATCGAAAAAGTGAGAGCAACCTACCCAGATCAACGGGTACTAATCGTAGCACACGGTGCTGCCATCCATGCCTTACTCACCTCACTAGCTGACGAACAGATGGGTATTAAGGATACAAGACTTGAGAATGCCTGCTTAAATTATGTGGAATGGACAGATGGTGAATGGAAGGTGAACGATTACAACGTGGTCAGCCATTTAACACAATCTGCCCCTTCTTAAAGAACCTGTTTTCATAACAGGTTCTTTTTCATGTCAAAAATAATGATAAAATAATATTTTTTTATATCGAAATTCGAAATAGATGATAGCCTTTTCTACCTATTTTATGGCATTTCGGGTATCGAATGTTTATCCTCAAATGGATCATGAGAAAAAAAGCACGATTCCTTTTTAATAGAAAACCGTTGGAAATACAGAATAAACATATTTTACCATCATTTCCAAGCGACTTAATTCCCTATTTTTCGCTAGGACTTCCACAAAAATTCGGGTCTACTCTTATTTGCCTATCTCTATTAAACTGAAAATACAGAATAATCAAACGGATCATTCTAATAGACTACGGATGATTATTCTGAAATAAGAAAAAGGGATGTGGAATGTGCGTGAAAAAGAAAAATGTGATGACAAGTGTTTTATTGGCTGTCCCTCTTCTGTTTTCAGCAGGGTTTGGAGGCTCGATGGCAAATGCCGAGACTGCCTCAAAGTCAGAAAGTGAAAAAAGCTATATCGTTGGCTTTAAAGCTTCTGCCACCACAAACAGCTCTAAGAAACAAGCAGTGACACAAAATGGTGGGAAATTAGAAAAACAATACCGCCTCATTAATGCTGCACAAGTGAAGATGTCTGAACAAGCCGCAAAAAAACTTGAACACGACCCTAGCATTGCTTATGTAGAAGAAGACCACAAAGCAGAAGCATATGCACAAACCGTCCCTTATGGTATCCCTCAAATCAAAGCTCCAGCCGTACACGCTCAAGGTTATAAAGGTGCTAACGTCAAAGTAGCTGTCCTTGATACTGGAATCCACGCCGCACACCCTGACTTAAATGTTGCAGGCGGTGCTAGCTTCGTCCCTTCAGAGCCAAATGCCACACAAGACTTTCAATCACACGGAACTCACGTAGCCGGAACCATTGCTGCCCTTGATAACACGATTGGTGTTCTTGGGGTTGCGCCAAGCGCCTCCTTGTATGCCGTTAAAGTGTTAGATCGTTACGGCGATGGACAATACAGCTGGATTATCAGTGGTATTGAATGGGCTGTTGCCAATAACATGGATGTCATCAATATGAGCTTAGGCGGACCAAACGGCTCCACAGCGCTTAAAAATGCTGTAGACACAGCGAATAATCGCGGAGTAGTTGTCGTTGCCGCAGCAGGGAATTCAGGTTCCACTGGCTCTACCAGCACCGTAGGCTATCCTGCAAAATACGACTCTACGATTGCTGTTGCCAACGTGAACAGCAACAATGTCAGAAACTCATCTTCTAGCGCAGGTCCTGAATTAGATGTTTCTGCACCTGGTACATCGATTTTAAGTACAGTACCAAGCAGTGGATATACATCTTATACGGGAACATCGATGGCATCTCCTCATGTAGCAGGAGCAGCAGCGCTTATCCTTTCTAAGTATCCGAATCTATCAACGTCTCAGGTTCGTCAGCGCTTAGAAAATACGGCAACACCGCTTGGTAATTCGTTCTATTATGGAAAAGGATTAATTAACGTTCAAGCGGCTTCTAACTAAAATAAGTGTGACAAAAAAATCCGGCGAACTGAGCCGGATTTTTTATTTATTGCTTTTTCGATGTTTCCTCTTTTTTTGCGGCTTTTTCCATATCGATGATTCTCTCCATCATCGTTGGGTGTCCATAGCGGAATATTTTCACTAAAAGTGGCGGATTGACTTGGGAAAGCCCTGATTTTGCAAGCTTTTGAAATGACGTCACCCCCGCCTCTCCATCTTTCGTCAAATTCACGGCATATTCATCAGCTGCACGTTCTTGATGTCTTGACACAGCATTTGTAAAAGGAGAAGCAGCAAATGACAGCATAGATACAATGATCAACAGAAGCGGAAGAGCAGCAACGTCATGTGGTGCCTTCAGACGAAATGGAGAAGCGCCTTTTTGGTAAAGGGAAAAATAAAGACGGTCAATGGCAAAAAATCCAACCAGAGACAACACTAAATATCCTGCTAAACCGATATACACATGCTTCATCACGTAATGTCCCATCTCATGCGCCATGATAAATAAGATTTCACGGTCTTTCAGCTTTTGAAGTGTCGTATCCCACAAAACAATACGCTTATTTTCACCAATTCCTGTGACGTAAGCATTCATCGTGTTTGTTTTCTCTGACATGTTGACTTCATATACATGATCTGCTGGAATGTGTGCTTTCTCTGCAAGAGTTAATATCTTTTTCTCAAGCGCTTGATCCTTCAATGGGTAAAAATCATTGTAGAGTGGATCAATAACGACCGGCTGTATAAAGAAGAGAAATAGTGTAACTGGAACGGTTAAACACCAAGCATACAGCCACCAATATTTCCTTTTCTTTTGAATGAGCCAAAAGAACACAATCGCGCATAGAACAAGCAGTGGATATTGAATCCAAAAATCAAGCGTTTGGTCTTTTAGCCAACTTGCTGTGCTTTGTGCTGAAACACCGTAGTACAAGGACAACTGGTAGCTCACCCACTTGACCGGCAATGTGATCAGCATCGTCAAAAGTGACAGCACAAACACATACACAAGTTTGCTCACAAGGTGAAAACGAGCTGCTGCCAAGCTCCAATCTGCTAATTTCCTTGAAAACCCTGAAATGAGCAAAAGGAAAAAGACATACCAATCTAAAGGAATTGTCATAAAGTACAACAGGTTACGAATGTTCGAGTAATTTCCACTGATCAAAAGCTCATGGCTTGTCATAAATGTATGCGGGTCTGCACTTGTCCCTTTCACACTGTCAGGGACAGATGAATCCCCCATTAGAAATAAGTAAGAATAAATAAAAAGACCATACAATATGTATGCTACCGTTGCAAGAGCTATCCATTTGCGTACTCGCACTGGTCAGCCTCCTTTCCATTTCTCTCTCTATTGTAATCACGCACGTTTTTGTTTAGAACCTGTCTCATGTGGCTCCATCATAGCATGCCCTATCTGAAAAAGCTTGAGTGAAAAAAATGATTATGCTGTTCAAAAATCGGAGAAACTAACTATAAAAAAGTGAGTTGGAGGTTCATCATGAAGAAAATCCTTGCAGGAATTGTGATCTTTGGGCTTTTACTGATTACCTTCTTTTATGTGTTCAGCCGGACAAGTGACATCTTCGATGAAAATCGAGCAGAGAAATTATTGCTTTCACCGACGAACCAGTCCATTTCTTATGAAATAGATGATAAAGATACAACTGAGGATCTAATTGAACAATTAAACAAAGGGAAACAAACAAGCAGCCATCTCAAAAAGAATGTAAAGAAGCCAGATTATATCGCCAAGGTCATGTTCGGACGGACAAATGGCACTTCTTTTCAGCTATGGACCAACCGCTCTCAAGTTGTTTTTTTAGTAGACGGCACCTATTATGAATTAAATCAAAAACAGTCAAATTCCTTTCGAAAACAGGTACAAGAAGCGATTCAAAAAGGAGCCTCTTCATAAGAGACTCCCTAGATTGTTGACAAAGGGATAAAATGAACTTGATTTTATCCCCTTGTCTTCTTTTCAGCGTGATAGAAAACCTTTGCAGTCTAGGAGGCGCGGAGCGAATGTGACATTCGTGAGCACCAGCACGCAGGACTGACAAAGAATGCGAGGGTTTGTCTACACGCTGAGGAGCCGCCTCATAAGAAGAGACTCTTTTTTATTTACTTGTTTCTGCTTGGTACTTATCCTTTAGCGCTCTTCTTAAAATTTTACCAGTCGTGTTTTTTGGAATATCATCAATGAAATGGATCGTTTGGGGCTGCTTATATTTCGCCAAATAGCGTGAACAATGTGTGATGATGTCTTCTTGATTGATGTGAGCATGTTTCTTAGGGGAAATGTAACAGACAACAGCCTCTCCTGTGTTTGGATCGGGCACACCGATGACAACGGCTTCTGCTACAGCTTCATGTTGATAAAGCACTTCTTCTACTTCTCTTGGATAGACATTATACCCGCCTACGAGAATCATATCCTTTTTTCGATCGACGATATAAATATATCCGTCTTCATCTCTTCTCGCCAAATCTCCTGTGTACAGCCAGCCATCTTTCAGTGCTGCTTCTGTGTCTTCTGGCATTTGATAATAGCCTTTCATAATGTTTGGCCCTTTTGCGATCAGTTCTCCGACTTCGTTTGGTCCAACTTCCTCTCCAAGTTCATTCACGATCTTATTTTTCACATTCATAATATCAGTGCCGACCGAGCCTGGTTTTCTTTTTCCATCAAGGGGATTGAATGCCGTCACTGGGGAAGCCTCTGACAATCCATAGCCCTCTAACACCGTGACACCGAACTTTTCTTCAAAACCGTGAAGTAAAGCAACAGGCATGGACGCACCGCCTGATATACAAATCCTCACCGACTTCATCGCTTCCTCATGACCGTCCTGACGATATAAATAGTTATACATGGTTGGAACACCAACAAATAGCGTTGGTTTTTCTTTCTCCATCATTCGTAAAAGCTCTGATGGGCTGAAATGCGGCAGGACATAGATGGTCGCTCCATGAATCAAAGGGGCATTCATACAGACGGTCAAACAAAACACATGGAACATCGGCAAAGCAGCAATCACCTTGTCCTTCTCATCAATTGACAGGTACTCCGCAATGTCTCTTGCATTTGAATATAGGTTAACATGAGTGAGCATTGCCCCTTTTGGTTTTCCTGTTGTGCCAGATGTAAATAAAATAACGGCCGTATCGTCAGGTTGTATGACAGGATGCTCAGTTTCCGGCGCATCTCCAGACACAAGCTTTCCGAAGAAAACAAGACGATCAGATACTTCTTTTAAACTTGACCTGCACGCAGATTCATTTTGTGCACAAATAATGACTCGTTCAATAGCTGGAAGCTGTTCATACACCTGCTCGTATATCGGCAGAAGCTGATCCGGTGCAACAATCCCTTTTACATCACCAGTGACCAGCATATAGCCGATTTCACTTGGCGTATATGTTGGATTGACAGGTACAACAACAAGTCCTGCCTTTAATGCACCAAAAAATGAAATCACAAAATGCGGTGAATTTCCTAAAATCAGTGCGATATGATCTCCCGCTTGAAACCCTTCGCTCACTAAACCATCTGCAAAACGTTCGATACTTGTCATCAGTTCTTGATAGGTCCACTTGTTCCCTTCAAAGATCAGTGCGACGTTCTCTCCCTTGGTCATCGCAGTCTGCTCAAGATTTTTGATCAAATCCATTCTCCCACCCCTTATACTTCATCAATGAATGAATAGCCATTCATTTTATGACCAAACATTCCTCCTTTCTATTATAATAGACAATCGAAAAAATTCACAAGATCAAATGTAAACCGCTTTCATCCCTTTCATTAGAAAAAGCACCGCTATCTCTAGCCGTGCTTGTCCTTGCTTAATAAATCAAATCCAGAAAATCTTCTTTTGATACGTTACCAAAATAATGGCGCATATCCATGTCTTCTAATACATCACTAATGGTTTTGCGATCATATTGCTGCCCAATGAGTCGTTTCTCAATATCAGCAATATCTCCTACACCGAAGAAGTCACCAAAAATTTTGCAGTCTTGAATGATGCCTTTTTTCACTTCTAATCGAAGATCAATCGATCCAGCTGGAAAACGCTTAGAGTGCTGCAAGTTAAACTTAGGTGAACGGCCGTAGTTCCATTCCCATTTTTGGTATCGATCACGAGAAATCTCATGAATCTTCTCCCAATCTTTTTCTGTCAGCTTATACTCAGGCACGTCTCCGTTCGTGTCAAAAATATAGCTTAAAAGAATTTTTCTAAATTCTTCTGTTGTCATTTTTTGATCCATCAGTTCACTAATGTTGGCGACCCTGCTTCTAATGGATTTAATCCCTTTTGATTCGATCTTTTCTTTCTTCACATTTAATGCCGAGACAACATGTTCAATTTCTGAATCAAATAATAGGGTGCCATGACTGAAGATACGTCCTCGTGTAGCAAATTGAGCATTCCCCGAAATTTTACGCCCATCTGCCATGATGTCATTTCTGCCGCTTAATTCCGCTTTGACGCCAAGCTTTTCAAGCGCTTTGATGACTGGCTCGGTGAATTTTTTAAAGTTATGAAAGCTGTCCCCATCGTCTTTTGTAATAAAACTGAAGTTCAAGTTTCCTTTGTCATGGTAAACTGCACCACCGCCAGATAACCTGCGAACGACTTTGATGCCATTGTCTTCCACATATTTTGTATTGATTTCTTCTATTGTATTTTGGTTCTTTCCAATAATAATGGACGGCTGGTTGATGTAAAACAGCAAATACGTTTCTTCTGGATCTAAATATTTTAAGCAATACTCTTCAATGGCTAAATTAATCATTGGGTCATAATGTTGCTCGTTATCGATAAACAGCATCTCTATCTTCCTTCCTTGTTCCATCTAAGCCCTGAATGGGCAAGCTGTATATTGCCAGTATATAACGCCTGTGCTTCATTGACTAGGTCTTTATGCCGACCGAAATGAGGCAGATGGGTGATGATGAGCTCTCCAACATTTGCTTCACTTGCCAGCTTCCCTACTTCAGTGCTGTTCATATGTCCTGCACCCGATCCGTCTTGTCCAGCGTAAAAGTTGCTTTCGGCAATAAGTAAGTCTGCATCCTTGCTAAAAGGGATAAATGCATCTTGATAGCTGGAATCAGCTGTATACACCACCACAGCCTCATTTGCCTGAATTCTCATCGCATAGCATTCTGCCGGATGAACCGTTTTCAAAAAATCAATTTGAAATGGTCCGATTTGAATGCCCTCTTCCGGGTGATAAGGTTTTGTCTTTGTATGTACATCATCAGAGAGCCGCTGAAATGCTGCTTGATCCCCGGTATGTCCGTAGATCGTCAGCGGACCACTGCTTTTTCCTAAATGATAACCCACTAGCTTCGCATATTGGAGAGGTCCGATATCTGCAATATGATCGTGATGATAATGAGAAAGGAGTACAGCATCTAGTTCTTCTATATCAATGTATTGCTGAAGCTTTGACAGAACTCCGCTCCCGCAGTCGACAAGCAGACGAAAACCATCTGATTCAAAAAGATAACCTGATGTGGCTTCACCAGCTGCTGGAAATCCTCCGTAGCAGCCAATCACGGTTAATTTCATCGTCATATTTCCTCCTTTTCAAAAAATCCCCTTCTTACAATATACCCATTTTTCATAAAAAAAGCATTCTTCTTGCCTATTGTTACAAAACAGATTGACAATTATTAATCTGTTATAATACAATGATATCAATAAAACGTATTGGAGGATGACAAATGCTAGGAAAAATCACTGAGTTTTTTAGAAATTTGCCTTCAAAAAAATGCACAAAATGTGGAAATGATTTAATGGAACAGCACGAGTGTTACGGTAATGAATGTGAGGAATGCTCACAAGTAAGTTATCTTAAATAAGGAAATAAATAGAATAAAAAAGCACTTTTTTCCTCCGTCGTCAGTTGGAGTCAAAAGTGCTTTTTATTTTTTCTGAAAAATAGGTAAAAAGGTAAAACCCTTGATACAAAAGGGTTTTTTAGTATTTTCATATGATGACTTTTAGTTCGGAAGGCACTTTTTATTGACTTAAAACAACGAAGGGGGTTCGAAGTGTCCATTTTTTCAAATAATTTTGTATTTTCTTAATATAATTTAATCGTGGACGAACCTCTTTAATTTTAGTTATACTTTAATTCATATATTAAAACTTAATATAATGGGAATATTCCTTTAATGAATAAGTTAGGGAGGAAATCTATGAAAAAATTAAAATTTGGATTAGCTACTCAAATCCTAATCGGTCTTATTCTCGGTGTCGTGGTTGGTGCGATCTTTTTCGGTAACCCTGGTGTTGAGACATATTTAAAACCAATTGGAGACTTCTTCTTACGACTCATTAAGATGATTGTCATTCCGATTGTCGTATCTAGCTTAATTTTAGGTGTTGCAGGTGCGGGTGATGGTAAAAAAGTAGGGAAGCTTGGTTTTAGAACCATTCTTTATTTTGAAATTATCACAACGTTTGCGATCATCCTTGGTCTTGTGCTTGCGAACTTTGTTCAACCAGGTGCAGGCGTTGACTTTGGACATACAGAAAAACAGGATATTAGCCAGTATGTTGAAACGGAAAAAGAACAAAGCAGTAAATCGGTTGCTGATACGTTCCTTCATATCGTTCCGACGAACTTCTTCCAATCATTGGCGGAAGGTGATTTGCTTGCGATTATTTTCTTCACTGTATTATTCGCACTTGGCGTTTCAGCGATTGGTGAACGCGGCAAACCAGTGCTCGCCTTCTTTGAAGGTGTGTCACATGCGATGTTCCATGTCGTCAATGTTGTGATGAAAGCTGCACCATTTGGTGTGTTCGCGCTCATTGGTGTGACAGTATCAAAATTTGGTCTTGAATCTCTCGTTTCATTAGGTAAGCTCGTAGGTCTTGTTTATTTTGCGCTCGCTCTCTTCCTTATCGTTGTATTCGGAATTATTGGAAAGATGATTGGCGTCAATATTTTCAGATTTCTTGCTTACATGAAAGACGAAATGCTTCTCGCCTTTAGTACATCCAGCTCTGAAACAGTTTTACCGAGAGTCATGGATAAAATGGAGCGTATTGGGTGTCCAAAAGGAATTGTTTCTTTTGTTATCCCAATTGGTTATACGTTTAATCTGGACGGCTCCGTCTTGTATCAAGCCATTGCGGCGCTTTTCTTAGCGCAGGTATATGGCATTGACCTCACAATCGTACAGCAGCTCACACTGATTCTTGTACTGATGGTGACATCAAAAGGAATGGCTGCCGTTCCTGGTACATCCTTTGTTGTATTACTTGCAACACTTGGAACGATCGGTGTTCCTGCTGAAGGTCTAGCCTTTATTGCAGGTGTTGATCGTATCATGGATATGGCAAGAACCGTTGTCAACTTAACTGGTAATGCACTTGCAGCTGTCGTGATGTCTAAATGGGAAGGGCAATATGACCCTGAAAAAGGACACCGCGTGATGACTGGACAAGATGTACCTGAGCCAACACAACTTTCAAGCTAATCAAAAAGAACCCCGATCATGGGGTTCTTTTTTTATACTGTGATTAATTTGCTTTGAACATAGTGGTACAGAAGATTGGCTGTATGAATCAATGAGTCTTCATGGGTTCTTTCAAAGGCATGCGAAGAGTCAATGCCAGGTCCAATCAGTCCATGAATGATATCATGCCCTGCTCGAATCGCTGCCGACGCATCTGAGCCATAATAAGGGTATATATCAAGGCGGTAATCGATCTTATTTGCCTCAGCTAATGCTGCTAAATGTTTGCGCAGACCATAGTGATAAGGACCGCTAGAATCCTTCACACATATCGACACACTGTATTCATCGGTTGATTGACCGTCACCGATGGCTCCCATATCAACAGCCAAATATTCCACCGTTTCTTCCGGGATATTCGAGTTCCCACCGTATCCGATTTCTTCATTATTTGAAATTAAGAAATGTGTCGTATGCGGCAATGTGATGTTCTCTGTTTGAATGCGGTGAATCAATCTCAGCAACAGCGCCACACTTGCCTTATCATCAAGGTGTCTTGATTTAATAAAACCTGAAGATGTCACTTCCACTCTAGGATCAAATGAGATAAAGTCTCCTACTTGAATGCCGAGTGCTTGCACATCGTCTGCATTTTTCACTTTCTCATCTAAGCGAATCTCCATATTTTCTTGATTTCGCTTCGCTTTTCCAGCATCCTCATATACGTGAACGGACGTTTGATGCATCAGAATGGTACCTGTGTATGTACGACCTGTTACTGTTTCAATTTCACAATACTCGCCTTCTATCGAGTTATATTGAAAGCCTCCAATGAGTGCAAGACGCAGCCGGCCATTTGATTTAATTTCTTTGACCATCGCACCGAGCGTATCGACATGTGCTGTCAACATGCGGTGTTCCTTGTCATCTGTTCCTTTTAGGGTGGCAATTAATCCGCCTTTTCGATTTCGCTTCGTTTCAATATGTAAATCTTGTAAAAAACGTTCGACAAAGCCAATCACTTTCTCAGTATTTCCTGATGGACTTGGGATTGACACAAGCTTTTGAATAAGCTGAACCGTTTCATTTACTTCCGTTGTCATTCGGCATATCCTCCTTCATCTAAAAGAAATTCTTTCCAAGCATGCCTTTTTTCAGCATCCTTCTTAAAATATATCGCTTCGGGTTCCTGATGTCTAATTTCTAATCAAAAAAACCTTTCTCATGGAAGAGAAAGGTTTCAGATTGTTGACAAAGGGCTAAAATGAACTTGATTTTAGCCCTTTGTCTTCTTTTCAGCGTGATAGAAAACCTTTGCATGCTAGGAAGGACGAGCATCGGGGCGGAGCGAATTTAACATTCGTGAGCACCGAAGCGCAGGACTGACACCGCATGCGAGGGTTTGTCTACACGCTGAAAACCTTTCTCATGGAAGAGAAAGGTTTTTTTGATTAAGCTTCTTCTTGTTTCATTTTTCTTATGTTCCAAGCAAAGTATGCTGTTGTTGCAGCCATCATGATGATGGCTACTGTTCCAAGAATCGCTGCTTGGTGCCATAAATAACTGTTATCACCGCTGGCAATGATCGTTCTAAATCCGTTGATGGTATACGTCATTGGAAGCAGACTGTGAATGACTTGGAAGAATTTTGGTACAAGCTCAAGCGGGAATGTACCCGCACTTGCTGCAAGCTGAAGAACCAAGATAATGACGGCAATAAAGCGTCCTGGGTTCCCCATCGTCGTCGCAAGAAGCTGAATGATCGCTAGGAATGTCAGACTGACGATGATCGCAAAGAGATAGAAGCGCCAGAGGCTTTCCACCTCAAGTCCAAGTCCAAAGATGAGCATGGAGCTTGCAATCACTGCCTGCAAGATACCGACTAAGAGAAGCACACTATATTTGCTGACAAACCATTCAAACGCATTTCTAGGGCGTCCTGCAGGATCTTTCATTGGGAATACAACAGTCAGCATAAGAGCTCCAACAAAGAGTCCCATTGATAAAATATATGGTGTGAGCCCTGTTCCATAGTTATCAATTTTTTTCGCTGTATCATTCTCTGTTTTGACTGGGCTTGCAATCATATTGTAATTGTCCTGCCCCGCATCAATGTCTCCTGTTTCATCTGCAGCGCTTTTTAGCTTATCAGAAAGCTTTCCAGTCCCACTTTTTAAGTCACCTAATCCTTTATCAAGGGATTTTGACCCTTCAGCCAGTTTAGATGAGTTGCTTTGGATACTCGCTGATCCACTTTCTAGTTTATTCAATGCTGCACTAAGCTGGCTTGATCCGTTTGCCAGTTTATCCGCACCACTTTTCGCTGTATCAAGCTTTCCATTTGCTGTTTGCAGGCCATCTTGTAATTTCCCTTGACCCGTTTGAAGCTTCAGTGCACCTTGATACAATTTATTCGTACCGGATGTCATTTGATCAATCGCATTTTGTATGGCGACTGTTGATGTATACAGCTGTTCTGTTTTCTCTGGCAGCTGCTTGACTTGCTGTAGCTGTGCTTTTGCAGATGCAACCGCAGACTGAACTTCACTTGCGTCAGGCAGTTCCTGCAGCGCCGCTAAGCTTTGCTCAAGACCAGACAAATCAGGCAGTTCGATTGTAGGCAGACTGTCTAGCTGATCCATTGCCGCCTTTTTCTCTTCATCTGTCATCGAGCTGTTTTGAATAATACTTTTTACTTTTGCATCTCGATTAGATAATGCTTCTTTTAAAGAAGCAAGTTTGGTACTAAACGTTTTTGCATCTTTTTTCACCTGATCAATCTTAGGCGCCATCTTTTCAAGATTCGCTAATTCAGGTGAAGACAATACTTTCTCCACAGCAGCGATTTTTTCTGAAAATGACTGTGCTTTATTGTTCAGCTGCTCAATGCCTGCTGTGAATTGCGGCATTTTAGAAGAAAGCTGCTCATGTCCTTCACGGCTTGTGTTTAACCCTTCGGTCAATGTATCAATTCCTGTGCCAAGCTCACCAAATTTCTGATCAATCGTTTGATAGCCTGTTAAGAGCTGACCAAGACCGCTATCAAGAGATTGAATTCCAGTGTTCAGTTCACCCATTTTTCCTGCAAACTGATGAACACCTTCGCTATACGTTAACGTTCCTTCTGCCAATTTCGCCAGATTGTCTTTTAACTTTTGGCTACCGTCTTTTGCGCTTTTTGTTCCGTCATCAATTTTCTTCGCTCCATCGCTTGCTTGATCTAATCCTTTTGCAATCGTTTTGAAGTTATCAAAGATGACCTCTGCATAATTTTCTGTGACTTCCTTTGAAACCGAATCTTTTAATTTGATAATGGCGTTATTCGCAATTTGAGACGCAGCATAGTTTGCGCCTGGATTCGTATAATATTTCAGATTCGATTTTTTCGGATGTTTGTCTAGTACTGTACTCGCATTTTTCGAGAAATCTTTCGGAATCTCGACGACGAGATAATAGTCTTCGTTATTTAACCCCCTGATGGCCTTTTCTTCACTATCAACAAAATGCCATTTAAAACTATCGTTTTTCTTCAATTCCTTCACTAAATCATCGCCCACTTGAAGGGTTTTGCCGTCATAATGACTGCCTTCATCCAAGTTGACAACCGCTACAGGTAATTGATCAACTGTACCATATGGATCCCAGTAAGCTTTTAAAAATACACCACTATAAATCAGTGGAATAAATAAGACAGCTAAAATCGGGATCAGTAGTTTTTTGCTCGTCACAATGTCTTTCCATTGATTCCGAATTACATTCATTGCTGTTTTCCTCCCATTGATGAATGACTAAATTAAGAATTCGGTCATTTGAACTCAAAAAAAATTATGTTGTTGCAGACAGTCCTTTTAGTACATAAAGCTCGAGCGATTCAGCGACCTCTTCTTTTGTTAAAGGCTCATATCGCTTTTCCCAGTCAAAAATAAGTGCAATATATAGTTTCACCATCACAAATGCCGTCAATTCAGGATCACAGGGCTTAATGTCGCCTTTTTCAATCGCTTCTTTTACTTTTGTTTTAATATAGCGAATGATCATCTGCTCCATTTTTTCAATCATTTCTTTCACTGCTGATGTGCCAAGCTCCGCATTTTCCTGAAAGATTTTAATTGTAAGCTGGTGGTTTTTTCGAAATTCTAATATTGCAAAGAGTGCTAAGTGAAGGTTTTCAGAGAAACTATTCTTCTCATCTATTGCTTCATCTGCAATTTTCTTCATCTCCATTAACAGTGATGTGAAAATTTCATCGAACAGCTCTTCTTTGTTTTTAAAAAAGGTATAAATCGTTCCTTTTCCGACGTTGGCAAGCTTTGCTACAAGGTCCATTGTCGTGGCTTTATACCCGAACTGGGTAAACGCCTTTGTTGCTCCATCTAAAATCATTTGTCTCCTATCAACACTCATGATCTCACTCCCAAAATGACTATTTGAACGTTTCGGTCATTAAGTACAGAAAGTAATATACCACATCCTTTTCCTCAGATGCAACAACTTTGTTCAATTTTATTATTCACCACTCTTTTCTAAACATACGAACATGAAAAACTCCCTTTCCATGACAGAAAAGGGAGTTTGTTTTTTATGAAAATAGATAAGATACAGCTTCTGAAATGGCAGCTTTTCCTTGATCAATACAATCAGGAATCCCAACACCTTCAAATGCAGCACCCGTGATATAAATACCAGGATATGATTGCTTAAACGTTTCTCGCATCGTCGAAATCTCTTTTTGATGACCCACATGATATTGCGGCATGCTTGTTTTCCAGCGAGTCACTGTCGTCAGCTCTGGATCTGCTTTAATATCCATGATTTTCTTCAAATCCTCCAGCACGATGCTCACGATTTGATGATCAGACTGTTCGACAATTGATTCATCGCCAGCTTTCCCAACGTATGCACGGAGCAATGTTTTTCCTTTAGGTGCAGTGTGAGGCCATTTCTTATTTGTCCACGTACATGCTGTAATGGAGAAATCACTATTTCTTGAGATGACAAAACCAGTACCATCATATTCATTGTGAACATCCTCTTCTTTAAATCCGAGTGCAACTGTTGCAACAGAAGTCGATGTCATGTCATGCAAGTACTCAAGCCCTGCTTCTTTTGGAAACATGGAATAGATCGATTGGTGAGGAGTTGTCACAATGGCAGAATCTGCAAAAAGCGTTTGACCGCTGTCTAATTGAACGCCATAGCCTCCCTCGGCTTTTTCGATCTGGGTTACTTTTGTCCCTTTGTAAATCTTCGTCAGCTTGAGTTTACTTTCGACCGCTTCAACAAGTGCTTGCAGCCCTTGATTGATTGTCTGGAACTGTCCTTGCTTTTTCGCTGTCACTTGTTGCGCTTTAGCATGCTGCTGTGATTTTTTCATCCCAAGAATCAAACTGCGATGCTTCTGTTCTGTTTGATAGAACTGCGGGAAGGTAGACATTAAGCTCAGGCGATCAATGTCACCAGCATAAATGCCTGATAGTAGCGGTTCAATTAAATTCTCCACCACTTCATCACCCACACGTCTTCTAAAAAATTCCCCCAGAGACTGATCTTCTGTCTGTTTGCTTTTTGGCAAAACGAAATCCATCGCTGCACGTGCTTTTCCGGCAACTGAAAAAAGCCCAGTTGTAATGAAAGGACTGATTTGAGTTGGAATGCCCATGACAGCGCCCTTTGGCATCGGATGAAGGGTTTCATTGACTAATACATACGCTTGCCCTGTTTCATTATTGACGAGCTGATCAGATAGACCAACATCTTTTGCCAGCTGGGGTCCACTGACCTTTCTTTCTAAAAATGAATCGGGTCCACGTTCAATGATATAACCGTCTTTATATAATGTTTGAATTTTTCCACCTAGCCTAGGACTCGCTTCAATAAGAGATATTTGGATAGGAAGGCCTTTTTCTTCAATTTCCTTTTCCAAATAGAAGGCGGCGGCCAAACCTGTGATGCCACCGCCAATGATGACAAGGTGTTTTTGATTGTCATGCATAGGATCGCCTTCTTTTATATGATTACTTGCTTTCATTAAGCTTCTTTAATACGACTGCTGCCAGTGCATCAATAAATGCTGGTTTCGCATTTGGCATTTCTGGACGATAGTAAGCTGCACCAATTTCATCCGTGACGACTTTACATTCATAATCATTGTCGTATAACACTTCAAGGTGATCAGCGACAAATCCAACAGGCACGTATACAAATGTTTTATAGCCTTTTTGCTCAAATAGGTCACGCGTGAGATCCTGTACGTCTGGCCCAAGCCACGGATCAGGCGTATTGCCTTCACTTTGCCAGCCAATTTCATAATGCTCAATTCCTGCACCTTCAGCAATCATTTTTGCAGATTGTGCAAGCTGATCAGGGTATGGGTCCCCTGCTGCAATAATTTTTTCAGGAAGACTGTGTGCAGACACAATCAGCACTGCTGAATCTCTTTCTTCCTGACTCATGGATGCATACGTCTCTTTCACTTGTTTCACCCAATAGTCCACAAACTTCGGTTCATCGTACCAGCTTTCAACAGAAGTAATGTTCAGATGGCCAAGCTTTTCTGCTTCATCTTGTGCACGTTTGTTATACGATTTCACACTAAATGTGGAGAAGTGCGGTGCAAGGACAATACTCACCGCTTCTGTGATGCCATCTCGGTGCATATCAGCGACCGCATCTTCAATGAAAGGCTCGATGTGTTTTAACCCAATGTATACATGAAATTCAATCTCGTCTTGGATCTCATTCAAATGTTCACACAAGCCATTTGCCTGCTGTTCTGTAATTTTGGATAAAGGAGAAATGCCGCCAATTGCCTTGTAGCGGTCCTTTAAATCTTGCAGCATCTCCGGCTCTGGCTTTCTGCCTCTGCGGATATGTGTATAGTAACGTTCAATGTCTTCTTCTTTATATGGGGTGCCATATGCCATGACAAGTAGCCCCATTTTCTTTTTCTCCACAACCAACACTCCTTCAGATCATTTGAAATCATTTAGATGGATGTCTTTTTATGTTTAGCTGAATAATCGTGAATAAAGTCAGTCAGCTTCTTTAACGTGTCTGGTGAGACATCAGGAAATACCCCGTGACCTAAGTTAAAGATGAATTGATCTGATTTCATCCCTTGATCTAAAATCGCTTTTGCTCTTTCTTCAATCACTTCCCAAGGAGAAAGTAAAATCGTTGGATCAAGGTTTCCTTGTAACGTTTTTGTTAAGCCTTCTTTTCGCGCTTCGTCTATACTCATACGCCAATCCAGTCCAACGACATCAAGCGGCAAGTCATGCCAATCTTTCGCCAGATGGCTCGCACCGACACCATACATAATCATTGGTACGTTTTCAGACTTCAGCTCTGTGAAAATACGCTGCATGACAGGCTTAATGAAGGTCCGGTAATCTGCTGCATTTAAAGCGCCAACCCAAGAGTCGAAGATTTGAAATGCTCGGACGCCTGCTTTTACCTGAGCGCGTATGTATGTGATCGTCATATCGGCTAATTTATTCATCAAAAGCATCCATGTCTCTGGCTCACTGTACATGAGCGCCTTTGTTTTATGATAATTTTTAGATGGACCGCCTTCAATCATATAGCTTGCCATCGTAAAAGGTGCACCTGCGAAACCAATCAGCGGAACATTCAACTGCTCCTCTGTTAACAGCTTGATCGTATCAAGCACATACGGCAGGTCTTCTTCAGGATGAAGCTCTCCAAGACGCTGGATATCTGCCTTTGTCCGAATAGGCGAGTCAATCACTGGTCCAATTCCATTTTTAATTTCAACATCCACTCCAATAGCTGGAAGCGGAGTCATAATATCTTTATATAAAATAGCGGCATCTACACCATATTGTTCTACAGGAAGTCTTGTTACGTAAGCACATAGCTCTGGCTGATGCGTAATTTCAAATAGCCCGTATTTTTCTTTAAGGGCACGATATTCAGGCTGCGAGCGTCCTGCCTGTCTCATATACCAAACCGGTACATGGTCTGTTTTTTCCCCTTTGCACGCCTTTAAGAACGTGTCATTAAAAGCCTTCGTTTTTCCCATTACCTTTCATTCCACCTTTCGCCTCACACTCTCTTTGTATAAGGCTCAAACACTGCTTTTACTATACCGCTTTTTCAAGGCTCGGTATACTAAAGCGGCTCAATGTTCAAAAAATCGCCGAATATTAACGTCCAAAAGCCTCTGGCTTGATATAAGCACTGCCTTCGCCTTCTTCTTGTGTTTGAGTATTGTATGGAACAACCTTATACTGCGCATCTGAAAACACATTTGCATACGGCATTGTGTAGCTGTTTGTTCCCGTTACAGAATCGATCAGGGTCTCGCTTCCATTTCTCTTTTCATAAATACGATATTCAACGCGTTTGTCTTCCTGTTCATCCCATGACAGCTCCAATGTAAAGAGCCCTTTGATTTTAAATGCATAACGTGCTTCAAAGCCTGACAGTCCTTCTAAATGGATTGGCGATTGAAGTTCTTTAATTCCCTCTGGTTTTTGGAATGTTTCATTGGTTATTTGGGCTGTCGTTAAAATATCTTTCATTAACTGCACTGGATACTGACTGCCGCCAGTTAAATAATGACTGTTATCCGTTTTGTCATACCCCATCCAGATTGCCCCTGTTGTACTAGGCGTGTAGCCAGCAAACCAAGCATCTTTCGTTGCCCCTTTGACACCGGCATACGTAGTTGTGCCTGTTTTACCAGCCAAATCTCCAGCGTATGATCCGCTCTGAGCGGTTCCGCCTTTGACGACCTGTTGAAGCATTCTTGTCATATTCCAAGCATTTTGTACGCTAAACACTCGTTCTTCTTTGTTTCGATTTTTTTCAACGGTTTCTCCATCATCATTCGTGATTTTTTGAATGAAGAACGGCTTTTTATAGACGCCTTCATTTGCAAATGTATGAAATGCTCCAGCTATCTGCAACGGAGAAACCCCTTTTTCTAAACCGCCAAGCGCTATGGCAAGTCCTTTATCCGAAATATCCATCCCCATTTTCTCAAGATAGGATTTAGACGTATCGATGCCAAGCTGGCTTAACGTCCATACGGCAGATGTATTTTTGCTTTTCATTAAGGCATCTACCATCGTGACCCTGCCCTCGTACTGTCCATCGTAGTTCTTTGGAGAATAGCCGTCATAGCTTTTTTCCTTGTCCTCAAGCAGTGAATACGGTCTGAATTTTTTCTCCTGCATCGCTGGACCATATACTGCGATCGGCTTAAAGACAGAACCAGGCTGTCTAACAGCTGTGACTCTGTTATAGCCTCTTGCCTGATATTCTCGTCCGCCTATTGCTGCTTTTACACCACCAGATGCGTTGTCAATAAACACAGCGCTGCCTTCAGGTGAACCGCTTTTTCCCGGGAAATAACGATTGTTTTTCATCGCATCATAGGCAACTTTTTGCAAATTCATATCGATTGGTACCGTAATGGTATAGCCGCCTTGAAGCAATTGTTCATGCGAAATCGAATACTGTGATTCTGCTTCTTTAATCATGAGATCTACATAACTGTCCACCCAAGGGGTTTCAGATTTCTTTTTTAAATGAATACCAAGTGTTCTTCCTTTTGCTTCAACTGTTTCTGTAGAAGACAAATATCCTTGTTCATTCATTAAATTCAGGATGGTATCCCGTCTTTGTTTATTTTTATCTGGGTGTAGAACAGGGGAATACGTTGAAGGTGCCTTTGGCATGGCAGCAAGTGTAGCTCCTTCACTGACAGTGAGATCTTTTACATCTTTACTAAAATAGTAATTGGCCGCTGCTTGGATCCCATAGACGCCATGACCAAAGTAAAGCTGATTCAAATACATTTCAAGCAGCTTGTCCTTTGAATAATCTCTTTCTAAATTGATCGCAATAATGACTTCTTTTGTTTTTCGAAGAAACGTTTTATCATTTGTGAGAAAGATATTTTTGGCGAGCTGTTGGGTGATGGTACTGCCGCCTTCTACCTTTCCACCTGCTAATATATCTCGATAAACCGCCCTTGAAATCGATTGTGCATCAATTCCGTGGTGCTCATAAAAGCGCTTGTCCTCTACAGCAACAAAAGCTTTCGCCACTTTATCTGGGACCTCTTTTAATGACACAGGGTCCCGATTTTCTGAATACATGCTTGTGAGTTCTTTTCCATTCTGATCAATGATTTTCGAGGAAGCGTGAAAAACGAGCTTCTTCTCATCTATGACATAATGTCCTAAAAATAAAATGGTCAGATAGCCAATAAATGAAAGCACGATTGTACTTCCTGCAATGACTAATGGAATGATTATCTTCTTTTTCTTCAAATTAGGTCACCTCATTCCTTTATACGGATAGTATGGGATGTATTGCTTCATAATATGTTTTATGGATTGACTACCAAAGAATTATATATCATTCTTTTGTTATACTATCAAGCAGGAGGCGGTTTAGATGAATTTCTATATTACATATGGAACAGCAGACTTTTTGCAAAAAATCGCAAAAAAACATCATCTTGAAAATCTGCTTTATACGGTCGGTAAGGAACAAGCGGCTCTTTTTCATGAAACGGAGGGTGAGACAGTCTTTAAAGCACCCCATGCCTATGATGTGATTTATACAAAAGGTGAGCTCGTCCAATCTGGCTTTGTCACGCTGAATCATATCCCTGTAAAGCTCGAAAGCAGAGCACTTTTTGAATCCACCTTTCAGAAAAAAACAAACATGTCAGAACACCAGCGCGGCTTTCAGGCGCTTCGTGTGTTAAGACCAAAAAAGGATGAAGAGGTGTACTTGATTTTGACCCTTTGGGAATCTGAAGACTTATTTCAAGACTTTCAAGAGTCAGAAGCGTTCTTTCAGCCGCACGAGGATACTGGCTCCATCTTCTCTCGTCCTGCCTATCTGACATCCTATCATGCCGTCATAGACCATTAAGGAAGTGCTGCTTTTCGCACTTCTTTTTTTCATAAAAAAAAGCCCTTCTGCTGGGCTTTTAACGCTTTTCTCTAAGCTCGTACCGATGAATGATTGGCTGAAGTACATAAAAATTCAGCAAGATCCATCCTAATAAGATGGGCCATTTGAGCATAGGTGAAGCACCTTTCATCTGAATAAGTAGTACCAACAGTGGAATCAGACAAATCATCAAAAAGCTCATCTTTGAAACGAACGTTTCTTTGATTTGATGCCGGCAGCTTGGACAAAGCATCATTCTCGTATGCGATAAATGAAATTTTTCGACGAAAGAAAATGCTTTTGAACAATTTGGACAGCTTCCCAATGCCACTCCCCCTTTTTCAAGCTTCATACTTAACCTTCGACTTTTATGTAAAATGACCTTTTCTATCATTCTCGACATCCTCTTCTGTTGAAAGATTCTAACAATTACCATACAATCAGTAAAAGAGCCTAAAGGAGGTTTTCGGATCAATGACAGTATCCACTTTACACAAAAGGATCAATGAACGTCTTGATGAACATTATGAGGAAATGGTTGAAATTAGACGCCATCTCCATATGAATCCAGAACTTTCTTTTCAAGAAGAGGAAACAGCTGCTTACATCGCTCAATATTATGACAGATTACATATCCCAACACGCACACATGTAGGCGGACATGGTGTACTCGCTTTTATTGAAGGAGCTTCCCCTGGACCGACCATTGCACTGAGAGCTGATTTTGATGCACTTCCCATTCATGATGAAAAGGATGTACCTTACCGTTCAACAAAACCTGGCGTCATGCACGCATGCGGTCACGATGGCCACACAGCAACACTTCTCGTCTTAGCGAAGATCTTACATGAGCACCGAGATCAATTAAAAGGAAAAATCGTCCTCATTCATCAACACGCTGAAGAATATGCCCCCGGCGGTGCGAAACCAATGATTGAAGATGGCTGTTTAGACGGTGTTGACGTCATTTTCGGCACCCACCTTTGGTCCTCAGAGCCATGCGGCACTGTTCTTTATAAAAGCGGGAACTTTATGGCAGCGGCCGATCGTTTCTCTATTCAAGTGCAAGGTAAAGGCGGACATGGCGCACAGCCGCACCTGACGAAAGATGCCGTACTCATCGGTTCACAAATTGTAGCCAATCTTCAGCAGGTCGTGGCCCGTAAAGTCAACCCGATTGATTCTGCGGTGGTATCTGTAGGGGGATTTGTCGCTGAAAATGCCTTTAACGTCATTGCAGATTCGGCCGTGCTAACAGGTACTGCACGTTCCTTTGAAGAGAGTGCACGCCATATCATTGAACGTGAAATTGAACAGGTGGTGAAAGGTGTCTGCCACATGCACGATGCCTCTTATACTTATGAATATGTAAGAGGCTATCCTGCAGTCAAAAATCACCCTGCACCAACTGAATATATAGCAGAAATAGCCAAACAGACAGAAGGAGTCACAGAAGTAAAAGAAGCCGAAACCCAAATGGGCGGAGAAGACTTTGCTTACTACCTTCAGCATGTTCCTGGTACTTTCTTCTACACAGGCGCTATGCCAGAAAACAGCCAAGATGTGTATCCACATCACCATCCGAAATTTGATATTAACGAAAACGCAATGCCTGTCGCAGCAAAGGTACTCGCTCATGCCGTCCTTTCCTACGATGAATAAAAAAAAGCCGCTGTTAGGCAGCGGCTTTTCTATTTCAATTCCTTCAACACACGCAAGTGAAACACATGGCGTGCGACTTCACCAAGCTGTCCTGTCAGCTGATGATTTGCCACCCCGCCAACAGCGGCACCGACCACAGGCATTAATTGAAACAGCTTCACAAGGTCAATATAATCTCGATATTCCTGCTGAAAGCTATACCAATCCATTTCTTCCCGGGTTGTTTCCCATTCTTCAATGAGTTTCATCATTTTTTGACGGTGTGCACTGCTTGAAAAGGCGAGTTGAAAAATACAAAGCAAAAAGAGCCTTTCCTCTTTTTGAGACAAGTCAAATCCATATATACAAGCAAGTTCATATAGACATTTCATTTTAATACTCAAAAGTAGAGGGAAATCCGCCATTCCGAGAAACAATCCACCCGCACCTGTGCCAATTCCTTCAATCGCAGCGGCCTTTTGATAATATGTCACCTTTTCCTTTGCCAGCTCATTTCGCTCTACAATAGACAATTGTTCATCAATGACTGTAAATGAAGTAAAATGGCTTCCTGATACGGTGGATTCAACCATTGTTTTCACCGCACTTGTGATGACTTGATGAAATCGAGTAGGGATTCGGCGATTCACTTGCTGCTGAACGCCTTTTGAAAACCGCTCGATCTTGGATGGTTTTCTTAAAAAACGCATTTGAAAAAAAATGGCCTCTTCATACAGTTCCCGTTCAGCTGCATTCATCCCAGTTCCCTCCTTGATGACATCATACACACGCTGTAAAAAATGCTTATCTCATCTTTTTTAATCTGCTTTGTACGTAAGGCTTGAAGAGGACAAGCACAAATACCAATGAAATGAGAAGAGCAAGTCCGCTTCCCTTCCATCCACCTGCTGGGAAAACGGCGGAGCTCAGTAAAATTGACTGGATAATGAGTACATTTCGTACGAGAACAAAAAAGCTTCGATCTTTTTCTTGCTGAGACACAGGATAAAGTGCCTGTAACGACAGATGAGCAAAGTGCTTTGTTAACGGGACAAGCTGTACACCTGTGATAAAGACTGTAAACAAGACAAGTAATGCCCCCACCCAGCCTGCTGCACCTGTATACAAGAGGATGAGCACAAACACGACCGTTAACCTAAACACAAGACCAAAATAGTCATTTGAACGTAAAAACGCCCTCACATACATATAAGAAAAAGCTTTACGCTGTTCATAAGGAACAAACTGCAAGACCCAGTCCATATACGCCCTTCTTTTCACTTGTTTCTTTAAATGAGGGACATCCGTAAATAAGTTTGCCAAGCGGTAAAAACGCTGTTTTCGTTTTAACTCATCAGAAATATGCAATTCCCATTGAAAGGGCTGTTTTTTTACTGCATTTGTTAGATAAATGAGATAGACAGCATATAAAAGATAAAAGACGATGGCAATGGCATAAGCTGCTTGTAAAACGGTATACATTAACATTGTATTGAGCAGAAAACGAATCACTGCATCAATCCATCTGACATGTTTCCCTTGAAAATAAGTGATTCTCCATTGAATTGCTGTATTCAGACCTTTTATTAAGATCATTTGCGCCAAAATGAGCACATATAGCATCAGATCGCCTGAGGAGACAGCCGAATATAGCGGAAGTGCAATAATGGACACGGCAATCAAAGGAAATAACTGAGAAATGAAGCTAAAGTTAAACGCTTGTTTTAAATAAGGGTCCATCTTAGCTTCCAAAGGAAGCATAAACACAAGATCTGCCTCTTTGATCAACGTTCGCACGTAAGAACTAGTCAGTACCAATGAGAAAACAACTGCCATGACCCAATAGGATGGGAAGTGAGCTGGAATATGCTTCAGCCAATTACTGTACCAGCTCGCCCCGCCTGCAAGGAAAAAAATGAGCACAATCACAAGATGATCGTTGAACATATATTTTAAATATTTTCTTGTTTCTTGTACGTGTTCTTCTAATCGTGATTTCCAAATGGTTTGCGTTGTTTTACTCATAGCTTTCTTCCTTTGTTAATTCCAAATAAAGATCATCGAGTGTCGCATCTCTCATGTTGAACTGCTCTCTTAGTTCTGTCAGTGTTCCTTTCGCTCTAATTTCCCCTTCATGCAAAATAATAAAGGAATCACAATAACGTTCCGCTGTGGCTAAAATATGCGTTGACATCAGAACACTTGCGCCGTTTTGTTTCGCCGCATTCATCCGTTCTAATAATGCGTTGATCGCAAGCGGATCAAGCCCTAAAAACGGCTCATCGATAATATACAACTCTGGCTCCACAAGAAACGCACACATAATCATCACCTTCTGCTTCATCCCTTTAGAAAAATGAGCAGGGAACCATTTCAATCGCTTCTCCATTCGGAATTCCTTCAGCAAAGACGGCAGACGTTCTTCTAATTGTTCTTTTGAAAGGCCGTAAGCCATCGCTGTCAGCTCTAAATGCTCTTTTAACGTTAATTCTTCATATAAGACAGGTGTCTCTGGAATAAACGTAAATTGTGAACGATACGCCTCTTGATCTTCTTGAAGGGTTCGTCCGTTCAGCTCAATGACCCCTTTATGAGGTTTCATTAATCCAATAATATGACGAATGGTTGTACTTTTTCCCGCCCCGTTTAAGCCAATGAGACCAACGATTTGGTTTCTTTCTAATTCAAATGAAATATTTTTCAGAACGGGATTCTTTGTATATCCACCCGTTACATCTTTTACAGTTAGAAGGGACATCAGTTCGTTCCTTTCTTTCTTTTTTCCTTTATAGTACCAAAAACGAAAGACAATTTGAAATGTTTACCTATAGACAACTCATGAATAAAACATCGGCATACTGGTCATCATAATGTATGTAGAAGAAATGAACTTGATGACCAATACGTAAATGAGGTGTTTGTTAAAGGCAATAACCGCATGACAAGTTGGTTTTTCATCTAAAAACCTTAGCTTCTGTTTTGCTTCACTGATTCTTGATTTTTGTGTCCTATACAAATATGTATACGACGAACCAAAACGTCAAATGAGGTGTTTACGGCAGAAATAGCAGGCATATGAATTCTTTATTTCAGTAGATAGAGAATTCAAAAGGCATATCAAATGAAAGCATCAGCATTTCTTCTGCAGGAGCAGGATGAGCGACCAAAGGAGTTCGCTTGTCCTGTTTTCTTTTTTGCTTCTTTTTGTGATACGATAAAGGAAAAATAATGAGGAGTGACATGGCGTGAGCGACTGCATTTTTTGCAAGATCATTGATGGAGACATTCCATGTGCAAAAGTATATGAAGACGAGCATGTATTGGCTTTTCTTGATATCAGCCAAGTAACAAAAGGACATACCCTTGTAATCCCGAAAATACATAAAGAAAACATTTATGACATGACACCAGAAGTGTCTAATCATTACTTCCAAGCGATTCCGAAAATTGCTAGAGCGATTAAGCAAGAATTTGAACCAATTGGTTTAAACCTTCTGAACAACAACGGTGAAAAAGCCGGACAATCTGTGTTCCATTACCATATGCACATCATTCCACGTTATGGTAAAGGCGACGGCTTTGGTGCCGTATGGAAATCTCACCAAGATCAATATACATCAGAGGATTTAAAAGACATTTCTTCTGCCATCCATACGCGCCTTACCTCATCTTAATGGATGAGGTTTTTCTTTTTTTCACTTCTTTTCTGTGCTTATCCTCTGAATCGTAAGATATTTAGGACGATTCAAATTTTTTGTCCAAATGCTTCAAATTTGTGATAGGATGGTTTTATCTTTTGATCCATTAACGCGAGAAATAGGGAGAGATTGTGATGAAGCGAACGACGAATTTTAATGCTGGTCCGGCGGCGCTGCCGCTAGAAGTGCTTCAAAAAGCACAGGAAGAACTTGTTGATTTTAAACAAACCGGGATGTCTGTGATGGAACTTTCTCATCGCAGCGGTGAGTATGAAGAAGTCCACAATAAAGCGAAAGCACTCTTGGTAGAATTGATGGACATTCCAGAAGATTATGAGGTCCTCTTTTTACAAGGCGGGGCAAGTCTTCAATTTGCAATGATTCCGATGAACTTCTTACATGAAGGCGAAACGGCTCATTTCATCCAAACAGGTGCTTGGTCAGAGAAAGCCTTGTCAGAAGCAAAAGGATTTGGTGAAACATCAGTGTTTGCCTCAAGTGAAGACGACAACTATTCGTATATTCCAGATGTAGATGCGTCCATTTTAAATGACGGTGCTTACTTGCACATCACATCGAACAATACCATTTTCGGTACTCAGTGGAAAACGTTCCCGAACACGTCACTCCCGCTTATTGCCGACATGTCCAGTGATATTCTCAGCAAAAAAATAGACGTGTCTTCATTTGATTTCATTTATGCCGGGGCACAAAAAAATCTAGGGCCTTCTGGTATCACGATTGTGATCGCGCGCAAACGTTTATTAGAGAAAGAAAAAAGCGGCACACCTAAAATTTTAAAATATTCAACACATGCCAAAGCCAATTCTCTTTATCACACACCACCGACTTTTGCGATTTATATGCTGTCCCTTGTCCTGGAGCATGTGAAACAGGCAGGCGGCGTAGAAGCAGCAGAAAAACGCAATGAACAAAAAGCAGCGCTTCTGTATGATACGATTGATCAAAGCGGCGGTTTTTACAAAGGACATGCACGTGCTGATAGCCGTTCGCATATGAATGTCACGTTTACCCTTCGTGATGATGCACTCACTGCATCCTTTGTGGAGAAAGCAAAACAAGAACAAATGGTTGGACTCGCCGGCCACCGTTCTGTTGGCGGATGCAGAGCCTCGATTTACAACGCCGTCTCTATAGAAGACTGCCAAAAGCTTGCGGACTTTATGAAAAAGTTCCAGCAAGAAAATGAGTAAAAAGGCTTTTCTATCGTGAAATAAATTTGTTATAATAACGAGAAATATAAAGTCATGACTCTTGCAATAAATGATCAGCCATATTATTGGAGAGTTCTAAGAGCTTAGCAGAGGAGAGCATAGAAATGAAAACAAAAGAATTAGTGATTATGTCATTGCTTGCAGCAATGGGAGCTGTTTTGCATACGATTTTCCCGCCCATCTTTTTCGGAATGAAACCTGATATGATGCTGGTCATGATGTTTTTAAGCATCATCCTTTTTCCGAAGGTACAGCATGTCGTTGTGATCGCCCTAGTCACTGGGGTCATTTCCGCTTTGACAACAGGTTTTCCAGGCGGACAAATTCCAAATATGATTGATAAACCGGTGACAGCCTTTATCTTCTTAGCCCTTTTCTTATCTTGCCTGAAGATCAAGAACAAAGTCGTTCTGACCGCTGTACTCACCGCTGTTGGGACCGTCGTATCGGGCGTGATTTTCCTATCTGCCGCTTTACTGATTACTGGACTGCCGGCTGCGTTACCAGCACTTCTTGTAGGTGTTGTCTTGCCAGCAACTGTGATCAATACGATAGCTATGGTATTTGTCTTCCCGATTGCTCAGTCCATATTAAAGCGCGCAAGAATGATTGAAGTCGCTTAACGAATAACTGAACCTCTTCATTAGATGAAGAGGTTTTTTTCATATTGTTGACAAAGGGCTAAAATGATTCTTTATTTTAGCCCTTTGTCTTCTTTTCAGCATGATTGAAAGCCCTTGAAGTCTAGGAAGGACGAGTACTGGCGCGGAGCGAATTTGACATTCGTGAGCACCTGCACGCAGGACTGACAACGAATGCGAGGGTTTGTCTACATGCTGGAACCTCTTCATCAAATGAAGAGGTTTTTTTCATGCTTCTATAAAAGAAAAAGGGTAAGCAGCAAAATGGAGAGCGAAATCCCTGCACCTGCAGCACACACAATTGCTTTTTGTCTTAATACATGTTTTGGCGGATAAGACCCTGCATACCCAAGCTGCCTTACATAATGAATAGAACCACCTGCGAAAATCACACACATACACGTAAAAACGAACAGAAAGACAGACAACCTTCTCCCCTCCCTTTTCTTCAAAAGTATGCTAAAATAAAGCAAGCTATGTATGGAAGTTCAATGAAGCTGATCGTCAGCTCAGAGAGAACATGCGAATGTGTAAAATTTGACTAGAGGTGATTGGAATGGCTAGTGGACGTTCTTTATTAACAGGATTATTTGTAGGCGGTCTCCTCGGAGGTGCGGCAGTGCTCCTGACGACTCCCTCTTCTGGCAGAGATGTACGCGGAAAGATGAAAGACGGCTATGACAAATTCGAAGATACGCTGACAAGATTAAAAAGAGATGGACAAGCTTTAAAAGAGCAGATTGTTGAAACCGCAAAAGAAAGTGCTGAGGTCATTAAAGAGGTCGGAACTGAATTGCAAACATCCATTCAGCAATGGCGCGAGGAAATCAAACCTCATCAGCAGGACTTACAAAAGGAAATTCAGGAAATTGAGGAAAAGCTCAAACAACTGGAGAAAACCTTACAAAACTAATATACTCACAAAAAAATATTCGTTTACAAAAGTGTGCGGGGTGCGTATCCCGCACTTTTTTTGTTGAAAAAAGGTTATTTTGTCAATGTTTTTCATGACTTTTAAAAATTCTTGAATTTTCAGCTTTATTAATCTTTATTTTATTGGCATAATAGAATTACAAGAAAAAGAGAAGTAGGTGAAATGGATGAATCATTCGGAACAGCCTTTCGATGTAAAAGAAGCACTTTTATTCAGTCAAAGAATGGCCCAATTGAGCAAAGCTCTTTGGAAATCCATTGAAAAGGACTGGCAGCAGTGGATCAAACCGTATAACCTAAATATCAATGAACATCATATTTTGTGGATTGCGTATCAATTAAAAGGAGCTTCAATATCAGAAATTGCAAAGTTTGGCGTCATGCATGTATCAACGGCGTTTAACTTCTCTAAAAAATTAGAGGAAAGAGGATTTTTAAAATTTTCTAAAAAGTTAAACGATAAACGCAATACGTATATTGAACTAACGCCAAAAGGCGAAGAGACATTCCATAAACTACTCGAAGATTACGACCCGGCCCGAACTGGTATTGTCAAAGGCGCACAGCCGCTTCATGACATTTACGGAAAGTTCCCTGAAATTTTAGAAATGATGTGTATTATCCGAAACATTTATGGTGAGGATTTCATGGAGATTTTTGAGAAATCGTTTTCAAACATTGAGAAGGACTTTTTGAATGAACGTGGGAAAGTCACGAAAAAGCCTGAAGAACTTGAAGACTCAGCAGAGGAAAAAGCGGCTAAAGCAAATCAAATTGTTTAATGATCTTTATAAATTCATTCATTAACGGCTGAAACAGCCCTTGATCATGCAAAGCAAAAATCGTCTCATGAACATCCAGCTTTTCAATTAACTGTCCCGCAAACAGCGCAAGGAGATCGTCGAACATGACGTAGCCTTGTGCTTTTTGCTTGTCCATTTCATCTGAGAGCTCAGCACAAATACGCTCAATGTCCTTTGCCTCTTCTTTCGATACACGCTGCCGGATCAATAGCGCATAATATGGATAACGGCTCATATCTGTCGCCGTCAGTAACAGTTCCATATAATATTCGAGCTGGCTCATTCGTTCCTCAATACTCATGTACGTTCCCTCTTTCTCTTAGTCACTCTATTTTAGCCGAAATTACTCATTGACGAAAGAGACGAACCTCCCTCTTATGTCTTTTTTTCTTGAAAACCCAAAGTTTCCTCTCTTTATTCCATATGAATGTAACAATTTATTTTTTTTCTTGAAAACCATTGATTTTTATCCTCAGGAAGAGTAAATTATCTTGAGATATTCAATTAGTTTTTTTGAGATTGGAAGGATGAAAAATGAATTGTTGGAAGACCATTAATCTTGAAAAGGATTATGGTTATACGAGAATGATGATTTCAGCCATATGTCTGACTGTATTTTTTTTCATTATGGCATTTTTATGTTTTCAACTGACTCATCCTGAAACGAGGCTCAGCAGTCACAATGCACCGCTTTTTATCGTGCTTTTACTTGCGACATTGCTTGTCCACCGCGTGGTTCACTTGATCCCAGTCATGAAACATAAGAAAAAAATGACGTTATTTAAACGAAATTGCTGGCAGCGCGTGCCTAAGAGAGTGATGCTTTTCTCACTGCTCAGCCCGTTTTGTGTCATCTCACCTGTTTACTTTGTTTTAGGAATGGCATTTCCAATGTACGCACACTATTTTATCATGATCGCAAGTATTCATGCAGGCTATTGTTTGCCTGACTTTTTATTTGCTTGGAAACTGCTAAAAGCGCCAAAATCATGCATCATTGATCAAGCCCAAGACGAGTTTGATATTTTAGTTGACCCAACTTCCTCATCATGAGGTTTTTAAAGCCAACTTCTATCTTTTTCATAAAAAATTTGGTAATGTAGTATGGGAATAGCATAGAGAGGGGGGATCTCCGATAGTTTTATTTTACTTCATCGTCTTTGCCGCGTTTATTGTGTATTCAATAAACAGGCTTACTAATACATTATGCCTTGTCAGAGAGATTCCTGAAGAACGGCAAGATAAGGTGTTTCGCTTTATCAATGTATCGATACTGATCTTACTGATCTCATCATTTGTTGAAATTACCATATCTATTTAAGATCAAAGCAAAAGCTGCCTGTTTGATGGCAGCTTTTTGTGTATGATGATCTATTAGCAAATCCAAGATGCACCGATAATGATCAATAAGATGAATAATACGACGACTAGTGCAAAACCGCCAGCAAAGACTTCTCCTCCCATGTGAAAACACCTCCTGCCAGTTCTTCCTCTGTTCTAAGCTCAGTGTATGCAGAAAATTTTAAAACGTTTAGGCACTTGTCATCGTTTTAAAAAAGAACCGCCCGCACGCACGCATGGCAGGACGGCTCCTTTCTGTAACAGCGATTTAATTAATAAAGATATGCTGCACCAACGATGATCAGCAAAATGAATAGCACGACCAATAAAGCAAACCCATTAGAATATCCTGCTCCCATATAATTCAGCCTCCTTTTTGTGATCAATATATGTGTATGTTGGTCGCAAAAATTTGACTAGACGAATGCCCTCCCATTTGCATTTCTTTTTACAGCATGTCACAATATGTTATGATACAAGCAATGATAAATAAATTGGAAAGATTAGGAGTGTTTTTTGAATGAAAAAAATGGCTTTAGCAGCTGTAACAGCAGTAAGTGTTTTAACTCTTGGCGCATGCAGTAGCGGTGACAAAGAAGTGATCGCAACAACAAAATCAGGAGATGTCACAAAAGAAGAGCTTTACACAACACTTAAAAAACAAGCAGGTGGAGATGCTTTAAACCTACTTGTTCAACAAAAGGTTCTTGCTGACAAATACAAAGTATCAGATAAAGAAATTGATAAGAAATTGGAAGAATATAAAAAGACACTTGGTGAAGATCGTTTAAAACAACTTCAAGATGAATTCGGAAAAGATTACATCAAAGATCAAGTAAAATATGAGCTGCTGACTCAAAAGGCTGCCAAAGCTAACATCAAAATCACTGACAAAGAAGTAAAAGCGTATTACGATGACCTAAAAGGGAAAATCCGTGCAAGCCACATTTTAGTTGCTGACAAGAAAACAGCAGATGAAGTAGAAAAGAAATTAGATAAAGGCGAAAAATGGGATGACCTTGTATCTGAATATTCAACTGACACTGCTTCAGCAGCACAAGGCGGCGATGTAGGCTGGTTCGCAAAAGATGGCCAAATGGATGAGAACTTCAGTAAAGCTGCCTTCAAACTAAAAGTAAATGAAATCAGCAAACCAGTAAAATCTCAATTTGGTTACCATATCATTAAAAAGACCGAAGAACGCGGTAAATACGATGACATGAAAGCAGACTTGAAAAAAGAACTGCTTGATCAAAAACAAGCAGATAACAATGAAATTCAGACGATCTTAAACAAATTGGTGAAAGATGCTGATGTGAAAGTAAAAGATAAAGAACTTGAAAATACATTCAAAGAAAAATCTGAGCAAACCACACAACAAACAACAAACCAATAATGAACGAAAAACCCCTCTACATGAACTTGTAGAGGGGTTTTTTTATTCTTATTGATTATGCAATCGAATGGTCCTCATGCTTCGCCGTTTCCTGTGATCGTTTCATTTGCTGTCCTTGACGTCTACGCTCTCTCTCCTGCTCCATTCGTTCGATAAAGATTTCTCCCTCTTTTTCAATAAAGGATTGATCAATCTCTTGCTCCTCTTTGGCTGTCGTCATTAATTTATAGGCACAAAAAATAATGCCAATGATACATGCATATACCCACCATGGAAAAAATAACATTGTCTTCCCCTCCTTTTTCAGGACTAATCTCTCTTCCTTTGTGTTACATGCTTATGCGAAAAGAAGACAAGTTATGAAAAAAAACGCCCGCATCAAACGGGCGTTTTATCATGATGATTCATTGTGAAAGGTTGGTTTATAAAACGAACGATTCTCTAGTGCAAAAATACGCTCTGTATATTCTCCTGGCTTCACATGCTCAAGCGCACGATCCATCATGTTCATTTTTGCATCTAAATTATCTATATAGTGGAGAATTTCGGCTTCCTTCACCATTGGTGGTTTAGGACTGCCCCACTCCCCTTTTCCATGATGACTCAGCACTAAATGCTGCAGAATCAGAATTTCCTCAGAATCAATGCCAAGCTCCTCTGCGGCTTTCGCAATTTCTGTCACCATAATAGAAATGTGGCCAATTAAGTTCCCTTCTACTGTATATGTGGTGGAGACAGGACCCGAAAGCTCTTTGACTTTCCCTAAATCATGTAGAATGATCCCTGAATATAAAAGATCTCGATCTAGTGATGGGTATAGATCAACAATGGATTTCGCTAAATGAAGCATCGATACCACGTGATAGGCAAGACCCGAAACAAACTCGTGATGGTTTTTCGTAGCTGCTGGGTAATCAGCGAATTCCTGTCCATATTTCTTCAGCAAATGTCTTGTGACACGCTGAATATTAGGGTTTTTCATATCAAAAATATATTGCATGATGGTATCCATCATATCGTGCTTTGGAATAGGAGCTGTTTCTAGAAAATCATCAATGCGGATTTGCTCGTTTTCAGCAACAGGACGTATATTCCTAAGCTTCAGCTGATTCCTTCCGCGATAATGATGAATATCACCTACTACCTTCACAATGGTTTGCGCAGCATATGTGAGTTCATCATTCTGCTTTGCATCCCATAGCTTCGCCTCAATATCTCCACTTTGATCTTGAAGAATTAACGTTAAAAATGGTTTGCCATTACTCGCAATCCCTTTAGTAGATGATTTAATTAATAAATGCAGGTCAACTTGTTCGCCGACGTCATAGGTCATGATCCCTTTAGCCATTCAATAAATGCTCCTTCCATGTTTCTGCTCATATAAGTATAACATAAGTCATAATTTGTCAATCATTCCACTACTAAACTCGTAATCTGCCCGTCTTCCGCTGCTTGTTTCATATAATGATGACAAGTGAAATAAAACAGCTGTGATTCAAAACGAGTGAGTTCACTCATCAGCTCCAGCACCCTGTCTAGACGGACATGATCAAAGTGAACGAAACTGTCATCCATCATAAATGGGAGCTGACACTCTTGCTGGTGGGACAAAGCAAGTGCAAAACGAATCGAGAGATAAATCTGCTCACATGTTGCTTGTGAAAGCTCCTCCGGGCGGAATAGGCGTCCATCCCTCCGTTTCACAATCAGCCGGTCATCTTCGGCAGAAAATAAAATCACTTCATAACGATCATTCGTCAACGGCTGAATAAATCGGGAAGCTGTTTGGAGGAGTGCTGGTAGCCTCGTTTCTTTATGCTCATTGAGTTTCTCTCGAATGACGGAACGAACGAGCTGAATAGCCGCCCATTTTTTCGCTAGATGCTTTGCCTGCTCCTGCTCTACAGCAAGCTGATGAGTCAAATCAGACACCGTACCTGATGCTTCTATTTGGCGTATTTCTACTGCTAATTCTGCCAAGCGTCTTTTCATATTCGTCACATTCTCTTGCATGTCATTCAGACGCCTTTTTGCTTGTGCACACTGCTCCTCAAGGGTGCGTAAACCTTTACGGACAATGACCTCTTCCTCATCTATATAACCGCTTTTGTGCAGCTCTTGGTTCAGCTGCTGCAAATTGTACAGCCGCTCCCGGTATTCTTTGGATAGATGAGATAGGACATGATAATCTTCTTTTGACGCTGCTTCTACTTTTCGAAAAAGCTCGTCCGTTTGTTTTTCATAATATTGAACTTCTCCTTCTAATGTTGTCAGCTGGTGCTCTACATGCTGAATGGATACGTGCAATGTCTGACGTTCTTTTTCTCTTTTTTCCTCATCTTTCAATATCTCTTGAAAGGCTGAGATATTCTCTTGAATGGTCCCTTCTTTTCTTTGAAGGAGACTCATGAGCGCTGAAACTCTTTGCTCGTAGGTCGATTGCTGCTGTGTGAGCATCTCTATTTCCTTGTTAAGCGCCTCATATGCCGCTGTATTCGCTTTTAATTGTTTCAAGATATGGAAAGCTTCCACAAGGAATGAGAGCTCTGAGGACAAACCCAGCTGCCTTCTCATATCTTCTACTTGCTGCTGTACAGGTTCCAGTTCCCGCTCCCAGTCTTCATATTGCTGTATCATTCTTTCGTATAAAAGCTCCTTTTGCTTCACTAGCGTTTCAGCTGAAGCTGTTTGAACTTGAAAAGAATGATAGGCGTTACTGTCGTTTGCTTCCTTCATCTGAGTCTGTTTAAGCACTGGATAAATAGCAATCAAGATAAATACGGAAAATCCTGCAAACAGTAACGTCACCCAGCTCTCTGCTAAAACGAATAAGACCGTGAGAATGACAGCACATAGCACGAACATCAGCGGGAATAACCACACTCTGGAATGATTCTGTTTCACTGTAGCCCTTGTGCCCCTGACATCTTCTGCATCTTGCTCTTTAACGGGCTGTTCCTTTAATCCTTTTAGAGCGGTTTCCGCTTCTTCCAGCTCATGTCTTGCATGATCAAACCGGTCATCGAGCTGTGTTTTCCTATCCATTAAACGAACGTATTGGCTCACAGCCTCTTTTAATTCCCACTCAAAGTCAAGTGAATCATCCAGCTGGTCAAGCTTGATTGGACGCTGCCACTTCAGCTTCGCTGATGCTTCTTCTATTTTTTGTTTCAAAGAATTCTGCTCTGTTTTCCCTTCTGCTAAGCGTTTCTTCACAAGTTCAGCATCAGATGATTCAGCTATGACCTGCTTCATCTCCAATACCGTATCCTTGTCATAGAGTGGCTGAACTTGCGTGAGCGACGTTTGCAAATGATCTAATTTTTGTTTCAGTGCCGTCAATTGCGCCTTTTTTGGGTGAAGGTGTGATTCTAATTTATCAAGTTCATGCGCGGTTTCCGGTCTAAACCGTTTGACTCGTTCTGGATAACTAGCCAAATCTTTTTTTAACTCTATCTTTTTTTCTATCATAGGATAAAGTCGAATATGTTCAGTCAAATGCCGAATCTCTTTTTCAGTCTGTCTCATTTCATGCTGAAGCATTTCTACCTTCTCGGTTAATTCAGCTTGTTCTTTTTTCTTTTCGGTATAACGACTTTCTACCAATTTGGTCTGTTTCAACTTACCTGACAGCTCTTTTACATGATCAAGCTGCTGATTTAATTCAGGCTTACGTCCATTCGGTTTAAAAAGCTGCTCCTGCTGTTTTAGTAGCCTGCTGTCCATTTTAGATGCCGCATCTGAGCCAAACAAACTTGAAAAGAGTAGAAATTCCCCTATTTGATCTTGATTTAATGCTTGTACATTTTGCAGACCAAACACGTCAAAAGAATAGATCGATTGGTATAATCTGCGATCCGTTCCCTTTAACATCGCATGTAGAAACGCTTCATCTTTCACTTCACCATTTGGCAGCAACACCTGAGCTTGGCCGCCATGATCAGATGTTCTTTCAATATGAATCACACCTAATTCCTCATCTAAACATGTAAGAGACCCGCCATAAAATGAGCCATGCTTCGGCTTATACATATGGCTTTTGGAAAAACCAAATAACATCGATTCAGTAAACGCCTTCAATGTCGTTTTCCCCGATTCATTCAGGCCATAAACTAACTGAAAACCGTCATCAGAAAAGTGGAAGGTTTGATTGGAAAATTTCCCGAAATTCGCAATATGGAGTGAACGTATTTTCATCATGCCTCTCCTTTTCTCATAATTGCTTCAGCTGTTCTGCCAGCAGCCTTTGTGCCTCTTCTTTAATATCGATCTCGTCCTCTTTTGTAAAAGCTCTTCCTGCCTTTCTATAGGTTGGATGACGCTTGATCGGTGAAAGCAGCTCATCATACGCATCAAACTCGGCAATTTCTGCTGTTAGTTCTGTCAAAAAAGAATCTTCTGGATAGACGGCATCTACATGTGTCCGGCAGTCAATCGACATCACCCAAACGAACAAGTCTTCATCTTCCTCCTGTTCATGAAGAACAGCCATCAGCTCCTCAAGCACTTCAAGCTGCGTGAGCTCCATATAAGCAGGAGCATCGCCAGTTAGTTCGATTTTCACAAAATGAGGAACACCTCTCTCTTTCAGTCCACTCATCTTTTTGTCCACAAGTATCACAAGATCGGTCATATGAGCGGTATGTGTGATATCTATTATCAATGTCTCAAAGATGACATCTGAACAGCTCATAAACTCCGCTCTTTGAGCATCTTCAGATAGGTAAACGACATAACAGCCTTTCTCTCCTGTTTCTTTTATATGTCTTCCTTGCACGTTTCCAGGATAAATCACCATTGGGTCTTCATGCAGAAGAGCCCGCTTATGAATATGTCCAAGCGCCCAATAATCAAAATCCCGCGCTAGAAGCTGCTGAAGCTGAAATGGTGCATACGCATCATGCCCTTCTTGACCTGCTAATGTGCCGTGAAGCATGGCAATATGATAGGGGGCATCTGTTTTTTTTTCATAATAAGGTGTCATATTTTCATGGACAGCCCGCTCTTTGTAGCTGAACCCGTAAATACTTGCCACAAGCTGACCTTCTCTATAAAAGGCTTGCTCACTTGGCGTACTGCTCAAAAAAACGTGAACATTCTCTGGCCACTCAATTGGTGTCCATTCACCACCTAAATGATCATGATTACCATAAATAATAAACACTTCAATCCCGTGTGATTGCAGCTGAAGAAACTGATTTCTTAAAAAAAGTTGTGCTTTTAGGCTGCGATTCGATTCGTCAAATAGATCTCCGCTAAGCAGCATAAAGTCTACTTCTCGATCAATTGCAAGTTCAAACATGTTCTTGGCACTTTGAAATGTACTTTCTTTCAACCTCTTAAAAATTCGGTTCGGTATATTGGACATTCCCGCAAACGGACTATCTAAATGAAGATCTGCGGCATGAATAAAAGTGAGCTTCGTCAAACGTCTATCTCCTTGTACGTTACTGTAGTTGTCCATATTTTATCACGCCGTTTTTACGAATGCACGTTCTATCGCTCTTATTCTAAAAAACACATTTTTAGGGGTAAAAAAAGAGGTTTTAACTTCCTCCTTGTATAATTCATTAAAAAACAAGAAGAAAGGGAAGATCAGAGATGGAGAAAACCTACTTTTTGACTGTATTTGATTCGTCAGGTGAAACCTTATTAAACGAAAAAATCACCACAGATAGTGATGAAAAAGCAAAAGAATTAGGACGTCATCGTTTAATCGAACAACAATACACAAAGCATTCTCACCGGCTCGTAAATGATGCAGGTAAACTTCTTTTATTTGAACGTTAAAAAAGCCGGCATCCGCCGGCCATTCATTCTTCTATTTAATGAAACACAGGACGTCTTTTTTCCAAAAACGCTTGAACACCCTCCTGATGATCACGGCTTTGTCTCAGTCTAGCTTGTGCAGCACGCTCTTTTTGAAGAACGGCTAACAGCTGTGATTCTGACTGCTGAAAATAAATCATCTTTGTTTCAACAAAGGCTTGAAGCGGCATATTTAAAAACGTCTTGACGCACGCTTTCTGATACGTATCCACCTCATCTTGAAACACGCCGTCTGCAAGGCGAAGCTTGAGCGCTTCTTCAGCCGGCAGCTTTTGCCCGCTCCAAATCAATTGTTTAGCGGTTTGCTCACTAACTCTTTTGGTGAGGAAAAAATGCCCTCCGCCATCTGGGATTAACCCGATTCCATTAAAGTTCATGGCAAGTTTAGCATCTTGATGCATAAACAAATAGTCACAGCTAAGAGCAAAGCTAAAAGCAAGACCAGCCGCTGCCCCGTGGACAAGTGCAATCGTCACTTTTTTCATACTGGCTAAAGAAAGTGTAATTCCCTCGATCAGATCCATCACGCGATGAAAATCTTCTTCACGATCTTGCTTTAGCATCATTCCAATATCTCCGCCTGCTGAAAACCCTTTGCCCATCCCCTTGAGTACAACAATTTTCGCACTGCTCTCACTCGCTCTATCACACGCTTCCTTCAATTCAGCAAACATGTCAACATGAAACGAATTATACGCTTCAGGCCTATTGAAAACGATTTCAAAAATATCCCCATCTACCTGACAATTGATATATGTCATCATCCATTCCCCTCTTTCTTTTCAAGCTCATCACTTACTTCAATTTCCATCAAGTAATTCCTTTTCCTCTACATAAAAAATTTCAAGATCAACTGATACTAAAATAAGCATAATTGTTGAAACGAGAAATATATTTTTATATAGTAAAATAAGAAATAAAACATCATATGAAAGGGGGAGAATGATTGATAAGAAGTTCCATATGTATATTGATTAGCTGCATCGTCATGTTTTCTCCCTTTTCAAATGTCGTTTTTGCTTCACAAGCAGAAGCGAGCACACCCAGCCTGATTTCTCCATCGATTTATGATGAAGAAATCAATGCTGTGAAGACACCTCCGTTTTCAAAAAAACATGCCGCATCTCTTCTGTTAAAACAGAGGTTATCAATGGGCGCTTCAAAAGCTTTTCTTGTAAAGCTTGCATCAACCACAGCGTTATCTATTGATTTATGTTTTTTAGAAATGAAGTGTGCGATCCCCATTATGTACCAATCAAATTACCTCGACTGATTCATTTTATTTCATCCGTACTCACTATATGAAAAACAAAACCTATCATATTCGGAGGGATAAAATGAACATTAAAGAAAATGATCTTCCTGGGATTGGAAAGAAATTTGAAATTGAAACGAGAAATAGAGAAAAGATGACGATTGTGATTCATGATGATGGCAGACGGGAGATTTATCGTTTCGACGATGAAGATCCAGATGAAGTACTGTCCACCATTTCTCTCGATGATGCTGAAGCCCGGCAAATTGCTGCCATTATTGGCGGTATGGTGTATAAGCCGCAAGCACTTGAAACGATTGAAATGGCGTTCAATGATTTGATCATTGAATGGTTTAAGGTAGAAAAAGACGCAAAAGCGGTTGGACATACACTCGGCGATTTAGATGTGAGACAAAATTATGAAGTCACCGTCATTGCGATCATTAAACATACAAATGAAAAATTACTCAACCCCGGTGCCGATTCGATTATTCAAGCAAATGATACGATGGTCATTTCAGGCGAAAGAAAACACTTGAAGCGATTGATACGTGATTTTCTTTCTAGAGGGGGAGAGTGATGAATGGATCATTTAGTCTTTGAAGTTGGAACGGCGCTTATTCTCATCGCCATTGCCAGCTTAATCGCCAATAAAATTAAATTTTCTATCATTCCTTTTCTCATTGTCCTCGGGATGATTGTTGGTCCGCATGCACCAACCATTGGGATCATTGATTTGAAGTTTATCGAGAGCACCGAGATTATTTCGTTTTTTGGTAGAATGGGTGTCCTGTTCCTTCTATTCTACCTTGGGCTTGAGTTCTCTGTCGGCAAACTCATAAAATCGGGTAAATCCATTGCAGTCGGCGGATCTATTTATATTTTGATCAACTTTAGCTTAGGATTGCTTTATGGGTTTATCACAGGCTTTGGATTCCTTGAAGTTCTCATTATGGCAGGCGTTATCACCATTTCATCCAGCGCCATTGTCGCCAAAGTCCTTGTCGATTTAAAACGGACAGCGAACCCTGAAACAGAGTTAATTCTTGGGATTATTATGTTTGAGGATATTTTTCTCGCCGTTTATTTATCTGTCGTATCAGGTCTTGTCCTTGGAGATGCCACGTCCGTTGGCGGTGCCTTATTATCTATTTTAATCGCTTTTGGTTACATGATGATTTTCTTTATCATCGCGCGTAAGCTGCCAAAACTATTAAACAAACTATTCGATATCCGTTCAAATGAAGTATTTATCATTGTCATTTTTGCCGCTTTGTTCTTCGTGGCTGGTTTTTCAGAGACGATTCATGTCGCAGAGGCCATTGGCGCTCTCTTACTCGGTCTTGTGTTTTCAGAAACAGAGCATTCAGACCGCATTGAACATCTCGTTGTTCCTTTTAGAGATTTCTTTGGCGCCATGTTCTTCTTCAGCTTTGGACTAAGTATTGATCCATTTACATTAGGAGATGCCTTCTGGCTTGCGATCGGTGCTGTCATTCTCACCTTGATCGGGAACTTTACCGCCGGGATGTTTGCTGGAAGAAGAGCCGGTTTCTCTCATAAAGCCTCTTCTAATATTGGATTAACCATCGTATCAAGAGGAGAGTTTTCCATCATTGTAGCCGAACTTGGGATTGCAGGCGGGCTTGCCGCTACATTGAAGCCATTTGCTGCATTATATGTATTAATCCTTGCGATTTTAGGACCGCTAGTGACGAAAGAATCAAAGCGTATCTATCAAATCCTAAACAAAATCTTCAAATGGAAAACTGAAAAACCAAAAGTAAAAAGAGAAACAACCATTTAATTGAAAAGGGCCCTGTGCTGGGGCCCTTTTTTTATTTTATATCTATTCAAATTGCTGAAATGCTGTTTCTTGCTTCACTTGTTCTTTCGTATCCCCGCGAATGGTTCGGATGACTTTCTGATTGCGGTAGATCGAAAGTTTTAAATTGGTCGCCGCTGTTCCATGAGAGTGATCGAGGTTCGTGAATGTAAAGAAATGATGAGACCGTTTGTCTTTAAACACAAGCCTGAAGTCGTCTGTCACTTTAAAATGCTTATCGCTCTCCCATTCAATCAATGGTTCATATACGCTAAACCATTCCGGAATATTAGGCGTATATCCTGTAGCCAATACCACATGATCGGCTGTGATTTTCTTTTCTTTCTTCAGCTGCCATTGTTTCAAATGCAGCTCTAACTGCTGCTCATCCTCCATATGTATCGCTTCAAGCTCCGTCATTGGCTGAATGAGTACAGATGGCTCTTCTCCTGAAACGGATCGATGGTACAATTCCTGATAAATGTGAGAAAGCGTCGATGCATCTATGCCATTCCTTAATCCTGCCAGTCTAGGCAATGTGTTCATCCGTTCTTCATAAGGAAGGGAATGAAAATATTCAACATACTTAGGTGTAAATAGCTCCTGACCAAGCTCCGCTGTCTCTAGTTCTCTAAATTCACTTGAACGTGTAAACCATGAAAGCTGCTGTCCTTTCTTCTGATGCTGAAGCAGGTCTAAGAAAATTTCAGCTGCACTCTGACCTGAACCAATCACCGCCACCGTTTCAGCTTCATGAAGTTCTTTTTGTTGATCCACATAACGGCTGCTATGGGTCACATGCGGCAACGCAGCTTCTGGCACATCGACAGGAATCATCGGCTTGCTTCCCGTTCCAAGAACGACATGTTTTGCACGATATTCAGAAAGCGCCCCATCTTTCAACCGCCGAACTTTTACAAGATACCCGTCTTCACAGTCGGTCACTTCTTCCACCTTCATCCCGAACTGACAGCTATCTAATTCACCTGCAACCCATGATAAATACTCATTGAATTCTCTCCGGGGGATATCAAATTGTTCAAATGTATAAAATCGGTGAAGCCTGTTTGATTCATGTAAATAATTTAAAAATGTATACTTGCTCCTTGGATTAGCCATTGTCACAAGGTCCGCTAGAAAGGAAACTTGTAAGTCCGTTCCTTTGATGAGCATACCAGGATGCCAAGCAAATTCGGTTTCCTGTTCAAAAAAACAGCATGCCACATCTTCATACTCCTCTAATAAAGCGGCCAATCCTAAATTTGCTGGCCCAATCCCAATTCCGATCACATCCATCATATGTACACCTGCTTTATCTTTTTACCCCCTATATACCCTTTTACAAATGAAAAAAACACTGCGTCACCGCAGTGTTTACATGTGAGAAACAAATAATGACTCAAGAAACTGAATCTTCTCTTCCGTATAGTGCTCATAACGATCATTATAAGACTTTGGATCTTTTGGATTGGCATACTGCGTAATTTTTCCGGTTCGCGGATCAATGAATTTACTCGCAGCGCCGCATCCAATGCCAATGATCGTCTGCACCTCTTCCATAATGATAATATTATACAAACTTTCCTGTCCATCTAACGAATACCCGACATTTTCGAGATTCCCCAAAATGTTTTTTTGTCTGTATAAATAGTACGGATGATAGTCATGTGCCTTTGTCCAAGCAACCGCTTCATCCATCATACGTGTGATCTCTTCTCGGTCTGCCACTTGATACTTTTCCTTATTGCGGGTCATTTCAGACGCTCTCTTAAAGGAAAGTGTATGCACCGTTAAAGATTCGGGCTTCAGTTCTTCTGTCTTGTACAAGGAATGTTGGAATTCCTTTAGCCCTTCTCCTGGCAGCCCGATGATTAAGTCCATGTTAATATTATTCATGCCATACTGCCTTGATAAATGATACTTTTCAATCGTTTCTTCCACACTATGGTGCCGGCCAATCGCTTTCAATGTTTCATTCTCATATGATTGCGGATTGATACTAATCCGGTCAATATGATAACGGTTGAGCACTTCCAGCTTATCAGGTGAAATCGTATCAGGTCGTCCCGCTTCTACAGTGACTTCCCGAATATGTTTCACATCTGGAAAAGAGCGATACATCTCCTCATACAGCAAATCCATTTCTTCTGCTGTAATACTCGTTGGAGTACCTCCGCCAAAATAAACAGTCGTCACTTTAATCCCATGTTCCTTTAACCATTCGCCCATTTTTTGCATCTCATAATGCAGCCCAAAAAGAAACGTTCCCACTCTTCCAGCTTGTCCTTGAATGGCATAAGCAGGGAACGTGCAATAAGCACATTTTGTTGGACAGAAAGGAATACCGATATAAATACTCACTTCCTCCTGTAGATCGTACAGATCTGGAATGGCTTTGATTTGACGATCAACAATCTCCTGCATCAAATGGATCTTTTCATCATGAATCAAGTAATCGCGCTTTAACGCTGCATGTGCTTCTTCCTTTGTCATGCCTTCTCTTAGCATCTTATGAAGTAATTTCGTAGGGCGTATCCCCGTAAGAATCCCCCATTTTTGCGTCATTCCTGTATATTCCTGAAGCAGATGTAAATAAACAGACAACACAGTGTTTTTGATTTGCTTCCAGCGCTCTTTTTCATTCAAGCTCTCTGGCATCTCTCTTGTAAAACGACTCGTCATATCTGATCCAGCAATATGGCCAGAAGCCTCCACCATACCGCCATTTTCTTTCCAATCAAACACCATCACTAGGCCATCGTTTGCTTCACCGGAATCAAACAGCACTTCACTATCTTCTTCAAATAAATTGGCTATATTGACAAGCGGTCGATGAAATCGTTCATCAGACAGCCCTTTAACTAAAATTCGCATCGTATCACCTTTATCTTCAAACTTGTTTCATTTTACAAAATTCATCTAGGAAAAGCAATGAAGAGAACAGACGAAGGCCCTGCCATTTCTTAATAGACAGGGCCTTCATTATATTATCGTTTAATATCAAATTGATGTAAAAAACCTTCCCTTTGCTGCATTCTAAAGTATTCTTTGATCATATAAGCAACACCCTGTTCATCATGAGAACGTGTCACCCAATCGGCTTTACGTTTGACCGAATGAGGTGCATTCCCCATCGCAACGCCTAAGCCAGCTAACTCAAGCATCGGGATGTCGTCTGTCCCGTGACCGATCACGACCGTATCTTCTAATGTAAAACCTAGTGCTGAAGTTAAAAGAGAAAGTCCTGCTTCTTTCGATACCCCTTTGCATACAATGTTCATTTTCTCATCACTGATCTTAATCAGATCCACAGATGGGAATGCTTGTTGAATGGTTGTGTGGATTTCAGGCTGAAGTGCTGCCGTCGAATACACTTCAATGACAGGTGTGCTAACCGGTTCATCCATGAGCATATCACTTAATGATTCAACAAATTGAACGGGATAGAAAATGGGATCAGATGGATGAATCAACGTTTTTCCCATCAGTTGAGACTGTGTTTTTTTCCGATTGCCGATTGAGAATTTTTCATGTAACAAGCGAACATTACAATCAAAGCTTTCAAGGATCTGCACAAGATTAAATGTTTTCTCTTCCGTTAATTTCTTCACATGGAGCGGCTCATCAAGCTTATCAGCGATAAATGCACCACTATGCGTCACAAGAGTTGAAGTCGGTATTTTCAACGCCTTGGCAATTTTTTGCGCGGATCGAAAATGACGGTTGGTGACAATCGTCACGTAAACCCCTTTTTTCTTAACATATTCCACAGCTTCTTTTGTAGCGGAATGGATTTTCCCATTGGAACGAAGTAACGTTCCATCTATATTGAGTGCAAGTAGCTTTTTTGACACTGAGGCATCCCCCTTCTTGATGACTGTACTTACGATGAGGATATGCCCTAGCTTATCGCTTTAGAACATGCAGTTGAAGCAGCCCTTGTTTTATGCCTCAATCGCAAATAAAAAAAGCCTACCCCTAGGCTTTTTTTTATGTATGGTTTGGATGCGTAACAATGGCGTGATGAAGCTCCCCATGATCCCCTCATCTTTCACACACCAAAGCATTGCTTATATCATATCCCCTTATGCTTTGCTTTTCTCCCAGAAGCGCTTCTCTCTCATTTGGCTCATCGCCGTAAATCCAAAGTGGAACGCACCCAATTCATCACGATAGCGCTTTTTGAAAGCACTTTCAATAAGTATTATCGCAGAATTTACGAGCTTCGACAACCCTTTTTTTAAAGATATACAAGCGGCGATATGAATGAAAAAAAGGGCGAATATGATCGCCCTTTCAATTAATTTTCTTCTGTATTTCCATAAAGCTCTTCAAGAGGCTTCATGATAATTTTATTTAATTCACCGATGAGAACACTTACGCGTTGTTCTGCTTCCATCAACTGAGAGATTTTATCGTGCTGCTGCACAAGTGCAACCGTTTTTTGCGCTTGCTCTACTTCTTCTTGTGTAATCTCTTGACCAGTCATTTGTTTTTGTTGAAGGTTTACTTGAATGTCACGGAAGTTCTCAAACATTCTTTTAGAGGATTCATCCCCGTTTACCTCATCATAAAGATTTCTTAACGCTGAATATTCTTCGCTATGACGCAGTGCTTTTTCAAGGTCATATGCAACATCATAAAGATTTACAGACATGTTATGTCTCCTTTCTATCCGTTATCACCGATATGGATCGGCGGACACCACTCCACTATAACAAACTATGGCTTTCGTTTCACATATATACAATAAATTCATCGAAATTTCTCGATCTTGCCTTAGAATAAGGTGACAAAAATCGCTTGGACAGCACCGATCAATCCACCTAAAAGACCGCCTAAAAATGTGATCATCTTCAGCTCCTTATTAGATATGCTGATCACAAGCTCTTCCATTTTTTCAAGCGGGAAAAGTTCAATTTGTTCACGAATAATTTCTTCAAATTGGAGCTTTGCGAGCAGTCCCTCAAGCGCATTAGATGCGGCTTCAATCCCTTTATCAATGAGAGATGGAGCAAACTTGGTCTTAAGATCATCCGCTACTGCACTGATGTAAACTCCTACTGGTCTATCTAACAGAACCTTTGTAGAAAAATGTGAAAGCAATTGCTTTTTCACACTAAATAGAAGCTCTTTCACATTCCATTTTTTATCAAGCTCATGTAAAGAAAATTGCTTTACCTTGTCCCATTCTTGAACAAGTAAATCTGATAAAAACCTTTTTGTCTCTGCATTCTTTAAGAACTTCATCATTTCAGGATGTACGCGATCAATTAAGCTTGAATTCCCTAAAAACATTTGGACCATACTGCCAAGCATTCCTCGTTCTTTTAAGAAATCATCTATCATATGACCGAGTCTTGCTTTTCCCTCATCACTTTCAAAGTAATGAATGCCTCTCTTTAAAATATAATCTGCGGCATGTGGAATTTTGGATGCAAGCTTATTTTCTACATCCTGTGGCAGCAGCTCAGACAACGTTTGCTGATCATACTTTTCAAGCAGTGAGTGGAGCTTATGATCAGTCCACTGATGAAGCCATGCGTCAGCTTTAACGTCAGCCTGTGAAAAACCGTATCTTTCTAACATGGAGAAAACCGTCATTTCCATTTCAGCACCTTTATCAATATATCGGTGCACTGTCTGCAATATCTCTTGCCTTGCCTCCGATGATTCAAATCGTTTTTGAATACCCTCTGGCGTTAGTAAATGCTCCATCACCATGACGCCAACCTGCTTGGCTACTTCATCTCTCCTTTTAGGAATAAGACCTGGTGTAAATGGGAGCTGCTTCCCAAATAAATAATATGGCTTATACGGACGAAAGAGCATTTTAATTGCGAGATGGTTTGTTGCTGCCCCTATAACTGCACCTATCACAATCATAAAGATAAACGTTGTGAATATATCCAAAGTCGTCATCTACCTTTCAAACAACACCTGAAGTTTATTGTTTTTATCTATACGTATTATAGTTGTTGTCAAGAGCCCAAGCAAATGAAGCATTCAATGTGACATATGAGACAACGATCTGTCGTAATGATATAGGAACGCCAAGTTTATGTAAAATCAACAAAAAGTGTTTTTCAGATGTTAAAAAAAGAATTTGAAAAGTAGGTGTTGTTTCATGACGTCAACGCTCGGCATTGTCACTCTTTCTCCGAAGCATGAAGAGGCATTCACACTTCAGCTTGCCAAAGCAGCCTCTTCTTTTGATTTAGAAGTTGTTCGTTTTTCACCTCTAGATTTAAAGCCTGCTTCAAATATCATTCACGGTCAAAAATTTAAGACTGGCAAAGGATTTGAAGCGTCAGAATTTCAGATTCCTGACTTGATTTATGATCGTTGTCTTTATCAGCATGACGCACAATCTAAAAAAGCAAAACCTATCATGAATTGGTTAAAAAAGTATCCAAAAACCGTTTTTTTGAATACTGGAATTTCAAATAAAATGCGGCTATTCGAGCAGCTCCGTCTCCTGCCTTCTTTACAACCATACTTACCAGTCTGCTCTCTATTGACAGAGCCTTCAGACCTTCTCAACTTGGTCAGAAAGGGCGGATATTGTAAAATACAGCCGCTTTCTCAACAGCACGCAGCACCCTCTTGCTTCATTTCTTTAAGAGACAAATCACTCATTACTGTGCAGCTAAACGCTAAGCAAATCATCACCTTTTCACATTCAGAAGAGGTTGAGCGTTGGTGCAAAAAGTATATCGGCCGATCTTTCCTTCAATTTTTTAACACGAATGATCAAAAAGACGTTATATTCAATGAAATTAGGATTTTTCTTATAAAAAATTCACAAAATCAATGGAATAGCATGGGGATTCATACAAAACCATCAGTAGAAAACAGCCTTTTAAGCAATACACAAAATTCCATTCATGTGGTAGCCTTTGATCACTATTTAAACTCATTAAAGCCACACATCAAGGAGCTGTTGTTAGATGATATTGCCTCCATTCAGTCATCTCTTCCAGCGTTTATAGACAAAACTTTCTCACCGTGTATTGAATTCGCTATAGACTTGCTTCATACAAATGAAGGCAGACTTTTCATCTCAAATGTAAGATCAAAGCCAGGACGATCCTCTTTTTTAAAAGCTTACCCTGAGAGGGAGAATCAATTGATTCAGACCATACTTGAACATGCCAAATCGATGATGGCTGAAGAAAAGGAGGTTCCTTATGAAGAGAAAACGCTACATCATCGCTCCTCATTCAGCAAGTGAAAAAACAGTACATCTCCCTGTCCAGTTTAAAGAGCAGGGGGCAATTTTATCTATTGCTTTAGGTTCTTGTTTAGTAGATGATTTCACCATTTCCTATCATCATCAATCACAAAGGATTTTATTATCAGAAGACCTTTATTGCGCTTTACTCATTCCATACAAAACGAAAGCTGATGTCATATTAGTTCAACATACACTCTATATAGGACCTCTCATCGGCATTTTCACTGCAGGATTCGAACAAAATACAGCACCTTTAGGCGCAAGATCTTCCTATTTTATAAAACTGCTGCAATCTTGCAGGCAGCATGCTGGTTTTGCATATCTTTTTGGTACTCATTCTATCGATTGGGATAAAGGAATAGTAGACGGTTTGCTTTACCAAGAGGAGCGCTGGGTAAAAAAGCAGATGCCCCTCCCATCCGTTGTTTATGACCGGCTGCCTAATAGAAAGGCTGCTCAGTCGGCATTCATTCAAGAAACAAAACGAAAACTCACTCAAGACTACGATATCCCTTGGTTCAACCCTTATTTTTTTAATAAATGGGACATTCATGAACAGCTATTAACAGATGAAAAAACAAGCTTTTTCTTACCACATTCCATACGATTAGATCCTTTTGATGCTTTAATTACAATAGAAACACTCCTTCATCTGCATCATGTCATTTATTTAAAACCAACAAACGGCAGTCACGGAGACGGTATTTATCAGTTAAAGAAGACGGAAAACGGGATCACTGTCTGCTCAAATAAAGGGAAATCCACTTCATATCATTCCGTAGATCATTTCGTGAAAAAACTGCGGGAAGATTGTGCAATTCACGACTTGATTGCACAACAAGGCATTGAGCTTCTTCAAATAGACAATCAACCACTGGATTTTAGAATTCATACGAATAAAAATAAGTATGGTCATTGGACTGTTACAGCCGCTGCTGGAAAAGTTTCAGGAGATCACACTGTCACAACCCATCAACTGCATGGTGGTTCAGTAAAAACACTGTATGATATCTTTCCTGATGCAGAGAAACGTTTGAAGGTTTTGCAAGAGCTCTCTGATACTGCCCTCGCACTTAGTCGTGTGATAGATGAAAAAATGCCCGGTCTGATTGGCGAAATTGGTTTTGACTTAGGTATTGATCACTTAGGTGCTATCTGGATGTTTGAAGCCAATTCTCGTCCAGGCCGCGAGATTTTTCTGCATGCACCATTGAAAAACTCAGAATGGCTGATTGGGAAAAGAATCGTTGAATACGCATCTTACCTAACACAAATGGCTCTTACTCCTATAGACCATGCAAACGCCTACTGATGTTTTCTTTTCATGTCTCTGAAATCTGTGCTTTCCCTATGCTCTTTTCATCAGATGAGATACAATAAAACCAAGTTCAAGGTTGTTTCCGGATTGTCGTGTGTATTTATTGTTTCATCAATAAAAGCAAGGAGGCAATGATGATATGATTTCTCATTTTCAATGGAAACCTCTCTTTAAAAAAGCGCAATTACCTGGCTGGAAAATATCCTTTTTTCATAATGGTTCACACTATGAAGGCATTTATCACAAAACGGGTGATATTGAATGGGGCTCTCAGCTTCCGCCTCATGAAGTTGAACCAACCTTAAAAGAAGAAATTCACGAATTAATGCTATTCCATGTGTATGATTAAACTGTTTAAGGAGCCTCGCCATGTTAGAAAAGCTAAAACTTGTTTACGGACACCATATCATCAGTTCACCAACAAATGATAAACAAACTCTCTGGTATCAAACAGACAAAGGCGAAATTTTCGGAGTAAACAAAACGGAGCTAACAGAAAGAGAAGCGCTTCTTCTCAATTCATTCCTCACACCAATTGATGTACCTCATACGCAGGAAACGGAAGAAGAACAGAAATGGTACAGCTATCTCTTTGAAAACAAATCAATCACCATAGATCAATCCGTCCGTGTTCATTTTTTTAAAATGGATCATCAAGCAGAACAAAGGCAGCAAATAAAAGAGGCTGTGAACAGCAGCCTCGAACATATTCATTTCATATGGACAGGCACTGAAACAGCTATGCTCATTCAAACAAACGCTACATCAGAAAATGGTCAACTTGAACAGCTACATGATTTGTCTCAAGCCATCACAAGTGATTTTTTAACAGACGTTGTCTTCATGCAAGGACAGCTGCATTTGCCGAATGGAAATTTAAAAATGAGATTATTAAATGAACATCAGCTCTTTTTATGGCATCTGAAGCAAGGAAAACTTAGGTCAGGGGTTGCAACATTTTATCAATGTCTACCTGCTTTCATTCGCCATGATACAGACATGGTTTCTGCCGCTATTTCAGATGCATTTATAGAAACAATCTTTGATCGGGACGTTTACCGGACTCTCACGACCTATATGCAGTGTAATTTAAATGCATCGCAGGCAGCAAAAGCGTTATATGTTCATCGAAACAGCCTTCAGTATCGGATTGATAAATTTATTGAACGGACAGGGCTAGATATACGGCATTTTCAAGAAGCGTCAGCTGCTTATTTCATGATGAATCTTCTCGATCTTTCTTAAATGATCCTATCATGAGCACCTTGCCTAAAAATGAAAATAAGATGTTGTGCACGTTGTCCATTTACAGACACCCTTCCTTTTTATACACTTCATTTATAAGTAAAGCGCTTTCAAAAAGGACTGGGAGGCTACCACCTATGGCTGAAATGATGCTAAATCAAATTTATAAAGTGTACGATAACAAAGTAACAGCAGTAGATAACTTTAATCTACATATTGAGGATAAAGAATTTATTGTGTTTGTTGGTCCATCTGGGTGCGGAAAATCAACAACTCTCCGCATGATTGCAGGCCTTGAAGAAATTTCACAAGGGGATTTTCTATTAGACGGCAAGCGAATGAATGATGTGGCACCAAAAGATCGGGATATTGCGATGGTTTTCCAAAACTATGCCTTATACCCTCATATGAATGTGTACGATAATATGGCTTTTGGATTAAAGCTTCGAAAATTTCCTAAAGCAGAAATTGATGAGCGGGTACGAAACGCTGCAAAAATATTAGGACTTGAACAATACTTAGATCGAAAACCTAAGGCATTGTCTGGAGGTCAAAGACAGCGTGTTGCACTTGGAAGGGCCATTGTGCGAGATGCAAAAGTCTTTCTTTTGGATGAACCTCTCTCTAATTTAGATGCTAAACTTCGAGTTCAGATGCGTGCCGAAATTTCTAAACTTCATCAGCGGCTACAGACGACATTCATCTATGTCACACACGATCAAACAGAAGCTATGACAATGGCTACTCGGCTTGTTGTCATGAAAGATGGCTTTATTCAGCAGGTTGGCGCACCAAAGGATGTGTATGAAAACCCAGAGAATGTCTTTGTAGGAGGATTTATTGGCTCTCCAGCGATGAACTTTTTTACAGGAAAACTGTCTGACGGAGCCATTGCCATTGGGAATACGCACATTCGTGTACCAGAAGGAAAAATGAAAGTATTACGCAGTCAGGGCTATATCGGAAAAGATGTGATTCTAGGCATCAGACCAGAAGATTTCCATGATGAGCCTGTGTTTATAGAGGCTTCTGAAGGAACAAAAATTGAAGCAAACGTAGAAGTGGCTGAATTAATGGGAGCCGAAACGATGCTTTATTCTTCTCTCGCTGGTCAAACGTTTATTGCACGTGTTGATTCTCGCACAGATATTCAGGCAGGTCAGACGATCCCTCTTGCCATTGATATGAATAAAGCGCACTTCTTTGATACAGAGACTGAGCTGCGCATCCGCTCAGCTGAATAAGAAGACGTTCCACAAACCATCACCATTGGGTGGTGGTTTTTTGTATATGAAAACAACATTTACCATGTTCTATTTCCGTATGTTTTTTTCGTAGCGAACCATAATATTTAGTACAAAGCAGTTACCACATTGGGTTTCGCCAAGTGGCAAATGACTTGGTCATTTCGCTGGTGCGATTCCAGCAAACCCAACCAAAAAAATCATATATAAAAAGGAGATTCACATCATGGCAAATTCTAATAGTTCAAATCAATTACTAGTTCCTGGAGCAGCGCAAGCAATCGATCAAATGAAATACGAAATCGCTTCTGAGTTTGGTGTAAACCTTGGAGCAGAAACAACAGCTCGTGCTAACGGTTCAGTTGGTGGAGAAATCACGAAACGTCTTGTATCTTACGCTCAGCAAAACCTTGGCGGAACAAAAGCTTAATTTCATATCTGGATCATAGAAGGCACCTCTTATGGTGTCTTCTTTTTTTGGTTTTATCCCTCACCGATTCCTTTTGAATTCATATGATGTATTAGAAAGGAGCGGATCTTCATGGACATTATTTCAGGTGTGAATTTTGAACTTCTACAATTTGTCGGTCTCTCTCTATTATGTGAATATGCTCATAGTATTCGGTCCTTTCATCTTTATAAAAAAAGCATGACATAAAACTGTACCATTTTAAGTTCTTTTCACTTATAGTATGTAGTGGAGGGATCGATCAGATGAAAATAGCTCTTTTCGGTGCTCATGGACGTGTAGGACAAGCATTTCTTCGTTTCGTAAAAGAAGATGATCGTTACATGGTTCGCTCGTTAATTCGGACAAACCGGGAAGAAATGCTTGCGGGTATGTTTCAAGTCACCGGCAATTCCAGAAATCAAGAGGATGTGCTTGAAACGATTAAAGGATCAGATATTGTCGTGAGCTGTCTATCAACAGATGGTGATGATACTTTATCTGTTTCAATGGAGCATATCGTACAAGCCATGAAGCAAACAGGAACATCAAGAATTATAACGATTGGCACTGCGGGGATTTTAAAAGCAAGGCAGCAGCCTGAGCTTTACCGCTTTGAAACAAATGAATCAAGGCGAACCACTTCCCGAGCTGCTAAAGAACATGCCAAAGCATTTGAAATTCTTCAATCAACTGAACTAGATTGGACAATCATTTGCCCAACCTATTTACCAGATGGAGAAGTGACACGGTCATATCGCTATGAAAAGAATTTTCTCCCTATAGATGGACAGAAAATTTCAGTTGAAGATACCGCACACTTTTTGTATCAGCAGTTAAACTCAAAGGAATTTGTGCATCAACGCGTCGGTATCGCTTATTGATGGAAACACACCCAATGTAGCCAGAGAAATTCAAAAAGCCGAGGTGAAAATCACCTCGACTTTTTAATATGAGTATAAAAATAAATTAAATTGAATATTTCAAAAAATCAATTAAAGAGTAATCCAGCCTGATTTTGAATGAACTCTTTTTACTACACCTTTTCCTGTAACAAATCTAATTCTTTTTCCTTTTACTTTGTACTCAATGAAAGGCAATTGAACATCTATAAGATCGTATTTTTTATTCTTAGTTAAAAAGTCTTCTAAATACCCCATTTGCCAATATCCATTATAAACCATATTCTTAAGAGTACCTCGAGCACTAGGAGCTAAGGTAGTTATTAAACCAGACACTCCCGCAACTACTCCTGCAGGTGTACTAGTTACAAATACCAATCCAAGTACAGTCGCACTTGTGCCTAGTGCATCTTTTAGCTTGCTGTAATCTTTTTTATTAAATCCTTTATCAAAAATATTACGCTGAGCAGATGTCATTTTTCTAACTTGGCTTAAATTAAGAGTAACCCTTGCAGCATATTCTGAAGAATCAATATTACCTAAAGCATGAACTTGTCCAACCTGATTAGCAGTCTTAAATGATTGAATTTGTGATGATAAATCAGTTTTTGTCTCGACTACTTGTTTCTTTGGTACTTTTTGTTCAGCTGCTGATGCAGATGATGTAATTTCACTAAATCCAGAAATAATTAATGTTGTTGCAGCAATCAAGATGACGTTCTTAAATAACCTTTTTTTACTCTTCATATTCAATCCTCCTGTTTTTTGATACAAGAATATAATATCACAAATAAGAGAAAATCATATATTTTTGGATAAAAAAACTAAAAAATATGTATAAAAATTCATTAATTAACCATTTTACATATCTTATTTCACATATGTGATATTGATTCATAATTACAAAAATATATCTTCCTATTAATATTAAAGTTACTTGAGTTTCACCACTGAGAAAAGCCTCTTTCAGTTGAAAGAGGCTTTCTATATTAAAATACTTCATTAGCTGCTCGTCACAGCTCCCTTTTGTAATTCGTACATTTGCGCATACAGTCCACTTTGCTCCATGAGCTCTTCGTGGCTGCCGCGTTCGACAATTTCACCCTTTTCTAACACCAAAATCATGTCAGCTTTCTTAATAGTAGATAATCGGTGTGCAATGACAAAAGTGGTTCGTCCTTCTTTGACGACATCCAGTGCCCGTTGAATGATGGCTTCTGTTTCTGTATCAATGTTAGCCGTCGCTTCATCTAGAATTAAGATCGCTGGATCGTATGCCAGTGCACGGGCAAATGAAATCAATTGACGCTCCCCAGAGGAAAGAGTACTCCCCTTTTCAACAACTGGTTCATCAAAACCTTCAGGCAAATGCTTTAATAGTTCTGCTGCGCCCACTTGCTTTAACGATGTTTCAATCGTTTCTCTTTTAATGTCTTCATTTCCTAAACTGACATTGGATGCGATCGTTCCAGAAAATAAATAAGGATCTTGTAGTACAATGCCCATTTGCTTACGCAGCGTTTGGCGCGACTGATCATAGATGCTTTCTCCATCAATGAGAATGTCCCCATGCTGAATATCATAAAAACGCAGCAGCAAATTCATGATCGAACTTTTCCCAGAACCGGTATGTCCAACGAGTGCCACCGTCTGACCTTTTTTGGCCTCAAAGGTGATGTTCTTTAATACATTTTTCCCTTCATTATACGCAAAGGTAACATCCTGAAATTGAACGTGCCCCTCGATTTTCTTCTGAACCGGTTCTTCCACTTCAGTACCAGGCTCATCTAATAATCGAAAGACCCGTTCAGATGAAACCCTTGCTAATTCTAATCTAGAAAATTGATTCACAATGCCTGTAATCGGCTGGAACAAACGATTTAAATAATCGACAAATGCATAGAGCACCCCAATCGACACAATGCCCGTCGCGCTTAAGGACGCGCCGCCAAAATACCAAATGAGTGCGACGTATGCTAAGTTCCGAAGCAGATTCACCAAGTTATGTGAGAGCAGTGAATTTAAATGAAGCATCTTTCGCTGATATCGAAAGTGATTGTTATTCAGCTCATCAAATTCTTCTTTCGTTGCTTGTTCATGTCGAAATGCTTGAATAATCGTCATTCCTTGAATAGCTTCATTTAGCTTGGCATTAATTTCACTGATGATGGATCGAATGCGATGATTGTAAACCGACGCAAACTTTCGGTAAGTCATCGACCATAGGAAAATAATCGGAACAGCCACTAAACAAATGAGCGCCAACTTCACATTTAATAAAAACATGGCGATATAAATGCCAATCATGTAAATGGCACTTGTGACGAAATTCGCTAGTACTGTGACATATAAATCACGAATGGTTTCTGTGTCATTGGTAATCCGCGCGACAACCTTTCCAGCCGGTAAATTATCAAAATACCGAATCGGAAGCGTTTGAATATGTTCAAATACGTCCACTCGCATTTTTTGAATAATGCGATTTGCAATACGCTGGAGTAAATAGTGCTGCCCATATTGAAAGAAAATCGCAATGACGAGCATCCCAAAATAAAATAGAACAAGCTGCACCAAACCACTGATTTCCGGCTGATAAAAAGCGAAGATTTCCTCTTTGGATAAACGCTGTACCTGATACGTCTCACGCTCGCTCCCATTTTCAATGGTGAGCTGATCCCCTTCTATTGTCCGGCTCCCGTCAAAGCGAATCGGTTCATTCACAAAATAGTACCCAAATCCGACTTGCACGACATTGATTTGCTTTCCATCTTCATTTTGATTCTGTAGCCGGTCACTTCTTATATAGTTATTTCCCTGGTAATAAACCGTTTTATCTGTTTTTTCATTTACCTCAACATACGGTTTTTCTACACCTAAAATATGATCATCAATCATTTTTTTCCCAATGAAAGGTCCTGTCAACTCAGCACCAACTGCAATGATCAGAAAGATCAAAGCAACAGACAATACTTTTTTATATAGGAGTGCATAGGCAAGAAGTCTTCTCCCTGTTGTCATGCCTCATCCCCTCCTTCCAGCTGATTTGTCAGCTGCTGACGCAGAAATTGCTCTTTATACCATCCATCTTGCTGAATAAGCGCTTGATGGGTTCCCTTTTGAACAATACGTCCTTCTTCCATGACAAGAATGAGATCCGCATGCTCTACAGCTGATAGACGGTGGGTTGTAATAAATGTCGTTTTTCCATGACGATTTTGTCTTAAATTCTCTAAAATAGCCGTTTCTGTTTTTGCATCAACTGCAGATAACGAGTCATCCAAAATCAAAATGTCTGGATCAATTAATAAAGCACGTGCAATGGAAATCCGCTGCTTCTGTCCTCCTGACAGCGCCACTCCCTTTTCTCCAACCATGGTTTCCAAGCCTTCTGGTAAAAGGCGTAAATCCTTTTCAAAGTAAGCATCTTTAATCGCTTGTGCTAATTCAGCTTCTCTCGCGTCTCTATGACCGAAACGCATATTCTCTTCTACACTTTTAGAGAAAAGGACATGATCTTGCGGAACATAGCCAATCCATTGGAACAGTTGATCCAATTCAATGTCCTCAATTGGAACACCTGAAAACAAGATCTTTCCATCACCTGTCGGATACTGACGAAGAAGCTGTTTGACAATCGTTGTTTTTCCGCTTCCCGTTTTTCCTGTAATACCAATCGTTTGCCCTTTTCGTACAGTAAAGGAGACATCCGTTAGATTATCTTTAGAGGAAGTTGGATATCTAAATGTCACATGTTCAAATTGAATATCGCCAGGCTCTTGTAATCTTTTTGGCTTGGCTGCGTCAGTTACATCCGGTTGATAACTGAGTGTATGATTCAACCGGTCTAATGAAGCATTTCCTCTTTGCATGATATTAATCAATTCACCAATGGCAAACATTGGCCAGATCATCATCCCCAGATAGACGTTAAATGCGACAAGCTCACCAATGGTTAAATCACTTTGGAACACAAGATATGCGCCGTAACCGATACCGATTAAATAACTGATCCCCACAAGCAATTTCACCGTCGGCTCAAACAATGAATCAATGATCGCCACACGCATATTTTTTTGAAAGACATCGTCTGTCATTTCTCGAAAGCGATTCACATCTTGTTTTTCCTGTACAAAAGACCGAATCACCCGAACGCCGGCAACTGATTCTAATACACGATCATTCATATCACCAAATGCATCTTGAGCGACAGTAAAGCGTTCATGAATTTTACTGCCATAAAACGCTATCAAAATCGCCATCAGTGGCATTGGAATAATGGCCATTAAAGTTAATTTCCAGCTGATCGTCAGCCCCATCGTAAAAAAGATCATGAGCATGTAAGCAGTGGAATCGACTAATGTTAAAACGCCAAAGCCTGTTGTTAAAGCCACAGCATTCAAATCATTTGTACCTAACGCCATTAAATTTCCGGTTTTTTTCTTTTCATAAAAGGTGGGTGTCATCTTAAGTAAGTGGCGCATTAATTTTCCGCGCATTACACGCTCCATGACATTCGCGCCACCAAATAACTGATACATCCAAAAATAGGTGAGCGCATAGACACTGACACCAAGTAAGCAAAAAATGGTTACGTAAAACAGAATACTGGATGTTGTAAATTGACCAGACCGAATGTCATCAACTGCTTGACCTAGATACCTCGGTGGCAGCATTTCAAGCACATTCACAATGAGCAGCAGCGTAATGGCGATTGTATAGCGCCTCCACTCTTGTTTAAAGAACCAGCCTAATTTCACAAATACTGAAAACATGTTTGTCTCTCCTTTTAAAGCTAGCCGCTTTCTATATTTTCCTGATTGTCACCTTGTTTCGTTTCTTGAGCTTTTGTCATTTGTCTTGCCTTTGGCATGTTCACATGCTTTCACTCCTCTTCATTTAGTTGTTGATGCATTCCATTATTTCGATATACGAAATGTATACAACAAAAAAAGAGGCAACCAGCTGACTGGTACGCCTCTTTTATACATGATAAAAAGGCGCATGTTGACAAATACGCAACATACGCCTTGATTCATCCGATCAATTGGAACATACGAGTCCCTTTTCAATGACCAATGAAGGTGTAATTGTCACGTGAATCAACCCATTCATGCAGTTTGATTTCATTCTTCCAATGATGTTGCACATGACATTTCCTCCTTTTGGCTCTTGAATCTTTTTTTATCTTATAGTGGCTGTCACTATTTTGTCAATAAATATTTTTCAATAAATGAAATTTTCTAACAAAAAGTTCACACCCTTTATGTGTATCTTTTTCAGATATCGGGTATACCATGAACGTATAGACTCCTTTTGAAAGGAATGAGGACATTGTTTCAAGCTGATCGGATGGTCGTTGCGTTTGATGGACATGAAGACAGTAAGAAAGCATTAAAGAAGGCAATCGCTTTAGCCAAAACGTTGCATGCCAAGCTGACCGTTGCCTACGCTCATGATGGGAAATCCAGCAGACAGGTTTTTGATGCACCTCGCCCAATGACTGGCGGCGCTTATATCGGAGGCGGCATGGCAGACCTTCAAACACCCCCTGTGTATGTACCTCATGATGAACAGCAAAGTCCCTTGATTTTTGAAGATCATACAGAAGAGGTCGTTGCAGAAGCAAGAATGCTGTTAAATGAAGAGCAGTTTGAAGCTGCGATTGAAATTGTTGAAGGGGAGCCTGCAGAAGCGATTATCGAATACGCTGAAAAGATTTCAGCAGACCTCATCGTCATGGGAGCACGTGACCAAAGCAGATTGAAAAAAATGCTCTTTGGCAGTGTGAGTGAAAAGTTATCGTCCAAATCAGATATACCTGTACTGATCGTGAAATAAATGTCATCACAAAAGGCTGTAAACATTGGTTTACAGCCTTTTTCTTTTTACGAAGAAATAGATGCTTCGCTTTCATGCTCAATTTTCTTCTGGAACCCTTCCTGTACACGCTTCGTGATCTCTCCTGGAACACCTTCCCCAACTGGCTGACCATCTATCTCTACAATTGGAATCACTTCAGCTGTCGTTGAACTGATGAAAATTTCCTGTGCATGCAAAAGTTCGTCTTTACTCATGCGGGTTTCTTCCACACGACATCCTTCTTCCTGACAAACCTCTAGCAGCTTTCTACGTGTAATGCCGTTTAAAATCAGGTTATTTGCTGGGTGTGTACGAATGACACCGTCAATGACGGCATACACATTCGAGGACGTTCCCTCTGTCACAAAGCCGTCTCTTATTAAAATCGCTTCAAACGCACCAGCTTCAGACGCTTTCTGCTTTTCCATGACGTTATATAAAAGGTTTAAGCTTTTAATATCACATCTTAACCAGCGAAGATCTTCAGACAATAGAGCTTTCGCACCAGCTGTCTGCTCTTGAATAGGCTTTTTCACTTGAAATGTATATGCCGTAATCTGAGGGGTAAGTGCACCATATTGATGTTTACGAGGTGCGACGCCTCGCGTGACTTGAATATACACGCCACCATCAATCACTTGATTATCTGCGACTAGCTTCTTCAAATTCTCTTCCATATCGGATACTGTACCTTGCAGATGAATGCCGATTTCCTTTGCACTCTTGAATAGACGCTCAGTATGCTCTTTTAATGTAAACAAAGTTCCATTATATACGCGGATGACCTCATAGACTCCGTCGCCAAATTGATAGCCTCTGTCTTCAATATCAACATGTGCATCTTTTTTTTCAATAAAATCCCCATTGTACAATACTTTCATATGGAATCTCCCCTTCGCTTCGCTTAATGGTTGAATCTGATGCTATCTTAGCGGATAAATGTAAACGTTTCAATGATTATTCAGAATTATTTCATATCCATTTGACTGGATAACCTTCTATTGTAACAAATATAGATTCATAACCAAAAAGATTCCAATTTTTTAGCATCTTCTATATTCATAGGCTCTTTTTTCCTGTATACTTACTCCATATGAGCACGACAAAAAACAGCGAAAAAAGACAGAATCCACTACATGATTCGACACAAACTACTGATTTATTGGAGCGATTGTAATGCAACGGGTTACGAAAAAACAGACACCTTCAAACACGATGCTGCTCTCAAAGGCAATTGGTCTAGTCATTCTGACATTGATTCTTTTTTTCATTTGGGATATATCTAAAACCAATATGCAGGCAGCAGATCAACCGAATGAAGTGTCTGCGAGCAGTCTATTTCGAGACACAAGTACAAGTCTGAAAGCAAAAGATGATTCGCCAAAAACATTAGATGCACATTTTAAGATCAATCCAAACAAACATGTAACGGATCAAACGATCTTTTTGACCTTTGATGATGGCCCCTCTGCTACATCAAATCAGCTGTTAGATGTGCTAAAATCACAGCAAGTGAAGGCCACATTCTTTATGCTCGGGCCGCAAATCAAAGAACACCCAGCAGCTGTGAAAAGACTTCATCAAGAAGGTCATCAATTAGGACTTCATGGCATCACACATGATGTGAAACGCTTTTATCAAAAAAGTGATTCTCCTGTAAATGAGATGAAAGAAGATCAACGTATATTGGCTTCTGTTACTGGTGAATATACACATCTTGTGAGAACACCTTATGGCAGTTCTCCAAACTTAACAGACCAGCAAAAAACACGTTTAAAACAAAAAGGCTTTGTATACTGGGACTGGACCATTGACAGTCTTGACTGGAAATATAAAAGCTCAAAATATGTACCAGAAGTATTAAATCAGCTGCAAGTGCTTGAAACCAAGTACCCGAAAGAGCCAAAAATCATCTTAATGCATGATCAGCCAGCTACCGCAAAATACTTAAACAGTCTGATCACACAATTAAAGGCGAAGGGCTACACGTTTGAAGTCCTTGATGAAACAATGAAGCCACTACAGCAATAAAGAAAACCCGCACCTGTTGGATGCGGGTTTTTTATGATTTATAAAGCATTCACAAGCTCGCCAATTCGTTCGTGAAAGACAAGATCAAACAGCGGATCGAATTCCGTTTCACTTAAATTCATCATGACCTTAAAGATGGAAGGATGATGAGCAGCATCTTCTGGAATATATCGTGCTGGTGCCACTTCTAAGGAAGTTCCCATGACGAGCAGCATGTCCGTTTGCTGGAGCGATTTCTCCACTTGATCAAAGTGCTTCACCATGTCTCCAAAAAGGACAACATCTGTTTTAAGTACTCGTCCACATGTGCGGCCGTCTGATGAAATCCGCTCACAAACCGGCACCTCTTCTTGTAATAAATAAGGCAGTTCGTATGTTGACCCGCATGATGGACATGTAGCTGTTTGAATGGAACCATGCAGTTCATACACATGCTGGCTTCCCGCTTTTTTATGCAGACCATCGATATTTTGCGTGAAAATATCCACGCGTTTTCCTTGCTTTTCTAAATTGGCTAAAAAAGCATGTCCAGCATTTGGCTCGTACTCTCCACTCATCTTCATTTGAAACAATTCTTTGAATTTCGGCCAAAATTGATGCGGATGTGATAAAAAGTAGGACCGGCTCATTGCCTCCATGCGAGAGGTATCTTCTGTCCATAGTCCACCCGTTGATCTAAAATCAGGAATTCCCGATTCTGTGCTCATCCCAGCACCTGAAAGGACTGTAATATGTGAGGCCTTTGATAATCTCTCTCTTAGCGCTGCCACTTTTGTTTGATCCAACCACCATTCCTCCTTTATTCACCGAGCTGTTTCTCACCTTTTTGTTTCATATAAATGGTCTGTCCAGGGAAAGCAAATTCTACCCCTTCTTCATGGAAGATATCAATAATGCGATAGTTAATATCCTGCTTAATATCCAGGTTTTCAGACCAAGCCGTTGTGTTTGTATAAAAGTTAAAGAATAAGTTTAAATAGCTGTCTGCCAGCACATCGAAATTCACCATAATCGTTTCCTTATGAACCCCATCATGCTCATAAAGCATTTGCTTCAGACGTTTGATGCACTTATCAATGTTTTCTTTCGGTGTATTGTAAGATACGCGAACGGAGAACGTAATTTGACGTTTATTCATTCTCGTCCAATTTGTGATCGGCTCCTTTGAAAGGGTCGAATTTGGCACGGTCACCACCGCTTCAGCAGGTGTTCTAAATTTTGTACTTCGGAAGGTAATGTCCTCTACAGTCCCAAGTACACTTGGAGTCTCTACAAAATCGCCCATTGTAAAAGGCTTCTCTGTAATAATCACAATTCCTCCAAAAAAGTTCGCCACTGTATCCTGTGCAGCGAGCGCAAAAGCAAGACCACCTAGACCAAGCCCTGCCACAAGTCCGTTCACATCATAATTAAACTCTTGTGCAATGACGCTAATACTCAGTGCAATAATAATAAAACGAAGAACCTTTGATAAAAATGGCGCTAAAATATCATCCATCTCTAATTCAAATTTTGAATTCACTTTTTGAAATAAGAAAGAAGAAGCTGCGGTTAGATTACAAAGTCCCCACGTCAGCATCAAAATAATAGAGGATCTATACAATTTGACAATGACATCCATATGGTGCTCAAAGTATGGGGCTTGTCTTAACGCAAAATATAAACCTAGTGCCACAAAAAACAGTCTCGCAGGTTTTTCAAACGCCACGACAATTTGGTTAATGACTTCGGTTTTAGACCGGTTTGTCAGCTTAAAGAGCAGGTGAAACAAGTATTTCGTAAATACTTTTCGAAGTAATAAAAAAAGCAATAAAATACAAAGGCTAATGCCTATTTGGATCGCAATATCGACTGTAAAATATGTATCCATCCATTTTTGTGTAAACATCTCTGTCTCTCTCCTTTAAAACAATCCTCTCTAGTTTATAATATAACCTTCGTTTATGTCCTCTCTTAAATGTCTGACCTCTATATAAAAAGCCTCGGGACCTATCCCGAGGCATGATGTTCAATTATGAAATTTTGGCTTGAGACATATCGACGGGCAGCAAACTACTTTTTCTTCTGAGCCTGATCAAGGAGAGTCGCTTTAAACATTTCAGCATCCGTTTCGGCCTTAATACGTTCTTCCACTCTAATTCTCCCTTTACCCAATCATCTCGCCTCCTTTTCATCATTATAAAACATCAGAATTTTCAGTCAACATGACGAAAGCACTAATATTTTGACGAACGCTGACGATTTGGACAAAATTGATCGAAGAAAAATTGATGTAATTCAGGTTTACTCAATCAAAGCTTGCTCTATTCCTGTAAACTTTTCAAAATGATACATCAAGCTTTTTCGGTACATGAGGTTCCATGATAATACGGCGCTCTTCTTCTCCATATAGTAAAGAAGGAAAAACACCAAAGCATTTGATATGATAAGACCAGAACTTATGTCAGGGAGCTGGAGCAAGTGTATATTATCGCACATAGAGGGTCATCAAGCGCCGCCCCAGAAAATACAATCGCTGCGTTTGATGTAGCTGTCGAGCAAGGAGCAGATTATATTGAATTAGACGTACAAATGACAATGGATCAGCACATCGTCGTCATCCATGATGATACCGTTGAGCGAACGACGAACGGAAACGGCTTAGTCAAAAGCTATACACTTGATCAGTTGAAAAAACTGGACGCAGGAAGCTGGTTTGACCAACAGTATACGAATGAACGAATTCCAACATTACAAGAAATTCTTGAAAGATACAGTCAGCGGATTGGAATATTAATCGAGATCAAACACCCAAAACGGCAGATAGGAATCGAAAAGGCAGTTGCCCGCATCATCAATCGGTTTGCCTATTCTCGTCATATCATCATTCAATCTTTTGATGTTCATGCACTGCAAAGAATCAAAGCGTTCGCCCCTTCTCTTCGCACAGCTTTGATTATAAAGCCTGATGCATTTAAACTAACGAAACGAAAGTTAACGACATACAGCTCGTTTGCAAATTGTCTTAATATGAAGAAAACGATGATCAATAAATGGTGGATAGATCGTATTCATTCATTCGGAATGGAAGTATTCATATGGACTGTAAAAGATCAAAAAACAGCGGATCGAATCAAAAAATACCCAATTGATGGTGTGGTAACGGATAACCCGCTATTTTTTCAAAAGGAGAAATGATGCAGATGAAAACTTATTTCGCCGTTTTTATCGGTGGATTGATTGGTACACTTTGCAGATATGAACTAAGCCAAACCGTCATCAGCCAGACATTCCCCTATGCAACGATGATTGAAAACATTTCCGGCAGCCTACTTCTTGGTTTTGCGACAGGATACTTTCTATTTCAGAAAGGGAAAAAATATCTTGCTGCTTTGATTGGAACAGGGTTTTGCGGCGGGTTTACGACCATGTCCACCTTTTCTAAAGAGACAGTTCTTCTGTTACAGGCAGGGCAGTTCAATTTAAGTATGATGTACATTCTGCTCTCAGTCATTGCTGGAGTAGCCGCTGCTTTAGCTGGCCTGATCCTTGCAGAACGGCTCTTTCATCAAAATAAGCAGCAGAAAGGAAGCAAATAAATGATTGTTTTTTATACAGCTGTAGCTGGAGGGATCGGCAGTGCATGTCGTTTCTTCATCAGCCAAACAATCCAGAAAACTCCATCCCATGCCCTTTTCCCGTACAGTATTATTTTCATTAATTTATTAGGTGCAGCCGGTTTAGGTTTTCTCACAGGCGCTGTAACGTCCAATCATCCACTGCTAGTGATCATAGGAACCGGTTTTTTTGGCGGCTTTACCACATTCTCTACGTTTAGTGTAGAATCTGCGACGATGCTAATGCAGCGCCAAATAGGAAAGCTTGCTGCCTATTTACTTGTGACAATTATCGGCTCTTTATGCCTTTTTGCGGCGTTTTATCAAATAGGACAACTTCTGTTTTAAATATCTGTGATGGCAGCTAGGCTGATGAGCAGTTGATCCATCAGCTGGCGCTTCATTAAAAATAGTGTCTTCTCACTATAGCCGATTTCGATTGCACATTTTGCCATGCGCCAATCTCGAAAATACTTATAATCAATGAGCTGCTGCTCTATTTCATCCAATTCTTTTAAAGCCGTTTCAATACAAGCAACAATCAGTTCATACTGACTTTTCTGCTCTTCTAATTTTTGACGTGCCATATGATGATGTTGGAGAGAACTTCGCTTTTCAAGCTGTCTTTCAATATTTAAAATGGCCGCTTGATAGTTCTTGAAATTTTTTAAATGAAACTCAATACGTTTCATTGAGGTTTTTTTCTCCGTGATACTTGCTGTTTCATACCAGAGCATGTCCATCCTCCTTTTACGAACGTTTGTTCTTATTATATACGAACATACATTCTTAAAAAAGAGGCTAAATACCTAAAAAAACCTTGAGCTTATTTTTCGCTCAAGGTCATTTCATTTACTAACAGTGGCTCTTTTATATCAAGCCCTGTTCGTGTATTTTCTTTTTCTGATGATGTGACGCCTTTTTTCAGGTCGATCTTTTTCACATAGCGTCCATCCATCTCCAAGACCTTCATCCGAATATCATCAAGATAAATGGATTGTCCTTCTCGGATATCAATGTTCTCATTTAAGATTAGCCCGCCTATCGTATCAATTTCTTCATCATGATATGACATTTCGATCAAATCTTGAACTTCCTCTAATCTCACTTTTCCATCTAATATATAATGATGCTCCGCTCTCTTTTGAATGACCGGCTGCTCATCTTCATCGAATTCATCTCGAATGTCTCCAACAATCTCTTCTAAAATATCCTCCGTTGTGACAAGTCCAGATGTCCCGCCATATTCATCCGTTAAAATCGCCATATGCATTCGATCGCGCTGCATTTTGACGAGAAGCTCTTGAATTGGAATCGTGTCAATCACTTCAATCACTGGATAAATATAATCTTGAAGCTTCAGTTGATCTTTTTCTCCTTGATACACAATATCTGCAAAGAGCTGCTTTTTGTTGAGCATGCCAATGACATGGTCTTTATCCCCTGAAAACACTGGGAAGCGTGTGTACTTTTCCTTTGTCATGATCGCCAGTATTTCGTCTAACGGCATATCTTCTGGAATCGCACAAATTTCTCTTCGCGGTATCATAATTTCTCTTGCGATTCGATTATCAAAATCGAATATCTTGTTCATATAATTATACTCTGATGAGTTGATTTCCCCATTTTTTAAGCTTTCAGATAATAAAATCTTTAATTCCTCTTCGGAATGGGAATGTTCTTTTTCAGACCCCATATCGATGCCCATCATTTTCGTTAGTACACGGGCTGACCCGTTCAACACATAAATAAAAGGGTACATAAGGATATAAAATGCATGCAGCGGTCCTGACAGCCAAAGCGTCATTTTTTCTGCCTTTTGTATGGCAAGTGTTTTTGGTGCAAGCTCGCCAACAACTACATGCAAAAAGGTAATAATAGAGAACGCAAGTGTTGCTGAGATCAGGCTGATTGCTGAATCAGGAATGTTTGTCAAACCAAAACCTCGAACTAAAAGTTCTTTTACTGCCGGTTTACCGATCCACCCTAAACCAAGGGATGTCACTGTAATACCGAGCTGGCAGGCTGACAAATATTCATCTAGCCTTGATGTCACCTTTTTCGCCATGATAGCCTTTTTGGACCCTTCGGCAACAAGCTGATTAATTCTTGAACTTCTCACCTTTACAATGGCAAATTCAGATGCAACAAAGAAAGCTGTTAAAGCAATCAAAACTCCGACTATACTCAGATTAACAATATCGTCCATTTAACCTTGCTCTTTCTTAGAAGAACAAGGAGTCACCTCCTGATTGATGATGTTGTCTTTTGCAAAACGGTTAACTGATTAAATAAGACTACTTTGAGGGCCCCACTTAACCACCTCCGGTTCACGTAAAATCCGTCTCTCTACATATATATGAAACGGTATTCATTTTATCTTACCATAAATAATCTGAAAATTCCTGTATCGCTACAGTATTTTAGAGATGACAACCTAAATTGATGGAAATGCCCTTTGTTTCTTCATATTGGCAGGAAATCTGAACAATTATCTTGTATTTCAGACTCGAATTATATTAAACTATTTTCATAAACTATAACGTGACGGTTAGGAGGAGATGTTCAGATGGGGCTGAGAAAAAGTATCGTATTGGTGAACTAGCACAGATTGCACAGGTGACGAAACGAACTGTAGATTATTATACGAATCTAGGGTTGCTTGCGCCTGTTAGATCTTGCTCTAATTATCGTTATTACGATGAACATGCTTTAAAACGATTACAATTAATCGTTCTTTGCAAACAGCAGAGATTGGCTCTTTCTGACATCAAATCCAGATTAGATGAACAATTCCCTTCTCAAAAGGAAGAACATGACGAACTTGTCCATTTAACCTCTGATATCGATCGGATGAATGAGCATATGGACCGCATTTTGGCACGTTGTAAGCAGCTTCAGCCAGAACAACGTGAAAAACTAAAAGAGCAGCTTACTCCTGAAAAAATGACGGCTGTCCAATCATTTTTACTGCTGTTAAGTTAAAATTTTTACTAAACAGGAGGTGTTACCTTCGTTCTCAAAGTCAGAACGAAGGCCTTAATTGGACATAGTGAATTTACTCATAGTTGCTTTACTTATAGCTTTAACCGCGTTTTTCGTTGCATCGGAGTTTGCGATCATTCGCTTAAGAAGCTCAAGAATTGATCAATTAATTGCAGAAGGTAATAAAACAGCAGTTGCTGTCAAGCACGTCACGACTCACCTTGATGAGTATCTGTCGGCCTGTCAGCTCGGTATTACCATTACCGCCCTTGGGATTGGTTGGTTAGGGGAAGAAACAATTGCGCACATGCTTGCTCCACTATTTGTAGAGCTGTCGATTCCTCAATCAGCCAGTCATATTGTCACTTTTATTATTGCGTTTAGTATTATGACGTTTTTACACGTCGTGGTTGGAGAGCTTGCACCAAAAACACTCGCCATTCAAAAGGCTGAGCAAGTGTCCCTTCTATTTGCTAGACCGCTTATGATTTTTTACAAAGTGATGTTCCCTTTTATCTGGGTATTAAATGGATCTGCTCGTTTGTTAACAAAAGCATTTGGTCTTCAACAAGTTTCTGAGCATGACATGGCGCACTCTGAAGAAGAATTGCGGATTATTTTATCAGAGAGCTATAAAAGCGGCGAGATTAACCAGTCTGAATTCAAATATGTGAATAAAATTTTTGAATTTGATGACCGTCTGGCGAAAGAAATTATGATTCCTCGTACCGAAGTTGTCAGCTTCCCGCATGATATTACGATTGAGGAAATGCTGAAAGTGACCAAGGTCGAGAAATATACACGTTATCCAATTGAAGATGGCGATAAAGACAACATTATCGGTGTTGTGAATATTAAAGAAGTACTCACTGCATGTATTAGTGGTGAATGTTCCACAAGTGATACGATCGAACATTTTGTAAACCCAATTATTCATGTAATTGAAACGGTTCCTGTTCATGATCTACTGCTTAAAATGCAGCGTGAGCGAGTACACATGGCCATTTTATCAGATGAATATGGCGGTACAGCAGGACTTGTAACAGTTGAAGACATCCTTGAAGAAATCGTCGGTGAGATTCGTGATGAATTCGATATTGATGAAATCAACGAAGTGCGTAAATTGGGAGAAGACCACTACATCTTTGATGGAAAGGTCCTTGTAGATCAAGTTAACCTGCTACTAGGTATTCAGCTTGATAACGAAGAAGTCGACACAATCGGCGGCTGGTTCCTTACACAAAAATATGAAGTCGAGAAAAATGACGCGATTCGTGAACAAGGCTATGAATTTATCATTAATGAAGTCGATGGACACCATGTGGCATACATCGAAGTCAAAAAACTAAACGAACAACTATTAGAAGCAGCTGAAGAAGGCGCTTCTTAAGAAAAAAACGACCCTTGCCTTAGCAAGTGGTCGTTTTCTTTATCCCTTTTCGATTAACTTAGCTTCAAGTTCTTTGATTCTTGTGTTTAATACTTCTGTCATCGCACCTAATCTTTCTTTTGGCGGCAGATGATCAAATTCAGACAGCTCAATCGGTTCACCAATAATTAAGCGCATTTTCCCCTTCTTAAAAAGGCTTTTTGCATTAGAAGGTCCTTTGTACGCTGCTGGAACGATTGGTGATTTGCCGAGCTGCGCAATCGTAACGGCCCCTCTTTTTAAAGGAACATCTTCTGTTGTACGTGTTCCGCTTGGAAAAATTCCAACGATTTTCCCCTCTTTTAATAATTTAATGGGCGTTTTAATACTGCTTGGCCCAGGATTCTCTCGATCAACTGGAAAAGCATGAATCTTCTTTAAAAATCCGCCGATCCATTTATTTGCAAACAATTCTTTTTTCGCCATGTAGTGGATCTCAAACGGAAGAATTCCTGCGCCTAATGCAAGAACATCCACAAAACCCTCATGCGTACAAGCAATGACAAACCCCCGGTCTGTTGGCAGATTCTCTTTTTGATATACTTTGATTCCGCCTCGGAGAGCAAAAAATGCTTTGACGGTATAGCCTGAAAATTTATACATAGTGCACTTCCTTTGTTTGAAGAATGAAGGATTTGTTTCTATTATAACAAATTTTTTATTACCTGGTACTAAAAATTTTCTCCTGTTGATAAAATAGAGACGGTTCACTAAAATCATCTTTTCACTTAAGATGACCGCTCCTTCTGTATTCAAGTATGTGTTTTTAGGAGAGAATAGAGGAAGAAATGTGTCCAAAATTGTCGTTTTTTGAGTTTTTTTCCTGATTTGTTCTATTGAAAACACTTTATAAATGATGCAAATTTCGCTATGATAAGGAGAAATGATTTTGATTCGGCGAAAGAGATGAGTAATGTACGGCCTATGAGAAGTTTCGTGCAACTTTATGCCTTTCTTATGCGTGTATAACATAGAGGGGAGAAAAATCAGTGACGATCGATGAAATTTATCAAATGTATATGAACGATGTTTACAGGTTTCTGCTCTCCATGACAAAAGACAAACATTTGGCAGAGGACTTATTGCAGGAAACCTTTATGCGTGCTTATATACATATTCATTCCTACGACCATAGCAAAGTGAAACCTTGGTTATTTCAGGTGGCACGAAATGCTTTTATTGATTATGTCAGGAAACATAAAAAAGAAGTGACCATATCGGATGATCTCATTGGCGGCCTTTTACAAACGTCTGTACAAAGTCCTGCTGAACAGATTGAAATAAAAGAAGTTCTCAACATGTATTTGGAGCAACTTCCAGATAACTACAAGGAAGCGTTGACATTGTATTATTTAAAAGAACTAAATTACAAAGAAGCATCCAAGGTCATGAATATTACTGAAGCAAATTTTAAAAGTGTTTTATTTCGTGCAAGGCAGCGCCTAAAAGCACTATATAACAGAGGTGTTAATGATGAATGAAGAGTTTAATAAGCGATGGGAACAATATAATAATGGCGAGATGAACGAGGAAGAAATGATGGCGTTTGAAGAAGAGCTGGAAGAAAATGAAAAACGCTTAAGCCAAGAACTGAATGACTCAGATTGGACAGACTTCTCCATCAGTCCTGAAAAACAAAAAGCCATTTTACAATACGGAAAAAGAAAGTCCTATTTACGTATTTCTGTGCTTGCTGTTATATCTACATTGATTATTTTACCGCTTTGTACACTAGGTAGTTATCTATACTACGGCGTTGGCGGAGCAGACAGTAAAGGCAATCATTTTATGGAAACGGCCGCTGTAACAGTCGCCCTAACAAAACCGAATGTCGCCATTGATATGAAGGATTTAAAAGGGCAAGTCAAACTATTTGGTATGAACACAGAACTTAAGCTGCAAAAACAAATTGGCAATAAAACAGAAGCCATCGGCAGTGAACAAATCGAAATGTTTTTCGATAAATTAAAGCAGCCTACGATCTCTTATTATGGCGACAGCGCACGTAATACGGAGGATTTCTTTACGCACCCTTCGTCTCAGGCAGATACATCTAAAAAACAAACACTCACTACTCTAGACAAGCTACCTGAAGGAACAGTGAGTGAAGTGTATGTATCCTATGACAAAGCATACACACCGAAAGACGTGTATTCATTTGCTAAAAAATATGATATGAAAGTGCTTTGGAATGCGATCAAAACAGAAGATTCATTAAGTGGAAATCAGCGTCCAATCGGTTTTCCCGGGAAAGACTCTGAATTTTTAAAAGAGCTTCAGCACACATCAAAAACAGAGGTTGATCAGTTCAAAGATGCCCTCGCCTATGTCAACCAGCATCCATCCTGGGCAAAAACGATCTCTGGCAGACCTGAACTTGACCTCTCTAACCGAATACGCTATATCAATCAAAATGGTGTCACGGTTTACGGTTCTGTTGTCACAGGTCCTTCTAAAGAAATAGAGAAATTTGTGAAGACAAAACGCATTAAAACGGCCAAAGTGAGCGAGGTGGAATTATGGAATTGGTAAGAATTTTTAAAGAGCATAATGTGTTTGGCTGGATTTCGGTCGGCACCGCTATTTTATCGCTGCTCATGCTGAACCTCGCCATTATCAGCAATGTGACATTTTATTCGTTTCAAATGCTTCCTTTTGCAATGGCCGCAGTTCCATTCGGTGTGATTGAACTGTTCATTAAAAAAGGCCGCACTGGACCAGGTTTCCTAGGCGTCGTTCTGAATATTTTTGTCATCGTTTGTGTCTATGCGATCGTCTCCATTGATGTCGATCTTCAATTAGGTTTTTAATACTAAAAAGCCAGTCATACTTGACTGGCTTTCAGATTGTTGACAAAGGGCTAAAATGTTGTTTATTTTAGCCCTTTGTCTTCTTTTCAGCGTGACCTGAAAACCTTTGCAGTCTATGAAGGACGAGTACTGGAGCGGAGCGAATTTGACATTCGTGAGCACCAGCGCGCAGAACTGACAAAGAATGCGAAGGTTTGTCTACACGCTGAGCCAGTCATACTGGCTTTTTCTGTACACTCTTATTTTTTGTTTAATTCGGAGTGCTTTCTTGAATATAAGAAATAGACAACAAGCCCAATGGCAAGCCAGATTAAGAAACGAACAAATGTGATGGTGCCAAGCTTATAAATGAGCAGTCCGCAAGATAGAATAGCCAAGATTGGAATGAGCGGCACTGCGGGGCATCTGAATGCTCTCGGTAAATCAGGCTGTGTTTTTCTCATGACAATGACAGCAACTGAAATCAAAATGAAAGCTGAAAGTGTTCCGATGTTCACTAGACTTGCCAGCTCATCAAGCGGAATGAATCCACCCATTAATGCTGACAATGTTCCAAAGAAAAGAGTATTGATATAAGGTGTTTTATGTTTTGGATGAACCTTTGAAAGAACCTTTGGTACCAAGCCATCACGAGACATGGCAAACATGACACGTGTTTGGCCGTACAGCATGACAAGCATGACCGTGGTCATCCCTAAAATCGCCCCAACATCTACAATACCCGCCACCCAATTTTGACCGGCTACTTGTAAAACAAGAGACACTGGATGGGATACTCCCTCAAAGTTCATAAATGGAACAATGCCTGTCATGATGGCACTGACTACCACATACAACATGGTACAAATCAATAAGGAAGTGATGATTCCTCTTGGCAAGTTGCGGGATGGATTTTTTGTTTCCTCTGCCGCAGAAGCAACTGCATCAAATCCGATAAATGCAAAGAATACGAGAGCTGCTGCACTTAACACGCCTGAAGTTCCAAAAGGAACGAATGGTGTCCAGTTTTCAGGTTTTACATATTTCACAGCGACTAAAATAAAGAGCAGAATCACCGCAATTTTCATAATGACCATAATGTTGTTGACTCGTTTTGATTCTTTAATACCGAAGTACAGCAAGAAGGTGATGATCATTAAAATAATAAATGCAGGAAGATTAAAATATGTCACTTGACCCTTTAAACCACCTGGTGCTGCTGTTAATTCAACCGGTATATGAATCCCTATCCCATTTAAAAACGACACAAAGTAGCCTGACCAGCCTGCTGAAACGGCACTAGCGGCTAGCATATATTCTAATATCAAATCCCAGCCAATGATAAACGCTAAAAATTCTCCCATAGATGCGTACGTAAATGTATAAACAGATCCTGATACTGGCACTGTGGAAGCGAATTCCGCATATGACAATGCCGCAAATAAACATGCAAGACCTGCAATCACAAATGATAAAACAAGTCCTGGTCCTGCTGTGACGGCGCCTGTACCTGTCAGAACAAATATCCCTGTACCGATAATCGCTCCAATACCAAGCATCGTTAAGTCAAATGAACCTAATTCCTTTCTTAACGCTTTTTCCCCTTGTGTTGCCGCAATTAGCTCTGAAATGCTCTTCTTTCTAAACAACGAATTGCTCATACCATCACTCCCAAAACTTAGTATCCGTCTAAAGACGCCACCACTTCGTAATTCACTTTATTTTCTGAATATTTAGATTTAATTTAGCGCAATAAATTGGTGGCGTAAAATTATTATATATGAAAATTAAAAAATGAAAACACTTTTTTTCAAAACAGAGTGAAAATTCTCATTTACCAACAAAATACTTGTCAATATTCATGGTAGATTTTCTTCAATCTTTATTCAAATCATAGCTTGGCCTCTTCTATTTATTATACAACATACAAAATTATACTTTTTTGATATAATTTTTATAAAGTGAAAATAAAATTATTCTTTTGATAACTCGTCTCCACTTTTGCTTATTTAAAAGCCTTTAGACTCATAGAGAGCTATGATAAAGGACTGATTGAGCTGCGCAAACGATATACAAAAAAAGAGACTGCCTAGTAAGCAGTCTCTTAAGATCCATTATTAGTTTACAAATGTCTTTGCGCCAAGGTAAATTGGCTTCCAATAGCTTGAAGTCATATCGCTGATCGTCACACCATCAGAAGCAGCGTGGATAAACTTGTTGTTCCCAAGGTAGACACCCATGTGAGATGGGCCAGATTTATAGGTTGTAAAGAAGACAAAATCTCCAACTTTAGGTGTTGAGACGCTTTTCATTGATCCCCAAAAACCTTCAGTTGTTTGTCTTGAAATCTTTGTTTGTTTGTTAATGATATACCACATAAAACCGCTGCAATCAAAGCCTTTCGGTGTCGTTCCACCCCATTTATATGGTGTACCGTTTTGTGCTTTCGCATCTGCTACGAGTTTAGACGTGTTTAAAGAAGAAGTAGCAACTGTTTTTTCTTTGACAGGTGTTGGTTTCACTTTGGATGTCTTTTTCACTTTCAGCTTTTGTCCAATTTTAATCAGATCTGTTTTGAGTTTATTTAACGATTTCAGCTCTTTCACTGTCATTCCATATTTTTTGCCGATTTTAGATAAAGTATCACCTTTGACAACTTTATGAGTGGCTGTCGTTGAAGACGCTTTTACTTTTGTTGTTGTTTTTGATGTTTTCGTTACCTTTTTTGAAGAAGTACCATTCACTTTTAAGTTTTGTCCAACATAAATCGTGTTAGATTTCAGTTTATTGTCTGATTTAATCTTACTCACGGTTGTTTTGTATTTTTTCGCTAGAACAGAAAGAGAGTCACCTTTTTGAACCTTTACTGATTGTGCTGAGGCAGCTCCGGCAAATAATGTCGTCCCAAGTAGAACTGCACTTGCAGCTGTGATCAATTGTTTTTTCATTTGTTCCTCCTGTATGTATCTATCGTGATCCGAATTTTTATCTACTTTCTATTATAAGGATCGAATACCAGAAGAAATAGTCTTGACTTCCTACGACATTATGCTTATTAATTCGGCAAAAATTATTTTTTTTTAGGGTTCTTTTTATTTCATTTTTATTACACAATCATGACAAAACAAATGCATCTTGTCATAGATAAATCATACATTCATTTCTCTTTTTGGTTCATTCTATGTAAAGTGGACCTTTACAATTTTAAAGTGAACTTTACGGTGCTGTCATTTGGAATCCACACTTCTGCTCTACCATTGTAAACGTGAGAGCGATACATAAACAATGAGGAGGCAAAATGAATGAGTGTGTTGAAAAGCTCGAAAACGAAAATAGCTGCAATCGCAGCCGCATCTGTGTTATCGATTGGTATTTTTTCAGGAATTGAATTTGGACAGGCTGACAAAGCTGAGGCTAAAAAGAAACCAAAAAATGACGTACAAAATGTGATCGTGCTCATTGGAGATGGCATGGGAACACCTTACCTTTCAACTTACCGCTCATTTAAACACAACGGTGATCTTTCCAAGCAAACAGCGTTTGACCCTTACCTCACTGGCATGCATAAAACATACCCTGATGATTCTAAAAGTAACATTACTGATTCAGCAGCAGCTGGTACAGCCATGGCAACTGGTCAAAAGACATACAACAACGCCATTGGTGTAAACAAAAATGGCAAAAAACTAAAAACAGTATTAGAAGAAGCAAAACGCAAAGGAAAGTCTACTGGTCTCGTCGTCACATCTGAATTAACCAATGCGACACCTGCTGCGTATGCCGCCCACGATGTGTCTAGAAAAAACACAGCAGCCATTGCTGATGATTTCTTCGATGAGAAAATTGGCAAACAGCATACAGTCGATGTCATGCTTGGCGGAGGACTGATCGATTTTGTCCGCAAAGATCGTGATTTGACGAAAGAATTTCAAAAAGCAGGCTATCGTTACGTAACCAATAAAGCTGACTTACAAAAAAACAAACAGCAAAAATTGTTAGGCATTTTTGCTGACGGTGGTCTCGATAAAGCAATTGATCGTGATAAAACGACCCCTTCCTTGCAAGACATGACATCCTCAGCCATCAAACAGCTGTCTAAAAACAAAAAAGGATTTTTCCTCATGGTTGAAGGCAGTCAAATTGACTGGGCTGGACATGACCACGATATTGTCAGTGCGATGAGTGAGATGAAGGATTTTGAAAAAGCATTTGAAGAAGCCATTCGTTTCGCAAAAAAGGATAAAAACACATTAGTCATCACGACCGCAGATCATTCAACTGGCGGCCTTTCCTTCGGAGCAGACGGCTCGGGCAGCTGGGATTATCAGCCTGTCAAAGCAGCAAAAAAGACACCTGATTTCATTGCAAACAAAATTGTAGGGGGTATGACGGTCGAGACTGCGCTTCAACAATACATCGACCTTGATTTCACAAAAGAGGAAATCGCCTCTATTCAAAAGGCGGCTGAAACAAAAGATCCTGTTCAAATCGATGATGCCATCGAAAAAGTCATCAATACGAGGTCTCATACAGGCTGGACCACATCGGGTCATACAGGGGATGAAGTACCATTTTATGCTTATGGACCAACAAGTGAGCAGCTAAAAGGGCTTATGGAAAATACAGATCAAGCGAAACACATTTTCAAACTGCTGAAAAACCAATAAAGTGCTAATCACAAAAAAAGATGTCTAGTCGTAGACATCTTTTTTGATCATTAAGTGAGATACTTCCTATGAACCCCTTTTCCATCGTATGAAAACATCACTTCTTTTCCTTCAAGAACTGACTCGATGTGCACACTTCTTCCCCATAGCTGATACAAATATGGAAGCACCTTTTCTAAGTATTTGAGATCAAGCTCAATGCCTTCATACCAATGTTTAATATAGAGTTCGTTGTTTTTTAAATAGTCGCCATCAATGACTGTCAAATACGGAAAGCCGCCATTGACCCTCATGCTGACTAGCTGATCACGGACTGCCTTCCATTCTTTATCAATGACTTTATAGTCTCTCCCCTGCTTTTGAAACAAGTACAAATCTTCCCTCATCACAAGGTCTTTCGTTAAGTAATTTCGAATAAAAGAAATGTCTGATTCAATTTCTCGCACTTCAAACATTTTGCTGCGACCGGACCCTTCCGTCACTCCTGCTTTTTTTAATTCCTCGCATGGATGATCGTAGCGCTCTTCAATATCTTCAAAAATCTTCAGCCCTAAATAGTAAGGATTGATTCCTGTCTTAGATGGCTGCACGACACCTGCATTTAATTTTGCAAATTCAATCGATTCACTTGAATCTAAATCAAGTTCACGCATAATCCGCTGGTGCCAATACGATGCCCAGCCTTCATTCATGATTTTCGTTTCTAGCTGTGGCCAAAAATAGAGCATTTCCTCTCTCAGCATCGTCAGCACATCCCGCTGCCAAGGCTCTAGCTCCCGGGAGTGTGCCTCGATAAAGAGCAAAATATCTTTTTCTGGATTTGGGGGGAATTGCTTGATCGTTTTCTTTTTCTCACGTGTTTTCGGTTCATCCATTCCCCACAAATCATCATATGGCGTTTGACGTTTTGGTTTGTCCTCTTCATATTCATCTTCATCGTCGAGATTCCAGCTTAATTTTGAACGAACAAGCGACGGATCAATATGCTCCTGCAATGCCAATACAGCATCTAAAAAGGACTCGACTTCTTTTGTACCGTGGATATGTTCATATTCTTTAATTCGCTCTGCTGCCGCTGACATACTTTCCACCATATCTCGTTTTGTGTTTTGGAAACGGCAGTTGTTTTTAAAGAAATCGCAGTGTGCCAAGACATGAGCCACAATTAGTTTATTTTGAACAAGCGAATTGTTATCAAGGAGAAAGGCATAGCAAGGATTTGAATTAATCACCAGCTCATAAATTTTGCTTAATCCTAAATCATAATGAAGCTTCATTTTGTGAAATTGCTTTCCAAAGCTCCAGTGGCTAAATCGTGTTGGCATGCCATATGCACCGAATGTATAAATAATCTCCGCGGGACAGATTTCATACCTCATCGGATAAAAATCCAGACCAAATCCTTCTGCAATTTCTGTAATTTCATCAATGGCTCGTTGTAAAAGACGCTTTTCAGATACGCTCAAGGAAACCATCCCTCCTCATCGGACTTATCCCTACTATATGAGCGTACCTAAAAAAACATGATGTTCAGCCAGTTGTTTAGACGACTTCCATTTCTTTCATGGACTGCCCGCCGAACGCTTCAAAATGGATATTCTCTTCTGGGATGTCCATCGCTTTTAGAATAAGGATCATCTCTTGAGTAAATGCTGGAGAACCGCAAACATAAAATTGGCCTTTTCCTTCACCAATCACTGATTGAAGGAAAGGTCGGTCAATCCGCGTAGCCACCTTCTCAACCAGATCACTCTTTCCACTCTTTTCAAATTGTTCGTTACAAAGGATAATACGCCCCTCTGGAGATGAAGTGAGAACGTGTTCAAACTCTTGTTCGAAAGCGGTTACATCCTCTAGTCTGTCTGCATGAATCATCGTGAATGGCTGATTGTTATGCGACGCTGTTTTCACTAAACCAATCATTGGTGTGACACCAGAACCGGCACTAATCAAATAAACGGGTTCTTTTGTGTCATCTTGCAAGCAGAACATTCCCTGCGGCATACTCACGTGAAGAATATCGCCTTCTCTCATTTCATCATGCAGGAATGTGGAGACATGCCCATCTCGTTTCACGGTGATGCGATAGTAAGATGGGTGATATTGATCTGATAAACTGTATTGTCTGCTGCATACATAGGCTTCACCCGGCATATCTACCTGCACCGTAATGTATTGACCAGCTTCATACATTGGTAGCTCAGATTCATCCTCTGGTACGAAATAAAAGGAAATGAGTGATGGAGATTCTTGTTTCTTTTTCTTCAGAATAAACGGTTTGACATCTGCCCATCCACCCGTTTGTTTCACATTTTCAGCCATCATTTCTGCCTCAATGGTGATGAATATATTCGCAATGATGTCATATGCAGCCTTCCAAGCCAACAATGTGTCATCTTCCTCTGATAACCCAAATACCTCTTTCATTGCTTCAAGAAGGTGATATCCGACGATTGGGTACTGCTCTTTTTTCACCATGACACTGACATGCTTATGGGCAATTTGTTTCACAGTAGGTAACAAGTCTGCCAAGCGATCAATGTGCAGTGCAGCTTGATAGAGTGTTGCGGCAAGCGCCTCTGGCTGGCTTCCATTCATGAGATTTGTTTTATTAAACTGATTGAGTAGCTCTGGATGCTGTCTGATCATATTTTGATAAAAAACTGTCACAAGTTTTGTTCCCTCAGCTTTTAGAAGAGGGGCTGATTGTTTAATGGCATTCATTTGATCTGTGGATAACATCGTTATTCCTTCTTTCAAAAGATGTATTTTAAATACATCTTTATCGTAATGGAAGACAACGTATAAAAGCAATATTTATAATACATGTTTTAAATGTTGTCACATTTAATACATTCTCGAACAGTTTTTGTCTAAAATGTGTTACGATGATACAAAACTCTATTAGGTTTAGAGGTCGTCCAAATGAAACTTACGAATTATACAGATTTCTCATTAAGGGTACTCATTTATTTAGCTTCGAGAGAAAACAATGAACTGTCAAATATTCAGCAGATTGCCGATATTTATGGCATTTCGAAAAATCACCTGACAAAGGTCATTTACCATCTAGGAAAACGTGGTTATGTAGAAACGATCCGCGGAAGAAATGGTGGAATTAGGCTGGGGAAAAGCCCAGAAAGCATTAATATTGGTGAGGTTGTCCGATATACAGAGGATGATTTAGTCATGGTGGAATGCTTTGATCCGAAGAAAAACAGCTGTATTATCTCCCCGATTTGTTCATTAAAGCACGTACTTCATGAAGCACTCACTGCTTATTTAAACGTTCTTGACCAATACACATTAAGTGATTTAACACAAAACAAAGATGCTCTAAGAGAGCTTCTGCTCTAAGGCGAAAGAATTTATTTCTTTCGTCTTTTTCTTTACCTCCTTGTAATAATAATTTATTTAAAATTATTATAAATAAATATTGACTATCATGTTTGATTCAATATAATTAGGGTATATAGATTGCTAGAAACCATTTTTTGTTTACAGGAGGAGAAAAAGAATGACAAATTCTAATCATAAAAATTTGACGACGAATCAAGGCGTGCCAGTTGGCGATAATCAAAACTCAAGAACTGCTGGTCACAGAGGGCCTTCATTTCTTGATGATTACCATTTGATTGAAAAACTTGCACACTTTGACCGTGAACGTATTCCAGAGCGTGTTGTTCATGCAAGGGGCGCCGGCGCTTATGGTGTGTTTGAAGTAGAAAATAGCATGGAGAAACATACAAGAGCAGCCTTCTTAAGTGAAGAAGGAAAACAAACAGACGTTTTTGTCCGTTTCTCAACGGTTATTCACCCTAAAGGTTCACCTGAAACATTACGTGACCCTCGTGGTTTCGCTGTCAAATTTTATACAGAAGAAGGCAACTATGATCTAGTTGGGAACAACTTGCCGATCTTCTTCATTCGTGATGCACTCAAATTCCCTGACATGGTTCACTCTCTCAAGCCAGATCCTGTAACCAACATTCAAGATCCTGACCGTTATTGGGATTTTATGACGTTAACACCTGAATCCACTCACATGCTCACATGGCTATTCTCTGACGAAGGTATTCCTGCGAACTACGCTGAAATGCGCGGTTCTGGTGTTCATACGTTTAGATGGGTAAACAAATACGGAGAAACAAAATATGTGAAATATCACTGGAGACCATCAGAAGGCATTCGCAATTTATCAATGGAAGAAGCTGCAGAAATTCAAGCAAACGACTTCCAGCATGCGACAAGAGACTTGTATGATCGTATTGAAAAAGGAAATTATCCAGCATGGGATCTTTACGTTCAGCTTATGCCGCTCAGTGATTATGATGAACTAGATTATGATCCATGTGATCCGACGAAGACGTGGAGCGAGGAAGATTATCCGCTGCAAAAAGTGGGCCGCATGACACTGAACCGCAATCCAGAAAATTTCTTTGCTGAAACAGAGCAAGCTGCTTTCACGCCAAGTGCCCTAGTACCAGGAATTGAAGCATCTGAAGACAAACTGCTTCAAGGCCGACTGTTCTCTTATCCTGACACGCAGCGTCACCGCCTAGGTGCAAACTACATGCGCATCCCAGTGAACTGTCCTTATGCGCCTGTACACAATAACCAACAGGATGGCTTTATGACAACAACTCGTCCAAGCGGTCATATTAACTATGAACCAAACCGTTATGACGATCAGCCAAAAGAAAACCCTCACTACAAAGAAAGTGAACCCGTTCTTCACGGTGACCGTATGGTGAGACAAAAAATTGAAAAACCAAATGATTTCAAACAAGCTGGAGAAAAATATCGAAGCTACTCTGAAGAAGAGAAACAAGCATTGATCAAAAACCTGACAGCTGACTTGAAAGGCGTAAATGAAAAAACGAAATTACTTGCGATCTGCAACTTCTATCGTGCAGATGAAGATTATGGACAGCGTTTAGCGGATTCACTCGGTGTGGATATTCGTTCATATCTTCAAGGAAGCATGAAATAAATCTTCTTTTCAGCTGGAGCACCTCTTTTTAAAAGAGGTGCTTTTTTATAACCGAAATATGTTAATACTAATCAAATGACCCGTCACTGGATGAAAATAAATTTCTGCATGTGCTGCAAATCGTGTGGAGCCTTCCTTCACGGTCACGCGAAACACATCTTTTGTTTGATCTTCATTCACTTGTGTACGTCCAATGTAATGATAATCGTTTAAAGCGGCGCCTTCATATTCATCTTGCAAGGCAGTATACGCAAGTCTTTCCCAATTCTCTGCCGGCTGCACAGCTGCTTGTGAAGATGGATGAACCATGAGACTGCCAAATAAAACAATTCCTGCTGCAAAAAGCATCCATAATTTCGGGTGCATAATATCAATATTCTCACTTTCATGTCTATTTTGTTTAGGTTTTGCTGGTTGGTTCTTTTTCATACATCAAGCATTTATTCAGCCTATAATTCCCGGTACCCAGTTTATGCAGACACCAACTTTTCCCCTGAAAAAGTCGACCTGATCCGAGCAAACTAATGAGGACTTCTCAAGGGAAAGGAGAAGGTTTAATGAATGTGGCAGATTATGATAAGGCACTTTATTATACGCATCGCTCGCAATGGGATAATTTACTTATTCTTATGGTCCGTACGCAAGATGATTTGCTCTCGAAACGTATTGAGCATTTCTTACATGCGTATCAATTTAACCGGAACGATGCAGATGTTGAAAAATGTTTATATGGACTCCTGCAGTATATCGACCATGCTTCAGAAGCTGCCGTTGCTGAAGCATATGCTGAACCAATGTACACATAAAGGAAAAGGTTGATTTTCGATTGTTGACAAAGGGCTAAAATGAACTTTATTTTAGCTCTTTGTTTTCTTTTCAGCCTTTTACTAACCGCCTTTCATAAAGAAGAAAAGACTTCACGAGAGAATACTCATGAAGTCTTTTGGAATGTCCACCATGACTGTTTACAACAGCTCTTTCGGCTGATTTTTTCGATAATCTACTGCATAGAGAGCGGCCTGAGTTCGATCTGCCAGCTCTAACTTTGATAACACATGAGACACGTGAGTTTTCACAGTCTTTTCAGAAATAAAAAGCGATGAGGCAATTTCTTTGTTACTTTTCCCTTTTGCGATTTCAAATAAGACATCACGTTCTCTATTGGTCAGTTCGTTCATCAATGCCCATTTCTGCTCTTTAGGTTCAGTTAGATGCTGGACGAGAAACGTCGTAATATGACCGTCTAATTGATACGTACCATTTTGCACCTCAATCATTGTCGTGAGAAGCTTTTCAGGTGCTACATCCTTGAGCTGATAAGCCTTCGCTCCCGCTTGGATAGCAGGGATCACATAGTCCTTATCTGCATAGCTTGTCAGAATGACAATGCGGACATCCGGCATATCCAGCGTCATTTGCTTTGTCGCCTCAATTCCATTCATTACAGGCATAGAGAGATCCATCAAGACAATGTCAGGCTTTGTTTGCCTAACTACCTGCAGTGCCTCTTCCCCATTGGATGCCTCACCGACGATGTCTACATCTGGCTGAGTTTGCAAGAAAAAGACCAGCCCTTTTCTGACAATATGATGATCATCTGCAATAACTACCCTCATGACAATCCCTTCCTTTCTTGAGAAAATGGTACTTTCACATCAATCGTCGTTCCCTTACCTAGCTCAGAATTGATGCAAAATGTACCGCCTGCTCTTCGGATACGATCAGCCATCCCTTTCAGCCCAAATGAAGGAAGACTCATTTGTTCATCATACTGAAATCCCTTTCCCTGATCGATGATTTTCATACCAAACGTGTCTCCTGATTGCTCCAGTTTGACCTCTACTTTCTCAACACCCGCATGCTTTTGGCAATTATTGAGAGCTTCTTGGCATACGCGAAATAAGGTCTCGTGCTTTGAATGATCTATTTCCATACAGCCTGATAAAGACAATGAACAATTTAGACCTAAAAGCTGTGCATACTCTTCAATCGCTGTCGTAAATCCTTTTTCAAGTCCTTTTGGTCTTAACTGCCAGATGAGTGAGCGCATTTCAATGAGGGCATCTTGTGATAAATGCTGAATAAAATCAATCATTTCACCTAATTTTTGATCACTTGTCATTTGACGCGCTGCCTTTGCAGTCAAACTCACGGAAAACAGCATTTGATTCACAGAATCATGTAAATCCTGCGCAAGCCGGTTTCGTTCTTCTAGCAGTGCATGCTGCTGCTCATTTTGCACAAGCTTCATACGCTGAATAGCCGTACCAATTTGCAGTGCAATACTTTCAAGCAGATTCAGCTCCTCCTGTGTAAATGTGACCTTCCCTTTTGCCGCCACATTTAATAAGCCAAACGTACGCTTACATGCTTGGAGAGGAACGGTTGCATGATGGGTAATTCCTTCTGTATCTCCAAGCTTTTGCTCAATCGCCGTTTCAATCCGTTTACAATTGATGATATTGGTCGCTGATTGGAGTGAACCTTTTGTGTATCGATTGATGCAATAGCAATCGTTTTGACACATGAGCTCTTTTTGATGCTTTGCCAGCGCTTCAGGTAAACATACTTCTGCCATTAGTTCATACGATCCGTCTTTTTCTATAAAATAAATCCATGCTGTTTGAAAGCCTGTCACTTCCATAAGCATATGAAGCACTTCATGAAGCGTTTCCTTCATTTCCATCCCTTCATTTAGCTTTTCAGCAATTTCTTTTAACGTTTTTAATGTTTTGACTTTTTCTTGGTAATCTCCCATCGTGTGTACCCCCGGCTTTTACTGCCTCTCTGATCAATATGTTGATTATACCATGAGCATCTGTGCGGCTCTTTCTCAAAAAGGATGATTTTTTCTCATCCTTTTGACTGAGAAAAAGCCATCATGCATGACATGATGGCTTTGTGATGTTTTATTTAGCTGTTTCTTCCACAATGTCATAGACGACTTTCATGACTTCTTCTGATAAGTGTTTCAGCTTTTCTTCGCTGTCTGTTAACGATGTGCCTTTGACTGCAATATAAAATTTGACTTTAGGCTCCGTACCAGAAGGTCGTAAACAAAACCATGAGCCATCTTCAAGGAAATATTTCAGGACGTTTGATGCCGGCAGATGAATCGTTTCTTCTTTCTTTTCAGCCACAAGGTGCCTTTGACTTGATTGATAATCCTCAATGATCGTAATGCGCTGACCAGCGATAGAAGCTGGCGGGTTTGATCTAAAGGTATGAAGAATAGCAGAAATCTGCTCTGCTCCTACTTTCCCCTTTAAGGTTAATGACTTTAACCCTTCTCTGTAAAATCCAAATTCCTTAAAAATATCAACAAGCGCATCGTATAATGACTTCCCTTGTTTCTTATAAAAGGCTGCGACCTCAACTGCTAATAACGCCGCTTGAACTGCATCTTTATCTCGTGCAAAATCACCGATCAAATAGCCGTAGCTTTCTTCATAGCCGAATTGAAACGTGTATTCTCCGCTTTCTTCAAACTGCTTGATTTTTTCTCCGATAAATTTAAAGCCAGTGAGCGTATCAATCGTGTCAGCTCCAAATGCTGAGGCAACAGCACGCCCAAGCTCACTTGTCACAATCGTTTTCATTACAACGGGGCGAGGCGGCAGCTGACCTAGTTTTTGTTTTTCAGATAATAAATAATGCAGCAGTAATGCGCCTGTTTGGTTGCCCGTCAAAACGGTAAATTCACCATCATGATTTTTCACAGCGATACCTAATCGATCTGCATCTGGATCTGTCGCAATCAACATATCAGCATTTTGCTTTTCGCCAAGCTTGATGGCGTATTCAAAAGCGGCATGCTCCTCTGGATTTGGAGACGTAACCGTCGAGAATTGCGGATCTGGTTTTTCCTGTTCAGGTACAACCGTCACATGCTTATAACCAAAGGCCTGAAGTCCGTTTCGGACAGGTTTATTCGCCGTCCCGTGAAGCGGGGTAAACACCACTTTGACATCGACTTCTTTTGCAAGCTTAGGGTGCACACGAATGGTTTTTAATTTTTCCATATACGCTTGATCGATTTCTTCACCAATCATGCGGATCAAACCATTTTGCTTCAATACTTCTTCTGATTCCACTGAAATGGCTAATTCATTTTCGATGGCATCTACTTCTTTAATGACTTGATCTGCTTCAAATGGGGGCATTTGGCCTCCATCTTCTCCATAAACTTTATAGCCATTATATTCTGGCGGATTGTGACTTGCTGTCACAACAATCCCTGCAAAGGCATTCAGTTCTCGAACTGCAAAAGAGAGTTCTGGTGTCGGACGCAGTTCGTCAAATACGTATGTTTGAATGCCATGTGAAGCAAGTGTTTTGGCCGCTTCCATCGCAAATTCAGGAGATTTATGGCGTGAATCATAGGCAATGGCGACGCCTCTTTTTTTTGCATCCTCTCCATGTGCTGCAATATACGCAGCAAGACCAGCAGATGCTTTTCGAACAGTGTAAACATTCATTCGGTTCGTTCCAGCACCAATTTCTCCGCGCATTCCTCCAGTACCAAACTCAAGGTTTTTGTAGAAGCAGTCTTCAAGCGCTTGATGATCATCTTGATGTGCCTCCAGCCATTCCCTTAGTTCAGTATCCAGGTGCTTCTCATTGATCCAACGCTCATAATTCGTATTCCAACTCATGGTCGTCCTCCCAGCTCTTATCATCAATAAAATAACATCTACTGTTATTTTATATGGAATTATCCTTCATGTCATGTTATATCATGAACATATGAAAAAACGATGAACAAAATAAAAAAAGCCGATACACGATCGGCTTTTTACTTATTCAGCATCAAGCGGTACGACTGCTTCATGGAATAGTCGGTCTAATTCAGTTTGATGTTTCTGTTTTGTCGCTTCATCCCAGCCAAAACGATCTGCCATATAGTCAACAACAGGCTGTGCATACGTTTTTGCCCAATTGATATTAAATAATAGGCTGCCTGTTCTTCTCAAGAAGAAATCGACAGGTGTTACAGCCAATTCTTCTTCGATCGCATAGACAAGTTCAGCCAACACATATGCGGGAATGTTTCGTTTTTCTGCTTCCCCTTGAAGCTGCTCTACACGCTTGAAGACATTGCTGACGTTTGAGCCATATTTCTCAGCTAATTTTTGTGCAATCGGTTCTGTCAAACCAACGGATGCTCCTTCTGCCGTTTTCGCTTGAACAAAGGATGCCATATTTTTCGAACCGCCTACATGCCCACCTGAAATTGGCATATGTTTCGTTTTACATGGTCCGAAATCTTTTCCAGTTTCCTCTTTCAGTCCATCACGTACAAGATTCACAATGTGTTCAGCCATTTTACGGTAACCTGTTAATTTACCGCCGGCAATCGTGATTAAGCCTGAAGATGATGTCCATACCTCATCTTTACGAGAAATTTCTGAAGGATCTTTCCCTTCTTCATGAATGAGTGGACGAAGACCAGCCCAGTTAGATTCAACGTCTTTCTCTGTAATGTTAAGATCTGGGAACATATATTGAATGGCTTTGATCACGTAATCACGATCTGCTTTTGTCATACGCGGATGTTCCAGCTGTTTTTTGTAAACGGTATCTGTTGTTCCCACGTACGTTTTTCCTTCTCTTGGAATCGCAAAGACCATTCGTTTATCAGGTGTGTCAAAGTAGATTGCTTGTTTTAATGGGAAAACAGATTGATCAAATACTAAGTGAATTCCTTTTGTATGCTGTAAATGTTTCCCCTCTTTTGAGTGGTCCTTGTCTCTTAGCTGATCGACCCATGGACCTGTCGCATTGACGATTTTTTTCGCATATACATCGTATGTTTTCTGTGTTGTGACATCTTCAATGACAACACCGACAACTTTGCCTTTATCATAAATAAATTCTTTTACTTTCGCATAGTTGACCGCTTCTGCCCCGAATTTCACAGCCTCTTTCATGACTTCAATTGTCAGGCGTGCATCATCTGTACGGTATTCAACATAGTAGCCCCCGCCTTTTAAGCCATCCTTTTTCACAAGTGGTTCTTTTGCAAGTGTCTCTTTTGCACTTAGCATACTTCTGCGTTCACTATGCTTAACGCCAGCTAAAAAGTCATATACTCTAAGTCCGATTGAAGTTGAAAACTTACCGAATGTCCCGCCTTTATGCATCGGAAGAAGCATCCATTCTGGCGTTGTCACATGAGGACCGTTTTCGTATACGATGGCACGCTCTTTACCGACCTCTGCGACCATTTTCACTTCAAATTGTTTTAAATAACGAAGTCCACCGTGCACTAGTTTCGTTGAGCGGCTAGACGTACCCGCTGCGAAATCCTGCATTTCCGCAAGACCGACACGCATTCCGCGTGAAGCCGCATCAAGTGCTGTACCAGCGCCAGTAATACCCCCACCAATGATAAACACATCATATGGTTTTTTTGTCATGTCCTGAAGCATTTGTTCTCTTTCTAAGCTAGAAAAAGTCATCTCTTGTTCCTCCCATGTTGTACGGTAAAGAAAAAGAGACCGCAAACACCCAAAGCGTATTTCTACACTTCGGTGCTTGCGGTCTCTCCAGTTCTCCAACCGTTCTATTAACTTACTTGAAGTATACCATACTTTTTGTTTATTTGAAAGCTTGAGCTGCTTTTACAGCCTTTTTCCACCCGCTGTATAACGAGTCACGGCTGTCTTCTTCCATTTTAGGTTCAAAGCGCTTGTCAAGGTTCCATTGTTTTGCAATGTCTGAACGGTCGTTCCAGAAGCCAACTGCTATTCCCGCAAGATAGGCCGCACCGAGTGCCGTCGTTTCATTAATTTCTGGACGTTCTACTGGTACATCGAGCAAATCACTTTGGAAGCCCATTAAGAAATCATTCTTTACAGCCCCGCCATCGACGCGCAATGTTTTAAGTGAGATGTTTGAATCTTTTTCCATCGCATCTAAAACATCTTTCGTTTGATAAGCAAGTGATTCTAACGTTGCACGAACAAAGTGCTCTTTAGAAGTACCGCGTGTTAAACCGAATACAGCGCCTCGGACATCACTATCCCAATATGGTGTGCCTAAACCAACGAATGCTGGTACGACATATACGCCGTCTGTTGACTCAACGCGCTCAGCATAAGCTTCACTGTCTTTTGAGTCTTTAAACATTCTAAGTCCATCACGCAGCCACTGGATCGCTGAGCCAGCAACGAAAATACTTCCTTCTAAAGCATATTCAACTTTGCCGTCAATGCCCCATGCAATCGTCGTTAACAATCCATGATCCGACTTAATTGCTTTTTCCCCTGTATTCATCAACATGAAACATCCTGTACCATATGTGTTCTTCGCCATTCCTTCTTCAAAGCAAGCCTGACCGAATAACGCAGACTGCTGATCTCCTGCCGCTCCTGCAATTGGAATATTTTTACCGAAGAAGTGATAGTCTGTTGTTTCACCATAAATGTGTGATGATGGTTTGACGTCTGGCAGCATGGAAGCTGGAACACCTAAGATATCAAGTAGTTCTTCATCCCATTTCAGATCGTAAATATTGAACATTAACGTTCTTGATGCATTTGAATAATCTGTCACGTGTGATTGACCGCCAGTCATTTTCCAAATGAGCCATGTATCAATTGTGCCAAACAGCAAGTCACCATTTTCTGCTTTCTCACGAGCACCTTCTACATTGTCTAAAATCCATTTCACTTTAGTGCCTGAGAAATAAGCATCAATCAGAAGACCGGTTTTATTTCTAAACGTTTCATCGTGTCCTTGCGCTTTTAGCTCATCACATATACCCGATGTTTGTCTAGACTGCCAAACAATTGCATTGTAAACGGGTGCGCCTGTATGTTTATCCCAAACGACAGCTGTCTCACGCTGGTTCGTAATTCCGATACCGGCGATTTGATCTGCTTCAATTCCTGATTCGATTAAAGCAGTTGAAATAACTGATAGAACAGAGCTCCAAATTTCATTTGCATTGTGTTCTACCCAGCCTGGGTTCGGAAAATATTGATTGAATTCCTTCTGAGCTGTATGTGCAATTTTACCTTCTTGATCAAATAAGATCGCTCTTGAGCTTGTTGTCCCTTGATCTAATGCGAGAATATATTTTTCTTTTGCCATGGTGTTTTCCTCCCCTTACATACTTTCATTGACAGCATTTGTCTGGTTTTTCGTAGAAACATAGAGTCCTAACAATACCACAACTAAAATAACGCTTACAATCCAAAAGGCTGGTGTGACGTTCGCTTTAAAGGCTGCATTATAGAAAACACCGCCAAATGCACCGCCCAAAATTGGACCAACAACAGGAACCCAAGCATATTTCCAATTTGATGGACCTTTACCTGGAATCGGCAGAATGGCATGTGCGATTCTTGGACCTAAATCACGTGCAGGGTTAATTGCGTAACCAGTTGTACCACCTAATGAAAGACCAATTGCGACAATTAAGAAACCAACAATCAGCGGATTGACTCCGTCTGCAAATTTATTTGCACCAATCGCTAAAATTCCTACCACCAATACAAATGTACCAATGACTTCACTGAGCACGTTTGCAAAAGTATGCGGAATCGCAGGACCAGTTGAGAATACGCCTAGTTTTGCACCTGGATCGTCTGTCGCTTTCCAGTGTGGTAAGTAATGTAAGAAGACAATAATAGCTCCGAGTAATGCGCCAAGCATTTGACCGACAATATACATTGGAACATCAGCCCAAGGAAAACTTCCTTCTAATGCAAGACCTATTGTCAGCGCGGGGTTTAAATGTGCACCGCTGATTCCTCCAGTGGCATAAGCTGCAATCGCTACTGCAAATCCCCATCCGAAAGCGATTACAATCCAGCCGGACTGATAAGCGAGCGATTTCTTTAAACTGACTGCCGCACACACACCGCCTCCGAAAATAATCAGAAGCATTGTACCAACGACTTCACCCCAAAATGGTGTCATGAAAAATTCCTCCTCTGGTTCAGTTGCCATCCCCTATAAATGTGTAGAAAAGATAAAGAAAAAAGATCCACAACAAACATACTTTACATCAGGGTCATTTGTCACCTAGTAAAGCGTCGTTGTGGATCTCCGTTTCTCCATCACATGATATTAACTTAGTGCTATAGTAACAGAGGATGAAAACGTTGTCAATCAATTTTCACATTTTATCTTTTTCACTTTTGGAACGCTTTCCAAAGCTCTGTATTCGATGTGGTGACAGCTGTCGCCCCTGCTGCAAGCGCCCTTTCTACATCTTCTTTTGTTCGAATAAATCCTCCTGCAAATATTGGTATTCCAGCTCTTTCGCGCACTTCTGTAATTAAATCTGGCACGACACCCGGCAATACTTCAATAAAATCTGGACGATGTTTCCCGACAAACTCCATGCTTTTTTCCATCGCACTTGTATCAAGTAAAAACATTCGCTGGATGGCATATACCTTTTTCTGCTTGGCTTTTACTATGACAGAAGACCTAGTAGAAATAATGCCAGCTGGTTTCATTTCCTGACAAATAAATTCCGTTCCGTACTCATCATGTTTGATTCCGTGAATGAGATCGACATGGACAAACATTTTTTTATGATGCGCATTCGCCTCATTCATGATGCCCTTAAGCCGCCCTAAGTGGACATCTAGTAAGACCCCATATGTAAATGGACTTTTTAAAAATTCCTCAAATTGCTTCATATTGCGAACAGCAGGTAGAATGGGTTGATCATGAAAACTCATATGCCGTCTCCTTCTCGTGTGTATTGGTTCTATCTTCTCCTTACAGTAATAGAATCGCATGTTTTTTTCAATACACCTAGTGTGCCCATTGACCATTCAGCCTAGCAGATCGATCAAAACCTGATCCTTTCAGGGCATAGAAAAAAGCAGAGAAACCTCTCTGCTACAGCGTGTAGGCAAACCCTCGCATTCTTTGTAATTCCTGCGTGCTGGTGCTCACGAATGTCAAATTCGCTCCGCGCCAGTACTCACCCTTCCTAGGGCTGGAAAGGTTTTCTATCACGCTGAAAAGAAGACAAAGGGCTAAAATCAAGTTCATTTTAGCCCTTTGTCAACAATCTGAAGCAGAGAAATCTCTGCTATAATTGTGCCATGCTTTCTTTTAAAGTATGAATAATGAATGAGGCGTCTTCATCAGTGATATTTAGCGGTGGTGCTAGCTGTGCCACGTTATTATAGCCAGCCACTGTATCGCCATTTTTCCCGATGATCAATCCCCGCTTTTTACATTCTGCAATCAATTGACCGACTACACTTGGATCAGCTGGCTTTTTTGACGCCTGATCCTGCACAAGCTCAATTCCAAACAGCAGGCCTTTTCCTCTCACATCACCGACAAATGGATGCTCTTTTAACTCTTGCAAACGTTCGAGCATGTCTTGGCCAAGCGTGCGTGACCGCTCCACTAATTGCTCGTTTTCCATGATCTCTAAGTTAGCAAGCGCAACCGCACAGGAAGCAGGGTGACCGCCAAATGTATTCACATGCCGTAGCCTGTCATACGTATCTTCTCCTGCATACGCTTCATAAATGTCTCGTTTCACGCACGTTGCAGATAGCGGTAAATATCCACTTGTGATCCCTTTTGCCATGGTGATGATATCTGGCTTCACTTCCTCATGCATAAATCCAAACCGCTTTCCTGTCCGGCCAAATCCGCAGATGACTTCATCTACAATGAGAAGCGCTCCATGGGCTTCACAGATATCTTTGACCTTCTTCAAATACCCTTTTGGCGGCATTAGGATACCTCCGCCCGTAATGATCGGCTCCATAATGACCCCAGCTATCGTCTCACTTAGTTCCCACGTCATGGCCTGATCTATTGCAGCAGCACTTGCCAAGCTCTCTTGATCTTCAGGATGCCGGTACATATCAGGTGGTGCGACATGGATAAACCCCTGCCCTAACGGTTCATATTTGTACTTACGCTGCGCTTGACCCGTTGCGGCTAGAGCTGCTGCTGTGTTGCCATGATACGATCGATATCGGGAAATAAATTTTGTGCGTGTACTCTCTCCCTTTTGCGCATGATATTGTTTGGCAATCTTAAATGCCGCTTCATTCGCTTCAGAACCACTGTTAGAAAAGAAAATCACATAGTCCCCGCCTAGCCATTCATTGAGCTTCTCAGCCAGCTGAATCGCTGGCACATGGCTTTGTGTCAGTGGGTAGTAAGGCATCGTATTTAATTGCTTATACGCCGCTTCTGCAAGCTCTTTACGTCCATATCCGGCATTGACACACCATAGTCCTGACATCCCGTCTAAATAGCGATTTCCATGAATATCTGTCACCCATGCGCCTTCTGCCTCATGAATCACCATACTTTCATTTTCTTTGTTTGTCCCTTTCATATGATGCCAAATGAACTGATCATCTTTCGCCTGAAGATTTTGTGCGTTATGTGTTTTCATCTTCCCACGCCCCCATGTATCCGTTTTCATCATCAAAGAAGCTTAAACCGGTCCTGCATATGACCTCTCCATTCATTATATGGATAAAAAGTGAGGCATATGAAACTGAAACAAGACCGCCCGTGTCGTTACTCTCATTATAAAAAAGGGGCCAGACACATTACATTAGACAGATCGTCAACTGATTGAAAAGAACCATGAGACACTCTACTTGATCCCTCGGCAAAATCTAACATATACCGTTAATGGCGATTCCCCTGTAAAAATTCATAAGCAAGGATCGCAAATTCAAGCGCTTGACGTTTTGGCGCTTGCATCATATCCCCACCAAGTAAAGCATGAAGCTTATCCAATCTGTGATAAAGCGTCTGCCTCACAATATAGAGCTGGCTTGCGGTTTCTTTTTTAGAACCGTTTGTCTGTAAAAAGATATTCAGCGTCTGATAGAGCCTGCCGCTATTTTGTTTATCATATAAAATCACCGGCTCTAAATACTCTTTCACCATGCATTCTAATAACCCGCTTTCTTTCATGACAGGCATCAACCGAAGCATATGTAAATCTTGATAAAATGGGCTTTTTATCCGTTGCGGCATCACTTTCTTTAAATGCAGCACTTCTTTCGCTGCTTGAAAACTTTTTCTCATGTGCTGAAATTGCTCACAATATGAACCGATTCCATAATTGATGACTGCCTCGCCGGGCTTCTCACGGTCATATAATTGCGTGATGTCGTTTGCCGCTTTTTCTGCACGCTCTTTCCAGTCCTCAACTTTTCTTGTATTCAATAAAATAAATAAGGTTTGTCCTTGATGCTCGTACACAATCAAATAGAAACCAGCACGCTGAAAAATAGAACGGCAAGAGACAAGAAAATAAAGATTCCCTGCGATTTCTTCTATTTGGTGGTTTTTTTGAAAGAGCATCACCACACAGCCGGTCGGTTTTTTCAGTCCTTCTGTTTCCTCAAGGTGTTCTATGATTTCTCTTTCTGTATGCTCTTCATGAAACCATTTTTGCAGCCATTCATTCTCTTTTGTCTTCTTCAGCTCTTCTGTATACAGCTCTCTTAATGTTTGCTGGGCAAGGGCATTTGCTCCTTTATCCATCACAAGCAGTTCAAATTCCGAGAGCGTGTTCGATTGATGAATGAGGACGAGGTCTGCAAAGGTTTGTTTGAGTGCAAGGACTTGTTTTTGCGTCACTTCATATCCTTTTGGTAATGAAGCATACTGCAAATAATTCATCACAAGCTCTTCTGTTTGTTTGGAAGAATCACATAAAATAATCGGTTCACCTTGAATAGGGATCAACAAAAGAATCCCTCTCACGTGCTGATACACTTGATCCAAAATATCCATCTGCGGATGAGGGGTCAATAAAAGCTCATTCAACTTGGACGACAGTGTTTCTAAATCCGCCATCATCTGATACTGACGTTCAATCATCATCGTATGGAGATGCTGTGTAATATTGACGAACTTCACTTCTTTTGTAAACAGAATAAGCGGAAAATCACGTTCTTCTGCATAAATAATCAGTTCTTCTGGCACATCAAACCGGAGCGGTACAAATTCAATACACAAGCCAGCCGCACCTGAGTCAATCAACTGTCTTAAAAACGCCTGAAAGACTTCCAATTGATCATGGAAGCCTGCGGCCGTCGTTAAGATCAGCTCGCCTCCGTTTAACAAATCCTCTACAGCAGGCACTTCAAGTACATGTACCCATTTTACCTGCCGAAACAATCCCTTTTCCCCAGCTAACACTTTCGCATGCGTAAAATGCTTCGTTTTTAACACATCACTTACTTGAAAATGAACATCTACATTCATTCATAAGTCCCCCTTTGTTTGCCGTCCCCTATCCCAGAGGGTGCATGGATAAAATCCATAATAAAACAGGTAAAGTCACAATACTTAAAATCGTACTGAGAAACGTCGTGCTTGAGACAAACTCAGGTTTCGTTCGAAATTGCACAGCCATCAACGTGGTATTCGCCGCAGTCGGCATCGCTGCAACTAAAATCATAATTTGTTTCACCAAATCATCTACCGGTAAAATAAGCGTAAAGCCGAATGCGATGAGTGGTGAGATAAACAGCTTCAGCAGCACCGCATAGGAAATATTACGATAATCCACTTGTTTAAAAGAAATCACTGCGAGCTGCATACCTAAAATCAGCATAATCGTTGGTATCGCTGCATCCCCGACCAGCTGAACACCTGTCATAAGCTCTTTAGGTAATGAAAGGTCAATGAGCTGAAATAATAGACCAAGAAGAGCCCCATAAGCAACCGGCATACGCAGCACTTTTTTTAGAACGACCTTCAAGTCTCCCGCGTCCTCTCCACCTTTTGCTGCATAATACATGCCGATCGTACTCATGACGAGCTGTTGAAGGACCATTAGCACAATCGCAATATCTAAACCAGCTGCTCCAAAAACAAGAAGGACAACAGGCGTGCCGTAATTTCCATTATTCATAAATGCTGATGACAAAATCATGGCACAATACGTTTCATTCGAATACCCGTAAATTCGAGATAAAATGAAGACACATAAAACAAGTGAAAGACAAAGCCCTACGACAAATATTGATAAGTACACATAGTCCATCGATACTTTATTTTGATAAAAGGTTTCAAATGCAAGAAATGGTGACATTAAATATAAAGACATTGATGAGAGCGTATGTATATCAAAACCAATTGTCTTCTGCCCAATATACCCTATAAGGAATATGCCGAACACTGGCATTAAGACAAGTAAAAACTCCATGCAGCACCTACTTTTCTCTAGATGAATTCCTTCTTTTTTACCCTCTTATCATACCACTGATCATCAATAAAAAAGAAGCACCCTTATGAAAGGTCGCTTCTCTCCTCATCCATATAAAACACTTCCCATAAATGACCATCACGATCCTGAAAGCTCCAGCCATACATGAAATCATGGTCTTGTTTTTCCTTAAACGGTGAACCACCAGCTGCGATCGCACGCTCTACAAGCTCATCAACCTCTTCCCTCTTCTCGACCTGTAAAGAGATAATGACCTCTGCGCCATTTCTAGCATCTACCAATTCCTTCTCTGAAATGGATTGGAAATGCTTAAGTGATAACAGCATGACTGTGATCGTCTCATTCATCACAAAACAAGCAGCATGTTCATTCGTCAGTTCTTGTTGAAAGTCAAAACCTAGCTGTTCAAAGAAAGCCTTTGACTCATTCACATGCTTAACCGGCAAATTGATATACAGATGTTTAGATTGTCGCCCCATATCCCTCTCCCTTTGTAAAACATCATTTCCATTCAGTATATTCGTCTTTTCATTTGGCATCCCTTTGTCGCATGAAAAAATAAGAGGTAAGTCTCATTACCTTATTTTAACAAAAATGTATAATAAATCTCGTGCACAATACTAAATGAACTAGGAGGTTTTCTTAATGAAAACAATCGCAAAATCTTTGATGCTCTCCACCACTGTCCTTTTATTCGCTTCACCTATTACACAAACAGCTGATGCTGCATCTATTCAAACGAAGCAGGTGACAGCAGAAAGTGATTTTCAGCTTCCTTCAACAACAGACACCATTAAACAAAACATTGAACAATCTTTCCAAAAACAAGAAAAATGGCTACAAAAACTAGAAGTGATTGCCGGACAAGAAAAACGTGAACAATTTGAACAGTTTTTCAACCAGCATGTAGGACCTGATTTAAAAAATCTTTTAGAAGAGTCTGATCTTACATGGAAACAAGTAGAAAAAACGATTTATCAATCTCTTGTTAAATCAGACGTTCCATTTTTAGCTGCCAAAAGCATTGCCCATTTTGCTACAGTGGCATTAAAGAAAATGTAAACATACAGAAAAGCGCCTCGCATAACTGCGGGGCGCTTGTTTTGGTTATTTCTTATATTCGATATGGTACACGTCTCTTCTTCGGTCTTTCAGCTGACGAACCGTCCCATCTTGACGCTGCCTTCTTAATATTTCTAAGTCGACATCACCGACAACCACCATTTCAATATTCGGGTTGCATTCTCCTACAATGCCATCTCTTGCGAATTCAAAATCAGATGGTGCAAAGATGGCTGATTGTGCATATTGGACATCCATGTTTTCTGTTTGCGGAAGGTTTCCGACCGTTCCAGAAATGACCGTATATATCTGATTTTCAACCGCTCTCGCCTGCGCACAGTAACGCACACGTAAATAGCCTTGACGGTCTTCTGTACAGAATGGAGTGAATATAATTTTCGCTCCTTTGTCAGCTGCAATTCGAGCAAGCTCAGGGAATTCAATATCGTAGCAAATTTGGATCGCAATTTTACCGCAGTCCGTATCAAATACCCGGACTTGGTCACCAGCTGAAATCCCCCACCATTTTCTTTCATTCGGCGTGATATGCAGCTTATATTGCTTTTCAATCGTTCCATCACGTCTAAATAAATAGGCGATATTATAGATTTTCCCTTCCTCTTCAACGAAATGAGAACCACCAATGATATTAATGTTGTACTTGACCGAGAGATCTGTAAACAAATTGATGTAGTCCTCAGTATATTCTGTGATCCGCTGCACTGCTAGACTTGGTGATCTCTCTTCTAAATATGACATAAGCTGCGTTGTAAAGATTTCCGGGAAAACGGCAAAGTCAGCTGACGCATCTGATGCCACATCCACGTAATACTCCACTTGATTCATAAACTCTTCAAAGGAATGAATTTGCTTCATTGCATATTGAATGACACAAATACGTACTGGGAACGCCGATTTATAATATCTTTTCGATTGCGGGCGATAATCGACATTGTTCCATTCCATTAGCGTTGCGTACGTGCTGGAAGCTTTATCATCCGGCAAGTAATTCGGATTGATCCGCATCAGGCTAAATTCATTTAACAGCTGAAAAGATAGCACAGGATCATAAATTTGGTGCAGCATAACTTGCTCTACATATTGGCGAGGCGTCATTTCCTCTTGATATTTATGATAATTCGGGATACGTCCGCCAATAATGATGCTTTTTAAATTTAATCTTCTCGCTAAGTCTTTTCTTGCTTCGTATAAACGATGACCGATTTTCATCCGGCGGTACTCAGGACTGACCATTACTTCAATTCCGTACATATTCATCCCATCTGGATTATGGTTTGTGATATATCCATCATCTGTGATGTCCTGCCATGTGTGACGATCATCGTATTCATCAAAGTTAATTAATAAACTTGAACATGAGCCAATAATTTCTCCCTCGAATTCCGCACAAAACTGGCCTTCTGGGAAATGTTCAAGGTGGCTTTCAAGGTGCTCTTTTTTCCAAGGGTCCATGCCTGGAAAGCATACCTCTTGCAATGCAATGATTCGGTCGATATCTTCTTCTCTAATATTTCGAATCACCATTCTTTTTTCAAATCGCGTTAAATCTAGTTTTTCTGCCATGATGTATTGCCCCCTTACTGATCCTCTTTTTCAAGCTGATGGAATAGCTGGAGCAATTCGATTTCAGCCATGGATTCTAATCTCGCGTCATATTCTTCAAACTGCAGTGTGCTCGTCACTTTATTTGGCACGATGACACATTTCATACCCGCTCGTTTGGCAGCGATTGACCCATTCACAGAGTCTTCAAATGCCACGCAATCCTTTGGCTCAACGCCTAAGCATTGTGCGGTTTGCAAATAAAGTTCTGGGTGAGGCTTCACTTCTTCCACATCGTCTGACGTGCGGATACATTCAAAGTAATCGAAAAGTCCAATTTGTTTGAGGTGATCAGACACCCATTTATAATCTGAGCTGGAAGCGAGTCCAATCTTAATTCCAAGCTCCTTTGCCGCTTCTAAATAAGCTTCTACACCAGGTCTTGCTGCTTCGTCCTTCATTCTCTTTTGAAAACGTGAACGCCGGTCTTCTGTGAGTGCCTCATGATCTAATGTCTTTCCTAACTGCTCTTCCAAATATTTAAAAGGCTTAAAACCTGCCTGCGTTCCAATCACATTTCCCCATACAGACAGAGGCAGCTCCGATTCATGCTCCGCAAACATTTCCTGCAGAACCTCATATTCATGTGTTTCTGTATCTAAAATTAATCCATCAAAATCAAATATAATCGCCTTTACCAAAGAGGCCACTCCTTTTTTCCGAAAGTCTGAAATATCTTCCATACTGCTATCATATCGTGAATAAAATTGACTTTCAAAAATGAATGTCTGCTAAAATGATTATGTATAAAAGGAGCCTGCATCGTTTTGTCAGGCTCCTGTCATGTTCGATTCTTTCTGCAAGAGATCCAAGCGCTCCGATTCGTGGAGAATAGACATTGTTGAAAAAGAGCGGAATTGGTATTACAGATCTTGAAGGTTTCTCCGTTCCCTTAAAAATAGTATGTGCGACGACCTTGTAAGTTAACAAGGAAGTTCACACCAACTTTTACGCATTTTGAAGGTGACGGCCTGCAAAATCATCTAAATCAAACGGGAAAGAAAAGCCGCACGCATTAACTTGTTCACGGTTGAGTTCAAATAACTCACGATCTCGTTTTGTGATATGTCGCTTCGGCTTTAAAATAATGGTATGTAATAGCTGAAGACCTGATAAGATACGAAAAGCATCATCCATTGTCCCGTTATACACACCATCAATGAATGTAAGCGGGGATTGTTTTTCCTGCTCTTCTCCATTGACAGAATGGGATAAAAGATCTTCAATTTCCTTTGATACTTCTTCAATTGCCTGCTCTTGAAGGTCTGTCGCAGCTTTCATTAATCTCACGTGGCATCTACCTCTCTGTCGTTATTACTCCATTCAGAATAGCACAGAAAAAAAGGCATTCGCTAAGGTAAGTGTTTCCTATATATACCCAAAGAGAGGACGAATATCATGATCATAAAAGGACACACGCTCTCCCTAAAAGTAGGTGAGCAGCAAAATGGCATTTCCTTAAGTCAATTTTTAAAAGACGAAGTGTCTGCCTCTAAACCGATTATCCATTTTTGGATGGAGCACCAAAAAGTCCGTCTCAATCAAAAACCTGCCCACCATGCTGCAAAAGTGAGTACAGGTGATCAGATTATCATTGATTTATTTGAGACGGAAGAAAGTGATGTGACGCCAGAATACGGTGAATTAGAGGTACTCTTTGAAGACGAGCATTTATTAGTTGTCCAAAAGCCTGCTGGAAGACCGACGCATCCAAATGAAAAAGGACAAACAGGTACGCTGGCGAATCTAGTCGCTTTCCATTTTCAAGCAAATGGAGAAGAAAAGCGGGTCAGACATATACATAGGCTGGATCAAGACACAAGTGGCACCGTCATTTTTGCCAAACACAGGTTGGCACATGCTGTACTCGATCAAATGCTTTCAAAAAAAGCAATTAACAGAACGTATCTTGCCATCGCACAAGGACTGTTTAAGAAAAAGAAAGGAACGATCCAAGCAGCCATTGGACGTGATAAACACCATGCTGTCAGAAGGAGGGTTTCTCCTACTGGTCAAAGCGCCAAGACTCATTATGAGGTCTTCCATCTCAATAAACGTTTACAGGTGACGGCCGTTAAGTTGCGATTAGAAACAGGCAGAACGCATCAAATTCGGGTCCATCTTAGCAGTCTCGGGCATCCTTTAGCTGGCGATACATTATATGGCGGGAAGCGTGACCTGATAAACAGATGCGCCCTTCATGCCAAACAAGTAGACATGAACCATCCATTCACAGGTGAAAAGCTGACGATAGAAGCACCGCTCCCACCTGATATGGCTGAATTAATGGACAATATGTAGAAAAAAGAGCCTGATCCAGGCTCTTTTGACGTTAGACAGATGCTCTTTTCGCATAAATAATGTACCGCTCTGGTGCGTTGCCGACAAAATGAAATGGATAGCATGTGGTTAACACAAGCTCTTCTTTTTTATTTTGTAAGGTAATAATGGATGTATCATGCTGATCCACAATTTTCGTATGCGTGATTTCATAAACAAACTCACCATACGGTACAGTGATTTTCAGCTGATCCCCAATATCCAGTTCACCAGTCCGGCGGAAGACCGTATCCCTGTGTCCCGACAAAACGATTTGTCCATTTTGATCAGGGTAATAACTGCCTTTATAATGACCGACGCCTTTGGCAAGGTCGTCCGCATCTGTCCCTTCAACAATCGGCAAATCGGCTTTTAATTTCGGAATGGTCAGGATGCCAGAGGCTTTCCCCATTTCAGGTGAAAATTTTTCCTTTGTCATCCCTTGATCAGTTTCTACGACCTTCTTTGCTTCCTCTAACGAATGTGCTGTTTGTAAGTGAGTAGAAGCGATTTGCCAGATTCCCCAGCCAAGCACCACAATTCCCGCTGACATGACAATCACTGCAAGCCATTTTTTCATGCGTTAACTCCTTTGTCTTTGCTGATGATTCTTTAGCTTGCTGCTGCCTTTTCTTCTTGTTTCGCTTGTTGAATTCGGCCCTCTTTTTGATACACAATAGAAGCTCCCTCGAAGCTCTTTACAAAAGCGACCGTTGCTTCTAAATCTTCTGGGCCTGTTTCCGGATTTTTCCCTAGCCGCCCAATCGGTGCATACTTACTTCCAGTGGCAGTCGCCATGAAGTTGTTCACTGTGAGTGTATACGTTTTATCGAAATCAACGGAAGAACCATCAGACAGTTTTAAGTCGACTACTTTATATGTTAACGGATCGTACGAATAAGAAAAGCCTGAAATGCTATAATCTGGTCCAAATTGAGGAGATATTTGAGCTTCAATGATATCAACTAAATCTTTCCCCTTGATGTCCAGCTTCACTAACACATTTCCAAATGGCTGAATATTAAAGAGGTCTCCCCAAGTAATCGGTCCTTTTTCGAGATTTTGTCTGATCCCGCCGCCATTCATCATGGCAAAGTCACTTTTCATTGAATATCTCATGCCATCCGCAATGAGGTTGCCAAGTGGTGTATCACCATCATTGGAATAGCCACCTTCCATCTTGACGCCAGCTTCTCCAACAACCTCACTAATAATCGGCTCCACTTCTTTTCCGTAATGGGCTAAAATGTCCGCTGCTTCCTGATCCTTTTCAATACCAGCCTGGTCTACATACTGGATGTTTGCACTCTTTTTGACAATATCCTTTGTTTTCCTGTCAAGTGTGACATTGACTTCTCCAATCGCCTTTCCATATTCAAAGGCTTGGACAATTAATTTTCCATTCACTTCTCCATTGACCACTTCGTGATTATGGCCAGCGAAAATGACATCAATTTCGTCATCACCTTCTTTGGCGAGCCTTGCGCTTTCTCCAGTAATGGTATCACCATTTTGAGAGGCGGTCATATGAGCCAGAACCGCTATCGCTTTAATCCCTTTTTGCTTTAATTCCTTCGCTGCTTCATTGACAGCTTTGACTTCATCAGTAAATTGAATGTCTTTAATTCCTTCTGGCATGACCATACCTGCCGCTGATGTTGTCACAACCCCGATAAAAGCTACAGGAATTCCTTCGACATCCATGATTTCATAGGCTGGTAAAAGTGGTTTGCCAGTATCCTTGTATTCACAGTTTGCACAAACAAGCGGGAAATTCTGCCCATCGTATCCTTTTGTGCCTTTCGGGTGATCTCCACCTTTTAAGATGCGCAATAGTTCATCCACACCTTCATCAAACTCATGGTTGCCAACTGTCCCAACATCAAAGCCGATGTTCTCCATTAGTTCGACGGTTGGTTCATCTTGTAAAAGAGAAGATATTGGCGAGCTTCCGCCTATCATATCTCCTGCATGAACTGTTATCGTATTTTTTTGCGCAGCCTGCTTTTGTTTCATATAAGCCGCCACATAATCCATCCGTCCATACGTTCCTTTACTGCCATCACCTTTTACCTCCAGCTCATATTGCTGATCAATTTTACCATGCAAATCATTCATGCTTAAAATGGTTAATGGGACTTCACTGGATGATTCTGACGCCTGATATCCAGCCTGCTCTGCTTCTTCTTTAGAAGCAAAAAAGATACGTTTATCCACATCGATCTCATTCCAGCTGTCAGGTGATACGTAGGTTTTTGCAGATGAATCACCAACATAACGTGTGAGCCCTTTTTTCTGCTCACGTGCTCTAAATTCAAACGGCTGTTCTAGCAGAGGATCTTCTTTATTCCAAATACCAAGCCCTTTTTCCTTGGCATCTTTCACTGCTTGCTGGAACATCTGATACTCTTTTTCATCTCCAACAGGCCAAATGAAATAAGTAGGGGCATATCCTTTTTTCACAAGCTCTAGGTTCGTATTCAGCCCTTTTTTGGTTTTGACTTGAGCTAAAAGACGTCCATATCCATCCTTTGCTTCCGGGCCAATCTTTAATGTGACTCGATCACCACTTGAAAGAAGGGTTTTTAAATAATCCGTCGCTTTTTGTCCAAAACGCAGCTGGTTTTGATCTAATTCATTTTTTGGCTTGTGGTAGGTTTCTGGTGTGTCCATATTCACGAAGCGTACCTTTGTTGTGCCGAGCACAGGCTTCTTCAAATGAATGGTATCTCCATCCACAACACGATCTACCGTTGCCTCATATTCTTTTTTGATTTTTGGCGGCTTTGGCTGGTGCTTCAGCAATTTGACATCGGTTTTGTGTCTTGGAAGTACTTGCAACGTATCGTATCTGCTTAAAACGCCAGTAAACTCATACCATTTTCCGGTCTTCACTTGTTCAATGGCACCCGTATCAACCATGACTCTAAGGACTGTGCTATGATATTTTTTATCGATGATGACCACATTGTATCCACCGCCAGCTGGCTGATCTGGCGCTTGTTCTACATAGCCTTTTATCTTCACTAATCTTCCTTCATATTTACCTGCCTGATCCGTTTCCAATTGTTTCACTGAAACTCTCTTTGGCGAAGGCAATGGTTGATTCACAGCATCAATCTTCAGATGGTCTTGATCTGGCACAATTTCAATGAGCCCTTTATAAGTCGTGATCTTGCCTGTCACCGTGACCTTCATGCCAGCTTTTAGTTCTGGGAAGTTTTTAGGCTGCGCAGAATAAATATTGAGACCAGCTGTTTTGTCTTGAATATATGTTGATAGTTTCCCATTCCCTATAGCGGATTGATCTGCTGTTACGATACCGCTCACCGTCACCGTTTCTCCTATCAGTTTGCGAGCTTTTTTTATGTTCATCGGCTTTGTTTGTTTCCACAAAGTGTCCTTCTTCTCAGAAACACTAAACGGCTCAGCTGTCATCATACTAGGCAGTAAAGATTGCAGGCTAAATATCACCAAAATCAAACAACAGACCATTCGAATGGATTGTATACGTTTCATTAGATTTCTCCCCTTTGAACTTCATCTCTTCTAGTGTACAAAGCAAATATTGAGACTGGATGGATTTCGTGTAAAACTTATCTCAATTACTTGGAAACGTAATAATCACACGTGTCCCTTCAAAGCTTTTGCTCTCAAAACGAATGGTACCGCCATGGCTTTCAATAATCTTAATGGTCATCATTAATCCAAGACCCGTGCCTTTTTCTTTCGTTGTGTAAAAAGGTTCACCTAATTTCCCAATCTCGTCTTCTGGTATGCCCTTTCCTTGGTCTTCAAATATCAGCATCATTTGGTCGTTTTTCAATAATGAAGTCACTTGGATCACACCTGTTACTCCATCCATCGCTTCAATTCCATTTTTAAGAATGTTAAGGAACACTTGTTTTAGTTCATTTGGAATGCCTTGAATATGTGGCAGAGAGGGCGCCAGATTCTTTTGAATCGACACTCCTTTTAAGACCGCCTGAGATTCAACGACCATAATGACTTCTTCGAGCAGAAGATTCACATTCACCGGTTCAAATTTAACAGATTTGCTTCTAGAGAGCACAAGGAATTCGTTAATAATAGACTCAAGCCGATTAAACTCTGACATCATCACATCGGCATAATCCTTCTGATACTTTTTACTTTGAATCATTAGCTGTAAAAAGCCTTTTAACGACGTAAGTGGGTTACGTATCTCATGGGCAATACCAGCTGCAAGCTGTCCAACTGCTGACAGCATTTCAGACTTCATCAGCATTTTCTCAGACTGTTTTTGACTTGTAATATCCTCCGAAATCCGCATGACAGTAGACTGCATTTTGTCAGGGTCATCGATTCGGTGTAAAGAGACTCTTTCCCATCGCTCACGCCCTGATAAGTCCTGAAAATACAACTCACCTGTCCAGCTGCCCTCTCTTAAACACACGTCCCATTGTTTCGCTAGATCATCACATTGACACAACGCATAATAGACAGAAAAAATATCTTTTCCGATCAAGTCATATTCATGCTGCTGTACAAACTGACAAAAGCGCTGGTTGACACACTGAATGACACCTTCTCCTGTTGCAACCACAATATGAATATGGCTGTTATCAAGTGCTGTCACCGCAAGATGAAGAGCCTGCTTCAATTTCGTCATTTCGGTCATTTTGATCCAGGTCATCACTGCTCCCTCGCGATCTTGATCATAGAAAGGCGTCATATGAACCGTGAATTGTTCTCCTTCGTTTGTTTCAATTTCACGTTCGATCACGCGCCTATTTGAAATGACAGATTGAATATCATGATAGAGCATTTCCTTCGATAACTTCTTGACCATCGACTGAAACGTTTGCTGGTGCCGGGTTTGAGCTGAAGTGAATAAAGAGGTAGCTGTAGGAGTGTGATAGCGAATATTCATTTCCCGGTCCACAAACAACGTGGCAAGTTCTGGCTTCACAGACGGCCGGTACAGTTCTTCTCTTGTCACCTTCAAGTTGTTGATGATATTAATAAAATGCTCGTTTGTTTTCTCGCGCACTTCTATTTGCTTGTTTTTTTCTTTTAATTGAGCCCTTGCTTCTTGCTCCTTTTGTTTGACCTCATTGAGCTCGTTTTCTAAATCGACAATTCGCTGTTGATAAACCGAATTCTGCTCTAACATCCCTTTGTCCCTGCCGTTCTTTTGATTTTTTCCTCTCTCACTCTTCCGAATGAGAATGACGTATACTCCTTTAAAACGGCGATCAAAATGTTTCACTGTAAAATCTGCATACTGCTTTCTTCCATTTTCCGAAATGAGGACATGTTGAAAAACAACCTCAGTCTCTTCAGTCCATACCTTTTGAAAGCTTTGACTTAGTATCTCTTTCATATAATCAGGGGTTACATATTCACATAATTCATCTGAGACTTCTGCAGGCGCTAAGAAAGAATAGGCACCGTTTGATATCGCGAGGATTTTCTCGCAATCGTCTATGATGAAACATGCATCATACTCCTGCTCTACTTCTTTCATATATTGGACAGCTCGTTCTTTTAACTCCGTATGACCTGCATTGTATTTAGGAACGTTTGAGTGGGTGTAAATGTTCCACTTTTCATTTAACAAATGAAATAAACGAGGGATATTGGGTACCTTTTCATTCGGTCCTAATATCAACATCCCTTGATCCTTTAGTGCATATTGGAATCGAGATAAGACTCGTTTTTGTACTTCTGGCTGGAAGTACATCAGAACATTTCGGCAACTGATAAAATCGAGGTGGATAAAAGGTGAATCGATCAATAAATTGTGAGGAGCAAAGACAATATGTTTTCTAAGCGACTGCTTCACAATAAAAGCGTCACCTTTTTTTTCGAAATATCGCGCCCTCCATTTTTCTGGCATCCGTGCCATAGACTCAAGCGAATAAACACCTTTGCTTGCAATTTGGATGGCTTTCCGGTTGATGTCTGTTGCAAACACTTGAAGTTCAATGGACACTTGTCTTCGTTTCATTTCTTCTAAAAATAACATCGCAAAAGAATAGGCTTCTTCACCTGTAGAACATCCTGCAATCCAAATGCGGCATCGAGATTTCCCATTTTTCATTGTGTTTTCAATGATCGACGGAATGATGTGATGTTCACATACTCGAAAGGCTTCCATATCTCTAAAAAAGGAAGTCGTTCCGCTTAAAAGCTGTACATGCAGGCGATCAAGCTCATCTGGTTCTCTCTCTAATAAACGATCGTACTCGGACAATAAGGAGATCGATTGGTTCGCACTCCTCATTCTTTTTTGAATGACAGAGAGCAGCCTGCGCTTCTCATAGGTTGAAAAAGCAATTCCTTTATGCATTTCAAGACGTTCAATCATTCTGATCAAAACAGGGTCTGCAACATCTGTATGCGGAACGTTGATGATGTTGGCTATATATGACGCAAGTGCAGAAGGGTCTTGAAATGTTTGATGATACATACGATCAAACCCACTATTTGTCTCACTGCACGATATGGCTGTACCGCCTTGCTCAACGATTTGAAGCAAACCACTTCCTACACAATAGCCTTTTTGAAAAAAGATCGCATAGGCCTCTTCCTTTTGCACATTGGCAAGTGACTGAAACAACGAATTTACAGCACACGCCTTGTTTGTAGGATGCTGCTCTGTTATGTGTAGCCGTTTGTCTTCTGTCAATGTCACAGCTGCATGCTGCGGACAAACATAAATCGTATTTTTCATGACTTTCTCACCATGCTTAATCGGCTTTGCCCTGTAGCCAATCGGTAAAACAAGTGCTTCCAAATCAGTTACACAATCGCCTGTCACATGATTTTGCACAACAATAAAAGAGGCATTTAATTCATGCGGAAATGATTGAAAAAAAGCCTCAAGATGATGCTGTTCAAACGGCGAAACACCGATGCCAATCACTGGTGCCTGCACATGTTCGTCTTCTATCAAACGATTAATGATTTTGTCCTGCATCTGGTACCCCCATGTTCATTCGTCTGATACATTTTTTCGACAAAAAGGAAGAAAACCCTCTAATTGTAAATAATGTTTTTGCATGAAAGGAGGAAAACTTCCTCACATTAAAACAGACTGTATAAACAGAAGGAGGATTCTTTATGCAAAACGATCAGCAGACAAACGTTCAAGGACATGCCCAGCAGCCCCAATTCAATCATGGCGGGCATGAGTTATTTGATTTACATGAGGTATTGGCAGGGACCATTAATATTTTGGATCAATACATGATCTTTCGGCAATTTACCCAAGATCCCGCATTATCCGACATGTTAGATCGACAATATCAATTTGTATTGTCCCAGTACAACGTCACGGTAGATTGTTTTTCTACTGGTCAAAAGCCTAGTGAAGAAACATCTACTTATATGATGAAAGAACAGACACAGGTGACATACGGAATAAAACCATCTCAACCTAAGAAGCCAAATCAATCATTACAGGATGTAAAAGATGCGGGAATTACAGGGCATATGCTTGGTCTTATGAAATCTCATGCTGGATTACTCTCAATGACTGCATTAGAGGTCACAAACCCTGTGGTACGACGTGTGCTTGCAGCGCAAATCCCGAACTTTATTGAAATGGCGTATGAAATTTTCTTATATCAAAACAAACATAGCTATTATCAAGTTCCGCAGCTTACAGCTCAAGATATGCAGGCGATGACGTCTACATTTGCCCCTATGCAGGGACAAGTGCAGATGCCGCCAAGCAAAGCCAACCAGCAAAAACCGCTTCATTAAACAAAAAAACGGCTAACCTATTTACAGGTCAGCCGTTTTTTCTTTGATAATTCAGTTTAAATTGCTCTTCAAAATCTGTGAGACGTTGTCCTGTCGCTTGTTCAAACCCTCTATCAAAACGACTAGTTTTCGCCGTTTCCTCCATGATCTCATGTATGACATCTCGTCCATAAAGCTCCACAAGCTCATAGATCATATAGTAGCTTTGTAAATAAACATCTGTCTCATACGTCGTGCGAGATTCTTGCCAGTCTTGATCAGAATAAAGAGATTTAAAAGGAATGACGTCAAACCGTTCAGACGTGGCGTTCAGCACATCATAGGCCGTCCATTCTGCTGTTCCTTCATGGAACCAAAGAGGAAAGACGACTGGAGATACATTGTATGCATGCACCTTTTCATAGAAAACAAAATGGGCATACTCATGAATGAATAACGTGTTGAAAAAGTATAAAGGCAGTGTCTCTTTCTTCAACAATTCTTCCCGTTTATCTGGGTATAATCCAATCATATGATCAACATCAGAATAAAAACCTGTAATATGCTTGATACCGGCAAATTGCTCAATCGTCTCTTTATCATCAAAATAAATGATATCTAACGGTTTATCAGCTTCATACTGAAACACTGACATCGTCCTCTTCTTTGCCTGCTCAAGCGCTTCTATGGTCAGATCGACAAAGGCGCCCTCATCCTCTGCATAGTAGATTCGAATATGTTCATAGACTTGCTTATTGAGTCCTTCCGTTAAGACCGTTTTAGGCGAAGAATGCTGCTCTAGATATTGCTCTGCCAGCTGGAACGCTACATAAATCAAGTACGCAGTGAACGCATAAAAAATCAAACCTGCTGCAATCATTCCGCTTACAAGTTTTTTATGAATTAATGACGGTTTTGCTTTCATTTACTCCCCACCTGAATTCATCCTGCAACCTCTTTCTCTTTCTATGAAAAAACAAAGATCAACAAGAGGTGATATATTTTTTACTTTATGCAGTCAGGTGCGCAAGGTGCGGTTCCAAACAAAAAAGCCGCATATGACATACGGCTTTTGTCGTAGCTATTTTGATTCAGGGAAGACACGTCGAACCGTTTCAGTAAACTCGTCGAAGAATCCTGAAATTGGTTCTCCACTTCTAATACGTTTTCCGTACCCTGCCATACGATCGACAAAGTCTGGATTAGCAGATACATACACATTATCAATTTGTTGATCCGTCGATTTGACTTTGTCAGAAATTTTCTTTTTCAAATCGTCTGTTACATCTCCGCTTTTATTGCCTTCAAGCACGACAGCAACAAATGCATTTTTCCCTGTGACAAGTACGTTCGCTGTTTTCACTTCAGACATGTTGGCAACAAGCTCTGATGCCTTATCTGCCACTTTCACCTTCTGAGGTGTCTGCACATTTGGTTGATCCTGTCTCATGTTGTCGTTCTTATATGTGACATTTTCATACTGTCGTTTCATTGTTCCTCTTCGTTCATCGCCCTGGTTGTTCATTCCACACCCAGCAGTGATCAATGTTGGAACGAGTAATAAAGATAGCATCCATTTCTTATTCATCAATTGATTCCCTCCTTTTGCTCATAGGTTTTTCATCCAGCAGACTTTTTATGCACACATCCTCTATTTCGGCAATGAATTCATAAATCAGCCTTGATTGGTCATCCTAAACATGATGAAGAAGTATCATCACGATCAAATGGAGGGATTCGTTTGTTTAAAAAGAGAAAAGGTATGAGTACTGGTGCAATGATCGCAGCATCAACAGCCATCATTGCATTATTTTCACCACTATTACGGAGAAGACTAAGCAGCATGACTCAAATGAATTTGTCCTCAATGATGAAAGGCAAAGATCAACACCATCATGAGCCATCTCGCCATGAGTCCCATTCGCATTCACGTAAAGACTCAAAAGGCACGGCTGAAGTAGGTCAAATGATCAAGCAGGCATTCACCGCTGTCCAGCCAAATGATACAAATCAGCATCAAACATCATCAAAAACATACCAAACTCATCAACCGCCGAGAGAGTCTTACGCCCAGTCTCTTCACATTGATGAAAGTGTCATGAATGTAATGGATGATGAATCCATTCAGCAAGTGCTCAATGACATCGAGCACAAATAACTAAAACAGGAGCCTTTTTTCAGAAAGGCTCCTGTTTATTCTCCTGAAAAATGCTCTTTCACCATGATGCAGAAGGAAGGCAAGAAGGTGATTTCGATCGTGATAACAAACCGTTCCACACCATCTAATAGTATCAACAGCTCTTTTTCATGCTGCCGATCCTTTTTTATTTCTACATGTCGCACAGTTTTAAAGGCATATACTCCTAAAACGGATGCGTCCTTTTTACGAATAGCCTTCAAAGAAAATTCTTGTACTCCAAGAGACATCGTCACCACAAATCGTTCTTCCTCATTCTCAAACCGAAACGTTAGATCTTGATATTCAATGGGCATATCTCGTTCAAATCCTTCATCAGGCCACGTCTCAAAAAAAGAAAGCCAGTCTGTTCGATCTGGAAATTGTTTTCTCCTCATTTTAAACCCCTCATAAGTGAAATTTTTATTAATTATCTTGTTTCCCCTTTTCTTTTGCAACAAATTTTAGTAATTTTAAAAAGGTGATTTTATTTTGCTAAGAGACCTCTTTATTAATTTAACAATTCTTGTCACTTTCCATTATTTATTGATGCTTGTGTTTAAAGAGAATTTTTTAAAAAAGGAAGACACCTTGCTCAGACAAATTTTTAAAGGAATGATTTCTGGGTTACTCGGTGTCCTCTTAATGTTTTTCTCTATTAAAGCAGGACCAGCCATCATCGATTTAAGACATATCCCCCTTATTTTAACGGCATTTTATGGAGGCATTGCACAAACGTTCATTGCAGCCTGTGTGATCATTATTGGCCGATTATTAATCGAAGCCAATGTCGCTTCTTTCATTAATATTTTTTCCATGATATTTATCGCCACAGCTTCCTTTTTAATTGCTGAGCGTCATATCAATCACGTCGTAAAAATGCTGTTATCTATTACCATGAGCAACGTCATTGCGACGATTTTATTTATCATCATCGTCAATGAAAGATCATTTGAACTGCATACTGCCTATTGGATATTCTCGTATATTGCCGGTTTATTTAACTTTTATGTCATTGAGCATCAAACAAAAGCGTATCAGATGTTAAATTTGTATAAATTCCAAGCTCATTATGACTTTTTAACTGGTGTTTTAAATAAACGGAAATTCGATGAAATATTAAGTGATGCTTTTTCGCTGAACTTAAAGCAACCTATCCATCAAATGTCCTTGATTTACCTAGACATCGATTATTTCAAAACCATCAATGATCAGTATGGACATCATGAGGGAGATATCGTTTTAAAAGAAATCGGAACAAGGCTGATTAAGAACACAAGAAGCTCTGATTATATTGGGCGGATCGGCGGTGAAGAATTTGCTGTGCTTTTACCGAATTGTTCCGTTGAAAAAACATGGCAAATTGCGGAACGTTTACGAAAAAAAATGGCGGATCAGCCAATTTATTTACAAAACGGAACATCGATTCACATTACGGTGTCAATTGGATGTGCTTATGATGCAGGAACAAGTGAAAACATGAAACAATTACCGATTATTGCAGACCAGGAGCTCTATAAAGCGAAGCAGTCAGGCAGAAACAAAGTGAGCTTTTCTGGACGAAAAAGAGAACACTTAACATAGGCTTTTTCCTCAATTTGTTAGCGCTAATTATTTTTAAAAAAGTTTTCGTATAACAGTTGTTTTTTCCCGCAAACACTGGTAAAGTAAAGGTAATTATTTTTGTTCGTATCATCTTTAAGAAGAAAGTTTTGAAAGAGTTTTCGTCTTTGAAGTTTGTGTAAGAGCAAGAATAGTGAATTTAAGCGTTAAGATCGCTTTAGGAGGAAATTTCATGTTAGAAGGTAAAGTAAAATGGTTCAACTCTGAAAAAGGTTTCGGATTCATCGAAGTAGAAGGTCAAGACGATGTATTCGTTCACTTCTCTGCTATCCAAGGCGAAGGCTTCAAAACTTTAGAAGAAGGTCAATCAGTTTCTTTCGAAATCGTTGAAGGTAACCGTGGACCACAAGCTGCTAACGTTAACAAAGCGTAATTTAAGAGCATCTGCTCTTTTAGCACTTTATAGAGTGAAGGAAAACCGCTCGGCTTATGCCGGCGGTTTTTTTGTGTAATAAAAAAAGAGAACCTGACGAGAGGTTCTCTTTTTATTTGTCCTTCTGCTTTAGTTTCTGTAAAGCGGAACGATACATATCATCATTCATTTTCGTCTCTGGTTCTTCTTCTTTGACAGGTGGTTCTGGCTGCTTAAACTTTTGAAGCGCCTGTCTATAGAAATCATCACCTGACGGAGCATCATCTGTCTGAGAAGGCTCTGACGCTTTTTCTTCCACTTCAGGCTCTACAGGTCTCGCCGCAACTTCTGGCTCGCTATGCGGCACGTCAGGATGATTCGATACATCTTCTTTGATCTCTTCCTTCTCGGCCGAAGCGTGTCTGACATTGAACGCTACTAATCCGATAATGACTAGAACAGCAGCTACTAACGCTACAATAATCGTCGCCAAAAGAACCCTCTCCTTATCGCTTAAATGACGCAGTGACTGATGCTACACGTCTTCCTAATGCTTTCCCTAGCTCAATGCCTTCTGTAGAAATCACTTCATCAGAATCAATCGGGCACGTCACACCTGCTCCATAATAAGAGCCGTATAACGCATTTTCTGGAACATTTCCAGGAAGGCCGACCACAAGCATCCCTTGATGGAACATTGGCGTAATCAAATTATGCATCGTCATTTCTAATCCGCCATGTGTTGTTGCAGTGGTACAGAAAACGGCACCGACTTTATCGATAAGTTTTCCTTCTGCCCATAAATACCCAAGACGGTCAATCCATGTCTTTAATCCAGAACTAATGGTACCAAAGTGACCAGGGCAGCCCCAAATGATTGCATCCATTTGATCAAGCTTGCGGATATCCGCATCTTTCACATGATCAATGAACACTTCAGCTTGCTCTGTTTCACCTGCGCCAGCTGCAATCGCTTCTGCAAGTGCTTTTGTATGGTCACCTTCACTATCGTATACGACATAAATTTTCATGTACGGTCCCTCCACACTTATCTTGCATCTTGGTTTGCTTCCTTAGGTGCTGGAAGCAATGTCATTTCTTGTTTCTTATCCTGCTTTTCTTTTCGCTTATTATCCTTACGTACATCTCGCAGGAACAAGCTGAGAATCACACCAGCTGCACAGAATAATGTCACCCACATGTAAGCATCATTGATGCCCATCACATTGGAATCAACTTGTGCTTTCGTAAAGAGCTGGGTCGACACATATTTTTGAGCAGCTTCTGCTGTCATGCCCATATGGTGCATCACATTAGAGACAGCCGCCTGGAATGAATTCATAAAGAACGGGTCAGCCGTATTCGTTTGATCTGCCATATTGGAATAATGGAATGTCGTGCGATTTGTATAAATCGTCGTGATCAAACTCGTACCGATCGAACCACTGATTTGTCTCAGTGTGTTTGACATCGCTGTACCATGACTGTTTAAATGCTGCGGTAATTGGTTCATCCCAGCAGTCATGACTGGCATCATCAAGAGTGACATACCAAAGGCACGTACTGCATACATGAGCACAATGTGACTATAAGATGTATCAATCGTCAGCCTTGTAAACTCGTATGTGGTGACAACCGTAATCAGCATCCCTACAATGGCAAGTGGACGAGGTCCAAATTTATCAAACAAAATCCCTGAAATTGGGGACATAATGAGCATCGCAAGTGCCCCTGGAAGCATTAATAACCCCGATTGCAGTGCAGTAAACCCAACGAGGTTCTGCAAGTAGATCGGTAGTAAGAACATCCCAGTGTATAAGGCAACGGTAATAATAATGTTAATAACACTTGATAATGAGAAAATGCTGTATTTAAACACGCGGAAATCAAGCATCGGATTATCCGCTTTTAGCTGTTGGAAAATAAAGAGAATGATCGCAATCGCACCAATGATAATCGTAGATAAAACGATTGGATCTGTCCAACCATCACTTCCCGCTTCACTCACTCCGTATAGAAGCGAAGCAAAACCAACGATCGACAGAATCGCACCAAGGCTGTCCAGCTTGATTTTTTTAGGCTCTACAATATTTTTAAACATAAAGAAAGCCGCGATAATGACAATCGCACCGATTGGTACAAGTCCATAAAACATAATACGCCATGAATAGTGTTCAATAATATAACCAGATAACGTTGGTCCGACAGCTGGCGCAAACATCATCGCAAGACCAAAAATCCCCATTCCTTTCCCTCTGTTTTCTGGAGGGAAAATAAAAAGGATTGTTGTCATGACGAGCGGCTGTAAGATACCGCCACCGACTGCCTGAATCAAACGACCAATCAGCATCGTAGAAAAGTTTGGCGCAATACCGCAAATAAAAGTCCCTAGTGTAAATGAAATCATCGCCACGAGGAATAAGCTGCGCTGGCCAAAACGTGTGATTAAAAACGCAGATAACGGAATGAGCACCCCGTTGACAAGCATGTAACCTGTTGTAAGCCACTGAATTGTCGTCGCACTCACATTAAATTCAGTCATTAAATGGGGCATGGCTACGTTCAAAAGCGTTTGGTTTAAAATCGCTACGAACAAACCGGCCATTAAAATGATCAGTAAAGACAAGGAGCCTGCTCCCTGTTTTGTCGCTGCAGGTTGATTTGCCATCTCAGACAACCTCCTTTCATTTTTTGATATCAGTCATCATTAAGATGAAATTTTGACAGAAGCATTCATACCTGGAAGTACTTTGTCAGATGGATTTTTAATTGAAATTTTCACTGCTACTTTTTGTGTCACTTTCGTGTAGTTACCACTTGAGTTTGTTGCTGGCAGCATATTGAATGTTGAGTTTGTTGCATAACCAATTTGTTCAACTGTTCCTTCAAATGTTGTATCAGGATCGCCGTCTACAACGATGTCCACTTTGTCACCTTTTTCAATGTTCTTAATGTCTGTTTCTTTAATATTCGCTGTAATGTAAAGCTTGCTTAGGTCAATCGTTTCACCAAGAACTGTCCCAGGCTGCACTTGTTGGTTGTTTTGTACTTCTTTTTTGACTAATGTGCCATCAGCCACTGCTTTAATGTTTGTTTTTGCTTCTCCTTCAACTTTTGCCACTGTGCTGTCTTTTTGCACTTCGTCACCTTCATTGATGTCCCAGCCTTTGATTTGTCCAGCTGCTGGCGCTGTAATTTGATACATGTCACCTGTCACTTTTGCTTCATCTGTTTTTACGAAGTTTGTGCTTTCGTAGTAGTAATAAGCACCTCCGGCAATAATGGCAAGAATCACAATAAGGCCAATAATATTTGTTAGCAATAAACGCCCTCTGTTCATGTTTTGTTTCTCCTTTCATGTATAAAAATATAGTGTCATCTGCTTTAGCAAACTTAGAATGCCCATCATCTGACAGATTATGAAACAAGCTCATAGAGCTGCCTGTTTCCCCTTTTTCTACTCTGCTGAAAATGGTGTGCAGCCCATTTATACTTATTGTTCACTTATGAGCAAAAAGCAGAAAAAGAAGAAAAGACGATCGGCATCTTTTTTTGAAAAACTTATATTTAACAAGATTAAATATTAATAAATGAAAATTGAAATGTCAAAGAGAAAGTTTTACTTTTTTTCTGGTGATCCCTTCCTTCTCCACACAAAAAACCTTTCAGCCCTTATGCTGAAAGGTTTTTTTGAATGTTCTCTTTAAGAAAGAACTTCTTCCTGCTGAAAAAATTTTTTTAATGCGAGAAAAACGTCTGATTTTTGCTTCAAAATATAATGCTTAAATTTCTCATCCTGAATATGTTTGTATGCTGACATTAACGTAGAATGCCGATTATATTGATTCACTTCACCATAACAAAATAAATTGGCTTTTTTCATAATTTCAGAAACGAGCTTCACGCACCGTGCATTATCAGAGGTCAAATTGTCACCATCAGAAAAATGGAAAGGATAAATATTATATCGTGACGGAGGATATCGTTCGTCTATGAGCTCTAGTGCCTTTCGATAGACAGAAGAACAAATGGTTCCCCCGCTCTCTCCCCGAGAAAAGAAGTGCTCCTCGTCTACGACCTTCGCCTCTGTATGGTGGGCAATGAATTCGATCTCGACTGTCTCATACTTTGTCCGCAAGAAACGTGTCATCCAAAAGAAAAAGCTTCTCGCCATATATTTTTCCCAAAGCCCCATACTTCCGCTCGTATCCATCATCGCTAGGACAACCGCTTTTGATTCTGGTTTGGTGACTTCATTCCACGTCTTATACTTAATATCCTCTGGATAAATGGGATAAAAGGAAGGGCTTCCTGTCATGGCATTTCGTTTAAATGCTGACAGCATTGTTCGTTTTTTATGGATATTACCGGTTAACCCCGTTTTGCGAATATCATTAAACTCAATTTCCTCGACAACGATATCATCAAGTTCCTTTTGTTTAAGATTTGGTAGCTCCAGCTCACGAAATAGCGCTTCCTCTAAATCCATTAATGAGACTTCTGCTTCGTAATAATCATCACCGGCCTGATCTCCAGCACCTTGCCCCTTTCCCTGCCCTTGCTTACTGTCAGATCCATCCCGAGCGACCACATCGCCAACCTGGCTGTCTCCATCCCCCTGACCTACATGCTTATTCTTATCATAGTTGTACCGAATTTTATATTCATCTAAAGAACGGATCGGAATTTTGACCACATCTTTGCCATTAGACATAATGATGCTTTCCTCTGTGACAAGATCCGGCAAATTGTTTTTAATCGCCTCTTTGACTTTTTTCTGATGACGCTGCTGGTCATCAAAGCCTTTTCGATGGAGGGACCAGTCTTCCTGAGACACAATAAACTGACTTTTTTCTTGCCGGGACATCCATCCCCCTCCTCACCTTTTTGGACAATTCTTGTACCCATCGATTCCATTATCGTATGCTGCTCGTCGTCGAAATGACGATGATTTTTAAAAAAGACATTACCGGTGCTAGTTTGCGCCAATAATGCCTCCTTCATTTATTAACGATTCAGAAGACTGCCTACATATTTTAAGAGTTCATTTGCACTTGTAGAATTATAGCCATGCTCATCAATCAATCGCGCCACTACTTCATTGACCTTTTTCAACTGTTGCTCATCCGGCGTTTTTGTCGATGTCGTAATTTTCACGACATCTTTCAAATCGGCAAAGAGCTTCTTCTGAATAGCTTCTCGTAATCTCTCGTGAGAATTATAATCAAAGCGTTTGCCCTTTCTCGCATAAGCCGAAATCCGAATGAGGATTTCTTCTCTGAATGCCTTTTTGGCGTTTTCAGAAATGCCGATCTGTTCCTCAATTGAACGCATGAGCTTTTCATCAGGATTCATTTCTTCACCTGTTAACGGATCACGCAGTTTGTTTTTATTGCAGTACGCCTCGACATTATCTAAGTAATTATCCATGAGAGTTTTCGCAGACTCCTCATAAGAATACACAAATGCCTTTTGAACTTCCTTCTTCGCCATATCGTCATACTCTTTTCGTGCGACAGAAATAAAATTCAAATAACGTTCCCGATCTTCACTTGAGATCGATGGATGCTGATCGAGTCCTTCTTTTAAGGAACGGAGGACATCCAGTGCATTGATGGATTCCATGTTCTTTCGAATAATGGTGGATGAAATGCGGTTAATGACATATCTCGGGTCAATTCCGCTCATTCCTTCGTCATGAAATTCCTTTTTCATCTCATCAATATCAACAGATTGGAAACCTTCGACACTTTCCCCATCATACAGTCGCATTTTTTTCACCAAATCGATATCAGACCGCTTCGGCTCCTTCAGCCTTGTCAAAATAGAGAACATCGCAGCTACCTTTAGCGTATGCGGCGCAATATGAACATCTGAGACATCACTTTCTGAAATCATCTTATGATAAATGCGTTCTTCCTCTGTCACCTTTAAATTATAAGGGATCGGCATCACAATAATTCTTGAGTGTAAAGCCTCGTTCTTTTTATTCGAAATAAATGATCGGTACTCCGTTTCATTCGTATGTGCAACAATCAATTCATCCGCACTAATCAACGCAAAACGCCCCGCCTTAAAATTTCCCTCCTGCGTTAATGAAAGAAGATGCCATAGAAATTTCTCATCACACTTTAACATCTCCTGAAATTCCATCATTCCACGGTTCGCTTTATTGAGCTCTCCATCAAACCGATACGCACGCGGGTCTGACTCTGAACCAAATTCAGCAATCGTTGAAAAATCAATACTTCCTGTTAAGTCGGCAATGTCCTGAGATTTCGGATCAGACGGGCTGAAGGTACCAATGCCGGTCCGTTTGTCCTCTGAGAAAAAAATTCGTTCCACTCTCACATCCTCAATGCGGCCACCGTATTCCTCTTCGAGCCTCATCAAGTTCAAAGGTGATAAATTCCCCTGCACACGTATGCCGTATTCTCTATAGAAATCCTCCCGCAGATTTTGCGGAATGAGATGAAGCGGATCTTCATGCATTGGGCAGCCTTTAATCGCATAGACTGCGCCATGATCTGTTAGTGAATACTCTTCCAGCCCTCTTTTCAGCCTTGTGACAAGCGTCGATTTCCCGCCGCTGACTGGCCCCATTAACAATAAAATACGCTTTCTGACATCTAAACGTTTAGCCGCAGGGTGAAAATACTCTTCCACTAGCCTTTCCAATGATTCCTCTAAACCAAAAAGCTCCTGATCAAAAAATTTGTAGGTTCTGACCCCATTCTCCTCTTCAATCCCGCTGTCCTTAATCATATGATAAACGCGAGAATGAGCAGATTGAGCGACAAGTGGATTTTCTTTAATAATATCTAAATATTCGCTGAAGGTGCCTTCCCATTTCAGTCGCTGCTCTTCTTCTCTGTGCTGTTCAATTTTCTTTAAAATATCCATATGAACCTCCTCTTTCAAGATTGAAGCTAGAAATCAGATACTGTTTTACAATCTATGCGGAGGCGTCCTATTACATGCTTTCGTTCTTCAAAATGACGAATTGGCAAACTGAATTGACAACCATCCGCAAGACCCTTCATAATAAAGGAAAAACAGGAGAAAAATGATCTTCATCTCCTGCTTTTCAAGGCGAACTTCACAACATATGAAACCGGCAGCGAAGGAACAAAGGGATAAGGGGGAGCTTATATGAGAACGGTCATTATGATGGGCGTCATCATTACGTTTTTAGTATCCATTTTCACAGCTGGCTACGAAGGCAAGCCTGGTAAATGAAAAAAAGGATGTTCCATCAGCGGAACATCCTTTTTCATTTCGTTCATATTTTCAGTACTTACATATTCACTGAAAGCGAGATCGGATCTCGGCTTTTATCATGTTCTTATATCAAATCTCGGTATTGCTGCTGGCGAAGCGCCTCATACACAAGAATCGCTGCCGTATTCGATAGATTCAGTGAACGAACATGCTCTGTCATTGGTAAACGTAGACAGCGATCCATATTCCGTTCAATCAAATCTTTTGGCAATCCACTCGTCTCTCTGCCAAATACAAAGAAGTAGTCTTCATCTAGCTGCGAGTAATCGAACGTTGTATGCGGCTTTTGCCCAAACTTTGTGATATAGAAAAATTGCCCCTTCGGATGAGCCTCAAACAATTCATCTAATGAATCATGATAGACGACATTGGCATATTTCCAATAATCGAGTCCTGCACGCTTCAGCATTTTATCATCTGTCGAAAAACCAAGCGGACGAATCAGATGAAGTGTTGTATTTGTTGCTGCACATGTTCGCGCAATATTTCCAGTATTAGCTGGAATTTCTGGTTGATATAAAACGACATGAAGTCCCAAAAAAGTTCACCTCTAATTTTCTTTTCCGCTCAACATTATACCATTAACTATCCTTTGGAGCATCGTCCAAAATGTGAAAAAACGTATAACGAATATTAGGTGTATAAGCCGTTGAATCTTCATACGACCAGTAACGCATACGGCTGTCATACGTTTGTGCATTCACAAGAGGCATTCCGCCTTTATCATGATCAACGACAATGGTTGTATGATTATACCTACCGTCACCTTCAAAATCGTAGCAAATCACATCACCTATTTGAAGCTCTTGCGGCTCGTTGAGTTTCTTTGCTCTCAACCCCGCTTTGGAATTGGCTAAATAATTTTTCATCGAATGTGCCACCGTCCAGCTGTAGCTCCATGTATGTGGACGAACCCACCAGCCAGATCCACGGTTCGGATATCCTCTCGTTGGCGCATTCCCTGCTTTTAGACATTGTGAAATAAAATTCGTACAGTTATCTTCAAAATTTTTATATGCTGGATTCCGTTTATTCCAATACGTCTCAGCATATTGAACAGCTGCACGCCGGTCATAGTGAAAAGCTCTTCCAAATTGGTCATCTTTTTGGAAGCGCTCATCCACCTGATCTTCCTTTTGTCGTTCTTCTAACATCATCCGATCTTTCACAAGCATGTCGTTATAAAGAAACGCTTCTCTTTTCTCAACCTGTTCCTCTAAATAAAAAGAATCGTCTATATCCTTACAGACATAAGTGAGGTGAGCGAGATATTGTACTTGCTGAGCTCCATCATCTTGAATAGCTGAATCGAGAAGTTTTGCTTTTGCTTTCGCCTTGACAATCTCAACTTGTCTTCTTGCAAACAGCTCTTTCTTTCGCTCCACAGCGTCCACATCAGACATCAGCTGCGGCTGTTTGATCGTACTGCCATTTAATAAATATGCCAGTCTGTCTTCTAACGTTTGTTCTAATAATTGTTTCACACAGACACCACCAAACTTTTTTTAACATCTCTGTTTGGTTCATTCTATGTTCAATGGGAGGTTATTTAGTATTTAAAGGTGTTTGTAACAATTCAATCCCTTTGATGATCTCTTGTTTTGCTTCTTCATCACTTTCCCGCTCAAGGGCTTTTTCCAGTTCTGAAAGCTGCTGACCATCGCCAATTTTACCGATTGCCCAAGCAGCCGTGCCTCGAATGACCGGTCTTGGATCTTTATGCATCAGGTCAACCAAATCTGGCAAAGCAGATGTATCTTTAAAGTGAGCAAGTGCCAAAATGGCATTCCGCTGAATAGGCTTTTTCCCTCGCCATGATCCAGAAACATGACCATACTTCTCTTTAAATTCACGATTGCTGATTGTCAGCAGTGGCTTTAAGAGCGGCTTTGCAATTTCAGGGTCCGGCTCCATTTCAGGATGTAGATGAAAGTCTTTCCCTTTATTAATTGGGCAGACCGTTTGGCACGTATCACATCCATACAACCGATTTCCTATTTTCGAGCGAAATTCGTCAGGTAAAAACCCTTTTGTCTGTGTTAAAAACGAAATACACCTTTGAGAATTGAGCTGGCCTGGATTCACAAGAGCACCCGTTGGGCATGAATCCACACATTTATTACAAGTTCCACACTGGTCTTCTATTTTCTCATCCGGTTCAAATGGAACATTTGTAATCATCTCAGCCAAATAGACATAAGATCCGAACTCTGGTGTGATAATCATACAGTTCTTTGCACTAAAGCCAATGCCAGCACGTTCGGCTACAGCACGGTCAGACAATTCACCTGTGTCCACCATTGATTTTGTCCGTATATCTTCGTGTTTACTGCGCAAAAATTCTTCAAGCATGTCGAGCTTTTTTTTCAGCACAACATGATAATCAGTTCCCCATGAAGCCCTGCAAAAAATCCCTCTTCTTGCATCCTTTGTACTTCGGGGAGCATCTTTCATTTTGGAAGGGTATGCGAGCGCAATGGCGACAATTGATTTTGCTTTTGGAAGCAGCAAAGCAGGATTTGTTCGTTTTTCGATATCAGGCTCTTCAAAACCGGACAAATACCCTAACGATTCATGCAAGATGAGGCGGTCCTTTAATGAATCAAATGTATCAGCACTTGCAAATCGAATTTTATCGACACCAATTTCGTTCGCATATTGAATTAATTCTTCTTTTAATTGTCCAACATGAATCACCTTGCAAACCTCCTTTCTTTGTTTCTTCAGTTGTTTTCAGTATAATACGAGTGTATCATGACCGATTGGAGTGAGTCACTGTGAAGATACAAATGGAAATCTCCCAACCTCAAAGCCCGTCTATCCATGTTGGACAGATTGAATATTCACATATTGAGATAGGAAAATCCCCTCAAATGTTAAAAGGCAGACTGCGCCTGTTTCAAGAATCTTTGTTTTTTGAATATGAAGATCAAACTTTGGAAGAAGTACCAGCGATCAAAGAATGGACGAATCTTCTAGAAGGTATCCCCTTTCTTCCGCTACTTGCTGATATTCAAAAAGAACAATTTATTGACTCGACCAATTCCGCACAGGATTTGTCGATATTTTTTTCATTAAAATATTTCTTGCCTATCCTTACATTAGATGCCGATCAATTGAAAGGGCCTCTTTCATTATCCAAAAATGAAACTGGTCATATTGAATGGCAGGATGGCGAAGAGCTTACAGGGTTATTTTCTCAAGCAAGTAAAGCTCAAATTTCTCAAGACACAAAAAGCATTCTTCAAATCATTCTCTTCCCACCATCTATTTCCCGGGAAAAGAGTGAGGCACTTATACAATCCTTGACGAAGATGTTTATACAAATACATGGTGGAGAAAGTGAATATGAACTCATTGAAAAAGCACTGTAGGTCACAGTGCTTTTCACATTATACTGACATAATAAAAAACGCAACACTTCGTTTATCTATGAAACGAAATACTGCGTTATAAACAAAATTATGTATTGGAGCGGGTGATGAGAATCGAACTCACGACATCAGCTTGGAAGGCTGAGGTTTTACCACTAAACTACACCCGCATCAATCTTTTAAAGACAACGTCATTGCGTTGACTTTTATTATGTTACAACTTTCTTAACAATTCGTCAAGAGAATATGAAGATTTTTCGTCAAAAAATTTCATATTCTCCATATATATTACGATAGTTATTTGTCTAGCTGCAAATACACCAAATAAGCCTGCTTTACATCTTTTAATTCCTCTTTCAGATTCTTTTCAGAACCTGTTAAACCAGAAAACTCATGGTTCATTCCAGTTGTGATGGTAGTAGAAATTAATTTTTTCTCTCCAGGAGACATGTGAAAAAGATCTGAAGCTGATATCGTTGTGTTTCCTCCCACGTCCTGTTTGAAATCCATGCTAGTCGAGAGTTTCGTTAGTTCGCTTTGCTCTTTATCTTTCCATAAGCTATACGTTACTTTTAACAGATCATCTTTTTCATCTTCTAGCTGATAGATAAAATTCACACTGTTATCGACGCCATTTTGATGAAGGTCAATGGTGATTTTTTTTGTATCTTCTTTTAATAATTGTCCATCTTTGTAATGCATACCGATCAAGGATACACTTTTATTACTGCCTTTTAGTCCTTTCACTGTCATCGCTTCAAACGGCTTATCTGATAATGCTTCCAAAAGACTTTTTTCATTTTTTGTTAGTTTCATAGGTTCGACAGTTACTTCATCGTGAGTTGCTGTTTCCTTATTTTTCTCTGTTGCAGGTTTTTCTGAGACCGTTTTCTCTGTCGTTGTTGTTTCTGCAGCCTTCTCGCCGCATCCTGCTAATAGAAAAACAGTCAATAAAAGAATGCTCCATTTCTTAATCATTGATATCCCCTTTTATACATTTATTTTTTATTATACTAAAATTTGGTTTAATATACAAAAAAAGATTAGGAGAATTCTCCTAATCTTTCGCTTTTTTCTGTTTCATGGCTGATAGGAATGCCACAATGAAAAAACTGACAGCAAAAATGACAACCATATAAATAAAAAAGTTTGGTTTGATTTGGAACGTAAATGCAGACGAACCTTCCATCTCAAAAGCAAGACTGTTAAATAATAATTCATTATTTGTTTTTGATTGAAATAAGTGATAGAACAGAACACCAATGGTCAGCATCGGAAAACCTAAGAAACCTAGGAAACTACCAACAATTGCACCTTGTTTCATTGCCTGAACGTTCATGATCGTTGTCCTCCCATTCCACCAAGCAATAACTGCTTCATAATAGACTTACCATCCCCCATAAACGGAAGAAGGTAGAGCAATTGAATAAAATACGTGATTGAAAAAATGAAAAACCCTGTCGAAATTGGATTTTCTTTTAGAAATAAAACAGTCACAATGATTCCGACTGCGCCAATGAGCCCCGGCAAAAGCGGACCAAGCAGTGTAATCCACACCTGTTTTTTCTGAAACGGGTCTAAAACAGGCCTCACAAATTTCACAGACATCATATCGCTCGCAAAAAAGCCTTGAGGACCATCCCGGCCGGCGAACTTCCGATGTGCATACCCATGTGCCGCCTCATGCAAGGCAGTTCCAGTAATTAATCCGAAATAAATAATCGTAAAATAAATCGCAATGGCCGCAATCGATGAATCAGGAATAAATAAAAAGGCGATTCCCGCCATGATCATAAAGAGCACCCAGAAAAAGATGATTTTGCGCGTCACCATCAGCAGAGCCGTACCCAATATGTGAAGAAATGAATGACCCGTGCAGTCAAACCGCTCTTTCATCTTTACTTGATACTGCTTAAAAAATTGACAGAAGGCTGTGACAGTCCGATATGGCGATTGATAATGAATCGACAGCAAGTGATGCTGATTCAGCCCCATCATCAATTGATAAAAATCGCGGGCAATCACAGACTCATCGACCTGAAACAAATCGGCGAGTTCTGCCGTAATACTCGCCTCTGTCCTTTGACCATCCACTTTCGTTAACATATGATATGCACTTTCGTTAATTGGAAGTGAGCTTCCGTACTGCGTATCAGTCAAATGCCTTTTTTGTAAAGTCACATATGGCGCAAGTGCCGGCACCCGCTCAATCTTTAGCTTATTGTTAAGAAGTTGAATCATGTGAATACCTCCATGAAAAACCTTTATATATGGCAAAGATGAGCAGACATTCAAATCCTGCCACAAGCAGCCACTGAAGCATTTGACTCGATTCCCCTATCACATAGTTTCCAATAAATACAATCGGAATCATGATTAAAATAAGCGCTCCAAACGAGAAAATACCTGTGTATGGATTATTTCGATCAAGGGGCAATAAAATACCTACCACATAAAAGAGAGCCGTTGCATTACACAAGACAGCAGCGCCAATCAACACGATCCATATCTGATCCGGGAGCGTCAGTGTTGTGATCATAAATAAAACAATTTGGATCACACCAACGAGCAAAAGCCCGAGGAACTTATAAAGAGCCACTTCCCACGGCCTTAGACCAAACGTTTTATACATCCCAAGCATACGTTTGTCATTGCCAAATGAATTAAAAGCTGTTAACCCAGCTAGCGCACATAAGACAAAAAAAGCTTCTCCTTCAAAGCGGAAGGCAAACTGATAACGGACAAATAAAATGACAATAAGGAGGATGAGAAAGTTTAAAATATTTTCTTCATTTCTCACTTGTGACTTTATTTCCTTTACAATGAGTGACCACTTTTTCGAAGATGAAAATGGCAGCTTGTGCAGAAAGGTTAACGCTTTTTTCTCAGCCATAATTGGCATTAAAGCAAGAGAAATAAATGCGCCTCCCGCAGATAATAAGATGAAGAGGATCAAAATCGCATAATTCACCCCGTCAGGAGACATCCCTTGTGCCGCTAAGAAAAACGGCGCTGTAAAATACATCAAATGATAATCAAACTGTACATATGATTGCTGTATTTGATTGATGTCGAAATGTGTCATTCCATACGCTACAACTAGCGCTAATAAAACAAATATCGCTGCAAATTTTTGCAACGGTAATTTTAATTTTAGTACGAGTAAATAAGTCACGTTGTAAATGAGCTGAAGCAGTGTTAAGACAAAGAGCGATTGCAACAGCACCATCAAAAAGAACGTAAGAATAAAGAAAATACCGATCCCTTGTGCAATAAAATTAGGTAAAAGCAAGATCCCGATGAAAAATAAAACAAGCCCTGTCACGACTGTCACCATCGGAATGAAGTAACCAAGACTTTTTTGAAAGGTAGACAGCGGAAACCAGCTGAGCTGCATAGAAAAACGATCTTGTTCAGGTGTTCTGACTTTGATCAGCACAAATAACAAGCTTGTAAAAATGGATGCATTGATTGCCATCGACACAACCAACAACCCAAGTGAACGTTCATCTCCATTTAAGAAAGCCTTCATAAAGACACCCGTAAAACTGTATCCGATGATGGCTCCCATTGTGACTGCAAACAAAAAGAATAAGACCACAATGATTCGCTTCGTTTGAGTATCAAAGAGCTTATACATCTCCTGCTGCCACATTTTAAGCATCATTTTAGAAATGATTAATGATTTCATCAAAATGTGCACCCCTATCACTTAACATTGAAGCTTTCAGAAACACCTGTTCCAATGTGCTTGATTGATACTTTTCTTTTAAGGCCGAAACCGTCCCTTCATCCATTTTATTTCCTTTAGAAATAATGGCGATCTTGTGGCACAGCTCTTCCGCTGAAAGCATATCATGCGTTGAAAGCAAGATTGCACCATGGTGCTCGGCATAACGTTTCATTAGTTTCTTTGTGTTTATAACCGCTTCAATATCAAGTCCTCTAAAGGGCTCATCCATGATCACTAATTGACTCTCAAGCATAAAGGCAGCAATCAGCTGTGTCTTTTTTTTCATTCCATGGGAATAGGTTTCAATCGGTCTTGATAAAGCTGATTCCATATCAAACAATTCAATTAGTTGATTTCTTCTTTGAATTGTTTTACATTCATACATAGAAGAAACAAAATCTAAATATTCAGCACCAGTCAATGCTTCAGGGAGCAGCAGATCATCTGGAACATAGGCGACTTGTTTTTTAAAGGATGGATCATCATTTGTGACATCCTTGATATGAATGGTTCCTTCTGTATGCTTAATGATGCCGAGTACACAGTTAATCATCGTTGTTTTACCGGATCCATTTGGTCCAGCCACAGCAACGATTTGATGAGGGGCAATTTTCAAATGAAAATCATTGACAGCAGTCACGTTATTTTTATACGTCTTGGTTAAATTCTCGATCGTAAACATATAACCTCCAAGTGTCTGCATATTCTTTAAAAACAGATCAGGCTAAACCGCCCGCCACAGACGGTTTAGCCCTGGTGTCTTATCTAAGAAGTAAAAAGATGAATCCTAAGTATAGCTACTTACATTCAATTTGGACTTTTAAGCCACTTTCCCACTGAACGGCTCCTGTAAAGCTACCCTTGCCGTTTGCTAAACACCAAACTGCTGCTCCTAGAACAACTGTTGCTCCCAATCCAAGAAGGACAGCAACAAATACTAAGAACCAAGCTTGGTCCATAATAGCAGGTTCCATAGTGGAATAGTCAACTTGCGGCGCTGCATAAGTCATACTTTTCACCTCCCAGCTTATGATGATCGTATCATAGGCGTCACACTCCAAACATCAACAGAAGATCCCATTTTTGACCGAACATATTTTCGTGTAAAATGTGACTTTTTATTCAATTGTTCATGTTCAACTGTATAAATTCTCCCTTTTTTACTATTTTTCACCACAACATAAGAACCACAAAACCCAAATATTGTCAATAAATCCATCTTTTTTCTGCCTTTTTTCAAATAGTTCATTTTCATCATCTCTTCTATTTAATCTTTCATTTTTTTGAGATAGAAAGAATTCCCCCGATATATCAGATATAAAAGTCCTAATTATATGTCGTTAACACATCAAATACGACATATTAACTGATAATTCCGACAAAAGAGTGAGCATATTTTCCTTCTTCTCTTGTCTCTTAAAATATGTATATACAAGAAATTCTGTTGGGAAAAAAGCCCTTGCCTTCTTCCACAGCACATATCATTTTACTTGCATCTCTTTCTATAAAAAAAGCAAAGCAGCCCGACACAAGTATGACTGCTTTGCTTTCATTTATGAGGAACTTGCAGCAGAGGCTGTATCAGGAAAGTAATTGTTCCCAATAATTTCACCAGCAGGAACGTGTGGTCCTGCATCACCATTTCTTTTAAATGGGAGAAGCGGGAAAACAAGTTCTGCTAAATAATAAGATTCTTCTAAGTGCGGATAACCAGAAAAGATAAATGTATCAATACCTAGAGACTGATATTCTATTATACGTTCTGCTACTGTATGCGGGTCCCCGACGAGCGCTGTTCCTGCCCCGCCTCTAACTAAGCCAATGCCTGCCCAAAGATTAGGGCTAATTTCAAGCTTCTCTTTATTCCCTTGATGTAATTCAACCATTCGTTTTTGCCCTACTGAGTCCATCCCTTGTAAAGTCTTTTGCGCCTCATCAATAGTCTCTTGATCTAAATGACGAATCAGATGTTCCGCTGCCTGCCAAGCTTCATCTTCCGTTTCTCTCACGATCACATGAAGTCGAATACCAAACCTCACCGTTCTTCCTTCCTTTTCAGCCTGCTTTTTCACTTGTGCGATTTTCTCTTTTACTTGTGCAGGCGGCTCGCCCCAAGTTAAATAAACATCTGTATGTTTTGCAGCGGCTTGAATGCCTGCTTCTGATGATCCTCCAAAAAAAACGGGTGGATGTGGTGTTTGAGCTGGTGGAAATAGCAGACGTCCATTTTGTGCTTGCAGATGCTTCCCTTGAAACTGAACATTCTCTCCTTTCAATAACCGCTTCCAGATGGTCAAAAATTCTTCTGTTGCCTCATAGCGTTCATCATGAGAAATGAATAGCCCGTCTCCTTCAAGTTCTTCTTTACTTCCTCCCGCTACAACATTGATCAGCAGTCTCCCGCCTGAAAGCCGATCAAATGTGGAGGTCATTCTAGCAGCAACAGACGGCTGCATCAACCCTGGCCGAAGAGCCACAAGAAACTTTAAATGAGTTGTTTCTGCAGCTAAAGCGGTCGCTGTCAGCCATGGATCTTCACAAGATCTACCAGTAGGCAGCAAGACCCCTGTGTACCCAAGCTGATCGGCAGCTTGAGCAATTTGTTTAAAATACGGATAGTCTGCCTGTCTTGCCCCTTTCGATGATCCTAAATAACGCCCATCCCCATGCGTTGGAATAAACCATAGAATATTCATCATATCGCCTCCTGTTATTTTTCACCTTGATAACTTGTGCGCCATTTGAGCAGTCGCTTTTCTAACAGCCGTACAAATGAATCAGTCATCTTACCAACTACCGCAAAGATGATAATCCCTACAAACACTTTATCCGTTTGCGAGAATTGTCTTGCATCCATAATCATGTAGCCAACTCCACTACTCGACCCCATCAATTCAGCCACCACTAAACCAAGCCAGGCAATGCCTAATGAAAGCCTCACGCCCAGAAGAATATGAGGAAGGGCAGCAGGTAAAATGAGCTTTGTGATATTTTGATACAGATTAAACTCTAAAGCGCGAGCCACATCGAACAGCTTGTTATCTACACTGCGAATTCCTAGAAAAGTATTGATATAGATCGGAAAAAAAGCCCCAAGTGCAATCAATAAAATTTTCGCTGATTCATCAAAACCAAACCAAAGAATAAATAAAGGAGTCACCGCTAAATGAGGAACTGTTCTCAGCATTTGCAAGGTCGGATCTACATACTGCTCGGTTTTCCTAGAAAAACCGACACACAGACCCATCGCAAGTCCTAAACCTCCCCCAAGTAAAAACCCGCATATTGCTCTGTAGAGACTGATGTAAAGATGGCCAAACAGCTCACCGGAACGAATCAACTCACGAAAAGATTCCGCAATGACAGTGGGTGCAGGTAGTACAGTAGAAGAAACGATTTGGGAAGCAGCAGCTCCCTGCCAAATCGCAATGAGTAAAGCAGGTAATACAAGTCCTTTTAACATGATGAAGGATGAAGCTTTTCTCCTTTTTTTCTTCATTCGCTCAGTTTTAGTCACAAGGGCTGGGTTAGATGCAGCTTTCATCAACTCTTCTCCTCTTTCAGCATTTTTTCAATAAACGAATTATCTACCACCTGATTGACATCAATCTTCCGCTGAATCGCCTTTGTTTGATATTGAAAATCAGCTGTATGCTGCTGGGCGTTTATGATCTTCTTAGAAATGGGCTCATTGAGCGGCTCTGTATTGTTTAATACTTGTGTCACCACCTTCTGATCTAATTGTTTCAAACGAGCATAAAGTGTAATGGCTTCCTGTTGATGGTCTTTCTGCCATTTCACCGCTTTGTCATATACTTTTAAAAATTGCACCACTAGTTCAGGGTACTCATCGGCAAACTTGGTTCTGACAAGTGTGAATCCAGGTGAATATAAATCGGTCGCTTCTCCATTAACCAGTAGCTTTGCTCCCTTTTCTATCGTTTCAAGTGATAAGAACGGCTCCCAGATCGACCAAGCATCAACTGATCCATTTTCAAACGCAGATATTGCCTCATCCGGCTGAAGCTGAATGATCTGAACATCCTTTGCAGATAAACCAGCCTGATCTAATACTTTGTATAAAAAGTCAAAACCACTGCTTCCTTTGGCAACGGCGATTTTTTTCCCTTTTAAATCTTCTACTTTTTGAATCTCACTGTTCTTATTCACTAAAATCCCATTCGCCTTTAACCCATCCTGAGATAAACCAATTTCCTTAAAATCAATACCTGCTGCCTGACCAGCTATAACAGGTGAATTACCAACCTGTGAAAAATCTAATTGATTGGCGGCGAGCCCTTCGAATTGGGGAGGACCACTTTGGAACTCCACCCACTTGACTTTCATACCTTCTTTTTCAAATGATTGCTCAAACCACCCTTTTTCCTTTGCTAAAAGAAGTGGGCTTAGACTTTGCTGAATCCCAATCCGAACCTCTTTCGGCTTGTCTTCTGATCCATTCGCTGCTTGACCACACCCAGCTAATACAAGGAGGATACCCAGAAAGAGAACGATCCTTTTTTGCCTTTTCATTCGATTTGACCTCCTTAAATTCCTGAGCCATTCGTCAGTAACAGCTCATCTGTTTTCTCAAATTCTGAAAGCACCTTTTGTCTTAAGCTCTGAAAAGCTGTTGACGTTCTATTCCTCGGGAATGGTAAGTTCACGGGAAGGATTTTATGAATTCGGCCGGGTCTTGCTTGTAACAGCACAATTTCATTGGCTAAATAAATGGATTCGTCAATATCATGAGTGACAAGCACCATCGTTGTTCTTTTCTCCTGCCAAATATCCAGCAGCACATCCTGTAAGTGTTTCCGTGTAAATGCATCTAGCGCACCAAAAGGTTCATCAAGCAATAAAATCTCCGGATCACGCAGGAGTGCTCTTGCAATAGCAACACGTTGTGACATCCCGCCTGAAAGCTCATGTGGATAGGCGTGTTCAAAACCTTTTAACCGAACAATTTCAATTAATTCATCCACTTTGCGGCGAACAGCCACCTGTTTTAAATTGAAATTGGCAGCGATATTTTCTTCGACCGTCAGCCATGGAAACAAGCGATGCTCTTGAAAGATAAAGCCCTGTTTCATTCCTGGTTCTACCACACGCCTTTCTCCTATCACGATCTGCCCATCATAATCTGTATCAAGCCCTCCAATCATCTTCATCAATGTACTTTTCCCGCAACCGCTCGGACCAATCACCGTCACGAATTCACCAGGAACGATGGTGAACCTTACGTTTTCAAGCACTTGAATGGTTTGTTTGTCTTTCCAAAAAGACTTATCCACAATATCAACGGAAATAGTCAATGCAAGTTCACTCCTCTTGTCATCAGATAGATACACAGAAAGGCCCTTATCCCAAAAATAGAGATAAGAGCCTTCGTGTTGTCCGATCAGCTATTCATATTGAGTTGTTAGCACCATCCTAAATCATATTATTCCTATAAATCAACTGTATTTTATAAAATAGTTATTTCGACCTTGTATGCTTTTCATCAATACGATCGTAAATGGCTTCTATTCGTTCTTGATTGCTGTAAATCTCATATTTGTTTCGCTCAATCAAAATGTCTAATGTGATATCCAAATGTTTTCTGTATTTTTTTCGTTTTTTCTTTTTCTCCATCTTCAACTTCCCTCCTGATTAAAATAAAAAAAGGCCCTTCACTCATGCTTGAGTGAACGAGCCTTCGGTTGACCGATCAGCGATTCTTGTTGGTATTTTCAGTATGCTTATGTTAATACATACTATTCCGACATGTCAACTATATTTATTGTTTTTTCAGATTTATCTAAAAAATGATTGACCGGGCAGTAAACAAGATTTATAGTCTTATTAAATATTTCTTATTAAAGTAGTTGGTTTTATCTAACAAAAGGAGGATACACACATGTCAGAAGAACTTCAATTTCGTTTAGAAACAAAAGCAATACACGCAGGTCAAGAACTGGATTCAGCCACCTATTCAAGAGCTGTACCTATTTACCAAACAAGCTCTTTCGGTTTTAGAGATAGTGAGCATGCGGCGAATTTATTCGGACTTCAGGAACCCGGTAATATTTATTCACGTATTATGAACCCGACAAATGATGTGTTTGAAAAACGGATCGCTGAGCTTGAAGGTGGAATTGGTGCACTTGCTGTCTCCTCAGGACAAGCAGCGACCACTTACTCCATTTTAAACATTGCAGGAGCTGGTGACGAAATCGTATCCTCCAGCAGTCTGTATGGCGGCACATATAATTTATTTGCTCATACCTTGAAAAAGCTTGGAATAACAGTAAAGTTTGTGGATTCCTCAAACCTTGAAGAACTTGAAGCAGCCATTACAGATAAAACAAAAGCAGTGTATGCAGAGAGCATCGGAAATCCAAAAGGCGACATTTTACATATTGAAGCCGTATCAGCCATTGCACACAAGCACCATATCCCTCTAATTGTGGATAACACACTTGCCAGCCCTTATTTGTTAAGACCGATTGAATTTGGTGCAGACATTGTTGTCCATTCAGCGACGAAATTCATCGGCGGCCATGGCACATCCATTGGCGGAGTCATCGTCGACAGCGGCAAGTTTCCTTGGAGTGATAGTGATAAGTTCAAAGGCCTGACGGAACCAGACCCTAGCTATCATGGTCTGACGTATACAGAAGCGATTGGCGAAGCAGCTTATATCACAAAAGCACGTGTACAGCTCTTACGTGATCTAGGGGCGGCTTTATCACCATTCAACTCATTTTTACTCTTGCAAGGCTTAGAAACATTGCATCTTCGCCTTGAACGCCACAGTGAAAATGCATTGAAGACAGCACAATTTTTACAAGATCATCCTCTTGTAGAATGGGTCAGCTATCCAGGTCTTGAAGGCCATGAATCCTTTGAGCTGGCTCAAACTTATTTACCAAAAGGGCAAGGCGCCATCCTTACATTCGGCATTAAAGGTGGTAAAGACGCAGGAAAAAAACTCATTGATTCGGTTCAGCTTTTCTCACATCTTGCAAACGTAGGCGACTCTAAGTCACTCATCATCCACCCTGCCAGCACAACGCATCAGCAATTAAGTGAAGCAGAGCAAAAAGCCACAGGGGTGACACCAGAACTTATTCGTTTATCTGTTGGAACAGAAGCGATTGAAGATATTCTGGCAGATCTAGAACAGGCGATTTCAAAAAGCCAGTCTTAACCAAACAAAAAAAGCACACACCTGTGTGCTTTTTCTTATTGGTTAGTGATTGATTAATCGAATATCTTGGAAGGGATAAAACACGAATGATGTTGTCCCTTGAATGTCACTCTTTGTAAAAAGACCTAAACCGTTGCGGCTGTCCATAGAGTTTTGGCGATTGTCACCCATGACAAAGTACTTTCCTTTAGGGACTGTAAGAGGGCCAAAATCAGGTGTCAGCAAGGTGCCATCTGCGGCAGCTTTCTTTTTGTTTGATGCTAAATAAGGCTCCGCCACTTTTTGACCGTTCACATATAGCTGGTCATTTTTCATTTCGATTTTATCACCAGGTAAACCAATCAATCGTTTCACATAGTGAGTACTACGCTCTTCCCCATCAAGAACAATGATTTGTCCGCGTTTATAATCGCCAAAGTAATCGACTGTTTTATTCACAAACACCCGCTCTGTATTATGCAGTGTCGGTTCCATAGAAGTCCCCTTCACAATATACGGTGCGAATAAAAAGTTACGAATGATAAAAACAGCAATAAATGCGATTAAGATGGCTTTGATCCAGCCCCATAATTCTGATTTCTTTTTTTGTGTTTTTGTATTTGTTGTCATAAGCTCCTCCTGAAATCCCCTAGGACAAAATGAGTTATCGCCAGCTGACCGCTAGCGCCACGCTTGTTTCTCCCTAAATATAAACATATTTTGCCAACAAATCAAGCTGTAAGAGAGAAAAAGGCAAGCACCTTTCTGTGCTTGCCCAAAACTCAGTTAGTTAGCAGAAGAATCCGCTTCTGTCTCTTTGTTTGTTTTACCATAGAAATAATCAGATGGATTCACTGGTTTAAAATCAGATAGCTTATGGAATCGAAGAAGATCCCTGTACAGTACTTTATCTGACAGGCTTAACTGATTATCAACACGGGCTTTAATCGTTTCTGTCTTTTTGTTTTGTTTCACCACTTTACCCGTTTTTGTATCGTAGACCGTATTATCTACAAGGGTATATTTTGGTGTCACATAGTTTCCGTTACGGAATGCAACAGTTTGATCATGCTTCTTAGAGAATAAATCTGTTCCAAAATTCACGTACTCATTTGAATCAATACCTTGTAAGTGAAGAAGCGTTGGCATCACGTCTACTTCACCGCCATACGTATGATTCACGCCGCCTTGTTTCCCAGGGATCCGAATCATGAGCGGTACACGCTGATTTTGAGCATTTTGATATGGCGTAATTTCTTTCCCTTGAATCTCACTCATTGCACGGTTATGGTTCTCAGAAATACCGTTATGATCACCATATAATAGAATCACTGAGTCTTTATACAGACCCGATTTTTTCAAGTCCTTAAAGAATTGTTCTAATGACTCATCCAAGTATCTCGCTGTTTGGAAATAATTATCCACTGTTTTATCGCCAGTTGTTGCCTTAGCGATTGTCGCATCTTTCTCATCTAAATTAAATGGATAATGGTTGGTCAATGTCATTAAGTGTGCATAAAATGGCTTTTTCATTGATTCTAACATTGGGATTGATTCTTTAAAGAATGGTTTATCCTTCAGACCCATGTTTACAAGGTTTTCTTCATCCATGTTGTAATAAGATGCATCGAAGAATTGATCAATTCCCATATGTTTATAAATCGTGTCACGGTTCCAGAAAGATTTATAATCCCCGTGAAGCACTGCACTCGTATAGCCTGCTTTTTGATCTAAGATGGCAGGAAGTGATTGGAAGGTATTTTCACCTTTTGTCACAAACGCTGCACCCTCTGGTAAGCCAAACATACTATTATCCATCATCAGCTCAGCATCAGAAGTCTTCCCTTGACCAGTCTGGTGGAAGAAGTTATCAAAATACGTAAAATCTTCTTTTCCATGAGCTAGTTTGTTTAAAAACGGCGTCACTTCTTCTCCATTTAACTTGTAGTCAATTAAAAATGACTGGAAGCTTTCTAAATGGATTTTGATGATGTTTTTCCCTTTAGCTTGACCAAAGTATTCTGCATTTGGTTTCGCATAGTGAGAAGTCGTATAGTTCACGACATCCGTTAAATCATCACTACTCGCATTTGCTACCTGCGTTGCATTTTGTGCGGTTTGCACGCCGTCATAAATCGCATAGTTATAAACACCTAAATATTTCACAATGTACTTATGATCAAATGTTCTCGTCAATAATTCTGGACGATCTTTTTCAGCTAAGTGTAGGTTAACGAAGAACAGTCCAACACCTGCAGCCACAATCAGCAGTGCGAAAGTTTTTTTCATTTGGAACTTCTTCACTTCTGGTCTCCAAATGACAATGGCAATTAAAATGATGATATCAAGGAAGTACAAAAGGTCATGCGGCTTAATACTTGCTAACACACCGCCAGTCATACCTCCCCCAAGATTACCGGCTTGTTTCATTGTCGGGAATGTTAAAAAATCATCAAAGAAACGATAGTACGCTACATTCGCATATAAAAGTGCGGTCATAATAAAATCAATGACAATTAAAACAATGGCCGATTTACGCCCCTTCAAAAAGAGAGCAAGTCCTAAAAACACGATGGCTGAACTGAATGGATTTAATAAGAGAAGACCCTCTTGAAAAGATCCCTTCACTCCTAAATTAAAGTCCATTTTGTAGGCTGTGTACGATTTTGCCCAAAATAAAAGGACAGCCAAAACAAAAAAGCTATATTTGTTCGCAAATATTTTTTTCATAAAACCTCTTCTTTCTTATTTTCGATCTGATATAAATGAAATCATAAAAAATTTACATTGATTTTGCAAATGTAAATCTTCTGCACCAAGCATTCCGATGCTCTTTTATCCGCAGGTTACATGTGCTCCTTTAATATAACGAATAAGAAGCATCATAAGTTTCAAAAAAAATACGAGTAAATAAAAGGAAAAATATCCATTTACATTAAATTTACTGCCGCTTCATGTTTCAGAGAATGATGAAGGTTTTGTAAATCACTCAGTACTACTTTACTTTTTTCATCTAATCGTGTCAAAGTAATTATAAAGAAAAGGAAGAATCACCTAGGCTTTTCGACTCACTTAGCCAAATTTATACAAAATCCGAACCGATTTGCTTTTTTATTGTGACTCAACCTCCAGCAATCCATGTATCCTCTCTGTTGCCACAAACCTAAAAAACAGTTTTAAGCAAAAAAAGCTTGATTTCCCCTGCCAATGTACGGTGTGATAAAGATATAGCTCCATCAAATAAATCAAGCTGGGGGACATCCTATGAAATCAAACAAACAAATCAACATATTTGAACAAAGATTCTCAGAAGAAGTGATAGACATCATGGCTGTTACAGGACCTTCTGGAGTCGGCGCAGGAAAAGCTGGAAAAGAAACTTTTTGGACTGCTTCAATCCCGCTCATTGCATGGAAGGAAAAAGACCGCATCATAACCGAAAAAGTGAGACTGTGCTGGTTAACAGATGACAAGGGATTACGAGAAAAACAAGCGCAATTACATAAAGAATCTATCGTCACACTTCAAGTACGTAAAGGTGAAGGTGAATTTATGCTCGTTTCACTTGTTGATACAGATGCTGAAGATAAGGAACTTCAAGAAATATTAGAAGAAGCTCAACAACCTATCTTTTACCACGATGACAAGCTGGGTACCTTTGAATTAGTGAAAGGACTAGACTTATTTGAAACAACCATCCAGTGGGGCAATGAGGAGTGCCTACTTTACTTCAACCTTGAAGAAGAGGAAGAAATGAATGACTCTCTGAAAACGGCTAGACAACTCGTAGAAGAGCAGACAACATGGGATGCCTCCATGAAGTCATATGCAGCGAATCAGCTGATTGAACTAGCAAAAGATTGGCAGGAACAAGACGTCTCCGCTGAAAATTCAGAAGAGATCACACCGGATCAATTTATCAGCCGCATCTCTCTTGAAAGCCTCCATGCTTATCCAAATGGAGAATTCGAAGCCTACTATCATGACGGAGGTTTATTTTGGGGACATGTCATCATTGTCTCTGGCAATATGAATGGAACGTTTCAAGATGCACACATTGCTGGCTAAAGAATGGGGGATGGATAAATGAAGATCAAAGCTTTTGACGAATTAAATCAACTAGGAAAAACACCTATTGTAGCCAAAATAGGCGGGTTTCGCCCTGATCCATCTAAGTACAGTTGGTTTGCTGGTCATTTTTTCATCCAACGTAATAAAGGGTGGCCGGCAGATCAAGATGGAGCTATGATTCCCATTTTACAAATGTATTTACCCGAAGTACCAGGGGGAATGAATGGCTTTGATGAATGTAAGATGATTCAAATTTTCATCAACAAGAAAACCCTTCCGATCGATATCGCCAAAAACGGTGATGGCTGGAAACTCATTGAATATTCATCAATGGAAGGATTAGAAATCGCTGAGACCCCTGAAGACGTGAAAGGAATGAAACCTTTCCAGATAGAGTGGCTCGAAGGGGAACAACCGGATTATCCATGCTGGGAGGAAGCTTGGTCATACGTTGACTTATCAGAGGTTAATGAAAGTCAAGAAGCGTCAGATTATTTCTTCGAGCATTACTCAAACTACTCATTCACAAAAATCGGTGGATACGGAGCTTACATCCAATCTCCTCCCCACCAGATGTCAGGAGAATTCATGCTGCAAATCGCCTCTGAAGAAAAACCTCGGTTCATGATTGGTGATAACGGCACGATGTATTTCTATTACGACAAAGACAATAAAGAATGGTTCATGCACTGGGATTGTTTTTAAACTGATTGAATGGAACCTTTCCCCTTTCTAACCGTAATAAACGATATGAAGGGGGCCAGAGGTATGGGATTCATTTTAGACATCTTCAATCTTGCTCTGTATATCCCTTTTTTACAGGTAGATGAAGATGATATATCACGGAATGCAGCACAGCTAAAAAAATACAGCTGGTTTCAAGCGTTATTAAGTGATCAAACGAGCAGAGAGCTGATCATTTATGATCAAGGAGTCCGGCGTGTAATTGGTCAATTTAAGACGAGTAAACTCCATAAGAAGCCATACAACATCAGATGCGAACGAAAGGTACAACAAGCCATACACCGTGCCATGTCAAAACACGGAAAGATCCGCACTTAGCTGTGGCTCTTTCCGTACAAATGTAATAAATCCTTTTGAAGAAAACAATTGACGCTCGGACAACTCTCCCCGTATATTATGTATAAATCCATCTTTTTTTAGAAAAGGGGGCCTCACATGCGCTTGTTTAAGAACTGGAGAAAAAAGCAGCACAAACAGCCGATTACTTCAGAAACGCAAGAAGACAGCATCCCAATTAACTTTTCCACCCTTCCCTTTGGCACAGACACCATAGATGATTTTTTGTTCAACTTAGACCTAACCTCAAAACTGATAGATCCATACAAAGAAGCAGACACGAACAAATAGAACCTCAACTTTCGTGAACCCTCATCCAATATTGGATGATTTTTTTATACTTAGAGGAAGGTGTACCCCCTATGAAGACATATTATTTCGTCAGACACTGTCAAGCAGATGGACAATCCGAGGATGCGTCTTTAACGCCTCAAGGCATCACACAATCGCATGAACTCGCACAGTTTTTTTCCGGCATTCAGCTCAACCAGATCATCTCAAGTCCTTATAAACGAGCGATTCAAACCGCTGAGCCCCTTGCTTATGCCAAACAAATAAAGGTACAAATTGACAAACGGCTCTCTGAACGTAGGTTAAGCAGTCAACCAATGAAGGATTGGTATGAAAAACTAAAGCTCAGTTTTTCGGACTTGCATATGACCTGTGAAGGCGGAGAGTCGAGCCAAGAAGCGATGAATCGTATTGTAGAGGCACTCTATGAACAAATAAAATTAGGAAGAGATCATACTTTATTCGCCACTCATGGCAATATTATGAGCCTGCTTCTAAAACACGCCGATCCCGCAATTGGATTCAAGGAGTGGGAACAACTAAGCAATCCAGATGTCTACATCCTGAAATATTTTAAAGCAGACCATGTAGAAATAGAAAGAATATGGCATAAATAAAAAAGGCAGGGTTGACCCCAGCCTTTTTCTTATGAAAAACAACTATTGATTATAGTAAAATGTCTGTACCCACTCATAGGGCTTCTTACGATCCGCACACCATTTCACAAAGCCTCTTGTCTCCGTCTGCTGAAATTCCTTCCAGTCCGATAAAAGCTGGTTATAGTAGACTGCTAGTTTTTCAACATTGCTTTGAACATTTTTATCTTCGATCAGTTTCATGACATCTTGAATCCCTTGAATTCGCTCATGATCTTTCTCATAGGTGCTTAAATAAAGTTCTTCATGTATATGATGAAACGAATACCACAAAGCCGAGAAATAGGTTTCGCAAATTTGAACAATCACTCGCTGCTCTTTGCTGCCTCCCATCTCTAATGCCTTCAATAAATAGGGCAGACCTTCCCCCTGATGCACAAACAAGCCTTGCCAGCGATACGGTCTCACATCCATTGGATCAATATTTTCCCACTCTCGAAGAACAGGGTGGATCACCCCATGTACCAATGGATACACAAGCAAATGATGACCATCCTCAAAACGTTCAATGTAATCAAACAGCCAAACAACAAATGAACGCCGTGCTGTAAATTCGTTCTTATTCATCTCTTTAACAAAAGACTGAAGAACCTTTAACGCATCTTTACGCAGACCCTGTTCTTTCCTTACACAGTACTGTCTAAAAAGCGGATAATCATGTGATCGCTCATCTTCAATAATAGTCTGTAATATCGTCTTCATTTGCAAGATAACAACTCCGCCTCTTTACATTCATTTTATTGAACTATTATAACCAATTGTAACATCCACATGAAACTAGTAAAAAGATGAGTTGTCCTTTTTCTTTTATAAAACCCTTGGCATCCTCAAATCCATTCTTTTCTGTGTTCATGAATGAATTGTATGTCTTTTTGATAATGTTCAAGGTGCCCGTCATGAATCATTTTTTGAAAGGCTCTATCCCCTTCACTCGCTTTTCGCTTCATGTATTGACATAAACCTTCTAAACGCAGCAACACCATGTCCACATAATCTTCTGGTATTTCCTCACCATAAGCTTCAAAAAACAGTTTGACTCTATACTTTATATGGGCTGCATGCTCTAATGTATGATAATTTACGACCTCCCCTGTTTCAGTACGAAAAAACCTACTGAGAGGGACACATGTATAGAGAGTATATGCAATATCCCAAAGCCTTGGACCAGGGGCAGCTACATCAAAATCAATGATTCCCACTGGCTTTTTATTTTTGAAAATAATATTGTACATCGCAAAATCATTATGGCACACAACCTCTATGTTGTTAGGCGTATTGTCCATTCGTTCCCAATCGTCTGAAATGGGAAAATCACAAACAGCATCATGGTACAGTCTAAGCATTTTCGCTATTTCTTTTAAAGCATTGTGAGAGTACATGTATTCTTTTAAGGGATCATGACCGGCCTCACCTTCAATGAAGGACAAGATCTCTCTACCTTTTTCATCAACCCCCAAAAACGTTGGAGCATAGGAGAAATTCTTTTTTTCTAAATGCTTTAGCAGCTTTTGTATATTCATATTGTCTGACTTTACCTCTCTGCGAACCGTATCTCCTGAACGATATACGTTGGAGACATTTCCACCTGTCAATAACTCTTCATGATCATTTTGTTTTTTCATAAATTCTCCCCCAAACTGGGTCACAATGATGATGCAAGCTAAAGATGTGTATGTACCCACAAATATTCATTTAGTTACACAAAGGTAATTCACTGTTTTATGTGAATGCGCCAATCCATTCTGTTTCCTTATATGGTTAAATGTATCGTACCAAATGTTGCAAATCATCTAAAGTTTATTCTGTTAAAAGTAGTACATGCTCATTCTGTTCTAATAGGATTCTATTTTCATCTAAATAACTCATTTAAACCACAAAATAACGTTTCACCACGAGGGTGAAACGTTGGGTTCACGGTAAAAACCAAACTTTTAATAGATACCGGTGGCCGGAGTCGAACCGACACTCCGTGATAAATGATTCCAAAAAGGCAAGGTATACCCTCTTAAAGTAAAGCACCTGTTAATGAAATAAGAATTAAAGTTCTTCTTGATATATTGCTAATTTTATCGGCTTTAAAGTCAAAGGAATTTTAAACTCATGAATACTTTCAATATGATGAAAAAAATGATCTATATCGTCATAATCCATTGACCATTCTTCTACTACCTTTAACTTTTTTAACTCGCTTGTTGGTTTAAATAAAAATTCACAGTGCAGTTGTTCCATGTGAGAATAATCATCTTCTTCATAAATTGTAAACTGACGTACAAAATCAAGATGAAATAGTTCCTCTCCTGTAAAATCATAGACACCACACTGAAATAAAATTTCTTTATCTTCTTCGCCCTCAACGGTCTCCTTTGAAAAAGCCTTAAATGTTTCCCAAACCTTATTTATCTCATCGGTATCTTCACCGATGCTATCTTTAAGATAACTTTCAGCATTTTTAACCGTAATCATTACAACACCTCCTATGTACAATTGATCCAATCCATCTTCAATTGTCCTGCCCCTTTAGTTTAATCATAAGGTAACCATCAATAAAGTAAAAGTTAATCTCCTTTGAACACAATTTGAAGTAATTTTTTCGTGTGAAAAATCAGGTAAACAACAAATAAAAAAAGCCCTCCTACAATTTGTAGAAAGACGTTTTAAACGTTAATATTCTTTAATTCTTCTGTAATTGATGATAATAAAGAATATCTAAAACTAGATACCGGTGGCCGGGGTCGAACCGGCACTCCGTGAGGAACACGATTTTGAGTCGTGCGCGTCTGCCAATTCCGCCACACCGGCATGATCATTAAAGAGCGCAACTTATAATAAATAAAAAATGGTGCCGAGGGCCGGACTTGAACCGGCACGGTAGTCACCTACCGCAGGATTTTAAGTCCTGTGTGTCTGCCAATTCCACCACCCCGGCAGTCTTTTCAAAAAAGGCGACACCCGGATTTGAACCGGGGATAAAGGTTTTGCAGACCTCTGCCTTACCACTTGGCTATGCCGCCATAATTGGAGCGGAAGACGGGATTCGAACCCGCGACCCCCACCTTGGCAAGGTGGTGTTCTACCACTGAACTACTTCCGCATATCAACTGGGCTAGCTGGATTCGAACCAACGCATGACGGAGTCAAAGTCCGTTGCCTTACCGCTTGGCTATAGCCCAATAATAAAATGGGGCGATTGATGGGAATCGAACCCACGAGTGCCAGAGCCACAATCTGGTGCGTTAACCACTTCGCCACAACCGCCATAAATGTTATGAATCATATAATTGGCAGGGGCAGTAGGAATCGAACCCACACCGGAGGTTTTGGAGACCTCTGTTCTACCGTTAAACTATGCCCCTATGAAAATAAAAATGGTGGAGGGGGGCGGATTCGAACCGCCGAACCCGGAGGGAGCGGATTTACAGTCCGCCGCGTTTAGCCACTTCGCTACCCCTCCACATTTGAAAAACAGTGCCGGCAAGAGGACTTGAACCCCCAACCTACTGATTACAAGTCAGTTGCTCTACCAATTGAGCTACACCGGCAAATAGTGGTGGCTCGGGACGGAATCGAACCGCCGACACACGGATTTTCAGTCCGTTGCTCTACCAACTGAGCTACCGAGCCA